>NZ_JBDSFX010000093.1:0-18347 GCF_039919315.1 Dyadobacter sp. | reverse complement strand
TCCAGGTTTTTCAAACTGGTTTCCAAATTATCTGTAAATTTTTCTGCACTTGATTCTCCCCAGGTATCGTAAATGTAAGATACCGTGTCAAGGTAATTATCCTTTGCCAGAGAAGTCCACTTTAGCTCGTAAGACACGCTTTACTTCTTTTAGGACATCTCCGTTAGAAATTAGCTGACCGGCTTTGGCTTGTTGTAGAGATTGGTTGAGTTCTTTTAGTAATTCAGGAGAATTGTGATCAATATCTGTGTCTATATCTTGTTGATCGGTAAAAGCCCGAATCGTGGAAAGCAAATCCTCCATACGATCCGCATCGACTGTATTCACCAGTCGTATTACTTCTGATTTGATTTCCCGACTAGACATAGCAGGTATTGTTTAATTCGACACTAAACAAATATACAAAATCAGAAACAATAAAGCCAGGCCTCAACGACCTGGCTTTCCTATCGGTTGGCTTTAAACATATTTCGGATTGAGCTCTTTGGCTTCGGCTACAAATTCTTTGACCTTTTGCTCGTCTTCCTTTTTACAAATGAGCAGTACGCCGTCATACTCCGCGACAATAAAGCCATCGAGCCCGTCAATGACCACCAATTTATCCTGGGGCGTCTTAATGATGGAGTTCGTGGTATTGTGAAGGATCAGGTTTCCATCTGTTACGTTCAGATTCGCATCTTTTTCGGAAACTTCGTAAAGCGATTTCCAGGTACCCAGGTCTGACCAGCCGAAATTGCTCAAAACAACGTGTACATTTTCCGCCTTTTCCATGATACCATTGTCGATGGAAATGCTGCCGCAATGCTGGTAAGCGCGCTGGATAAAATTATCTTCCGATTCAAGGTAGTAATGCGGGTCACCTCCTCCAAAAATCTCCGCAATATCAGGCTGAAATTCTTCGAGCGCCTTTTTAAACGAATTGACATTCCACACAAAAATCCCTGCATTCCAAACAAAATCACCGCTATCCAAAAATTGCAATGCAAGTTCAAGATGAGGCTTTTCGGTAAATGACTTTACTTTTTTAACCGTGAGCTTGTCCGGAATATATTGAATGTATCCATACCCGGTATCAGGACGGGTAGGCTGAATGCCCAGCGTTATCAGAATATCCTCGTTACGCGTTGCACCCAAGGCAACCCTGATCGTATCTTTAAATACCTCTTCTTTCAGGATAATATGGTCGGCAGGTGCCACTACCACATTGGCGTTGGGATTCTGCGCAGCAATTTTATAGCAAGCATAGGCAATGCACGGCGCGGTATTGCGACGGTGCGGTTCCAGCAGGATCTGATCATAGCTCAGCGCTGGAATTTGCTCTTTTACAAGCTCCTTGTATTCCTGGCTGGTAACAATATAAATATTTTCAATAGGGCAAACTCCGTCGAATCTCTCTACCGTTTGTTGCAAAAGTGTTTTGCCGGTTCCCAGCACATCATGAAACTGCTTTGGAAAATCTGTCCGGCTAAAAGGCCAAAACCTCGTCCCCACTCCTCCTGCCATTATAATAACATAAGTATCCTGCATTGTGAAAGGCAAATTTTTTATTCACACTATGAAAACTGTTCAAAACTAATGATAAACAGTCAGTAATAGCCCAAATCAATGCCCAAAAAGACGCACAAATTAGCATAAGGAATTGAATTGAGAGATAATTCGAAGAAAAAACAGTACTGTATAATGATCATAATCTCGATAATTCTTATATCTTGCTTATAACAGCTCAACTATTAAAAACCATGAAACGTATTTTTACCCTACTTCGGCTTTCGCTCTTTTTTCTGGCGTTGCTGCTAAGTATAAATTCCAGGGCACAAACCAATCTGGAAGGTAAAGTGCTCGAATTTTCAACCGGAGAGCCCCTCGTGGGCGTGAGCATACAAGTGAAAGGAAAGGTAACCGGCACGATCACGGACACGAAAGGTCAGTTCAGCCTCTCGACCACATCAGCCCCGCCATTTACCATTATTATTTCCTCCGTCGGGTTTCAAACCCAGGAAATCGAAGTAACGGGAGGAGTCTCCAAACTCGAAGTGAAACTTGCCGAGCAGGCGGTTTTGGGAAAAGAGATCGTAGTTTCTGCATCCCGCGTAGAGGAAAGTGTCATGAAATCTCCGGTAGCCATTGAAAAAATGGATATCCGGGGAATCCGCGATTCTCCTGCCACTAACTTCTATGACGCACTCGCCAATCTGAAAGGCATTGATATGACCACTCAAGGCGTCTTATTCAAATCCATCAACATGCGGGGCTTCGGGAGCACTGGAAATCCGCGTACTGTTCAGATGATCGACGGGATGGACAATCAGGCGCCCGGACTGAATTTCCCGATTGATAATATTGTCGGTCTGTCTGAGCTGGACGTGGAAAGCGTGGAGGTTTTGCCTGGTGCTGCCTCAGCATTATATGGCCCCAATGCGATTAATGGTCTTATTTTGATGAACAGCAAGAGTCCATTCCTTTATCAGGGATTGAGTGCCAGCGTGAAAAGCGGCGTCATGCACGAATCGCACCGGGAGGATGCCACTACCCCGTTTGTCGACGCCACGATCCGGTATGCGAAGGCTTTTAATAACAAATTTGCATTCAAGGTTAACTTCTCTTACATCCAGGCCAAAGACTGGGAAGCGACCAACTATACCAATCTGAATGTAGGCGGAAACCCCGACCCTACCCGCGGAAAAGGCACAGATCCTGACTACGACGGCATGAATACCTACGGTGACGAAGTTCAGACCAATATCAATGCTGTGGCCAAAACACTGGCAGCAAACGGCCTCATTCCGCAGCAGGCCGTTGGACTCGTACCCAGCACATTTGTAAGCCGCACCGGGTATCTTGAAAAAGACCTGGTAGACTACAACACCAAGAGTTTCAAAACCAATGCTGCACTACATTATCGTATCAATGAAAAGATCGAAGCGGTAGCGCAGGTGAATTATGGCTATGGAACGACCGTTTACACGGGTACCGGCCGGTATTCGCTCAGGGATTTCAACCTGACCCAGGCTAAGCTGGAATTACGCGGAGACAATTTCACATTACGGGCGTATACCACCCAGGAAAGATCCGGAAAGTCCTATCTATCAGGTCTTGCGGCCGTTTCAATGTTAAATGGCTATAAAGCGCACAGTACCTGGTTTGGAGAATACACGGGTGCTTTTGCGACCAGCCGTGCCAGTGGAATGACGGAAGAAGAGGCTCATCTCGCGGCCAGGCAATTTGCAGACCAGGGAATGCCCAAACCCGGAACACCTGCTTTTACGCAATTGCTGGATAAGTACCGAAATTCGCCCATTGTAGAAGGCGGCGGCGGTTTTGCCGACAAAACGCAGCTATATCATATTGAAGGCTTTTATAATTTCAAAAATGAGGTGAAGTTTATCGAACTGCTCGCTGGTGCCAATTACAGGAGATACCGGCTCAGGTCGGGTGGTACTTTATTTGCGGATAACAAAGAGGGAAGAACGGGGACGATTCCTATTAATGAGTACGGAGCATTTGTGCAGGCTGGTAAGAACTTGTTGTCTAATCATTTAAAACTAACCGGTTCGATCCGTTATGACAAGAATGAAAATTTCGACGGGCAATTCACGCCGCGTATTTCAGCAGTTACTTCTTTCGGAGAACAAAATATCCGCCTTTCCTACCAGACCGGCTTTCGCATTCCAACCACGCAAAATCAGTACATCGACTTAAAAACGCCATCAGGAACGCTGGTAGGCGGCTTACCGGAGTTTGACGAGCGTTATGGGCTTTCGAGAGGTATTTTGAGACAAAATTTATCTGAGACTGCCATTAAACAATTGATCGCCAGTGACCCAAGCATTGTAGCCAGCGCCACTAACTACGCCACGGCCGCAGTAACCCAGCAAGCGACCGTTGCCATTACCCAGGCCGTGACAGCCCAGGTAACGAATTTGGTCAACCAGGCGGTAGCAGCAGGCACGGTTCCCAACGACCCCAATGCGATCCAGGCTGCGGTCGCGGCGGGTGTAAACCAGACATTACCGGGCGTACTATCGGCGCAGCTTCCCGGTATCCTCGCCGCGCAGGTGCCCGGGCTGGTTCCGGATCTTGCCAAAGCGTATGCATTGGAAAAATTGCCTAAATATAAAGTAGCCAAACTGAAACCAGAACGCATTGCATCGTACGAAATCGGTTATAAAGGGATCATAGCCAAGAAATTGTTTATCGACGCCTATTATTACATCAGCAAGTACAAAGACTTTATAGGTGGCGCGGTCATTGTCGTTCCCACCGCTGCGGCGGCACCCGGGCTGCCCATTGAATCGGGAATTGGCGTAGGAAATTTCAACGGATTTGCGCGCGCCGTGAACACCAATGAGACCATTACCACCCGCGGCTTCGCGATTGGCCTCAATTATGCTTTACCAAAAGGATTTAATGTGGGAGGTAACGTGGCTAACAATGAAATTACCGATTTCAAACCGTCGGCAGAAGTGGAATATTCGCAGTTCAATACGCCCAAATATCGCTATAATGTGAGCTTCGGAAAAAGGATCACGAGCGGCAGCGCATTTGGGTTCAATATAGTGTACCGTTACCAGCAGGCATTTGTGTGGGAATCGAGCTTCACGATACCTACTACGACCGAAGTACCTATTTTCTCAAACACACAGGTACCTGCCATTAGTAATCTGGATGCGCAGGTAAGTATGAAAGTGAGATCTCTTAAATCGATTATTAAAATTGGCGGTACTAATCTCTTTGGAAAATCTTACATACAGGCATTTGGAAGCCCCAATGTAGGCTCCACCTATTACGTATCCATTGCATTTGATGAATTGCTGAACTGACCGAAAAGCTATTTCTCTCCGTAAGCCAGATCGCCCGCATCGCCCAGGCCGGGAACAATGTAATATTGTTCATTCAGTTTTTGGTCGACTGCACCGAGCCATAAACGGCAGTGCGGAATTCTTTTTTGTAAATAATCCACACCTTCCGGACTGGCTATGACCGAAGCAATGTGAGTCTGAGAAGGTATCCCAAAGCGTAGCAAAGCATGGTATACTTTTTCCATCGACCGACCCGTAGCAAGCATCGGATCTATGAGGATCAGTATTTTACCGGTCAGGTCAGGGCTGGTAATGTAGTCCATTTCGACCGTAAACTCCTCTTCCGCATTGATATGATGTCCCCGGTATGCGCCAATGAAGGCATTATCCGCTCTGTCAAAAATACTGAGAAAACCCTGATGGAAAGGGAGCCCGGCGCGCAGGATGGTCGCCAGTACAACAGGCTGCAGGAGTGACCTGGATGACGCTTGTCCCAATGGAGTTTCTACTTTCTCGGTTTTAAAAGTAAGCGTTTTTGAAAGCTCGTAAGCCAACAACTCGCCGACACGCTCCATATTTCTACGAAACCTCATCCGGTCTTTCTGACCATTTACATCTCTAAGTTCGGCCAGATAATGATCGGCAATGGAGGGCTTTTGGGAAAGTAAAAACATAGGTTGGCCAGTTTTTTAAACTACTCCATGCAAGATAATACAAATTCATTGACGTAATTTGGAACAGTTATTTGAAAAATTATCCGAAAGAGATCAGTTGGTGTGAATAGTAGATTTTTTTTGCCTATGTATCAAGGAATTATCCGGCTTTTTAAAATATCGATTTTAACACTGATAACCCTGTCGTACGTACATGCACAAAGTTCATTTATACCTTTTAATGACGATTATTACCATCTGATAGACCGTCTCGAAATCAAACGCGGCAAGTTTACAGAAGGCTTTCACTCCAATGTCAAGCCGTTTGAGAGAAAAGCGGTAGTAGCACTGACCGATTCACTCCTGAAAGAAGGCACCATCAATCTGACCGACCGGGACTGGGAAACCATTGACTACCTTCGCGAAGACAGCTGGGAATGGACCAAAGGAATGATTTCAACCGATTCCGCAAAATATAATAAACTGGCCCGCCTGGGCTGGTTCAAAAATCCCCCCGCAGGAAAAAAACGACGCTTCTTCGATCATCCAGCCGACTTATACAGCATACACAACAAGGACTTTGATCTGCATTTCAATTTTACGACGACCAATTTCATTGGAAAGGACAATAGCTATGACACGACTGCGCACCAATCGCTGTGGGGAACTAGCCGCGGTGTGGAAATTCGTGGAATGATTAATGAGAAGCTTGGATTTTACACTTATGTAGCTGACAATCAAGGTCGTTATCCGAGATATGTCGACGATTTTAAGACAAAATATAGCTTCCCCGGCGAAGGACTAGCCAAGGTCACCCGCAACCATGGCATCGATTTCCTTACGGCGAGAGGATACATTACATTCCGTCCTCTTAAAAGCATTAACCTCAAATTTGGTCACGACTACAATGTCTTTGGTAGTGGCTACCGATCATTGGTTTTATCAGATAACAGCAGCCCATATTTGTTTCTCAGACTTGATACACAGCTAGGTAAGTTTCATTACACCAATTTGTGGACGAGCATGGTTAATACTGGTGATAATTCCTACAGTAAACTTTTAAGGAATAAAAAATTCGCTGCTATTCACCACTTGAGCGTTAACATTACCGACAAGATCAATTTCGGAGTATTCGAAGCCGAAGTTTTTAATCGTGACTCAGTAGGCGGAGGTTACGATCTGAATTATCTGAACCCTATCATCTTTTACCGGTACGTGGAGTCATACCTGGGAAGCCAGGACAATGCTATTCTGGGTTTCGACTTTCGATGGCTGGTTGGCAAAAAAGCTTCTATCTACAGTCAATTCGTTCTGGATGAGTTTCTTACCAAATACCTTTTTAATGGAAGCAAATACTGGACTAACAAATACAGCTTCCAGCTTGGCGGAAAATACGTTGATGCATTCGGCGTCCCAAACCTCGATTTACAGGCTGAATACAATGTAGTCCGGCCGTATACCTATTCGCATAAAGACGGCGGAAGAAATTATATGCATTACGGACAATCACTCGCACACCCGCTAGGGGCCAATTTCAGGGAGTACCTGGGTATAATTCGCTATAAGATCACGTCGCGAATATCCGCATACAGTACCATTATGATGGCGACGCAGGGCAAGGATCCTACAAGCGGACCGTATATGAATTTCGGAAGTGATCTTACGAAAAATTATGACGACAGAAATGTGAACCGCAATGGAGACAAGGATCAGAAAATCGGTCAGGGTATCAAAGCGTCCACTACATTTACGGACTTGCGGCTCTCCTATTCGCTTGCCCATAACCTGTTCCTCGACGGTCGTTATCAGATGAGGAAAATCAAATCTCAGGATGTAAATGTTGCTACCAACTCCAACATTTTTACATTTGCCATACGCTACAACATGGCATACCGCCAGCAAACGTACTGATTTAATCTAAGTCGAAAATGGAAACTAACCCGCATGAGCTACGCAACCTTGTCAGGCTTGCTTTACTGGAAGATATTGGCGACGGAGACCATTCTTCTCTCTCCGCTGTGCCCGCAAATGCAACCAAACGCGCGAAGCTGCTGGTCAAGCAGGATGGTATTCTGGCAGGTGTAGAAGTAGCAAATATCATCTTTGAAGAGACCGCCGCTTACTATAATGATCCCCCCCTGAAAATAAATGTGTTACTTTTTGATGGTTCTCCCGTCAAAATAGGGGACGTCGTTTTGACGGTGGAAGGAAATGCACGATTAATCCTGAAATCGGAGCGACTGGTGCTCAATATTATGCAGCGAATGAGTGGTATCGCCACTTATGCAAGGCAAATGAGCGCATTGATAGCCGACTTGCCGGTCAAGTTGCTGGATACCCGTAAAACAACGCCCAACTTCCGCTTATTCGAGAAAATGGCGGTGAAAATCGGCGGAGCGGTGAACCACCGAATGGGGCTTTACGACATGATCATGCTGAAAGATAATCATGTGGATTATGCAGGAGGCATTGAAGCAGCGATTACCGGTGCACGAAAATATTTGAAGGAAACAGGCCGAGACCTGAAAATTGAAATAGAAACCAGGAACCTGGCAGAAGTTGACGAAGTATTGCGCGTAGGAGCGGTGGACATCATTATGCTCGACAATTTTTCGCTGGACGATATGCGGGAGGCGGTGAAAAGAATTGGTGACCGTTTTGAAACCGAGGCGTCCGGCAACATTACTGAAAAAACATTACGTGCTGTGGCAGAAACCGGCGTGGATGGCATATCCAGCGGGGCGCTCACCCATCAGGCACGAAGTCTGGATTTAAGTTTAAAAGCCTTCTAACCTTTCATCAAACCAAAAAGAGCGTATGCCAAAACACCTCAGAAATGCATACGCTTTTAAGAATAACAGTCTTTCGCTGAGACAGTATCTTTTACTGTTCAGCATATATTTTAGCTTCCCTGGCCTTCTCTCCGCCCAGGAACCTACCCGCAAGGAAATCGACATTGCTCAATTCATTCAAAGCCTTTTCCCAGTCCCGGCTGAGGATAGTGAAGATTCAGATCTGTATGAATCTCTTGTTCAGTTGTATGCAAGCCCGCTCGATCTGAACACAGCAACTCCCGACGAGCTCTCGGCCACCTTGATCCTGTCTGAAACTCAGCTACGTTCGTTTTTTGATTATCGTGAAAAATTGGGACCGTTACTTTCATTGTACGAGTTACAAGCCGTTCCGGGTTTCGATCTTGCTACGATTCAGAAACTATTGCCTTTTGTAATTGTCAAACCGAAACCCATATCATTTCGCGAGTCAATCAAAAACCCCAGTCAGCACTTTTTGATGTTGCGATCAGGGAAGTTATTGGAAAAGCAAAAAGGATTCATAATACCAGATTCGGGTTCCAATGCGACCACCCGGTATCAGGGACGCGCTGGAAACGGTTATCTGAGATATCGCAATGCCCGGACCGGATCTTACAGTTTCGGATTTACATTGGAGAAAGATGCGGGAGAAAAGTTATGGAACTGGGAAGCCGGAAAGCAAATATTCGGGATCGACTTCTCGTCATTTCACGCACAGCTCATGAACCGCGGAAAGCTCAAAAACCTGATCATAGGCGACTATCAGGTGCAGGCTGGCCAGGGAATGATCTTCGGCGCGGGATTTTCGTTGGGCAAAGGATCGGAAGTGATCAGGACCGTTTACAGAAGCACATTGGGAATCAGGCCCTATACATCCGTGGTGGAAACTAATTTTCTGAGAGGAATTGCCGCGACTTATGCAATCCATTCCCACATTGATCTCACCGCTTTTTATTCAGGAAGTCGGCGAGACGCGAGTCAGGAGCAAGTTTTGGACGAGGCTATCACTACCTCATTACCCATTTCGGGTTATCACCGCACACCGAGCGAGCGCGAAAAACACAATATACTCGCCGAGCGGAATGTTGGTTTGCACATTCTCTATAAGCTCTCATCACAAAAAGGACAGCTGGGCTTTACATTCCTGCATACTGCCTATCATTCGACGATCCGCAAGAGGGACGTTCCTTACAATCGCTTTGAATTTTCGGGTAAACAAAACTTCGTGGCCGGTGCACATGGCGATTACCGGTGGCAGAATTTTCACTTTTTCGGCGAAGGTGCTGTGTCCAAAAGCGGTGGTACCGGATTGTTAGCGGGGGCAATCGCCGGACTGGGAAAGAAATGGGACTTGTCGCTGCTAGCCAGACATTACTCCCGCAGTTTTCACACATTTTACGGAAATTCTTTGAGCGAATCCACGCGGCCAATCAATGAGGCAGGCGCCTATGCAGGACTGAGGTATATGCCAAACCGGCGCTGGCAGCTTAGTGCATACTCCGATCGTTTCCGGTTCCCGTGGCTCAAATACCAGATTGATGCGGCTTCGAAAGGTTTTGACTATTACTTCCATACACTTTACAAACCCAATAAACGGTTCAATGCCTATATGCTATACCACGAAAAACACAAGCAACACAATCAGCCCGGCGACCTGCCGTCACTTCCGCTGTCGACCACTGTCCGCCGCACCGCGATGATCAATGTAGAGTACGAAGTTCCGCTGCGATTTTCTGTTCGAACGCGTTTTCAATATGGAAATTTCGCTTACAGGGATATTTCAAAATCGAATGGACTAACTGTTTTTCAGGATGTTACATGGCATTTTGCAAAAATAGAATTCAGTGGCAGACTGGCTTTCTTCAAAACAGATGACTACGACAGCCGGCAATATGCTTATGAAAAAGACATGCTTTATGCATTCTCCGTTCCTGCTTATTACGATACCGGAACCCGGCACTATTTAATGGCGAGATATAATTTGACCAAAGACCTGAAAATATGGTTACGATGGTCGCAGACGAGGTATGCCAAGCTGGACAAGATCAGTTCAGGCCTGAATGAAATTGAAGGAAATAAGCGGAGCGAAATCAAAGCACAGGTGATGTATCAGTTTTGAGTGCCTATTTTTGCGCCGTGAAGGAGAAAATATTTTGAAATAATACCTACTTACAATTGCTAAAATGTCAGACAACAAACTAGACGCACTAAAAAGATATTTCGGTTACGACTCCTTTCGCCCACAGCAGTCTCAGATCATTGATACTGTTATGGAAAACCGTGATTGTCTTGTACTTATGCCCACTGGCGGTGGAAAATCCGTCTGTTTTCAGATTCCCGCCATCCTCCGCGATGGACTCACGGTAGTGATTTCTCCGCTGATCGCATTGATGAAAGACCAGGTGGAAGCATTGCGTGGAAACGGCGTCAATGCGGCATTTCTGAACTCCACATTATCTTCTGCTGAGCAGGACCAGGTGATGTGGCAGGCGAAAGTAGGCGAGTTGAAATTGCTCTACATTGCTCCTGAGAGGCTTTTTTCCGGTAATACCTTCGAGTTCCTGCGGGAATGGAATGTATGTCTTTTCGCCATCGATGAGGCACATTGTATTTCTTCCTGGGGACATGATTTTCGTCCTGAATACCGCCAGTTAATCGGCCTTAAAGTACGCTTTCCCGATGTCCCCATCATTGCGCTCACCGCTACCGCGGACCGGGTTACGCGCAGGGATATTTTGAAGCAGCTCAACATCGAGCACGCCGAAACATTCATTGCCAGCTTTGACCGTCCTAACCTTAATCTGAGCGTGTTACCAGGCCGGAAACGGTTACAGCAGATACAAAGTTTTATTGGTAAACACGACGGACAAGCTGGTATTATATATTGCCTGAGCCGCAAAAGCACGGAAACTGTGGCAGCCAGTCTGCGGAATGCAGGTTTTAAAGCAGAATTTTACCATGCAGGATTGGCCGCTGATAAACGTTCGAAAGTTCAGGAGCAATTCTTGAAAGACGACATTCAGGTGATCGTAGCGACTATTGCTTTTGGTATGGGTATTGATAAATCCAATGTGCGTTGGGTCATTCACTATAACCTGCCTTCCAATGTGGAAAGCTTCTACCAGGAAATAGGCAGGGCTGGTCGCGATGGCTCACCGTCCGATACAGTGCTGTTTTACAGCTACCTAGACATTATTACCAGGCAGGATATGATCAATAATTCCGATCAGTCGGCCGAGCAGAAGGAATTGCTGCATGCGAAGCTCAACCGCATGAAACAGTATGCGGAGGCCGATATTTGCCGCAGACGGATTTTGCTAAGCTATTTCAATGAAGCCGTAGAAAAGGATTGCGGCAACTGCGATGTATGCCGCAACCCGAGAACCCGTTTCGATGCTACTGTCATTGCTCAAAAAGCATTGTCAGGCATTGCCCGCACGGATCAGAAGATAGCAATGGGTATGCTGATTGACATTTTGCGAGGCAGTCGCAACCGGAATGTACTGCAACATGGCTACGAGCGCCTGCCTACATTCGGCGTTGGTATCGAGCTCCGCGGCGAAGAATGGGCGGAGTACATTAGCCAGCTTTTGAATTCCGGTATTATGGACATTGCTTACGATGAAGGACATTCGTTTAAGCTCAATCCGGTCAGCAGGCAGATTTTAAAAGGCGAACGGAAGGTAGAGCTTGTGAAATTCATCCCGATCAGCGAGCGTAAAGCCAAGGAAGATGAGCTGTTACCAAAGGAAAAACCCAAGCAGGAGATCATTCGCGATGCCTTGTTTGAAAGACTGAGGATGCTTAGGAAACAAATGGCCGACGCGCTTGCAGTACCTCCGTATGTTGTTTTCAGTGACGCTACATTATCCGAAATGGCACAGAAAAAGCCGGTTTCCGAGGCGCAGATGAAAGCTGTTTCCGGGATCGGGGCTGAGAAGTTCCGGCGATACGGAGAAACATTTATCAATGAGATCTTGTCATTTGCAAAAGAAAATACGAAACCAGGAACGAGGGTCATCAAAGGCATGACTTACATTGAAACGCTGGATCTGTACAAGGAAGGCTATTTACTGAATGATCTGGCCGAAAAAAGAAACCTTAGTACGGTAACGATCATCTCTCATTTGGTAAAGCTGAAAGAAGACGGCCACGACATTGATCTCAAAGCATTGATCGACAAAAAAGCCTACAACACCATCATTCAGGCCGCACAGGAAATCCAGGTAGGAAAAAATGATCCACTGAAACCATTATTCGAGCTGCTTAATGAGCAGTTTGACTATGGCCAGATCCGGCTGGCGATGGCGATTTGGGAGGAGGAGAGGTGAAATTATTCGCCTCAACATTATATTTACATTTCAAAAATCAACCCAATTATATGCCAAGACAAAATATACTTTCCGGGTCGCCCTGGGAGGACAAAATGGGGTACTGCCGCGCGGTACGCATTGGGAACATCGTGGAAGTTGCCGGAACAGTAGCCATTGTAGACGGAGAAAAAGTGAAAGCCGACGATGCTTTTGCTCAGACCAACAACATTATTGAAAGAATTGCGAAGGTGCTGGAAGACGCCGGGGCGAGCCTGAGCGATGTAATTCGCACGCGGATTTTCACCACCGATATCACTCTTTTTGACGAAATCGCCCGGGCGCATGGGGCGTTTTTTGGTGACATTAAACCGACTACCGGAATTTACGAAATCAGTAAACTGGTTTCTCCTGACTATCTGGTCGAAATAGAGTTTACCGCTATTGTGCAGTAATATAAAGAAATAGTTAAAAAAGGCCCATACTAATCGGTAAGGGCCTTTTTCTATTAAAAATATTTTTTTCTCGTTTCCAACCTTCTGGCCTGAAATTTGCTCTTTGTGGTGTAGTTGTCTGAATTGGACCCTAACACATGGCCATTTAATTATGAAAAATCATCGTACTTTACTCATAGCATCCTTTTTACTAATTCTTTGCGTATTACAAAAAGAAGCCCGCTATAAAGCCATCAGGAGTGGAAGTGTGGAAAAAATGTACAATTCCCCGTCAGAAAATTTAAGTGGCAGTGCATTGGCAGATAAAAATGTCAAAATGACTGGTCGCGAGGCTTATGCACTGAAAAATACCCAACTTTTCGAATTTGCTTCTGTTGACAGTACCTCAAAAACGGCTACTGCCAAATTGCTCAACCAAAACTTGCTTAATATTTCTTCCGGAAATAAAATTCTGGGCTTCAACTAAACCAATGTCCGGCTTAGCTGAATAATCCCATAATATCATCCTGACTTAGCTTTTTAATAAAGCCCGATTCTCCTCCTACCAGATCTTCCGCCAAATCCTGCTTCCGCTGCTGAAGCAAAAGAATTTTTTCCTCAATCGTATCCTTACAAATCATTTTATAAGCAAATACTTTGCGCGTCTGACCAATCCGGTGCGTGCGGTCAATGGCCTGGCGCTCCACAGCGGGATTCCACCAGGGATCAACCAGATACACGTAATCAGCTTCGGTCAGGTTTAGCCCTACGCCACCCGCTTTCAGGCTCATTAAGAACACGCGGCACGTCTGATCGCTCTGGAAACGGTTAACCCTTCCAGCCCGGTCCACAGTTTGCCCGTCGAGGTATTCGTAAGGTATGTTTACTTTTTCAAGATGCTTGCGGATTAAATCGAGCATTCCTAAAAACTGACTGAAAATCAATATTTTATGATTAGACGCATTCTCTTCTATCTCCCTTGTGATCTCTTCCAGCTTGGCCGATTCATTGCCAAAGTCTTCATCGCCCGACAAAATCGAAGGCGAATCGCAAATCTGTCTTAGTTTCAATAATGCTTCCAAAATGAGGAAACTGCTTTTATTCAATCCCTCGGTCGCAAGCTTTTCGGCAATTTCCTGGCGATAGCGCTCACGGAATGTGTCGTAAACCTTCCGCTGCTTGTTGCCCATTTCGCAGAACAATATCGTCTCCGTTTTGTCAGGCAAGTCGGTTGCTACTTCTTCCTTAGTCCTTTTGAGCATGAAAGGGTATACCAGCTTCCGCAATTCGGCAGCCTTTTCTTTATCCTGATACCTGTCAATCGGTGTAGCGTATTCCGTACGGAAAAAGTCTGCGTGGCCCAGCATTCCCGGGTTCAGGAATTCAAACTGAGAATAAAGGTCGAAGGTGTTGTTTTCGACCGGGGTACCCGTCATGGTCAGGCGGTTCTTCGCCCTTAACAACCGCGATGCCTTGGATGTGAGCGAATCAGGGTTTTTAATGGCCTGCGCCTCATCCAGCACTATATAATGGAAATCAAACTGCCTTAGCAACTCCACATCGCTGCGCATCGTACCGTAAGTCGTCAGAATGATGTCATATTCTCTGAAAAAATTAATGTCCTTCCGCCGCGTCATGCCACGATGAACATATAATTTTAAGTCCGGGGTAAATTTAGTCGCCTCTGCCTGCCAGTTGAAAATCAGGGTAGTAGGCACTACGACAAGGTTCGTATGTTCGGGATTAATGTTCTTTTGCTGTTGCAGGAATGTCAGCATCTGTAAGGTTTTACCTAAACCCATATCGTCAGCCAAACAGCCGCCCCAGCCGAATTCATCCAGGAAATTAATCCATTTATACCCTTCCTCCTGGTATTGTCTCAGTGTGGCATTTACATTTCCGGGAAGCGGCACATTTGGTATTTCTTTGAAATTCAGTAGCTTCTGCTTTTTCTCCCACAATTCGCGAAATACCTCTTCATTGTCGAGTTCAGAAACCAACTCGTCGATCAGCGAAAAGTGAATTTTGGACAAATGAATATTTTCGCCATCCACTCTTCCAAATTGCAGAAGCGGTTCCAGTTTGCTGATCCACTCGTCGGGAAGAACGCCCAAAGAACCATCCTGGAGTTGAATGTATTTCTGCTTTTTTAGCAATGCCTTTTTGGCGTCTGCAAGCGAAACTTTCTGATCACCAAACATGATCTCAATCTGCATATCAAACCAATCAATCCCGGAAGAGGCATTCACCTTCACGGTACCTCTGTTTGGATTGAAACGCATTTTTTTCAGATCCTTGAAGCCCAGTAAGTCATATTGCTTTTTTCCGACTGCCTCAACAAAATTGAAAAGCCAGCCTTCCTTCATCACATTGTCGAAAGGAACGTAGAAAAACGGTTGCCCTGCCTGGTGCGCAAAGCCGGGATGCAACGCCCTCAACCATTCCCAAACCGAATTTTCGGCCTGCTGGTCTCGTTCGAGCATTGTAATCTGGTTATTTTCAAAGCTGGTCTTAGTTCTCCGCTGATCGTGCAGAAACTCTATCTCCCCTGATTCACCTTCTCCTTCGTACACAAATGATGGCACGATCAGCAAATTGGCGTCGTCTTCTTTGAGATAGATCTTTGGCTTGCGGAAAGGCAATAAGCGGCTCTGTACTTCGTGACGGGTTTGAAAAATCACATCAAACTGCTCCGTAACCGGAATGATCCATTCGTTCAAAAAACCTTCCGAGAAATCCTTTTTAACTCTGATCTTGTATCCGTTCTGGCCCAGGTACGCGACCATTTCAGCCTCGCTAAGACCAGCCCACCGGAAAAGTGTCTTTTCGTTATGAATACCCAGCCAGAAACTGTCGAGCGAAATCACTTTTTGCAGTTCCAAAGGTGTACCAGGCTGCAATTCGACGTATGGATTGAGTGTGATAAACTCTTTGTCTTCTGTTAAAACAAAAAACAATTTGACCGGCTCGCGGTGCAGTTCCAGCTGCGTCAGCTGGTTATTACTGGTAATGTAGTCGCCATCCGAAAGGAACAATCGGTCGCCATCGAGATCATTGAAGATCCTGTTAATCTGCTTTCCTACGTAATTTCTGGCTTCGTAACGCTGCTCAGGGCTTACATCATCAAAATGCAGGTAAGCATTATAAGCCCAGCCTTGCTTCCTGATGAACTTTTGTAGCCCTTCTTCCCAATGCTTCGCTACGCGTACCAGTCGCGCATCTGCTTCCGTAAGCACAGGGATTTCATCTGCCGAATAATAATGGCTGGAACCTCCCGCTATGTTGCGGATATTGGTAACCTTTTCAGATTTGGAGCTGTATTTGACCGAAAAAACACCGAAACCAATGTCCAGCAAATGGTTTTTCCCTTTTGGCCAAAAAACAAAAATAGATATCCTGTCCTCTTCCTCCTGCCCACTGTCAGCCGAAGAAATATTGAATGTGACATTTTGTGCAGGCAATATCCGCTGCCTGAGCGTTTGCCAATCCTGGTACTCCCCTACTTTTTGCAAAGAAGGGTCCATTTTGATCAGCAAAAGGCCCCCGTCTTCATCGAGGCGGAAGTCAAACTTATCCTTTAAAGTATCGTCCAGTGAGTATCCGTATTCGGCAAGGAGGTTGTTTTTCTCAACCGTGAGGTCGCGCATGACCTCAAATGCTTTCTCGCCGAGCTCTTCCCGCAGTTTCAACAAGGCCGCCAGCTTGTGTTCACAAAGTGGTACCCATAGCTTTTTACCACATGTACAGGTAGTATGTACCTGCTTGGTGTTCTTGATCCGCTGGAATGTGACCGAATAGTCCTGATTATTTTCATGGACTACGCATTCTGCTTCACCTTCCTTGGCGGAAATAATATCAACCTGGCCGATCGAATCCTTGTTTTTCCAGGTTTCGTCCAGCACGAGGTTCCGCAGCTGCATCTCTTTTATTTCGGGAAGATCAATGACCGTATCCTCCATTTCGTGAACAACCTGCTTGATCGTAGGCATCTTGTCCAGAATGTACAAAATAGCTGCAACACGATGTTTGCAGAGACCATTTTTGTCAGGGCATGAGCACTCCGTCGTGATCTGGGGAGTCAGAAAATCCCTGATGTAAATCTGGTAGTACTGAATGGAATAGTCGCTTTTGACTTTGAACTCAGCGTTACCCGGACCATTATAATCAAGTTTGGAAACTTTTAAGCCACCACTGCTATAAATGGAACGCCCTCTTGACAATACATCCTTCTCCGTGCGCCGTAGCAGGAAGTTGGATAATTTCTCCTTCTTTTCGTTTTCCATTTACCCTGCTGCCTGTTAAAAACGCAAAGGTACGGTACCTTTCTCTTTTATAGAAATGAAGGCGAAAATATCTGCCCGCTTCAAAAAACCAGATTATCTTACATAAGGCTGGTCAATAACGCCAATGTGACCCGTATGCAATGATTTTTCATAAAACCCGATAATCTGCCTGCCGACATTAGGGTATAATAGTTTTGTATCTAATGCTGCAATCGGCATCCAGACTATTTCCAGGGCTGTAGTATGGACCGGATTCAACTTAGGAATTCCGGTGATCTCAGTTTGAAATACCATATGCAGCGTTTCTTTTTTGATTTCATGCCAGATTACCTCGCCGCAGAAAACCATTGTCTGGACCTCAGCTACTATTCCCAGTTCTTCATCAAGTTCACGTACAAGTGCTTCGGAAAGACATTCGCCGGGATCAGGATTTCCGCCAGGCAATGCAAAAACCTCCGTATCGCCGTAGCAATAACGCAAGGTCAAAATAGAATCATTCAGTAGTATGATGGCCGAAGGGCGTACGTTCATAAGGTAACGGATTAAAGACGGTGCAAGTCATCTGCTCAATTTAGTCCGTTAAGACCATTTTTTCAATAAGTAACATGAAAATATGGATCACTTTGATGTGAATTTCCTGAATTCTGTCTGCATAGCCAAAGTGCGGAACACGGATTTCAACGTCTGCGACGCCAGCCAGTTTGCCCCCGTCTTTACCCGACATAATGATCACTTTCATTCCTTTCGCTTTCGCTGCCTCGGCCGCACGGATAATGTTGGCAGAGTTTCCGCTTGTACTGAGTCCAAGCAACACGTCTCCCGGCTGTCCCAGTCCTTCAATATATCTTGAAAACACATATTCGAATCCAAAATCGTTGCTCACACAGCTCAAATGGCTCACGTCGGAAATAGCAATGGCAGGCAGTGCGCGGCGGTTGTCGCGGTATCTGCCAGTAAGCTCTTCTGCAAAATGCATGGCGTCGCAGTGGGAGCCTCCATTGCCGCAGGAAATGATCTTTCCATTGTGAATGATCGCATCGGCCATCATTCCGGCC
>NZ_JBDSFX010000092.1:0-193626 GCF_039919315.1 Dyadobacter sp. | reverse complement strand
CCCCTGTTTTGTGAGATCCGGTGCTTCTTTTTTTGTAAATCGAGCGCAAAAATAGCTTTTTTTGATTGCATAAAGGTCATTCAGCCCGACATTACGATGTTACCATTCTCAAAACCGGCGGGTTTGTAGAAACAAATGCCCATTTAAACTGTAATCGCTCCCCTTTGCAAACGGCATGAGTTTTGATCTGCTGTGGCAGTATCAATACAAATTCATTTAATTCTGATTGCTATGAAAAACATTATGATTGCGCTATTTGCTTTGCTAATTGCGCACGGGGCGACGGCACAGTATGATCCTGCTTTCCGGTTTGGCATCAAGGCGGGTGCTAATTTATCTAACATCAATGGCAGTAACGACTTGTCCATTGCTAACAGCAGCAATGCCTTTGATTTTAAAGATAACGATAACCGGTCGCTGGGTTTTGTGGGAGGTGTGTTTTTCAGATTTGGAAAAACATTCTACATTCAACCGGAAGTGTTGCTTTCTCAAAAAGGAGGAAGATTCAATGTGTATGAAGACGGTGTACAAAATTCGGACGGCAAAGTCGATGTACGCTTTTCAAATTTGGACGTACCGATACTTTTCGGTGTACGTGTTGCGAAATTTTTCAGGGTTAACGTAGGCCCGATGGCTTCATTAAGACTGTCAAACAACGGTAAATTGGGTGATTCATTCGATCAAATTGCCGGTTCAAATTCAAATGCTGAATTCAAAAACCGCCTGGCTTATGGTTATCAGGCCGGTGTAGGTGTGGATTTTGGGCGACTGAGCCTGGATGTGCGTTACGAGGGTAATTTTACAGAAATCGCAAAGATCAAATTTGACAATGCGACGACTGCCCACCAGTTTGGTAAAAAAGGAAATCTATTCCAGGCGACACTGGGTTTCTCTATTCTCTGATATTTCATCAACAGAATCAATTCCAAAAAGCGGAACGTGCATGGGCATGGTTCCGCTTTTTGTTTTCGGTCTTGCCGAGGAATACCGCGCCGATTTCTACTTTTGTGTTTCTTTAACTAAATTGCCTGTACGCAAATCCTCGCATCAGGCTCCCATCGCATAGCAAAGTGGCAATAAATACAGATAATGTAAGGTTGGTTTTTGGTTTAAAACTGAAACAACTCAGGCTTGATAAAGGATTGTCACTCAGCGAGCTTTCCCAGAAATCAGGCTTGTCAATTTCTTACATTAACGAGATTGAAAAAGGAAAAAAATACCCCAAATCCGACAAGATCCTCGCATTAGCGGCAGCAATGGATGTCGATTACGATACCCTCGTTTCGTTAAAGCTCAGTAAGCGGCTGGAACCCATTTCCGACCTCCTGAGCTCTAATATCCTGACCGAGCTACCACTCGAACTGTTCGGAATCGATCCTGCCAACCTGTTGGAGATCCTCTCCGACGCCCCTATGAAGATCAGTGCATTTGTGGGCACGCTCATTGAAATTGCGCGAAACTATAATATGTCGATCGAGAAATTCTATTTCTCTGCGCTTCGTACTTACCAGGAAATGCACGACAATTATTTCGAGGACATTGAAACAGAAGCCGAACGCTTTCTGACTGAAAATCAGGTAGAACCTGAGAGGTTGCTGGATGAAACTTACCTTGCCGAAATACTCAGGACCCGCTACAATTATGTGATCGAGAACATTAATGAAAGGGTCAATCCTGAATTTTCGAGTGTACGATCTTTAACGATTACCAATGCTTCCGGCAGCAGGTTATTGGTCAATATGCATTTGTCGTCCGTTCAGCGGGCATTTATTTACGGCCGCGAGATAGGCTATCTTTATCTGAACCTGAAAAACAGGTTGCACACAACTGCACTAGTCGAAGCAGAATCATTTGAGCAACTTCTGAATAACTTCAAGGCCTCCTACTTTGCCAGCGGAATCATTATTAAGAGAAGTTTGCTGGTGCCGGCGATCGCCGATTTTTTTGCCCAAAAAACCTGGCAGCCCGAGAAGCTCATTGACCTGATACACCATTTCAATACCACTCCGGAGTCGTTCTGTTACCGGCTCAGTAACATTCTGCCGCGCTACTTCGGCATTAACCAGATCTTTTTCTCGCGGTTTAATAATTTCGTCGGACAGAACCTGTTCGATATGACCAAGGAAATGCACATTTCGAGAAAACATTATCCGCACACGGTCCGAGACGAACATTATTGCCGGAGGTGGGTAGCATTGACCGTACTCAACGACCTTGCTGAAATCATTCAACACAAGGAGCAGCCACGGATCCTTTGTAAAGCGCAAAAATCAACTTACATTGATACGCAGGATCAATATCTGGTCATCAGTTTTGCCCAACCCATGTCGCCTACCCCGAATCTCAATGTGAGCGTTTCCATGGGTATTTACCTCGACGACCAAACGCGCGAAAAGCTTGCATTTCTGCAAGACCCGCTGCTACCATCGCGGGACGTGAACCAGACTTGTGAAAGATGTTCGCTGTTCGATTGCCGTGAACGCATCGCAGCTCCTATCATTCTTCAAAAAAAGTTTAAAAACGAAGAATTGAGAAAAGCTTTGCGCAAAATGATCAACTAAGGTGGGTATTTCACTTAGTTAGAGCATAAGCTGAAATTTTATTAGTTGAATAGGGGTTACAGTTGAAATAAATGTCTCATTACAGAGAATGTATGTAACTCATGTGGCTGAATTAAAAATTTCTTAGAAATCAGTACAACCAATTTTACATTTCTCTTCTCAGCTATCTTTGTACGTATTTGAAAAGACAACTATGCCTGGTACTTATGACTTTGAGGACTTACTTTTAAAGCTGTCCACACCGTTTTATCTGTGCTTGATCAGCCTGGAAATCTTCTTAACATACCGCTCTCACCACAGCGACGCAGCAGTACGCGCCCCCTACTCTTTCCGTGACAGCCTCACCAATGCACTTTTAATGCTGGCCAATGGCGGTATCGATCTTTTGTTCCGGGCCGTTTACGTTGGTATACTGATTTGGTTCTATCATTTTTCAATTGTTGCACCCATTGAAAATCCATACATCTACTGGCTGCTGCTTTTTCTGCTGGAAGACCTCGCCTTTTACACATTACATTATGTGGATCATCATTGTCGGCTTTTCTGGGCGGTGCACGTGACGCATCATTCCTCCGAGCATTTTAACCTCACCACCGGTTTCCGATCGTCGGTTTTTCAGCCTTTGTACCGGTTCGTGTACTTCATTCCGCTCACATTGATTGGTTTCAATCCGGCGGATATCATCATCATGTATTCGCTGACGCAGATTTACGGCATTATCGTGCATACGGAATATGTCGGCAAATTGGGCTGGCTGGAATACATTATGGTTACACCGTCGCACCACCGCGTACACCACGCCAGCAATGTGCAGTATCTTGACAAGAACATGGGTATGTGCCTGATTATCTGGGACCGCATTTTCGGTACTTTTCAGGAAGAAATGGTTTCCGTGCCGCCGAGATATGGATTAACCAAACCGATTGAAACGCCCGGTCTTGGACATACGGTTTTTCACGAATGGAAGGAAATCGGAAAGGATTTCAGGCAACCGGCAACATTCCGTACCAAGTTGAAATATTTGATTAAAGCGCCCGGCTGGTCGCCGGATGGTTCAAGACAAACCACAAAAGATTTACAAAACAAATCTTCTCAAAACCAAGTCACTGAAAGCCGATCGCCGACTGCCGAGGTCATTTAAACGCCTGAATCCCTGTAATTTCAGCACCAAGGATCAGCAAATGAATATCGTGCGTTCCTTCGTAGGTAATGACCGATTCCAGGTTCATCATATGCCGCATGATCGGGTAATCGCCCGAAATACCCATCGCACCCAGGATCTGCCTGCATTCTCTGGCTACATTCAATGCGGTCTGGACGTTATTCCGCTTTGCCATTGAAATTTGCGTGGTAGTAGCTTTCCCTTCATTCATGAGAACGCCCAATCTCCACGCCAGCAACTGGGCTTTGGTAATTTCGGTCAGCATTTCCGCCAGTTTCTTTTGTGTAAGCTGAAAAGCCCCGATCGGCTTATCGAATTGAATCCGTTCTCCGGCATACTTCACCGCAGTTTCATAACAGTCCATTGCGGCACCGATTACGCCCCAGGCAATGCCGTAGCGCGCTTTATCCAAACATTGCAGCGGTGCTTTGAGACCGACGCCCAGTGGTAGCAGATTTGCATCTGGAACAAATACCTGGTCAAAAACCAGCTCGCCTGTGGCGCTCGCCCGTAACGACCATTTTCCATGTATTTCAGGAGTAGAAAAACCTTCCATGCCACGTTCCACAATGAGCCCCTGAACCCTGCCGTCATCATTTCTAGCCCAAACGACCCCGATATCAGCAAATGGAGCATTGGAAATCCACATTTTAGAGCCATTCAGGATATAACCGCCTGTCGTTCTGGTAATGGAAGTTTTCATGCTACCAGGATCGGAGCCGTGATCAGGCTCCGTCAGCCCGAAGCATCCTAATAGTTCGCCGGTGGCAAGTCGGGGAAGATATTTTTGTTTTTGCTCCTCAGTACCAAACTGAAATATAGGCCACATGACCAGCGAGCTTTGCACAGAAACCGTCGAACGCATGCCCGAATCGCCTCTTTCGATTTCCTGGCACATAAGGCCATAACTGATGTAGTCCAGTCCGCCACCACCATAATCCAGCGGAATAGTCGGACCAAATACACCCAGTGCTCCGAATTTCCTGATCAAATGCAGCGGAAATTCGGCCTTTTGAGCATAGTCTTCAATAATCGGTTTGATTTCCCTGTCGGAAAATTCTTTGACAGTTTTGGCAATGAGTTGCTGCTCAGTAGTGAGCAGGTCATTGATATTGAAGAAGTCGGTAGTGAGCATGATTGTAAATGCAGAAAATGAATAATTACTTCTTCATTTTCTTTTCCGATAAACGCAATGCGGCTTCAAGATCCACAGGTACCCCTCTCACAAAATCACTCAGTTTCACATCGTCAGGTATCGAGGGAACCACGTATCTAACCGGTTGCGTCTTCGTAGTCTTGCCTTTCGCTTTTCCTTGCAACGCGCGTTCCGATGATCCTAACTTTTCCATTTCTGATAATAAAATAAGATGATAACAATCTGTTCCTGTTACTTTTCGCTATACATAAGTAACGAATTTCCAGGGATCTTTGACTTATGATGACCAATTTTTTCGGATCTTCAAACATACTTTCGGCCTCCCCATTCTCAATCAGATGCTTGTCAACAGATTTCATTAGGTTACCACCGTCCCAATCAAATTTAAGAGGTGCCATTCTTTTAAGTTAGTGCGTGTAATTTTTGGAACTCGTGCCTTACTGGAATTCGGTGAGGCAAGCTACTTCAATTGCATCAATTTCCTTCATTTACTCCGTTTGCAGAAATTAAATCTCTTTTAGCTGCATCCAGTGGTTACATTAGCAGAAAATATTTACTCTTTAAGTTCAATGGATGTAAGCCGGATTAAGTTTTTGGATGGATTTAGATTTATTCTGGCTTTGTGGGTTGTGGGAGGACATTTTTACGATCACATTGGCGGTCCAAAGACTTACAAACTACCGGAATTTTTTCTGATGACGCTTAACAAGCCCATCATCGCGGTTTACGGGTTCATGATCATCACCGGTTTCCTTATGATGTATAACTATTTGGCCCGGCAAAAAAGTGAACCTCCTAACAGTCGCGAAACGATCATTAAATTCTGGCTCAGGAGGTTATTCAGGCTCTACCCGGTTTACATTATAATGATCGTGATCGCTTTTTTTACATTTGTAAAAGTCACTCAGATTGACCAGCAAAACCTCGTTTTTTTCACCGGAAGTAATGTAACTCAGTGGGGCTTTGCAAGGTCTGCCGCACAGCCAGGTATAGCAGACCTCATTTCCCACATCTTTTTGATCCACGGCCTCTTTCCTGGATTTCACGACAGCATACTCGGAGTAGCGTGGAGTCTGTCCCTCGAAATGCAGTTTTACTTCCTCTTTCCGTTTTTATTTCTTTTCATTTTCGCTAAGAAATCGTTGCAACGAAAACGACTTGTGCTGTTTTTGATTCTGTCGGTGCTATTGGCGCTGGTTTCGCCAAAAATATTGTACATTTTAACAAATCTTACCTCTTTTCCCGCATTCAGGCTACCCTCAGTATTGACTGTTACTTTGCCATTATTTCTGTTTGGTATGACATCAGCAGGGGTGAAACTCGGAAGGATTAGCCCCGTTTATCTTTGCATTTCCTTGTTTCTGCTGTTACCATTTCAGCTGTTTGTCACCAATGCTATAACCGCGCTTTTCCTGTTATTTTTGTTTCTTGATGAGCTACGACCCGCTTTTCCTGATTTTCTATTTAAAATTCTCGCATTTTTCAGATCATTGCTATCCGGGAAAATAGCAGGTTACGGAGCCGACATATCCTACTCCCTGTACCTGGTTCATCCTTTATTAATGGGCCTGATAGTGCACCAGACGATTTTTTATTCCAAAGCATTCAACCTGTCCAAGCTCAGTATTTCTCTGATCGCGCTATTTTTGATCCTGCTTACTTGTTTTACCCTATGCAATCTGATTTACAGATTTATTGAAAAACCATTGATTGGCATAGGCAAGAAAATAGTCGATCAAATCGCGGTTAAACAGCCTGATGAGTTAAATGTTGTTAAATAGCTTATTCACATAAACCAGATCAATTTTATGAGCCTCAACGCCATTCATCGTCTTGGGAGAAGTTTTTTCAAGACATTGTTCCAATACAAGATGTGGTTTTACATTCAGATAATTCAATGCCCGCGCTAACTTTGGATAGTCAATGTCTCCTTCTCCGAAAGTTTCTTGCCAGATTCCTCCTTTCGATTGCCTTAAATGGAGTTCAATAATGCGTTTGCCGTACAATTTAACAATGTCAAACAAGGCAACCTGTGAATTCCCGGAACCGCGATAAACCCAATGCACGTCCAGACAAAGTGAAACATTAGCCGGATCAGTCGCCAGCAACATGTGATGAAATTCCCGTGCAGCCGCCCGCAGCTCCACATCATGCGTATGGTATGCCAGCGACATGCGCCGTTTTTTCAACTCAGCGCCAAGCTTATCCAAATTTTTGGCCTGCTCTGCCAGTTCCGCATCCGATTTATTTTCTTCGCTTCCCCACTTGATAGGGTTCGGATTAGTGACAATAATTTTGGTACCTGCCGGTTGCAAAGCATCCGCAATAGCGAGTACAGATTCCAATGATTTCGATGCCTCGCCAGCCTGATGCAATGATGTATTTACATAAACAGAAGGCATTACCAGCTGATGTTTTTTCAACAATGGCAACAACTTGGTAACTTCTTCCGCATGATTGAATGCAGGTTCGTAGGCTTTGATACCCGTTGATGCAAATTCAGTCAATGAAATATCCTGATTGGCAGACCAGTCGCGGCCTTCCCTCGCATAAAATGTAATCCAGGAATACTGATTACACGAAACCGGAAAAACCGCAGGCTGTTTTTCGGCCCAGGCGGTTTCGGATAATGCGGCCGCACCAGCAGCTACTGCGGCAGTATTCAAAAATTGACGACGGCTTTGTGACATAAAAGTTCGTTTGAAGGATCTGGTCAGTATTAGTTATCAAAGATGAAGACATTTAAATATTACCCGTGTAGTAAGACTTTCCAAGTCTTGAAGACTTGGAAAGTCTCGTTACCTTTGCAGCATTAAAGGCTAAATCCCTTTCCAATGCAGCAAACACTTCAACTTGTTCTGGCGCCGGAAATCGCGCTGGATGACGACAATTTTCGTCAGTTTATCATTAAAAAACTTCGGCTTCGCGAAACCGACAATTCCATTATCCGAAAGACGCGCCAGTCTATCGACGCACGCAGTCGCCAGGTGAAGATCAATGTGCAGGCAGAAGTTTACATTAATGAGCTCCCACCGGCCCTGACGCAATTTGAACTACATTATCAGGATGTAAGTATTCGTCCAAAAGCATTAATAGTAGGTTGCGGCCCGGCCGGAATGTTCGCAGCGCTACGACTGATCGAACTGGGAATCAAACCAGTCCTTTTTGAAAGAGGTAAGGATGTACGAACCAGAAGAAGGGATCTCGCAGCAATTAATAAAGAACATATTGTCAATGCTGAATCCAATTATTGCTTTGGAGAAGGCGGCGCGGGTACTTATTCCGATGGCAAATTGTACACACGTTCCAACAAACGCGGGGATATCCGCCGCATTCTGGAAATTTTTGTCGGGCACGGGGCTAACGAACAGATCCTGATTGACACACACCCCCACATTGGTACCAACAAACTCCCAGTTGTAGTAGCCGAAATGCGCGAAAGCATTCTGAAAGCAGGAGGCGAAATTCATTTCGATACCAAGGTTACTGACCTGATCATTGACCAAAATACTATAAAAGGGGTCGTGACTGACGACAGCAAAGAGCATATTGGAATCGGTGTCATATTGGCAACAGGGCATTCAGCGCGTGATATTTACGAGTTGCTGCATGCCAAAAACATCCTCATTGAGCGCAAATCCTTTGCGATGGGCGTGCGGATCGAGCATCCTCAAAACACCATCGACAAGATCCAGTACCATTGTGAAACCGATCGCGGACCGTATCTTCCCGCTGCATCTTATAGCCTGGTGACCCAAACCCGGTACAAAGGTGTTCAGCGTGGCGTATTCTCGTTTTGCATGTGCCCGGGCGGCTTTATCGTACCGGCTGCTACTGAAACAGGGGAAGTGGTAGTAAATGGGATGTCTCCCTCCCGGCGTGATTCTCCTTATGCCAATTCAGGTATTGTGGTGTCCATTGAAGAGGAAGATCTTCTGCCGTACCGTGACTTGGGGCCGATGGCGGGGCTGCAACTGCAAAAGGAGATCGAGCAGGCTGCCTGTAAGTTGGCCGGAGCTACCCAAACCGCTCCCGCACAACTGGCCACTGATTTTGTAAAAGGAAAAATTTCGTCTGAATTGCGCGAAACCTCCTATCAACCCGGTTTGCAATCCGTTGATCTGTACGAGGTGCTGCCACCTAACATTGCATTTCCTTTACGGGATGCATTGAATGATTTTGGACAAATAATGAGAGGGTATATGTCCCGCGACGCACAGCTGATAGGCGTCGAAAGCCGTACTTCCTCACCCATACGCATACCCCGGGAACGCGACAGCTGCGAACATCCCGAAGTGAAAGGTCTATTCCCTTGCGGCGAAGGCGCTGGCTACGCTGGTGGCATCATGTCCGCCGCAATGGATGGCGAACGCTGCGCGGAGCAGTTGGTTCGTCTGTGCGGAAGTTGATTTTGTCTTGATACTAAAAATTGAAATGTTACGTATTCTTTACTAATTTCAAATGGCGTTTACTTAATTTGCCAATATGGCCGCACTGGAATCCTTTTCCCTTTTTACTTCACAACTAACACAAAAACTGAAATACCCGCTTCCCGGTGAATCAGCTCACCGGATCATGCAGGCATCGAGCAAACTACGCCTTACTTTCAAGCCGAATGCAAGAACCCGCAAAAGCGCTGTGCTGATTTTATTTTATCCGTATCAAGACGAAATATACTTCCCTCTCATATTGCGCCCGGCATACGACGGAGTACATTCCGGGCAGGTAGCATTCCCGGGAGGCCGCTACGAACCCAGCGATGAAGATCTCGTGCGTACAGCCCTGAGAGAAGCACAAGAAGAAATTGGCTTGCGCCTGACCGATGTCAAAATCCTCGGCATATTGACCGAACTGTTTATTCCGCCGAGCAATTTCTACGTTTTACCGGTCGTCGCGACCATGCCTTACCGCCCCGACTTTTATCCCGACCCGCGAGAGGTTGAAGACATTTTCGAGATCAAACTGGAAGAAATTTCGGACGTGAATATCATTGGATCGAGCGACATTCAAGTGCGTGGTGAACAGGTACATGCCCCGCATTATATGGTGCAGGGATACAAAATATGGGGTGCCACAGCTATGATGATCAGCGAGCTGTTATCGGTGCTGAATGCGCTGGAACCCGATTCTAAAAACTGAAAATTATAGCTTTATTTGCTATATTAGCAGGTAATTCAAATAAATCTTCCGGTTATCTTCGTCCTGCCTGGTTCCCCAAAGATCCTGCCAGTCCTTCAACGAAAGCCGGTGAGCATTGATACCTTACAAAATTTACTGAATACTTAAAACCTGGTTCCTCCTTCATTTATGGACGAAAACGGAGCTACGCCTGACGTAGAAGATAGCGGATTGCACGATAAACTACCCATTTCGGGTTTATATGAAAGTTGGTTTCTTGATTATGCCTCTTATGTAATTCTGGAACGAGCAGTTCCAGCCATTGAAGACGGCCTTAAACCGGTGCAGAGGCGCATTATGCATGCACTGAATGAAATGGACGACGGCCGTTTCAATAAAGTAGCCAATGTTGTGGGCTCTTCCATGCAGTACCACCCGCATGGTGACGCTTCTATCTACGACGCCATTGTCAACATTGGACAAAAAGAACTCCTTTTTGATACCCAGGGCAACTGGGGAGATATCCGTACCGGTGACGGTGCCGCTGCCGCACGTTACATTGAAGTCCGGCTTTCGCGTTTTTCCAAAGAAATTGTTTTTAATGACGACACCACCGAATGGCAGCTATCCTATGATGGCCGTAAGCGTGAGCCGGTAACATTGCCCGTCAAATTCCCGCTGCTGCTATCGCTGGGCGTAGAGGGGATTGCGGTAGGGCTTTCTACCAAAATACTTCCTCACAACTTCTGTGAGCTGATCGAAGCATCCATTTCGTTGCTGCAAGGTAAGGACATCATCATTTATCCTGACTTTCTCACGGGCGGTCAGATCGATGTTTCCAATTATAACGACGGACATCGCGGGGGCAAAGTCCGCGTCCGGGCACGGATTGAGGAAGAAGACAAAAAAATGCTGGTGATCCGGGACATTCCTTTCGGTACCACTACCACCTCGCTCATTGATTCCATTATTAAAGCCAGTGACGGGGGCAAGATCAAGATCAAAAAGGTGGTGGATAATACCGCTGCTGAGGTAGAGATACAGGTACATCTGGCACCGGGCGTTTCGCCCGACATTACCATGGACGCATTGTACGCATTCACCGAATGCGAGGTTTCTATTTCCCCCAATGCGTGTATCATTATTGAGGACAAACCTCACTTCGTTGGCGTTACTGAAATTTTAAAATACAATACCCAGCAAACGGTTCATTTATTGCAACGTGAACTTGAAATCAAAAGGCTGGGACTTCTGGAAAAGATCCTTTATGGCTCTCTGGAAAAGATATTTATTGAAAATCGCATTTACCGTGACATTGAAGAGTGCGAAACTTTTGAAGCTGTAATCCGCACGATTGACAAAGGCCTGGAACCTTATAAGTCACAGTTTTACAGGGAGATCACCGATGACGACATTCTTGAACTGACGGAAATCCGTATCAAACGTATTTCCAAATATGACGGCTACAAGGCGGATGAGCTGATGCGGAAATGGCAGGAAGAGCTTGCCGAAACCGAAGATAACCTCGCTAACATTACACGCTTTGCCATTGATTATTTCAAAGATCTTTTGAAGAAATATGGCAAAACCCGCGGAAGAAAAACTGAGATCAGGGCATTTAATCAGATCTCGGCTAATATTGTCGCAGCCAACAACCAGAAACTTTACGTTAACCGCGCCGAAGGCTTTGTCGGCTATGGTTTGAAAAAAGACGAGTACGTCATGGACTGTTCAGACATTGACGACATTATCGTTTTCAAATCTGATGGTAAATGTCTCGTAACCAAGGTACAGGACAAAGTTTTTGTAGGTAAAGACATTATATACGTTGCGGTCTTTGTTAAAAACGATGAGCGCAAGGTTTATAATTTGGTGTACGTCGATGGAAAAACGGGCGTGTCCTACATTAAACGTTGCCAGATCACGGCGGTAACCCGTGACCGGGAATACGACCTGAGCCAGGGAACACCCAAGTCAAAAATTACTTATTTCACACCGAATGAAAACGGTGAGGCTGAGATCATAACCGTCAATCTTAATGCGCAGAGTAAAGCAAAAGTGAAGCAGTTTGACTTCAACTTTGCCGATCTGCTGATCAAAAACCGCAGTGCGATGGGTAACATTCTTACCAAATACCCGGTAAGGAAAATAACACTGAAACAGGCGGGCCGCTCTACGCTGGGCGGCGTGGACATGTGGTTTGATCCTATCATTGGCCGGTTAAACCGGGATGAGAGAGGCGAGTACCTCGGCAACTTCGGCCCTTCGGACCACATTCTGGTGATCTACAAAGAAGGTACTTACGAACTCACCAACTTTGACCTTACCAACCATTACGTCCCAAATGAAGTCCTGTTAGTGAAGAAGTTTGAAACCAAGCTACCGGTGACGGCTCTTTACTTTGATGCAGCCCAGAAACAGCACTTTATCAAACGTTTTAATATCGAGACTTCGTCGCTGGACAAAAAATTCCTGTTCATCAGTGATTCAAAAAACAGTAAACTGATACTGGCCAGCACCGATAAACGTCCGCGTCTTGAAATCGTTTATCCAAAAACTGCTCAGAAAGAACAACACAGCGAGGAGTATCTGATTGAGGAAATGGTCGAAATACGCGGCTGGCGTGCCATTGGTAATAAGCTGCCGAACGATAAATTTAAAGAAGTACGCTGGCTATCTTCCTTACCGGAACCAGTGGAGGAAATAATCGCCATTCCGTTGGAAGAAGACGGTGCGGACGACCATACAAATGAACCGGAGGATAATCCGGAAGACGTTTCCGGGGACGCTTTACCGGAAAATACTGTTAACTTAACTGAGGAAACAGAAGAAAGCCCGGGAGAAGACAGTAGCGACAAAGACGAATCAGAAGATGATGAACCCAAAACGGAGGCAAAATCTAAAAAGGATCCGAAAAAAGGCCCTGATTCCAAAACACAGCTCGGTTTGTTTGAATAAACATTTCTCAGGAAATACTTCAACACTTAGCAACACATAGCGCCGTCATGTGCGTACAGTCTATAAACGAAGATCAGAATGTACGCCAGACCGGAATACGACCAGAAGTTGACAGCATTGAAAGGCGACATCAAGGATACGGGTGAAAAAACTGATAAAAATCATATTAGCTTTATTATTTGCCTGCATGGTTTTTATCTTGCTTTGTAATTTCTGGGTTGTATACTGTACCCGTCAATTCAGCTACTTTTCTATTGAAAATCTCCCTTCCAATGACGTGGCACTGGTTTTGGGAACCAGTCGGAATTCAGAAAAAGGAAAAGAGAACCTTTTTTTTAAATACCGAATGGAGGCTACTGCGAGACTTTTTAAGGAGGGGAAAATAAAATATATCATACTGAGTGGTAATAACGACTCCCAGTATTACAATGAGCCACTGGATATGCAGCGCGCCTTGCTGAATTTGGGAATACCGGAAAATGTTATGACGCTGGACTACGCCGGCTTCCGGACTTTCGACTCCATTATTCGCTGCAAAGAGGTTTTCAATCAGGATAATTTTACGATTATCTCGCAGAATTTCCATAACGCAAGAGCGTTATACATCGCTCACAATGAGGGAATTAATGCCATTTCTTTTGCAGCACAGGATGTTCCGGACGGATATTCCCTGCGAACATTGATACGAGAATATCTGGCAAGACCCAAGGCTGTTCTGGATGTTCACATCCTTCGCCCACCGGCGGATGTCACTTCAAATAATGAGATCAGGAAAAAATGAGAAGATTTACCTTACTTTCCTTATTGCTCATTGCGTTAATCAGTTCGTTCGAGACTTTTTCACAGACTATTTATACCATTAAGGGGAAAATCACCGACGCAAGCACCGGTGATCCGATACCGTTTGCAAATATCGGCGTAAAAGGAACCCTGGCCGGAACTACTACCAACTTTGACGGCCTATATCAGCTCACATTCACCCCACCAGCTGACTCGATCCTCGTCACGTACGTGGGCTATGACACTAAAAGTAAGGCGATCGTACCTGATCAGGCCGAGCAAACGATTGACATTCAGCTTTTACCGGGCACATTGCAATTGCGGGAGGTGAAGATATTTGCAGGAGAAAATCCGGCATACGCCATTCTCAGAAAAATTGTCGCCAACAAAAAAAGAAACAATGCCGATGATCTGGATGCTTATGAATACGTGAGCTATAACAAGATCCAGATCGATATCGATAACCTTTCCGACAAATTCCGAAACCGCAAATCGGTCAAAAAAATGACCCATATCGTAGATCAGTACGACGCCGTGAAAGGTGAGAATGGCGAGACGATCATACCCATTTTTATCTCAGAATCTGTTTCTGACGTTTACTACCTAAAAAATCCGAAGAAGAAAAAGGAGGTTATCAATAAGACCAAAGTGTCGGGTGTGGGACTGACCGACGGCAGCCTGGTTTCGCAGTTGATCGGTTCCTCTTTTCAGCAATACAATTTCTACGGTAACTGGCTGAATATCCTTGACAAAGACTTCGTATCGCCCATCGCCGACAGCTGGAAACTTTATTATGAATTTTACCTGTCCGACAGCCTTTACAACGGCACGAACTACGACTACCACATTGATTTTGAACCACGGCAGGAGCAAGACCTTGCATTTACAGGTTCATTCTGGGTCGATGGAGCCACATTTGCATTAACCCAAATGGACGCCAGCGTAGGAAAACGGGCGAACATTAACTTCATTGAAAAAATAAAAATACAGCAGTCGTATGAGGTATTTGAAGACGAAAAAACGTGGGTACCATCCAAGACGAGGGTATTGATCGACGTAGACGAGCCGACAAAAAAGACTGCGGGAATGCTCTTGAAATTCTATTCGGCCAATTCAAAATACAAGCTGAACAGTCCGCGCGACCCCAAATTCTACGATACCGCCATTGAACTGAAAGAGGATTATAAGGACCATGACTCCACTTTTTGGATCAAAAGCCGTCCGGAGACTTTGAGTGCAACCGAATTGTTATCATTCCAGCTGGTCGATTCCTTAAAGGTTTTACCGGTTGTCAAAACCTACACAGAGATCCTCAACATTTTTGTGAATGGTTATAAAAAAATCGATAAATGGAACATTGACATTGGTCCGTACCTGTTTTTGTATGCCAATAATGCGGTGGAAGGTCACCGGTTCAGGATGGGTTTCAAGACCGACCCGGGTTTCAGCAGGAAATGGATTTTCAGCGGCTATGGAGCGTATGGTACCCGTGATCAGGAGTTCAAATACGGTGCAGGAATGGATTATATCATTGACCGGAAGCCCTGGACGATGGCTGGTATTTCGTATTCCAAAGATCTGGAACGACTTGGAGTTTCAGCTGAAACCATTGGCCCCAATACCCTTTTTGGCGCATTTTCAAGGTTTGGTGCTTTTCGGAGACCCTACTGGCAGGAAGATATTTCTGCGTATTTCAAACGTGAACTGGTGAAAGGCCTTACCGGAAGCGTTCAGATCAGGCACCGTGATTTCAAACCGCTGTTTCCTTTCAGCTACCGCACCGAGCCTTCCCGCGGAGTCGAATCACCTGTTAAAAGTTCGTTTGACATTACCGAAATTAACCTGGAATCGCGTCTGGCGAGCAAAGAAACTTTCCTGCAAAATGACAATGAGCGCATCAGCATGGGTAATGCCAATTCGCCTGCATTTACATTGCGCTACACACTGGGGCTTAAAAACTTCCTTGGCGGTGATTTCCACTATCATAAATTTTCTTTCAACGTCAAACAGAGTTTCCGGGCGGGTGTAATCGGTCGGACCTACTATAATATTACCTTCGGCTACATTCCTTCCACGCTCCCCTACCCGCTGCTGTATACGCCACTGGGTAACGAATCGCTTTTCTACGTGGATAATGCCTATAACCTCATGCGCTACTTCGAGTTCATCAGCGACCGGTACATTGCCCTGCGCATGGAGCATAATTTTGAAGGATTTTTGCTTAACAGGATCCCGGCCATTCGTAAGCTGAAACTGAGGATGCTAGCCACCGGAAAGGTGTTTTATGGGAATGTCAGCGATGCCAATATCGCATTGACCACTACAACAGACGAGTCTGGCAATGAAATTCAAGCCTTCAACCGGTTGAAGGACAGGCCTTACATTGAACTGGGGTATGGTATCGATAATATTTTCAAAGCAGGCCGCATTGATTTTATTCATCGCCTCACCTACCTCGATAACCCGAATGTGACGCCGTTCGCAGTGAAGATCTCTTTCTGGTTCAGTCTGTAAACCGACTATATACTTCTCAAATCTTTGGCTGCGTAAGTGAGGAAAACCTGCTGGCCAATTTCAAGGTCCAGCCTGTTCCGATAAAAAGCCAACCTTTCATTTCCCTTTACACAGCGGATTTCCCAATGGTTACCGTGGAAACGTATGGCTTCCACCTTTCCCTGCCATTTACTTTTCTCCGGGTGTTTGGTCGGCTTTATTTTTTCTGGTCTGATAAAGAAATTTTTGCTGCTGTTTTCTCCTGACAGCCAGTTGATATCACCGGTTAATTCCGCCACGTAACTATCAACAGGCTGATTATAAACCTCCTGCGGTGTTCCGATCTGTATAATTTTGCCATTTCGAAGTACCGCGATCCGGTCTGACCAAGCCAGTGCGTCGGCAGCCTCATGGGTCACAAAGATGCAACTCATTTTCTGCTGATTTCGCATGGTTTCAATCGCATTGCCCAGTACGCGCCGGTTGTGATTGTCCAGATGTGCAAAAGGCTCGTCGAGTAGTAGGACATCGGGTTGCTCGGCTAGGGCTTTGGCGATAGCAGTGCGTTGTTTTTCTCCACCGGACAGGAGTTTCGCTTTTTGATTTTTTACATAATCCAACCCGGCCGTAGTGACCAGTTCCGCGACTTTTTCCTTGCGGTAAGCCGCTTCGTAAAAGCGAAGTGAGTATGAAATATTCTCTTCAACCGTCTGATTAGGAAAAAGCTCAAATTCCTGATGAATGAGTTTAATGGACTCGTGGCCGGGGATCAGCTCACCGCTCACGGGTTTCAGTTCTTCTTCTTTAAAATAAATTTTCCCTTGCTCCGCATCCAGGAACCGTCCCAGAATGCGAAGCAAGGTACTTTTACCCGACCCGCTTTCTCCTAAAATCCCGAGCCACTCCCCTGCATTGAGTTGTAAATCAATGTCGGAAAGTACGGGATTAGTACCAAAAGTTTTGGTAAGAGATTGGGCGCGAAGGGTAATTTTGGTTTTTTTCATTGTCAGGCCCAGGTCACTTTGTTTTCAATGGGCGTGCGGCGGGCAGGTGCCTCGGGCGCATCGTGGTAACCCATGAAATATAATCCCAGGCATTTCTGATTTTCGGGTATGCCTGCAAATTTGGCCAAAAGGTCTAAAATCGCCGGGCTGCTCCAATAAGAACCAATACCATAAGCAGTCGCTGTAAGCCACATATTCTGTACTGCGCATGCAACCGAAGCCGTTTCTTCCCATTCCGGAAGCTTATCGGGATGCAGTTCTGCGCAAATAAGCACTACTACATTGGATTTAAGGACTTTCTCGCCTGCTGCATCATATCTTGCCTGAGAAAATGATTCAGGAGGCGTTACTGTCCGATATCGTTCGGTGAAAAAGCCAGCCAGTTTGTTCAGGCTTTCGCCTTTATAAACTACAAAACGCCAAGGCTCAGTCAGTTTGTGGGTGGGAGCATAATTGGCATTTTCCAGAATGTTATTGATAATCTCTTCTGAAATCTCCTTTTCAATGTAACTGGGTGGGAAAATACTGCGTCTGCTACGAATAATATGATTTACTACTTCAACTGATTGTTCCATTCTAAATGTCTTTACTACGGTTTTGGTCAAAAAACAAAGCTAAGGATTATTGGCCCCTTTTTGATAAGATCGCTTGCGTTATAAGGAAAATTTACCGTCATCGGGTGCTACTTTGCCGCTAAACAATTATTTTACGGCCTGCCTGATCGATTTAGGTAAAATTGTCCCCGAAATTACTCCATCCAAAACTTGAAATCCTATGCTTGTTACTACCACACCGAATATTGAGGGTAAGAAAATCATCAAATACATTGGATTAGTAAACGGCGAGGCCATTATCGGGGCCAATTTTTTCAAGGATTTATTCGCCGGGATACGTGACGTAGTAGGCGGTCGCTCAGGATCTTATGAGCAGGGCCTACGTGAAGCTAAGAGCATTGCCATCCGCGAAATGATGGACCAGGCGCAACGGCTTGGTGCCAATGCGGTGATTGGTGTGGATATCGATCTTGAAACGATCGGAGGAAACAGTACGATGCTGATGGTGAGCGCTAACGGCACTGCGGTATGTTTTGAGTAATACCGCAGCGACTCATTTTTAAAAAACCTGTCTGGCGATCTGGGAAACATTATCAGACTTGCCCATTGTGTAAAAATGAAGCACGGGCACGTCATAAGCTACTAATTCTTTACATTGCTGGATGCCCCATTCAATTCCTACCTGGCGGACCTCTTTGTCGGAAGCACATTTGTTCACCTCATCCACCAGTTCTTTGGGGAATTCCAGATGAAAAATGTCAGCCAAAACGGATAATTGCTTACGTGTTGACAATGGTTTTAATCCCGGTATGATCGGTACCGTAATGCCCTCAGCCCGGCACCTCTCCACAAACTGGAAATATTTCTGGTTATCGAAAAACATCTGGGTAACGATATAATTGGCCCCCAGCTCTATTTTTCTTTTCAAATGCGCATAATCGGTATCAAAGCTTGTCGCATCGAAGTGCTTCTCGGGATAGCCTGCAACGCCTATACAGAAATCGGTAGGATACATTTCGGTTTCTGCATTGAGCAAAATTCCTTTATTCAAGTTATCCACCTGCGTGACGAGCTCCGACGCATAGGTATGCCCCCCCGCTTTGGGCTTAAAAATTCCGGCAGATTTCTCAGGATCACCGCGTAGCACCAGCACATTATCAATGCCCAGGTAGTACAAATCGATCAGGACGTCTTCGGTTTCGTCTTTGGTAAATCCACCACAAATCACATGCGGTACCGCATCCACATGAAAACGCTCCATTAACCTCGCACAAATCCCGACAGTCCCCGGTCGCTTGCGAACAGGTATGCGTTCGATCGTACCATCGCTGGCAACCCGGTCGATCAGTTCCTCCCTATGATAGGTCACATCCACAAACGGAGGTTTAAATTCCATCAATGGTTCAATAGAATTTAGTAATTCGTTGATATTCTGACCCTTCAAAGGTGGTATAATCTCGATGGAGAACAGGGTTTTGCCTTCTGCACGGCGAATGAACTCGGTAACTTTGGTCATGTAGTGGGATTGTGTGTTCCAAAAGTCTACAAATGAACACGATTTAACTATGCCAACCAATTTGTAAGGCACAAAAAAATGGCCTACCGCATTACAGTAGGCCATTCCACGTAAACCCTCCTCTATCAGTGTTCGTCAAAAATGTTATGGGAAATCTGACAGGGCGTCAGTTCCACAGCAACAATTTGCTTGACTGAATACTAATAACTAAAATTCTGTGCCAAATTATTAAACAAAGTGTTATTGAACAATTTATATCAAACTTTTTTTATTTTTTTGTAGCTATAATACTACATTTTTCCTAAATGATCCATGAGTAGTCAGTCAGTTACGTTTTATAAAAAACCTTCACTGTTTCCTAATTCAGCAAATACGGGAAATCATTCCCCAAAAAGTGTAGTATAAAAATTCAGGATTGGATCTGCCTCGTCATTTCAATGTGTTCGAGGTTATCTTCCAGGTAAGGTTCTCCGGATTGCTCGAAAAAGAATGATCCATAGAATTTTTTCAAATAAAGTTGCGCACCGATTCGAATCACGCTTTTGCCATACAGCTCTTCCAATTTCGCGATAGATACATTCAACAGCTCAATGCCCAATCCCCCTCCTCTTCCTTTTGCCGATACGGCTATCCTGCCGATCGAGGGATATTCATAAGACAGTCCAGCCGGAACAATCCGGGCAACGGCCATCATTGTATCACCTTGGTAACCGCAAACGTGCAGGCATTTTTGGTCCTTATTATCCAGATCAAGAAAGTTACAGTTCTGTTCTACCACAAAAACCTCACATCTCAGCCGGAGCAGAGCATATAATTCTTCTTTGGAAAGCTCTTCAAACGTTTTGAAACGCCATTCTAATTTTAAATTCATTAGCCAATCGTTCTTGTATGGAATATTTTACCTGATATTACCCGTCTTTTATAAATTTGCATCACGATTACGGAACAGGGCACAAATAAATTAAAAAAATTAACTACTAATACGTTGCAAGCATGGGAAGAGCTTATGAATATAGAAAGGCAAGAATGTTTAAGCGTTGGGATAAAATGGCCAAAACTTTCACAAGGATTGGAAAAGACATTGTCCTCGCTGTAAAGGGCGGAACTGCCGATCCCAACACCAATGCAAGGCTCAGGGTACTTCTTCAAAACGCAAGGGCAGCCAATATGCCAAAGGAGACCGTTGAGCGCGCAATTAAAAGGGCTACTTCGAAAGACCAGGACGATTACAAGGAAATGGTATACGAAGGCTACGGCCCGCACGGTGTCGCTATCCTGGTTGAAAGTACTACCGATAACCCTACCAGAACCGTTGCCAATGTCAGAAGCTATTTCAACAAATTGGGTGGTAGCCTGGGCACAATGGGTATGCTGGACTTTATTTTTGACAGAAAATGTATTTTTAAAATAAAAAACACCGGCTCCAAAGACCTGGAAGAATTCGAATTTGAATTGATCGATGTGGGTGGTGAAGAGGTTTTTCTGGACGAAGAAACTAATCTGATCAACATTTACGGTGAATTTTCAGCATTCGGCGCATTACAGCACTTTCTTGAAGACAATGGTTATGAGATCGTGGAAGCGGATTTTGAGCGTATCCCTAACGATACGAAATCATTGAGTGATGAAGAAGTGGCCGAGGTAGAAAAGCTGATCGAAAAAATCGAAGAAGACGACGACGTGCAGCGTGTTTACCATAACATGGGCTGATCCTCAATACAGGGCCAGTATAGCATGCTGTTTTTTCATAAATTCAAACTTACTGCCTGCCTCCTTACCCAATAGCGAGGCGCCGACGGGCGAAGAAGATGAGACTGCCAGAACGGTCTCATTTTCTATTTTAATGGTCCCCAAGCTGACCGCAATAAAAAACCACCCTGCCGTAGTTTCCAGCAGGGACCCCACCGCACAGCGACTACTCGCTTCACTCTGAGCGGTCCGTTCCAGAATCAGCCTTTCCTGCCTTACCTGCTCATACTGACGTGCATGCATGTTACGATCCAGCTGACCCATCGACCGCGATGTTTCGTACTTGTCCCCCATTGAGCTTTTCCCCTGGTCGTTCGCAGACTCCTGGGCTGCCTCCATGGCGGTCCAGGCAACTTGCATGCGTTCGTCCAAAAGCGCTTTTAAATGGCTGATTACTGTTGACTTATTCATTTCAATGGTGCCGCGTATGATAAGATTACAAAGCATCAAATATAAATGCACCTGGCTGCATTATCCTGATACTACATTAAGAATTCTACAAAGTGTGTTTTAATACTCAACACTTCGAGTGTGGAGTATTAAACAAATTCTACTAAAAACACAAACGGGTTGCAGTGAGTGTAGCTACGTTGACCGTAAAGTCAGTTTTTCTTTAAACAACTGAAAAATAAGTAGTTAATCAGTAACATTGAATAAATAAATAAGCATTTTATTATCAATTATTATATATTTAATATAAATTTTACCCCAACCGTCCCCCTCGCATGATGAAATATTTATACAGCACTGTCTGCTTGGCTGCGTGGCTTGTTTTTGCCGAATGCAGCGCACAATCCGTCTTCATTAATGAGATAATGGCATCTAATTCCAACGCCTACGCTGATCAAAATGGCGAAGATGAAGATTGGATAGAACTTTACAACCCGGGCCCGGGTACCATTGACCTGGGTGGCTACTATGTATCTGATGATCCTGGTGAGTTAAAAAAATATCAGTTGCCGTCAGGCACCGGCGAGTATGTCATGACTTCGGGATCATTTCTGATCCTCTGGGCAAGTGGTACCACCGTGCTGCCAAGGCACCTAAATTTTAACCTCAGTGGCGACGGAGAGCAATTTTTTATCATGACACCAGGTGAAGTCATCGTAGATCAAATCACTTTCCCAAAGCAGAGGGTAGACATTTCCTACGGACGAAAAACGAACGGAAGCGCCGAGATCGTTTACTTTTCACCTTCATCCCCCAATGCAAGCAATGTAGCGGCCAACTCATTTACCGGCATTTCAGCACCGCCTGTGATGAGTACCGCGAGCGGATTCTTTCAAAATCCATTCACACTGACGATATCATCTCCCGTACCCGGTTCCGAAATCTTCTATACCACAGACGGTTCCGAACCCAACAAAAACAATATTACACCCCCTGGTACCGCCTATCAGTTCAAAAACGTATACCCGCAGGATCCAGGGCAATCTGCGGGCCCTACCTTCACCAATTATTATTTAACTACCAAGCAGGTTACGCCGGTCAATGTGTCCGTGGTTGACAAGTCGACTCAGCCCGATGTGTATGCAGCCATATCGACGACCAATGATTTTACGCCAACTTATTCTTCGGTGCCTGTTAAACCCGTATACAAAGGAATGGTCGTGAGGGCTAAGGTGTATGAAACCGGCAAATTGCCCAGCGAGACTATATCGAGATCATACTGGTATACCGCCAATGGACAGCCCAAGTCAAGCCTTCCCGTTTTTTCAATCAAAACCAGTCCTGATAACATGTTTGATTATGTGAAAGGAATTGGCGTTGCGGGAAAGGATTTTGTCGACTGGCGAAATGCCAATCCGGGTTCCGGCTCATTTGGGGCACCTGTCGGTAACTATTACCGGGGTGACGAAATACCTGCGAATATAGAAATGCTGGTAGGCGGCGTATCGGTCCTCAATCAGGAAGTAGGCCTCCGCATACATGGTGCAGGTTCCCGTACGCATGATAAAAAGAGCTTCAGGCTCTATTCAACCGGTGAAAATGCGTCGCAAAGCAATATCGACTACCCCATATTTCCTTCCCAGCCTTTCCATACATTTAAAAGGCTTTTGCTCAGAAACTCGGGAAATGATTACGAGAGGATCCTTTTCAAAGACGCCTACATTCATCAGATCGGCAAAGGTCTTAATATCGAATTGCAGGATTACAGGCCCGCCGTCACCTATCTAAATGGCGAATATTGGGGTATCCACAATGCAAGGGAGCGCCTCGACGAGTACTATTACGCCAGTCATTACGCCCTGGAACCCGACAACATTGAATTCTTTGCAGACCCGGACATTTCAGGTGATACCGGACACTATGCCGACTTGTCAGGTTACATCAAAACCCACAACATGGCCGATGCCGGCAACTACAACTACGCACTGTCGCGCATGGATATGGATAATTTCATCGATTACTGTGTACTGGAATTGTACTCAGCCAACTGGGACTGGCCGTATGGAAATACCACCTACTGGCGGCACAAAGTACCTTACAACCCTGCTGCGGGTGCTGGAAAGGACGGGCGATGGAGATGGGCGCTGTTTGACGTGGATCTCAGCTTTGAAGACCTGAATGCCAACCAATTTTCAAAAGCACTCGGCGCGCCTGATTTCCTGCTGCAATACCTGCTGCCGAATACCACATTCCGTAACAAATTCATTAACCGGTATGCCGATCTGATCAATTCCTATTTTCAGCCCCAGCGGTTGCTGGATCAGATCGCGGTTTGTAAAAGTGCGATCGTCAACGAGATTCCGGAAAATATTAAACGCTGGAACCGGCCTTCGAGTTTTGCAGCCTGGGAAGCAAATATTAACCTCATGGTCAATTTTGCGACTAACCGCCCCAATGTGGCACGCGGACACATTCAGAGCCAGTTTGCGCTCGTCGACGGTACCCGGGTGGTGACTGTGAATGTCTCCAATACCGCACATGGCTATGTCAGGGTGAACACCATCGACATTCTGCCATCGACCCCGGGACTCGCAGCCAATCCCTATCCATGGAGTGGTACTTATTACAAAAACGTATCGATTTCCCTCACTGCGCTTCCAAAACCAGGATTTAAATTTTTACAATGGGAGAATATCACAACGAATGCAGTCCTTACTACGCCTACCATTGATTTTCTTCCTTCGTCAGGTTCCAATTACAGGGCTGTATTTACAACTGACCTCGCGCCTACCCAGATTCCTGTCCCACTGGATGCAGGTGCGTGTGTTTACAATTTCAATTCCTGGGCAGCGGATGCCGCTTCCGGCACATTCCCATCCAATATGGGCTTTGTGTATATGGTAAATGATGATCCGGAACTGGCGTCTGCAGTAGCGGGTTTCACAAGCGGTGTTTATAACCTCACCAGCAGAACCCGGATCAATGGCCTTGGTGCAGACGGTATTTCATTCATTAATACTGGCAATGCAGCAGGTAACCCTGGGTATCCAGGAATGAAACTGGGAGGTGCAATCCTGGCGCTTAACACGACCGGCAAAACACAGGTTAGCGTGAGATGGACCGGGGGAACGGTTACACCGAATCTACGTCCTTATGCGATACGGTTACAGTACCGGCTTTCCGAAACGGGTGCCTTTACTGATGTACTTAATCCCAGTAGTCAGCCTGTTCAATACCTGCGGTCGGCAACAGCGGGACATTCCCAGGTTATCGACTGGGTGAAACTACCAGCAGCAGCCCTAAACCAGCCGTATGTTCAGCTAATGTGGCGGTATTTCTGTACTGATGCTACGATCAGCGGTGCGCGTGACGAATTACGGCTGGACGAAATTTCCATTCAATCCTGTTCCGATCCGCTTCCCGTTTCGCTGGTAAAATTTGATGCAAAACCAATGGAAAACCAGGTAAATGTGACCTGGGAAACCAGTGACGAGGTAAACAATGATCACTTTGATGTAGAAAGATCTGCTGACGCCAAAAATTGGGTTTTAGTGAAATCAGTGGCCGGTAATGGTACCAGCCATCAGTCCAACCAATATTGGGTAATGGATCAGCAACCTCTGGGAGGCAGAAGTTACTATCGGCTCAAACAAGTGGATCACGACCAGACTTTCGCCTATTCCCATATGGTATCGGTGAACCGCCAAACGTCGGAGGCCGCGATGCTCTTCCCTAATCCTGTAAAAAGCGTGCTGCGTGTAGCGCTGGCGCAACCTTGCGACGCGATATCTTTCACCATTACCGACGCTGCGGGCAGGTCGCGTAAAGCTAGCAAGGTATCCGGTTGCAATGAGCTGGCTATCCCCGTTGAGAATCTCGGCTCAGGCTTGTACATCATTCAAATCAAAACAAAAGACGGAAAATTTGTCAATTTGAAGTTTATGAAAGAATAGAGATTCTTCCGTGACACAGCCTTAGCTTTAAAAACAGAAATAGCCAGTTCAGGTTATTTCTGTTTTTAAAGCTTCACTATTTTCTTCTTAACCAATTCCCCCGAACTCATTTTGACCTGAATCAAATAATCGCCCTGGCTCAGTTTGGAAATGTCCATTTGGTTAGATTTCGTGTTTTGCATGACCGCCTTACCTTTGAGATCAAACAATGTGATTGCCTCCACCACTGCTCCATTGTCGGTAGCTATTTGTATTTGGTGCTGCGCAGGATTTGGGAATACAAATTCATTGAATTTCTCACTATCATTCCGAACAGCAATGATCCTCGACAGTGTCGACTTCCCGTCATAATCCACCTGTTTCAGCTTGTAATAATTCACCATTTGCGCAGGGGCTTCCTCTGAGAATGTGTAGGTATTGTTCTCTTTGCTATCGCCAACACCTTTCACGGTTCCAACTGCTGCAAAATTGACGGCATCAGCACTTCTCTGTATCTCGAAGTAATCGTTACTCTCCTCCGACGAGGTTACCCACCTGAGCTCGTTTTGTCCGTTGCTATTTTTCCGGCCGCTAAAACTCGCCAGAGTGACGGGCAACGGAGGGCCCGGAAGGGGAGGCGCCTGCGCCATGAATGACTTTGCATTTTGAATAATATTGACCGAAGGGTTCGTGATCGCGTCCTTCCACAATGAAGCAGCCATCGTTTGCCCGGTTACATTAAAATGCAGGCCGTCATATCTTCCGCTGTTATCGATCGTATTTAGGTTGGCACCTCTGAATACATTCGGTATTGTACTAATGAGCGTTTCTTGTGCAGAAGTAATGACAGCATTTACTCCATTATTGTAACATGAAGTAGCAATTAGCCACGCAAGATCCGCATAATTGGATTCCTCGCGTGTTTTTGTTATCACCCGTTCACTTCTGAATCTAAATTCTTCCGCAGTTAAAGTACCATCATTTACGCCATGCATCGACAGAATCGCCCTCAGGCCTGTTCTCGGAACATAAGCATTCATTGCATTCCGGATGTTCGCATAGGGCATCCGGATGCTATATTCGATAAAACCATGATCAAATGGAATGTTATAGGCCGATTTGTACGTCTGGTCAATGTTGCTGCCACCGAAAGCTGCACTGTAGAACAACACCGGCACATTCAATGCAGCAGGGCTCACCAGCATGTCACCCAGCCTCGACCATAGCCAGGGATACTGTACCATAGGCCCGATCCCACAAGTTTCACACAATTGGGTAGGTTGCAAAGGAGCCAGATAATCGGCTGTACCATTCATCAGATACTGGTTATAAAGCGGCAGGTCAGCATTGGGGTTAATGGAATTCACCATATCGCTGTTTGCTCCTACCATATCGCCAGCCTGGCCCGCTGCTGCTGCATTGGAATGGCCTACGATCAGGAAGACTTCCCCTACTCCAACCTTTTCAACGGTCACAGAGCTTCCTACCTGAGATCCATTTTTCTTACCCCGCACTTCGAGATCATACCTACCACCGACCGATGTCAGGGATCCAGAAAAGACATTTCCGCTGGCGCTACCTACAATTTCCGTCCAATCTACTGCAGTTCCTGGTTCGCCTGCCCGGGTTTTGAGACGGGCTTCGATCTTATCGACCGTGGCAATGTAGGTTCCGGTAATAAAGACGGTCGCGCTACCTGCCTGGTTTCTTTGGTAAACCATTCGGGCGGGAGGAAAACTGATACTGAGCTGTCCAAAGAGTGTGCTGGAGGTCAAACAAAAAAATAAAATAGTAAAGATTTTCATGCGCATAGATTAAAATTTAAAAAGTGAAAAATGAAGATGAAGACAATAAATACCCATCCCTGGCAAACGTGCTAGGAGCAATGAGTAAACGTTAAATTAGCCGCGTTAAAATATAAAAGATTGAATATTAAAGAATTAGAGGGAGGTAATACACTAGTAACCCGGGGTTGACGATTACTGTCTTTGACAAAAATAATAAAGAGAACAATACTATCATTCAACATTTTATAATAAATTCTAATTTTTACAATTAATTCATACTACAAACATTCAGGGCTCGCTCTGAGCCACTTGCGAGTGATTCAATGGATCATCCTGCCGGTTTTTCAGTTTTAGATGCAGTAACTGCAAATTGGTTTCTACCTGATTCTCAATTTTTTTGCATTTCCTTCGATACCTCATTCATTTTTAAATAGCAATTGCATTTTCTCGTTGAGTGGTTCCTTATTATCTTTGCAAAACTTTCTTGAACATCAGCAATGACAAAACTTTCGGTCCGGCACTTACTTGGAATTAAAAACCTGAACGAGAATGACATTCAAACTATATTAGATACAGCGACTCAGTTCAAGGAAGTCATCAATCGGCCCATTAAAAAAGTACCCTCGCTCAGAGACATTACCATTGCCAACGTTTTCTTCGAAAACTCCACCCGTACCCGACTGTCTTTTGAACTAGCTGAAAAAAGGCTTTCCGCTGACGTAGTGAACTTTTCAGCCTCAGGCAGCTCAGTCAAAAAAGGAGAAACCTTACTGGATACCGTTAACAATATCCTGGCCATGAAGGTGGATATGATCGTCATGCGCCATAGCAGCCCCGGCGCGCCACATTACCTCTCTACGCGTATACCTGCCAATGTCGTAAATGCAGGCGACGGGACCCATGAGCACCCTACACAAGCACTTTTAGACGCGTTTTCGATGCGTGAAAAACTGGGGGACCTTACCGGAAAGAAAATTGCAATTATCGGAGATATCACCCATTCGAGGGTTGCCTTATCCAATATATTTTGTTTGCAGAAATTAGGAGCAGAAGTGATGGTTTGCGGACCTTCTACACTAATTCCCAAGCATTTAGGAGAATTAGGCGTAAAAATCAGCCACAATGTAAAGGAAGCGCTGGAATGGTGCGACGTAGCGAATGTGCTCCGCATACAACTGGAACGTCAGCAGATCAAATATTTTCCTTCGCTGAGAGAATATTCACTTTATTACGGAATTAATAAAGCCATGCTGGATGATCTGGATAAGGAAATTGTATTGATGCATCCCGGCCCTATCAATCGTGGCGTGGAGCTTTCTTCCGACGCAGCAGATTCAAGCCATTCCATTATTTTAAATCAGGTTGAAAACGGGGTGGCAGTGCGGATGGCAGTGCTTTATCTGCTAGCCCAACAATAATCAGCACCGTACTTCTTTCTTTTTTGCCCCTAGCCTGCCTATATCCCATACTTTTAGAATATAATCGGGAGCGTAAGGTACTTTGCACGAGGTATCACCCATATATACTTTAACTTTTCCGATCCTGTTTCCGATCGCCAGTGCTTTCTCAGCCAACGGTTTGTAATAGGATCCAACGGCAATGACAAAGCCGTTCATTACATATCTCACGCGGTTAGGCGCTTCGTGAATATCCTTTTCGACTCTTTCGAGCAGCTGTTCAATTTCATTTTTATCAATATTTTCATCCGGGGTCAGCGCCATAAGGCACCCAAATGTAGACCAGCCCGCATCCGCGATCAGTTCTTTGTCAGATTCAATCCATTTTCTGGCCATTTCGAATCCGTAATTACTTTCAGTAGCATTCCATGCAACGGTGTATTCACTGATCATGTGCCATGAGGCACTTTCAACCCATTCATCCAGCACGTCGGGAGTCAATAGTGAAGGATTTGTCATTAATCCGGCCAGGTACATCGCATCCGAATTACCAGTCTTATACAGTTCCAGCGCCAGCTCGTGGTTATTCCTGTGCTTTTTGAGGATAGGTTTCATGTCCCCGATCTTCACGCCATACATCGGCTCCTTACCGCCATGATTACGAAACGTTTTCAAGGTCTGCTCACTGCCCAGCATTGCCAGCTGGTTCATAATGTCCTTCACCTGATTCATTTTGCGCCGGTTATTATTTTTGATACAAAATATAACAATTTTAGATTAAACTTTACCTTTAAGCACATCCTTAACTATTCGAATCTGATGGCTTATACGGAAGGAATGCTTCGCGACGGAGCATTGAATAATAAAACGATCATTGTAACAGGAGGTGGTACCGGTTTGGGAAAATCCATGGCCACCTATTTTCTGAAACTAGGCGCCAATATCGTAATATGCAGCCGCCGCCTCGAAGTACTAGAAGCGACTGCCCGAGAACTTGAAGAAACCGTCGGCGGAAATGTGTTGTGTGTGGCGTGCGACGTGAGAAAGCCGGAGCAGATTGAAAATGTGATCACGAGTGCCATTGAAAAATTCGGACGTATAGATGGCCTGGTCAATAATTCGGCAGGGAATTTCATTAGCCCTACCGAGCGGCTTTCCTATAAGGCGGTGGATGTGGTGGTAGACATTGTGCTGCGTGGTACCTACTATTTCACATTAGCATTAGGCAAATATTGGATTGATAATAACATCAAAGGCACAGTACTCAACATTTCCACTACTTATGCGTGGACCGGTTCTGGCTGGGTGGTACCTTCCGCGATGGCAAAAGCGGGCGTACTTGCGATGACCAAATCACTGGCTTTCGAGTGGGCTGACCATGGTATTCGTCTCAATGCTATCGCTCCCGGGCCATTTCCGACCAAAGGTGCATGGGAAAGGCTTTTTCCGGAAGAGCTTGCCAAAAAATTCTCTTTTGAAAGCAGAATTCCACTGGAACGAGTCGGCAACCATCAGGAACTCGCGAATCTGGCCGCCTATTTAATGTCAGATTTTTCGGCCTACATGACCGGCGAAGTGATTACATTGGACGGAGGTGAGGTACTGGCAGCCGGACAGTTCAATTTCCTAAAAGAAGTGACTGACGATCAGTGGAATTCCATTGAAGAAACTATCAAAACTGCCAACCGGAATAGTAAGAAATCAGAATAAAAATTTTCTTACGGTTTTATTGGGTAATTTTGCCCGTTCGTTCGTTATTTGACAAATGATGAAAACATGTACATGAGAACTACTTTAAGCTTTTACGTCTATATTTTATCGGTGTTGGTGATCGCAGGTTGTGCGTCATCCAATAAGTCAATGAAGCAATTGCCGGAAGCGCAGGTAAGACCCTCGGAACTGCAATCGGCTCCGGTTAATGAAGAACTTACACTGATCGCCATTCAAAGTAAATATCTGCTAAAAGACACTACCCAGACAAAGGTTTATCTGTATGTCGACGCTTTCAAAGGGAAAAACCCGATATCAGTTCCCGACTTTGTCAAAATTTACAATCTCAACTACGTCATTTATTCTGATTACGGAACAAGGGACCGACTAGGTTACGGAAATGTAAAACTCGACTCATCCAATGTGTCCAGGATTGGCGATAAAATTGTAATCGCTTATGACATTAAAAGCCCCAATAAGGACTACGGCGTGCTTTTGAGTGAGATCAGTCAGACCGGAACATTGAAAAAAGTTTTGAATGATCTCACGATCAAGTTCAAAAATCTTGCAGTGAGTCAGACGTACGGCGTCTACACGGCTGCCAGCACACAACCATTGCAGCGCCACTATGTGAATGCCAATGAGCCATTTACCCTTAAAAAAGTCGGCGAGGGAAATGAGCAGTTGCATGTATTTTACTACAATCATGATTTTGAGGCGGCAGGTTCGCCGATGAACGTTGCCCCTAAGAATATTAATAAGTCGCTGGAAGTAGATAGTTCATTCACGATTAACACCAATGAACCGCTTCGTTTTGATAAAGAAGGACTTTATAATGTATTCGCTGATACCACGCAATCAGAAGGATTAGGAATTTTGGTCGTCAATGAACGCTTTCCAAAAGTAACGCGACCACAGCTTTTGCTAGGTCCGCTGCTTTACATGAGCACCAACAACGAGATCAACGAAATCGAAAAGGCGGAAGATTATAAAAAGGCGCTTGACAAATACTGGCTCACGCTGATGAATGGCAATGCGCCGCTCGCCCAGCAATCGATCCGTTCGTTTTATGGACGTGTAGAAGAAGCCAATCAACTTTTTACAACCTACAAAGAAGGTTGGAAAACGGATAAGGGCATGATATATATCGTATTAGGCCCTCCGGATAAAGTGCAGCGCAGCAAAGATCGCGAGGTTTGGACCTACGATCAGCGAGGTAATGCGCAGAATGTAAATTTTACTTTTAATCGAAGAAACAATCAATTTGTGGATGATCATTATGAACTGGTTCGCTATGCCGAATACCAGCCGATTTGGTATCCAGTAGTAGAAGCATGGAGAAACGGAAGTATACGGTAAGAAACCCCGCCCCAAGACAGTCCCAGGCCGATATGGTTTTTGGTACACAGTCTGTACTCGAAACAATGCGTTCGGGCAAAGAAATAGAACGATTATTCATTCAGAGAGAGTTTGGTCTTTCTGAAATTGAGAAACTTGCCAAAGAACTTGGCATCCCATTCCAGCGTGTACCAGTTGAAAAACTAAATCGGGTGACACGCAAAAACCACCAGGGAGTTATCGCGTTCGTGTCCCCGATCCAGTACATGCCGTTGCACAACGTGCTTACGCAGGTATTTGAAGAAGGGAAAACGCCATTGCTGCTACTTCTGGACAGGATTACCGATGTTCGCAACTTTGGAGCCATCGCCAGGACGGCAGAATGTGCCGGCGTTCAAGCATTGATCGTTCCAACGAAAGGTGGCGCCCAGATCAATGCAGATGCTATGAAGACTTCTTCGGGTGCATTGAACTTCCTGCCTGTTTGCCGTGAACCAAACTTGTACGAAACACTGCTTTATCTGCGAAACAGCGGCTTGCAAATCATTGCCTGTACCGAAAAAACAGAGAAATCACTTTACGACATCGATTTTTCGATTCCCACGGTGATCATCATGGGTTCAGAAGAAGATGGAATTTCACAGGAATTCATACATCTGGCTGATAGCGGGGCAAAAATTCCGTTGAGTGGTCAGGTTGAATCCCTGAATGTGTCTGTAGCCAGCTCGATCGTCCTTTACGAAGCTGTGAGACAACGGGTTAAATAATAAACGAGACTTGGTAAGTCTTAAAGACTTGCCAAGTCTTTCTTTATCTACTGTCGGAAACTCTTCATAATCCAGCCGCCGCCGACTACATCATCTCCTTCATAAAATACAGCAGCCTGTCCTGGCGCGATGCCATTGACACCGTCGTGGAATTTGGCTATGATTCTGTCTGGTTCAATTTGTTCGATCAACGCAGGAGTTCCGTCGTGTTTGTAACGCACTTTGGTTACTGTTTCCAGCGGCTTGTCCAGTGACGCATATTTTTGCAGGTTCAGTTTGCCGACATGCATTCCGTCGCGGAACAAGTCTGGCAAATCTCCTAAAACCACTTCATTAGTTTCTTTTCTGATCTCGGTCACGAAAGCTGGTTTACCCAGGGCAATTCCCAAACCTTTCCGTTGACCTACTGTATAAAACGGATATCCTTCGTGTTTCCCGACAATAGTACCGTCTTCAAAAACAAAATTCCCTCCTGCTACTTCTGCTTCTAAACCAGGAATGCGTCTTTTCAAAAATCCCCGGTAATCATTGTCGGGTACAAAGCAAATTTCATAGCTTTCCGATTTGTTTACCAAATCAATAAAGCCTCTTTGCCGAGCCATTTCGCGTATTTCTGATTTGTGCAGGTATCCCAAAGGTAATTTGGTACGGGAAAGGCTTTCCTGAGAAACTCCCCAAAGCACATAACTTTGATCTTTCCAGCTGTCAATGCCTTTGGAAACATAATGCCGACCATTGTTGAACTGCATGTTAGCATAATGCCCGGTGGCAATAGACTCGCAATCAAGCCTATCAGCACGTTTCAGCAGCGCGTCCCATTTAATGTGCGTGTTACACAAAACGCAAGGATTGGGTGTGCGGCCTTCGAGGTATTCGCCAGTGAAATGATCGATCACATAATCTCCAAATTCGGCGCGGATATCCAGAATGTAATGTGGGAAGCCTAATTCGACGGCAATATTACGCGCGTCATTGATGGAGTCGAGGGAACAACAGCCCGTTTCTTTTTTAGAACCGCCGCTGCTGGCGTAATCCCAGGTTTTCATGGTCATTCCGATGACCTCATAACCTTGTTCGTGTAACATAACAGCTGCGAGCGAGCTGTCAATGCCGCCACTCATGGCGACTAAAATGCGTCCGTGTTTGCTCATTGCGATAATCAGCGAAGGTTGAATGCCTTCCGATTTTATTTAAGTTGAAAATCCTGAACAGCAAAAATTAACCACCAGGTTCCGCAAAGATAATTAATTATCGGCATTATCCCCTTCAACTAAAATCACGCTACGCATTCACCTGCCTGATCACATTCTTGATATTCAACTCAATAATATCAGTCATCGTCTCGCATTTGTGATAATGCGGATCGGCATAATGCTTGAAAAGGCCTTCCCTGAGCTGGTGAATGTTGTCAACTGTCGAAATATTATCTTTAATAGAAACGTCTCTGAGTTCTTTCAAACGATACCTTTCGCTTCTCGCCTGGTACATGATCGACGACTGCTCTTCCTGCTGGTATTGTAGTACCGTTTTGTCCGTCAGGTACTCCATTGCCAGTTCGACGTAGGGACGATTTTCTTTAAAAAACTGCGGCATATACACTTTCACATTGCCTTCGTAAAACTGCTGATCAAAATCGATAGCCCTCAGCCTGAACTGAAAATCATCAAAATCCGGCGTGATCTGCATGACGAAATTGTACGATCGCATATCCCCTAGCAGCGTGATCATGCAGCGCTCGTTGAATTTTACGAATTCCTTGGCAATGCGTATCGGGTTGTAATCGGGCTCGCGGAGGCGTGTTTTGGCGAATTCGTCCCCCGGAATACCCGCGATGTGTTCTTCAATGAGCGTGTCACCATCTACCAGGTAATTGACCTGATTCGGCGAAAAAATCTCTTCCAGTTCCAGGCCATAAATCCGGGAAGCATCCGCTTTTTTGACATAGAAATAGTCGTAAATGTCATTGAGGCGGTTCACGATCTTGATCCGGAATGGGTTGGAATTTCCAAACTTGCAGTAATCAATGCGATCAATGTATTTATGCTCAACGATCCTGAGGTTACCCGATGCTTTCAACATTGCATAGGCCTTTTTTAACCCCGAATGCAGCCGGTCTATTTCGTGAGGCGGGTAAAGCGGGCTTTCCCAGAGTGTATCCTTCCCGTTTTTATCAATCACAGGGAATGATTCGTAGAAATTCAGCAGATCGTGGTAGCCTACCGGAAGTTTCGCATCCCGCTGGTAAAAGCGGAGGTATTTCCTCAACTCCGAGCTGACCGGATAAATAGGTTTCTTTTTTAAAATCTTGACATCCCCCTGTTCCATAAAAGGAAGTTACGCATATTTGGTTGACAGTAGAAAACACGAATTCATTAAACCTATAAACAATGGCGCTGTATGGCCTTGTGATTTGTGGCGGTAGCAGTGCCCGAATGGGTACCGACAAGAGCGCGCTCGTATATTATGACAAGCCTCAGCACGATCATGTCCATGATTTGCTTGCATTGTTTTGCGAAAAAGTGATCATTTCGTGTAATAAGGAACAGTATATTTCGCTCAAAACTTCGAATGAAAAAATAGCGGATCTGGCTGAATACTCCGGCCACGGCCCTATTTCCGGCCTATTGACAGCATTTCATGCATTCCCGGAACATCATTTCCTGGTGGCAGGCTGCGACTACCCATTCCTGAATAAAAAGGAACTGGAGTTATTTTTGACAAAAACTAAAAGAGATTCCGCTGCCGCTGCCTTTTATAATCAGGATGACAAATATGAGCCTTTGCTGGCCTGGTACTCGAAGGAAGCCGGGCCATTGTTAAAGCAGCATTTTAATCAAAATGAATTTTCATTGCAGCATTTTTTGAAAAAACACAATGCGGAACGATATGTGCCACAATCCGAAAAGGTTGTAACCAGCGTAGATACTCCCGAAGAATTCCGGAGAGTCAAAGCAATTTTGGCTAACGAAAACAACAAGTGAAATGGAAACCAGTGCGATAGCATACCAAAAAATCAGAAGGATAGGGAGAGACGAAGCGACGGATTGGGAGGATCATCTGGCTGTGGAGGAACCACTTGAAATTCAACTGGCTTACTATCAATCAGAAAAAAAGATCACGAAAAGCATTTCCGTTACCATGCGGACACCCGGGCACGATCGCGACCTGGCGATTGGATTTTTGTTTACGGAAGGCATTGTATCAATGCTTGATCAGGTGGAGTCTGTGAAAAGCGCGGTATTGGAAGAAAATAAAGTGATCGTAACGCTTTCCGACACGTTCGTCCCGACATTGAATGCTTTGGAAAGAAACTTTTACACGACATCCAGCTGTGGTGTTTGCGGAAAAGCGAGTATCGATGCCATTAAAACGGTGTCGGCTTACCAGGATCAATTGGATGACATTCTGTTGACCAAAGAAATCCTTTTTGCATTGAGTGAAAAAATCGCAGGACAGCAAAATATTTTCGAAAGTACCGGCGGTCTTCACGCCTCCTCGCTTTTTGACCTCGGCGGCAACTTTATCATGCTTAGGGAAGATGTGGGCCGACATAATGCGCTGGACAAACTAATCGGCGCGGCTTTCCTGAATAATGAGCTGCCATTGGCCCAAAACATCCTGCTGCTCAGTGGCCGTGCGAGTTTTGAACTCATTCAAAAGGCGGCGATGGCGGGTATCAAGGTGGTAGCCGCGATTGGCGCGCCGTCGAGCCTGGCGGTACAGCTTGCCGAGGAAAGTAGCATCACGCTGGTTGGCTTTTTAAAAAATGACAGATTTAATGTTTACACCGGTTTCGGCCGTGTTGAGTAATATGAAAATACGAATTCAGCGTAACTCAGTCAGGTTCAGGTTGTCTAAAACTGATGTGGAGCAGCTTGGTACTATTGGCTACTTAGAGGAGGAAACTGCATTTGGCACCTCCAAATTCTACTATTCCGTCAAACAGGATCCATCCGGCGAAACATTGTCGGCCGAGTTTGCCAATGGAATGATCACCATGTTTGTGCCCACGGCATTTACAAAGGATTGGGCGGCAAACAATGTCGTCGGGATTGACGCTAATGTACCGTTCGACGGACAGGAAACGTTGTATCTGTTGGTTGAAAAAGATTTTAAATGTCTGGATAATGTCGCCGAAGACCAGTCAGACAATTACGAAAACCCATCCAAAACCTGCTAGCTATGGCCGATCATCACCTCCCGGTCCCCAATTCGGAAAATCCCGAGAAACTGACCGGACTCAAAAAAGGTAAGATTAAAAAGGTAGCTGCGGGCATCCCGGCAGTCGTTTCCAGCTTCGAGAAAATAGTGGAAGAGGCTGGCTTACAGCGTGGAATGAGGGCTCTTTTCAATTTGAACAAAAAGGGTGGCTTCGATTGCCCGAGCTGCGCCTGGCCCGACCCGGACGATGAGCGCTCAGGCATTGCCGAATATTGCGAAAATGGTGCCCGGGCAGTGGCAGAAGAAGCCACTACTAAGAAACTGACGACTGAGTTTTTCTCACAGCATGCTGTCCAAGAACTGGGCAAACTGACTGATTATGAAATAGGTGGCAAAGGTAGGATAGCGCAACCTATGTTTTTGCCAGCTGGCGGTACCCATTATCAGCCGATTTCCTGGAAGGCTGCTTTTGATAAAATTGGTTTCGAACTGAACAGGCTGGCCTCACCTGACGAGGCTGTTTTTTACACTTCGGGCCGTACCAGTAACGAGGCTGCATTCCTTTACCAGCTTTTCGTAAGAGAATTTGGCACCAATAACCTGCCGGATTGTAGCAATATGTGCCACGAAAGCAGCGGAGTCGCTTTGGGCGAATCACTTGGAATCGGCAAAGGCTCCGTGACGCTGAATGACTTTTACGAAGCCGAGGTGATCATTATATTAGGGCAAAATCCGGGTACGAATCATCCCAGAATGCTGACCGCCCTGCAAAAGGCCAAAGCCAATGGTGCTACCATTATTTCTATTAATCCGCTGCCTGAGACCGGATTAATGGGTTTTAATAATCCCCAAATGGTGAAAGGCGTGCTGGGCATTAACCCGACACTGACAGATATTTTCCTGCAAGTCAAGATCAATGGTGATATGGCCCTGCTGAAAGCGATTGCATTGCTTTTGATACGGGAAGAGGAGCATAATCCGGGCGTTGTTTTCGATCAGGATTTTATTCAAAAAAATACAGAAGGATATGCTGCTTTTGTCGAGCATATCAAGACTTTTAATGAGGAAGAACTTGCCAAAATATGCGGTGTCCCGCTGACTCTGATACAGGAAACCGCGAGGGTACTAGCGCGCAAGAGCAAGATCATTGCCTGCTGGGCGATGGGCCTTACTCAACATAAAAACGCGGTGGATACGATCAAGGAAGTGGTCAATTTGCTTTTGTTGAAGGGTAGTATTGGCAAACCGGGAGCCGGTACCTGCCCGGTCCGAGGCCATAGTAATGTCCAGGGTGACCGTACAATGGGTATTTTCGAAAAACCTTCTGAAAAATTCCTGAATGCGATCGAGCAAAACTTCCATTTCAGCCCTCCGAAAAAACACGGGTACGATGTCGTGGAATCCATTAAAGCCATGCGTGAAGGCAAAGCCAAAGTATTCTTTGCTATGGGAGGAAATTTTCTGTCTGCAACTCCCGATACCCGTTTTACCGCAGAAGCCTTGTCCAAATGCAGGCTTACTGTGCACGTTTCGACCAAGCTAAACCGTAGCCATCTCGTTCACGGCGAAGAAGCATTGATACTACCTTGTCTGGGCAGAAGCGATATGGACATGCATAAGGGGGAGAACAGGTTTGTTTCCTGTGAAAATTCGATGGGTGTAGTACAACTTTCCAAAGGTGTGCTGCCTCCGGTTTCGGAACATTTGCTCAGCGAGCCCGAGATCGTTTGCCGACTAGCCAGTGCGACATTGGGACGCCATAGCCAGATCAGCTGGGATCGTTACAGCGAGGATTATGATGTGATCCGGGCAGATATTGAGCGTACCATTCCCGGTTTTGAAAAATATAATGAGCGGGTAAGACTGCCTGGTGGATTTTATCTGCCTAATTGCAACCGCGATGGAACATTCGACAATGACATTCAAAAAGCGAGGTTCAATGTCGCTCCGTTACAAATCCCACAGCTGGCTGACAATGAGTTAATCATGATGACAATTCGTAGCCACGACCAGTTTAATACCACCATTTACGGCCTCAACGATCGGTATCGCGGCATTTACAATGAACGAAGGGTGATATTGATGAACGAAAATGACATTGCGAAAAGGAGTTTGAAAAACGGTGATCTTGTCGATCTGCATAATCATTTTGAAGGTACCGAACGTGTCGCCCACAAGTTTATCGTGGTCGAATATCCTATTCCTGAAAAATGCGCGGCAACCTATTTTCCTGAAACCAATGTGCTGGTCCCCATTAACAGCGTGGCTGATAAAAGTAACACGCCCACTTCGAAACAAGTGGTTTTAACATTGACCAAACATTTACCCTGAATCCAAACTTAACATTGGCCTAACAATTCGTAAGCAAACTTGCCGTAATTTTCGCCTTTGGTTCAATGGCCTGTTGGGGTAAATCAGAGGAAAAATGATCTTTCTGAGGTAAGGTTTAAATTTTATACAATGAAAAAAATTATTTTATCGATTGCTGTGGGACTGCTTAGTCTAACCACTTTTGAAGGTATGTCACAAAACAAAAACAAGGTAATCGCACACAGAGGTGCGTGGAAAAATACCGGAGCGACTGAAAATTCAATCGGTGCGCTGGAACATGCGATCAAACTGGGCTGCTACGGAAGCGAATTTGACGTGCATATGTCTGCGGATTCGGTTTTGTTTGTTCTGCACGATCATGCTATCAAAGGAACACACATTGAAAAATCAACCGCGCAGGAGCTTTCACAGATCAAACTGGAAAACGGGGAGGCGCTGCCCACGTTAGAAGCATATTTGAAAGCTGGTTCAAAACAGAAAAAAACGCGTTTGATACTTGAAATAAAAACTTCCTCGGTCAGTAAGGAAAGATCATTGGCTTTGGCTACAAAATGTGTAGAACTGGTCAAGAAGTTGAAAGTGGAACAGATTACAGACTACATTGCTTTCGATTTTGATGTATGCCTGAAAGTAAAACAACTCGCGCCAAAAGCACACGTGGAATATTTGAACGGAGACAAAACACCTGACGAAATAGCAGCTGCCGGATTGGATGGCATTGACTACCATTTTACAGTTTTCAAAAGAAAAGAAGAATACATTCCGGCGATGCGCGAGAAAAAGCTCAGTACCAATGTCTGGACTGTCAATGACGAAGCGACGATGAAATGGTTCCTTGAAAAAGATGTGGATTACATTACTACCAATGAACCGGAGTTACTGCTGAGTATTTCTAAGTAATTTTCGCCATTTGTAGCTGACCATTGGTCTCCTGCCAAGCGCGAATAACCTGTGTAAGTTGCTTATATTCAATCAAAAAGCCATCGTGTCCGTATAGTGAGTCAATTTCCTGAAAAACAGCATCAGGAATGTGGCGGGCTACAAATTGCTGCTCGGATAGTGGGAAAAGCAGGTCGGATTTAATGCCTAGTACCAATGTCTTGGCTTTCACTAAGCCAAGGGCATGCACGATTCCGCCGCGGTTCCGTCCTACATTGTGCGAATCCATAATCTTGGATAAAACCCAATAGGAGTACGCATTGAAACGTTTCACGAATTTATCTCCTTGATATTGCTGGTACGAAGAAGCCCTGAAATCATCGATCTGATCGGGATTATCACGTGCCTGGGTAAAATTATAAGTATCGTAGTTGCGGTAGGAAAGCAATGCAATGGACCTCGCGGCACGCATGCCCATACTTCCCGCGTCCGCATGATCGTCCTTGAATGTCGGGTCAGCTTCGATCGCCATTCGCTGGGATTCATTGAAAGCAATTCCCCAGGGGGAATGCAATGCATTGGATGCAATCACGATCAGCTCTTCACAAAGGTCGGGTACTTCCACAGCCCATTCCAGCGCCTGCTGGCCACCCAGCGATCCACCGATACATATTTTGATTTTTTTAATAGCAAGTTCCTGACGCAAAAGCTCCATGGTACCTACCACGTCGCGAACTGTCACGACAGGAAAATCGCGGTAATAAGGTTTCTGGGTCTTAGCATTAATAGAAAGTGGCCCGGTAGAGCCGTATGCTGAACCTAATACATTGACACAAATAATGAAATATTTGGCAGGATTAAAGTACTTGTCCTCTCCTACCAGCCCATCCCACCATTCGGCGGCATTGGAGCTGCCTGTGAGCGCGTGACAGATCCACACGATGTTACTATCGTCTGCATTTCTTTCTCCATAAGTAGTGTATGACAGCTCGAAGCCTGTAAGTTCGCCACCCATTTCCAGGGAATAAGCGTACGGGGATTTAAATGTTTTTTGTTCCGCTTGCATAGTGCCAGAGCACAGGTTTTTTAAACTAAAAAAAGTGCGAGATTAAAGCCATCCGGCTTACGGAAATTTCTAACTGTAAGTTGACACGAATTGAGTTTATATCTCCTAATAACTTAGGTGGGAATTAGCACCTTTCTCCAAATCGGTAGCAGGTTGCCAGAGGTTCATAGAGCCCATTCTCTCGCCTCTTCTTTATAAAATCAATCGCCATGTAAGTGAAGCAATTGACTTGATGCTGCAATATTAAGCCTGGATGCCTGAAAATGCAAATAAATGCTGAAATTCTATTTCGTCACGCACCCGTGGGCTTTATCTTTGCCATTTAACGATGATGATGTCAATGAAAAGTCTTACCAGTTTTATTTTTTTGATGGCACTGTCCGTCACCTCCTTTGCCCAAAGTATTAACCCGTCTCCCGAAAGGATCTCCTCACACATCAGCAAGCTTGCTTCCGACAAAATGAAAGGCCGCGGAACGGGAAGCAAAGAGAATGAAAAAGCGGCGCGATATGTGGCCAAAGCATTTAAAAAATACCATTTACAACCCAAAGGTACTGAGGGGTTTTACCAACCATTTACAGCCAGGGTCAGGAGAATAGTCGTACCGGATAGTGTTCGGAAAGCCAAAAATGTGATCGGATTTCTCGACAACGGAGCTGACTATACCATCGTGATCGGCGCACATTTTGATCACCTTGGAATGGGTACTCAGGGTAGTTCCAAAGCGGAGAAGCCGGAGGGGCAGATTCACAATGGTGCTGATGATAATGCTTCGGGCGTAGCCGGATTGCTGGAACTTGCACGTTATTTTTCAACCAATAACGTTAAAGAGGCGTACAACTTTCTGTTCATCGCATTTGGCGCGGAGGAACTCGGGCTAATAGGATCGCGGTACTTCGTCAACAATCCGACATTGCCTTTGGAAAAGATCAATTTTATGACTAATATGGATATGATCGGGCGTTATGACGCCAATCGTGGTGTGGGTATCGGCGGTTTTGGAACGAGTGAAGAATGGCCTGTCATATTTAAAGATGTCAAGAGCGACACCAAATTTTTCACTGATAAGGCAGGCAGCGGCGGTTCAGATCATGGTTCTTTTTATGCCAAACAAATACCTGTCCTTTTCTTTCACACAGGTGGGCACGATGATTACCACAAACCCACAGATGACATTGAAAAAATAGACTTGAAAGCTGAGGCAGGCATCCTTGGCATTGAAATTATGCTGATAGAGAATGCTATGAAACTTCCGAAACTGAAATTCACGGAGGTTAAGTAGTGATTCAACTAGTGAAAAATCTTAAATAGGCTTGCTTTGTACGGATTCGTTGCCCCCTCTTTTACCTATGCTTCACCCCATATCTCTCCTGAGGAGCTATACGGCACCTTGTTTAAAGATGTGCAAAACAGCCACATATTTCCTGATTCCAAGACATTTGCAGATGCTATTCCGCTGGAAGATCCGGTACTGATCATTGAAAGATATCATCAGGAAAAGAGTGATACTGAGTTTGATATGGCTCTTTTTATACAGAAATATTTCAGGATGCCGCTGCACATATCCTCCGATTTCAGGCCCGATACCAGTGTTACCACGTCCGAGCACATTGGCAGGCTGTGGTCGGTACTAACCCGCTATCCCGAAAACCAGGAGCGGGGCGGCTCATTGATTCCGTTACCTTTTTCCTATGTAGTACCGGGGGGCAGGTTCCGGGAGATCTATTATTGGGACAGTTATTTCACCATGTTGGGGTTAAAAGAATCAGGTCGGGTGGATTTGATCGAAAGCATGATTAATAATTTTGCCTATCTGATCGATAATTTCGGATATGTCCCCACCGCAAACCGTACTTACTACCTGGGAAGGTCGCAACCTCCTTTCTTTTCACTCATGGTGAGGCTTTATAGCGAAATGGAAGGAAAGAAGGTGCTAACAAGATTTCTGCCCCAAATGCAGAAAGAATACGACTACTGGATGGACAATGGCGGTCAGGACGCCGAACCATTCTCTGCTCACAGGCGACTGGTGAACTTACCCGATGGCGCGGTATTGAACCGCTACTGGGACGATCGCTGCACACCCAGGCCGGAGTCGTATCGGGAAGATATAGAACTGGCTCAGGAAGCTTTTGAGAAATATAATGTTGCTCCCGATGCCTTGTACAGGCATATTCGCGCAGCCGCAGAGTCAGGCTGGGATTTCAGTAGTCGCTGGTTCGATGACGAATCTGATTTCGCTTCTATCCATACCACCGATATTATCCCGATCGACCTGAATTGCCTGATGTACCACCTGGAACAGACGTTGGCGGAAGCCTATATGCTTAAAGAAAACCAGGAATGCAGCAACCTTTATAATGACAAGGCAAAAGCTCGGAGTGCGGCAATTCAGACTTATTTTTGGGATGAGTCGAAAAATTATTATATGGATTATGACTTTAAAAAGCGGGAGTTTACCAAAGCCATTACGTTGGCAGGGGCTTTTCCGCTCTTTTTCAAACTGGCCCCCAAACCACATTCACACTACGTCCGGGGTTATCTCCGTTTGAACTTTCTGAGATCGGGAGGACTACTTACGACTACCAACCGCACAGGGCAGCAATGGGACGCCCCAAATGGCTGGGCACCGCTGCAATGGATCGCTTATAAAGGATTGAGAAACTACAATTTCCATCGGACAGCAAATGAATTGTGTGCAGAGTGGCTTGGGCTTGTCGAAAAAGAGTTCAAACATTCGGGTAAGATGCTTGAAAAGTATAATGTGTCCGATACCAATCTGATAGCGGGCGGCGGCGAGTATGAAATCCAGGAAGGCTTCGGTTGGACGAACGGTGTATACCTCAGAATGAAAAATAAAAAGAGGTGATTTTCCCCGAAAAATCTGCTCCGTAATTTTAGATCATTCCAATAAATTATATTAAAAATTTCAAGAGGCAACTTCTTTTAATAGTGAATATTTTTAATACCTTGGTACAACTAACCCCATTAGACCTTACATGAAACTATCGATATATCAAATTGACGCTTTTACAGATAAACTTTTTGGCGGAAACCCTGCGGCAATTGTTCCTTTGGAGGAATGGTTACCGGATGAGGCGATGCTGAATATTGCTGCCGAGAATAACCTGGCAGAGACTGCATTTTACGTTCCGACAGAATCAGGTTTTCACATTCGTTGGTTTACTCCTTCTGTCGAAGTAGATCTTTGCGGTCACGCGACCTTAGCGGCAGCTTATGTGATCTTTAACATTGCAAAATACGAAGGTCAGACGATCCGTTTTCAGTCAAGAAGTGGTGAGCTGATCGTTGACTGTAAAGAAGACTGGCTGACATTGAATTTCCCTGTGGACCTGTACCACATTGCTGTGCCGCCACCTGCGCTCGTGGAAAGCCTGAACAGTACCAATCTGCTGGAAGTATACAAAGGCAAAACCGACTATCTGGTCGTTCTGGAATCAGAAGCGGCGGTGCGTGACCTCGAATTTGACATTATTGTATTGAGCACGATTCCTGCCCGGGGAATTATCGTGACAGCGGCAGGCGACGAAGTTGACTTCGTATCCCGCTTTTTTGCACCACAGTCAGGCATTGACGAAGATCCCGTAACTGGCTCCGCCCACACCACGCTGATCCCCTACTGGGCCGAAAAGCTGGACAAAACCAAATTGACTGCCCGACAACTCTCAAAAAGGGGCGGATACCTAAAATGTGAACTTGCAGGCGATCGTGTGTTCATCGGAGGACAAGCCAAACTATACCTGAAAGGCGAAATCCTGGTAGATTAATCTTGCCTAAAAATCTTTATGCTTTTGCCTTACCCGCAAGCCGCGTGCGCTGGCCTGCGTATAAACCTGCTATGACCAGCACAGTACCAGCGATGGTATAACCTGTAACCGGTTCCGACATGAGCCACCATGCAAAGAAAAAACCGAAAAGCGGACATAGGAAAAGCCATAGAGAGGCGCGAACTGTATCAAGCCTGAGGAGGTAAAACCAGCATATCAAACCTACAATAGAGACTGCGAGACTGAGCCAAAGTACTGATGCCCAGAATACCCCATTCAGACGGGTAGCAGAAAAATCGCTGAACATGATCGTAACCGGAAGCAAGAACAATCCGCCCAAAAATACCTGCCACCCATTGATCAGCAGATTGGGAAGCTGCCATGAGACCGTGGCATAGTAAACGCTGGCAGCCGAAACAGCGACCATACTAAGTAACAGAATCGAGATTCCGCCGAATGTGGTCACACTGTCTGCCAGCAAAGGATAAGTAGCAAGCCCCACACCTGCCATACCCAACACAATCCCAAGCCATTCTTCGGATTTCGGCCGTCTTCTCAGCCACCATGATGAAAGTAATACAATGATCAGGGGGTTTGTTGATACCGCAAGACTGCCTATGCCAGCGGCGGTATATTTCATTGCGCACACGTAGAGGCCTAAATAAAGCGTTGTATTAAGAAAACCAAAGAGAGCGAGCTGCTTCCATTCCTTTTTATTGGGTAACCGATAAGCCTCACCTTTGCCAAGCAGGTAAGAAAAAGAAAGCAACAATATACCCGCAATAAAGAATCGAACGTTTGCCAGTATTAAAGGAGCAGCTGACTGGACACCAAACTTGGTTGCGACAGACGCCGATGACCACAGAATGGAAAAGAGAATACCAATGCCAATATTTTTCACACTTCAAAAGAATTATGGTTCAAAAATACGCGATGCATTTCGGCTTCCGCCTTCACTTTTCATATTTTTGGGCATGATTTGTAAAAAAAGTACAACATGGCTTCTGGCGGTTCTTCTATTTGCTTTGCATATTCCTTCCTTTTCCCAAAGCAGCCAGTGGACTTATGATTTCAACAATGGCTTGATCCCGATAGAGAGTGGGGGACCTTCCTTGAAGCAGCTTGGCGAACCCGGCCAGTATATCAAGGAAAAAATTCCGGGTAGCGAGGATCTGAGCAGAAGCATCTACGTATTTCAAAAAAACAGCGGTCTCCAATTTAGTAATATAGAAGCCAAGGGCTTTCTGAATAAATCCTTCACCATTGAAATTTACTTTAAACTCGATGAGCTGGACAGCTGGAAGCGGGTTTTGGATTTCAAAAACCGCAAAAGCGATTACGGAAGCTACATTTACGATGGTAAACTAAATTTCTACGACTACGCAATCGGCGAAAAAGCGCCGGTAAAAGCCGGGCAGTATGTACATTATGTTTATTCCCGTGACTTTGAAACCAAGGTCATTAAGATGTACATCAATGGACTTTCAAAGGTGGAATTCAAGGATCCGGGAACCGAGGGCATGCTGGACAATGACCAGGTACTGAATTTCTTTCAGGATGATCTGATCGCCAACCACGAATCCAGCGCTGGTTCCATCGCGCTGATCAGGGTATATGACCGTGTGATGACGCCCGTATTTATCCGGAGAAGTTATCAGACGATCGCCAAGACATTTAAAGAGCCCATTGCCAAAGCCGAAAAAGCTCCTGAAAAAGAGACTATTGCTCCCGAACCATCCGTAAAAAAGAAAAGCAATATGGCAACCGTAACCGGCAGGATTTATGATGGCCGAAACCTTAAACCTGTCAATGATGCAGAGGTGCTCGTGCGTAAGTCTAATAACGACTCACTCGTTGCCCAGACGAAGACGGTCGACGGTATTTACAACTTCGAACTGACACCATACGAATCCTACCGAATCTCCGCACAAGCCGATGGTTTTCAGTCTAAAAGCGTTTCCATACGGACCACCAACCGTTTTGAAGAAGTAAAATCCCTCATTAGTTTGTCCCCCGAAAGTTACACGGCTCCGCTGTCGACATTGTATTTTACTCAAAGCACAGAGGTGCTTGAAGACGCAGCAATGTCAGGGCTGGACTCGATTGTTGCTTATTTCCAGAAACGGGACGACCTTAAAATTATCCTGAAAGGGCATACCGACAATACGGGGGATTTTGAAAAAAACCTGGATCTCTCCAGAAAACGTGTGGAAACCGTGAAGGCTTACCTGACAGGCAGGGGGATCCCTGAAAACAGGATCGAAGGGGTGGGATATGGTTCGGCGCAGCCTAGCAGAGTGAATCAAACGGAGGCGCTTAAAAAGTCCAACAGAAGAGTGGATGTTTGGGCAGAGCCTATAAAAAGATAAAGCCATCTCATGGAGACGGCTTTATACTGACTATTCCTAAACCCTTAACCTTTTCTTTTCTTTAATATTTTATAAGCTAACAAGTGAATTTGGCACTTTCACCTTATTTCATCTTGATTAACTGATGATGTCTGATAATATAAAGTAACAATATTATTAATAATACTCCAATTTTTCTGTTTATCGAAATCAGGAAGAACCTAACCTATATACGAAGCAAATTAAACTTCAGATTCACTCGAAAACACTGCAATTTCGATTTTCTATTATCTCTCAAAACCTTTCTCCATAGTTGGCTGAGGCAGAGCGCGAAGCAGAATTTCTAATACACATGCAAATATAAAACTATTTCTATTTGCATTCATGGTTTTATTCAATTTTTATTTCCGCTAGCGGTGATACAAATATCCACATTAGTTTTGAAATTACAAATTACCAAAAAACTATTAAACAAAATTTTCTTTGGAATTAAATATCAAAATATGCCTTCAATTTGCTATTTAATATTCATTACTACGAAATAACCTATCTAATATTCTAATTTTACGCTCTGTTTCCAAATAAAATACCTTCTTGAAATATTTATATTTTCTTTAAAAAGTACAATCATTGGTTATAATTATTCATTGTCGATTGTATTCCCAAAGTACAAAACGAAAGAACCATATCCCCGGCTTTGTCCAAAAATATAGGCAGTTCCGTCATTTCATCATTGGAAAATGCTTTTAGAACATAATCTACTTGCCTGCCGCGGGGAAAATTATTTCCAATTCCAAAGCGTAATCTGGGATATTCGGACGTAGCCAACATCTCTTCAATATTTTTCAGTCCGTTGTGCCCGCCATGGCTTCCTTTCGGCTTGATTCTCAGCGTTCCGTATTCCAATTGCAGCTCATCCACAACCACCAGGGTGTTCTCTGCCGTAACCTTATACTGGTCCATATAATACCTGATCGCCTTACCGCTCAGGTTCATGAATGTCGTCGGTTTGATAAAATAAATCTGCCTCCCTTTGTGCTTCCATTCGGCGACAAATGCGAGCTTTTCAAACGAAAATTTAAAATCGTGCTCTGCTGCCAACCTGTCCAGAACCATAAATCCTACATTATGTCTGGTAAATGCGTATTCCGGACCAATATTTCCCAATCCGGCAATCAGATATTTCATTTGTTAAAAGTTTTTGATTTCATCTTTGAGCACTTAATTTAGGCTAAAATTCAGGGAAATTACATGATACCCCAAAAACGATTAATACTGAGCAGCCCGTTGCTAGAAATCATGACCAGCCGGTTGTGCCAGCAACTCATTGAGAATCACCAGGACTTTTCCAATACCGTAGTGATGGGACTGCAACCCAGAGGAATTTATTTTGCCGAACGCATCGTCGCGGAATTACGCGAACGCACCGGAAAAGACATTTCCCTCGGTTACCTGGATGCTACTTTTTATCGTGACGATTTCAGAAGACGGGAATCCCCTCTTCTACCCAATAAAACCAGTGTTCCGTTTCTGATCGAAGGAAAAAAGGTAATCCTCATAGACGACGTTTTGGCGAGCGGAAGAATGGTGCGCGCCGCTCTTGACGCTATGACAGCATTTGGAAGACCAAAAACCATTGAATTAATGGTATTAATCGACCGCCGCTATAACCGCGAACTACCCATTGATCCAAACTATGTGGGGATGGAAGTGAGTACGGTGGCTAGCCAGCGGGTTCAGGTAGAATGGAAAGAACAGGGTTTTGACGCCGACCATATCTGGATGGTCGACTGACGTCAGCGGGGGCGTGAAGCCTCCTCTTTGGCATCCTTGCCGATATCCTCGGTTTTATAAGTAAGCTTATTAATGTAAAAAACCTCACGCCCCTGACCGACCGACGACGTGCCTATCCGTTGCATCCCGTACGCGAGAAAGTATTGGCCATACCAGGGAGAAAGATAGCCGTCCTCATTATTCAGTACCTTTTCCTTTTCTGATTTCGGGTTGATCTTAAACTTCTCGGATTCTACCACCACTTTGTCCCGCCTGATCACTTCCGTGTGGATTTCGCCTTCCTGAGGATAAGCAAGTACAAAATAATCATCCACAGGCGTTATCTGCACCATTTCCTGCAAATCGAAGCTCGTGAGGTCCTTAATGGTAATGGTGTTGTCCCAGATGAATTTTCCACTCCGGTCAAATCCACAAACAATGGCGTGGGTGTAGCGGTAGCCTTCCAGCGACCTTGAAACATAGGGCCGCGACATTCCTCCTGCAATAATGGGACTGGAGGATCTTTGATTGGGATAATAAACTTCGGCCACCAGTACGATTTCATTTTCTGTCTGGATCAGTTCATGCACCAGCAACCGATACCGGAAACGATTTTCTTTACCCAAACTTTTCCGCTTGCCGATCTTTTCGAGCATCCGCTCGCGGCGCTTGGGTTTCATGTAATTGAAAAAATTTTGCAGCTCCGAGAACTCAATAAATTGCGGCTCCCGGGGCGTATCGTGATCTATATGCGTTACATACAACCCCTGTGAATACTGCGTGCAACCCACTGAATAATTACCGATCAGGTAAGAATCATCGGGATTGAGCGGGATGATCTGGCCGGAAATGAAGCTGTTCCTCGGATCGCTCAGGGAAGTCTTTTTTAGCAGCTTTCCATCATAATTATAAGTTTTTATTTCAAAAACACAATTTTTTTTTCGGTAAGCATAAGTGATCACATTGATGTATCCATCTATATCATTAATGTCGACATTATTAAGCTCTGTATTTTTTTCAAACAACCCTGGCAAAACGCGGGTGGTATGGTCAAAAAATGAATGTACGATCACGACTGGGCGTGACCTGTAATAGCCTGAAACTAATGCTTTGCTGCCAATTACCTTAAATTGCTGCACATCCACACCCGACAACAGATTTCCCTTATAGGTATCGATGGAGCCGTCGTTATAATTCAGCTGAAGAAACAAAAAACGATCAGTATCTGGCTCTGCAAAAAGCCAGTAGCCGCTCGCTTCGCCTTTATAAGCCATGACCGGTATATACCGAAAATCCAACTTATATCCTGTCCGCCACACCGCCTTTAATGTAGTATCATACTTCACAAATTGCCACTGCTCGTTCCGGTTCGCTGAATATTCATTTCCTCTGATCACCGAAAGAATCCCTTGTTGTCCCAGACTAAAAACCTCAAATTGCTCGGTAGCCGAAGAGCTCGTCGGAATTTCCAACCGGTCGGATTGCTGCAGCTGAGCCAGGGCACCAAATACCGGTATCAGGCTCAATGCGAGGACTAAATAAATCCGAAGACAATGGAGACAACGGTTATTCATAACTTCTTCCTTCAGGGGTGTAACTCTCTTCAATATTTACCCTAATTTTGCATCAAAAAGGATAACATTACTATTAATATTAGAAATAATTTCACTTAAATAAAAACTTGCGGGGTTGTATCTTGATTTTTCAGAATACGCTTCCTGTTTACCCCTATTTTCATGACGATTGAAGCCATACTAAAAGAAGATATCCAGAAAGCGATCCAAAAGCATTTCGATATGGCTGCTGAGGATATCACTTTACAACCGACCAAAAAAGAGTTTGAGGGATTTTACACATTCGTTACTTTTCCTTTAACCAAAACCACCCGCAAAGCGCCGGTAGAAATAGGGCAGATCATTGGCAACGAGCTCATTGAAGGCTCTTCTATTGTAGACAAATTCAATGTGGTGCAAGGCTTTCTGAACATTAGCCTGAAAGACACGACCTGGCTGGAACTGTTTACCAATGTCTTCACCGACGAAGCTTTCGGCACCACTCCTTCCAACGGACAGTCGGTGATGGTGGAATTTTCATCTCCCAATACCAATAAACCCTTGCACCTCGGCCACCTGCGCAACAATTTTCTGGGCGATGCATTGTCCCGAATACTGAAAGCAAGCGGCTATAATGTGGTTAAGACCTGCCTGGTCAATGACCGTGGGATCCATATCTGCAAATCTATGCTCGCCTACCGTGAACTGGCCCATGGCGAAACGCCTGAGTCGAGCGGGATTAAAGGAGACCATTTGGCTGGCAAATACTACGTGCTTTTTGATGTCGAATACAAAAAACAGATCCGCGCGCTGGTTGAGGAGGGAATGTCGGAAGAAGAGGCTGCCAAAAAGGCTCCCTGGATTCTGGAAGCGCAGAAATTATTGCTGCTTTGGGAAAATGGTGATACCGAAACCGTGGCGCTCTGGCAAAAGATGAACACCTGGGTTTATGAAGGTTTCAGCCAGACTTACAAGAAAATCGGTGTAAGTTTTGACAAAACTTACTATGAATCTAACACCTATTTGCTGGGGAAAGACATCATTGAAGAAGGAATTGAAAACAATGTCTTTTACAAAAAAGCCGACAACTCTGTTTGGATCGATCTGACGGCTGAGGGGCTTGATGAAAAGCTGGTATTGCGTGGAGACGGGACTTCCGTATACATTACCCAGGACCTCGGAACTACTGAATTAAAGAACAGCGATTTCAACAATAATCGTTATTTATGGGTGGTAGGAAACGAACAGGATTACCATTTCAAAGTTCTTTTTGCGATTTTGAAACGTTTGGGCAAAACCTATTCTGAAGGTTGCTACCACATTAGCTACGGAATGGTGGACTTGCCATCCGGCAAAATGAAGTCCCGTGAAGGAACGGTAGTGGACGCCGATGATCTGGTAGCCCAAATGATCCAGACAGCCTCCGATCGCACCCAGGAATTGGGCAAAATCGATGATTTTAACAGTGACGAAGCGAAGCAACTGTATAATCAGCTAGCTCTGGGTGCATTAAAATACTTTTTGCTCAAAGTGGACCCCAAGAAAAGAATGCTCTTCAATCCCGAAGAATCCATCGATTTTCAAGGGCACACCGGACCATTTATACAGTACACCTATGCGCGTATCCGCTCGATTATCCGCAAGGCTGAGCAGGCCGGAATCACAGCGACCATTCCCCCAGAAACTTATGCCATGCATCAGGCAGAACGCGAGCTGGTATTTGCCTTATCCCAGTTTCCAGTGAAGGTTGTTTCGGCCGCTAACGAGTTCGCTCCCAGCATTATATCGCTTTACGCATTTGAACTGGCAAAGGTCTATAACCAGTTTTACGCCGAGGTCTCGATCTTCTCAGATCCGAATCCGGAAGCTGTCAAATTCAGAGTTGCATTATCTAAGGTAGTTTCGGAAACAATTTACAAAGCTTTAGGGTTGTTAGGCATAGAAGTTCCCGAACGGATGTAGTAGCAAGAATAGCGTATTGAAATCGTTTTACATATAAAATGCGTACTTAACCAAAAACCAAAACTATTATGAGCTTCTTGAAAACACTTTTTATTATGATTTCAACCTTCATTGGCGGCGTATTCGCTGATAAAACCGAGATGGCAGAACGACCATCCGACGCTCCTGTTGCACAGCAGTCTCTTTATGATTTTAAAGTAAAATCACTGGTAGGGAACAAAACAATCGATCTTAGCCAGTACAAAGGCAAGAAAGTGGTTATCCTCAATGTTGCTTCCAAATGCGGATACACAAAACAGTACGCAGACTGGGAGAAATTCAATAAGGACCATGGGGACAAAGTGGTAGTGCTTGGTTTTCCGGCAAACAATTTCGGTGGCCAGGAGCCAGGTACCAGCGAAGAAATCGCGACATTCTGCTCTGCTACTTACGGTGTGACTTTCCCGATGTTCGAAAAAGTATCAGTATTAGGAGATGATCAGGCGCCTATTTACAAATGGCTTACCACCAAAGATCTGAACGGTTGGAATGACAAAGTACCAACCTGGAACTTCTGCAAATATGTGGTAAATGAAAAAGGTGAACTAACCAATTTCTTCGCTTCAAAAATATTACCAACTGATCCTGAATTCCTGAAATCAGTAGGAATCTGATCCTAGAGTAAATATGAGTACCGCCAGGTAATTCGTTTTCAACAATCTGACCTGGCGGTATTTTATTTGTATCAGTCGTAAAACCTACACTGCATTCAAATGAAAAACATTACAGAAGCGAAGAGGCACTTGTCTAATGCAAGAGAGATCCTGAAAGAAAAAGCGGTCAAAGAAGATGGCTTTTACAAAGACCGAAAGTACGTAAAAATGGCAGGCCACACCGCATATGCAGGTGTTTTGGTAGCACTTGACAGTATTTTGGGTGACAAAAAGAAAAAGACTCGTAAAAGCGTGGAGTGGTATCAAAAGGAATTATCGATTACCGATAGGAAAATCTTGTCCTACTTTCTGGCTGCTTACGACATTCTACACCAGTCGATGAGTTATGATGGTGTTTTAAATGCAGCTGTTTCGACGGAAGGATTGGAAATGGCTGACAAAATTATTGACTGGGCTGAGCAGAAAGCACATGCCTGAACATTAACCCTACATCCAATACGTTAATGAATCCCTGGATTGAAGCGGCGCGCCCCCGCACATTGCCCCTCGCACTTTCATGCATCTTAATGGGTTGCTTTTTAGCCGCCTCCACCGGTAATTTCAGCTGGACAGTCGCAGGACTCAGCGTGTTGACTACCATTATATTACAGGTACTTTCCAATTTCGCCAACGATTACGGCGATGCCGTTAATGGCAAGGACACCGAATTACGCGAAGGTCCCAGCAGGGCGGTTCATTCAGGTAAAATCACAGCCGCAGTAATGCTGAAAGCCATTATTATTTTCTCAGTTTTAGCATTAATATCAGGAATTTCACTGCTCACAGTAGCGCTGCGTGATGCTCCTGCGAACACATTCTGGGTGTTCCTCGGAATCGGGATAGCCTGTATCATTGCTGCCATCACTTATACCGCCGGTAAACGACCTTACGGATACGTAGGACTCGGCGATTTGTCGGTACTTATCTTCTTTGGCTGGGTAGGCGTACTCGGCAGCAGCTACCTGCATACGCACGTGTGGGACTGGGGTCTGCTGTTACCCGCGACCAGCTGTGGCCTCTTTGCAGTCGGCGTTCTCAACATTAACAACATCAGGGACATCGATTCCGACAAAGCCACCGGTAAAAATTCGATTCCTGTAAGACTGGGTCGTGAAAAAGCTGTGCGTTACCACTGGGCTATCCTGATCACCGGAATGCTCTGCGTAACGGTTTATACCTTTCAAAATTTTTCCAGTTACACCAGCCTGATTTTCCTGCTAAGCTTTCCATTATTTGTAAAAAATGGATTGGCTATTTCCAGGCTTACCAAAGCAAGCGAGCTCGATCCATACCTCAAACAAATGGCACTTTCGACATTGTTATTTGTAATTTTGTTTGGAATCGGTGTTGTTCTCTAATCGTCCTATTTTACCATTCTCTCTTATTTTGTAGAGGCTTTAATGGTAGTCCCGAGAAGCGTATAGCCTTTTGCATTGGGATGCAGTCCGTCAGAGAAAAAGGATTCATCTATCTTTCCGTCTTTTTGCAAAAACACTTTGCCGGGATCTATAAATCCAATGTTCATCTCACCGGTAAGCTGTGCCAATTTCTCATTCAATGTCGCAACCCGCTGCTCCTGCTGGCGTCTCGGGTAAATGCCCAGCATAGTGATCTTTGCATTGGGCTGATGGTATTTCAATGCCGCGATCAGCAGTTTCCAGCCTTCTACAATTTCTTCGTCCGTATTCAGGTGGAGGTTATTAGTACCAATGTTTACAAAGATCTGTTTGGCCGAAAAACCATCGAGCTCGCCGTGATTGATCCTCCATAACACATTTTCAACACGGTCCCAGCCATAACCCAGGTTCCTCGAATTCGCACCAAATGTGCTGTTCCAGGAATCCGCACCATTTGCTCTTGGGCCTTTTGGCAGGCCACCCCAGAAATGGGTGATGGAATTACCGATAACCACCGTCGCCGGAGGATTCGTTTTGTTCAGTTCCAGTATCTCGCGATGCCTGCTTTCCCAGTCATAATTGTTCAGTTCCCGTAGTTGCGTAATGGGCTGGGTTGTACTAACAGTTCCTTTCGGCTCGTGCAGAATTTCCCTGATATGCTTTTCATAACCCTCCGCATACCGCATCATGCCTAAGTCTGTCTGGTGTGTTCCGTCAACGGTGGTTTCAATATCCTGCCCAAAATCCGCCTTCGGAATGAGGTAGATATGATTAATCCCTAGCGCTTTCAACTGGCCAAAACTCTCCCGCAAAGCGTCATTCACTTCCATATAAAAATGTTTGCTCTGCGGATTAATGTCCTCGTCGGTGTAGCCAGCGTGTTCCGCGAGGACAATAGGCGTTTCCGGATGTTTTTGTCTCAACGCGGTAACTGTACCGATCACCCGCTTTTTGACTTCTTCAATGGTCAGGTCTAATTTCGAATCGGGCCTTATCGTAAGATTAGGAAGACAGTCCAGCACATATATTTTAGCATCAATTTCCGAAATGAGGTCCACTACTTCTTTTTCCAAACGCCCATTCCCCGAGAAACCCAGGTTTACGAGCGGATGATCCAATTTTCTTCCTAAAATTGCCGTCCACGCCATTCCAGGTCGTGAAGCGCATGCTCCTTGGGCAATTGAAGTTCCGTAAATGACGACCGGCTTGTCAGGTCTAACTGCGAGCGGGGAGAATGTTGTTCCTTCCGGCGTACCAATTTCCATCCATTTTACACTATTATACAACGGCAGAAAAAGGCGATACTCCCTCCCGAGCTTGTGGTAATTATCATTAGGTTCCAGGTTTTTGAAATGGTAAACAATAGTGTCGCCGAATGCATATTTCCCGGCGCTCCATCGCCACGCGCCATCACTGGTAATGGCATATAAATCCACTCCGCTCACGCCTGTTGCGGCCATGTGAGGAAGTGCGTGCTTGCCTCCTACCACGTACCTCACCTTAATTTCGGATGAATTGGCACGAAAACGGATCATTAGCCCGGCAGATTGATTGGACAATTCCCACACCTGATCTCTTACCTGCTTTTCCGCCCGCGCAGGTAACCGGTCGTACGGGTTTTTCACTTCCTTTGGCCAGGCTTGTCCTTCTATAACCGGGAACTGAGCAGCCTGTGGATCCCACCATTTAAATTGAGCGGACTGCGCCTGTGAAGTCAATGAGCAGCATACCGCCGCGAAAAGGAAGAAAATGGTTTTTAGTCTCATAAAATAAAATGGACACCTCTGTATCTCTACAAAAGTGCCCATCGGGATATTTCTTACTTTGGAATAGCCGATTATTTAACGATTACCCCGTCCGCTACGAATGTCAGCTCCTCTTTCGGGTCTTTGATTTTAGCTATTTCTTCCTTGCTCTGGCCTGCATCTTTTGCATAATGCTGCAAGTGCTCCACTGGTACTGTCTTTTTCTGAGCTTCTCCCTCAAATACGACTGTTTTACCGGCAATGTCCTTGGGAACAAAAAACGCGTAGTCCTTGAATACGACGCGCATTGTTTCGCCGTTATCAAGCTTCACCTGCATCCAGCAGCCTTTTACCTGGCAAACCGACTCCACTGTACCGCTCACCTTTGCAGCCATTTCTGTTTTGTCTCCCATTTTAGCGGGAAGGGCGCTCGCTTCAATTGCCTTGTTTTCATTTACTTCCTTACCAAAATGGTTGGCGGTCTGAGCCTTTACCGAAATAGCTGCAATGGATACCAACAAGAATAAAATTACCTTTTTCATCATGCCTAATTGGTTAACATTTAAATGGTTACAAATTCAATTCAAAAATAAATAATTCACTTCTTAAAGAACTACCCTACCCTTATTACTCCAAAACTTCCACCCAGCCTTTGCAATGATTCCCCTGCGGCGTATCCACAACGTAAAAGTAAGTCCCGTTTGTAATTCCTTTTCCCCAGTCATTTTTATAGTCGGCTGACTTAAAAACGGATTTACCCCAGCGGTTAAAAACTTCCAGTGAAGACGGCGAAACCGGTACTATAAAAGAATCATTCTTACCGTCCCCGTTGGGTGTGATAACGTTCGTTAATGTAAATGCCGGTGATACGGTCAGTATTTTTGAAGCTGACAACGCGCAACCTGCCGCATTGTAGGCTGTTAATGTGATCGTATAGTTGCCGGGTACTTCATAGGAGTACTCTTTTACGTCAGGATCAGTGACTGAGTTGCCAGTTCCCAAATCCCACTCGTATCGCTTGCCGTTTACCGTTTTATTTTTCATCGAATAGGCAAATGGCTCGTTGCATGCACCGCCAGTTTGTATCAAATCAAAATCCGGCGCAAAAGTGTTATCCACTTTCACGGTAATTTCTCTAAGCGGTCGGCAGCCGTCCGTATACAATCCTTCGACCGTATAAGTTGTCGTCTGTGTTGGCCTAACCGTTACCGATTTTCCAATGGTCTCGACTAGTCCGGTGGTTGGCAGCCATCGATACTGGGGGGCTTCTCCAGAGACCGTCAGCACGACGGTGGCACCCTGGCAAACTTCCGTATCAGGCATATCCACAAAGTCTGTCTTCTTTTCCACGGCAACCTTCACCTTTTCAGTGACCTTGCATCCGCTGGCATTGCTGATCTCCACAGAATACTCGGTCGTTTCCTTTATTTTGACACTTGGTGTAGCGATGGCAGCATTATCCAGGCCAGCTGCCGGGCTCCATTTGTATATAGTACCACCTGACGCAGAGAGCTTTACAAGCGTGTTCTCACACACAGTCGTATCACCGGTGACTTTGGCATTCAGCGTTTCCACAATGATTTTCTTTTGAACCACATCTATCCTTTTACAACTTAGACGGTTATATGCCTTTAAGGTAACGGTGTATTCCCCCGGTTTTGTAAAAATATATTCGGCCTGATCTTCCTCGCGTGAAATCGTGTTACCACCAACCTCCCAGATATAATCAATGCCGCCCTCGCTGGTGTTCACAAATGACAACGACAATGGCGCACAACCTCTCAAAACATTCTTGTTACTGCCTGCGTACACGTCAAAATCTGCTTTCAGCCGATCAATATCAATTTTGAATGCGGCATTGTTGCAATTTTCACTATTGTTGGTTTTAGACCAGGCCTGCGGCGTGACTGGAAAATGGCTGCCGCCGCAAGCGCAGGTAGCATGGTAAATCGTCCCGTTCTTATCAAACCGGCTGGTACCGCCATCCACATGATCACCCTGGATGTTTCCGATGCGGCTGCTACTTCCAAAAAAGGTCGCATACAAAAGCGATTTCGCATTTTGTTCCAGAATCGCAATGTAAAAATTGTTACCATTGGTCGTGGGCTGCATCGCATCATCCGTAACGACCATATTGAATGTACTGCTGGACGGATTATTCCCGCTGCCGGTATTGACATTACCACCCCATCCGGCGATATAAATGTTGCCGCATTCACTGACCAGGAAAGCAGTCGGGGAAATGTCAGGTGTGCCGCGGCCAGAACCTATAACGGTTGAAAAAACGGTTTTGGATAACGTAGCATCCAATGCATGAATGAACTGACCGCTTTTGGCATTCTGATAAGCATCTTTGGTAACCGGATAAGCCCCGTTTGTGAGCCCGTACACATATACATTATTCGCCTGATCGAGGTCGAGCAGGTAGGCGCCATCCTGCTTATCAGTACCCAGGTAGGTCATTCCAGCTAACTTATCATTGGCATACCTTGCAATAAAAGCATCTTCCGAACCTTTCAGACCCGCCTGATATGCTGACGCGGTTGTCGGAAGTGTACTGCTTTGAGAGATCCCTGTAATGTAAATTTCACCGGCCGAAGATAGTTTGAGCGAGTAAGCTGCGTCCCACTTTTCACCGCCCACGTAGGTACTCCACAACAAACTATTGAGTCCGGCCGACAATTTCATGATCACACCATCCTGCACACCCAGCAGTTTGGCCTGCGGCGCATTCACTAATGGAAAATTGGGAGAATTAGTAGAAGAAACGATGAACACATTATCGTCTTTATCGACCGCAATTTCGCCCCTGAAACTGTCTCCGTAATTTTTAATGATCACCTCATCGGTATTGCTCACACCATCATTGCCACTACCTCCCGCAAATGTCGACGCCGTCAGCTGCTTGCCATCTGCACTCAGTTTGGAGATAAACATATCGCTTCCATTGGGCAGGTCGAGGCCAGAAATGGGTATTACCCGGGTACCGCCACCGAAAACGGTTTGAAAACCGGTGGTACGGGTCGGGAAATTTTTGGAAGAGGTCGTACCCAGGATCAGCAGCTCCTTTTTTGAGTTCACGATCAGACTGCTCGGAAGGTCTGTATTGTTTCCACCCAGAAATGTGGCGTAAATGAGTTTGCTGCCGTCGGGCGTAAACTTCATGATTGAAACGTCGACTAGTCCTTCAAATTTAGTTTGAAAAGCCCCAATGGTTACCGGAAAATTGGTACCGAAAACGGTTCCTCCCGAGTAAAGGTTACCTTCATCATCATACGTCGCAGTATGCCCCCAGTTATCCGCCGTCGAACCTGAATAAGTTGAAAATATAAGTTCCGGATCAATAACCAGTGTCTCACGGTTGTTATAACCTTTCGGTAACGCAAACTGAGCGATATTGTCTGCTGCTAATGTGAATTTTGATGGTATATCAATTGTTTTTGAACTGACCTGCTGAAACGAGTAAGGTTCCGCCTCTTTGAACTGCCCGATAGAAGTTTTAATGACAACCTGCCCCGTTTCATTAAGCGAAACCTTTTCAGCGCCATTGTATTTTAGTTTGATCTCTGACGGATCGCCTCCGGGCTTTACAATGAACTCGTATTTGAGCTTAAATTGATTCAGATAAATGCGCAGATCGATCTTATCGTATAAATTTTCATACAGGATTTCCTCAAAGCCCTTCACCCCGCCAGCCCAGCTGGCCTCTTCCTTACCTAAAAAATAACTGAATGTGGTCTCAATTTCGCGTTTAGGTATATGCTTTACACCGCTCATTGCATTTTGGAACATTACTTCCACACCGTGTGCAGCTATGAGGTCCGGCGCTCCTACCGATTCTTTGGCAGCTGCTGACACGGAAGTTCCTTTTGCATGGCGCGCCATTACTTTCGACGCATCATATAAAACGTAAACAAGAGATTGGCTTTTGAGAAAAAGAAAACCGCCGGGGATTTCGGCGCGGTAGAGAACATCTTTATTCCACTGGCCGTGGTTTTCGATAAAATACATTCCGCCTGCCAGCGATTTACCGGCTGCGCAAAGAAAAATCAGGAACAATACCGCAATGGACCGTAAAGTTTTCTGCATAGCCAGTACTTCTTGTGTTTCTATTTGAACGCAGAAACCGAAATGATATTTTCACAAAATTCATATTCCTGCTTTACATTCGAACCGAGCAAAACAAGCTGATTTTGAGTATAATTTGTGACCCGTTCGAGGTACCAGTTGATCCCCTGCACATCCAGGTTTGTAGTGGGTTCATCCAGGAAAATAATGGGAACATCGGATAAAAATGCCAGTCCCAGCTTCACCCTCTGCTTCATGCCAGAAGAAAAATGACGGATCGTTTTGCCACTGGCATGCGCGAGCTGAACAAAATCCTCGAAATCACTAAACGACATACCATTTTTAAAAGGCTTGAACTTGCTGTGAAATTCGATCAACTCCCGCAATGTAAACTCCTCAATCAATTCCAGGTAAGGCGCCGCGATCACAATGTGCTTGTACCAGCGGTCTTCATCTATTTCTTTCCCTTCATTATTTTGATACCGGATTACACCTTCTGTTACTGGAATGATACCTGTCAGCAATTGCAGCAATGTTGACTTCCCACTGCCATTTGGCCCCACAAACGTATACTGCTGCCCCGCCAAAAGCTCAAAACTGGCATTACGGATGATCCACTCCCTGATAAATTTCTTTCCTATGTTTTCAACTGTTATCCGCACACGATGCTTTTTTTAATCCACCGACTATTTATTGGAAAAATAATCCGCAGCAGCTTTCGCGATTTTCGCAATAACCTGCTCCGAAACTTCTGTTTTTGAATGGGTATCCGAAACGTAAACGACGATTGCAAAGTCCTGCCCCTTTTTCAATTTCACAATACCTACGTCGTTAACCCCACCCATTAATCCCTGGCTATTGGAACCCGATGTACCTGTTTTATGGGCAACCACCGTATCAGGGCCAATCAGCCCTTTAATTCTTTTAGGCCCGGTTGGGCCGTCGGTCATGATTTTCCAAAGAAAGTCACTGCTCGGTTTTGATAATTTCTTGCCCTGATAAAAAATATCCAGCAATTCCAGCATTGCTTTGGGTCGACACCAATTGGTATACTGAACTTCCCAGCCACTGTGCATTTGTTCTTCATTGGCAACAATAGCAATATCGGTCACGCCCAGGCTGTGAATATAATTATCGACCGGTTTTACCCCGCCAACCAACCTGAAAAGAATATCACAGGCAATATTATCACTTAGGGAAACGGTATAGGTCAGCAGTTCGGCAAGCGTTACATCTACTTCCGCTTCCGGGTATTTGTCCCGCATCGGACTATATGTGTTTGCGAAATAATCTTTTTTGGTCAGGTGGATTTTCTGTTCCAGCCTTAATTCCCTTTTATCAACCAGATCCAAAACTGCCATCGCCAAGGGAAACTTGAAGACACTCTGCATTGGAAACTTATGATCTTCATTCCAAATCAAGAATTCTTTTGATTTCAAATTCATGACTCCCGCGCCGACAATCCCATCTACTTCTCTGGAGATATCCGCAATTTGGGCGTTAAGATTATTTTCCTGTGCGAAAACAGCATTGGAAAACGAGATCAATGAAAAAATGCTGAAACAAAAATTTCTGGTAATGCGGAGACTCATTCTTGCAAATGCTAATGGTTATCAATGGCTAATCCTTGCTGCTTTTCTTTTCTTTCTCTTCAATGGTCAACCTCACCAGCTCAATGCGGGTATCCTGCATCGATACCACCTGGAATGAAAATGGAGGAATGCTCACCGTCTCGTTGACATCCGGCAAATCACCGGAGTAGTGAATCAGCATACCAGCCAATGTATCATAATCGCCTTCGGGAAGCTCCCAGCCATACTTTTCGTTCAGGTAGTCGAGCTCGTGCCGTGCGCTGAGAATATAACTATTGTCATCGAGTTGCCTTTCCGTCCAGTCTTCGGTGGAGTCATATTCATCCTGAATTTCCCCGAATATCTGCTCCACTACGTCCTCCACGCTCACCAGCCCGGAAGTACCCCCAAATTCGTCCACTACCAGCGCCAGGCTTCTTCTTTCTTCCAAAAATCGCAGCATTAAATCATTTGCAGACATCGCCTCAGGCACGATCAGGATTGGGGTAATGATGTTGCTGATCTCTTTCGGTTTTTTAAACAGCGATAGTGCATGGCAGTAACCCAGTACTTCATCCACGGATTCTTTATGGACAATGATCTTGGAATGTCCCGAAGTCAGGAATGCAGTCCGCAGGTCTTCGATGCTTGCATTCACATTCACTGCCGATATTTCTGTCCGTGGTATCATGCAGTCACGGATACGCAAGTCTTTAAAATCCAATGCATTGATAAACATTCTCTCTTCGATGCTGTGATCATCAAAATCCGGGTCGTCCGCCGAAACGGCATCGTCACGCAGCGATGGGGACAAGATATTTTCTTTTACAAATGGCTCGACAAGCCAGTAAAGTGGCGTGATAAACCATTCTGCAAATCGTACAGGAAATGTTTTCAGATCGAGTGCGGCGGGGAAATTGCGTCCTATTTTAACCCAACTGCTGTAAGATAGCATCCAGGTTATCGCCAATCCTGCGAACACGAATGCGATGAGAATGCCTTCCTGAATGCCCGATTGGGTGGATAACATCCCGTAAATCGTGGCAACTCCCATGAAGCATCCCAATGCGACTGAAAGTAAGCGGATCATTCTGAGGACCCTGCGCCAGTAAAGTGTCTGTACTACCTGATCCGATTTTTCATGCCGGAGCGAATATCGGTCAATCGAAACATCCAGCAGTACCGATCTTACCGCCCCATAATATCCGGCCAGTACAAAAAAGACGATGGTAGTTCCCAGGAGGAGCATGTTCATTTTTTTGCAGTTTTACCGGCTTTTGTTTGATGTATTTTCAATGTCTCCTCTCCCTGTTTTTTCATCTCAGTAGCTGCTTTTAATCGGTTGAACTGGAAGACAAGCAGGCAGGTAATGCTCAATAATAACAACCAGTAACTTTCAAAAAGACCGGCACGCCTGAATTCCAGCACCCACACCACAAAAAAACCAAGGGTAAGCGCCAGTAGAATGGTCCTGGAAAGTTTGGAATTTTTAATCATTTTCAAAGATACACAGATTGCGTTAAAACGATTATACTAGGATAAATCTTCGTCATAAAGCATAATATACCATACATATTTCCGCCTTTTTCTCTAAAATAGCTAACTTGCAGGGATTGCCACGCAGTTCATTTTTTATATCTGAATTGTAAAATTAATTCTTGAAAAAATATTCTTTATTACTATGAGCGAGACCACAAAACGCTTTGCGCCCGGAGTTGTTACCGGTGACGGAGTTAGCGAAATCTTCCGCCATGCCAACGAAAATAACTATGCCCTCCCGGCAGTTAACGTGGTAGGAACCAACTCAGTGAATGCAGTACTGGAAACTGCCAAAGCGGTGAACAGCCCGGTTATCATTCAGTTTTCGAATGGCGGTGCTATATTTTATGCAGGAAAAAGCCTTTCCAACACGAATCAGCAGGCAGCTATCGCCGGTGGTATCTCTGGTGCGATGCACGTACACCAAATGGCAGCACTTTACGGAATTCCCGTAATCCTGCATACCGACCACTGCGCTAAGAAATTACTTCCATGGATCGACGGTCTTCTGGATGCGGGCGAACGTTATTTCGATCAGTATGGCAAGCCATTGTACAGCTCCCACATGCTGGATTTGTCAGAAGAACCACTTGAAGAAAATATCGAAATTTCTGCCAAATACTTCGAAAGAATGGCAAAGATCGGCATGACACTTGAAATTGAACTAGGTGTAACAGGCGGAGAAGAAGACGGCGTGGATAACAGCGACGTAGATAGCTCCAAACTGTACACGCAACCAGAAGAAGTTGCTTATGCTTATGAAGAGTTGTTGAAAATCTCTCCAAACTTCACGATTGCAGCAGCTTTCGGAAACGTTCACGGTGTTTACAAGCCAGGTAACGTGAAATTGGAGCCGAAAATCCTTCGCAATTCACAGAACTTCATTCAGGAGAAATTCGCTACTGCTGAGCTGCCTGTTAACTTCGTATTCCACGGAGGATCAGGTTCTTCACGTGAAGAAATCCGTGAGGCCATCGAGTACGGAGCGATCAAAATGAACATTGATACTGATATGCAATGGTCAACCTGGGAAGGAATTTTGAAATACTACAAAGAAAAAGAAGGGTACCTTCAGTCACAATTGGGCAACCCAGACGGTGCAGATTCTCCGAATAAAAAATACTACGATCCGCGTGTTTGGTTACGTAAAGGAGAAGAAACCATGATCCAACGCTTGAAACTGGCATTCGAGGATTTGAACTGCATTAATCAGCTGGGATAATTTTTTGAATGTTAATAATTTGGTAAAAAGCAGCTCTTTCGGAGCTGCTTTTTTTTGTGTAGTCGCTATTAGCTTCTGCTGAATTATTTACCTTTTAGTAAATAAAATTATCTAGTGGCACAATAAACATAGCACTCCTGCATATTATCACAATTTTGTCTAATAGATTGCAACGAAAATCCCAAAATTCGTGTCTCACGACTGATGCCGCTTAGAAGATACCCTAAGTCACCAAAAGTATACTTTAAATGACAAAGGTTATGCTAATTTCAGTCTTGCCGATCGATCAGCCCATCAGGGCAACCCTCTCTAAATAGTGTTATTAACAATTTAATATTAATCGGTCACATGTGTGGGATTGCAGGAATTATAGATTACAACCAAGATTCAACTGAAGAAATTTTAGTAAACATTACCAATGAACTCCATCACAGAGGACCCGATGCATCAGGACAGCAAATGTTCGAGTCAGAAGGTGCTACCGTCGGAATTGGCCACCGAAGACTTTCCGTCATAGATTTATCAGATTCCGGCAAACAGCCTATGCAATTGGGCGACCTCTGGATCACATTTAATGGCGAGGTTTATAACTATCGGGAAATCAAAGAAGAACTTACTTCCTACGGCCGTATTTTTACAAGCCATTCTGATACGGAGGTAATATTGCATGCTTTCTCACAATGGGGAATTTCCTGTGTCGACAAATTCATTGGAATGTTTGCCTTTGTAATATATGATACCAAATCTGAGGTCGTTTATTGTGTGCGGGATAGACCTGGGATCAAACCCTTTTTCTATTATTGGCACGATGGCCTTTTCCTGTTTGCATCAGAATTGAAGGCATTCCACAAACACCCGAAGTTTAAAAAAGAGATCAATTTTGACTCCGTAGCGGCGTTCATGCAACACGGCAATGTGCCTACTCCCCACTGTATCTTTCAGCACACCTACAAGTTACGGCCAGGGCATTTTCTGAAATTCAATATCAAGGAGAGAGCTTTCGATATCCAGAAGTATTGGGACGTTTATGACGGTTACAACAAACCCAAACTCGATATATCATTTGAGGAGGCAAAGACGGAGACAGAGAAAATATTAAAGTCCGCATTCGAATACCGGATGGTTGCCGATGTTCCTGTGGGCGTGTTCCTGAGCGGGGGATACGACAGCGCGTGCCTCACGGCTATTTTACAAAAAGACCGTTCGGAAAAATTAAAAACATTTACCATTGGCGTACCGGATATTGGTTTAAATGAATCAGAATACGCGAAAAATGTTGCTAATTACCTTGGAACAGAACACTATGATTACAGCTGTACCAGAAAAGAAGCCCTTGAATTAATTTCTGAGTTGCCTTACCACTATGATGAACCCTTTGGTGATCAAAGTGCTATTCCGACGATGCTTTTGTCCAAATTGACAGCCAATGAAGTTACCGTCGCGTTAAGCGCAGATGCGGGAGACGAGGTATTTGCAGGTTATAGCCGGTACGGTTATATCATGAAGCATGGCAACACCATTAATCGGATTCCTGACTTTGTTAGAAAAGGTATTTCCGGAATGATGAGTGTCATTTCTGCTGATCACATACCAGTGATGAGAAATAAATACAACTTTCATAACAGGTATGAAAAGCTCAAATCTTTGCTAAAGGATCCATCAGCAAAGAACATTATGCTGAGTCTCAGTCAGCAATTTGATGAAAAAGAAATCAAACTACTATTAAAAAAGAGTGTCAAACCACTGAAAACGGCACATTCAAATAGTGGGCTTCTGGAAGAATTCTACACGCCGCTCGCATATATGATGGCCATAGATTACCAGACTTTTTTATTGGATGACGTTCTCCAAAAAGTAGACAGGGCATCCATGGCATATAGTTTGGAGAGCAGAGAGCCGTTTACCGATCACCGTATCATCGAATGGGCTGCTCAACTTCCGGACCACTATAAGTACAACAATGGCGTGAAGAAATATATTTTGAAAGAAATTGTTCATCAATACATTCCAAAAAAATTGATGGACCGCCCGAAAATGGGATTTCAAATACCGCTCGAACATTGGCTTTCATGCGATTTAAAGAAACAGGTAATGCATTATTTGAATGATGAAAGAATAGCCAGTCAAGGTATTTTTAATCTCCATATTGTTCAGAAATTAAAAGAGCACTTTTTTTCAGGAAAAAAGGAATATGCGCTCAAACTCTGGTATCTGCTAATGTTTCAGATGTGGTATGAGAAATGGATGGAGTAGTCATGATCCGCTCGCGGTGGGCCTGCCCCCAGTTCCTTAGCACTTCTATTACCACTTTCAGCGAATGTCCATATTCGGTTAGGTTGTATTCTACGACTACCGGAATGGAGTCATAAACTCTGCGCTTAACCAGATCATTGGATTCGAGATCCCTCAGCTCTTTGGAGAGCATCTTATCCGTGATACCTGGCACTTCCTTGGCAATTTGAGAGAATCGTTTGTTGCCGAACATTAATGATATAATGATCGGCAGCTTCCATTTTCCACTCAGTACTTCTAATGCGTCCCGTACCGGTAGAATGCTCTTTGTGCATTCCCCCAGTGTATGTTTCTTTTCTTCTGTCTTTTTCATGGCTATCAATTTAAATGTTGCTATACTTTTGTATACTACTTACAAATATATAGTAATTTTTCGTAACTTTGTGACCGTTTAATAATTGAATACAAAATTTGGAATGATCATGAGTGAGCTGATAGAAAAATTGAACTGGCGCTATGCGGCCAAAAGAATGACCGGAGAAATAATACCTCAGGAAAAATTAGATAATATTCTGGAAGCCATCAAACTGGCCCCTTCTTCTGCAGGAATGCAACCATACAATGTCCTGGTAATCGATAATAAAGAAATTAAAGAAAAAATCCATAAAATAGCCAAGAATCAGCCACAGATCCTGGAATCGTCTCATTTGCTGGTGTTTGCTGCCTGGGAAAAGATCACGGTCGAAAGTCTGGACAAGTACATGGACCTGATTGCGACCACACGCAGCGTTACAGTCGATTCGCTATCTGCGTTTCATTCGAGCATTTCGGGCGGAATTTTGAGCAGAACTGAGGAAGTCAATTTTCAATGGGCTGCCCGGCAAGCATATATCGGCCTGGGCCACGCATTGATCGCGGCTGCCACCGAGGACGTCGATGCCACGCCGATGGAAGGATTTGATGCTGCTGCATTGGATGAAATTCTTGGTTTGAAAGAAAAAGGGTTAAAGAGCGTCGTGATCATGACATTAGGCTACCGGGATAACGAAAAGGATCCTTACGTGAAGGCCAAAAAAGTTAGAAGACCCCATGACGAATTTTTCATTAACGTGTAATGTTGATTAGAAAACTCATTTAGATATGAAAGTTGAAATTTGGAGTGATGTAATGTGCCCGTTTTGCTATATCGGGAAAAGGAAATTTGAAAAGGCTTTGGACCAATTTCCCCAGAAAGACAAAATTCAGGTGGAATGGAAAAGTTTCCAGCTGAACCCGCAAATGAAAACGGAACCCGGCAAAAGCATTAACGACTATCTTGCCGAAGTAAAAGGCTGGACTCCCGACTACGCACAGCAGGTGAATGACCACGTGACCGGTCTGGCCAGCGAGGTAGGCCTGGAATATAATATGGATAAGGCGGTAGTAGCCAACTCATTTGATGCACACCGTTTTGTACAGCTTGCCAAAACCAAAGGATTGGGCGACGCGGCCGAAGAACAGCTTTTCAAAGCGTATTTCACGGATGGAAAAGACACTTCGAATCTGGATACTTTGGTGGAACTTGGAGTTGAAATCGGATTGGATACCCACGAATTAAGAAAAGTACTAGAAGGCACCCTTTTCAGTGACGAGGTTCGAAAAGATATTTATGAAGCTCAGCAGGTGGGAGCAAGAGGCGTTCCTTTCTTTGTGCTTGACCGTAAGTATGCGGTTTCAGGCGCTCAGCAGCCGGAGACATTTCTCGGAGCTCTGGAGCAATCATTCACTGAATGGCAGAAAGCAAATCCGGAGCCCTTGGTAACATTCGGAGAAGGCGATGTGTGCACCACAGATGGCGAATGTAACTAAAACAAGCAGTAAACATTCATAAACGGAGTATGCGATAGAAAAGCATGCTCCTTTTTTGTTTGCCAGTTTCAAAGTGCATCACTGGTACGGTTATATAAGTAATCATAAAAAGACGAATCAGTAATTTCGTCTAAATTGTGCTTATTGCAATAACCGACCAAAACCTCTATGCGCTTTGCCTTGTTTCTGATGCTTTTTATTGGCCTCCGGCTCTGTTCCGTAGCAGGCGGAATAAAAGGACGAATCACCACAAAGCAAGGAGAAGCGTTACCATTCGCCGGTATTGCGGTGAAGGGCACCAGCAATGGAACGATGGCTAATGAGGACGGAGAGTACGAATTCAGCCTGCCTACTGGAAATTATGACATTATATTCCAATATCTCGGCTTTAAAAGTGTTTCCCGCAGCGTCACGATTACCAATGACTTTCAGGAACTGAACATTACATTGGAAGAGCAGGCATTGAATCTTCAGGAAGCAACCATAGGTAAGGGAAAAGAAGATCCGGCGTACAGTATTATGCGCCGCGCCATTGCCAAAGCGCGTTTTCATCAATTGCAGCTCAGAGGTTATACTGCCAAAGTATATTCAAGAAGCACAGCATTGCCTACTAAAATTCCCTACCTGGTCGAAAGAAGGCTCAAAAAAGAAGGTATTCAGGAAGGAAAAGCCATTATTAATGAGAGTGTTGCAGAAATCAAGTACCGTCGGCCGAGTAGTTACACCCAGCGTATAGTCTCTACACGTAACAGTCTGGATAACAGTATCCCATCCCCTAATGAGTACATTCTGGCCAGTTTGTACAGTCCTGAAATAGCCGGGACCATCTCCCCGCTTTCTCCCAAAGCTTTTGCTTACTATAAGTTCGAATATGAAGGCTATTTTGAAGACCAGGGCCAGCTCGTCAATAAAATCAAGGTCATTCCAAAGGCTTATGGAGAAGGCGTTTTCAAAGGCAGCCTCTTCATCCTCGAAGACCGCTGGGCGATCCATAGTTACGACCTTCAGACTACTACTAGTGGATTGAATATTTCAGCCAAACAAATATTCAGCCCCGTTCAAAATGTGTGGATACCAGTAAATCAACAGTTTAGGATCAATGGAAGCTATCTCGGTTTTGCCGGAGAATTTCGCTATCTGGTTTCTTTAACTTATGAAAAACTCGACATTGACCCAGGATTAAAAGAAGACATTGTCATCAACGACCACAAAAAGGACGACATTGCCAAAGAAAATAACCGTAAAAAGGACCTCGACGATCTCATCAAAGATCAGAAAGAATTTTCGACAAAAAATTTCAGAAAACTGACCAAGGACTACGAAAAGGAGCAGAAGAAAGAGCGGAAAATGGAAGGTGGCAGTGACAGGCTGGTCAGGCAGGATTCCATTGTGATTGATTCTATGGCTAATAAGCGGGATACCACTTATTGGCAGGCGTTGCGCCCGATCCCGCTCACGAAATCCGAAGTTTCGAGTTACGTGATGCAGGATAGCATTAAGGTCGTCAAAGATTCATTGAAGGTAAAGTCTAAACCTGATTCGCTCTATTTCAAAACTCAGCATCTGGTCACCGGTAACACTTACACCCTGGGAAATCGGGCCACGTTTTATTTCAAAAGCCCTTTGCTTTCCATTAGCTACAATACCGTGGAAGGAAACGCCGTTAACCTGATCACCGAATGGCAAAAAAAATGGGGTAAATCTCACTATTTCAGCGTACGTCCAACGGTACGATATTCGGCCGGCAGGAAAAGGCTTTATGGCAATCTGGAAACCAATGTCGGCAATCATAATTGGAACCTGATGCTGCAAGGTGGCGAAATGGCCAGCCAGTTCAACAATAACGATCCTATCCCCCCATTGCCCAACAGTATGGCAGCCCGGTTTTTCGACCGGAATTTCATGAAGCTTTACCAGAAACAATATGCAAAAGCGGAATATTCGATAAGGAACGTCGCCGATATTGTCAGCTTCAATGCGGGCCTGGAATTTCAGCATAGGAAAGAGTTATTCAACCAGGAAAGTGCGAAACCGATCTTTTTCTGGCGGAGATACAGTTTTACCCCAAACAAGCCTGTCAGTAAGGAATTAGCAGATACGGGTTTCCCGGAACACAATGCATTGTTACTTGACCTCACCGTCACCCTCCGCCCGTGGAGACGCTACCTGATCCGAAATGGCGAAAAGAGGTACATTAGAAGTAAAGGACCCTCATTCAGTGTGAATTACAACAGAGGAATGGGTTTCGCAGGTGACGTGGACTACTCCCGATTGCAGGCTACGATCCGTCAGAACCTGAACCTGGGGCCGAGAAGTAATCTAGAATACCTGGTGAATGGAGGGAGTTTTTTGAGCAAAAAGAAAATGTACTTCCCCGACTACCGCCACTTCATGGGTAACGAGTTCTTTTTCCAATATACCTACCCGCCCGATCAGTTCCGAATGCTGCAATACTATCGTTACAGCACCGCATCATGGTTTTTTCAGGCGCACGCTACCTGGAATCTCCAACGTTTTGCGCTCACACGGATTCAGGCACTACGCGTGACTGGCCTGTCTGAGACGCTGCAGCTACATTACCTGCGGGTGCCTACGATCAGGAATTATACCGAGGCTGTTTATGGCATTGATAACATTCTCCGTGTAATCCGGCTGGAAGCCGTCGCGCAATTCCATGGGAGTCATTTCAAAGCCATGGGCTGGCGCGTCGGCACTTCCATTAAATTCGGGAGATAGCTATTTCGTTTTTTCAGCTTTAAATCGTGGAACCACTTTTGAGGCCATCGGATAAGCATTGTTATCAGGATCGATATCAGCCATTCTCTGGCTTGGATCGATCACGATACGCACGATTTCAGAAAGATCTTTGCCAATGGTAAATGCATATTCGGGATACGTCCAGCCCCAGTCCGGTAATAGCGTGGTTTTAGAATACAATTTCTCTTCTTTCTCGCCCCTCATAATTTCCAGGGGAATGTAAAAATTCTCCTGCGTACCATCCCGGTAACTGACCACGACGTCCAGCGGCATAGGCATTTGGCCTACCCTTTGCAATACTACATCCGTTTTGCCTCCATTGGCAGTCACTTCTTTCAATCCGTAGTCGATGGTTTTGGTGGTTCCAATAAAATCTTCCCAATACCAGTCCAGTTCTAGTCCTGATTCTTTTTCAATGATGCGTTTTAAATCTGTAGGATTAGGATGTTTGAATTTCCATTCGTTAAAATAGCGTTTCATACCGCTCGAAAGCTTGTTCTTGCCAATAATGTAACCCAGCTGGTTCAGGAACACCGCGCCTTTGTAATAACTACTGATACTGTATGATTTGTTGGTATTGAAATGATCGGCGTGCGTGGTAAGCGGCTCCTCCTGCCCGGATTTCGCCAAAGTCCGGTAGCTGTTTGCACTACTTCTCTGCGGGTCGGTTCTGGAAGGGAACAGTTCGGCCATGACAATGTTTTGCGCATAGGTAGTAAACCCTTCATCCATCCAGGAATATTTAGACTCGTTGGTTCCCAGCAACATCTGAAACCAGCTGTGGATAGACTCATGCACCACCACACTCACAAGGCTTCCCAGATTCTGACGGCCCGAAATCAGCGTGGCCATCGGATATTCCATACCACCGTCGCCGCCCTGGATAATGGAGTATTGTTTATAAGGATACCGTCCGAATTTATCGTTCATCATCTTAAAACTACGAACAGCCAGCGGCTCCATGGCTTTCCACGCCTCGGTTAACGTATCCGTCTGGTAAAAGAAATGCAGATCCAGGTTGTCGTCGACCTTCACAATGTCGTGCTTGTAATCGCGGTCGGCCGCCCACATAAAGTCGTGCACTTCCGGTGCCACGAAATGCCAGGTCAGCTTATCGCCAGGCTTATGCTTCACTTCCTCTTTCGTATATCCGTGCCCTATTTTTTCAGGATTCTGAAGGTAGCCGGTAGCAGCCACCACATAGGAAGCATCCAATGTGATTTTCACATCAAAGTCGCCCCAAATTCCGTAGAACTCCCTGCCGATGTAAGGATTGGAATGCCAGCCTTCATAGTCGTATTCGCACATTTTGGGATACCATTGTGCCATGGAGTATGCGATACCTTCATCATTATCCCTTCCGGTACGCCTGATCTGGACCGGTACCTGTCCTTCAAACACCAAATCAAAAGTATGTTGGGTCTTTGGAAGGATCTTCTCATTCAATGTCACTTCGAGTATGGTTCCCACCACCTCGTACTTCAATGATTTACCATTCTGTTTAAGTGAGATGATTTTCTCGTAACCGATTTCCGAGAGGGATAATTTAGAAATGCGGTCTTTGACGCGCGGATCGGGGTCGCTGATGCTCCTCGAACGAACGTCCATCTGGCTACCCGGCTGAAACGCGTTGAGGTAGAGATGATAAAATACCTTGTTCAGCGTATCGGGTGAATTGTTACTGTAAACCAGTTTTTGGGTCCCTTTATATTGATGCTTGACCGCGTCAAACTCCACATCCATCTGGTACTTGGCCCGCTGCTGCCAGCGGTCGTTTTGCGCTGATACTTGTAAAACAATACCGGTCAGCAAAAGCGCGATCAGTTTAAACTTCATTCTAAATTTAATCAATGGGTTAATATAATTGTCGGATACTGCTGAATCTCAGTACTTAAACAGGGAAAACGGATTTAATGTATAATTTGGGAATCATTCTCTACATAAAATCAGCGCATTCTTCTCCTCAAAGCCTGTTTTTACTGTAAAATTCGGGTTTTATGGTTGATCGGCTTTTGGCACATAATTGGTAAAAGCTTCATTATATAAGATTTTATAAAAACCTTAACATTTGTCAATTATGCTTAGATGGACCGTAATATTTCTGATTGTAGCTATTATCGCCGGTGTACTTGGATTCGGTGGGATAGCTGCGGGAGCAGCAGGAATTGCTAAAATACTTTTCTTCGTATTCCTGGTGCTATTTGTGTTGAGTTTGATTAGCCGCGGAGTCGGGCGATCCTGACGCACTTGCAAGATCATTATAAACGAGAAAAGCGGATTTAGGTCCGCTTTTCTCGTTTAAGCCTTTTACTCCCATTCAATGGTTGCAGGTGGCTTGGAAGAAATATCATACACTACTCTGTTGACTCCCTTCACTTTATTGATAATGTCATTCGAAACTTCCGCCAGGAATTCGTAAGGCAAATGCGCCCAGTCGGCGGTCATACCGTCTACAGAAGTTACCGCCCTTAGTGCCACTACGCTTTCGTAAGTTCTTTCATCACCCATTACACCTACGCTTTGTACCGGCAAAAGCATTGCGCCAGCCTGCCAAACGTCTTTGTAAAGGTCCCATTTCCTCAAACCTCCGATAAAAATAGCGTCCACTTCCTGTAAGATAGCTACCTTCTCAGGGGTGATCTCGCCCAAGATACGAATGGCTAATCCAGGACCAGGGAAGGGATGACGGCCCAATATTTTTTCGTCGATACCTAATGTTCTGCCTACTGCACGTACCTCGTCTTTGAACAGAGTATTAAGTGGCTCAACGATTTTCAGCTTCATAAAATCAGGCAAACCACCCACATTATGGTGTGATTTAATCGTTGCAGATGGCCCTTTAACACTCACAGATTCGATCACGTCAGGGTAAATAGTACCCTGACCAAGCCATTTAACTTCTTCAATTAAATGTGCTTCCTGATCGAAAATATCGATAAATGATTTCCCTATCGCTTTGCGTTTTGCCTCAGGTTCACTGATTCCCGCCAACGATTGGTAAAAGTGTGATTTGGAATCAACACCTTTGATATTAAGCCCCATATCCTGATAAGAATGAAGTACTTCTTCAAACTCGTTCTTGCGGAGCAATCCGTTATCTACAAAAATACAGTACAGGTTTTCTCCCACCGCCTGATGCACCAATGTGGCCGCCACAGTAGAATCGACTCCGCCTGACAATGCCATCACCACCCGATCATTACCCAGTTTATTGCGCAAATGGCTAACTGTTTGTTCTACAAAAGATTCCGACGTCCAGTCTTGCTTGCAGCCACAAATCTTGGCTACAAAGTTGTACATCAGCTTTTTACCTTCCGTAGTGTGGGTTACCTCCGGGTGAAACTGAATACCATAGCTCAGTTCATCTTCAATTTTGAATGCAGCCACTTTGACTGATTCGGTAGAAGCGATGATGTGAAAGCTCTCGGGAGTACGTACGATTGTATCTCCGTGTGACATCCATACCTGCGATGATTCCGACAAACCGGCCAGTAATGATGAATCAGTATCATCTATTTCCAGGCGAGCGCGGCCATATTCACGATGCTGTGAAGGTTTTACATCGCCTCCCAATTCCTGCGCCATGAGCTGAGCTCCATAGCACACGCCCAATAAGGGCACTATTTTACGAAATTGGTCCAGATCAACACGAGGAGCGTCAACATCGCGAACGGAGCAGGGGCTTCCTGATAAGATGACGCCTTTGATATTTGGAGTGAGGTCGGGGAAATTATTGTAAGGGTGGATTTCACAATAAACATTAAGTTCACGAACGCGTCGTGCGATTAATTGAGTATACTGTGAGCCAAAATCTAAAATAAGAATTTGTTCAGTCATATATATATGCTATCTAAAACGCAAAGGTAGGGAGATTGACCGAAACCAAAAAACGAAGTGCGATCTTCGTAAGCAAGGGCTACCAGACACAGTCCTTATTAATTTTAACTTTTCTAAGTTTAATTTGTACAACTGCCGCGGTGCCTGTATCTTTGGCTAAATTTTCAATCATACAATTAATATGAATCAAGGAACAGTAAAATTCTTTAATGACTCTAAGGGATACGGGTTCATTAAAGACACAACAACAGGAGAAGATTATTTTGTACACATCTCCGGTCTGGTTGACGAAGTTCGCGAAAACGATGACGTTACTTTTGACCTTCAAGAAGGACGTAAAGGCCTTAACGCGATCAATGTTAAGCTTGCCTGATCAGGACTTAATATAGAATTTCAAAAAGCCGCTTCCAACGAAGCGGCTTTTTTATTGACCGTTCATCATTTCACAACACTATTTGACCACTTAAACTTTTTTTCTCCCTACGTGCAACTTTCTTTATTCCCTTTGTATCTATCAGACGAAAGATAGGCACACGCACTCCATTTATATAGCAGAAAAACCACTTATGTAATCTAAGGTTCTATGTTATACAAAGTACTTACTTTTACAATGTACCGGAAGAAAAAAAATGCCTCTGTTACATTGACCATAATCTATTAGCCATGAAATTCTTATTGAACCTAACTGTAGCATTGCTACTGAGTGGAAGTTTTGTGCTTGCGCAAACACCCGCTGCCATTACTGGAAAAGGAAAAGTATCGGGAGCCATTCTCGATGAAAAATCACAGCCATTCCCCTTCGTGAATGTGCTTCTCCTCAATGCCAAAGATTCCGTGCTTGTAAAAGGCCTCGCCGCAGATGACAACGGAAAATTCCTTTTCGAGCAGGTAGAAGCCGGAAAGTACATGACGCTGGTATCGATGGTAGGGTATCAAAAAAGTTACAGCGCTACTTTTCAGGTGAAAGACGACGCCGTTAACCTGCCCATCATTACGCTCAAAACGGATACCCAATCTTTGAATGAGGTAACCGTGGTAGCCAAAAAACCTTTCATTGAGCAACAAATTGACCGCACGGTCATCAATGTTGAAAACAGCATTGTTTCCGCTGGCGCTACTGCCCTGGAAGTACTCGAAAGAGCTCCCGGCGTCACCGTTGATCAGCAGAATGAACAGCTTAAACTGCGTGGAAAAGAAGGCGTTATCGTCCAGATCGATGGTAAGCAAACATTCCTCTCCCAACAGGAACTGATCACACTCCTGCGGAACACGCCCAGCGACAACATTGAAAAAATTGAGCTGATCACTAATCCGTCGGCTAAATATGACGCCGCCGGTAATTCCGGGATCATCAACATTAAGATGAAACGTAATAAAAATTACGGTACCAACGGTAATGTGAACCTGGGCGGCGCCTGGGCAAAATATGGCCGGGCCAATGCCACTGCAACGATCAATCACCGGGCTGGCAAAATCAGCACGTTCATCAATGGAGGCGCATTTTACAACAAAGGCTTCAACAATAATGACATTTACCGCAAGATCCCTTTCGAAAATAAGGTGACCATTTTCGATCAGAAAACGGAGCGGATCAACGAATCGCAATACTATAATGTAAGAGCCGGGCTGGATTATTTTGCAACCGACAAAACTACGGTAGGTGTACTCGTTTCGGGCTTCTTTAATGATTGGAGCAACCCGTTCGGACAAACCAACACCCGCATTCTGAATGAAGACCTGAGTCTTCAGAGAACATTCCGTACCAATGTTTTCAATGGTGGTAAGATGACCAACATCAGTACCAACGCCAACTTCAAGCATCAATTCGACGACAAAGGCAAGGAGCTGACGTTTGACGTGGACTATGTCAATTACGGCGGCAAAAAGAACAGCAACCTTGATACCCGCTATTACAAACCCGACGGCTCAAATGACGGAAATCCCGAAAATGTGAGAAACAACATGCCTTCCGACATCAACATTGGTGTAGCGAAGCTGGATTATACCCAGCCATTGTGGAAAGGCAAAATGGAAACAGGCTTGAAAGCAAGCTATGTAACATCCGACAATGACATGGTTTTTGAAACCAAAACAGACGAATGGGTGCTTGACCCCACCCGCTCCAACCGGTTCAAATACACGGAGAATGTCAATGCGGCTTACCTGAATTACAGCGGCAGCCTTTCGAAAAAAGTAAAATACCAGATAGGGGTTCGTGGAGAGCACACGCATTCCATCGGCAACTCGGTGACATTGAACCAGAAACGCGACCGAAACTATATAAATCTTTTCCCAAGCGTGTTCCTGTCCAATCAGCTGGATACCAATAACGTGATCAACCTCTCGTACAGTCGCCGGATCGACCGCCCGAACTACCAGTCATTAAACCCCTTCGAATTTTATCTGGATCCATATACATTCCAAAGAGGAAATCCGAACCTAAGACCGCAGTATACCAACTCATTCCAGCTCGTACACGTTTACAAAAATTTCCTGAATACGACATTGGCATACAGCCGGATCAAGGATATGATCGCTGATGAGCTACCACAGCAGATCGCTTCGGAAAACAAAACATTCGTGACATCGGATAACCTGGACAACCAGGATAATGTAAGCCTTACCGTCTCATTTCCGATCAAAATCGCCAAATGGTGGAATGTACAGACCAATTTCACGGGTGTATACAATCACTACAACTCGATTTACCTCGAAGAAAAGCTGGAAATCAAGCAGGCGTCTTGGAATATGTATGCGAGCAACCAATTTACCATATCGAAAAACTGGTCTGGGGAGATCTCGGGATGGTATAATAGCAGAGCATTTTACGGACTGTATGCCGCTAAACCAATGGGAATGCTGAATGCAGGACTTCAAAAAAATATCCTGAATAAGAAAGGAACAATACGTTTCAATGTCAACGACATTTTCTGGACCAACCGTTTCCGCGGAAAAGCGATTTACAAAGACATTGATTTCAATGTCAAATCTCAATGGCCAAGCCGCCAGTTCAGACTGACATTTACTTACAATTTTGGCAATCAAAATGTCAAGGGTGCCCGCCAGCGCAATACCGGTTCTGATGATCTTCAGAAACGTGCGAACGGCGGTAGTTAGGTTGGAATCCCGGCCAAACGCAGCAACGGCTGTCGTGGTCGATATTCATAAATTAGTTAGGTTTGTTATGCAGAAAATCCATCTCGCGCTATGCGGGATGGATTTCTTATTTTAAACAAAACCTAAATGTAAAATACTACGCTTCCAAAGCTGCAACGCCGGGAAGTACTTTTCCTTCCATGTATTCCAGCAAAGCGCCGCCGCCCGTAGATACGTAGCTAACACGGTCACCGTAACCTGCATTATTAATAGCAGAAGCAGAATCGCCACCACCGATCAATGAGAATGCATCGTTTTCTTCGGTAACAGCTACTACCGCTTTTGCGATTGCATTGGTTCCTTTTGCAAGATTAGGGAATTCAAATACACCCATTGGACCATTCCAAAGCACTGTTTTTGAATTTTTAACGATATCAGCGAAGATCGCAATGGTTTCAGGACCAATGTCCAGTCCTTGCCATCCGTCAGGAATCTCCCCTGCTTTCACCACTTTCAATTCGGCATCATTACTGAATTTATCAGCGATAACCGTATCAACCGGAAGTACCAGGTTCACACCTTTTTCCTTGGCCTTTTTCACCAGTTCCAAGGTCAGATCCTGCTTATCGGCTTCCAAAAGTGACCCTCCGATGCTTCCGCCTTGTGCTTTCGAGAATGTATATGACATCCCACCACCGATAATCAGGTTATCCACCTTATCGATCAGGCGTTCGATGATCAAAATTTTATCAGATATCTTGGCACCGCCCATGATGGCTGTAAAAGGTCTTTCGGAATGATCCAGAAGTCTTTCTGCATTATCCAGCTCAGCCTGCATCACATATCCGCAAACTTTATCCTTAAAAAACTTACCGATCACAGCCGTAGAAGCGTGTGCGCGGTGAGCGGTCCCGAATGCGTCCATGACCCATACATCGCCCAGTTTGGAAAGCTTTTCAGCAAATTCTTCACTGCCTTTTTCTTCTTCTTTGTAAAAACGAAGATTTTCAAGCAACAAAACTTCACCCGGTTTCAATGCACCTGCCAGTTCAGTTGCGCTCGCGCCAATACTGTCGTCAGCGAATTTCACAGTCTTGCCCAATATCAGTGATAATGGGTTCACAAGGTGTTTTAGAGAATATTTTTCACTCGGTCCGTCTTTTGGGCGTCCCAAATGTGACATTAAAATAACAGAACCTCCGTCGTTAAGAATCTTGCTGATTGTGGGAATTGTCGCACGGATACGTGTATCGTCCGTGATCTCAAATTTGTCGTTAAGCGGGACATTGAAATCCACGCGAACCAAGGCTTTCTTGCCTGAAAAATCATAAGAATCTAATGTAGTCATGGGCAGATAAAATTGTTTTCCATAGGAAACAAATGTAAACCAATTTCTTTATTAAATACTATATGATTGAGAAAAGGCCGCTTTCATAATAGGTATAATGCAATTTTTGCTTTCAATTTTTCTAAAAAAATCGCGTTTAACCAAATTTTAATATCATGTAGCCGCCAGTCACCGTGACCGCCTGGCTGCCTTATTTTCTTTACCGAAAGTTGGCAACTTTTCACCCTCCAAAATGATTTATTTGGTAACTTTATCATTAAAACCAATTCACTTCATCCAGTTTTGAGCGACGTACTTCCGAATCCATTTGTCCAGAATTTCGAGCTTCCCACGGAATTCCCGACAGATCTTCCACCCAAATATTACCATGCCTATTTTGGCTACGTCCTGGAATTTGTCAGGAAGCGGTATGCCCATGTACTGAATGAAACGGAGCTTGCTTTTCTGGATGGGTACGATTCGCTTTCGGAAGACGCGCAATGTCTGTTTATCCGGTTCAGCAACAGAAGCAAGTCATTTTTCAGGGTCAATAGCCTCTCCTACTCCGAAATCACGGACCTCCCTGCCGTCCTGAATGAACTGCTCGAAAAGGAATTCATAGAATCACTCTGCGATGCGCATGAGAGTCGGTTTGCGGAGATCATGGAGCTGTTCACGAAACCGGAACATCTGGTATTCACCAAGATGCTCGAACCGGAGATTATGCCTTCCAAAACCATCAAAAAGCCTGATCTGGTGCGCTGGCTGATGTATGAATATGATTTCAAAACACTTTGCAAGATTATTTCGCAAACCGAGGCGGTGGTCAAGGTTACTTTTGAAGTAGAGGTAATGGTGATGAAATTCCTGTTTTTCGGGAACAGGAATGCGGATATGACCGAGTTTGTGATCCGCGACCTGGGCCACGTACGCTTTCAGTCGTTTGACGAGCAGCATTTGTCTATTCAGTTTGAAACGAGGAAGGATATGGACGACACATTGATGGTTTCGCTGATGAAGGAAACTTTTGACGGCATGAAACACGAGCTGCCGCCCGAGGAAATTTTCGACTGGTTTATGAACTGGCACGTAGCCGACGGCACCGGGCTTAGCCAAAAAGCACAGCCATCATTCAACTCGTTCATTTTGAGGGTAAGCGCCTGGCTCGAACGCAAGAAAATGTTATCCCAGGCACTCAGCATTTACCAGCTTACCAACGATGCACCGGCGCGCGAAAGGCGTGTGCGGCTGCTTTACAATCTCGGCGAAATCGACGAAGCCATCGCGCTTTGTGAAGAAATCGCAGAAAATCCCCAAAATGCTGACGAGCGTTATTTCAGCCTTGATTTTTACGAAAAAATAAAAAATAAGAAAACCAGGGTCGTGAAGCGAACAACCCAGGCGCTGAAAGCTGCGGAGGCGATAGAAATACCAGTGATGTACCGATACCAGGTGGAACTTGGCGCGATACATTATTACCGGGCGCAGGGCTACCAGGCATTTTTTAGTGAAAACGAGCCCTGGCGTGCATTGTTCGGACTACTGTTTTGGGACATTATATATGATACCAATGTCAAAACCATTCACAATCCATTACAGCGCATTCCGTCCGATTTTTTTCTACCAGACTTTTACTACAAAAGGTCGGCTCAGCTCAAAGAGAGATTGGAAGCTGTTCATTCAAGAGAAATTATAGATGAACTGGTTAGCAGAACCTATGCTGAGAAGTATGGCATTACCAATGTACTTGTGCCCTGGTACGATGGCGCCCTTGACAAAGTATTGACACTGACTTCTCTGCTCAGCCCTGAAAAGATCCATGCGATCATGCTCGAAATTGCATTAAACCTGCGGGAAAACACACGTGGCTTTCCCGACTTACTGGTTTGGAATGATTCAGAGTATGCTTTTATTGAAATCAAATCCCCTACGGATCATTTGTCCTCGCGGCAGCTGCACTGGCAGCATTTCTTTGCAGAACGTGACGTGCATAGCAGGATCGTGCGGGTGAACTGGATCAAGGAACCTGCTACTCCAATGTAAACTCGGCTACTACCGGCAAGTGGTCAGAGGCGTATTTTTCGTCAATTACCCTGGTTTCGCCGCCTTTTAGGTTGCTTCCTTTTTTAGACATGATGAAGTCAATGGTCTTGTTGGGAACTTCAACGGGGATCGTAGGCTTGCATTCCGAGCAGGTCCTGGTGAAATATTTATCGAAATAGGCGATCACGGGACTTTCAGGAACCGCATTGAAGTCGCCTGCCAGTATCATTGGAAGCTCGGTTTTCCCAAAACTTTCCATGATTTTTTCAGCCTGCAAAAGTCGGTTTGGCTCTTTCAAACCCAAATGTGTGCTGGCAAAAATGATTTTCTGTTTCGAAGGTAAAGTAACCGTTACGGCTGCAATCGTACGGTTTTCCTCCGGTTTATCGGCATGAATTGGCAATGCAAATCTTGCAGAATCAATGATCGCATACTTGCTCAAAACAGCCACACCATAATCTCCGCCCTGGTGATCAATGGCTTTGGAAAAATAAAAATACATTCCGGTCAACTCGGCCAGCTGCTGCGCCTGGTTTTTGCCTTTTCCGGAGCGTTCCGTATTCACATCTACTTCCTGCAATGCGACAAAATCAGGTTTTTCGGAGTTAATCACTTTCGCAATCGCCTCGACATCAATTTTATCACCGGCAGACGGCGGGTTACAATGGTGAATGTTGTAGGTCATTACCTTGAAGCGGAGTTTTTTAATGGGCTGGTCAGTCTCCGAATTGGCGAAAACAGTAACAGAAAGCAGGGTAAGCAGAGTCAAAAGGGTATTTTTCATAAAGAATAAAAGGATTTAGGATATTGAAGAGCCAAAAATAGTGGATAGATTTAAATCCGTTTGCTATCATTACACATCAATTAACTAAGCATAACCAAATGATAAAGAAAATACTGCTAACCGTTGCCGTTATGGCCGGTTTCGGGACGTCTTTTGCTCAAACCAAACCGGAGGATGTAAAATCTTTCACATTGGCCAATGGAATGAAATTTCTGGTGCTCGAAGACAAATCCATTCCTAATGCGAATATGTACCTGTTCTGGAAAGTCGGTTCCAGGAATGAGGTGCACGGTATTACCGGACTCTCCCATTTTTTCGAGCATATGATGTTCAATGGTTCCAAAAACTTCGGCCCGAAAGAATTTGACCGTTTTATGGAAGCCAATGGCGGCTCCAACAATGCATATACCACTGAAAACGTAACGGTTTACACCGACTGGTTTCAAAAAGACGCATTGGAACCGATTTTCAAACTCGAATCCGATCGCATCGCCAGCCTGTCCATTGATCCGAAAATGGTGGAAAGCGAGCGCGGCGTGGTACTTTCCGAGCGCAGTACCGGTCTGGAAAATAGTAATTACCGCCTCATAGGCGAGCTCGTACAATCGGTAGCGTTTCAGGAACATCCCTATATGCTGCCAGTGATCGGCTTCGAATCCGACATTAAAAGCTGGACGCAGCAAGATTTGGAAAACTATTTCAAAACTTACTATTCGCCGAATAATGCCACCGTGGTAGTGGTAGGCGATGTCACTTTCGATCAGGTAAAAAAACTGGCCGATCAATACATGGCACCTATTCCTGCCCGTGGGTTACCTCCTAAAATCAGGACCGTGGAGCCTCCGCAGAATGGGGAAAGAAGGGTTAATGCATATAAGGACATTGCCACACCGAATATTCTCATGGCCTACCATGTTCCGGAAACCAAGCACGAAGATTACTATGCCCTCGACCTGCTAAGCAGCTTGCTTACTTCCGGCAATTCGTCCCGGCTTACTAAGTCGCTGGTCATGGATTCTACACTGGCAACCAATGTATCCAGCTTCACAGACCAAAGTTTCGACCCTAGTCTGTTTGTGATCTTTGCCATTGCCGGAAGCAACGTCTCCGCCCCGGACCTGGAAAAAGCCATTGACAATCAGATCGGCATGGTGATCAAAGACGGCGTGAAGGATGAGGAACTTCAAAAAGTAAAAAATCAGAAGCTGATGGAATTTTACCATTCGCTGGAAACCATTAACGGGAAGGCCAATAGTCTGGGCAGTTATGATGTGTTTTTTGGAGATTATAAAAAGATGTTCGAAGCGCCGGATTTGTACAAAAAAGTCACCGTGGAGGATATCAAGCGGGTTGCTGCGAAGTACCTGACCGATCGCAACCGTACTGTGGGCTATCTCCTGCCAGAGAAATCGAAATAGCCTGAAACTTCACTGACATTCATTCATAAATTTTGATATATGAAAAAGATACTATTTGTGCTTTTGGGACTGATCACACTTTCGGCCTCGGCGCAAAACAATTTTAAGGTACCTGTCTACGAGAAATTCAAACTCAAAAACGGTCTGACCATTTACCTGATGGAGCAGCACGAAGTTCCGCTGATCAACGTATCAGCTGTTTTTGACGCAGGTTCTATCAATGATGGTGACCGTTACGGGCTCGCCAGCATTACAGCCGACGCATTGCTTTTCGGCACTGAAAAATACACCAAGCCGCAAATCGAAGAAATGACCGATTTTGTCGGTGCCAGCATTAATACCTATGCAGGCAAGGATATGGCAGGTATTACATCTTCGTTTGCCGTGAAAGACCAGGAAAAACTGTTTGACATTATCCAGCAGGTACTCATGCATCCTGTGTTTGACAAAACGGAATTTGACAAACACAAGCAGCGTACTGTTCAGGATCTTGTGAGACAAAAAGAAAGTCCGCGCGCTGTGATCAACAACTATTTGAATGCATTCATGTTCAAGGATTTTCCTTATGCAACGCCGGGCGACGGTATTCCCTCCACCATTGAAAAACTCTTAGCAACCGACGCAAAGGCCTTTTATGAAGGCAATTACACATCCGGACGCGGCGCGATTGCCATAGTGGGTGATTTCAAAACTGCGGATATGAAGAAGAAAGTGACAGCGCTTTTTGGTACCTGGAAAACAGCACCCTACCGGATGGTAAAACGGGTTGCTCCTAACCTGGATTTTGACAAAAGCCGCGTCCTGCTAGTTGATAAACCTGACGCAAGAGAAACTACTTTCGTCATCGGCGGTAAAGGAATCGATTATAATTCAACAGATTACGTACCTGTTTTGGTAATCAATACCATTCTCGGCGGCCGCTTTACTTCCTGGCTGAATGATGCATTACGCGTCAATTCAGGACTTACTTATGGTGCAAGAAGCAGTTTTGCGCGATACAAATTCGCCGGAACTTTCGCGATCAGCACATTTACCAAGAATTCGACGACAGTACCTGCTCTGGACATGGCGTTGCAGGTATTGGATAGTCTGCACAAGAGCGGCATCAATGAAGAGATTTTGTCGTCTGCCAAAGCATACGTAAAGGGCAGTTTCCCGCCTGCGTACGAATCTGCTGGTGCACTTGCAAGGCTCCTCACTGATATGCATGTTTACAACTTCGACGAAAATTTCATCAATACATTTCAGGCCAAAGTCGATGGTTTGACGACTGCTCAGGCAAAGGAGATCATTTCGAATTATTTTCCAAAAGACAAATTGCAATTCGTGCTGATCGGCAAGGCGAACGAGATCCGGGAGCAGGTGAAAAAGTATGGCGAGATCACCGAAAAGCAGATCAAGGCGGACGGTTTTTAAAATACAATAAACCGGGCAGGAACAGATCCCACCCGGTTTATCCATTACACACGCAAATTTTACATGACTATAATCCTTTCGGGTTCTGAACAGCCACGCTTCCCTCTCCCGCCTTGTTGTAGGCAAGCTCATTGGCGGGTACATCCCAGTAATCCAGGAAGTTGTAGTTAATGGTCGCGTTCTTGCTCACCACACCCGCTTTGTCAACCACTACTGCGCCTTTTCTGCCTCCACCGCTCGTTACATCGTCAATAATCCCCCAACGCCTGGCGTCGAAAAAGGCGAGGCCCCTGAATGGCAAAACCACTCTTCTCTCACTTCTCAATTCTTCTTTCGCAGCTGCTAACGCAAGTCCTTTTCCCGCAACGGCAGCCAGGCCTGCACCCTGAAGGGTACGGATGGCATCAATTATTTTCAGGCCACCCTCGATATCTCCGGTATTGATCAGCGCTTCTGCCAATGTAAGCTGGTTTTCCTCGTAAGTAGTCGCCATATAAAATTCATACTCGCCCACCTTTTTGCTCCCTAAAACAACAACACCTGCGAGGCCTTTGCCGCCATCAATCAAACCATAGCGGGTATTGAAGATATTCCCCCGGTCATTATTCCCGATCCACGGATTGGTTTCTATCGCAAAATTATTCTCCAGCCGTTTGTCGCCAACTTTAAAATCCTGTATCAGGCGTTCGCTTACTTTGAAGTTACTGGTTTTGGTGGTGCCGGCAGTGAGCGCAGAAGGCGTGCTTCCCGTAGCCGAAATGAAATCACTGGTTTCATTGGACCTGGCTGTAAATACAAAATCGGTAGCTGTAACACCGTCTTTCGCAAGTGCAATAATCGATGTCCACTGTGCCGGGGTCATGGCTTTCACAGTTGTGTTTACCAACAGGTTACGGGCCTTCATGGAATTAATGTTCCTCTTCCACATATCCGGTGTCAGTATCCCGCCTTTGCCAACCTGAAAAAATGCGGGGATAATCTTGCCAATGATGGCCGAGTAATCACCTACATTGCTGATAGCGCTCAATGCCGCCGCCGCCTTGTCAAAATTTGCATTGGATTCCGCAATAATCGCCTCTTTACTCACGAAAACAGCATTGGTCCCAACCGCCGCGTCATTGATAATGCCCGCATAATAAACAGAGCCGATACGGGAATAGGCATAACCCTTCCACCAGTACGCCCAGGCTTTCAGAGCATTCTTTTTACTTTCAGCATCGCCCGTAAATGTGGTTGCATCCACCAGCGCCAAAACGTTATTGGCCCCGCTGTTGAGGCTATACATGTACGCCCACTCGTAGTATAGCGGGTTATCGCTCGCATTCGCGTTAATGTTGACCTGCCGGAGCATGTCCGGTTGCAGCTTCGGAGAGTTAGGGTTCATCACTTTGGTGCCGTTATCGAGAACCACATAATTAGCCACCCCGATTTCGTTCAACCGCTGATTGGCCGCTTCAGCACCTACATTATCTCCCATAATTTCGTGATAGCCAAAGGGGTCTCCGAAAAATCCGCCATAAAAACCGCCATACTTCACGGTCAGGAAGCCATTTACATAGATTGCACCCTGGGCCAGGTTGATCAGGCCGGACTCTGAATTAGCGCTTCCGGTGGTTGGCTGATTCGGGTTTTTAACGTCCAACTGATCCTTGCAGGAAAGCATGAATCCCAGCAGCATCAACATCGACAGTATTTTTATCTTTTTCATATTTTAATCCTTTAGAATACAATGAATGGTTTTTTTAGAAGCCGAAATTGAGAGAGACCTGGTATGATTTGTAGTTCGGCATACTGCTGTGGTCAGTTCCACGGTCCCAGGCAGAGTTGTTGGCCCCCGATACGATTTCCGGGTCCATGCCGGTGTATTTGGTCAGGGTAAACAGGTTACGTCCGGAAAATACCAACTGCAGTTTTCTAAATCCTTTGATCGTGGTCAGTTTCGCGAAATCCACACCGAGGGAAATATTTCTCAGGCGCAGGAAAGAAGCATCTTCGTAGAAGTAATCTTTGGTACCATTTCTGGTAACCGCCGCATACACTCCTCTGTAAAATGCAGTCCACGCACCGGTTTCACCATCAATCGTAAATGGTTTAGAGTAGTCGGCATGAATCCCGTCACGATACATCCATTCCTTGGTTTGGTTGTAAAGGTGGCTTCCTTGAATCCAATCCAGTTGAAACCCGAAAGTCAGGAACTTCTTGAATGTGACATCATTGATAAACGATATATTGAACTTTGGGTTAGGATCGCCGAAACTATATTTATCAGGCGTCACGTAAGGGAATTTCGTAGCCTTGTCCACCACATATCCGTTGCTGGCCAGCGTGTAGTTTCCTTTTTCAGCTTCTGTCAGAAATGGTGTTCCGTCCGGCTTAACCGCGTCCAGGCTGTGGATCATCCTATGGCCATAAAGCTGCCCTATTTTTTCATCCTTGCGAAGCACATAGTTGGTACTTCCTGCATTGGAAATAATAACAATCTCCTGGTCGCCTACCACAGAGTTGATCTTCGAAGTCTGCTTTGTAAAGTTGGTCGTCAGGTTCCATGTGAAATTTTTTCCATGGTAAATCGCCGCGTTCAACGAAGCCTGCAAGCCGTGCGAGCCTAGTGAAAACGCATTGGTCTTTAATGTTCCTGAACCGGAAGTAGGTGCAACATCAATGTTCCATATCGCATTATCCGTGGTACGTTTCCAGTAAGTTCCCGACAAACGGACATCATTCAGCCAATTTCCGCTTGGCATGACATTGAATGTAAGGTCCGTCCCGATTTCAAGCTCTTTGGACACCTCTACGCCCAGATCAGGGTTGTTTTGGTTTGGGTCAAAATAGAAGGCATTACTTGATCCCAGAACTTTCGTGTTCAACGTAACGTAACGGTCAAAAGGATTGGGCTGGATACCTGCTTCACCGTAAGCGGCACGAAGTTTGAATTCAGGCAAACGGTCTGCAAGGGCCCCGCCTTTCCAGAAGTCAAATGAGGACATTCTCAAATAAACATCGCCTCTTGGGAAAGTGAATGGCTTAGAGCCACCGCCGAATGCAGACGAATAATCGCTCCGGAATCCGCCGGCCACACCAAAAAGTTCGCCATATTCGATTTTTTGGTTAACCAAGTATCCATAGGTAATAAATGGCTCGGTGTAGTCCTGAGTAACTTTGAAAGAAGTTCCCTGGGTGCTTGTAAACGGCGTATAAGAGGGCAATCCGGCTGCTGATGCACCGTAAAACGTCTGTTTTTGGTTACGGTAGTCAAAAGAAACCTGGGTAGATGTTGTAATGGGGATGTTCCAACCGAAGTCGTCCTGAAAATTGGTATAGAGGAATGCGGTACCCAGAAAGTTCTGGAATGTTTTGGCATAGGTATATTTATCGATACCGCCGGTATTATCGGGGCTGATTGCGGAACCAACCCAGGTCGAAGCTGCGACAGAGTTAGCGTTATTGGACTGGTTCTGTGCGGTGAAGACATAATCTTCCCTGCGGTAGTTCAGCCCATACTTCGCATCCAATTCGAGATATTTATTGACTTTGTAATTAAGATTGAAATTTTGAATGATATCAACTCTCTTATCGTCACTACTAGAATAATGCTGAGCGTAAATCGGGTTACTACCGTTCACACCTGCCGCATCCCCCAACCTGTTGATAGGGCTCCCGTCGGGTAGTTTGAAATCGTAATCAACAAACGCGCGACTGTTGAAAATCGAGTAAATGTTATTGCCGTTCACCGTATTTTTAGTATAAATCAGCTGCGTGGTGCTCCGAAGCTTTAATCCCTTGGCCAGCTGAACGCCCAGGTTCGATGTGAGGTTGCTCCTGTCGTTCGAACCATTATTGAGGAAGTTTGATTTCTGATGGTTATTGGAGGCAGAAGCACTAAAATCGAATTTTTCGCTGCCTCCCGAAAGGGAAACACTATTGTTGTAGGTATTGGCAGGAACGAAAAACTCTTTGAAGTGATCATGATAGGCAAGATTCGCATTGTAAGGCTTATCCGTTTTGTTGAGCGGGTCCGTACTGTTCCAGATCACGTTTTCGGAATACAGGCCGGTCAGCGGGTCAATGGTAATCGGAGCGCCCGAAGAGCCAATGATGTTATTGCTTGCATCAGTATTGTAGCCGTGAAACTGGGACTTCGCCATTCCACCTACGTTCAAATAAGTGTTATTCGTAATCGAAGATGAAAAATCGATACTCAGCACACCGTTTTTCCCTCTTTTGGTAAAAAGCTGGATAACCCCGTTTGCTCCCTGAGCCCCATAAATGGAAGCGGAAGCGGCACCCTGTACAACCTCAATCCTTTCAATGGTGTTAAGGTCGATTGCGCTAAGGTCCGTCGATACCATCTGGATACCATCGATCAGGATCATTGGCGACGTACCGCGGTTCACAGAGTTGATACCCCGTAGTAAAATGTTAACCCCAGCACCCGGCGTTCCATTCCCACTAGTGATCTGCGCTCCCGGGATTTTCCCGACCAGTGCCTGATCGACCGACGCAGAAGGCGTTTGCGGCAGATTTTTACCAGAAATCGTTTCCACGGAAATACCGAGCTTGGCTTTGGTAGTAGCTACCCCACTACCCGTGACGACCACCTCGCTCAAAATCCTGGCATCCGATACCAGCTTTACATCCATGACGCTCAGACTCTCAAATGTGATTTCCTGAGAGATCATTCCGACAAAACTAAAAATTAACTTTCCGTGGTCCGGTACGCCAATTTTGTACTTCCCGTCGATGTCTGTAATTACACCGTTGTTAGTTCCGGCTACCACGACGTTCACGCCCGGGATCGGGGATGCATCATCTGCGGCGGTGACTGTACCTGTTACGAATTTTTCCTGTGCCCATAGCAATGACGAGCAGCAGCACACCAGCAGGGTGCCCAGCAGTAGAATTTTCTTCATTAGTAAGTAATAGTTAGGTTTGGTATCGAGGTTTGCCTCTAAACAAATATATTCATTTACAATACCGATACAAACTACTGATTTATTGTAATTATGGTTACATAATAGTATTTAATAGTTTTATAATAGAAAATATTATTTGTAAAAATCAATCTTTAAAAGAATATTATTCTGATTAATAATTCTTCGGTAACGCTACCTGCAAATCTTCATTCTGCCCGCGATTTGTGTCCGCTTTTTTGTTTTTAAAAAATATTATTAATTCAACAAATAAAGATTCTTGTTAATATTCTATAACTCCATTATAAAATGATCTGAGAAATATCTCCGCGTTTTCCTGATTTCCAGAAACCTCTGCCTATGTGGACTACTATAACCTTACTTTCAAATAGTTAAATGATCGAAATCGGCAATTTTTCGTAGTTAATAAGCTACAAGGTATCACCATCTTATATCACTATCTGCTCATCGTATTTACTTTTTCGATCTTCCTGTTGCTGGCAAAAATGATTATTTCCCTAACAAAATATAAACGCTACCTATAAACGTTAAAAACACATAGTGGTTATTTACTACCATGTCCGCCTTTAGCTATACGTTCAGGTTTACACAGTATCAGTAGGTTTAGCACGATGCGGTGCTTTTGCTGGAAACTTTTATCCAATTTTTAACAATCTTTTATAATGAAGAAAGTAACTAAGATGGTTTATTTTGCTCTGGGTACTTTGATGTCTTTTCAAAGTTTTGGGCAGGGTAAGCCGGTATACACGAAGCCAATAGGCTTGCAAGCATACACCTTCCGCGGCAGCTGGGGAAAAGGAATTGAGGCGACCCTGGATACTATTAAATCGCTGGGTGTGACCGAATTGGAAGGCGGGCCGATCAAGGGCATGACGACCGAGGAGCTGCGTAAGCAACTCGACAAGCGCGGCATTAAAATGGTATCTATCGGTGCCGATTATAAGCTGATCAGTGAAAGCACCGCAGAAACGATCAAAAACTGCAAAATTCTTGGTGCCACTTTTGTAATGGTCCCCTGGATCCCTCACAAAGGTGCATTTGATCTCGCTACTGCAAAACAAGCAGTGGCGGACTTCAATAAGGTAGGTAAAGAATTAAAGGAAGCTGGTATCACCTTCACCTATCACAACCATGGTTATGAATTCGAGCCCTACGAGGACGGTACACTGTTCGATTATATTGTAAAAAATACAAATCCTGAATATGTAAGCTTCGAAATGGATGTACTATGGACAGCTTTCCCCGGACAAGATCCTGCGAAACTGTTGTTAAAATATCCTACCCGCTGGAAACTGATGCACTTGAAAGACTTACGTAAAGGAGTGGAAGGAAACCTGTCAGGAGGTACGCCGACAACCAACGACGTAGCATTGGGAACCGGCTCGATTGACATTCCTGCCGTTTTGAAAGCCGCTAAAAAGGTCGGTATCGTGCATTATTTCATCGAAGATGAAAGCCCGTCGTATTTGAAACAAATCCCTCAGACTGTTGCTTTTGTTAAGAGTGTGAAGGAGTAAAACAAGAGAGACTTGGCAAGTCTGACAGACTTACCAAGTCTTTTTTTTAAACTACCAACCCGGATTCTGCTTCAACGTCGGGGTTTTCTGCAACTCATCCTGCATGATCGGGAACAAATAGTGCCTTGGCGCAACAAAAACGCGGCTTTCTATCCAATACCGCTGCATTTTATATTTCTTGCCGTCAACCAGAATTTTACCATTTGGGTCTTCTACGGGCTTCATGCCATTGATCATCCGCTGTGCTTTCGGATATGGCCATGCTACCTGTGACCGCTTATCATTGCTCGTGCCGGCTCCCTGCCAGGTTTGCTCCTTTGCCATTTCCTTCGCTGAGCTCGGTTCGAGGTACAATCGCGATGACCAAATCCTGTTGTTTTCGTAGAAAAGCTCTACCCTTCTTTCCCTTTTAATGTACTCGTCCATTAAGGCTTTGTTCGTTTTCGCTTCAACCGGAATGGGCGCCATGAATGATCTTTTTCTGACCACATTGAGCATATCGTAGATTTCCGCAGTAGGCCCGGCGGTCTCATTCACAGCTTCACAATAAATATAGATGAACTCCGGAAGCCGCCAAACAGGTGGGCCGCTGATCGAAAAGCTCTTATCACGGTTCCACGATTCTCTCAGGATTTTACGTAAAAAATAGCCGGTTGTCGTAGAGTTAGTAGCGCCCACTTTATCAGAACCCGTGGCAGTGTTAATCACTTTACCTTTGAATGTAGAGCCATGGTAAACAATGTCCCGGTAAAAGCGCGGATCTCTTTTGACGCTTTCGTATGGATTGGAATCATCATAACCGTCCGTTTTTGCTCTGGTACCATATACAGGATACCCGAACCCATTTGGCGCAATGTATTCGTATTCATCCACCTGCTCCTGAACCGGCATCTGACGCGAGCTTCCGCCCCAGCTGGGTGGATAAATATCTCCCTGCCAGTTGTTGTCTTTATCTCTGGTTACCAGGAAAACAGCCTCATTCTGAAATGCTTCCATATTGTGATATAAGTCCCACAACCGCGCCGGCACCTTTGAATTATTGTTATCGACACCCGCATCGTCCCTAAAATCGGACGCGTCGTGGCCCTGGTACAGGCTGTAACGCTGACGCCCATCGACTTTAAAATCAATTACCGCTTTGGCTGCATCCTTCGCTTTTGTCCACCGGGAAGCATTGTAGGCATATTCAGCTGCGAAAATCCGCGTGTCGCCGGGTAATGTACCTCCGTTCCACATTGGCGTGGCTGCCATCCATGCGACCATTGCCTTCAAGCCCAGGCAAGCACCTTTGTCTACCCGGCCAAAATCCGACCCACCCCAGCTTGCCGGCACTAATGCCATCGCGGAGTCGCAGTCCTGTACTATTTTTTCTGCAATCGCGTGGAAAGACTCTTGTTTGAAATCCATCGGGTCGCTAGGATTGATAGTTCTGGTCACGTAAACAACTTCACCATACATTCTGGCAGCCAGAAAATGGAAATAAGCTCTCAGGAAATAGGTTTCTCCCAATCTTTTGGCCAAATCACCCGCTTGCAATGGATTGTCGGGCGTATTATACTTTTTGACGCCGCCCAATATCACATTGGCCTTCCTGATCCTGGCGTATAAATCCCACCAGTACTGCCCGCGGCTGCTGCGGTCGGGCATGGCATTGGAATTCCAGTCGCCGGTATTGAATTTATTGGTAAGGCTTCCCTCAGCCGTAGAACCTTCTGCCTCGTCGGTTACCGGCGCTGTGGAAAAGTGTGAGAAGAAAACGAGCGGACTATTGGAGCCTTTGGCATTGTCGTACAGGTCCGTAATCAGCTGATTGGTTTTATTGTACCGGGTAAAAACCTGTTCCTGATCGATCTGATCATCCGGTTTTCGGTCCAGGAAATCTTGCTTGCAGCCGGAAATCATTGCAAGCATTGAAAAGAATGCGATCGTATATATTTTTTGGATCTTCATAATTATCAGGTTTTTAATCAGAATGAGATATCAACACCAAAATTCACAACCTTCTGGATCGGGTACCAGTCACCTGTCCCTTCCTTGGTTTCGGGATCCATGTCTACCTTTTTGAGGCCATCCCAGGTCAGCATATTTAGTCCCTGCACATAAAAACGCACCTGGTCGATACCTATCTTTTTGATGGTTGCTTTTGGTAAATTATAACCCAGCTCCACCGTTTTCAGACGTACATATTTGGAGTTATATAAAAACAGGCTGCTACTCCCATTCTTGTTGTTGCTGTGATCGCCGAAGTGCAGTGCAGGATAAGTGGCGGTTTCAGCAGTTTCGGGTGTCCAGCGGTTCAGGTGCATGGGTTTTACTTTTCCATATTTATCCTGATTAAACAATGGGAAATCGTAAACTGCCGCGCCGGATAATTGTACTGACGCTCTCGCCGCTCCCTGAAACAACATACTAAAATCGAAGTTTTTGTATCTTCCACCTACCGGCAACCCAAACATCACTTCCGGATTTCTAGGGTTACCGCTGTTGGTACGGTCACCCAGATCGTCAATTTTTCCGTCTCCATTGAGATCTTTATAAACTACATCACCCGGCCGCAACGTACCCCACGACTGGAAACCGCTGCCATTGTTCATCGCATTCAGCGCGTCGGCTTCTTCCTGATTGGACACAAAATGATCGTAGATGTAAGTGAAATGCTCCCCTATCCTTTTTCCCGTGTTGGCTCGTCCTGCAAAAGCGTAAGGAATTTCGTTCATGGACACGATATTGTTCCGCGCAAAACTGACATTCGGTCTGATAAAATAGGTCGCATTTTTACCGATACTGCCCGACCAGCCTACTTCCAGGTCAAACCCTTTGTTGTTCACAATGCCGGAATTGATGTACGGCGCATCTTTGCCGACGATGTCCGAAAATCCCAGTTTGTTACCACCGCTCATATCGGTGATGATGTCATAGCGGTGCTCATGAAACAGGTCAATGGTTACGGTAAGGTGTTTCAGAAAGGTCGCATCTATACCAATGTTGGTTTTTCTGGCTTTCTCCCAGGTAAGGTTCGGATTGGCCAGGTCACCTTCGAAAAGGAATCCGCCGGCACCTGAGCCGAAATTATCCGTTCCAAAATTGTAGTCTCCATCCCTGCCGCTGAAATATTGGAGATAGATAAAGCGCTTATCATTCGGAATGCGGTCGCTACCTACCAACCCGTAAGATCCTCTGATTTTCAAGCTGTTCAGCCAACTTTGGGCACCGGTTAAAAATTTCTCTTTGGATACTACCCAACCCGCCGAAACCGATGGAAAAAATCCGTAGCGTTTCCCTTTGGCGAAGTTTTCAGAACCATTATAAGCCGCATTGAACTCAAAAAGATAACGATCATCATAACCGTAAGTAGCCCGCGCTGTAACGCCCTGGTAGCTAAACGGCACCTGATTGTTGATGATTCTTTTTGAACGATTAAAGAGAACCATTCCGGTCACGTCGTGCAAACCGAAATTCCGCATATAGTCCAGCTTCGCCTGCACATACGACCTGCTTTCTGAGTCTTTTTTGTCAAACCGGTTGCTAATGGTCTGGTCAATGTCATACTTGTTACCAGACTTATAGGCACCTGTGTAATGTCCTGGCGTACGATAAATGTCACTGCCAGCTTCGGGCACGAAAGTGGCGTAACCAGGATACTCCCGGTAACCTTCTGAATAGGTACTCACATCCCGCCTGATCCAGCCACCATCGTTTGCATCGTACGAGAACATTCCATCGATAGAAAGGCCCTGGGTGATAAAATTCAGTTTGTGACCCAGTGAAAAGGATCCATTGAGATAAGTATTTTTATCATTCAAGAAACCGGTGCGGCTCAACTCCCCAAGAATGTTAAAACGATAGATCTGATCGCCATACAACACGCCCAGCGGGTTGTTGGTTTGGTAGCTTTTGTTCGCCGGATCATCATTCTGCTCAACTGTGATCGGCAGATAGGAAGGTTGTGTATTCGCCAGTTCTACAATGCGGGCGGCGGTAGTACCAGGTGCATTCCTGTCCGTGATCCTCGCGCCAATGTCCAGTTTTGCATAAAAATTATCGGTAATGTCAATGTCAATATTAGACCGGAAGTTATACCGTTTGAACACAGCCTGCGTGTTATTCGGGCCGAGATTCGTGTGTTTATAGTTTCCATCCTGTTGAAAGTAATTGGCCAGAACGAAATATCTGGCCCTTACTGATCCACCGCTAATAGATAAACTGTAATCATGCTGAACGCCTGGCTTGAAAGCGTAGTCAAAGTAATTCCAATTGTAACCCAGCCCGTCCGAGTTATCGCCTTTTGCTTTACGAAAATCCGCAATGGCAGTTTCAGAAAACAGGTTCAATGTCGACGGATCCACGCCGGGATTGTCGTTTTTGCGTGCTTCATTGTATAGCATAGCATAATCCGCAGAGCCAAGGTAAGTGGGGAATTGCACCGGTTGATTTATTCCGATAGAGGCTTTGAAATTGACAGTAGCCTTGTCCTGCACCTTACCTCTTCTCGTTGTAATAAGGATTACACCATTCGCGCCCCGCACACCATACGGCGCGGTGGCTGACGCATCTTTCAGGATCGTGAATGTCTCGATTTCCGATGGTGCCAGGTAATCCATGCTTCTTTCCAAACCGTCAATGATGACGATTGGAGATTGGTTTCCGTAAGTCGCCGTTCCACGAATAAAAATATTACTTCGATCCACGCCCGGCAATCTGCCAGCCAATGCATTGGTAATGCTCGCAGTGGGGCTTTGTTTCAAATCATCGGTTGTAATGGTGGCAATGGAGCCGGTAATGGTTGCTTTTCTTTGAGCGCCATACCCCACGATCACTAGTTCTTCCAATCCAACCAGATCTTCCTGCAATTGAATGCTGATCGAAGTTTGCGCGCCTACTACCTGCTCCTTGCTGAGGTACCCGATAAAGGATACTACCAGCACGTCACCCTGTTCCGCTTCAATGGTAAACTTTCCATTGGCGTCCGTGGAAGTACCCTTGTCGGTGCCTTTTACGATCACGGTCGCACCGGGCAGCGCCACACCTTTCACATCCTGAATGGTACCGGTGATTTCCCTGATCACCACTTCCGCTGGTGCTGTCGGCAAAAGTGCATTCGTATTTCCCGAATCAGCACCGTCTTCCTTTTTGAAAACCGCGATCTGTCTTCCGATAATTTTGAAAGTAAGGTCAGTACCTTTCAATGCCTTGCTCAGGATTGTCGGTACCGTCTCATTTTTCAGGTTAAGTGTAAGGTTACCCTGATCTTTTCCTGAAAAAAGGTCATCCGCGTAAAATATCCGGTAATCGGTTTTTTCCTGTATTTGCTTGAAGAGCGTGCTAAGGCTCCCGTTTCGGATGCTGATATCCATCCTGCTCTTCTGGGAGTAGCCCGTCGCATGCACGCTCATCATACCGATCCATAAAAGAAGAGCCGTCAGCTTCATTATTCTAAGCAGTTTTTGCGGGTGTAATTCTCCCAAAGGGCAATACCCTGAATGGTCAAATTTTTTCATAAATTTGAGTGGACTTTTGTTGTTACAATGGTTAAGATTCACTTGCTTGCCGGCAAGTGTAATTGATCGGGAGACGTTGCCGCGTCTTCCGTTTTTTTATGGTTTGATAGCATTCTTTTCGAATATATACCTCCTTTCCTTTTCTTGATAGTGAAGTGAATTGGATGCTGAAATAATGTCAAGTGTCTGGTGAATGTCCTCTTGCAAAGTAAAGGAACCCGAGAATGTCTTTTTGCCTAACTCATTATCTTGCAGTGAGATATCCGCCTTATAATAGCGGGACAATTTCTTAAATAGCTCCGAAAGCCGCTCATTTTTCAGAAGAAGATACCCGTCTTTCCACGACACAAATTCCTCCACATTGACCTGCCCGGTTTCCAATGTCGCCGATGACGGTGTAAAAATGGCACGCGTACCTGGCGTGATCTTCCGCTTCACAGATTTGAAAAGTGATTGCTGATTCACCGTCAGCTCTATACTCCCGCTGGCCAGTACCGCCGATACCTGCTTGTCGTCGTCATAGGCGCTAATGTCAAACTCAGTACCAAATACCTGCACCTTCATATTTTTAGTATGCACGTAAAAAGGAACTTCTTCGGAATGTGAAACTGAGAAATACGCCTGTCCTTCGAGGTACACTTCCCTTTCATCAGCATCAAACTGAGCAGGGTAAACCAGCTTGGAACCCGAATTGAGCCATATTTTGGTACCATCCAACAGCGTAATGGTGGAGCGTTTTCCGTAAGGGACAATGAGCGTATTGAAATGTTGGCCTGTACCTGCAATTTGTTGATCTATGGTAGAGACAGAATCAATTTGAATGGTTTCCCCATTTTGCTGGTACACCAGATCGGAATTGCGTTTTTGCAGGCTGATCGTGCGATCGTCTGCCAGGAGCAGGCGCGTATCTTCGGAATCGGGGACAATTTTGGACGCAGCTTCCTGCATGGCCTTTCCTGAGTTTTTCTTAAATACAAGGTAACCCACGCCAGTCAGGAGCAGCAGGGTGACGGAGGCGGCCAGGCTGAGCCAAAGCCTGCTGAAAGAGCGCTCCTTTCTCAGTGACACACTTTCCGCTACCCGATTCCAGATATTTTCCTTCTCGGCAGGCGAAAGTGATTCTTGCTGTATGGATTTCAGTAAACGTCTGGTACCATCCTCAATTCTCCCTTCCTCATCACCCATGTCATTTTTCTTCTTCATGTAAGAACTTGTTTGACATACAAGAGAAGAGTTTCGACAGGATATAGACGCCGAAAAAGATTTATTTTTAATAAAAAGAAGAAAAAACTGTCACCAACATAGAATAAGCAACACTGATCCGAATTCCAGTTTGCCGTGAAGCTGTTTCAATGCTCTGTAAATGAATGTTCTGCACGTAGGAACGGAAATCTGCATCATTGAAGCGATTTCTTCGTAGTCCAGGTCCTGGTTGAAGCGGAGGTATAAAATTTCTTTCTGTCGGTCAGGCAGCTGGTTGATCTCTGCGGCTAAATGATCCAGAATCTCCCGTTGCTTTTCATCGATAATGATATCGTGTTCTACACTGAACGAAAAAGCATTCATGCCAAAACTTTCGTCGGAATTCCAGCTGTCAAATTGCAGTAATGACGATTTGCGATGTGCGGCGTGCAGTTTGCGCCGGAAAGATTTGAGCAGGTAAAACTTCACATTCACTTCCTTGGCCAGACTTCCCCTGTAAGTATGCAAATCCAGAAAAAGGTCATGGATACAATCCTTAACCAAATCACTATCAACTGAATACCGCTTCCCAAATGCATACAGTACGTCAGCATACCGATCGTAAAGCTCGCTGAAGGCTGCTTGGTTACCGGAAATGAAACGGTTCCATAGATCATTTTCCGGTTCAGTATGTGTCATGTTGCTTAGTAGGTTGAGTCTTGCAAAATTTGAAAATAAAATTATAAAATATCCTTTCTTTGTTCTAAATATTTTAATAAAGACTTACCAAGTCTTGGAGACTTGGCAAGTCTCTTTACCAACCTCGTGGCAAGTCTCACGATAGTTTTATACTTTGCAGAAAAAAGGATTTTTATGGAACCAGCATTGTTGAATCAAGTCCCTTCGCTGGATTTGGCCGATTTCACGTCAGGAAATCCGGAACAGAAGGAGCAATTCGTCGCTGATTTGGGGTCGGCTTTTACAAATATAGGTTTTGTCGCCATTAAAAATCACGGATTGAGCGATGCGCTGCGCAACGATCTTTACCATTATGTGCAGCAGTTTTTTTCTTTGCCCGATGATATCAAAAAGAAATACGAATTTCCGAATCTGTTTGGCCAGCGGGGTTACATTGGCAAAGGCAAGGAAACAGCCAAAGGATTCAAAGTAGCTGATCTCAAGGAGTTTTATCACGTCGGCCAGCCGGAACCGATCGGTAGCATGCCTTCCAACGTATTTCCCGACGAACTACCCGATTTCAAAAAATTCACGCTGGAAGTTTATCAGACGTTTGAGAGCACCGGAAAAACGCTGCTCCGCGCCATCGCCATTTACCTGAATCTTCCCGAGGATTATTTCGAAGATAGGGTCAAAAACGGCGACAGCTTACTAAGAGCACTACATTACTTCCCGATTCCTAATCCCGAACTAGTACCCGAAGGAGCAGTTCGGGCAGCGGCGCATGGCGACATCAACCTCATTACCTTGCTGATGGGTGCCAGCGCAGAAGGACTCGAAGTACTTCGGAGGGATGGCGAATGGATCGCCATTACAGCATTACCGGATCAAATCGTCGTGAATGTAGGTGACATGCTCGACCGGCTTACCAATCATAAACTCAAATCCACCATCCACCGGGTCGTCAATCCGCCACGGGAAAAGATGGGTACCTCCCGATATTCGATCCCTTTCTTCATGCATCCGCGCGCAGACATGGACCTGACCAGCCTGGATAGTTGCGTATCTGCGGAAAACCCGAAACTTTACATCAATATGACTGCCGGCGAGTTTCTGGATGAGCGTTTGAGAGAATTGGGATTAAAGAAATAAAACGGCAGAACCCTCTTGGCCCATCCACCCATTCGCCGCTTTCGTTACATCATTTACCTGATGGATATCCTCTTGCTGTCACTCACAGCCTTTGGTGGCCCGCAGGTACATTTAATGATGATGATTGAAAGGCTGGTGCGGAAACGGCGCTACATTACTGAGGAGGAACTACTTGAATTACAGGCACTTTGTCAAGTATTACCAGGCCCGAGCTCTACGCAAACGGTAACTGCTATCGGTTTAAAAATCGGTGGACAGCCACTTGCCTACCTCAGCCTGATCGTGTGGTCGCTGCCTGCCATGGTGCTCATGACCATTGCTGCGATCGGCATTCATTATCTGGAAAGGCATTCCATTTCGCTTGAATTCACAAGGTTTGTCGGACCTATGGCAGTGGCGTTTTTAATGTACGGAGCATGGGCTATTGCTCGTAAAGTAATCCACAATACCCAGAGCTGGTCTTTTCTGATCATTTCAACCATTCTCGCGTATCTGTACCCATCCCCCTACATGACTCCCGTACTGATCATTGCGGGGGGAATTGCGGCTTCATTGAATTTCAAGAAGCATGAAAAAATGGAGCGGGGCCCGATCCGGATCCGGTGGCGGCCCATTATCTTCTGGATATCCGTGCTGGTAGCTGCGGCGATAGTAGGAAAGATCACGAACTCATTGCCTGTAAGGCTCTTTGAGAACTTTTATCGTAACGGAAGCCTTGTTTTTGGCGGCGGCCAGGTACTGATCCCGATCCTTTATAATGAGTTTGTAGAATTTAAGCACTATCTGACAGATCAGGAATTTTTGGCAGGAATGGCCCTGACGCAGGTTGTACCGGGGCCGGTATTTTCAATTGCTACTTTTGTCGGCAGCATTTCATTGCAGTCCGAGGGGATAACCGGGCAGATCATCGGCGGGTTTGTCGCTACTGCCGGAATATTTCTCCCCGGTACATTCTTCATATTTTTCGCCTACCCTATCTGGGGCCAGCTCAAAAAATACCGTGGTATCCGGGCCTCGCTGGAAGGAATCCATGCTGCGAGCTGCGGACTTACCATTGCCGCCGCGATCTCACTTTTCCAACCCATGATGACCGACTGGCAGCCGCTACTGACCGTGCTCATCACCCTGCTTGTACTCTCTTTCGCTAAAATCCCCTCCTACGTCATCATTATCGCAGGTTTGCTGCTCGGACTGATTTTCTGAGCTGCTAAACTGAACCCGTTTTACTGGCAGTACTGAATTCTGTGTGTATATTTACGTTACAACCATAATGTAATCGCTATGCTTTTGGAGCTTGATGATCAAATTATTCAAAGTACCGGCCTGAGTCAGGAAGAACTTCGGGTGGAATTGGCTGTGCAGCTCTACGAACAGGGCAAGATTACAGTGGGGCAAGGAGGTAGGATGACAGGGATGGGAAGTATCCAATTTCAGCACGAACTAGGCAAAAGACAAGTCGCTTCGGCATACGACCGGGATGATCTTGACTCTGACTTACAAACATTAAGCAAATTGTTTCAGTGATTGTTGTTAGTGACACTTCCGTGATCAGTGGTCTTTTTCAGTCCGAAAGATTATACATTCTTCAAAAGCTATATAAAAAAGTAGTGATACCTGAGGAGGTTTACATTGAACTGACCAAACTCGATCAGCAGCTTTTATCCGCATTAAAAAGTGAATGGATTGAAGTTAAAAATGTAAAGAAAACTGCATTGCTAACAGAATTATCCGTGCTTCTGGATCCCGGTGAAGCAGAGGCGATTAGTTTGGCCAAAGAGTTAAATGCCGATCTTCTGTTAATAGATGAGAAAAAAGGACGATTAATAGCGTAGCAACTGGGACTGCAAATAACCGGTATCCTGGGAATATTGATTGAGGCAAAACGTCAGGGATATATCACAGAAGTTAAAAGTATTATAGAAGCATTGACCACCAAAGCAGGTGTTTGGTTTAAACCAAGCCTTATTGCCGAAGTGCTTACAAGAGTAAACGAAATTTAACCACCAAAGAATAGTTCACCATTACAAGAATGAAACATTCCTTCCTTTTTCTTCTTTCCATTATCCTCTTTCATACTTTCATTTCCAAGGCCCAGATCAGTACATCGCCCAGCTTTTTGCACAGAAACCAGCAGTGGGTTGATTCTGTTTTTGCGACACTGACACCGGACGAACGCATTGCGCAGCTGATCATGGTTGCCGCTGTTTCGGATGTAAAAAGAGCCGTAATCGATCCAAAAACGAGTAGCCCGGCGGCTGTGGAAAAATTGATCCGCGAAAATAAAGTGGGTGGTATCGTGTTTTTCCAGGGCGGACCGGTTCCCCAGGCGCGCCTGACCAATTACTACCAATCCATATCCAAAGTACCGTTACTCGTCGCAATGGACGCTGAGTTCGGGCTAGCGATGCGTATTGATAGTACCGTAAGATATCCGTATCAAATGACATTGGGCGCGATCCAGGGCAGCAATGAGCTGATCTACGAAATGGGCGCCCAGCTCGCTAAACAAGCCAAACGCCTGGGAATGCACATCAACTTCGCCCCCGTCGCCGACGTCAATAATAACCCCAATAACCCGGTCATCAGCTTTCGCTCTTTTGGTGAAAACAAATACAAAGTCGCGGACAAAGCCGTTGCTTACATGAAAGGAATGCAGGATAATGGCCTCCTAACCAGCGCAAAACACTTCCCAGGCCATGGCGACACCGGCGTTGACTCCCATTATGACTTGCCATTGATTTCCCACAATACCAACAGAATTGACTCACTCGAATTATATCCATTCAAAGCATTGATCAGCAATGGTATCAGCGGGATCATGATTGCGCACCTGAGCATTCCCGCTTTGGATAAAACGCCCAACTTGCCTTCCACGCTCTCCAAACCGATCGTGAGCGAGCTACTGAGAAGCCAATTGGGATTCCAAGGGCTGATCTATTCGGATGCGATGAATATGAAAGGGGTTACCAAGTATTTCCCCGACGGAAAGGCTGATGCAATGGGACTGGAAGCAGGAATGGACCTGCTTGAATTTACCGAAGACGTTTCGAAATCCATTGCTGAGATCAAGAAAAGCATTGCCGAGGGAAAGATCAGTCAGGCGGAAATTGACTACCGGTGCAGGAAAGTGCTGGAAGCCAAGGCCTGGGCCGGACTGAACCATTACAAACCGGTTGACCTGAACAATCTTTACGAAGACCTGAACCCAAAAGCAGCGGAGCTAACGAACCGCCTGTTAACGGAAAAAGCATTGACCGTTTTAAAAAATGACAATAATCTGCTGCCGCTGCGGGAACTGGATACGTTAAAAATCGCGTCGGTTTCGATTGGTGCGGATACGATTACAACTTTTCAGAAAACACTTGGACTCTATACCAGCGTCGACCATTTCTTTATCCCGGCCAAAGCTACTGACGCGCAGGTTGCTGATTTGCGTTCCAAATTGAAATCATACAATCTGTTTCTCGTCGGTGTTCATTTGGGAAGCATTTCTCCCCGTACAAATTACGGCCTTACCGATCAAATGAATGCGGTTTTGAAGGAGCTGATTGCTACTAATAAGGCGGTAGTTTCTATTTTCGGCAACCCATATGCATTGAATAAAATCGAAAAACCTGAGGCTGCGAAGGCATTGATTATGTCGTATCAATTGACGCCATACACCCAGGATTTGTCGGCTCAGCTGATTTTCGGGGCGATACCTGCGAAGGGTAAGCTGCCTGTAACAGTGAATGTACAATTTCCGTACAATGCTGGAATAGAGACCCCAGCTATCGGCAGATTGAAATACACGATTCCAGAAGAGCTGGGGCTGGATTCGAAAGTGATTACCTACAAGATTGACTCCATTGCCAATGTTGCATTGACCCAAAAAGCAACGCCAGGATGTGTGGTTCAGCTGGCAAAAGACGGTAAAGTTTTTTTCCGGAAAGCTTACGGCAAACATACTTACGAAGGCCCGGAACCTGTGAAACTGACTGACCTTTATGACTTGGCGTCGGTGACCAAGATTACGGCGTCCACATTGGCGTTAATGAGCCTTTGGGATCAGAAGAAATTTGATCTGGACGCTACGATGAAGGATTACCTACCTGATTTCAAAAACTCAAACAAAGCAGATCTACATTGGAGGCGCGTTCTGACGCACAGCGCGAGGTTAAAGGCATTCATTGTACTTTGGAAAGAGGCGCAAAATCAGGACGGTAGCTGGAAAAGGAAGACTTTCAGCACCAAGGAGTCTAAACGCTACCCTACTTCGGTGGTGGGCGATAGTTTGTTTATTTTCAAAAATTATGACAAAACGATCTTCAAAGCCATTCGTGATTCACCATTGAATGAAAAAGAAGGATATGTGTACAGCGATCTCTCTTTTATTCTTTATCCGCAGATCGTCAAAAGCCTTTCCGGCGAGAATTTTGAAGACTACCTAAAAAACCATTATTACCACAAACTGGGCGCCAATTCACTGACATTCAATCCGAAACGTTTTTACAAACTGGAAGACATTGTACCTACCGAAAGGGATACGTTTTTCAGGATGACGCAATTGCATGGCCAGGTTCATGATGAAGCTGCCGCAATGCTTGGCGGGCTCAGTGGTCATGCAGGTTTGTTTGGGGATGCCAATGATGTGATGAAAGTGTGGCAAATGTATTTGCAGCAGGGATATTATGGCGGACAGCAGTTGCTGAGCAAAGATGCACTGATCGAATTTACGCGTTATCAATATCCAGAGGAAGGCAGCCGTCGCGGAATTGGGTTTGATAAGCCTACTTTCAAATATTCCGGTAATGCGCCGAAATATGCCAGTCCGTCCAGTTTCGGGCATACGGGCTACACGGGCATCATGACCTGGGCGGACCCTGCGTGGAAGCTGAATTACGTTTTTCTTTCCAACAGAGTGTACCCGACCAGAGAGAATAACAAGATCTCAGCGCTCAATATCCGTACTGCGATTATGGACGTGGTGTATCAGGAATTGTTAAAAAAGTAAGATGAGTTTCTGGGAAGGTACCCTGATATCTTCCTACATTTGTAACACGCACATTCACTCCAACTATGGCACAACACTATCGGTTCGACAAAGAAAAAGCATCCCGCCGACCGGGTGTCACGCCCCTGAAAGATGCCATTGATCAAATGCTGGACAAGTACCGGATCAGAAACCGGTTTGACCAATCCTATGTAGTGGCACATTGGGACAAGATCATGGGATCGGCCATCGCTACCCGGACTAAAACGGTCTACATTAAGGAGAGAACCCTTTTTCTTCAAATAGAATCGGCTCCGCTCCGCAACGAACTTTTCCGCGCCAAAACAAAAATTGTTGAGCTGATTAATCGTGAAATGGGGACGGATCTGGTAGAGGATGTGGTGTTTATATAGTCGGCTGTGGATCTCTAATGATAACTTAATAAGACAAAGCAAATGACAACGCTATTCATTAATACCGAGGACAAAGCGGTTTTACAAGCAGTTAGAGCGCTTCTTAATGGTTTCAAAGTTCCTTTTGAAGAAGCAAAAGATAAGGAATATGATCCTGAATTTGTTGCGATGGTAAAATTGAGCGAAAAGCAAATGAAAGCTGGCAAGACCGTTAAACTAGAAGCAGGCGCTAATGTATGGGATCTGGTATCTTCGAAATAGAATTTACGGAGCTTGCTATTCTGCATTTGCAATTCTGGCATAAATCTGGCCAGAAAAATCTGATTAAAAAGATCGGAGAACTTATTGAATCCATCAGGGAAACCCCCACCTCAGGGATTGGTAAACCAGAACTATTGAAACATCAGCTTGCCGGAAAATATTCACGCAGAATTAATCAAGAACACCGCATTATTTACGAAATAATAGGTGATACCGTTTACATATTCTCATTAAAGGGATACTATTAGTCCCAGATTTACAACTATATCATGACGACATTGACGAACTTTTACTTTCAAATTTACAGGACGCCGTCAATGCTTTGACTTATTTGAATGAACGAAATCAAGCTTCCGCCTTTTTTGAGGTCAGGTGATAAAATAGGGATCGTTGCTCCCGCCAGTGTGGTTAAGTATGACGATATCGTGCCCGGTATCAATATCTTCAAAAACGAATGGGGACTGGAAGTGGTGGAAGGCACCACACTGCAAGGCGCATTCAATCAATTTTCCGCTTCTGACGATGTCCGTCTTGCCGACCTGCAAAATATGCTGGACAACCCTGATATCAAGGCAGTTATCGCGGCTCGTGGTGGTTATGGTTGTTCCCGGATCGTAGATGGCCTTAATTTTGAAGGTTTCCTGAAATCTCCCAAATGGATTGTCGGTTTTAGTGACCTTACTGTGATTCTTTCCAGGATTTATCAGCTTGGCTATGCCAGTTTGCATGCTCCAATGGCCAAATCCATCACTACGGATGGCGCGGAGGAAGCTGCCAAATCACTCAGACAAATGCTTTTTGGCGAACAGCCTGCCTATACTTTTGCAGCACATTCATTGAACCGTACCGGAAACGTAACCAGCCAGGTTGTAGGCGGAAACTTATGCATTCTCGCACATCTGATCGGTACCGAAACGGAAATTGATACGACCGGCAAGATCCTGTTTATTGAAGATATCAACGAATACCTCTATAATCTGGACCGAATGATGATCCAGATGAAAAGGGCCGGAAAACTGACTAACCTTGCCGGATTGATCGTGGGACAATTCACTGATATGAAGGACAATGGCAGCCCGACTTTTGGAAAAGATACCTACGAGATCGTGCAAGAGCATATTGCTGAATTCGATTACCCGGTTTGTTATAACTTTCCGGTGGGCCACGTAGGCGACAACAGGGCCATGGGCATTGGCATGAAGGCTTCTCTGGAAATAGGAGATCGTGAGGTTAATTTCCGTTTTTTGCCTCAAACTTCCGATACTCAGTATTAATCACATGGAAAATTTTAGGGATAAGGTAGTCTGGATCACGGGTGCATCTTCGGGAATTGGAGAGGCTATTGCGCTCGCATTTGCCAAAGAAGGCGCTAAGCTGGTATTGACCGCCCGCCGTGAAGAAGAGCTGATCCGCGTGAAAAAACTGACCGGACTTCCAGAAAGTCATGTACTGGTATTGCCTCTCGACGTGACGGAATTTAACAAGGCCAAGCCTGCTGCCGAACAGATTATCGGTCATTTCCAACGAATTGATATCATGGTTCACAACGCGGGTGTAAGTCAGCGGTCTTACATTCAGGATACCGATCTGGAAGTGTACCAAAAGCTGATGAATGTAAACTTTTTCAGCACCGTAGCATTAACCAAGGCCGTTTTGCCTTACATGAAGAATCAGAAAAGCGGCCATTTCATCGTAATCAGCAGCGTGGCGGGTAAAATCGGTACGATCATGAGATCGGGTTATAATGCTGCCAAACATGCGCTGCATGGATTTTATGATTCTTTGCGGGCCGAGGGGTTTGAGGATAACATTAAAGTTACTACCATCTGCCCAGGCTATATCCGTACCAATATTTCGCTGAATGCATTGAATGAATCTGGTGCCAAATTCGGGAAAATGGACGCCAATCAGGCCAAAGGTATTCCTGCCGACGAATGTGCGCGTCAGATTTTGGATGCCGTTAAAAAAGATAAAAAAGAAATCTACATTGGCGGATTCAAGGAAGTTGCCGCCATATATTTGAAACGATTCTTCCCGAGCATGCTTTTCGATCAGGTCAGGAAGAACATTCCGGAATAACATCTGCTCCCTACTTACTCTTTGCTTTTTCCAAATAGTCAGTCGCTAATCTACTGAGCGAGCGTACTCCTAAAACCAGGCTACCTTCGTCTACGTAAAAGTCAGGGGTATGGTGCGGCGCTGCATCTGCCACATTTTTACCTTTCGGCATACCTCCCAGAAAGAAGAAAAAACCGGGTACTTTTTGCTGGAAGTATGAAAAGTCTTCCGCTCCGGTTTTGGCCGGAATCACTTTCACATGATCATTTCCCGCCACATTTTGCAAGGTACCGATCATTTTTTCAGTTAACGGTACATCATTAAATGTCACCGGATACATGACATCGATCTTCACTTCTGCTGTTGCTCCCGCACTTTGCGCAATGAGTGTGGAAATGTCGGTGATTCTTTTGTGTACATAGGTGTGCATCCCCTCGTCGAAAGTGCGGATCGTGCCGATCATTTTAACCGATTCGGGAATGATGTTCTGCCTGATGCCGCCATTAATAGCCCCGATTGTCACCACAGCCGGTGCCTGGGTCAGATTTAAATTACGGCTGACGATCGTTTGCAAAGCAGTCACAATCTGAGAGGAAGTCACGATCGGATCAATGCCTGACCATGGATATGCGCCGTGGGTTTGCTTGCCTTTTACATCAATACTAAAAAAATCGACGGCGGCCATAGTCGCTCCGGGCCTGTAAGATATACTGCCCACTTCAAGCTGCGAATCAATGTGCAGACCGAAAATGGCTTCAACTTTCGGATTTTCCAACACGCCTTCCTTTACCATCAGCTGCGCACCACCCTCTTCGCCAGCTGGCGCTCCTTCCTCGGCGGGTTGGAAAATAAACTTAATTGTTCCGGGTATTTCACCTTTAACAGATGCGAGCACTTCGGCAACTCCCATGAGGATCGCAATGTGCGTATCATGGCCGCAAGCGTGCATGACGCCTGTTTTCTGACCATTATAATCCGTTACTACTGCTGATTTGAATGGTAGTTCCACTCGTTCGGTGACCGGCAGCCCATCCATATCAGCCCTGAGCGCCACGACCGGGCCTGGTTTTCCACCTTTGAGGATACCCACTACGCCTGTATGCGCTACACCTGTGGTGACCTCAATTCCCAGTTGTTTTAAATGATTCGCTACTTTCTCCGCTGTCTTAAACTCACGGTTACCGAGCTCAGGATTCTGGTGAAAATCGCGTCGCCATTCTACCAGTTTTTTATCCAGCGTCTGCGCCTTTTGATCGATGGCGGTACTTATTTTCGACTGGCTGAATGCATTGGTTACGGAAAGTAGCGCCGACAAGAGCAGAAGTCCGTTGAGAATGGATTTGGAATGCCGTAATGTAGAATATGTCATTAAATGAAGTTCTTAAAGGGTTAACAATCAGTCATAGGAATGCATTTACGCAATATAGTACACAATCACCTTCCAAGAAACACAAAGAGGCCCTATCCTGTTAAAGATAACGCCTCTATTTTCAAGTTAAACTACATTAAGTTGCTTTCAGGCAATCAATGCTCGTCTTCCAGGAAACCAGTACGACGGTAGCCGGCGTATTCGTATTGCACACCCGGGTCATCTGAAAATTCCAGTTTGACATAGATTGAGTCCGTTTTGTTACCTCCCGGCGTAGTAGCTGCGCCTTTCAGTATCTTGCCCTCAATCACCGATACTTTAATATCGGGATCATACGCATTGCTCAATCCGGGAGCGGCTGCGAAAGTCAGGCCCGGAAGGCTAACCTTGGCGACAACTTTTGCAGGCCATAATTCATGGTCGTCAAAAATGAGGTCGGTCTCATTGTTTGCAGCGGTATTTGAAGTAGTAAGAAGGTTAAACCCTGCACCAATGTCTTCTCCATCCGTGAGCACATTAATCCACCATTCCCCAGCCATTGCCTGCAACTTAGTACCTTCTATTTCTGGTTCATTTCCCAAATCGCAGGACATCAAACCAAACAACAGGAATATTATCGAGTATTTTGTATATTTTTTCATGTTCATTTTATTGTTTTTCAAATACACGCAACGCAGTTCCAAATCCGGAGTTGATAACCACCCAACTGTAAGAAACGCCCTCTTTAATCGTAGCATTGGTCGCCGAGAACGAGTTTCCCGGTGTCAGCTGAAATGGTAAACCCAACTTACCTTTGTCGTAATAATAGAAGTAAACAGTTTCACCTGGTGATGGCGTTGCAACTCCTCCTATGTTATTGCTCTGGTAAAAGTTATCCGAAATCTTGGTCACTTTCGAAACTCCCAACGCACCCGCATTCCTTTTGTAACTTCCGGAAATGTCAACACCCTGAGCAGCAGCGGAAATCACTCCAACGTAACGGTACTCAGTGGATGAATAGCCATCCTTATTGGTAGCGTCGTACTGGATCACATAAACGCCAGGTGTTTTGGTATCCACTGTTCCTGTGGTTGTGACCGTTATCTCCGTCTCTCCCTCAGTTGCGGTGGCACCTGCATCAGCAAACGTGCCTCCCACCTTCACCGTATTCCATTGTTCTCCTTTCAGCGTGATAACCGGGTAAAATGTAATACTCGATATATCCTCAGTTACTCGATCGGGTTCGCAAGATAATGCGGCGAACAGCGTCAAAGTAAACATTACTAGCTTTATTCCTCTTTTCATAATTGTCGTGATCATGATTATATGATTATTTCATCCACCAGACTTTGTCTGTAATGTTTGGTACCTGCGGCGTATTCGGGTTCACGTCGCGTGACGCAGACGTGTAAGGGATCCGCTTAGGAAGCGCACCGCCCGCAGTCACGGCCTGCACGGATGAGGTCCATTGGCCTGGAACATATTGGGTGCTCGTTACAGGCACCGGCGATTTTTCGGGATATCCCGTACGCGCCTGATCCCAGAACGACTCGTAACCCTGACGAACCATCGCTACCCATTTCTGGTACATGATCGCCTTGATTTTTGCTTCCGTTGTTCCGGCTGTGGGGTAAGCATACGCACCACCCGCAGCTATTTTCTTAGGATCGAAAGTAATCTTGAACTTGGCGTATGCAGCAGGAACCGCCTTCTCATAGAATGATTTGGCCATTGCTTCATTACCTGTGCGCAGATATGCCTCTGAAAGTAGAAAATACACTTCATCAATACTGAAAAAGTAGAATGGATCAACCGCGGTCATTTTCGCAACACTTGGTGTAGTTGGTGCCACGGTAGAACCATAGTCACCTTGTGCCAAACCAACCTGGCCTGTCGCCCCTGGCGTGAAATATGCATCTAATCTCGCGAAGTCATTATTTGCTTCCAGATATGACAAAAGTGTTCTGCTTAGTCTCAGGTTAGTGCCTGTATTGAGCTGACGTACATTGTTTTCATATAATGGGTTGCTTCGGTTAGGCTCATCCACAAATTGGGTAATAGCCGCCGGACCTTCCAGAAAAGCTGTATTTGCATCAAGCATTGCTTTGATTGCTGCAATTGCCGGTGCGGCATTGGGACTGCTGGTCTGGCGAAGATACATTTTCAACTTCAGCGTATTGATAAAACGTTTCCATTGGTCGATCTGATCAGCAGCACCTAATGTACCGAAAACAAGGTCAGAAGATACCTGGGTTGACTTTCCGTTGTTGAAATCCAGAGCCAATGCTGCATCCAATCGTTTCAATAATTCAGCGTAAACCGTCGGACCATCATCATACTTAGGCGTTTTATTGGTTTCCACCTGAAGAGCTTCTGTCAAAGGAATTTTGTCGAACCAGTCGGCAAGCATCTGGTAACCATAGGATTGTACAGCCACAGCCTGCAACACCATAATGTTGTTGCCAGATTCCGTTGCTTTTTTCTTTACGTCCTCAAAGTCGTTCAATCCACCTGCATATAATTCAGTCCAGGCGATGTTATAATCCGCTGCATTGAGGTTATAGGCATCAATGGTCCTGTACTGCGAGCTGGAATTCGATTGCGCCCAGTGCTGGGACCATATTCCGCCGATGATCGCGAAATCACCACCAACGGTACCTGCTACCGAAGCCTGAGCGGCTGGTAATACGTACTGTGGTGCTACATTGGTTGGGTTATTGGGGTCTTCATTAACATCAAGCCAGTCGTTGCAAGACCCCAGCGCGAATGCTGCGAACAGCAATACACTATTTTTAATTATACCTTTCATTTGAAATTAAATTAGAATGATAGATTTAACTGTGCGCCATACGTTGCAACAGATGGACCGGAAGCAAATTCACCGTACAGATTTTTAAGGCTGGTACCAAATGTATTGGCCTCAGGATCTGTAAAATGGTTTCCTTTTGGCGTCCATAGCACAAGGTTTCTTCCGAATACCCCTACGGATGCGACCCGGATCGGCAACTTGGTCAGGAAGCTTTTGGGCACAGAATAAGTAAGAGATACGTTTCTGAGCTTGAAGAAGGTCTTCGGTAACACGTGGTTGTACTCATAGGAAGTAGTTCCTCCGTAATAAGTGTATACATCTGCACGTGAGATCGGCGTCGTGTTTTCTCCAAAAGTACCGTCTGGCTGTTCTACTACCGAACCAGGGATAACCCAGGGCTCCCTATCATTGTATTGGGAGTTGTAGGCATTTCCATTGAAGTAATTCAACCTCGCAGTGTATGAATAAAACACCCCACCATTACGGTAATCCCCGTTTGCACTCAGCTTGAAGCCTTTGTAATTTAAATAAGTTGAAAGCCCCAATGTGTAATTAGGATTGATCGAACCTCTGTACACTTCGTCAGTACTTTGCAATGGTAAGCCTGTTTCAGGGTTTACGACCACATTACCGTCGGGATCCCGTCTCACGTCCGGAGAGTAAATGGCGCCAAGTGGTTTGCCCACTACGGCACGCAGCTTGACATTATAGCTGCTGTTGAGCAGGATATTTCCCGATCCACCTTCCAAACCAAGTGATTCAACTTCGTTTTTGATTTTATTGTAGTTCACAGTCACACCCCATTCAAAATTCTCTGTACGAACCGGGATCAGGTTTAATGCGAGTTCCAAGCCTTGGTTTCTGACACTACCAAGGTTCACAGTTTGCGCTGTGGCGCCGGTTGCAGGTTCCAGGTTAAGGCTGATAATCTGGTTTTTAGTCAATTTGTCGTAAACGCTCAAATCAACCCCTACTCTTCTGCCGAAGAAACCGAGTTCAAGACCTGCCTCGAATTCCTGAGAAATTTCAGGTTTCAGGTCCAGGTTACCCGGGTTATTTGAAACTTCATATGCATTAACGCCACCGAATGGAAAGTTGATGTTACCAAAACCACCCGCTCTCACGCTACCCGGAACATATACGGAGTACACCTGGTAAGGATCGGCATCATTACCGGCAGACGCGGCAGCAAAGCGTACTTTAACAAATGGGATCTGCGCTGGCAGCTTGAATGCTTCTGACAACACTGCGCTGATGCTTGCACTTGGATAGAAATATGAGTTTTTACCTTTGGGCAATGTGCTACTCCAGTCATTTCTCGCTCCTACTGTCAGGTATAGCCAGCTATCGAAACCGAAAGTGGCCGAACCATACACACCCACCAAACGGCGCATGGTAGTCGTTGCGAAAGTGATCGGCGTTACTGAGCTGTTGGACAGGCTGTAAAATCCTGGCAAGTCAAGGTTCGTTACCCTTGCATAATTGGTAAGGCCGGACCGTTCGTTTACGTTATGTCCAAGAAAAGCCTGAACATCAAAACGGGTACCAAAATTATGTTTGAAGTTAAAGATCAGGTCACTGTTGAACTGACGGTTACCTCTCGACAACTGGGCCACACTACCGAATACGTTATTGGCCGTTGCGTTGGGAGTACCCGGTGTGATCCGGCCCACATTACCCCAGTCTTTCTGGAATGCGTCGGAATAGTCACCTCCCACTCTCCATTGCACACCCAGGCTTGGCAATAACTGATAACCGAACTCGATGTTACCGAAAATACGATCTTCATCATAGTTGTTACCCTGGTTGTACAGCGTCCAGTAAGGGTTTTGTGCGTATGGCGTGAAGTAATTGTCAAGATCCATAAACTTACCGAAAGGATTGTTTGGATCCAGGAATGCTTTGGAGTCAACAATTGAATGGTCTCTCGGGATTTGAATAATCTCCTGCCAAACCACTTTTCCACCACCCGCATCGTCACCTTGTCCGGTTGCGACCGCTTTCTGGTTCTTGTGAACATAGTTGATATTTGAATTAACCGAGAATTTACCCAGCTTCAATCCACCATTCAGGCTTAACGTATTACGCTTATATGAATCCGCGTTAGTCGGCACTACGCCGTCCGCCATGGCATTGGAGTAAGAAACACGGTAGTTGGCTGTCTCAGTACCACCTGCAACGGCGATGCTGTTATTCCATTCGTAGCCTCGGTCGAAAAAGTCTTTCAGATTGTCCTTCTGGGCCTCGAACGGTTTCAATAGTTGTGAATTGTCCACTACATTACCCCACAGCCTTGTTGATCCGTCCATTTTTGGTCCCCATGAGCCGTTTTCGATCGAATTAAACAAGCCGCTCCATCCCTGTCCGTAAGTATTTTGAAGGTGAGGAACTCTCAGCACCTGAGATTGTGCAAAAGAACTTGAAAAGTCAACGGTCGTTTTGCCTGACTTTCCTTTTTTCGTTGTGATCAGGATAGCTCCGTTTGCAGCACGGCTACCATATAATGCAGATGCAGAAATACCTTTCAAAACCGTGATAGTCTCGATTTCATTCGGGTTAATGTCATTCATCTGGTTACCAAAGTCCATCGATCGGTTGAAGTCATCATTGCTGTTCGCAGCAGTGGTTGACGACGAATTGCCCCGGTTGTTCATCGGAACACCATCAACCACGTATAACGGCTGGTTATTTCCCGTCACCGAGTTGAAACCGCGGATATTCAGCACGGTTGAAGCTCCCGGCGCTCCCGAAGCGGTGGAAACAGACAGACCTGGCACCCTTGCGTTCAGGGCATCGAGCGGGCTGGTGTTCCTTGCTTCTGTGATGGACGTGTTGGTAATGGTTGCGGTAGAGTATCCGAGCGATTTTCTTTCGCGGGAAATACCAAGGGCAGTAACCACCACTTCGCCAAGTTGCTGGGCATCAGTTACCAGCGTTACATTCATTGTCGTTTTGGAACCCACTACGATATTTTGGGCGATGTAACCCACGAATGAGTACACCAATGTTGCCGAGGATGGAGCTGAAATTGAATATTTCCCTTCTGTGTCAGTACTTACCCCTCTGGTCGTCCCTTTTACTGTAATGTTCACTCCTGGCAGGACACTCCCGTCATCCGCGGTCACGACTCCTGACACCTCCTTATCCTGGGCATACGCGTGCCACCCAGGCGTTAGTAAGGCTATCAAGACTAACAATTGTAGAATCTTTCTCATAGCAATGATTTAGAGTTTGTTTAATAGGATCAGTTGACTTAATGGTTACAAAATTAATGTTGTTTTAATAAATTTACAATGCCTACCCTAAGAAGTCCAGAATATTATTTGGCATTGGAATCGTTTCATTGCAAAATAATTAGCCAAAGGCTCAAATTGACCTCTCAAAACGTATATTGTAAAAGTTTGTGTTTTTCACCTATTTGTTGTTAAACTTTCAACACTTCTACACGATCTGTGAAATAATTGCAAACAATGTCGACAATATGTGAATTACCCTATGTTCTACTTTCTCCTATTTTGGTCGACAATTAGCCTCGAAAACCTGTATTTGGCCCTTTAAAATGCGCAAATTATTTCCTTTAAAAACCCTTTAAATATTAGAATAGTCCAAATATTGGACTCAATTCGATCGCTGAATTTCAATAGCCTTTTAAAATTTGAAGGAGATAACGTAATTTATATCCGTTCTTAATAGAGGCTACGTATATATACAGCGTTAATTACTGACCGGTATTGATAATCTGAATAACTCTTGGAGAGAATGCTACGAAAAAGTTAAAGAAAAGGGGTATATGTTAACAAAAACATAATAAGTGTTCTTTTTTTGAAAATTTTAAACATTTAAAAAAATCGCAAAAAAGGGGTATCTCCTGCTATAAAATTCTCCGAAAACATACCTCAAACCAAAGTATATTTTGAAATTTGGCAATTGAAAGGTTGTAATGGTTAAACTAATAATTAATTTTGCAACATTATGTTAACATAACAAATCTAACTATTTAATCATTTATGAGGAAGACTCTATTATCCCTACTGGGGTGCTTGCTGCTATTGTGCACACAAGTACATGCCCAGGACCGCGCTGTGACCGGTAAGGTCAGTGCAGAAGATGGCTCGGTTTTGCCGGGTGTTAACATTTCTTTGAAAGGTACTAATCGAGGTACCACTACAAACGCCCAGGGTGAGTACACGATTACTTCCGAGTCAGGCGCTACTTTGGTTTTCAGCTTCATTGGTTTTCAGACTCAGGAAGCGATTGTAGGAAGCCAGTCAACCATCAACATCTCACTCAAAAACGACATTAGCCAGTTACAAGAAGTAGTGGTTACTGCTTTGGGACAGGAAAGAAAAAGAAATGAGCTGGTGTATGCTGCTCAGCAGGTCACAGGTGAGCAGATCACACAATCGCGTAACCCGAGTGTAATGAATGCGCTTTCAGGTAAAATCGCCGGTCTGGATGTGAAGACCAACAACAACATGGGTGGTTCAACGAGCGTGATCATTCGTGGTTTCAAATCCATTACTGGTAACAACCAGGCTTTGTTCGTTATCGACGGTGTACCTGTTTCTAACGCCAACACTAACACATCTGACCAACAAACGGGACGTGCCGGAACTGACTACGGTAATGCTGCTGCGGATATTAACCCGGACAACATTGCTTCTGTTAACGTTTTGAAAGGTGCTGCCGCCACCGCTCTTTACGGTTCACGCGCTTCAAACGGTGTTATTTTGATCACTACCAAGCAAGGACGCAAAAACAGCTTCGATGTAACTGTCAACAGCGGCGTTACCTGGGGTAAAATTGACAAAACTACTTTTGTAAAATACCAGAACGAATACGGTGCAGGCTACGGTGGTGACGGAGCTGCAGATCAGTTTTACCGTGGTAACCTGGGATCAGGCGAAGGCGATATCGCTGTATTTGACGCTGATGCATCGTTTGGAGCTAAATTTGATCCAGGTCGTATGGTTTATCAATGGAATTCTCTAGACCCTACGTCTCCTACTTTTGGTAAAATGACTCCATGGGTAGCTGCAAAGAATGGTCCTGACAAATTCTACGAAACTGCGGTTAACTCTAACCAGAGCATCAACATTACAGGTGGTGGCGACAATGCTACTTTCAAAGTGGGGTATACCAGAAATGATGAAAAAGGAGTTTTGCCAAACAGTAAGCTGAACAAAAACCTTTTCAACTTCTCCGCTTCTTTTGACCTGACCAAAAAACTGACCATATCGGCAAACGCCAACTACTCTCAGATTAAAGGTACAGGACGTTACGGAACAGGTTATGATGGAAAAAACCCTAACCAGCAGTTCAGACAGTGGTTCCAAACCAATGTTGACCTTGTTGAGCAAAAAGAGGCCTATTTCAGAAACCAACAGAACGTAACATGGAACTGGGGTAGCCCAACTGATCCATTTGAAGATAATGGCCCTATCTACTCAGAAAATCCATACTTCTCACGGTATCAGAACTTCTCAAACGACTCTCGTGACAACTTCTTCGGCTATACCCAGGCAGTTTACAAAATCGCTCCATGGGTAGATTTCACAGGTCGTTTCGCCTATAACGGGACAAGTGATATGCAGGAAGAAAGAATTGCATTTGGTAGCTCAGACCCTGCCGAATACAAAAGATACAACAGGTCATTCCACGAAACCAACCTTGATCTTATCTTCAATTTCCGTAAGAGCATCACGAAGGACATTCACTTCGCCGGTTTGGTTGGAGGTAGCATGCGCCGTTCTAAACTGGATGCGATCAGAGCTAAAACGAATGGTGGTATGGTTGTTCCAAACCTTTATTCTTTGAGCAACTCGGTTAACGCGATTGAAGCGCCAACTGAAACTTATCAGAAAATAGGTGTGGATGGTCTTTATGCACAGGCTTCATTTGGTTTCAAAGATCTTGTAAACCTCGACCTTACTGCAAGACAAGACAAATCGACGACACTTCCGAAAAACAACAACTCTTATTTCTATCCTGCGATCGGAGCCAACTTCAACTTCTCTAATCTTGATATGTTGAAAGCAAGCTGGTTAACAATGGGTAAATTGAGCGTTAACTATGCAGAAGTTGGTAATGATGCACCATGGGGCAGCACAAGTGATGTATATGACAAACCAACCGGTATCGGTTCAGTTCCTTATTTTACATTACGTAATACCAAGAACAACCCTGATCTGAAATCTGAACGTACAAAAAGCTACGAATTCGGTCTTGAAACTGCATTCCTTAATGACCGTGTTGGTTTGAACGTAACTTATTACCGTTCAGCAACATTGGATCAGATCCTGCCAGTTACGATCTCTGCTGCAACTGGTTACGCTTTCCGCTACATCAATTCCGGAGAAGTACAAAACAAGGGTATCGAGATCTCTGCTTACGTAACTCCGATCAAGGTACAGGATTTCTCCTGGACATTGAATGTGAACTTTGCACGTAACAGAAACAAGGTGATCAGCCTGTATGGCGAAGGTGCTAACAAAGTAACCAATGTACAGATCGCTGCTCCACAAGGAGGTGTTTCTCTTAACGCAGCAGAAGGACAGCCATTTGGTGTGATCAGAGGTACAGACTTCGTTTATCATGAAGGAACAGGGGAAAAAGTTGTAAAAGCCAATGGTATCTACGCAGCCACTGCCAGCTCAGCCATGATCATCGGAAATCCGAACCCAGACTGGATCGGCGGTGTAAGCAATACATTCAAATACAAGACATTGTCATTGAGCTTCTTGCTTGATATCCGTAAAGGTGGAGACATCTGGTCACTGGATCAATGGTATGGAGAAGGAACAGGTATGTACCCGGTTACAGCCGGTGTGAACGAATTGGGCAATCCTAAAAGAAACCCTGCTTATCTGTATGATGCAAAGGGTAACAAAGTAGGAGATGCTCCAAATCAAGGTGGTGTTCTTTTCCCAGGTGTACAAGCTGACGGCTCACCAAACACCGTAAGGGCTGAAAACGTGGATGGCAACGGTGCTACCGCTTACGGTTACCCAGCCAACCCGCCAAGAGCGATGTACATCTACGATGGAAGCTATATCAAATTGAGAGAACTTGCCTTGACTTATTCATTGCCACAAGTGCTTGTATCTAAACTGCGCGCTTTCAAGCAAATCGATGTGTCCGTGATCGGTCGTAACCTTTGGATCATTCACAAAAATATGGATTTCCAGGATCCTGAAGAAGGTTTGGGTTCAGGCTTGCTGAATGGAGCAGGTGGTTATCAAAGTGGTGCATATCCAGCTGTAAGAAGCTATGGTTTCAATGTTAAATTCCGTTTCTAATCACAATATGAAAAAATTAATCATCTTCTTTTTGCCAGTTCTGCTGCTGACAGCGTGCGTGGACAGTCTGGACGACTATAACGTTGATACCAAGCGCCCTTCTGTGGTGCCAGCGGTAACGCTTTTTTCGAATGCATTGAAAGGATTGGCAGATACATTGACCAGCCCTAATGTCAATGTTAACAACTATCGTTTGTACGTACAGCAGTGGTCAACAACCACCTACCTGGATGAGCCACGTTATAACGTGACGGCACGTACGATCCCTCAGGCTTTCTGGCAGGGATTCTACAAAGGTGTAATTTCTGACCTTAATGAGTCAAGAAGACTTATCAATGCAGATGCACTTTTGTCGGCAGGCACCAAAGACGTACAACTTGCACAGATTGAAGTAGTTGAAGTAATGGCTTGGGCTACTCTGGTTAATACTTTCGGAAACGTTCCTTACACCGAAGCATTAAACCCTGAGAATCCACTACCCAAATACGACGATGCTAAAACAGTATATGATGCGATCCTGACCCGTTTGGACGCAGCATTGCCTAAGTTAAGCGCTAACGGAACACCATTTGGATCAGGCGACCTGCTTTTCAAAGGTAGCATCCCGAAATGGGTTAAATTCGGAAATTCGCTGAAACTAAAACTAGCGATGATCATCGCAGACAGCGATCCTGAAAAAGCTAAGAAAATGGTAGCAGAAGCAGCACCTAATGTATTTACTGCAAATGCTGATAAAGCTGCATTCCCTTACGTTTCGACCCCTCCTAACTACAATGTGATCGCGCAAAACTTGAATCCATTGTATTCAAGCCGTCAAGATTTCGTAGCTTCTGAGACGATCATTAATCCAATGAATGATCTGAATGATCCAAGAAGAGCTTCTTTCTTCACAACTGTTGGGGACAAGTACATAGGAGGAAAATATGGTTTCCTGAACACCTACTCGTCGTTCTCTCACGTAAGTGCCAAGATCATCGAACCAACCCTGGAAGGCTTGCTACTTGACTACTCGGAAGTTGAATTCCTTCTAGCTGAGGCGGTTGAAAGAGGTTTTATCACTGGTTCAGCTGCTGATCATTACAACAAAGGCGTAACAGCTTCCATTACTTACTGGGGTGGAACTGCAGCCGAAGCAACTGCTTACCTTGCACAACCAAAAGTGGCTTATGCTACTGCTGCTACAACCTGGAAAGAGAAAATCGGCTTCCAGAAATGGTTGGCATTGTATAACAGAGGATGGGAAGCATGGGTGGAATGGAGAAGACTTGACTTCCCTAAATTGCTACCTCCATCAGGCGGAAACGTACCAGCTGGACTTGCCATTCCGGTACGTATGATCTACCCGATCAACGAGCAGACATTGAATGGTGCAAGCCGCGAAGCTGCCGCTGCTGCCATCGGTGGTGATCTTGCAACGACCAAGTTGTGGTGGGACAAGTTCTGATTTTTTAGAATACATTATATTGAAAGGAGGCGGGATGTTCCCGCCTCCTTTCTTGCTTTAGAACAGATATTTTACCGTTAGAAAATCGTCGCCTAGCCGGACGTTCATTCTATCGGGCACCCTTGTCAGAAACCCTTACATTAAGTCGCGATTGTAGAAGCAATGATTGCTTGTACAATCAGAACTTAAAACAAACCTGACATTTATGAAACAAATTTTACTTTCCATTTTGGGGGGAATGCTGCTGTTATGCAGCCACGCCCAAGCCCAAAGCAGAGAGGTCACCGGCAAGGTCACCTCCAAAGAAGACGGGTCGGCATTGCCGGGGGTTACCGTGAGAGTGGCAGGTAGTAATTCCGGAACGCTCACCAATGATAAGGGCGAGTTCAATATCACTGCAAAACCCGGGCAAACGCTTTTATTTTCGTTTGTGGGTTTCCTGAACCAAGAGACCAAAGTCACAGCCAGCGAGCCAATTGACATTGCCCTGGCTCTGGACGAACTTTCATTGAACGAAGTAGTAATCACAGCGGGAGGCTTAACAGCTCACCGCAGAGAATTGGGTAATCAATCCACTACCATTAAAGCCCACGAAATTACACAAGGTAAGCCAACAAGTGTCGCTGCCAGCCTCGCGGGCAGGGTTCCGGGCCTGTTAGTAATGGGTGTAAGTAGCGGCGTTAATCCAAGTTATCGGCTTGTTCTCAGAGGAAACCGGTCGCTCACGGGAAACAACCAGGCGCTGGTCATTATCGACAACATGATCTCAACCAGTGATATTCTTGGGAACATCAATCCCGAGGACATTGACGACATTCAGGTGCTTAATGGTGCCGGTGCCGCAGCACTTTATGGTTCAGATGCTTCCAATGGGGCGTTGATTGTAACCACAAAAAAGGGGAAATCGGGAAAAACAGAAGTCCGTATATCCAATACCACCACGATTGAAAAAGTGAGCTTCCTACCTCAGCTTCAAAAAGGGTTTGGCTCCGGAACCACGCCGGATGATGTTCCTACTTACACACCATTTGAAAATCAGCAATATGGACCAGCATTTGACGGTTCGACGGTCGTGATCGGAAAACCCCTGCAAGACGGATCCATCCAGAGTGCGCCCTACTCTGCCAAAAATTCAAGAGAGGATTTTTGGAAAACCGGTCTTGCCAATCAGACTGATTTCAGCATTTCTTCGGGAGACGAAAAAGGGACTTTTTATTTGTCTGCCCAGTATTTCGATCAAAAATCTACCGTTCCTTACGATAAGTATAAAAGATATAGCCTGCGTGCAAACATTGTCCGCCACATTTACAAAAACCTGACAGCGTCGTTTAACACGAATTTCATCGCAAACCGCACCGAACAAAGCAGTATAACAGGAGTCGCATACCAAAATCTCCTGATGTCACCTGCCCAGGTAGATGTTACGAAGTATGAAGATTGGCGGAATAACCAATATGCTAACCCCAACGGCTATTTCAACGAGTATTTTCAAAACCCCTATTTCACATTGGCTAACAATCGTTGGGACCAACGCAATGACTTTTTGCAGGGGAATTTAGAAATGAAGTGGAATCCTGTCAAACCGCTCACATTTACGTATCGAGTTGGCATGAGCGGACGTAATCTTTCCGGAAAAGTATATACTGGCAAATTCATTTATACCGACTACACGAAGAGCATTTCCGGTAGCTCCAAAACGGACATTGCGGGCTCTGTAACGGACTACGCAGGTTACACTACGCAGCTGGTCAATGATTTCCTGGCTGAATTTAAGACAAACCTGAATCCGGCATTCAACCTGAATATCGTGCTGGGTACTACGGTTCGTGAAAATGCTACCAAAGCAATAGGTATCAATGCAAACGGACTTGTGATCGACGGACTTTATAACGTCGGAAACAGTTTGAGCAACCCAGCTGCTAATGAAAGCAGTTACAAAGCACGTCAAATTGGTGTTTTTGGGGAAGCCAGACTTGGCTTTAAGGAATTGCTTTACCTGCATGTGACTGGCAGAAATGACTGGCGATCGATCCTTGCCAAAGAAAATCGTTCATTCTTCTATCCGTCTGCGGATATTTCTTTCATTGCAAGCGACGCGATCCCCGCACTTACTACTTCGGAGTTTCTTCAAAGCCTTAAATTGCGTGCGGGCTATTCGCAGGTTGGACAGGTAAGCCTTGCCAATAACAATGCTTTCGGGCCGATTCCGTTGAGCAACCTCGGCGCATATTCGTTGAGCGGCACATTCTCACAAGGTAATAACTACCCTTATTCAAGCGGTGCCGGATTTACGCTGGACAATACCCTTGTTTCCGCTAGTCTTAAACCTGAAATTACGACCGGCATTGAAGGAGGTGTCGATTTTGAGTTCCGCCCATGGAGTATCGGCGGTGGTATCACGTTCTACAAAACGAATACAGTGGATCAAACCATTACAGTATTGATTCCTAATTCGACAGGTTTTGGTTTTTTGAGAACGAACATTGGCGAGGTTGAGAACAAAGGGATCGAAGCCCGTCTAAACATGGTGCCTGTTAAAACCAGCTATGGACTCGAAATTTCTCTTGGCGCTAACTACACCTATAATAGCAATAAGGTAATTTCTTTGTCGGATCAGTCCAATGAACTTACGCTATCGTCATCAGGTGCAACTGCGAAAGTATTGGCCAAAGTAGGTTCTCCATTTCCATTATTGCAGGTTACGAAATACAACCGTGATCCCGAAGGCCGGATTATTGTCGACCCCAAGACAGGTTATCCAGCTACCAATGGTTCTTTCCACGACGTCGGCATTACCAACCCTCCTCATATCCTGGGTGTAAACGGAGGAGTTAAATATAAAGGACTAAGATTGAATGTACTCTTCGAATACCGCAATGGACATTACATTTACAACGCTATTTCAACGGGTTACGACTTCTCTGGAGCCGGTATTCGTACCTCTTGGTTTAACCGAGACCGTTTCGTAATTCCTAATTCTTCCTACAAGAATGCAGAGGGCCAGTACGTGGAAAACACAAATATCACCGTCAGGAGCGGCGGTGCTGATTTCTGGACGGATGGAACGAGAAACACTGGAATTGGTGAAAACTATGCGAATTCCGCCGGATTCTGGAAACTGCGTGAAGCTTCTCTGGGATATGATCTACCTTCTTCAATTCTGGCAAAAACCAAATTTATCAAAGGCGCCAGTGTCAGCGTCCAGGGACGGAACTTGTTTATATGGGTGCCCAAATCAAATCTATATACTGACCCTGAATACAGCCAGAACGGGGCAGACAGTAATGCCGTGGGCTTCACCAATCTTGGACAAACTCCTCCCGCGCGTTACTTCGGAGGCACCTTATCATTAACTTTTTAAATGACCGATGATGAAAAAATATCGTATATACCAGGTACTGATGCTCCTGCTATTGGTGACGTCGTCTTGCAAAGATTACCTGGACATTAATACCAACCCCAATTCAGCGACCAGTGCATCCGCATTGCTCGTGCTGCCACAGGCAATCGTTGGCTCAGCATCCATTTCTAACCAGTACAATGCTTATGGCGGTCATTTTGGCGGCTACATTGCTAATGCCGGCGGCTTCTCCGGATTTGGCAACTTGTTTAACTATCAGCTCGTTCCGGGAGATTACAATAACCTCTGGGTCAATACTTACGATAATTTACAGGACTACAAGTACGTGATTGACCAAACCGAAGGAAATGATGAACTGGCTTACGCAAATGCTACCGCCAAAATTATGACTGCGCTGAATTATCAGAAGCTGGTCGATGCCTTTAACAACGTCCCATACTCGGAAGCATTAAAAGCAAATGAAAATCTGACACCCAAGTATGATGATGCAGCTACCATATACCAGGACCTGGTGAGCAAGCTGGATGAAGCAATAGGAATTATTGACACCGCAAAATTCCCCAAGTCTCTGAATTCTTCCTCCGATCCATTATTTGCCGGGGACATGATCAAATGGAAAAAATTTGCTAACACCATCAAGCTACGAATTCTGGTCAGGGTTTCAGGTGTCGCAGCATTATCGGATTTTGTAAAAACCAAGTTTGGTGCAATCGACAATACATTGGGCTACATTACCGATGATGCGATTGTGAACCCCGGCTATGTGAAGGACAAGCCAAATCCATTCTGGAACACGTGGGGCTACAGCAATACAGGCGCATTATCCAATACGTCCCGCGTTCCTACGAAATTCGCCTTTGGCTTTTACAAAGGACAAAAACTACTGGATTCCGGTCGGGGATCTGTTATTTACAAAAATTTCACTACCAATACCCCAGTCAACCAACTAGGTAACGAAGTAGATGCTCCTACGATCATCACCAATTATTCTACATGGTATTCCGGTTTGTTCAGCAGCGCCTCCAGCATTAGCAATTCATTGGGCATATTGAAAGGACCAAACCAGGGACAAGTTCTGATGCTGGCTGCGGAAGTCCACTTTTTACAGGCAGAGGCGAAATTGAAAGGATATATTCCCGGCGACCTTGCAGTGAATTTTGATCAGGGAATAGCTGCATCATTTACTTATCTATACAAGGATGTGACCAATACACTATCAGCCACGAAAGATGTCGCGGCTGACGTGGCGACTTACAAAAAGGATAATGAAGAAAGCAAGCTGGTCAATATTAAGCTCGCCACCACTCCTGCTCAGAAGCTGGAAGCCATTATTACGCAAAAATACATTGCGGTCAATATGGTCAATTCCGAAGAAGGCTGGAACGAATTCAGAAGAACCGGCTACCCGGTTACGACACCAGGAGGTGATGGCTATCACAATATTGCATCAATGCTTTCAACATCAACAAGGATAGACAAAATGCCCTCCCGGATTTTGTATCCAGCTTCCGAGCAATCGTACAACTCTGCCAATTTCAAGACTGTCAATCAGTTTTCAGACTTAATTTTTTGGGATCCAAATTAACATACGATATGAAAAACGCATTTAAGCTTGCCGGGCTGATCATTCTGGCTTCTGCATTTACATCATGCTTAAAAGATGATGTTACCCTGGATCCCGAGAAATCATTCAATGTGATCGAATTCAAGAATCCATCCAGTTTTGTTTCACCCAGCGGCAGTAAATATTCATTGTATACCCGGGCGTTTGACCTGGCCGACGAAAATGACTACCCCATTACCGTCAGCTACTCAGGCGCAGGCGTTGCATCAGAGGACATTACAGTAACACTTGGAATCGATACTGCGGCACTTACTCAGTATAATGCTGAACAGCATACCAAATACGTGGTTATTGATCCGAAACTGTACGTACTGCCTGCATCGGTCACGATTCCAAAAGGCGGGCGCACCGCCACCGTCGGCCTGAAAGTAAAAAGTAACAACTTCGATTTTAGCAAAAGCTATGTACTGCCGGTTCAGATCAAATCGGCTTCCGCAGGAACTATCAGCGGTAATTTCGGAACCATACTTTTAAGCCTGAATGCAAAAAACAAATATGATGGCGTATACAAAGTAACTGGGAAAATGTCCGATGTCATTAATCCCGCCTTTGTGGGTCTCTACACCACAGGCCGAATTGTTGAATACACCTTTGAGACAATTTCCGCAACTAAATGTGTCGTGACCGACTACATTAACTGGGGCGGGGCGCCATTTATTCCGTTCTGGACCGGAACCGGGGTTAGCGGTTACGGTAGCTTCTCTCCGGTTGTCGAATTTGATCCGATGACAAATAAGATTATAGGCGTCGAGAATTATTACGGACTGCCGGCGAATACACGCTCAGGAAAGCTTAATCCCGCAGGCATAAACACATATGATCCCGCTACAAAATCGATTAAAATCAGTTATTGGATGCTTCAACCAAGTCTTGTTCCCGCCCCACCAAACATCCGCACTTCGTGGGAAGAGGAATGGAAATTTGTAAGGTCCAGATAATTTTATCTTTCTCTTTGTAATTCGTAAAAGCCGGCCATTTGGCCGGCCTTTATTGCATCTCACTTTTACACACACATTCATATCATGGAATTAATAAAGGAACTTGACAAGCAAGGGAACTTCTTGTTCAGGCATCGCGGAACTCTGCCGCTGCTGATCATTCTGCCCGGTTTGATCGTATTCATTTTAGTAAATCTTGAAAAGGCGCATGCTCACATTAATGATTTTCCAGAACAAGGCTACCAGTATCTTTGTCTTTGCACCGCATTGCTTGGGCTTCTGATTCGCGCTTTGGCGGTGGGTTATGCTCAGAAAAATACGTCAGGAAGAAATACACAAAACCAGGTAGCAGACCACCTCAATACCTCGGGAATGTATTCCATTGTGAGGCATCCGCTGTATGTCGGAAATTTCTTTATGTGGTTAGGAATCGCCTTGCTGACGCAGCATACCTGGTTTATCGTGGCGTTTGTCCTCATATATTGGTTCTATTACGAGCGGATTATGTACGCCGAAGAACAGTATATTAAATCGAAGTTTGGTGAAGCGTTTTCGGATTGGGCAGCCCGAACACCAGCAGTAGTACCGAACATTTTCCAATGGCATAATCCTGACCTGAATTTCAGTTTCCGAAAGGTACTGAGGCAGGAAAAGAATGGGTTGGCGGCTATTTTTATCCTTTTCTTTTTATTTGATACCATAGCCGAGTATATTGCTTTCGAAGACGTGCAGTTTCGCCACGGAGAATGGTTAATCCTCTGCACAGCGAGTTCTGTCCTCTACATCATTCTGAAATTTTTGAAAAACTATACTGATCTCCTGAACGCCGAAGGTGGCAGATAATCAATTGATCATTGATTTTACTTAACTTTGGGGGTTATCCAGCTCAATAAATCATGGAATTCTTAAAAAGCCAGCGCCTCAACAATCTGAAATACGAGATCCGCGGGGCTACTTATCAAAAAGCACTGGAACTTGAAAGTCAGGGCTATAAAATCCATAACCTCAACATCGGGAATCCGGCACCATTCGGTTTTGATTCTCCCGATGAAATTGTTCACGATATCATCATGAATATCCGCAATGCGCAGGGATATTCAGACTCCCGCGGGTTGTTCGCGGCCCGCAAGGCGGTCATGCATTACACCCAAACCATTGGTATACAAGATGTTGAAATCAATGACATTTTCATTGGTAATGGTGTAAGTGAGCTGATACTGCTTTCCATGCAGGCATTGCTGAATCCGGGCGATGAAATCCTGGTACCTTCTCCCGACTATCCTTTGTGGACCGCTGCGATTGCATTGAGCGGCGGTACACCCGTACATTATGTATGTGACGAGCAGGCAGACTGGAACCCGGATCTGGACGATCTTGAAAAAAAGATCACCTCCCGCACCAAAGGAATTGTACTCATTAATCCCAACAACCCGACGGGCGCGGTCTATGAAAAAGACGTGTTGATCCGGATTGCAAAAATTGCCGAGGAACACGGACTGATTATCTTCTCCGACGAAATATACGATAAGATCCTCTACGACGGAGCCGTTCATTACCCGATGGGATCACTAGTAACTGATACATTATGTGTAAGTTATGGCGGACTTTCAAAAAATTACCGTTCGGCAGGTTTCAGAGGTGGGTGGATGATTTTGAGCGGCGCCAAACAAAAAGCCAAATCTTATACAGAAGGACTTTTACTACTGGCGAGCATGCGGCTTTGCGCCAATGTCCCCACCCAATATGCCATACAAACTGCTCTCGGCGGCTACCAAAGCATCAAAGAACTGGTCGCTCCGTCCGGCAGATTACATAAACAAATGAACCTTGTTTACGACAGACTGGTATCCATCCCAGGTATTACCTGCGTAAAACCCAAGGGCTCATTGTATGTTTTTCCAAAAATCGATCTGAAAAAGTTCGGTTTGAAAACAGACGAAAAGTTTGTTTATGACCTTCTTAGCGACCAAAAAGTACTTGTAGTGGCCGGTACAGGCTTTAACTACATTTCCGATGACCATTTCCGGATCGTGTTTCTCCCTACCCTGGATGAACTGAACCAGGCCATGGACAAACTGGAATACTTCCTTGAAAACCGGAGAGTTTTGTCCACACGCACTGTTGAAGATGTAATTGCCTGACCCAAAAGGTCATATTTCGTAATCCTCTGTCTGACAGTAAACACTGCCGAAACCAAATGACCATACCGAATACTACCATTCAGGAAGCCAAAAGGCAGCGTCTGTTTTTGTTGCTTTGTGGGATATTCCTCACCAATGCGTTGATTGCCGAGATTATCGGCGGTAAAATATTTTCGGTTGAAAGCCTGCTTGGGATAGCACCTGCACAATTGCTCATCGGAGGCCAGCGTCTTGACTTCAATATGACAGCCGGCGTTGTGAACTGGCCGGTCGTGTTCATTACTTCCGATATTATCAATGAGTATTTTGGTAGAAAAGGTGTGAAAAGGATCTCGTTCCTCACCGCCTGCTTCATTGCCTACACATTCATCACCATTCTTGTGGCCACCATGCTGCCCCCTGCCCAATTCTGGCTGGACCTCAATAATACCGACAAGCAAGGCAATGTCTTCAACATTAATGATGCATTTTCCAAGATTTTCAATCAGGGATTGGGCATTATGATCGGGTCCATTGTTGCATTTTTACTGGGCCAGCTGCTGGATGTGGTGGTATTTTCGTGGCTGCGCCGGAAAACCGGAAGCAGGTTTATATGGCTGCGCGCTACCGGCTCCACTATGTTTTCGCAATTGGTTGACAGCTTCGTGGTGATCACGATTGCATTTTATGTTTTCGGAAATTGGGATCTGAAACAGATTTTCGCGGTAGGTACAATCAATTATTTATACAAAGGCGTGGTCGCAATCCTGCTCACACCGCTCCTTTACGTAGCCCATTACTTCATTAACAACTATTTAGGGAAAGAATTTGCGGAAGAATTATCACACAAAGCAGCGCACGAGTAACGGTTAATTTCAGCCTTTTATAGAAACCTGCCTCCGCATATTATCCATCATAATGGCCGTAGCAATCCCTACATTCAATGATTCGGCAGCTCCTATCCTCGGTATGGTCACTTTGTGCGTGACCAGTTTTTCCACCTCGGCGCCAATGCCATTGGACTCATTACCCATGATGACATACCCGCCGGTTTGAGAAAATTGAAAATCATAAAGTGATTCTCCGCCCAGGAAAGCTCCTATTACACTTTTTTTCGCGCTATTTTCTTTGAGATAAGATACGAGATCTGTGTAAAAAATATTGACGCGTGTGAAAGAACCCTTGCTGGCAGCGATCACCTTGGGGTTATAAATGTCAGTGGTATCATTGGAGCAAACAATCTTGCTGATACCGTACCAATCGGCCACTCTGATGATGGTACCGAGGTTTCCGGGGTCGCGGACATCATCCAGAACAAGCATATATTCCGAATCATCCAAAGACAAAAACGCATTTTGCTTCGTTTTAGCTACGGCAAGGCAAGAGTCATTAGTTTGGAAGGAACCGAGTCCTTCCAGCTCCTGAATGGTCACCGTTTCTGTGAGCGTGTTGTGCCGGGTTAAAATACTTGAGTATTTTTGCTGAAATTCCTGAGTTGCTAAGACGACCTCGGTTTTAAAATCGGATTCCAGCAGTTCCAGCACACTTTTGGCACCTTCTACCATAAATGCCCCGTGCTGCTGCCGGTACTTCTTGATTTTAAGCGAGTTGATATACTTTATACGATTTTTCGACAGCATTGAATATTAATTGTAGGATTACATACGGTTGGTTTATTTTCCTCGTTTCGATAGGGCTATTTTCCTGCGCACCCAAGTCTACATCACCAACCAAAAGTTATTTTCTCGGCACTTCTTCCATCAAGGGCAATCATGCTGTCAATGACTCGGAGCTTGATGCATTGATTCCCCAAAAACCCAACAGGCGATTGCTCGGCCTGCCTTTTTTCCCATATGTCGGTCTGTACCGTTTCGGCGAACTGTTTTACAACCGGGAAGAAAAACAGCGAAAGGTCATTGAGGTCACGCAAAATTATCAGAAAGAATCTCGGATTCACGAAAATTCTCCCCGAAAGCTTGAAAAGATACAGCGACGATATGCCAAAAAGCTTGAAAAAGCACAGGCACGGGTAGAGCAGGGCAATTTCTGGATGCGTGTTCTGGGAGAAGCCCCGGTATATTTTGACTTGAATGAGGTGGCGCTGAATGCTGAAAAGATGCAGAAGTACCTTTATAACAATGGTTTTTTTCAGGCAAAGGTTGGGTTCAAGCCCGATACGATTTTTGACAGGATCAGGGTCAATTACCTGGTTACCGAAAGCCGTCCCACCATGATCCGCGACGTGTCGTATCAGATCAAAAACTATTTTGCCGACAGTATTATCAGTGCCAATTCCAAAGATGCAGCGTTGACTGGCAAGAAGAGGTACGATGGTGACGCATTTGAAGAAGAGAGAGTAAGAATAGAAACCTTGCTGCGTGACCAAGGCTATATGGGTTTTTCCCGGCAGAATGTGACCTACCTCGTGAACGACACCATTACCAATGCATTGACTGACAGTCTTTTCAAATCAGTAGACGTGAAAGTTCGCGTAGATGTGCCCGTGGAGGGGGACAAGCCCGTCCGCTACGTGATCAATTCTGTTAATTTTGAGGTGCTGCCTCCTTCCGGCTTTGCTGACTCTCTTTTCAGAAAGGATACGACTAGTTATCGGGACATTCATTATCTCTTTTCAGACAAAAGATTTTCAACAAAAATACTGGATAGTAAAATTCAGGTACGTCCCGGCGCATTTTACAGCCAGAAAAAGGAAAGGGACACGCAGCAGCAACTTTCGCTGACCGATCAGTTCCGATTTGTTAACTACAACTACACCCTCGATTCAACCGGTAAAGGCATCAATAGCTATTTCAGGGTGATACCACTTGAAAAATACCAGATTTCCACAGATGTTGGGCTGAATGTAATACAGCTGCAAGGCACACCGGGCCCATTCGCTAACCTGTCGTATAAAATCCGTAATGTGTTCAATGGTTTGGAGAATTTTGAAGCAAATTTAAGAGGCGGGATTGAACTGGTACCGGGCTTTTTGGGTGATCAGCAAATATACAGGAGTGAAGAAATCGGACTGAATACTTCCCTGATCTTTCCGCGACTGCTCACGCCGGGCAGTCTGTTTCAAAAGCAATCGGCCGGCTATAATCCCCGGACCCAGGTCAGTTTGGGTTATAACTATGTCAATCGCCCGGAATATACCCGGACCAATGTAAAAATGGCGCTGAATTATTCCTGGCAGCCTACAAATACTACCCTATTCAATGTATCATTGGTTGACCTCAACATTCTGAATACCCAGAACATTCGTGCTGATTTCGAAAGCCTGCTTAAAGAATTGCAATTGCAGGGTAACAATCTGATCAACAGCTTCAATCCATCTTTCGTATCAGACATTAACTTCAACTTTGTATATAATACAAACTCCCTGATCGGGCGGCAGAAAAATGCAAGGTATTTCAGGATCGGGCTTGAATCAGGGGGTACTTCCCTTAATGTGCTTCCGGGCCAGAAAAAGCTCATCAAAAATGTATTTGGCGACGATCTTCAGTTCTATAAATATTTACGCTGGAATGCAGATTTCCGGCGCTACTGGCCTGCCGGGAAAAAATCCGCATTTGTTGCGCGGGTCAATACCGGTGCCATTTACAGCTATGGTGATAGTAAAGTACCGCCGTATGAAAAATATTTCTTTGCCGGTGGATCAAACAGTTTGCGAGCATGGCTACCCCGGAGGCTTGGTCCCGGCTCGTCTCCTCCGCGACTCACTTACAATAATTTGTCAATCGAATCTCCCGGGGAGTTCCTGCTGGAAGGAAACCTGGAATGGCGGGGATTTCTGGCCAAATTCTTCGGCGACATTAATTATGCCCTGTTTCTAGACGCGGGTAATGTTTGGAACCTGGGAAGTACGGCAACAGATTCTCAAAAATTTGAAGCGGATAAGTTTCTAAGCGAAATCGCCGTCGGTACGGGATTTGGTATTCGTTATGACCTCTCCTTTTTTGTCCTCCGATTTGACTTCGGGATTAAAGTATATGATCCTGCATTACAACGGTTTGTACTGGATGAATTGCAGTTTAACAGGCTTTTCAAAAGAACACAATCCAATTTTTTAAACATCAATCTGGGTGTCGGCTATCCGTTTTGACAATGAAATTTGCCTCATGCTAGGCTATGACAGTTTGTCAGTTTTCTGTTATTTCTTCCTATCTTTGTGATTCTGCAGCGCTTTTTTTAGCCTGAACAAATCGGGTGATTCAGCTAGTACGCAGATTTTGAGACTAAGATCCCTTCGCATGGAACATAGAATTGCAGATACATTAAAAATATTGACTGAGGCGGATAAAGAGGCGTGTGAAATCGTGCGTGTTTCTGAGAATGAGCCTGTTTCAAGCAAAAAAAGACTATTTATAGAAAGCTACGGCTGCCAGATGAACTTCTCTGACAGTGAAATTGTAGCATCCGTGATGCGTGAAGCTGGATATGCCACGACTTCGGACGCAGACAATGCGGATGTTCTTTTCTTAAACACTTGCTCCATTCGCGATAATGCGGAAAGAAAAGTGCGAAAAAGGCTCACTGAGCTGAATATGATCAAGAAACGGAAACCCGGGACTTTGATCGGAATATTGGGCTGCATGGCTGAAAGGCTGAAAGCAAAGTTGCTGGACGAGGAGAAAATGGTGGACATTGTAACCGGCCCGGATGCCTACCGCGATCTTCCACGTTTGATAGAGGAAGCCGAAACAGGCCAGAAAGGTGTCAATGTGTTTCTTTCCAAAGAAGAAACTTACGCCGACATCTCTCCTATCAGACTGAATTCCAATGGCATAACTGCATTTATTTCCATTATGCGCGGCTGTGATAATATGTGCAGCTTTTGCGTGGTACCATTCACCCGCGGCCGTGAGCGCAGCCGCGACCCTTATTCCATCTTGAAAGAAGCGGAAGAGCTTTTTAGGGACGGATATAAGGAAGTGACGTTGCTAGGCCAGAATGTCGACAGCTACAAATGGACAGGCCAGCCGGGCATTATCGCGGTTTCTGAGGAACTGAATGTGAATTCGCCAACTCAGGTTCACGTTAATTTTGCCGGATTGTTGGAAATGGTCGCATTAGTAAGTCCCGAGCTGCGTGTCAGATTCAGTACCTCTCACCCCAAGGACATTACCGATGAGGTGTTGTATACCATTAAAAAGCACGATAACATCTGCAAATACATTCACCTTCCTGCTCAAAGCGGCAATAGCCGGGTGCTGGAAATCATGAACCGTACTTACAACCGGGACTGGTATCTGGACCGAATCGACAGTATCAGAAGGATTTTGGGTGACGATTGCGGCATTTCGCATGACATGATCACCGGTTTCTGCACGGAAACGGAAGAAGAACACCAGGATTCGGTATCCCTGCTCGAATATGTCAAATTCGACTTTGGGTATATGTTTGCCTATTCAGAGCGCCCGGGGACATTGGCTGCTAAAAAATTCACCGATGATATTCCGGCGGACATTAAGCAAAGAAGACTTGCGGAAATTATTGAGGTACAGCAGCGTATTTCAATGGAACGTAACCAAAGACTCATTGGTACCATTCAGAAAATACTTGTCGAAGGCACTTCCAAGCGTTCGGAAGACGATTTTATTGGACGCAATGACCAAAATAAAAAGGTTATTTTCCCAAGAGAAAATTTCAAAAAGGGTGATTATGTGAATGTAATGATCACCGATTGCACTACTGCAACGCTTCGTGGGTATGCAGTCGAAAAAACACCTGCATTAGCCAACAGCCATCAGCCAGTTTCATGAATTTACCAGAAATACAAGCAATAAAAAACCGTTTTGGAATCATTGGTACTTCCCCCGGGCTGAATCATGCTATTAATGTAGGGGTTCAGGTGGCGGCGACAGACCTTACCGTGCTGATTACCGGCGAGAGCGGAAGCGGAAAAGAATCATTTTCAAAAATCATACATAGCCTCAGTTCCAGAAAACACGGGCCATTCATTGCGATCAACTGCGGCGCAATACCGGAAGGAACCATTGATTCGGAACTTTTTGGACATGAAAAAGGCGCTTTTACCGGTGCATTGGATTCACGGAAAGGTTATTTTGAAACCACAAACAGTGGGACTATTTTCCTGGATGAAGTAGGAGAAATGCCTTTGGGAACACAGTCCCGATTACTTCGTGTACTCGAAAACGGAGAGTATATCCGGGTAGGTTCTTCCAAAGTCCTTAAAACGAATGTGCGGGTCGTAGCGGCTACCAATGTTAACTTGTTGGATGCCGTTAATAATGGAAAATTCAGGGAAGATCTCTATTACCGGTTGAACACTGTGCCAATTTATGTGCCGCCATTGCGGGACCGGGGCGACGATATATTGTTGCTATTCAGAAAGTTTACGAATGATTTTTCGGAAAGATACCGCACCAAACCAGTCAGATTGGATACTGATGCACGTGACTTGCTGATGCAATATCCTTTCCCCGGTAATATCCGTCAGCTCAAAAACATCGCCGAGCAGATCACCATTCTTGAAACTGACAAAGAGCTTCCTATTACCTCGGATACGCTCAACCATTACCTGAACCCAGTGCAGCCCGCCGGCCGGAAAGCGCTGATCACGCTGCGGACCGGTGAAGAAAGAGGCGAATCGTTTTCGGAACGGGAGCTACTTTACAAGGTTTTGTTCGATATGCGCCGCGACATGACTGAACTTAAAAAACTCGTCAGGAATGTGCTCGAAAATGAAAAGTACGGCGGTGATATTTTGAAAGATCACCAGGAGCTGTTCAGTTCATTGAACAACAACCCTGAGTCTACATCGCATACGCCGACTATTGAACCGGCGCGTTTGCTTTCTCCCACACCATCAAGAACTGTCGATCTGGACAGGTATTCCGACGAAAGGAGTGAAATTGAGGATGTTTTACACGTTACGGCCGAGGAAGAATCACTTTCACTGGAAGACAAGGAAAAAGAAATGATCATCAAGGCATTGCGGAAGAATAATAACAAACGAAAATATGCGGCCAACGCATTGGGCATATCGGAAAGGACGTTATACAGGAAGATTAAACAGTATGACATTGAAGAATAACAATAAGGTATGCCGGTACCTGACTGCTAAAAACTGGATTTTGGTGCTTTTCTTTTTACACAGTTCCGTTTTTATATCGGGATGCGGCGTGTACTCCTTTACCGGGACCAATTTATCCCCTGACATCAAGACTTTCAGCGTTCTCAACTTTACGATGGGAACAGCGGGTGGCCCGTCCGATCTCCCGCAACGGCTTACGGAAGAATTAAAAGAATATTTCCAGCGAAATACCAGCCTCATCAGCCAGCCCGGCGGTGGTGACCTTGTACTGGAAGGATCCATTACCGGGTACGATGTACTGGCGGCTGCGCCTACTGCTAACGACCAGGCCGGCCTTAACCGCTTGAATGTAACTGTGCAGGTGAGATATACCAATGCGAAGGACGAAACCAAGAACTTTGACCAGGCTTTCACCTACTATGCCGACTTCCCACAGGATCAGACACTTAACCAGAATGAAGCGCGGTTGCTACCAACGATACGTGAAAACATCGTTCAGCAGATCTTTAATAAATCAGCTGCGGACTGGTAAGAGACATTCCTTTTGCCTAATTTTATCTCCCCGTTTCAAATTAACACCCGCTCACTTCATGGCAATCATTGATAAGGATACATTCAGCCAATTGGTAAAACGCCCGCACGCGGTTGGTACAGATGTAATCCCTCAACTGGAAGCTACGATCAAAGCATTTCCTTTTTGCCAGATCTCCTACTCGCTTTTGGCGAAGGCTTCCAGCCTCACTTCTGCTGAAAAACTCGACGAAACCCGTCCCCGCGCTGCCGCATATGCATTGAGCAGGGTCGCTTTACAGCAACTGGTGGAAAACGATACGGAACGTTACGATGCTTCCGTCAACATCGAGGAAGTGATTGAGGCGCAGGACAAAGCGATTCCCCAAAATGGTGAAGATATTCTGATCAGCATTGTCGAGCAGGAAATTACGCCGCAACAAGCTCAAAGATCTGAAGAGCAAAGAAGACAGCAGCAGATTATTGAGGGTTTTATGAAGAAAAATCCGCGGATACAGCGTCAGGATAATAATCTGGAACCGGTATCCATTGATCTGAGCGGCAGGGTTGCCGAATCGGGTAGCGGAAGTATTGAGACCGAAGCATTTGCAAAAATTTTAATCCGTCAGGGCAAAATCGAGAAGGCAATTGATCTCTATCAAAAATTGATCTTGAAAAAACCGGAAAAAAGGAATTACTTTGCAAAAAAATTAAGCGAGTTATATCGCTAAAATTGAAGCGAAGCCGAGTGAATGACGCATTCACTCATTCAATCATTCATTCATTTTTATATTATAAGGCATGTATTTGGGTTTGATTATTCTGGTTGCAATTGTAGCAGTTTTATTGATTCTCGTTGTTTTGGTTCAAAATTCAAAAGGAGGAGGACTTTCAAGTGAGTTTAGCGGAGCAGGGACTACCCAAATGTTCGGCGTTAAAAAAACCACTGATTTGCTTGAACAAATTACCTGGGGACTTGCCAGCACTGTTATTCTGATCTCCCTTGCTTCTTATATAGTAGTAGGCGGAAGTAATGCAGAAACCGGCATTAAAAGTGTCAATGTAGACAAAGCTCAGAATACTGCGGTACCAGGCGGAAATATTGCTCCTGCACCTGCAAAATCGACTACTCCTGCTGCTACTGCCCCAGCACCAACGCCTGCTGATACTTCGAAATAAGCAGAAAGAAACATATATAAAGGTTCGCGATGCAGCATCGCGAACCTTTTTTGGCTTCAGACCTTCCGTGGCAATGGCTAGGCGATATTAATTTCCCGCAACATCAGCTTCTCAGCGACAGGCAAAAGGGTTTCCTGCAAGGGATACTCATAGCGCGATTCCACCACATAGGTAGCCGGATTGGGGAGTGACTTGTTCTTTTTTGTCAGATCCACTTTGATTTGTGACACGGTATTGCCGATACCTATCCGCACGGTTTCCACGAAAGTCGTTTTCAAATACCTCTGTTTCATTTCGTTGTATAGCGCAAGCTGGTATTCAAATATGCTTACCAGCGGCTGGAAAGTATGCAGAAATAGCAGATAGCCCTCTTGCAAACGAAGCGGCACGATTCCTACGGGCGAAATTTTCACATTTTCCTCCACTTCGTTGAATCTTTCTGTACCCTCATCAATGGATTTAGAAAAGCGGTCAATCGCAAAATCGAGCATGTAATTCAAATCTTCGAGGTAAGGATCATCCTGATGGGTCTCCTCGTACTCCAGTCTCAATCTCTGAATATTTATACCTGTCAGGTTTTTGGGAATTGATGTTTTTATCTGACTCTTATTAGCCTGAATGTTGATGCATGAGTTGAAATGGTATTTCAATTCGGGCAAATGCGGATGCAGCCGGTTTTGAGTAAACTCGCTATCTATATGCTGCAAATAGGCCATTAGCACATATTTTTTGTACTCTAGATCAAAAATTCCTTCGGTTAACCAATTCTTTTGGAGGTTTGTCATCGGATTTTAACTTTGGTGCCGATAAAATTTAAGCATTTTCAAAACCGGAAACAATTTTTTGACTTTCCTGACACACGAAAAGCACTATAGTTATATAACGGCAGGTTTAGATACAAATTTGTCACACTTCCCGGAAAAAATGTCAGAGAGGAAACGCTGGCATAGATTGTGCTTACGAGTTTGCAGTCAAATCAATTACTGACAATCATAAAAAACAAACGTTTAATATTTATGTCAACTTTAGCAGAAATACAAGTGAACGTACAACCTCTGGCTGATCGTGTTCTTGTAGAACCAGCCCCAGCCGAAGAAAAAACAGCATTTGGTATCATTATCCCTGATACTGCAAAGGAAAAGCCTCAGCGTGGAACCGTGGTAGCCGTTGGCCCAGGTAAAAAAGATGAGCCGCTTACAGTAAAAGTAGGTGATACCGTATTGTACGGTAAGTATTCAGGTACTGAATTAGCATACGAAGGAAAAGACATCCTGATCATGCGTGAATCAGACATTTATGCCATTATTGGTTAATTGTCTGACATTAAAATTCATAGTTTCTCTTAAAGTTATTTCAAATAATTAATTGTTATGTCTAAGAAAATATTTTTTGACACAGAAGCCCGCGATAAAATAAAGCGCGGTGTTGACACATTGGCTGACGCCGTTAAAGTTACTTTGGGACCTCGTGGCCGTAATGTTGTAATCGACAAAAAATTCGGCTCACCAAGCATAACTAAGGATGGTGTTACTGTTGCAAAAGAAATCGATTTGAAAGACCCTATTGAAAACATGGGTGCTCAATTGGTGAAAGAAGTTGCTTCTAAAACTGCTGATTCAGCAGGTGATGGTACTACTACTGCAACTGTACTTGCACAAGCGATTTATTCGATCGGTGTTAAAAACGTAGCAGCTGGCGCAAATCCAATGGATCTGAAACGCGGTATCGATAAAGCTGTTTCCGTGATCGTTAAAGATCTTGAGAAACAAAAGAAAAACATCTCTACTTCCAAAGAAATCGCTCAGGTTGCTACTATCTCAGCTAACCATGACGAAGAAATTGGTCAGATGATCGCTGAGGCGATGGAAAAAGTAGGAAAAGAAGGTGTTATCACTGTGGAAGAAGCTCGTGGTACCGAAACGGAAGTTAAAACCGTAGAAGGTATGCAGTTTGACCGTGGATACCTTTCTCCATATTTTGTTACTAATACAGAGAAAATGGAAGCTGATCTTGAGCGTCCATACATCTTGATTTCTGAGAAGAAAGTTTCTTCCATGAAAGAATTGCTTCCAGTTCTTGAAGCAGTTGCACAAACTGGCCGTCCTTTGCTTATTTTAGCAGAAGATGTTGACGGAGAAGCGTTGGCTACATTGGTAGTGAACAAAATCCGTGGCGCCTTGAAAGTGGCTGCTGTTAAAGCTCCTGGTTTTGGTGACCGTCGTAAAGCAATGCTTGAAGACATTGCTATCATCACTGGTGGTACAGTTATCAGCGAAGAACGCGGTTTCAAATTGGAAAACGCAACTTTGGAATACCTTGGTACTTGCGAAAAAGCAATTATCGACAAAGACAACACAACTTTGGTAAATGGTGCAGGTAACTCTGAAGACATTCAGGGCCGTGTTAACCAGATCAAAGCACAGATCGAAAATACAACTTCTGATTACGATCGCGAAAAATTGCAGGAACGTCTGGCTAAATTGTCAGGTGGTGTAGCTATCCTTTACATTGGAGCTGCAACTGAGGTTGAAATGAAAGAGAAAAAAGACCGCGTTGACGATGCATTACATGCAACCCGTGCTGCTGTTGAAGAAGGTATCGTAGCTGGTGGTGGTGTGGCATACATCCGTGCTACTGCTGCTCTGGAAGGCTTTACCGGAAACAACGAAGACGAAACAACCGGTATCAACATTATCCGTGTTGCTTTGGAAGCTCCTTTGAGAACAATCGTTTCTAACTCAGGCCAAGAGCCATCGGTAGTTGTTGCGAAAGTGAAAGAAGGAACTGGCGCTTATGGTTACAATGCAAAAGACAATGTTTACACAGACCTTTTGGAAGCTGGTATCATTGATCCTAAGAAAGTTTCACGTTTGGCTTTGGAAAACGCAGCATCTATTGCAGGTCTGTTGTTGACAACTGAATGTGTTATTGCTGACGAACCAGAAGAAGCTCCTGCAGGCGGTGGCCACAGCCACGGCGGTGGAATGGGCGGAATGATGTAATTTTTTTAGTTGAGAGTTTAGAGTCGAAAGTTTATAATTCAATTGTTACACTTTCGACTCTGAACTCTTAAACTCTAAGCTCAATAAAATAGCCGACCGGAAAATCCGGGCGGCTATTTGCTTTACTCAACGTTATGAAAAACTTCCCGATTGAGACGTGGTCATCAACAGGTCGTCACACATTTGAGTAAAAAAAATTTATGGAAGCATTATCCCATCCTGCATAACCAGTCGACGGTCTGCCATTTCTGCCAATTCTTCGTTGTGCGTTACGATTACGAAAGTTTGCCCGAACTCATCCCGCAGCTTGAAAAACAATTGGTGCAGATCCAGTGCATTGTGAGAATCGAGGTTACCGCTGGGTTCGTCGGCGAGTACGATGGACGGTCTGTTGAAAAGCGCTCTCGCCACTGCCACTCTTTGCTGCTCACCGCCAGATAGTTGAGAAGGCAAATGATCCATTCTACCGGAAAGACCTAGCATATCAAGCAACTCTTTTCCTCTGGAAGTAATCTCTTTTTCGTTCCCCGAATCATTAATGTAGCCGGGCATGCAGGCATTTTCCAGGGCTGTAAATTCGGCCAGCAGATTATGAAATTGGAAGATAAAACCAATCTTTTCATTTCTGAATTTGGCAAGATCTTTATCCTTTTGGGTAAAAACATTCACTCCTTCTATCAGTACTTCTCCTTCATCAGGCCTGTCCAATGTGCCTAAAATGTGCAAGAAAGTACTTTTTCCAGCTCCTGACGGACCCACTATTGCTACTACTTCTCCCGTTTTTACTTCCAGATCAATTCCTTTCAAAACCTGCAGAGAACCGTATGTCCGCCTGATCCCGCTCGCCCGAAGTAAATTCATATTTTGAAGAAAGATAATTGGACTGAAACCTACGCCCGTTTTGATTAATTCCTTAATTTGCCGTGAAAATACCAATTTACTTTTATACTCATGAATATTCACGAATATCAAGGCAAAAGTGTCCTTAAAAAATACGGCGTACGTATTCAGGAAGGACTTGTTGCCGACACCCCTGACAAAGCGGTGGAAGTCGCCCGTGAGATTAGCCAGCAGACAGGTACCAAATGGTATGTGGTTAAATCACAAATTCACGCGGGTGGGCGTGGTAAAGGCAGAATTGTAGGCAGCGAACAACGTGGTGTTGCCTTGGCAAAATCTGTTGAGGATGTGCGTACAATATCGAATAACATTCTGGGAAAAGTACTTGTTACGCATCAGACTGGCCCAGAAGGCAAGCGCGTAAACAAAGTTCTTATTGCTGAGGATGTTTATTACCCAGGTCCTAGTGAGCCAAAAGAGTACTATCTGTCTATTCTGCTTGACAGAGGCAGAAACTGTAATGTCATCATGGCAAGTACAGAAGGTGGTATGGATATAGAGGAGGTTGCTGAGCACACTCCTGAAAAAATCATGAAAGAGTGGATTGATCCAAAAGTAGGTTTGCAGCCATTCCAGGCACGTAAAGTAGCTTTTGCATTAGGCCTTGAAGGTGATGCTTTCAAAGAAATGGTGAAATTCATCACTTCACTTTACAAAGCTTATATTGAAAGTGATTCAGCGATGTTCGAAATCAACCCGGTTTTGAAAACATCTGATAATAAAATTCTTGCCGTTGATGCGAAGGTAGATTTGGATGACAATGCATTGTATCGTCACCCAGAGCTGGCTGAAATGCGTGATACCAACGAAGAAGATCCTTTGGAAGTAGAGGCAGGCGCTAACAACCTGAACTACGTAAAATTGGACGGAAACGTAGGTTGTATGGTCAATGGTGCCGGTCTTGCGATGGCTACCATGGATATTATCAAACTTTCAGGTGGTGAGCCTGCTAACTTCCTGGATGTTGGGGGTGGCGCGAACGCTCGTACCGTAGAAGCAGGTTTCCGTATCATTCTGAAAGATCCTAATGTAAAGGCGATCCTGATCAATATCTTCGGTGGTATCGTTCGTTGCGACCGCGTTGCAGCTGGTGTCGTTGAAGCTTACAAAGCAATTGGCGAAATACCTGTTCCGATCATCGTTCGTTTGCAGGGAACCAATGCAGAAGAAGGAGCGCGTATCATTAATGAGTCAGGTCTGAAAGTATATTCAGCGATCGAATTCAAAGAAGCCGCAACCAAGGTTTCAGAAGTTCTGGCCGAATTGGGCGTCTAGCACCCACCCGCAACATAGCCCAGGACTTAAGTCCTGGGCTATGCCCTCCGGCACCACGCCATCCGGGAGGGGCATCCCATCACCCCAAGATCCAGTACAACGCCATCGTCGTAGCGAAGCTCGCCAATCCCTGCAATCCCGTCAGGATCGTGTGGGTTTTATAAGTATCCTTCGCCGAAATCCCCGTAAACTGCGAAACTACCCAAAACCAAGCATCATTGGTATGGGAAACAATCATGGCCCCGCTTCCTACGGCCATCACGACCAATGTAATTTGAAGGGGCGTAACAAAGCCCAATGATGCTAGTAATGGCGCTAGTATACTGGTTGTCAGCACCATGGAGGAGGTTGTCGACCCCTGCGCAGTTTTGAAGAAAGCGGCTATCAGAAAGGCAATTAACAACAGGTACCCGCCCGACATTTCATTGTGGATTAACCATTCGCTCACCATTTCCTTTAAAGAAGTTTCTTTCAATATTGCCCCGAAAGCCCCTCCTGCACCCACCAAAACCAATGTCGTCCCGCAATGTTCGATACCGCTTTTGAAGCACGACATCATGCGTTCCGCAGCATATTCCGGAAACAGGGAATAACTGAAAAATATCGCCAGCAAAAACGAAACCAAAGGACTGCCCAAAAATCCCAGCCATTTGATCCATACCTCAGGAAAATTCAAAATTTTGGCAAATGACGCCAGCGTGATCAGCAAAATAGGCAGCACGATCGGCATGAATGCTTTCCAGGCAGGCGGTAATTGCTTTTCATGGAGCAGGACTGGCTCTTCTACCGCCGATGTCTCAGCCAGTTCTACTTTTCTAGCATACTTCCCGGCAAACCAGGTGGAAAGAAAAAGACTTGGAATGGAGACGATCAGACCTATCAGGATTACCAGGCCTACAGAGTCAGCTATGCCGAGATTACCCGCCGCAGATAATGGCCCGGGCGTAGGTGGAACCAATGTATGCGTAGCAAAAAGACCACCAGACAGTGATAATGCAATGGTACCCAGCGGCTGCTTTGTCCTTCTGGCAACGATCTGGTTCAGTTTATGCAAAATGATAAAACCTGAGTCGCAGAATACCGGTATACCCACAATTGCGCCGATTACCGACATGGCAAAAGCAGGTCTTTTTTCTCCAAATAGTTTTAGAATGACATCAGCGACCTTAATGGCAGCACTGGATTTATCCAGAACCGCTCCGATCACACATCCCAGGATGACCATTAGACCGATCTTGGACATTAGTTCTCCAAAACCTTTACCGATCGTTTCTGCCAGCTTGTCAATGGGCAGTCCGGCAAAAACACCCACTCCGATAGCGGCCAGCAGAAGGCCTACCAGCGGATGCATTTTTAAAACCGTCGAACTTAAAACAATGAATACAATGGCGGCAAGAACTATCAATATGATCATCGGAGGGTGACGGTTTACTTCAAAAGGCTTAGTACCGCTTCGTCTCCCATTACTGCATTGGCTGGTCTTGGATGCGCCGCATTGAAAACTTCAAGATCCTTGATTTCCAGCAGTTTGGAAGGAGTTTCATTAATATTACCCTGAGCGTCCGTTACAGCTTTGAGATCCAGTCCTAGATGCTTCGCCATGAATCCGTACATTGCCTTCCTTTTTGACGGGCCGTAATCGTGTTTTTCATCAGCCAGATGGACGGCTTCCAGCTGGTTCTTTTTACCATAAAGTCCGTAAATATTCTGAATGAAAGGATATTCAACTTCGGGTGTATTTTTGGTCCAATCGCCGCCGTCGGAGATCATGATCATCGGTCGTGGTGCAGCCAGTGCGGCTATTTCTACATTATTGGTCTGAAAATCGCCTTTTTTGTGAATCGGCAAACCGCTCTCGCAAACGCACCCGCCAAAGAAATGCGCCGAAACCATGACTACTGGCACCGACACTTTCACTCTATTGTCCAATGCTGCCAGCAGGAAAGTTTGAGTACCGCCGCCCGATTCGCCTGTTACCGCCACCCTCTCAGGATCAATGCCGGGAATGGATAAAAGGTAGTCCAATGAGCGAATGCTGTTAATGGTCTGCAATTTCAATGCTTTAGCCATTTTGTGCTCGCATTGCTTCGAATCACCTTGCCCAACCATGTCGTATACGAACACGACCGCGCCCATTCTGGCGAGTGTTGCGCAGCGTTTTTGCGTTTGTTCGCGGAACCTGCCATGTGGGTTTTCACCATGTCCGTGCGGACACAGAATACCAGAGTATGATTTCTGTTTTTTGATAGGTTTGTACAAATTCCCCGTCACATAAATGCCCGGCATGCTTTCAAAAGCCACATTTTCAATGGTATAACCGTCCATTTCCTTCTTACTGTGAACAATGGGTTTAGAAGTGGGTTTGGCAGGAAGAGTTGTCAGTCCCATTCCTTCGCGGATCTGCTTCCTGATTTTTTCGGCACGGGCTTCCCATTCCAGTTTGGTAGTTACTGCATGTTTTTCGAGGAATGCCTTGCCTTCCGGCTCCGTGAAATAAGCACCCTGGCAAAGCTCGGCGGTTTGCCCAAATCCTTTGTTTACCAAAAACAAAACACTCAACAGTAATATATAAATTGCCTTCATGCCAAACCGATCGGAGAAAGTGAAATGATTTATACCAAAGAAAAAAAGCGGCGCAGATTACTCTAATCGGGCTTCCGGTACCGCTACCCTAACATATCCTTTAATAATGTGCGTTTCGAGATGCTTTACCATTCCCTTATACTCTCCGTCAATCTGGAAATGTGCTTCTTTGTCGAGACATTCGATCGTCGCTTTTTTAACAGAAACTACCTGCATCACCTCTGGGTTGAAGTCTGTGTTGCCGGCCAGTATCTTGGCTGTTTCAATGAAATTGAGCTTTTTGGCAATAACCAGTTCAAAAAGACCGTCGGTCATATCGCCAATTGGGTTAATGCTCACGCCGGTGCCATATTTTTGTGCATTCGCAATTATGACGATGAGCGCTTCGGTTTCAATCACTTCCTGATCCGTGGTAATGCGCACCTGAAAATTCTCATGTTCGCTCAATGTCCTTAACATTTCCCGGGCATAACCCATTTTGCCGCGGGTTTCACTGTCCTCATAATTTTTCACCAGTAATGCATTCAAGCCAATATCGCTGAGATGCAGACTAATCTCTCCGTTGATGCTCACGGCATCGATACAAAGAAATTTTTCCCCAAAAGCAACTTCAATCGCCTGATCAATGGAACCGGAAAGGCCAAAATCCGCCGAAAGACCATTGGCCGAACCAGCCGGAATAATGCCTAGAATGATGTCAGAACTGCGAATCGTTTCCGCAACCAGGGAAATGGTACCATCGCCACCCGCCACCAGCACGCGCTCTGGTTTGATATTAGTAACCATTTCCTGAATGGTTTCCAGATCGTGGTCGCCGGTAGTGGAATAAATGCGAAGGTCACATCCTTCCTCCTTAGCTTTCTCTATTACCCGCTCAAAAATCACATCCTTGTCTACGTCCCCTGATATCGGGTTGACAACCAACAAAACCTTTCGTTCTGATAACATATTATTTAAATTAGGGACTTCTAGTCTAAGTGGATAAAGGTAGTTATGAAACGTTGTGTCTTAAAATTGTACCGCGGTTATGCCAATAAAAACGAATTAGTCGTATTTGGCCATATTGTAAAAAAATATCCTTCCGGAGACCATAAATATACCCGCAATGGGTTCCGCTACGCCAAAACCATCATCCAGCTTTTCTCTCTCAAAACTATTCCGTTTCTGAAAGTGACATTGAAAGTGGGGAATCTCGTGGCTGAAACTACGGCGGAGAATGACGGTTATTTCCGTTTTCAGATCCCCTTTCATGAAAGCATGCCAAGTGGATGGCATACCTATGAAGTCACGGTGGATGATGAAATTGATGGCAAAAAGTACCATGCTACCGCCAAAGAAGAGTTTTTCCTACCCTACCAAAGTTCGTACGGTATCATTTCGGACATTGATGATACATTTCTGATTTCCCACAGCAGGCGTTCGTTCCGGAAGCTTTTCGTTTTACTATCAAAAAATGTACAGGCACGAAAACCGTTCGACGATGTGGTGAAACATTATCAGCTGTTATCATTCGCGAGCCGGACGCACCCTCAAAAGGACAGTAATATATTTTTCTATGTTTCTAGTAGTGAGTGGAATTTGTATGATATGATCGTGCGTTTCGCGGAACTGAATGGGCTACCCAAAGCGGTTCTGAAATTGAAGAAGATCAAATCCGGACTGGACGATTTTGTCATGACAGGCGGCGGCTCACATTCACACAAGCTTCGAAAAATCCACAATATCATTAATTTTTATCCTGAACTGCAGTTTATCCTGCTGGGCGATGATTCTCAGAAAGATCCGGAAATTTATGAGGAAGTGTGCAGGACATTCCCCAATAACATTGGCGCGGTGTATATCCGCCAAACCCGAAAAAGAAGCAAACCTTTCACTACCTTGCTGATGAAAAATATCCAGGACCTGGGTATCGAAACCTGCTACTTTGCTCACAGTAACAAGGCCATTGTTCATTCGCTGGACAAAGGAATAGTGTTTCAGGCGGACTTGGAGCCGCTGACACCCCTGGTACCCAAAGATGTTTCCTGATCTATGAAAAAAATCCTGATTGTTGAAGATGACCGCCGCATTGCCCAGAATATCTTTCGCGGATTGGCTGCTGAAAATTTTGAAGCAGAAATTGCCTACGATGGCATTACCGGAAAACAGCTGGCGCTGGACAAAAAATTTGACCTGATGCTGCTTGATGTGAACCTCCCAGGTATGAAAGGGCATGATGTGTGCCAGCAGGTACGCGTATACAAACCTTCATTACCCATTATCATGCTCACGGCTTACGGCGAAATTGAAGACAAGATCGAAGGACTGAGCCGCGGAGCAGATGATTACATTGTGAAACCATTCGATTTCCGTGAATTGCTGGCGCGCATTAATGCCGCATTGCGCGTTGCTGAACTACTTAACCCGGAATCTGAGGACAAAGTACTGAGGATAGCTGACCTTGAAATGAACATGGGTACCAAGCAGGTAAAGCGTGGCGGGAATGCGATAGACCTTACAGCCAAAGAATTTGCGCTGCTCGAATACTTCCTGCTCCATCGTGGAAGGGTCGTTTCAAAAATGGACCTTGCCGAGCACGTATGGCACCTGAATTTCGATCCCGGAACCAATGTCGTAGAGGTGTATATCAATTATTTACGCAAAAAAGTAGATCGAGATTACACTACCAAACTGATCCATACCCGGCCGGGAATGGGTTACATTATGAAAGAAGAATAGCCCGACAATGAAAATAAAAGACCGTATCGCTTTTCAGTTTACGCTACTTGTGGCGGCGATATTGCTGTTGTTTTCTATCGCGATTTACAGTGTGTCGGAACATTACCGGCAAGAAGAATTTTACGACCGTTTGAAAAGTCGTGCCCGCACTACCTGCCGTCTTTTGGTAAAGGTAAAAGGCATTGATAAAGACCTGCTCAAAACCATCGATCAGAACACATTGTCGGAAATGCTGGATGAAAAAGTCCTGATCTTTGACAAAAACAATGAATTGATCTATTCCAGCGTGGACGATAAGTTGCTGACCTACCATGCTTCATTGCTCAATGAAGTGCGGCAAAAAGAGTATATGGAATTCCACCAGGCCGAAAATGAGGTCATCGGGCTGATGTATACCGAGGGAGACGAGCCGCTGGTGGTACTGGCTTCGGCCTATGATACATTTGGACATAGCAAGCTGGATAATCTCAGAAGTACATTGGGCTGGGGATTGCTGGCGGGTATAGCGGTTACCGTCGGGTTGGGCATTTACTTTGCAGGCAACGCATTGCGGCCCATCAGTCGGATCAATGAGCAGGTTTCACTGATCACTGCGCAGAATCTCTCGCTTAAACTGGATGAAGGGAATCGAAAGGACGAAATCGCCCAGTTGGCCATAAACTTCAACACAGTACTGTACCGGCTCAATAAGGCATTTGAACAGCAAAAAAGCTTTGTTTCCCATGCATCCCACGAACTGCGTACACCACTCGCGGCATTAAAATCCGAAATACAGCTCGGGCAGCGGTTCAATAAAAACAATCCTGAGATCGAGGAAGTATTTTCCAATCTGTTTTCGGATACCGAAAGGCTGATTAGCATTACCAATAACCTGCTTTTTCTGGCCCGGTCTTACGAGAACATGGGCAGCATGAAAATGTCGCCCATCCATATCGAAGACCTTGCATTTTTAGCCAAAGAAGAGCTCCTATCCGCCCATCCCGGCTACAAGGTGGTTATTGATTACGAGACCATTCCTGAAAATGAGAACCAGACCGTCATTAAAGGAAATGAAGAACTACTGAAAAGGGTTTTCTCTAATCTGCTGGATAATGCCTGCAAATATTCTCCCGACCATCAGGCACAGATCCTGATCTCTTCCGACGATAAATCCTGTACCGTGAAAGTAAGGGATCAGGGAATCGGGATCAGTGAGGAGGATCTGCCTCATATCTTCAATCCTTTTTTCAGATCTTCCAATGCGTCCGAACTTCCCGGCTTCGGGATCGGCCTGTCCATTTGCCAGCGAATCGTGGAGTTACACCATGGTACCATTTCCGTCACTAGCGAAATTGCGCGTGGAAGTGAATTTAAGGTTCAGCTAAATCACGTCTGAGAGCTCCTATTGGCACCTTTCGGCATTCTAATTTTTTTCTAAGGTTATTTTAAGCCTGTTGTAATACCAGTGTCGGAATATCGCATCATTCTAAAACAGAAATTATGCGAACCTACATCATCGGGCTTTTGATTTGTTTGTCAACCGGACTACACGCACAGGATTCTCTCAAATTATCTATCCGGCAGGCAGACAGCCTTTTTCTCCAAAATAACCTGGAAATTCTTGCAGAAAAATACCAGATCGACATTGCCAAATCGATTGAAATCCAGGACAAATTATGGAACAATCCTACATTCGGCGTTGAGATCAGCGCCTATAACACTTCACGGGGCGCATTGGATGTGGGCCGTAACGGTCAGAAAGCTTTCAACATTCAACAGCTGATCACGCGTGCCGGTAAACGCAACAAGCAAGTGGCGCTCGATGTGGAATCGACCCGCAAAAGCGAGTACCAGTTTTACGACCTGATCCGAACATTGAAATTCGAGCTGCGCCAGATCTTTTTCGAATCCTACTATCTCGAACAGACCATTGCCCTTTACGATACTCAGATCGGCACGCTCCATACGACGGTTAGCGCATTTGAAAAAGAATATAACCGCAAAAATATCTCCCTTAAAGAAGTCGTACGCCTCAAAGCCCTCCTCTTTCAACTGACCAATGACCGCGCCGACATTCTTTTTGAATTGCAGGAAAACCAGCGCGACCTCCGCACATTATTGAATACCGAGCGGCCCGTGAGATCTGTGGTAGATAGTTCCGACATTCAGCGGTACCAGCTCAGCAAATACACTCCCATTGCATTGAAAGAAAAAGCATTGCAAAGCCGTTCTGATCTAAAAATAGCGCAATCGTCGACCAAGCAGGCTGAGCTGAATTACACTTTACAGAAAGCGCTGGCCGTTCCCGACATTCAGGTAGGCGCTGTGTATGACCAGGCGAGCAATTACGTCAATAACTATTTCGGATTGAATGCCTCGATCTCGCTGCCTTTTTTTAACCGGAATCAGGGAAATATCAAAGCTGCTAAAACCAATATCAGTTACTTCAAGACCGCTGAGAATGCCAAACAAAACAGTGTCAACAATGAGGTAGACGCGGCAGTGCAGAAAGTTGGCATTGCGGAAAAGGCTTATCAGAGCGTTGAAAGCCAATTCACCGATCAGTTTCAGCTGCTAAGTAATGGCATCTACGACAATTTCCAGAAACGTAACATTACCCTCCTCGAATTCATTGATTTTATTGAAACCTACAATGAGAGCATCAAAGAGTACAATCGATTGCAGGCCGACCGCATTAAAGTTTACGAAGAGCTCAATTTCGTCGTCGGCGAAGAGCTGTTCAACTGACCCAGATAACTGATCCCAACTTCTTACATCACGGCTTTTGCCACAAAAATTTCCCAATGAAAAATTCCATTTATGTTGTCATGATCGCCACTATCGGTATTTGGCTGACATCCTGCGATAAAAAGAAAGTAGACAATGACGAGTCCAAGGCATTCATGCTGTCGGACACGATGATGAGCCGCATTAAACTGGATACCGTACGCACCGAGCCGGTCCGCAACGAGCTCACATTGGTAGGAAAAGTAGTACCGGACGAAAATCAGGTCATTAAGGTATACCCGCTGGTGGGTGGTAATGTGGAAGAAGTGGATGTAGAATTGGGGGACAATGTGCGCAAAGGTCAGAAACTGGCAACGATACGTTCCGGCGAAGTAGCTGATTTTGAACGACAAATGATCCAGGCGCAGTCGGATCTGCTGATCGCACAAAAAAATCTGTCTTCAACCGAAGACCTTTTCGAAAGTAAGCTGGTACCCGAGCGCGACGTCATTACGAACCGCCAAATGGTGGACAAAGCGCAGGCGGAACTAAGCCGTGTGAAGGAGATATTTTCTATCTACGGTTTGGGTAAATCGACCAACTACACAGTCAAATCGCCGATCAATGGATTCATCATTGATAAAAACGTGAATCGCGGTATGCAGCTCCGTTCGGATAATTCTGAAAGTCTGTTTACGGTCGGACAAATTGCGGATGTATGGGTGATGGCGAATGTGAATGAGAGCGATATCCCTCGCATTCAGCTCGGTATGCCTGCGGAGGTGCGCACGATCAGCTTCTCGGACGAGGTTTTCAAAGGCAAAGTCGATAAAATCTACAATGTCCTCGACCCGGACACCAAAGCGATGAAAATCCGTATTCAGTTACAAAATGTAGGTTTTAAACTCAAACCTGAAATGCACGCTACGGTCAGTCTGAATTTCGAAGAAGGCAACCAAATGCAAGCCATTCCGTCCCAGGCGATCATTTTTGACCGAAGCAAAAACTGGGTAATGGTATACCACAGCCGCACCAAGATCGAAACCCGACCCGTAGATGTGTACCGCTCCCTGGCCAACCGTACTTACATCAAAGGCGGCCTGCAACCCGGCGAGACCATCATTTCCAAAAACCAGCTGCTCGTTTACGACGCGCTGAATGACTAGTTGAATTTTGCCCGGGTCGCCCGTGCGATGAGTGAATATTCACTCATTCAGTCATTCACTAATTCATTCATTCAATAATTAAATACATGAATAAATTCATCAGGGGAATTGTAGGCTTTTCTTTGAAAAACCGGTTCTTCATATTCTTCATGACCGGTCTGCTGATTGTCGCAGGCGTTGTCAGCTACCAAAACACGCCACTGGAAGCTTTTCCGGACGTTACTAACACACAAATTATCATTGTTACCCAATGGAACGGCCGTAGTGCGGAAGAGATCGAGCGGTTTGTGACGGTCCCCATTGAGGTAGCAATGAATTCCGTGCAGCAGAAGTCCAATGTTCGCAGCACGACCATGTTTGGGCTGAGCATCATCAAGATCATTTTTGACGATGGCGTCGAGGATTTTTTTGCCCGGCAGCAGGTCAATAATCAGCTCCGGAATATATCCCTCCCGGAAGGTGTAGACCCTGACGTTCAGCCTCCCTATGGCCCTACCGGCGAGATTTTCCGCTTTACGTTAAAAAGCAAAGATCGCGACAGCCGCGAGTTATTGACATTGCACAACTGGGTGATCGACAGGCAGCTGAGAAGCATTCCGGGTGTGGCTGACGTGGTGGCATTTGGTGGCCGTGAGAAAATCTATGAGGTGCAGGTGAATCCTACCAAGCTGGTCAAATACAACATTACGCCGCTGGAAGTGTACCAGGCTGTAACCAAAAGCAATGTCAATGTCGGTGGCGACGTGATCGAAAAAAACGGGCAGGCTTATGTGGTGCGGGGAATTGGTTTGCTGAACTCTATCCCTGATATTGAGAACATTATCGTGGAGTTCGTGAAGGATAACCCCGTGCTGGTGAAGGACGTGGCCGATGTGAAAGAGTCGGATATGCCGCGGGTGGGCCAGGTAGGATTGGACGGGAATGACGATGTGGTAGAGGGGATCGTGGTGCAGCGCAAAGGCGAGAACCCGAGTGAGGTACTCGCACGTATAAAGGATAAGGTGGAGGAATTGAACACCAAAATACTGCCTCCTGATGTCAAAATGGTCACGTTTTATGATCGTGATAACCTCATTGAATTTTGTGCGCATACTGTCAAACACAACCTCATTGAAGGTATTGTGCTGGTAACAGTGATCGTGTTTGTGTTCATGGCCGACTGGCGCACGACCGTCATTGTGTCCATTATCATTCCGCTGGCGCTGCTGTTTGCATTTATGTGTTTGAAATTAATGGGCATGTCTGCGAACCTACTGTCCATGGGCGCCATCGATTTCGGGATCATTATTGACGGGGCCGTGGTGATGGTGGAAGGGATTTTCGTGACGCTGGACCATCTGGCGCATCGGAATGGCATGGACCGCTATAACAAGCTGTCAAAGCTCGGTTTGATCAAAAAAACGGGTGGAGAGCTTGGTAAAGCGATTTTCTTCTCCAAACTGATCATTATCACTGCATTGATCCCGATTTTCAGTTTTCAGAAAGTGGAGGGAAAAATGTTCACGCCGCTTGCCTACACATTAGGCTTCGCACTATTGGGCGCGCTACTGTATACGCTTACGCTGGTACCGGTGCTCTGCTCTATTTTGCTGAATAAAAATGTACGAGAAAAGAGCAATCCGATCGTTCGCTTCTTTGATAATATGGTGAGCAAAGGTTTTGAATGGTGCTACACCCGGAAAAAGACCAGTGTCATTTTCGCCACTGCATTTCTGGGTATCAGTCTATTTTCCGCCAAATTCCTTGGTACCGAATTCCTTCCCACATTAAATGAAGGCGCATTGTGGGTAGAAGCGAAAATGCCGATGAGCAGCTCTCTGAACGAAACGATCAAAATGGTGACGATCCTGCGCGCGAAACTGAATGAGTTCCCTGAGGTGAATGGCGTTCTTTCTCAAACCGGCCGCTCCAATGATGGTACCGATCCTTCTGGTTTTTACTATGTTCAAATGCAGGTCAACCTGAAACCAAAAGATGAATGGAAACGGAAAATCAGTCAGGATGATCTGATTGAGGAAATGGATAAGAAACTGAAACAATTCCAGGGTATCAATTACAATTATTCGCAACCCATTATCGACAATGTTGCGGAAGCAGTTGCGGGAATGAATGCCAGTAACGCGGTCAAAATCTACGGTGACGACCTGGAAACATTGAATGATAAGGCCAACCAGGTTTTGGAAGCCATCAAAGATGTTCCGGGGATCAAGGATGTGGGGATTCTGAGAAATATAGGGCAGCCGGAGGTGAGCGTTATATTGCATGACCACAAAATGGCACAATATGGTGTCAGTACTGCAGATGCACAGGCTGTGATTGAAATGGCTATTGGTGGAAAAACAGCTTCGATTCTCTACGAAGGAGAACGCAAATTTGACATCAGGCTGCGTTACGAGCAACAATATCGCAAAACCGTCGATGATATTCAACAGCTGATGGTCCCCACACTAACAGGAGGGAAAATTCCATTGAAAGAAATTTCAACTATTAAAACCGTGACCGGACCTGCATTTGTGTATCGTGATAATAACAAACGCTTTATCGGGGTTAAATTCTCAGTTCGGGAAAGGGATTTGGGTAGTACCATCGCCGATGCACAGAACCGTGTGAAGCCATTGTTAAAAACATTGCCAAAAGGTTATTCCGTGAACTGGTCGGGTGAATTTGAAAACCAGGTCCGCGCTACTGCCAGGTTGGGACAGGTTGTTCCGATCAGTTTGATAGGAATCTTTATCCTGCTGTTTATTATGTTTAGCAATGCCAAAGATGCCGGTCTGGTGCTCGTTAATGTTCCTTTTGCCATGATAGGCGGGATATTGGCCCTGCATGTGACCCACATGAACTTCGGGATCTCGGCTGGTGTCGGTTTTATCGCATTGTTTGGTCTATGCGTGCAGAATGGCGTGATCCTGATTTCGGTCTTCAATAAAAATCTGTCTGCACGAATGTCACTCGATGACGCGATTCGGGAAGGCGTGAAGTCCAGGATCAGGCCGGTGATCATGACAGCGCTCATGGCCGCTATCGGTTTGCTTCCCGCTGCTACATCCACTGGTATTGGTTCGGAAACCCAAAAACCGCTGGCGATCGTAGTGATTGGAGGACTGATAACAGCCACCGTACTCACACTACTGATCTTTCCAATCATCTACGGCTTCTTCAACCGCAAAATCAAAACCTCAAAATACGCGTAGTAGCCAAATCCAAGGCTGAAGCCTTGGATACCACACCGAACAGGGAGCGGCTTTAGCCAAAAAGCCTACCTCAGCGCTCTGGATCCCACCCGCCAACGAACCAGAGGACTTTGGCTAAAGCCGTACTACCATCAGGTGTCGTGACCCAAGGCTGAAGCCATGTCTAGGGCTTGGCTTCTTTCTGTGCTATGCCTTTGTTTTTGAGACCAGAGGTCTCAGATCTTACCTCCTACATGGCTCAGCGTAGAAAAGTCATAGCCAATGTGAAACACGTAGCGCAGTGAAATGCCAAAGTTCCAGCCTGACCCATCCCCCTCAATTTTGGCCTCCTGCATGTCTTTTTTGTTGACCGTATAAACAAGGTCCGTAGTGATGGAATTACCAAATCCCCACTGCTTTCGGGCAAACAAACTTAAATCGATCGACTTCGCCACCTTGATCACATATTCCGCAGAGGCCTCTGCAAGGCCGGTCATGGATGTGTTAATGCGAGTATCGCTAGACAAAAACAATGTATCTATTCCTTGCCTTCTACCCTTTTCCCTGTATCCATTGAACTCCATATAATCCTTTTGTCTTCCGGAATTCGGCACAACTCCCGCCCCTGCGCTTATCCAGAATGCAGAACGCCTGACTGTCGCTTTACCGAACAGCAAACGCATTTTACCTCTGACGATCAGACTATTCTTTTCATTGTCCATCTGATACCTCAGCGGATTGTCGCCGTTGATAAGCAGTACATTATGAATGCCCGAATGTGCGTATTCCGCTTCCACCGACCATTGCTCCCGGAATACCCCTCCTACCACGACGCTCCAGGCCGAAACCGTCGGAGATTCAGTAGCGATCAATCCATCGAAGTCATTGTTTAATGTGTTTTTGTCAGACCTTACAAATCCGTCGACACCGACGTACCAGCGATTCAGTGTCTGGATATCTCCGAATTTTTTGAGCAGCGATTCGGTGGTGTAGGGTTTTGCGCCGAGTGGGCGCGTGTAGATTTTTCTGTAATAATCACCCTGTTCCTGCGCAGAAGCGTAAAAGCTGGTAACCATTAAAATGAAGAAGGTAAAAAGTGGTCTCATAACATACGGTCCGGCGTTTTTTTAAGATTACGCATTCGTATGCCTGATCGTTGCAGATTATTTACTACTCTGAAAACTGATTGTAAAGGTAGTCCCGATTCCCAGCTCCGACTGAACTTCTATTCGCCCGTGATGCGCGTGGATAATGCTCATCGTGGTGGATAAACCGATGCCCATTCCGTTATTTTTTCCGGTAAAATAAGGTTCGAAAATCTTATCCATATCGTCCTCGCTGATACCAGAACCATTATCTGTAAAAAGAACCTGAATCATCTCGCCCTGGGTTTTGGTAGTGATGAGCAGAATTCCACGATCCTCTTCCATGGCTTCAATCGCATTGGTGATCAGATTGAGGAAGGCCATTTCCAGGGATACCGGGTCGAGGGGTAGGTTCAGCTCTTCCTCTGCGAACTGTTTGCCGATCTGGATCCTTTTTAGCTGAACGCGATCTAACGCTGCTGCAATGGCCTGATCCAGTACGGAATGTACCGAGTTATTCACCAATTCAATGTCTTCTGAACCCGATGGTTGCAGCAACTGCGAAATCAGGTCATTGATCCGGGTACAATTTCGCTTGATGATCTGCGTGTAGAATTTCTGGTCCTCGTCGGTCAGTTCCATTTCCAGCTGTTCTGCGGAAAGGTTCACATTCGTAAGCGGGTTCCTTACCTCATGGGCAAGCATACGCACCAAACGACCGGTAACAGCCATTTTTTCAGAAAACAATCTTTCTTTTTCTGATTGTTTCCGGGCTGTCATGTCATGTATCCTGCCCTGTATGTACGGATGGTCTCCGTCTATCTCGACCGAGGCCGAAAACAGACAGTATTTTTTATCGCCGTCCTTTGTCAATAGCCGGATCTCGTAATCGTGAATGGTATGCTCGCTGATATGATTCCAAAGCATTTCAAATTGTGGATCCTCGATCAGATCAACGATATTTCTTAATTTAAGATCGTCTTCGGGATAGCCCGTCATCACACCAGCCGAAGCATTGAGGTCAATGATGTTTCCGGATAGGTCACTGATAAAAAGGAAGTCGTTCGATTCTTCAAAAATCCGGCGGTACCTGCGCTCGCTGTGCTTCAAAGCCTTCATGACCGAAGTACGCTCCAACGCATATCTGATGCTTCTTTCCAGTTTTTCGGCATCCAGTTCGCTTTTGATAAGATAGTCAGCAGCTCCGACCCTAAGCGCCTCAACAGCGATTTTGGTATCTCCCTTGCCTGTCAAAAGTATAATGGGCTCTTCACACTCAAACTGGCAGGCAAGTTCAATGAGATCAATACCTGTACTTTCACCCAACAAATAGTCGAACAGGTATAGGTCAAATTTTTCATTCCTGATGCGTTTCTCCGCATCTCTGAATGTCGAACACCAGGTAATGTCAAATTTCCAGTTGATCAGGTCCTGAAAATATTCCCGTGTCAAAAAATAATCATCCTCGTCGTCATCAACGAGCAGAACCTTAATCATTTTATTGTTCATTCCATTGCTTGTGTCACCTACCTTCCCTACTAAATATCAAACTGCTTCATTTTGTTGTACAGTGTTTTTCGGTCGATGTTCAGCAACCGGGCTGCTTTACTTTTGTTGAAATTCACGTCCCGCAACACCTGCATGATCATATCATACTCGGCCTCATTGGCCACTGTTTTCAAGCTCGGCTTGGAATCGTCCCCATCTTGTGATTCAGCGGTACCGTTTATAGTGGCAGCCAGCACATTGGGCTCTTCGTCAAGGTCCTTTAATTTTCTGTAATTGACGATCTCAAAAGGCAATGATTTTTCTTCGATTAAATCTCCGTCGGACAATAGTGTCGCGCGTTTGATCACATTTTTCAGTTCGCGAAGGTTACCCGGCCAGGAGTAATTGATGAAATCGCTCTTCACTTCTTCCGAAAAGCCACTTACATTCTTACCCAGCTCTGCATTGGTCTTTTCCAGAAAAGAATTGGCAAAAAGCATCATATCATCCCTGCGGTTCCTTAATGCAGGTACCTCAATCGTAAATTCATTGAAACGATAATACAGGTCCTCACGGAACTTACCATTTTTGGCCGACTCCAGCAGGCGCTCATTACTGGCCACGAGTATGCGCACATCGAGGTCAATTTCCTTGGAACCACCGATCCGGCGCATCTTACGCTCCTGAACTACACGCAAAAGCGCAACCTGAATTTCATAAGACAAATTAGAGACTTCGTCCAGGAACAAAGTGCCTCCGTTTGCCATTTCAAAATGACCGATCTTGGTTTGCAATGCACCTGTAAATGATCCTTTTTCATGCCCAAACAGTTCGCTACCAGCCAATTCTTTGGATATAGCACCGCAATCCATCGCTACAAAAGGCATATCCTTCCTTTTGGATCTGTTATGTATTTCCTGCGCGATCGCTTCCTTACCAGATCCGCTTTCTCCGTAAATGATCACACTGAAATTGGTAGGGGCAACGAGATCCACCTGTCTGAAAAGATTATCAGAGACCTCGCTTTGGCCCATTACATAACCTGCTTTGGTTCTGGAATGTGGTCTCCTCACAGGCTTGCCGGTTTCCGTCGCTTCGCCGGCAGCTGGCGCGACATATTCATTGTCCTCATTTTTGGAAGACTCTGCATCGGCAATGGCTTTTTTGACCGTTACCAGAATTTCATCAGGAAAAAGAGGTTTGGTAATGTAATCGTATGCACCGAGTTTCATCACACTCACTGCAACTTTGATATCAGAATAGCCCGTAATGATCAAAACAGGAACATTGGGACGCTTGGCCTTGATGGCTGTCAACAACTCGGTGCCCGTAATGTCACCTAAACGGAAGTCCGTCATTACCAGATCCGGGGAAACAGAATCGATCAATGCCAGACCGTCTTTGCCGTTTTGAGCTGTCTCAACTATAAAATCATTTTTGGATAAAAATCTCTTCAACAAGAAGCAAATATCTGCCTCGTCATCAACAACCACAATTTTTTTCATGCCGGGTTTTTAAGGCTTAACTTAGTTTGTTTTAAATAGTAACACGCAATCTGGCTGTCGGAATGTTTAGCTGCTCGCGGTATTTGGCTACCGTTCGTCTTGCTACCGAATATCCTCTTTCCGAAAGCATATCTGTAATCTGCTGATCGTTATAGGGGTGCCTTTTTTCTTCTTCGCTGACAATTTCCCTGATCGCCTCCTGAATTTCCCTGTTAGATACTTCAGTACCATCTTCATTCGTAACCCCCTCAGTAAAAAGGTCTTTCAGTAACACAATGCCAAATGGTGTCTGTACATATTTGTTGGTAGTAACGCGGGAAACAGTCGAAATGTCCATATCAATAATTTCAGCCACATCTTTCAGGATCATCGGGCGGAGCTTCTTGATATCGCCGGATTGAAAATAATCGTACTGCAATTTCACAATGGCTTTTAACGTGCTCAGCATTGTATTTTCCCTTTGCTTGATCGCATCAATAAACCATTTCGCTGAGTTCATTTTATTTTTCAGGAACTGGTTGGTCGCCTTGTCATTTTTTTGCTCAGCCATTTTGGTGAACAGCTTGTTCAGTTTCAAGGCCGGGCTGTTACCCCAGGTAAGCTGTACTTCTATCTCACCGTCCTCTGTATACCTCAAACTAAAATCCGGCTTGATGCTTTCATTGACCAGCGAGTCATTCCGCAAACCGGAGGCCGGCTTCGGATTGAGTGTCGTGATCATCTGGATAGCTTTTTTCAGCGACTCCTCGTCCAGGCCTGTAATGCGCATGATCTTGTCGTAGTTCCTAGAACCCAGCTCATCAAACGCGTCTGACACGATCTTGCAAGACCATCTCCACACATCAGTATGATTTTCCATCCTTGCAAGCTGGATTAACAAGCATTCCCTGAGGTCGTTGGCTGCGATACCCGGAGGATCCAGCTGCTGTATCACTTTCAGCATCTGGTTCACTTCTTCCGTATCGATAAACATGCTGTTAGCGAACGAAATATCATCTGCGATTACGTCACTTTCTCTTCTCAAAAAGCCATCCTCGTCCAGCGAGTCAAGAATAAAATCGGCAACAAGTTGTTGTCTCTCATCCAGGCGTAGAAAATGTACCTGCTGTTTCAGATCGTCCCGGAAAGAAATAGATTCCACCATCGGACGGGTATATAACTCATTGTCCGCAGACTGGTTATTCGCATACGTCTTGTAATCGGGTATATCATCGTCCCGAAATTCGTCCCAATCGTAATAGTCCTGAACAGAAGTATCTTCGCCGGCACCCGCAGCATCTGCCGGGTCCTGAAATTCGTCAGCCGTATCTTCGGATGCATTCTCTTCCTTACCCTCTTCTAATATCGGGTTTTCTTCCAGCTCCTCTTTTATTCTTTGCTCCAACTCCATTGTTGTCAAATGCAGTAAATTCAGCATCTGAATTTGCAACGGAGAATATTTCAGTGTCTGTCTTTGCGTCTGCGTCTGTCTTTGCATATAGCAACTAAGGGTAAGATTATAATTCTGTGATGCTTTAAATTTACGACTCTTTATCTAATGTATCTTCACGTTTCAAGGCGTTTGGCAAGATTGCGTAGTTATTTCCACAGACTGAGTATATTAATTCAGTATGTAGCACCAATCCACACTCACAATCCTCAACCGGCCTTTTCCCCGATACCTTGAAAGCCCTGTCTCAATCTATAAAAATCAAATTATAAGGTCCGACAGGCTCTTTGCTGATCTTCTTTTTTTTCATGGCTGGCACTCTTTAAGAGGCCTGACAATCAACAGAATCAGTTTTGCTCACAACCTACAAAACAGTTTTGTCGATCATTTCTACCCTCCGGAGCCGAAGTAACGCACCCTCGACCGAAGCAATTTACCCGCCTTCTTGCAGAGAATAAGTCCGGAGATATTCGGGTTATTTAACAAAACCCTTGCCCACGGGGATTACGCAAATAAAAAACCCTTCGTTTCGGAAGGGTTTGTGTCATCAATAGTGTGTTTGTAAATAGGTTTATGCAATCCTGACCGGCTTTTCATCTGTCGCATTTTTAACCCAGCGCAGCCCTTTCAGCAAGAGCTCTCGGCCTTCCTCCACACCATGTTTCATCAGCACTCGCTCTACTACGAGTGGCGCTATAAAATTCAGCGGGACAGGTAGTCGTTTCAATGCAGTTCTCGCGAGTACCGCGCCTACCCCCAACTCCACTCCTTTTCCAGTTGCCCCCTGCGGACCGGCCGTCAGCAGATCCTTAATGTAACTGATCGTGCCGGTCACCTTGTCCGACTCTGTTATCTGACTGATCTGATTCTTTATTTCACTTTCCATAAGTTCCAAATATGAAGGTTCGACCGAAATACTCCTCCCGGCCGAACCTGTTCCTTAATATTTATTCCATTGTTCCTTTGCGGCATCAGTAAATTCCTCTGCTTTGTTAACAGCAGCATCCTTATACTCCGATCCCTCCTTTTCTAACTCATCGGCAGCATCAGACGCTTTCTCTTTGCTTCTCTCAAGAGCATCTATCAAATCACTAGCTAAACTGTTGGTTCTCTTCTTGATTTTCTTGCGTGTCTTACCGCCATCCTCCGGTGCGAAAAGCAACCCTATTACTGCACCAACCGCCGCAGCGGTTACAATACCCCAAAAAGCTTTATTACTTGACATAACTCAATTCCTGTTAATGTGAATAATTCTCTTGTTGAAGTTGGTACAGAAAAACCTGTACCAAATCGCGGACTAATGCCACAAAAAGCTTTACAAACTAACTATCAACTACTTACATCCAACAAGTAGATCATATCGAAACTAAAATCTGCTACCAAGATGTAAAATAATATTCCTAATAAGTGTAAATTAAGGACAGTGGTTCTACACTTATGGTCCAGGATGAACGAGAACTACCGTTTAAAAAGTAAAGCCCGGCTGCACTGATGATGGCAGGGTTATTGCTTTTGTCGTCCATATTGGCTTATAGTGTAAGATAGTATAATTTTTAAGTTCCAAACACATCTGGCTCGAATGACTGCAAATTCTATTCTGAACACATAACTATGAAAATTGTAATAATCGAAGATGAGCAGGAGTTGGGGGTATTGATGCGCAATTTTCTAGTCAGACAATTAAATATTAAATCTCCCGACACGGCTGTCAAACTGGCCGCCTCTATCACCGAAGGAGTGAAGTGCATTAAAGAGATAATGCCCGATTGGATCTTCATTGACAACAACTTACCCGATGGCAAGGGTATTGATGAAATACAGAATATTAAAAAGATGTATCAGGGAGGCAATACAAAGATTGTGATGATGAGCGCCATGACCAACCTCAAAGACGAAGCTTTCCGAAATGGCGCAGACTACTTTTTGGATAAGCCAATCAGCTTCGTCGAAGTACGCCACATCCTAACCAACCAGAAATAAGGCTAGGGTGTACGATCTTCCGACCAGCGAAATAGTGGAAAAAATTACTTTATGTGTGGAAAAGCAGCAGAGAATTCGTAGAAAAAATTTCTCAGAAGCTTTTTATTGTGTGTTCTTGCAGCATTTAGAATAGAATGGGACACCTCGTGCCTGATTTTCCCCGGGACCCTGGCAGTTTCACCTTTTGGCTGTGATATCTTACCTTTTTGTTTTTAGGCCCGTCAGATTTCTTCTTTTCGTAAGCTACCAGTTTGAAATCATATTCGGGGATAAAGTAGTCTTCCTTATACTCAGCTACGGGCAAAGGCATGTAGTGCCGGCCAGGGAAAGACAGGACGTCGTACTCGTAGTCATAGAGGTAAATGGTCACAAATCCATCTCTGCTATATTTTATTCCTATATCCGAAAAAGGGCTGTTCTCATCTGATGAAGCCACCAGCCGCATCATTTCCTTCTGTTTTCCCTTCACAAGGACCGTCATGTTATACTGGAAAACCCTGTGCAGGGAATCAATCTGGATAGCAATGCCCAGGTAATATTTTGCATCTTTGATACGTTCCTGCCCGGCATACATGACCGCGGTGTTATTCAGAGCGCTTTTGTCCTGATAGTTCTGGTAGCTTAGCTTCGCCTCATCGTATTTTTCGAGATAGCGATATACATTCCCCTGGTTTACATTATAAAACTTTCGCGAGGGGGCGGCATCCATTGCTTTTTTGAAGTCCTCGTACGAGCCATCATAACGCGTATTCGCTTCATTCACCTGGTGACGCTGAGCATGCCTGTTTCCAATATACGCCTGCACGATACCGTGGTTATTATGCAGGAAAGGCAGCTCGGGCTTCTCTCGTACCAGGCTGTCGAACAGCAACATGGACTTATCCAGCTGGTCATTCTCCAGTAGCACAATACCCCATCCATTCTGCGCATTCACATTGGATGGGTTCAGCGAAACCGCCTTTTTAAAAACCTGATATCCTTTCTTAAACATATCAAAATGCATCAGCAGGTTTCCATAGTTACTCCACATCAGGTCATATCCCTGCTCGTATTGCAACGCCTTCGCCAAAAACTGTCCAGCCTCCGAGTAGCGTTTCTGATCGATCATAATGCTACTCATTCCGGCCAGCGCCTCATATCGGGCGGCATCCAGTTTGATAGCCTTCTGGAAATCATCCTGCGCGTTGGTTGTCTGTTTTAAATAATATTCAGAAAAAGCCTTGGTCACAAAAAGGTCGGCGAAAAACTTATTATCCTCATTCAGGGCCTTTTCCGCTTTTTTGAAATCTTTCAGCGCCAGGTCATATTTTTTCTGACCATAATTGGCAACCGCCCGGCCAAGATATGCCGGCAGATAAGTCGAATCCTTTTTAATGACCCGGTCAAAAAGTGTGAAAGCGGTCTGGTACTCGTGCTTTGACAAATGCGTATTTCCGATCCCGGATTGCAAGGCTGGGGTTTCCCGTTTCAATGTCGAGGCAAGTCTGTAGTAGCGCTGCGCCTCCGTATTTTGCATCAAGCCATAAAATGAATGCCCCATTCCCAGGTAGGCGTCGCCCCTGAAAGTGCGCTCGTTACTTTCCAGGTATTTTTCAAAAACAGCCTTTGCTGCACCAAACTGATTCAATGATAAAAGTGCATTAGCGTAGCGGATTTGGGCTTTTGGATGTGTTCGAGACACCTTTTCAAAGTCTTTAACGGCCCGCTTTTCATTCCCGTTTCGCATTAGAATATCACCCCTTTGAAGGCGGTAAGCCATTTCGTCCTTCTGCTTGATCGCCGACGACATTTCATCCACCGCTTCCGTCAGCTGGCCATTGAACTTGTACACCATTCCGACGTTGTAGTTCCATTTTCCCGCAGTGCCCTTTGCGGAATTTTGTCCCGCAAAATCGATAGCCTCGCCGTACTTTTTTTGCTTTGCGTACGACACCATGGTGTTCAACGTAGCCTGAGCGCCGCCGGGTGCATCTGAAAAATCATTTCTAGCTGCATCGTAATGACCCGAAAGCAAGGCAAATAATCCACGATTATAATGCAGATACGCATCCTGGGTACTGAGATCCAGCTCTTCCATAATATGAAGGGCTTTTTGGTAGTTACCGGATAATGCCAGAATAACCGCCTCATTGTTCATGCGCTGAACAGAATCGGAAGGCTGAAAAGCTTGCTTGTTGTAAAGAGAATATGCTGCTTGTAAACTGCGGACCCCGCGCTGGTAGGATTCTTCGCGAAGCAATGCCGGATTGTTTTCTTCAAATGACTTGTTGAAAACCGGCAACAAATCTTTTACTATTTTCTGGCACTCACTAAAATCCTGTGCAGATGCTGTATTAGGGGATAAGGCCATCAACATCAGCAATATACCGGAAGAAAAAAGTAAGTAGATTTTCTGTACCATGCGTGTGTTAAATGGCTCAAAAGCTACTAACCTACGAGTAATGTTCCAGATTTACAATTATTGCTTGACCCGCTTAATAAAATCCAGTTAAAATATAATTTTTTCAATAAATAAACTCATACTCATCCCCGTATCAGGTTACTTCGTCACAGTTGAATGCCCGCCCACAAAAACTTCTTCTCCTTTCACGATGATGTTAAGTCCTGATTCAGAAGTGTTTCCAATGGTTACACCTTGCTTGGTCACCCCAATGTGCAGCCAGAAGCCCCTGAAACCAATTCTGAACGAATAGGAGTTCCATTGCTCCGGAATGTAGGGATTCAATGTCAGCACACCATTTTTCACGCGCTGCCCTGCAAATCCCTTCACTATGCTCATCCAGGTTCCGGCCATGGAGGTAATGTGCAGGCCGTCTTCCGTATCATTATTGTAGTCGTCCAGATCCAGACGCGCCGTGCGGACATACATTTCATAGGCCTTTTCTTTCAAACCAATTCCCGCAGCCAGAATAGCGTGCACGCATGGCGAAAGCGAAGACTCATGGACAGTCATCGGCTCATAAAATTCAAAATTCCGTCTGATCACTTCCGGGCTAAACTCGTCCTCGAAGAAGTAAAGCCCCTGCAACACATCCGCCTGTTTGATGAAACAAGACCTCAATATCCTGTCCCAAGACCATTTTTGATTGATAGGACGGTGCTCTAAGATATCGTCGACAGTCAGTATTTCTTTGTCCAAAAACCCTTGCTGCTGCAAATAAACCTGCCTTTCGTTGTCATACGGGAAATGCATATTTTCCACAATGTGCTTCCATTCGGCCAGCTCCTTATTGAGTTGAAAACTGGTTTTCAGGATAATTTCATTCAGTTTTCGCGAATCCTCAGTCCACAATTTGCCGATTACTTCCAGCGTGTACCGCAATGTCCAGGCAGCGATGTAGTTGGTATACCAGTTGTTGTTGACATTGTTTTCATACTCATTGGGCCCGGTCACGCCCAGCATCACGTATTGCTTTTTATCCTCCGACCAGTTTACACGTTGTTTCCAAAATCTCGAAATACCGATCAGTACTTCCAATCCAAATTCGGTCAGATAACTCTCATCGCCGGTGTAGCGGGTGTAATCATAAATTGCATAAGCGATCGCCCCATTTCTGTGAATCTCTTCAAATGTGATCTCCCATTCATTGTGACATTCCTCCCCGTTCATGGTTACCATCGGGTATAGCGCGGCTCCGTCGGTGAAGCCTAATTTCTCCGCATTTTCAATGGCTTTTTGTAAGTGCTTATGTCTATATACGAGCAGGTTACGAGCCACTTTTTGCTCCGCTGTTGACAAGTAAAATGGAATGCAGTATGCTTCGGTATCCCAGTAAGTACTACCGCCGTACTTTTCGCCGGTGAAACCTTTGGGACCAATGTTCAGTCGCTCATCCTCTCCGGTGTAAGTTTGTCCAAGATGGAAAATGTTAAACCTGATCGCCTGCTGGGCAGCCACATTACCTTCGATCGCAACGTCATTCTTTTCCCACTTTTCAGCCCAAGCCGCCAAATGTTCCGAGAACATTTGGTCAAATCCTTTTTCTGAAATCCGGGCGATGTAAAGCTTTGCCTTTTCCAACAGCTCCTCTCTTTTGTAGTTCGCAGAAGACAGGTTCACCGCGTATTTGTAAATTGTAAGCTCCTGCCCCTCTTTCAAATGAAGGCCAGCGGTTGCAGCCACGTATTTCTCTTTTTCCGTTGGAACCGACTGGTAATCTACACTTTGTCCGTCTATTTTTATTTCAAATGACATTCCCGTAGCCACCTCAAACTGCTCAACACCGTAGGGATTTGGCTTTGTTTCCAGGATCAGGTAGGCTTGTGAAGTTCCGGTTTCCCTATGTTTCTCATTCCAAAACGACTCATCGTAATTGGAATCCCTGTTCCTGATATTTCCGTCCAGGTAGGGTTTAATACTGATATGATCTTCAAAATTCAGAGGAGTCATGCTGTAACTGATCGCGCCAGCTTCGTCGTCGACCATGCTGCAAAACCGCTTTGAATGTATCCGTAAACGTTTTCCTCCGGACAATGTCACGGTAGCAGTACGTTCCAAAACACCTTGCTTCATGTTCAGCACACGGGTAAAATCCTCCACTTGGCAAGTATGCAGGTCAAGCACTTCGCTACCGATCTGAATGTCAATCCCAACCCAGTTACAGGCATTGAGCACCTTTGCGAAATAGTTGGGATAACCATTTTTCCACCAGCCAACCCGTGTTTTATCAGGAAAATAAACACCCGCTACATAATTGCCCAGCAGCGTTTTCCCTGAATATTTTTCTTCAAAATTCCCTCTCTGCCCCATTCTGCCATTGCCAAGGCTCATCAGACTCTCCGTGATCTCGTTATGTTCAGGATGAAAGCTATTTTCTACGACGCACCATTCGTCATGGGTAATGTAATTTTTCATTTTGATATGAGAGGTATTGTTTTGAATGCTGGGAAAATGCGTTGGCGTAAGGCTACGCGATTTCAAATATGTAAAAATATAAAATGATTGTCCAAAAAATTTGAAATATGGTATCTCTGGCCAGCACGACCCACCATCCCTGTCCATCTAGTCCAAAAGGTTTTTAAAAATATTTCTAGGAAACCCGTTACCTAATTTGGAGTGCCCCGTCTAAATACACACAACTAAAAAGACGGCTCCATGAAATACAAATTATTGCTTACCCTTCTGCTATCATTATGCTTATTAAAAAGCTTTGCGCAGTTTAAAGCCATTCCAACGGACAGTATTAATTCTCTGAACAACGCCGTTTATTCACTTTTTGCCCAGGAAAATGTTCCAAAACCTCCTCACACCATTCAAAGCCCTAACGCGGCCACTTTGGGATCTTATGGTGAAATAGCAGTTTCACCGTATACTGGAAAAGTTGAAATCAATATCGACCTCCATTCTGTTGTGGATGGCGAGGTTCAAATCCCGGTATCCCTGCACTATGATGCGGCCGGCGTAAGGCCCGACGTACACCCGGGCTGGACGGGTATGAATTTCGGATTATCGACAAACTACTTAATTACGAGAACGGTTAAAGACGGTTTTGACGAGTATATCCCGATAGCTGGCATACCTGATCAATTGGGATTTATAAACACAGGTTCCGTTATCAACGGCAATGACTGGTTCCTTCCCTCTGAAATTAAAAAAACTGCCTTAACGATCTCCAATGTCACAAACACTTTCGTCGACACAGAGCCGGACGAATTTAGTTTTAACCTTCCGGGTATTTCAGGGAAATTCTATCGTGGGAGTGATACGAAATGGAAAGTCCAATGCGACAGGCCCGTAAAAGTAGAACTGATTACCACGCCTAATGTACATTTATATACGCCCTTTATACCTCCGGGAGGTACAAAGGATGTCAACAAATGGGCCCAGTTCAACGGTGGCAGGTACATGGAGCATTTTCAGGGTTTCATTGTTACGGACGAATTTGGCACCCAATATATCTTCGGTGGCAGCGACATGGCCTTTATGGAATACAGCATTGATTTTTTCGATCAAGGCAATGATAACTGGGTCTGTAACGCCTGGTATTTGAAATCTATCCTTCGCCAGACCGGGCAAATAATCAACTTCAATTATGAAAGAGGCGATTTTGTTAACCAGATGTACTTTTCGGTTTATAATAAGTCTACCCGTATTAATGCAGGAAACTCATTCAGTTGTGAAAATTGGTCCTCCCTGATTGGACAGTATGGACCTTATGGTGGAAAGCTCATTTCTCCAATATATCTCAAAGAAATCACAGCCGACAACTTCAAGATCAAGTTCTTATCCAGTGAGAGTACCGAACTGCGCTACACGAATGACATCTTTACAACATACGAAAGCAAGAAAATCCTTGACAATTATTCCAAGCTAGACTTCCTCACATTTCTATACGACTGCTATTATCCCAATTCCAGCAACTACCCCAACAATTGTGGAAACCCGACTCTCACTCAGCTCCTCGCAAAGTTGAAATGGCGAAAGCTCGATAAAATCCAAGTTCAAAATGGCAGCGGGGTTACCATCAAGGAATTTGAATTTACTTATAATAACATCGCGGCGGAAAGGTTGATGCTCCAAAAAGTGCAGGAAAAATCTGGGTACAATGCGACGAAATTGCCCCCTTATGAATTTACTTATTTTAGCAACGGTTTCTCCCTGCCTGCCTATTGTAAATCGCACACCGATCACTGGGGTTTTAATAATGGAAAACCTATTAATGTCCTGAATGATTACAATGCATTTGCCACTTATGGGAACACCTTTCGCAGCCCAGACCCAAATGAAAATCTGTACCGCGTAAATTCGCTTACCCAAATCAAATACCCAACGGGAGGCATAACCAAATTTCACTTCGAAGCGCATAAGTTTTCCAAGGAAGTAAAATTGAAGCGCTGGCAAGGCGAAGACTCTTTTGCATCCAATCAAATAGCGGGCGGGCTTCGGATTAAGGAAATTCATTGTTATGACCCAAACCTTGCCATCCCGACAGTTATAAAAAAGTACTACTACCTGGCCTCATTCAATCCAATCGCTCCCGACACCTCTGCTATTGCGTTATCCAGTGGGGTGTTAGGCGGGAAAGCACAGTACTATTGGCCGGATTACAAGCCTCTGCCGGACGACCCGAATATTACCGTGGAGCAAGATATATTTTCCACGCAGTCCGTTTTGCCTGCATCCGAGAATTCCATGGGTTCCCATATTGGCTATTCACAGGTGATCGAACGATCCTCAACAGAAGGCTGGATAGTACATAAGTTCTCCAACTTTGATAACGGCTATCGCGACGAAGCACCGTTGGGATTTCTTCAACCCAGCACTACGGCATATCAACCTTATAACAACAAAGCTTTTATGCGAGGCAAAGATTTGGCACAGGAAAGATTTTTCCAAAACGGGAATATTTCCTCCAAGACTACCCACTCGTATAACCTCATAGGCGCACTAGCCGATTACTCAGCCAGGTCCGTAAAGACTCAGGTTACAACGCTGTGTGCCACCCTAAATTCAGTTTTTGACGGAACTGCTTATGTCATAGATTGCCGAAAATTCCTACCAACAGAAGTGGTCAATTATTCCTATGACCAGGACAATGCAGCAGCTGTCGCCCCTTCAGTTTCTGGTTACACCTATTGGCCTAACGGGCAGCTTTACGTCAATGCACAGAGTGATAGCAGAGGAAGGAACATCAAAACCTGGTATAAGTACCCCTCCAACCTAGCGGATCCGATCAGTACGGCAATGGTAGCCAAGAATATCATTGCCCCTCCGCGTGAGATCCTGCATTACACCGGAACAGAGGCGGCGCCAGTCCCGATTAAGGCTACCTCCATTTCGTATGACCTCTTCTCAGGGTTTTATTTACCTCAAAAAGTACAAAGTAAGATCTCGCCTGCTGCTTTTTTCACGACTGAAATTGATTTCCTAACCTATGACCTGAGGGGTAATTTGCTGACGTATAAAGAATATGGTGCACCGGCTACCAAGCAGGACTTTTACGGAGTGGCAGATATTGGAAAGACTGATCTCCTGAAAAAACGAACCATTGCAGACGGCGAAGCCATTGCCCTTGCCACCTCCTTCACCTATAAACCGCTCATTGGTGTCGAAAGCATTCAGTATCCCAATGCCAAGACGATCTTTTATGACTACGATAATTTCAATCGTCTCAAAAACACATTAAATAACAATGCTGCTGGTGCTGCCCGTACTTCTTACTGCTATAATTACGCCGGACAAATAGTTGAATGTGCCGCGATAGCATCAATCGGAATTGCTTCTCCTCCTCCGCTGGTGCTATTGGCAGAAGCTGCGCTGCCAGTAACGCTTATTGAATTTCTGGCCACACGCCAGGAAAAAACCGCCGCATTAGCATGGTCAACTAGTAGCGAGACAAATAGCGAACGTTTTGATATTGAGCGTAGTCAGGACGGCAAACGATGGATCAGGATCGGCGATGTGCCTTCTCATCGGGAAAGTTCTCAAACGGAATCGTACTCATTTATAGATCAAACGCCACTGTCAGGAGAAAATCTCTATCGACTCAAAATGGTAGATGCCGACGAAACTTTTGCTTATAGTCGAGTTCAAAGTGTGGTATTTGACCAGAATGTCGGGTCCTCATTGTACCCCAATCCGCTGACGATCGGGGACAAGCTGCATGTTCAGACGAGCGATCCATCCCGGATAAATCGCATCGAAATTTTTGACACAAATGGGAAACTGGTCAAAAACACATCCTGGCAATCAGAAATAGACATGAGCGGGTTGGCTTCCGGATTTTACATGGTGCAAATCAGATTTACGGACGGCAGCACAACCACTCATCGGATCGTCAAACAATAACACTCACTATCAACCTGGAATTATCAAAATGAAAAATCTCATTCTAAGCATCATCGTGCTTGTTGTTACGGTGAATTGTCTCGCCCAGCAAACTAACAGTCGCAATTACATCATTACCCGCACCTTCAAACAATCCGGCGCGGATCCTAATGATGTCAGCAAAGTAACTACCAATGTTCAGTACCTCGATGGTTTAGGTCGGCCTCTTCAAAATGTGACGGTTGGGCAAAGTCCAGCGGGTACCGATTTAGTTCAGCCCATTGAATACGATGCTGCCGGTCGGCTGGTCAAGAAATATTTGCCGTACGTTGTGGCTGGAAATGGAGCTTTTCAAAGCAATGCAGTATCGGGCGCAGCGAGCTGGTATACCGCTAATTCAGCTGGTTTGAACCCCGTCGACCTTGGCAGGCCTTATCATGAAATATTTTTTGAGCAGTCGCCGCTCAGCAGGGTTTCAGGAGAGCAGGCAGTTGGGAACAAAAGTGCCAGCTCTGTGGTCAAGCATAAAGTCAATGCTGCCAATCAGGTCAACCGCTATGATTATGATCCTGCTTTGAATACCGTTGTGCAGGTAGGTCAGTATGCGCAAGGCACACTCACCTATCTGAATATGACCGATGAGCAAGGTAATGTCACCAATGAATTTACCGATCTGCTGGGCCAAATGATCTGCCGGCAAGTCATTTCCGGTGCAGGTACATTGACCACCAATTATATTTTTGATGATCTGGGGTTGCTAAGGGCTGTTCTGCAGCCCAACTATCAGGATGCCGCCTCGCTTGTTGACCACGCATTTACATACGATTATGACGACCGGGGAAGAATGGCCGTTAAGCGTATCCCCGGCGGCGGTATCACTGAAATGGTCTATGACCAATATAACCGGCTGGCCATGTCTCGGGATGCCAACCAGCTTGCCCGGGGAGTTTGGGCATTCACCAAATATGATGCCTTACATAGGCCTATTGTTAGTGGCGAGATAACCTCTGCCCTCAACCGTACCGACTGGTCAGTGGCAGTGGACGCGGCTACCCAGCATCATGAGACAAGAAGCAATGGTACCACGGCAGGTTACTCACTCAGTAGCACGGCACCCAAGAATGCCACAGAGGCTAATCTTCTGACTATTACCTTTTATGATGACTATGCCTTCTCAAAAGCCGCAAACCTTTCTTACAATGCTGGCTACTATCCATCCAACAACCCGAATGTAAAAGGGCAGATCACTGGCGGCAGGACCCGAATGTTACCCGGAAGCGGCGCAGCGGGAGGTTGGCTGACGAGCGCGACTTACTATGACATTGAGTACCGCCCGATCCAGACGACCCGGGAGTTGTATGACCTGGGCGCAGGTTCGATCGAAAGAATATCAAGCCAATACAAATATGACCTCGCACCCGTAGTTTTAGAACTAAAAACGGAGCAGCTGTTGGCAGGTAATGTTACCAACACGCACCTGGCAACTTATTCCTACGATCACGCGGACCGCCTTTTGAGCGTAAAAGAAAAAGTAACCAGCGGGGCCAATGTGCAGGAAGCGGTCACCGTTGCCCAGCGGTACAATGCATTGGGACAGCTGCAAAGTAAATGGTTCCATTCGGCAGACGGCGCAAAGTTCAGGGTGCGGACGGATTACACCAACAACATTCGCGGCTGGCTAACGGAAGGGAAAACCGTTTACAAGAAAGATGTCGCCGGCCCCGATGTCCCCTACTTTGGTTTCGGGCTGACTTACGCCAATGGGGCAAATTACACCAATGGGAACATCAGCCAAATGCAGTGGCAAAACAAGGATGATGTTGCATTCACGAAGGGGCTCAGTTTCAGTTATGACGGGGCGAATAGGCTGACGGAATCAACTGGTCTGAATGGATATCTGGACACCGAAAAAAGTATCACCTATGATAAAAATGGGAATCTAAAAACACTGTTGAGGGCAGGGGCAGCGGTTGACAATCTTGCGTACACTTACCTCGGCAATCGGCTTTCGGCTGTCACGGATGGTTCCGGAAGTAACCTGGGTGTGAAGAATGGGGTAAGTAATTATGGCTACGACGCCAATGGAAATATGATTTCCGATGGGAACAGAAACGCAACTTTAACTTATAATTACCTGAATTTGGCGAAGACGGTTACGATTGGAGGGAAAACTTTGATTTATGATTACGACGCGTCCGGGACAAAACATAAATACGCAGCCGATACGGTAACATTCAAATATGCCGGGGCTTTTGAATACAAACAGGTTGGGGCGGCTAATGGCTTAGACCGTGTAAGTTTGAGCGAAGGCCAGGCAGTTTTCAGGAAAGGGGTGTTAAAATTTGAATATAATCTTAAAGACCATTTAGGGAATGTCAGGGTGGTTTTTGATGAGTTTGGGCAGGTTTTGCAGCGGACGGATTATTATCCGTTTGGGTTGAGTATCAACCGGGATGGGGCTGTGCCGAAGGTACAGAATTGGGTCAATAGGCGTCTGTATAATGGGAAAGAGTTGCAGGTTGGGAGTGGGTATCTGGATTATGGGGCGCGGATGTATATGCCGGAGATTGGTAGGTGGGGGGTGGTCGATCCGCTGGCGGAAAAAGGAAGGCGTTGGAGCCCATATGACTACGGGAATAACAACCCGATTAGATTTATTGATCCTGATGGAATGCTCTCAGTACACGTGAATGAAGAAGGAACCGTTCTTGGAAATTACAACGATGGAGACCAAGGTGTTTACCTTCATGAAGGAGCGAAAACATCAAAAGATTATAAAAAAGACTATGACAAAGAGACCAATACTTCTGCTAACGGCGAAAAATTAGGTCAACTAGGAGGCGGAATCAATATAGACAAAATCTACTCAAACATCTTAGAAAAAAATTCTTCGGAGGCAGAAGGAATAGGTTTGATAGAATATCATAACAAGGTAAAAAATGATGCAGAATGGGACTATAAAAATCGAGCTAATACAATTTTTGGTTTGGTAAATCGCTTGGGAGATAACACTAAATTTGTGTTTGAGGGTACCGAAATGGAGGCACAAGATGTAGGCAATCATCATTATGGAGTCGTAGGCCGGGCGGCCGGATTTAACGAAAGGCTTTTATCAGAGCAGGCAGGCGTAGCGCAGATCAGAGGGGGTACCTCAAGGCCAGAATGGCAAAAGTACAGATGGACCACTGTGCCAGGTTTGGGGGTTAGCATCCCATCCGCAGTGCCGCTACCTCCCTACGGCGATGACCCAAGAGATCAGCGATTTATTAAAAGGGGATTTAATTATTTTAACCGGCATAATCGTGAAAGGTAAAAAATTGTTTGTAGTCGTGCTTGCATCATGTTTTCTCTTGATCGTCTCAGCAGTCTTCTTATTAAACTATCCATGGCTCACTGGTGACACTAAGCCCCTCGCTAAAATTTATTTTAACGAAACAGCTCTTGATATTACATTCATTCAATCATCTATATCACGAGATTTTGTTCAGATTATTTATACGGACAAAAAAGGAAATCAGAAAATAGTTAAAAACATTGAAGACAAAAATCGCCTTGACGGATATCTCGTCCTAAATGACTCAACAATCAGGCTAATTTTAAATAGGGGTCGCCGAATTAACAAGGCAGACACGGTTGACGTATCGCTTCAATTATATGAAAAATAATTATGCCCTTGATATTGGCAATTTATCGACCATAGGAGCATTTTAAATCACAAGACCAGGCTCCGAAACGGAGCCTGGTCTGTTATACAGCATACTGCGTTTTGGCATTAAAATTCCTAATGAGCGCATCAATGACCCTGAAAATCTGTTTGCGGTCAGCATTGAGCATTTTAGAAAAACTCCAATACAATCCCAATGAACTCAAATCCTTGCACACAGCTGACTGGTAACAAGCAAATGCATCCCTAAAAAAAATTGAAAAGTATGTGACCAACTGACAAGGGCTCCGTCTAAAAGACATCAACCTTATCAATTTCTCAATGAAACAAATTTTACACTTCTCATTTGTATGCGCAGCATACCTGGCCCCGCAAACTAATCTTCTAGCACAAGGCCAACTAGTAGAAGGCTACATTATCACCAATCAAAACGACACCATTCATGGTTTGATTAAAGATGAAGGCTGGACAAGAAGCCCCGAGACAATCCAGTTAAAAGTAAAAAATGGGCCATTGCAAACATTTTCAGCAGATGATACAAGGGGATTTGGTATTAGTGCCACCAATGAAATCTATAAAAGTAAAAAAATAGGCTTGCTGAATATTACATTGACGCAGATGTACCTCACGGCTCCATTTTTGGAAACAAAAGATTCGGCCCAGGTATTTTTGCAGGAGATTGTAACTGGCAGCAGGGCTACATTGTACGAATTCCTCAATGCATCAGAACAGCCCCATTACTTTCTTGAAAAGGGTAATTTATTGAAAGAACTGTATTATTATCCATTTCATAAATCCATTAATGACAGGGCTTACCTTTTGGTTTATGATGAATATAAAAAACAGCTTACCAGATTATGCGTCGATGCGGATGGCTTTAAGGCTTATATGCCTCCCTATCAAAGGAAATATTTGAAGCAATACATTGAAAAATATAACGATGCTTTTTCCCGTGATTACAAATTGTTAAAATCGGAAAATCGTGGAGTGACATTTGATGTCGACGTCAATATCGCTCTTGAAAATTGGAATCAACCACCCGTTGTACTCACCAATAAATTCACTTATGGTTTTGGGCTGAGGGTCAACTTTCCTAGAAAATTTCGAAACCGGTATCTCAAATTCAACATTTTTACTACACCGGACGCGATGCCACGGAATAATGCTACTCCATATGAAGAGATTCCGTTGACTACATTGGAGATCGCGGTTGGAAGTCACTTCGGCGCGGGCAAGATCCGCCCTTATCTTGGCTTTCAATATAGTGGGGTACACAAAGGTCGCCGACCAGATTTTGTTGGGTTTCAAACTGGTGTAAGCTATAAGCGGCGATTTTACCTGGAAATAGGCCATTTTGCCAATTTTAACGTTGCGATTTCGAAATCCAAGCTCTTCACACCTCCCAGAATCAGCCTGCACTACATGATAAATTTCAATTCAACACGGGGTAAAATTCTTTGATCTTTAAATCACTAATGCACCTCTCACATCTTAATACGCCAAACACAAAAATCACATCAACCATGCACTTGTCAGTTATTTACAAACAAATCGAAAAATACTTCTCAGTGGATCAGGTGATCAGACTGGAAATTTCACAATCTACAATGTGCCGCGTGTATATTTGGCTACTTATCCTTTTTACAGCTGGATGCCGGGAGAAGGAACTGATGGTGGAAGAGCTCTTTTTTCCTGGTAATTGTAGAATCTTATCTTATGAACCTCGGGATGGCTATTTTATACCGACGCTGTTCCAATACAATGAGCTCGGCGCGCTTGAGGGCATTAAAAGTTCACTTCCCCTAGTACCAAGCTCGAAGTGGGCGTTTGATTTAAAAGGCCGTCCTTTGGAATCGAGCGGTGAAATTCTATTTGCCGGATCTGAAATTGTCCCTTTCATAACATATGTATATGGTGACAAAGGAATCAAGTCAATCGAAGAGTACAGCTATTACTTTGATATAAATGGTTCAACTAAGCCAAATAAGACTTTAAGAAAAATAAATAAACATATTTTTGAATATGGAAAGTCTGATAAGCCCGAATCTATGGAGCTAATTTACATGGAAGATTCAGCAGGTATAGAAATTATTTCTAAGCTATTAAGAAGGTATGAATACCAGTACGACAGCAACGGAAATCTGACTACGGAGCTATATCTTGAAAGTGAAAAAGGTCAAATGATTCTTATAAAGCACTAAGACTCATTTCTATGATAATGAAATAAATTCACTGGCACAGCTTCACTTTATAGCCTTTCAAACCTATCAATCGCCTCCATTTATGTTCTCCAAAAACAATTTGGTACATACCAAAATTGAAGTCAGCCCTACGTATTCCTATACCGCAGACTATAATCTGAAATACGATAATGAGGGCAAAATTAATGACGATGGAAAATGGTTTCGTTCAATAAAATGGGAATGCAAATAATTTCGTCTAATCCGACACAATCTATACGTACGGCAGAATGAGTCTCCCCCTTACTCCCCAAACGCCACCAATAAATCCGCTACCCGAAATTCATCAAACCCTGCCACTACGATATCCGCCTCGGTCAGTATCGATTTATGCCCGATACCCACAGCGAACATACCTGCGGATTTGGCGGATTCGATGCCGGCTACGGCGTCTTCGAAAACAACGCAGTGCTCCGGTGCAGTAAGTAAATCTTCTGCTCCCATTAAAAAAACCTGAGGATCGGGTTTGCCTCTGGTGATCCTGTTGCCGTCTACGATGGTTTCGAAATATTTTAACATATCGATTCTTACCAGGATTATACGGGCGTTTTTGCTCGCTGAACCCAGTCCGATTTTGATGTCTTTTGCCTTTAATTCATCTAAAAATACTCGAACGCCCGGTAATGTGTCATCCGGCGTCATTTGCTGGCAGAGTTCCAGGTAGTGAGCGTTTTTCTCCGTGGCCCGCCTGATTTTTTCTTCCTCTGACAACACCACGCCACCAATCGACAAAATAATATCCAGCGATTCCATTCGGCTGATTCCTTTCAGCAATTCATTCTGTCCGAGGGATAAATCGAACCCCAGATCGTTGGCAACCTTGCGCCAGGCGATGTAATGAAACCTGGCCGTGTCTACAATTACTCCGTCCAGATCAAAAAGGCAAGCTTGTATTGAGGGCATATTATTTCAAATTTAATATCTTGCAAAGTAGTAAAATTCCCGTTCTCTTGCTCCATAGCCAAAATCCACCGGCTTTCGACGGGTTAACGGGCTTATCCAAATCAATATAGAACATATGTCACTTGCCAACAAAGATAAATTCATCATATACCAGGTTTTTACTCGATTGTTCGGCAATCAGAATAGTACCAATAAATTTTACGGGACCATTGAGGACAACGGATCAGGGAAATTCAATGACATTAATGACACGGCCCTGTCTGCATTGAAAGATTTTGGGATCACGCATATGTGGTATACGGGCGTGCTGGAACATGCGACGCTGACCGATTACAGCCAGTACGGCATCGCCACTGATCATCCGCTGATCGTCAAAGGAATTGCCGGCTCGCCTTATGCGGTTAAAGATTACTACGATGTCGATCCCGATCTGGCGGTTGACATTCCGAACCGTATGCTGGAATTTGAACAGCTTTTGGAGCGGACGCATCAGCATAACTTAAAGGTGATCATTGACTTTATCCCTAATCACGTGGCTAGGCAATACCATTCCGACGCCCGCGCTCAGGGTATCAAGGACTTTGGCGAGGACGATGACAATACGGTCACTTTTAGCCGTGACAACAATTTTTATTACATCCCAAACCATGATTTTGTAGTTCCGGAAGGACATAAACCGCCGGTTGATATCACAAGCCCATACCATGAACGACCTGCAAAAGCGACTGGAAATGACGTTTTTCAGGCCCAACCCAGTCAATACGATTGGTACGAAACGATCAAACTGAACTATGGGGTGGACTATCTGAATAATCGGGCGACCTATTTTGGCCCTGTTCCTTCTACCTGGCTCAAAATGCGCGATATACTGCTTTTTTGGGCAGCCAAAGGCGTTGATGGGTTCCGGTGCGATATGGCGGAAATGGTACCGGTCGAGTTTTGGTCCTGGGTGATCCCGGAAATCAAAAAAGTGAATGCAGAAGTAATTTTTATTGCGGAAATCTATAATCCGTATGAGTATCACAATTATATCAGCATTGGGAAGTTCGATTATCTGTATGATAAAGTAGGCCTGTATAACTCCCTCCGCAAGTTGATCGAGGGTCACGGTACTGCGGAGGACATTACCAGATTATGGCAGCAGGAATCAGGTGACATTGCCCCGAATATGCTCCGATTTCTAGAAAATCATGATGAACAGCGCATTGCGTCGAGATACTTCGCTGGCGACCCGTGGCTCGCGGTACCTGCTATGGCAATGAGTGCTACCATGCATACCGGCCCGCTCATGCTCTATTTCGGACAGGAATTAGGGGTTAACTCAACTATTTCGGAAGGTTTTCAAGGCGAGGACGGACGTACTACCATTTTCGATTACTGGGGAGTTACTGAATTTCAGCAGTGGGTGAATGGTGGTAATTATAACCTCGATCAGCTGACCAGTGAACAGAAGAAGCTGCGTGCATTTTACGAAAATCTCAATCATTTTGTACTCGATAATGAGGCTGTGTATGCGGGTGCCTTTTACGATCTTCAATACGCCAACATCGACGGACAAAGTTACAATTACGATAAAACCTGCATTTACAGCTACCTGCGCTATACCGACAATCAGAAACTCCTTTTTATTTATAATTTCAACAGGGATAATTCCATTGAAACCACGGTCAGGATCCCGCAAAATACCTGGACTGATTTTCTAAAACTCGGTAACACCAGCAACTACTTTCTCAAACCTGTATTCCCTGATTTTATCACTGCTCACAATCTTAAAACTGCTGAAATCACGTCAACCGGCGTACAAATAGAGCTGCCACGCGTTTCGGTTCTTGTTTTTGAGATTGCAGAGAATCAACATTAAAATCACCAATTGTAAAATTTAAATAGCTTTTATAACAAAAACTTCAATTTGTGCTACGCAAAATGAAGAATGTTTAAATTTACTTTTAGTGGTTGTCAGGTACAAGCAATTTTGCTTCAGATGACTTAGTGCATTTGGTGTAAGTAAATGCTTAAATGGAGGATTATGGACAGCGTTTCGATACCTGAAAGAATTGATTATGTAGGCAAGTTTATAGAGATCATACGAGGCCGGTGGAAAGCAAAGTCAGTCAAAAAAACTTCTTTTGCGGATACATTGGACAGCATTTTGTTGGATCCAAGGGAGAAGGACCTGATCGCTGACCAAATATTGGCCACATTGTTCTCTACCAAGTTCGTATCTCTGTTTACTGAATCCGAAATCGGATCTAACAAAGGCTTTTTTTCAGACGCTTCTGCTCGGCTAAGTTTCAAATTTCTTCCTCCTGTCAACGAAACGAGCGAACTTCGCACTCACTTTGACCTGCTTTTTTGTGATAAAAAAGATTACCAGTGGGTACAGGCGATCCCCGACGAAAAATGGGCCGGGTTTCTCCAAAGTCTTTTTATCGATATCAGTCCTACCGTCCGAAAATACATTGAAAAAGAATTTCTCAATTCCATACTGATCCTCGCACAGCGCGCAACTACGTTAGGCGTAGATCCAGAGGTGGTTTCCAAAATCCCGAGAGTCGATGACCTGGACTCCCCTTTTTTGGGCCTGAATCGGGAAGTAATGTTGTATGTCGAGAATACATTGAATTCAACAGATTACACTGCAGCTGACCAAGGCAATGATTACAAACATATCCTGGTGATGATCAGCCAGTGTAAAAGTCAGATCAGCTACATTTATAAACATAAGGATGTCTTCGGCATCAGTTTGCAGCTTACCTACCTCGTGAGGCAGATAGAGCAGTACCTTCGCAGGCTTTCGCAGTTGCTGGAAGTATTACAAACTACTGATCCTGAACGAAAATGGCTGGTGATCGTCACATTGCTTAAAGAATTTGTCTACGCCGAAAACACCAAATACAGTCTCCGGAAGCACTTTTCCACGAATCTTCAATTGCTCGCTTTTAAAGTAATCGAAAACACGTCCAAAACCGGCGAGCATTACATTGCTTCCGATAAATCAGAGTACTGGAAGCTGTTTGGGAAAGCGCTGGGTGGCGGGATCATTGTCGCATTTCTTTGTGCCAATAAAACCCGGCTGTATTTTCAACATCTGCCTATTTTCTGGGAAGCTTTCTTTTACAGTCTGAATTACTCCGTCGGCTTCATGCTGATCCACATTCTCGGTTTTTCGATAGCTACCAAGCAGCCAGCGATGACGGCATCGACCATTGCGGCCAACCTCAGCAACAACGGTGAAAACCCCGACTGGCTCAATTCGACCACGACGTTGCTCATCAGGCTGATCAGGAGTCAGTTTATCTCACTGGTCGGCAATGCGAGTATTGCGTTTCCCGTGGCATACGGGCTAGATTGGCTATATTACCGATACTTCGGCTATCACATTGCAGATCCCGCGAAGGCGATCAAGCTTATTACCGAGCTCAATGTATGGGAAAGTCTGGCGCTCCCTCACGCTGCGCTGGCCGGCTTGTATTTAATGATCTCAGGCTTGATATCGGGATATTATGAAAATAAATGGATCTACAATAAATATACATTACGGGTTCGCAGCCACCGGAAACTGATCCGTTTTTTTGGTCAGGAAAAACTGGACCGTATTGCATATTATTTTGAAAGGAATTTTGGCGGACTGGCGGGTAACCTTTTCTTAGGCATTTTCCTCGGCTCCACCAGCGCGATCGGTTTCACTTTCGGACTGCCGCTGGATATCAGGCACATTACCTTCGCATCAGGTAATTTCGGGATTGCCGTCGCCGGGCTCGACAACTATGTATCAACAGATCTGTGGCTCAATTCTGTGATCGGTATCGCCGGTATAGGTATCATGAATGTGGTAGTCAGTTTCGGTCTTTCCATTGCGTTTGCATTGAAATCACGAAATGCAAAGATGAGCGAAGTGAAAAGCCTCCTCGGAAACCTATCGTGGCAGTTTTTCCACCATGGCACAGCATTCTTTTTTCCGGTTAAAAATGTCGTTGAAACCCAGGAAGAATTGGAGGAAGCTTAAAGCAGCCTCGTTTATAAGATTGCAATTCGTGCTTTTGATCCTTATTTTTACGTGATTGCCTATTTCGGCGTTCATTTCGTTATTAGAAAAACATCGTTACCAGTTAACATACCCGCTTAAAAGAAGAAATTCAGTATGACCAGAATTTTCGTTTTGTCCTTTTTTATTCTGTTTTCGAATGCATTACAGGCCCAGTCAAGTCTGCAGAAAGTTTTCGGACAAAAAATGGATCTGCCTGAAAACCGGGACATTGGCACTCAGGTACTCCGGATGGCCGAATCTTTTATGGGGACGCCGTATGTAGGAGGCACACTGGAAGGTAACCCTACTGAAAAGCTTGTTTGCAAGTTCGATGGGCTGGATTGTACGACACTCGTGGAGAGTTCTATCTCGCTTGCGGTAGCGAAGGCTGAAAACCCCACTTACGAAGGTTTTAAAAACGAGCTGACCAAACTACGTTACCGCCAGGGTGAAATCGACGGCTATCCTTCCAGGCTGCATTATATTCTGGATTGGATGTATGAAAATGAAAAACGCGGACGCCTGGAAGACATTACTGCGAAAGTAGGCGGCGTACCATTCAAAAAGGAGATCAACTTTATGACCAACCATGCCAATCTTTACGCTCCGCTGGCGGAAAGTGAAGTTTGGGAAAAAGTAAAGGAACAGGAAAACCAAATCAATTCCCGCGAGCATTCCTATATTCCGAAAGCGGGCATTCAAAAGGCCGAACCCATGTTGCACGATGGCGACATTGTCGCTTTTACGTCGTCCGTAGAAGGGCTGGATGTGAACCACATGGGAATTATAAGTAAAGTAGGGAGCCGGGCCTACCTTATTCACGCTTCATTATCCGGAAAGAAAGTGATCATGTCCAGCGTTCCGTTGGCAGAGTATGTAGCCTCTGTACCCAAACACACAGGCATGATCGTGGCTCGCCTCAATGATATCTGATTCAATGGACCCATTTTTTGAATTGCTTGATTACAAAAACACACCCTGGTTGATCATTCTGCTTGCAGGCGTTATTGGCCTGATCGTGAGTGTTATGCTGATCAGTCTGATTAAAATAACCGCTTCAAAAAAGCAATGGAGGGCGGTTCGCGCCATCCGTGAAAACCTGAGCAGCGTACTCTACTTCTTCGTTCCGCTTGTTTTTATTACCGCTGTTTTAAAAACCTATTCGCTTTCTAATCCACATTACGAGTGGTCCTTTGCCATCAGTAAAACGGCCCTCATTGCCGTCACAACCTGGCTGATCGCAAGGATTGTAATTATTGTAGAAAAGATACTGATCGACCAGCTTGATTTTGATACGCCGGATAACAATCAGGCGAGGCGGATGTTTACCAAGATCAAGTTTGTCAAGAGGATCGTGATTATTCTGATCGTTACCATTGGTGTTTCCATCCTCTTACTAAGCTTCGACAGTGTGCGGCAGTACGGTGTAGGGATACTGACGTCTGCCGGAATTTTCAGTGTGATTATCGGTTTTGCCGCTCAAAAATCACTAGCCAATTTAATGGCCGGAATCCAGATCGCTTTTACCCAACCCATTAAAATTGACGATGTGGTGATCGTTGAAGGCGAATGGGGACGCATCGAGGAAATTAACCTGACTTACGTGGTGGTCAATATCTGGGATTTAAGAAGAATTGTTCTGCCGATTACTTATTTCATCGAAACCCCTTTTCAAAACTGGACACGTAATGACAGTGCGCTGATCGGTACTGCCTTTTTTCAACTGAATTACCTTACTCCCGTACCCAAACTCAGGGAAAAACTGAAAGATATACTGAACCAAACCCCGCTCTGGGATGGCCGCTCTTGGGCATTGCAAGTCACTGACACACAAGGGCAACTCATGGTAGTAAGAGCTTTGATGTCCGCCAGAAATTCTTCCGAAACCTTTGATTTGCGGTGCTTCGTCAGAGAGAAACTGATTGAATTTATTGTACAGGAATATCCCGATGCGCTTCCTTCTACCCGGGTCGAGGACTTTAAAATGGGCCCTGTCGGATTTCCCAAGGCTGGTGTATAAAAAATTGGCCTCCGGAATATCCAGAGGCCAGTCTTTTCTTACTACTCACCTAACTCAATTTAACTTAATACAGTTTGTCTTTGATTTTTTCTGGCGGCCAGCGGGTGATCAGACGATGCGCGATGGTGTTCAAAACCAATCAACTCCATACGCCCTCCCTCCTGCTCATAGTCGTTTTTATATCTCGTAATATTCTCCATTACAGTATGGTCAACATAGGGTGTCAAAGAAAAATCCACCTGCACCATTCTACCTTTCGGGATCGCTTCCAATTTGCCTTTCAGACTCAGATAATTGGTAAAAACAGCAGCCCTGGGCACATTGACGAAATAAATATCCTTAATCACAGTCACCCCGATCTTGGGATTAAAAATGTGCGAAAGTTTAACGCCATAGATGAGCTGGATAATCGTTTTCACTAAAATGCCGCACCCTATCCCGGTCAGCAGGTCGGTGCTCAAAGTTGCTACAATGGTGACCAGGAATATGATCAGCTGCTCTTTTCCGATATGGTAAATGTCGGTGAATTCGGCGGGTGAGGCCAAACGAAAACCGATGAATATCAACATTGTCGCCAGGGCTGCTACCGGAACCAATTTGATCACCGGCGAAAGGAACAGGACGAAGATCAGCAAGCATAATCCCAGGAATAAATTAACCCAGCGCGTTTTACCTCCATTATTTATATTAGCGGAACTCCGTACTACCTCTGAGATCATAGGAACGCCACCAAAAATACCCGCAACTACATTCGCTGTTCCAACCGCTTTCAGATCTTGGCTTAGGTCAGATGTGCGTTTGTAGGGATCCAGCAGATCAATTGCTCTCACTGTCAGCAAAGATTGAAGACTTCCTACCAGTGCGAACATAGCGACATACTTGATGAAAACAGGCAGCAAATCGGCCGACAATCCCGCGAAACTTACATTGAAACCCATTGAAAACGCTCCTGGATTGATCAAGGGTTCAAAATCGGCAAATGAAGGTTCGGACAGATGAAATACCCTGCCAAGTCCAATGGCAACGACCATCACGACCAATGCTGGCGGAATCTTTTTCAGGAACGAAAACGAGAGATACCGCCATCCAAACATGATCATTAAACCCACCAGACCAATGATCGCGATATGATACTCCATATGAACGAGGCTATGAGGGATCATTTCCAGCAATTCAATTGGCCCCTTCCCTTTCAATTCCACCGGCGGAATACCTACTGCCAGGTGAATTTGCTTAGCCATGATCATGATGCCGATCGCAGCCAGCATGCCGTGCACGGCCGAAAGCGGAAAAAATTCAGCAAGCCTGGGCAGTTTTGAAAATCCAACAAAAACCTGAATAATACCAGCCACAACGATTGCACCCAAAGTCAGCCGCCACCCCAAAACCGAGTTACCCCGGCCAAGTTCATTGACAGCTCCTGCGGTGATAACGATCAGACCTGCGGCCGGCCCTTTGATCGTCATCTCCGAATTGGTAATAAAAGAAACCACTATACCTCCTATAATAGCAGTCAAAACACCCATCATCGGCGGAAAATTACTCGCACCGGCAATACTTAAACTGAGTGGTAAAGCAATTAGAGATACCAGAAAACCGGACAACAGGTCACCCTTCCAGTTTTCCGTTACCCCCCTGAAACCCGCGGCAGGCTTCTTTATTGCTAAATTCATAACCATTATCTGGATTGAGAAGTGATATGCTTTCCGATCAACAGGAGGCTTTCCCGATATTGATGTAATGCAGTCAGGAAAACTTCAAAGCATGTACAAATCAAGACAGTTGATTTATGCTACAAAAAACATTTGTAGGTGTTAAATGCACATTAACACAGAATTAAAAGAGAATTAAAAAGGCGGGAAGCGCAAAACGAAGGTAGTACCGGCACCCAGCTTTGACTCTACATCTATGCTGGCTCCCTGCATGTTAATGATCCGTTTGGTCAATGCAAGGCCTATTCCATAACCAGCTTCACTGATGGTAGTGGCACTCCTGTAAAAAGTATCGAAGATGTAGGGAAGCTCGGCCTGGTCGATCCCAACGCCGATGTCTTTGAAATAGATTTTAATGAGGTCTTTTTGAATTTCGAGGAACACATTGACTGCTTTGTTCGAGGAATACTTGCACGCATTGTCCATGAGGTTCATGAATGCAGTGCGCAGAAGGCTTTCGTCGCCGTATCGTTTCAGCTGTTCTTCATCGTCAGGGATCTGATCGTAATGAATGTGCACGTCGTAACCAGGATTTTTCTGTTGGATCGAAGCTTTGGCCTGCCATAGCACCTCATCCACGCGGATTTTAGAAAAAGTTACTTTGAATGCATGCTCTTCGGTGCGGGCGAGTTCCAGCAGCCTGCTTACCAGCTCGTTCATTTCCTTGGCTTCCGCCCAAATTCCTTTCAGTGCATCCTGGTACTCAGGCCCGGTCCTTTCTTTCATCAGGCCCAGTTCCGCCTCGCTCATGATCAACGCAAGTGGTGTACGCAGCTCATGCGAGGCGTGCGACACGAAGTTTTTTTGCGCCACAAAGGCAATTTCCACACGGTTCAGCATTTGGTTGAACGTCTGCGCGAGCAAAGCCAGCTCGTCCTTCTCCCTTCCCACGGTCACTTTTTCATGAAGGTTACCCGCCGAAATGTTATTAACCTGATCGATAATGTCGGAAACGGGCTTAATGGCATCATTTGCAAATTGCCAGCCAGCTACGCCCACCAGCACAAGCGACAGCAGCCAGCCGATCACCAGGATTTCGCGGAGCCGCTGCAACTGGTTCATGCCCGGGTAATCTTTGGCAACAGCCACTACTACCCACGGCTTTCGGTGATCCTGCAAGATATGGCGAATGATAATGACCTCGTTTTTCTGGTATTTCGTATGGATTTCTTTTCCTCCCCTCGCCTCGGTCAGCATCGCCTTCGAGAGGACGAAACTTTCTTTTCCACTGGTGAAAACTACTGAATCGGAGCCGTCGTAGATCGTGATCTCTTCGTCCAGCAGGACAGTATTGTTCTCTTTTTCGATTTTTTCAATGTCATCTTTGCTAATCCCGGTGCTTGCTTCTACTAATTGTGCTATGGTTTGTCCGCGCTCATTCAAAAAGGAATAAAATTGCTTTTCACGATATTGATCGTAAAAGTAGTAAATGGACAGGCAGAACAAGGCCATGATGGAACCCACCAGCATGGTAAAAAGCAGCGTTAGCCGGGACTTGATGTTCATTCTTCTTTGAAGATATAACCCATACCCACCACTGTGTGAATCAACTTGTTAGGATAATCCTTGTCTACTTTTTTTCTCAAAAAATTAATGTAGACGTCGATCACATTGGTACCAGTATCAAAACGAATGTCCCACACTTGCTCAGCAATGTCCACACGAGACACTACCCGCCCGCGGTTACGCATGAGGTATTCTAATAATGCAAATTCCTTGGCCGTCAGATCGATGCGGTTACCTCCTCTGCGTGCGACTTTTTCGTCCAGGTTCAGTTCCAGATCAGCCAGGCTCAGTACCTGATTCGATTGGTCCCGCGAATTATTTCTTTGCGAAAGCACTTTGATCCGCGCGATCAGTTCGCGGAATTCAAATGGCTTAACGAGGTAGTCGTCACCGCCCGCCTCAAATCCGTCCAGCTTGTCATCAATGGTCCCTAATGCTGTTAAAAAGAGGATCGGGGTCGCAAGTCCGTCGTTGCGCAGCTGCTTGGCGAGGTCATACCCGTTGAGCAGTGGCAGATTCACATCCAGGATGATCACGTCGAACCGGTAATTGGATGCCATCTTTTTCCCAACCTGTCCGTCATAGGCTAATTCCACTTCCCAGGATTGTTCTTCAAGGCCGCGTTTCAGAAAGCCAGCGAGTTTGGGTTCATCTTCAACGATTAATATTTTCATAGGATTGATCAAGCGATTAGAGATGCCAAATGTTGCATACAATTTTTCATAAAAAAAGGCTGTCCGAAACAACGGGCAGCCTTTTTGTCTATATCCACACCATTAGAACGTTTGTACTTTTCAAAATACTACGTTCTATTATAATGCAAAATATGAAATTTAAATTATAAACAATAGGTATTTCTCTATTTTGACAAAATTTCATGTAGGTTTCAGTAGTAGTCGGTTCCGTTATCTAAATCCGAGCGATCATCGAAAGCGCCGTAGTCATCTTCTTCCAATCTCATTCCTTTTATGGCCTTTTTAATGAGCCCGATTTGCCCCGCATGATACACATCATGCTGAATCACACCGTGTATCATGGTATAATATGAGTAGTCGCGGCCCGGCACAAACTCTTCCAGAAAGCTGTCGCTCGCGATCTTTTCCAGTTCAGACACCAGCTCTTCCTGCGATAGGCTCAGCTCCATCTGCAAAGCTTCCCATTCAAATTCATCCACTACCGGAATTTTCTTCCAGTCTTTGTCCTCTGTCTTGATATCAAACTCGGCATCGCCTTGAATTTTACGCACCGCAAAAATCCGCCAGGTGGTCATGTGGTAGACAATTTCAGCGATAGAGTGCGTGTTGCTGCTTAGCCTGACTTCAGCCATTTTGGGTGTTACATCCCGCAGGGCCTCCACCACGGATGGGCCATACCATGCTTCTTCACTTTCGTAGGTGTCGTTCAGTACGTCTATGATTCTTAAAATCTCTTCTTTTGTTTCCATATTTTTTAATTAAAGCACCACGCTAATGTACATTCTTTCGTCTCAATGATGATCCAAATTTCTTCTAAGTATTAAAGAGTTATTTTCCCTGAAACCATACTCTTCTTCGGCACTTCATGCATATCAATCTGTTATGATTGTAAACAAATAGTTTCCCAAATCGTATTATTGAGAGGTTTTGGAGATAGTTACAACCAATTTTCCCGGATAATAGTCTCTTAAAATGTAGTTTTTATTTTAAACTAAAAAATCGAGCGGGAAATAACCAAAAATAAAATGTTCGATTTCAAATTTCGTTTATTTAACAAATTTTAAATGCAAGACCAAAATGTTAAAAAGAGCCTCAATAATCCTACTGATAGCCGGCCTGGGTCTGACTTCCTGCTCCAAAGATCCGATAAGTGACCTTTCCACAGAAGAAACACTGGTTTATGTAACCAACCACGACAAATCAGCCGACTACAAACAGTACAAAACTTTCAGTATCGTCGATTCAGTGCTGGTCGTTGAAAATGAACGGTCGGGTACAGCACTTACAGATATCGATCGCGCGTTGCTACAGCGCATCATGACTAACATGCAAAACCTTGGATACAAGTATGTTAATCCAAAAAATAAGCCCGACGTAGGTATCAATGCTGCCTGGATTACCAACACTTATCTCAATGTGGTTTCTCAGCCATCGTCCTACTACGGCGGATACTGGGGTGGCGGATACGGATATGGTTACCCGAGCTACTACAATTATTACGAAACCAGCGAAAGTTACTGGCTGGTATCCATGGTGGATTTTAAGAACCCGAATACTGCCGACAAAACCTTCAATGTGATCTGGGATGCCCAAATCCGCGGCGCAGGCATAGGAGAGTCACAGTTTATCGACAAAATGGTTGACTCTGTTTTCGGACAGTCCGATTATTTAAAAATCAATTGAAATGAAAAAACTGATCATTATAGCCCTGTTTCTTTCAGGCGGGTTGACTGCGTACGCACAGGAAAAACCCAAACTTTACACTTTGCCGTCCCCATTTGAACGTTACACGCATTACCTCGCTACCGCGCGCTTCATGGGTGCCGTACCGCTTGGGTCGTTTGCTGACAATTATATCGACAAGGCTTCCTTCCAAAACTTTTCCATATCCATTGAATGGATTTTGAGAAACTCCCCGATCTCTGTCGGAGGTGAACTTGGCTCGACCTATTTCGAGAAAAGAATCCCGAGAGCGATATACGAAAACGGCGACGAAACGCTTTCGGCTGTGCAAACAAGGACATTATCTCAGTATCCGGTAGAACTTTTTGGAAACTACAGCTTTTTGCCCAAAAATGCCACCATACAGCCATACGTACAGCTGAGCGGCGGTGTGAGTATCGTCGATTATACATTATACTACGGAAGCCTGTCGACCCAGCATCAGAAAGTGGCACCCAAATATGGTATCGGCGTCGGTTCCAGGTTTCTCTTCAAAAAAGACGGCTCATTCGGCCTGGATGTTCGGGTCAAGTACGACGGCACCTCCTATAAGCATGAGTACATTGAAAAAGGAGTATCTTCGGTAAATGGCTCAGTGGGCGTTTTCTACCGCTGGTGGTAATCTTCATAATGTGGTACGTAAAAACAGGATTTTGTCAAAAACATCGCTTCTTTGGGTTACTGGTATCATAGTTGTTCTGGCCGGTTCGGGCATTTGGGCCTGGAACCGTTTCGGCCCTACCAATGCCCAGTCGTATCCCGAAATAACCAATGGCTTTCCGATTGCGAAAACCATTGATTCTTCTTCTAATGCCTGCGATCTCGTTGTGAGGCGCTACCGGCAAATCGGAATGGAAATGCAGTTTGAACTCGCTGCCAATGCGGGTGGTCTGGCGCCTTACAATGTCCAGATCACTCAGAATGGGAAGGTACAGCAGTTCAATGATCTGCCTCACCGGTACGGAACATGGCTCACGATTCCGAAAGCTGAGCTAGCAGCCGGCCCGGCACAGATCAAAGTGACCAGCCTCGGCCAGAAGGGTTGTGAAACCAGCGCTGCATTTGACTTTGACGGCAGCATTAAAGACGAAATTCCTGATGCTAGTTCCTGGATCAGGCATGGAAGCAAAGACAACTGGCTCGATGTCAGACCTGTAAATAAAAACGGAAAATTATATCTGAAAGATTTTGGCAACTACCAGGACGGCAGGACCAAGGTGGTCATGATCGACGGTATTGCAGTCAATGATCTGGAAAAAGGCATTGAAGTCAAACCTGGCTATCTTTATTCCGTAACGGCAAGGTGGATCGATGCTCCTTATAGCGACTGGTGGAACCCGGTACGAAACCGTTCCCTGCGCCAGCAAAATCTTTGGATATCCGGTAAAGTTGCCTCCAAAGCAAATTCAGTTTTGACGAAAATTGAGATCCCGGAATGGTTTTCTCCACCGAGCGGACTTAATGTAGCATTCGACACCAAGTTTCCTGAATTCCAGCCCATTGAAGGTAAACTGGTCATGCAGTACCGGCTGAACAATTTTGTCCCTTCGATCAATTATTACAATCGTGGAGTCAAGTACCTGTTCAATGGCGAAGGGGATTTGCCTGTTTCCAAAATGCATTATACTGCTACGCCCAATTATTTTAACGATAAAGACGAAAAATGGTTTGGTCAGCTTTCCAAGGAGGAGGTAGAAGCAAAGGCAGGTGTACCGGGTTTTGGGGTTTATGCTTTTGATTTCGAGTTCTGGAACCAGCATTACACGCCTGAAGTAAAGCAGCGCCTGATCTGGTTTTCGGAGGTTATCAAAAGAAATCACCCTGACATGCACCTGATGGACTATTGGGGCGGCGGTGCTTACACCAATCCTCACATTAATAAAGTGGGTGGAGCGAGTCCAAAAGATTTCATGAAGGATTACGAAGATCCGAAGGCGAATAATTCCAATTTTGACATCTTACCAAACGGTGAAAGTTTTAGGAAGTTATTCAATACAACGCCGATAGATGTTTACCCGAAACCCATGTTCGGTACCGACGAGCAGGGGAATTCACCCAATAATTTTGTCCTGCTTTCCGCTGTACATTCGCTCAGAATCAACCAATTAATCCCTTATCAGAAAAATAATAAATTCATTTTTTACGGTTGGAACAGGTACATGCCCTTGTATAAGGACCCGATCGTTCCCTGGAACTATCAGCTGACCGATCCAAAAGGTGAACTGATCATGAACCAACTGGAAATGATGCCAGCCAGCCAGGCGCTAAGCTTTTCATTATTTTCACTCATTATGTTCGACGGCTACTACCTATGGCAGGACGCAGGACCAAGTGGGAATGATCCGAATGCTTACCATGTTTCCAAAGATGGTCCCGGCTGGGGATTTGAATGGTACCCGATCGACGGCAAAACGCCTGAAAGTGAAATTGGAAAAAACCGGAAAAGCAAAGGCGACGCACCAGCATACTGGGACTTCCCTACCGAATATTATGTACTGGGCAACTGGATGGCAAAGCAAGTAGAGGACGTGCTCAAAGGAGGTACCAACCGGGATCTCGCATTTCAGCTCGATGGAAAATGGCTTGAACCCAAAAAAGAGCAGGCATTGATTTCCATTGATCAGAAACAACCTTTCATTACCTCGATTATTAAAGGAAATCAGATTGTCGTTTTGGGCGTCGATTCGTTCCAATCACCCAATGCTAATCGCGAGCTGAAAGTAAAGTTGCCGGATGGAACAGAAACTACCATTGAGCTCTACGGTAACTGGCCATCGCTGTACCGCGGCACGCTAAAAAAATAGCATTCAAGTTCTCAGACAGCATTTAAACCAAAAATCACAGCCCGGGCTGTGATTTTTGGTTTACGATATTCTTACATAACTACCCAGCCATTTCAGGAGAGTGCCATATTTATGCATAATTTCCTTGACCGGCTCATCATCCGCATGCCCCAGGAACTCCACCAAAAACCACGTCCTGAATGCAGCCTCCCCACGTAATGGCCTGCTTTCAATTTTCGTAAGGTTAATGCCACGGTCATTGAAGTCTTTCAGGAATTCATACAGTACGCCGGGACGGTTGGTATTGGGCAAATTCGCGATAATGGTAGTCTTGTCATCATCACTTTTAATGTTAACAAAATCTTTGGCCAGGATCAAAAACCGGGTCCGGTTCTGATCGCTGTCCTCAATGTTGTCAAAAAGGATAGGTACTCCAAAAAGTCGCGCTGAAATAGATGAGCAAATCGCTGCTGAATCTACTTCCTGCCCCGCCAGTTTAGCTGCTTTCGAGGTCGACTCTACCGGTATCAGCTCTATTCCCATTCCTTCGAGGTATTCATTGATGAATTTCCCGCACTGCCGGAATGCTATATCTTTCGAGTAGATGCGCTTAATATCTTTCAGGCTGTCGGACTGAGAAGCAAAGGTAAAATGCACCTGCAACAGCACCTCGGCCACAATGGACAGATTCTTTTCTCTCAAAAAATCAACCGTTTCGATAACGATACCTTCCTGATTATTTTCAATGGGTACCACCCCGAATTTGGCCCTGCCAGTCTCCACGCTTTCAAAAACAGAGTGAATGGTAGGCAGTACCAGATACTCGCTCATCCCACCGAACCGGCTTTCTGCGGCCTGATGTGTAAAACTTCCCTCTGGTCCCAGATATGATATTCTTTCCGGTAATTCGAGATTACGGGAAACAGCGAAAATTTCGAAGAAAATGGCATCAATAGCCTGCCGCGTCAAGAGGCCGTTGTTTCGCTTTTCAAGCCTGTC
>NZ_JBDSFX010000091.1:0-32112 GCF_039919315.1 Dyadobacter sp. | reverse complement strand
GAATGGAAGTCACTCTTCCAGCCTTCACGTCTTCAATACCTTCTTTAATGGCATTTAACACTTGTGGGTCCGAAAAAAAGACATCAGTTTCAGTACTTTCATCAATTGGCGTGAGTAAAACTGACTTTTTATTCTTTCCCCGGTGGATGATCACCCGTTCTTTCTCGGCTAGATCCAGATAATCCTTCTGTTTCCCCCGAAATTCCCTGGCTGTTATAATTCTCATGGGTGTACGAATTTGTGTACACAAATAAATGCACATTCTATAATTTTGAAAAAGTTATTGCTAGGGTAAAGTCCAGAAGCTGTTCATAAGTTTTAAATGAATGGCTTATTAGATATGCTCACTTTTTTGTGAAGTGTCGTCCATTGCATTTGTTTAGGATCAGTCGGCTTGTAAAGTATTGTGCTAATTTCTTGGAATTTAAGTAGGAATTGATCTTCCATCGATACTTCAATTATTGTGAAACAAATTGGTGGTGTTGTATGTCAGTACCAGTTTCTAGCTAATTTTCAAAAGCCTTTTCTCCCGCTCAATCTCCGCAATTAACTCTTCCTCAGTGGGCAGATAAAGCATATACTTGGTTGCAAATAATTGCTTACTGTCATTCAAAATACTATACTTGACAACTGTTTCGTCTTTTTCCGTGCATAGAATAATTCCGATTGTAGGATGGTCATCATCCTGCTTTTTCAAATCATCAAACATACGAATGTACATATCCATTTGTCCGGTATCCTGGTGTGTTAGCTTGCCTGTTTTTAGATCAAAAAGAACAAAACATTTAAGAAGGTAATTGTAAAAAACCAGATCAATATAAAAGTGGCTGGTTTCGGTGCTAATCCTGAATTGTCGTCCTACAAATGAAAAGCCTTTTCCTAATTCGAGTAAAAATTGTTGCAGATTTTCGATTAAAGCCTTTTCAATGTCTAGCTCTAATGCATTTATTGGTTCGGGGATATTCAGGAATTCAAAAACGTATGGGTCTTTAATAAAATCGTTTGAGAGAATTCTGTCGGAATTTTGATTTTGAATCGAGGTTTCTGACTTGGTTTGAGAAGAAAGTAAACGCTGATAATAATGGGAATTGATATTACGCTCCAACGTCCTCACGCTCCACATTTGGGTAGTACATTCTTGAAGGTAATAGACCCTGGCCGACGGAGTTTCTACCCTCATAATGAGCCTATTGTGGCTCCATGATAATTTGCTACACACTGTGTAGCAAATTGCTTCGTCAGGATAAGTAAGATAAAATTGCCTGAAATTTCTAATATTGGCGTAAGAAAAGCCCTTGCCCAACTCAGCAGTGAGAGCGATGGAAAGCGTTTTCAAAATTGCCTCACCATAGGCGGCTTTTTGCTCTCCATTTTGCTCTTCCTGAACTATCCTTCTTCCCATTTGCCAATAGGCGATCACCATTTCACTATTTACAGCACTGTAAGTTTTTTGCCGTGCTAGCTGTAAAATTTGTACAACATCCTGTATAAAAGACGTTGCCGGAGTGTGAAATCTATTCATAGGTGTGTTAGTTTCGTATGGTTTAATTGGAAAAAGAGCTCCCTATTCAATTGTTTCCAATCAATCGCTCCAACCGCCCCAGCGCTTCCCGAAATCGCTTCAAATTACGGCCTTCGTGGATCTTCGGGTTGGAAGTAGTGGGTGTCATCTGGGAAGGTGTTTGGTTAAAAAGGCAATTTATGTAAATCTCCCGGGAAGTTCCCGGATAATTTACGGGCGGCCCGCGCAGGGCTATGGGATGTAAGTTACCAGGCGGTTCCCTTTATCTATTCATAACATCGTTTTGCTAAGGATCTGTCGTTGTTAGTCAGGGAGCCCGTTTTCTTTTTCTCTATTCCTATTTGATACTTTTTGAAACGCTTACAGGTTTCATGCCTGTGTTAAGATCATTTATCGAAAGTGACCCGTAAAAAGGCTGTGCTACCCCCAGATCAATGAATATGTGCGTTAGTATCACGCCAGGATCGATCATGTATATTTCCAGCTTGTGTTTGCCCGGTTTCAGGTTCGGCACTTTAAAAGTACGTTTTGCCGAATTGCTCAACACATTTTGTTTCCATTCATCACTCCGTCCCAAAGTCCTGAAATTGAAGATACTAAGGGGCCCGCCGTCAATACGCACACCGTAGCGCAGTTCAAAATTCTTGTTCAACGGATAGGTGGGTAGTGAGCTAATGGTGACGTTTGCCGGCGACTGACCGAACACATAAAAATCGTATTCGACAGCAGGGTTGCTTTTCACTTTAAGCGTATCCAAATCGCCTTCCGCAGCTTTTTCAACCAACGGTAATGCTTCCAGCGATTTGCCATTGGAACCCAATCCTTCAATCACATTCCATTGCCGGGACTTCATGTTCCTTACCGCTGAGTAGTCGGCAGCATTAATCGATAAGTAACCGCTAGTCTCCACATGTCCCTTGAAACTTTCGAGCTCCTTTACATTTGCATTGTTGGCTGTGACAGCGAAGGTATATTGGTCATCACCGCTTTCAACAATGATATTTCCTTTCAAGGACTTTTGCACCGGCGCCTTATTCCAGTCAATTTCTACCCAAATACGTTGTTGGCTGTTGAGCCCGTCTGGTGTCAGTTCACCATGACTGCTGCTTGCTGTAATCCATTTTTCAGAAGCCTTGATCGTAAAAGCTTTTTTTACTTGTTGTGTTAAGAATACGTCAATAAAGTACCTCTGCTTATTCCATTTGTTGAATTCAGGAAGTTTCAGTTCACGGGCATTGGTAAGATCTGATGTAGAATCAGGGTGATTGTACCCTTCGGGAAGTGCACGAAAAGCGGGCAGATTCTTTGATTTAGGTAAATCAAAAACAGGTAAATTGAAGACAGGAAGCTTGCGGGGGAACATATCCATTATGCCATTCCATTTTCCATTGGCAAGCTTGGTGTTGTAGTAATGGGTTTCCGAGGATATTTTTTCCTGAATTCCACCCGACAGCGAGGCATAATGAGCAGCGCTTAGCCGTCCTTGCCTGGCATAAATGTAAGCCTTGTCACGGAGTAGGAATTTCTTGTTTATCAACGCCGCACCTTTTACAGGGTATTCCACAAGCTCATAAAAAGCATCCTTGTCTTTCCTTTCAATATTCGTCCCGATTTTCTCAACATCTGCAAGTAACTGATCATAGGCATCCATTCTCAGCTGTGCCTGATCATTGTAAAACAGATGATTATAAGCAGTAAAATTTATTGCAGTGGTAGGCTCCGTCTGGCTCCAACCCATGTATTCCGGCTTACGCTCAAAAGCGAGGTCATAGTATTTCCAAAGGGCTTGCGCAACGGATGCTGACTGTTTATCGCCAAAAATCGTTGATAGCCATTTTTCTAAGTGAGCCTTTGAAAAAGCGGGTTTTTCAAATGGTTCGATGTCGTAGGCCATGTCCATAAACAGCTGTGTGGTGTACTCCGCAGGCTTAATATCACCAACATTTAAAACCCACAGCCGCTTCGCATTCATGGCGAATGCCTTCGTCATTTCCTCACGTATGTGTGCCGGATGTGTGGTGTTAAGCCATAAATAGTCGTGAGGCCTGCCCCAATATGAAGCATGGTAATAAACACCTGAACCGCCAGGTCTTTTGTTTTCCTCAACATTACTGAGGCGCTGAATGTATCCGTAATTATCGTCAGGCCACACCAGCGTAATGTCGTCCGGCACTTTGAGACCTGCATCATATATTTCAAGTACCTCTTTATAAGGTGTAAATACTTGCGGGACTTTGGTAATGTCCGCATTGACATATTTTCTGAGCATGTTCCGCTGAGCTCTGATAATGGTGTCCATAAGAGGGACGGTTTCCTCCATCGTTTTTACACCCTCCATCGCGCCGTCATGGATTCCACGCATTCCGGTGGTGTAAATGCCATTGACCTTGCTACTCTCTTTAATGCGGGATTCCCAGTATTCATCTACCTTTTTCTTGTTTGTCAGGTAGTTAAAATGTCCCATTTCTTTTTGATTCCACTCGCTGACGTTATTTCTAAGCATAGGCTCAGCATGCGAAGAACCCACCACGATCTGATAGTCTTCCGCTGCTTTGATATTGCCGGGGTAATGGTAAAATGCTTTTGTGCTCGGGTGCATCGCCGGCCAGATCAGATTGGCTTTCAATCGAAGAAGCAGCTCAAAAACCTTTGCGTAAGTTTTGGGGCCAATATCTTTTGTGTCGGGTTCAAATGTTTTTGCTGCCCATGGCTGTAAACCCCAATCTTCGTCATTAATGAAAATACCTCTGAATTTTACCGATGGCGTTTTGGAGGTAAAGTCCTGACGGTCTATGGCAAGAGATTTCTGCGTTTTCGGAGTTGCATCGGCCCACCAGTACCAGGGTGTCACGCCGATTTTCCCGGAAACAGAAAAGACGCCATACGCCGTTCCCCGGGCATCACTCCCCGCAATGACCAGTGCATTGGCAATGTTCGCCGACGGTTTTGATAAATATCTGAGCGAATAACATTCCCACTTTCCTTTAATATCAGGATCGGAAGCTATGTTTCCAAAATTCTTAACAAGCTCTGAATCAGCTCTGCCTATGATAATTATGTTGCCTTTGGCATTTGAAATATCAGTGGAAACTTTTGGGTGATATCCGCTGACTAATTCAATGTCTGAGGCAAGTAAATGGGCAGCAATGGAATCAAGTTTGGATTCCCCTTTCTGGTAGTAAATAGTAACCTTGTTTTGTGCCGTTACCAATTCAAACTGCATTGCGCTTGCGACAACTGGCAAGCAAAATGCAATCAGGATATGTATCGTAAAAAGCTTTAACAGCAATTGTTTCATGTATCGTTTTTTTATTTCAATGCAGTAATATGTAGAATCTGGCATGAGGGATCAAGTTATGTTGAAAGCAATGTTCCCTTACACATTATGTCATTCCAAAGTGACATTCTGAATCGCAATACCAGCAAGCGTTTTTTGAGTCTGATCAGTCGTTTGTGTTGGTAAAATGGCAATCTGTAAAGTTTCTATGTTCCTTAAATCGAGTTTGCCGGCCTTCGGTGTGGTGTCTAATGAATAGGGTAGAAATCCAGGGTAAGGGCGCGGGAGACTGATGAAATCAACTTTTTCAAGATCATCCAACGATACAGCATACGTGCTGTTTTCTGGTTTGACATTCAACGTTGCGCCATATACCGATCCATCCTTACCGATTAATGCAAGCTGAATAGAGCAAGGTTTCTCATTAAGGGCGCGGCCGTGAAAGACCAACTTTGTTTTCGACAGCACATCCGAAGCGCGTCCGGCTATATTACTCTTAAAATTGTATCGCATTGCGTATTCTTCCGCTTTTTCCGGGCTTATGCTTAGTTCAGAAGTTCCAATTTCTGGTATTGAAGTCAAGCGCGAAGTTTTTAGATATGGCCTTAACAACTGCTCATGATCCAGTGCGGCGTTAAATAAGGTTATTGACGATGACTTTGGCAGAATGCGCGTTTCGAACAGTTTCTCCTGTTCATTATTCCACTCTTTAATGTTTTCTTGTTCAGATGGATACAACTTTTCTATTCCGTTTTCCTTGACTAAAATGCAGTATTTCACAACATCTCCCTTCAATAATTCTGCGGGGATACGGGCTGAGTATTGATAACCGCCTGTATGCTCTAAGTCTAAATCCACAGGCTGCCCATCTTTTACAAATAGCTTAATGCGGGTAGCTTCTGGTTGTTTCAAAGAAATAATCTGCACTTTGACAGGCATACTTTCGCCTGCCGAAATTTCCTTAATAGTTGAATGAAGCACGTAAGTTTTTTTGAGCGTCGTTGCAGGCGCTACGAATTCGTTCAGTGTGATATTCTTCCATTTGCTGGTTGCATTCAATTTGCTTGAAGTCCCTTTTCTAACGAGCATATAAGTGCCGGGGGTAATGTCAAATGTCTGATTTTTTGTATTGAAAGTTTTGGCATCGTTTTCCGGATTGAGTGTTTTTATCTCAAAATCATCTCCCAAATCCGGTAGCCGTACCGACATCGGCCACTGACGCCAGTTGATAACGGCGAGGACTTTGTCCAAACTATTGAAGCCAAAAGGGTCCTGCACCCAGATGGCATCAGGCAAAACTTCCAGTCGCCAGACACCACTTTCAAGTTTATCCAGAAAGTAAGCGCCTGTCCCTTCGTATTTTACAACCGCAGAATTGCCCGAGCCGCTGATATGTTCCAATGCTCCCGTGTTTGGTGGAATAGTAGCAGTATTATTGGTATAGATAAATTTTTCTTTCGTGACCATTTCCGCCAGATCCTGCCCGTAACTAACCCTGAAATCGCCAAAAGACGTATCTGCGGGGAATTTGCCGAAATCTTTATAGAGTGGAATATTGTGAAAAACTTCCGACGCTATTTTTAGGCTTAATGCTTTCTGCGGAGTGTATATCAGGTTCATATAATGCGTGTCGTACTCTGTATTGGCGTAGGCAAAAAAGGTTGGGTCGTAGGCGAAATGCGTGGCGAGCTGCATACCAGCTGTACGGAAACTGCGCGCCATGGCCGGATATATGTAAGACCGCCCCACATCCGCAGCATCAAATTCATAGACGATCTTCGCCATCTGTTTGAACCTCGGATTGGCGGCGAATGGAATTTTGTAGTCGTCGACATTTGGTAGCAAATTTCCCATAATTTCATGCTTGGCTTGCAAACCAGTAGGGTACCATTGAAATGTACCACCCTGAATATCAGCATCGAAATAGCCCTGAGCAAGGTGAATGCTGTGGCTGATGTTGTAAAAGACCGGCTTTTTACAGCCGGTCTTCCGCATGGAGCTCACCATTCCATTGATAAATGCAGTGACGTCGCTGCTTTTTCCGCCATGCTGAGGCTCATTACTAATTTCAAAAGCGATCAGATCCGGTTCGTGTTTGTAAGCCACGCCAGTGTAAGGATTAACATGATTCAGAAACTGATACAAATAGTTTTGCTGCGCCTTGATCGCATCTGGATTAGTCAAACAAGCCGCCTTACCATATTTTCTTGAAAATCCCGGTGTTTTTTCATCCTTTTCCGGCCAGCCGTTTCCCCAATAGGCAATAGGTGTAAGGACGAACTTGATGCCGCGATCTTTCATATTTTTCAATGCATAATCCAGCAGTTTTAAATGCTCATTTTCCAGCAGATTGCCTAGTGTATCGCTGATCTCTGTGTCCCATACGTGAACACGGTACAGGTCAAAACCCAGCCGGGAGAAATGGTAAACATCATCATCAATCGCCTTTTCCGGAGACACATTCAGTTGCTTCCCCACACGGTAAGCATAAGCAAAAGGAACTGTATAGTTCACGCCAAACCCTTTCACTTCCTCTTTGGTAGTACCCCAGCGCATCAAACCATCTTTGTCCACATACACATCATTTGTTTGCTGGGCAAAAGCCATTTGAACTGCAAAAACGAGAAAGAAAAAAAAGCCACAGACAAGTTTCATTGAAAAAAATGGTTAAAAGTTACATGTTCAGGGCAAAATCGCACTCGTTTTAAAAAGCTAAAAGCTAAAAGCTAATAGCCCACAGCCGACCGCCAAAATTAGTATCCCTTCGTCTGTTCAATCTTACCTCCACCGACATTGATCACATATTGTGGTATAGGGAACATCTCAGAAGGGCCGTGGTTTACTTTTCCGGCCGCTTCCAGAGCCGACGCCCATTTTCCGTGACGAACCAGGTCGATCTTTCGGATGCCTTCAAAATAAAACTCAAAGCCTCTTTCCAGCAGGATGGCGTCGTTGAATGCAGTTTTCGAAGCAGTAGCGGTCGCGGGTAATGCAGCAACACCGCCGTGTTTTGTTCTCACTTCATTCACCAGCGCAATGGCCTCAGCCGTCGGGCCTGTTACCTGATTAATGGCCTCAGCGAGCATCAGTGTTACATCGGCATACCTTAAAACCGGCATGTCATTCCCCTGTACATCAGCACCCGGCGAAGATTCGTCAGGATATTTTCTCAAAACCGGACCACGCATATTGGTGCGGTTTCTCGCTTTTCCGGTTTTGTCGGTATACGTCGCGACAAGCAGATTCCGTCGTTTGTCAGCCGGATCAAAAGTGTCATAAAATGCCCAGGTAGGACAGAATACGCCGCTCGGATTGGCCCAGCCACCACCCAGTTTAATACTTTTGAAATCGTTCGGGAGACAATACAATGCCATCGCATTAAAATTGCCGCCACCTTCGCCATTAGTAGGTGCAACCGGGTCACAATTTACAGCCCAGATTGTTTCCGTGTTTACTTCGGTCGATTCGCGGAACAGACCGGCATAGTCCGAGACAAGGCTGTATTTGCCCAATGCAATCGTTGCCCGCGCCGCTTTTTCGGCCTCAACCCAATTTTTTTCATTGAGATACAACCGCGTCAGCATACCGAGCGCCAAACCTTTGTTGAACCTGCCATATTCCGAAGGACTTAATGGCAAATTGTCCGCCGCAAAACGCAGATCTGCCGCAACTGTTGAAACGTATGATTCCCTCGATGGGCGTGTCAGGTCACTTTCAGCATCGGTATTAATTTTCGAAGCGTCAAGGATAACAGGTACCGGACCATACATGTGCAGAAGGTAATACATGGTCCAGGCACGACCCATGCGCGCTTCTGCGATGAACTTGTTTTTGGACGCATCGCTGAGTGTTGCCTTCTCGATGTCGGAAATTACCTGCGTCATTCTGGTAACATAACGCACCTTTTCGAAATGACTTTGTTTGCCCTGGGTTTTTAGGAATGTAAAATCTCCTTTACTAAAAAATTCCCAAAGTCCGCCCCATTCGGTAAATATGTTCATCTGATCCGAGGGTAGGTCAAACATTGCTAAATGCCCATATTCAGGGCTAAAAAACATGTTTTGGTATTCTACGTCACTATATCCCCATTTGGAACCGAAAGGCTTATAGGCCTGCAAAGCGTAAAGTTTAAAGTCTGCCTCCGTTTTCGGGAAGTTGGCAGGTGAGAGCACGCCGGTGAGCACCGGATCAAAATTTTTCTCGCAGCTGGTTATGGATAAGCTGGTAGCCAATATACCGGCAATGATTATCTTTTTCATGTGATTTTGAATATCGGAATGTTAAAAATTAGCTCTCAAACCAAGTGATACCGTTCTTACCATCGGATAAGGGGCTGGCCCTCCTTTGGTAGAACTCGCCTGAATCTCCGGATCAACACCTTCAAAGCCTGTCAGTATGAATGCGTTCTGAACGTCAGCGAAAACCCTGAGGCTTTTCACGTATTTGGTCAAACCACCTGAATTGATGGTATAACCCAGGGTAATGTTCCGGCAGCGAAGGAAATCTCTTTTCACAAGGCGCGTGTCAAGTCCTGCGTCCAATGCGATCGCACCTTCGTTATAGGCTGCACCAGGTAGCGTTCCGTTAGGATTGGACGTGCTCCATGCATCTTTGATTCGCTCCGTACCGCTTTGGTTGCTGGAAAGCAAACTTACGGGGTTACCCCACAGCGTGGTAAAGTCGTTGCCCCACGCCCCGTATTGCCCGTAGAAAAACACGCTCAGGTCAAACTTTCCATAGGTGAAGTTATTCCCAAATCCAACGATAGCTTTGGGAATCCCGGAATAGCTTTTTACATCATTAAAATCCAGTTTCCCATCTCCGTTATTATCCACAAAAATGGGGTTTCCGGGTTTCCTTGCTGTTGATGGCTGCCAGGCAGGCACTTCCTGTCCTGCTTGCAAAATTCCTTTTGTCTGATATACATAAATAATATCGCCACCTACCGGATCATTCACCTGACCATACTGGGCCGGAGGATCGTTCGGGAAACGTGTTACCCATCGGTTAGTAAAATGGGTCACATTCAATGTGGTGTTCCAGCTGAAATCTTTGGTTTTTAAATTTTCTGTATTAACGCTGAATTCAAAACCTTTGCGTCGCTGATGACCGCCGTTGATCGGAGAAGTCGAAATGATGGACAATTGCTGAGTTGTAGCACTGCTTAGCAAGCGGGTGCGGTTTTCTGTAAAAACATCCACAGATCCGGTTATGCGCTCCTTGAACAAACCAAAATCCAGACCAGCATTAAATGTCTTCGTAATCGGCCAGCGCAGGTTTGGATTATCGAATGCCGTGAGACGATAAGGAAAGTATACCGCCGATCCATTGTTAAATGTAACCGCGTTAGGATCAGCGCCGTAAGCACCATATGCAACGCTACCCGGACGTTCGCCTGTCATACCGTAGCTGGCACGCAGTTTCAATGTGCTGATCGTTGGAATACCTTGCATAAATGCCTCATTATTAATCTTCCAACCCGCAGACACGGAGGGGAAATACTGGTATTTGTTGTCCGGGAAAAACTTATCCGCACCATCGCGGCGCACAGTCAGCGAGAGCAGGTAACGATCCAGAAAATCGAAATTGCTACGAATAAAGAATGAACGCAGCTTGTTGACCCCTCTGTACGAGCCGATGACTTTCGGGCCGGTAGCAGAGGCCAGGTTGTCGGTGTTGATCGCATCCTGCATATCCGAAGTTTCTACACTGAAACCTGAAAAATCTTCGAGGTATTGGCCGACTCCCGTAACAACATCCAGATTAAGCCAGTCGCCGAAAGACTTTTTATAGGACATGGTTGCCTCCATCGTCTGATTCTGTCTGCGTGTTTCAGCCAGTGACGCCCTTGCTTTGTAGAGTTGTCCCCAGAATACAGTGACAGGAATGTAAAAATCACGAATTGAAAATTCGCTGTTATTTCCGTATAGCAACTTCGCTGTCAATGTGTTTGGGATAATGTCGATGTCAAGTGATGTATTGGCCAGCAAGCCCTGTGCTTTTGTTTTATCCTTGATATCCAACAAGGAAACCGGGTTACCAGTGATTGCAAACTGGCTGTATGTGCCGTCGGCATTGTAAACCGGAACGGATGAAGGGTAGGCCAATGCAGCCTGTAATGCATTAAAGCCCTGCGTACCCGAACCGCCCGTTTGCCAGCCAGCCTGCGGATTGGAGTAGGCATTGCGATTCGCATTCACGTTTACATTCAGTCTGAATATCTTGCTTAAAACAAAATTGACATTCAACCTGCCCGAGAACCTCGTCAGATCGGACTTTTTCATGGATCCAACCTGATTGAAGTAGTTGCCAGAGAAAAAGTAGGTTGCTTTCTCTGTGCCTCCATTGACACTCACATTGTGATTATCAATGCTTCCTGGGCGTAAAACTTGTCCAAGCCAGTCTGTTCCTACTCCCGCGTTACGGATCTGCTCATCAGTAAATTTTTGCGTGTAGCCGCTCAGGTCAGCAGGTACAGTCCCAAATGGCGCCATATTGCGGTCCGACTGGTATTTGTCTACATTCAATTGATTGAAATAGAGCATGTAGTCGGACGCATCCAATGGTTTCAGATACGGCATATTCCGTGAAAAGGAGCGATTGGCGTCGTAGCTTACACTCATACGGCCCGCTTTTCCTTTTTTGGTAGTGATGATCATTACGCCATTGGCTGCCGATACACCGTAAATGGCCGCACTTGCATCTTTCAGGAATTCAATCGACTCGATGTCATTCGGGTTCAACCCAGCTAATCCGCCGCGGTTAACACCTTGCATTTCAACTGAACCATTGCCCGGCTCCATACTATTTCCCGGATACACAACGCCGTCAATGACCAGCAAGGGGTTGCCTTTCCCGCGAATTGAAACAGAAATGTTACCGCCCGGCTGCGAACTTTGCTGTGTAACCTGCAAACCTGCCGCACGGCCAAAAAGCAGCTCAGATACATTGTTGTTGGCCGATGTTGGAATTTTAGTCGGATCAACTTTCGAGATAGCCGTGGTCAGGTTTTTCTTGGCGGTCGTTCCATACCCGACAACCACCACTTCGTCCAGGTTTTGCGTGTCTGCCAGTAATTTTACATCAATCACATTCCGGTTAGCGATAGCGATTTCCTGTTTGATATAACCTATAAAGGAAAAGACAAGCGTCTGCTCTCCGCTAGCGCCATTTGGAAGGGCCAGCGAATAATCGCCATTCTGGTCGGTGGATGTTCCGCTCGTGTTTCCTTTCAAAACTACGTTTACGCCAGGGAGACCGCCGCCCGTGTTGTCGGTAACTTTTCCTTTGATGACCGTCTGCTGTGCTAACAGCATTGAGCAGGAAGTCATTAGGAAAATCTGCAAAAGCAGTAATGTTTTCTTCATGGAATTGATGGATTAAGTTTATATTTTACATTATAATTCATGGTTGCAAGGTAGATCCACCGCCCAACTTCGATTAGAAATAATCTGACGGAAAGCGATAATTTTCTGATATTTGTCTGGTATTTATTATATTTTTTGTTCAAAAAGTCAGTTTTTAAGCCAATCAGAATGTATCGGTTAGGTAGGGTAAGCAGAACGTGGGGGATTATATTCTTTTTATTGCTGGCGGGTCTGTGTTCCCATGGGCAGGAGAAATTTTTCAATACACTTTCTGTTCGAGAGGGCTTGCCAACTAACCTCATCAATGCGGTAGCACAAGACCACAATCACTTCATCTGGATCGCTACCGGTGACGGCCTGGCCCGTTATGACGGATATCATTTCAGAGTTTTCAAGAAAGACGGCACACCCAATTCCATTCCCAGCAACGGCGTGCAAACAGTTTACGCGGACGGGGACGATCTTTGGATAGGGACGGTGAACGGCCTAAGTAAAATCAATACAATCACTTTCGCCATTACCCGCATTCCTACCGGAACGCATACGAACATACGTTGCTTTTCGAAGGACAGTAACGGCAACCTCTGGATCGGGACCATGACCGGGCTGATCAAATACAATCAGCAGAACGGGACGTTCACCACATTAACCACGCAGAACAGCAGGCTCAGTCACAACACGGTCCGCACGATATTTCAAGATAAAAGAGGGATATTATGGATAGGCACTTATGACCAGCTCAATAAGCTGGATCCTAAAACAAATGTTTTCCAAGCCTTCAACCTGAAAAGAAATGGTGCTCCTGCTGTCCAAAATAACCTGATTTGCGACATTAAACCTGTTGCCGGAAATGATTCGTTGCTTTGGGTGGGGACTGAGACCGGCCTTTGCCGCTTCAATACCGTTACCGGTGCCCATGTAAAGCTGAACTACCGGACTAAATTGAGTAATGAAGTAGTCAAAGCTATATACACCGACAAGGATAACAATGTCTGGCTTGGCACCGATTTTGGTTTAAACATTTACAACCCAATCAGCAATGCCACTGAACGCTATTTCCATAACCCTCAATCGCCTTACTCCATTGCGAACAATGTGATCTGGCAAATCTTTGAAGATCAGGCCGGCGTACTTTGGTTTGTTACGTCCAACGGGATCAGCAAGGTTAACCAGATGGACAATCTGTACCAATATCATCATGTAATACAACAGGTTGGCGGGCAAACAATTGGCAATCAGGTGAAGTCTCTTTTGGTAAGTAAGAAAGGGATTTACTGGATCGGTACACTGCACGGGGTTATTCGGCTGGATCCGAAGACCGGTCAGAGCCGGAAGTTCAGCATAGAGTCTCCCGTGCCAAGCCGTTTGCTGATCAATAATGTTACCGTTTTGCATGAAGACCGTGATGAACGCATCTGGATCGGGACTGTTGCGGGCATCAATGTGTGGGATGATGCACAGCAGACCATGGAAACGGTTACTGCTGGGCAAAGTAATGGACTGGCTTCCAATTACATCAATAATTTTGTGGAGACACCCGACGGATCATTGCTGGTAGGAACCTGGGAAGGCGGTATTTTTAAATCGACGACAAGTCTGAAAGTGATCAAAGACCTGCATTTTGAACTTGTGTCAAAAGCAGAAACAGATCAATTTTTGTCGGACAAAGAATCGCTTTGGCTTATTGAATTCGACGAGCTTTTTCGGTTGGATCTGAAAACCGGTGTCAAGAAAAAGATTGTTCCGTTTGCACGGGTTGCCGATCGCAAAACGGTGAGCAGCTTCTTTCAAGCACAAAACGGGAGCATTTGGGCTGCGACAGAGAATGGACTGGTTGAATATGTTCCCTCAACAAATAGGGCATCTTTTCACGCGATACCGAACCACAACATGGCCAGGGCAACCATCACGGAAGATGAACAGGGCAGTATCTGGGTTGCGACCAACACTGCACTGGAAAAATTTTCGCCTGCAACGAGCCAGGTTGAGTTTTACCCGCTTAATAAAAATCTGCCCATTAAAAGTTTCTACGCGGGCTGCGTGGCGAGGTCAGCTTCCGGCGAGCTGTTTTTTGGCGGAGACAATGGCTATATCTCCTTCTCACCGGACAAAGCGATTCCCAATGGTTATCAGCCTAGGGTCGTTTTGACTGATCTGTTACTCAATAATAAGGAGGTTGAGATCGGTGAAAAAATCGATGAGCGGGTAATTCTGGACCGGGACATTTCCTATATGCCGAAAATTGAACTCGATTATGGACAGCGATCGCTGGAATTGCAATTTGCAGCCTTGCATTTCTGGCAGCCGGAAATGAATACGTACTCTTATAAGCTCGAAGGTGCCGATAAAAACTGGACCACGACTTCGGGTAACAAAAACTTTGCGGTGTACTCAAACCTCTCGCCTGGAACGTACACTTTTAAAGTGAGAGGTACGAATAACAATGGGATTTGGAGCAACGAAACCAGCACGACACAAATCACCATTAATCCGCCATTGTTTTTGAGCAAAGGATTTTTGGCGATGTATCTGCTATTGATCGCTGCGGGTGTCTACTTTGCATTAAAGATCTATTCGGGCAGGATCAAACTGGAAAACGAACTGAAAATAAGCAAGTTAGAAATTGCTCACGCCGAGGAAATCGAGCAAACCAAGGAGCAGTTTTTTACCAATATTTCCCACGAGCTGCGCACACCGATCAGCCTGATATTGCCGCCGATTCACCAAATCATGAGAACGGGAAAACTGGATGCTGAAAATTTTAAGCTGATCTCACTGGCCGAGAAGAATTCGCACCGCTTGCTGCGGGTTGTAAACCAGGTGTTGGATTTCAAGAAAATGCAGGACGATAAATTGCATCTGAACAGGTCCAGGGTTGAAATAATCGGCTTTTTGCGGGAGCTCTACTCACACTTTGGTGATAAAGCAGCGAGGCACGACGTCGACTATGCATTCACCTGCAATACACCTGAATTTGAGATATTTGCGGATGCAGAAAAGATCGAAACGATCGTGTTGAATCTCCTGTCAAACGCGTTCAAGTTTACGCCAAAGGGCGGCTGTATTGTGTTTGACGTTCAAATTGAAAACGACGGGAATCCCGACGGGTTTGCAATGCAAATCGGCATTTCAGACACTGGTTCGGGCATTTCAGCCGAAGATCAAAAACGCATTTTCGAACGCTTTTATCAGACCGCCGAATCCAGAAAAAGGGAAATGGGGTCGGGGATCGGGCTTGCATTGACCCTGGAATATGTCAAAATGCACAATGGAGAAATCAAGCTCGAAAGTGAGCCGGGGAAAGGAAGTGTTTTTACAATTTTGCTTCCAAAAGGAAATGCGGAGCAACTGGCCGTGGAACGTGTTATGCCGGATACTTATCCAATGTTCAACGAAAAATATACAAAATCGGAATTGTACGAAACAGTACATTCCGGCGCTGAAAAACCGCTACTGATGATTGTGGAAGATAACCCGGATATGGTTGATTTTATACGACTTACGCTTCATGATAAATATCGTTTTGTGATTGCGGGTGATGGGGAGGAAGGATTGCGGAAGGCTGGCCAATTTCTGCCGGATGTGATCATTTCAGATGTGATGATGCCGATTATGGATGGTTTGACGTTCTGTAAAATGCTCAAAGGCAACCCTAAAACCAGCCGGATCGCGGTAATATTGCTTACTGCACGTAGTCTGACTTCCCAGAAAATCGAAGGCATCAGGGTTGGAGCCGATGCTTACATTACCAAGCCATTTGACATTGAACTGCTTCATGCGCAGATCGGTAATCTGCTGCAGCGCAAAGAGGAAATGACCGCTTACGTCCGCCAGAACCTAATCGTGACACCGTCATTGGAAGGTGGCAAAGAGAATGTGGATGAGAAGTTTGTCAAAAAAGTGATGAGTATTGTCGAAGTACACATTTCTGATCCCGAATTCAATGTGGAATTGTTGGCATCGGAAATGGGCATGAGCTCAGCCCATTTATCCCGGAAACTAAAAACGTTGACGCAATTTTCTGCCAACGAGATCATTAAAAAATACCGTATTAAAAAAGCTTCCCTGCTCCTTGAAAATAATGAAGGCAATGTGTCCGAAGTGATGTACGATGTAGGTTTCTCAAATCTTTCGTATTTCTCCAAGTGCTTCCGGGAAGAATTCGGTGTCTCTCCCAAGGAATATGTAAAGAAGGCTTCCGGTAGGTTTAATATAGAGCAAATTCTCTAGATAGTTCGGTTTTGTCAACCTAACCGGAGTCGAACCAGCAACGTACTCAAATGCGGTTGAAACCGCTTTTTAAAAAGCATTAACATCAAAAAAACTCCTTAACATGCGTTGAATGGCGTTTGTACCCGCAATGGAACAAATGTCGAACCAAATGCTTGAAAATTAGCGAAGATGGCTTCTTTAACTATGTCATAATTCAATCAATGATACAACTAGTATGTGATCTTGAATCGCGCACTCTATGTCGAACAAGAAGGGGAAAGCCGGTGCCGTTTTGGGGAGCTTGTCTACGTATCAAAGCTCAGTATTGTACTAATTAATGACATCCGATTCCTCCATAAGGTCCTTAGGGTTTTCCCTAAGATTTGTAAGGCGGGAAGTTATCGCTTTATGTTCACGGCTGATTCATCGTACTTTCGACAGATAGATATAAATTTATAAACATGATACGAGTCCTCATCGCTGATGACCATAATGTCTTTGTTGAAGGTATCGAGTCGCTTATTTCAGGATCACTGGACATTGAAGTGACTGAGCGCTGCTACACGGTAAAGTCAGTTATTGAGCGATTAACCCAGACCGCGATCGACGTCGTTTTACTTGATATTTCGTTTCCTTATATTGAAGATGGCCTCGGCCTTTGTGAGTATATAAGTCGTACATACCCGGAAACGAAAGTGATAGCACTGACGATGCACGACGATGCAAGTCTCATTAAGCGGGTCGTGAAAAAAGGGGCGAAAGGCTATTTGTTGAAGAATACTACGAAAATGGAGTTGCTACAGGCTATCCAGGCGGTTCACCACGAGAAGCAATATTTCAATGAATCGATCACGCAAATTCTGCTGAACGACAGCCCCAAGACCAGAAGGTCAACGGCCGGTATTGGCGCAAAACCGCACCTTAGCCCTCGCGAATCGGAAGTGCTGACCCGCATTGCGCAGGGATTGACAACGCAGCAGATGGCCACTCAGCTATTTGTGAGCGCCAAAGCAATCGAATTTCACCGAAGCAGTCTACTTATGAAGTTCGGTGTTCCTAACACAGCCCTACTGATCAAGACGGCTATGGAGATGCAAATGATTGATTAGTTCTATTTTGTCAATAATAGGTAATGCTCATGAAATCCTGTTCTCCTCGGTCTGGTTGGCGGATCATTTTTCTTTTATTAGTTATTCTAACTGGCGGGTTTCAACCTGTTAAGGCGGTATCGGACACGATGTCTGTTGATAGCTTAAAAAAACAGATTAAACTGTTGGTTCAGGATAAGCATTACAGTCAGGCTGCACAGGCCTACGATTCCTTGGGCAAGCTATACCATCGGCAGTACGGATACAATAAATACACGATGGACTCTTACTTCAGTAGCTTGAAATACTACAGTTTGATGGGCGACTCACTGGGGTATTTCAATCAGTACCTGGTGATAGGAGACTACTACGCCCAGGACTATTTCATGCACGCTTACGCCAAACAATATCTGAAAAAAGCCCAGCAATATTTCGAGCGAACCCATAACATGCCCAAAGTCATCGAGTGTCGATTAGGTTTGGACAATATCGCTCAAAATGTAGAACCTATGCCGCCCGGTTTGAAAACGCACCTGCGCGAAACCGAGCGGCTTAGCGTACAGTACAAACAGCCCTATTCTCAGGCGTATGCCCTTAATCTGCTGGCCAATGCGTACGCTCGCACCAAGCAGCCCGATTCTGCATACTATTTTGCAAGCCGAAGTCTGATCATATCAGATCGATTAAAAGTTAAGTGGTTAATTGCCTTGAATCACTTTTACCTGGGCCTTGTCGAGCAATTTAGACATAACAGTCTGGCTGCAATTGAAGCTTACCAGAAGAGCTACAACTTATCGAAGGCTGAAAATAGTCTGGGCATGATGCAGGAATTGTCGCGGCACACGGCAGATAGCTATTCCCGTATGGGCGACTATAAAAAGGCATACGATTGGTCTTTAAAAAGGCTCGATTTTACGGTTCAGTTTTACGCATCCGAACAAACAAAAAGTATTCGTCTGCAGGAACTGGATAGTCAGATCAAAACGCTGGCTGTTGAAAAACAACTGGTTGATGAAAAAAGTCGCAATCAGAACGTATTGAATTCTGCGCTGTTTATTGGCTTTATAATCAGTATTATAGGTGTGTTTACATTGGTATATCTAAGACGTCAGCAACAATTGATTGATCATCAACATACGGTCATTGCCCAGCAGCAGATCAGACAATTGGAGCTTAAATCACTGCGTGCCATGATCGAAGGTCAAGAAGGCGAACGGAGTAGGATCGCGCGTGATCTGCACGATGGTTTGGGAATCCAACTGTCTCGAATTAAATTATTCATTGAAGCGCATCAGGAAGAATTGCCTTTATCCGTCAAGGACCCCTTGAACCAGTTTCTGGATGAAGCCTGCACCGAAACCCGACTGATCTCAAATGATCTGCGCCCCTATGCGCTGTCAACCTTCGGCCTCGTTCCGGCGCTGGAAGACCTGGTGCAAAAACTAAATCTTGTTAATAAAACAAAGCTGATTTTAGATCATTACGGCGAGATGCCACCTTTGGGCGACGAAGCTGCCGTGATGATCTACCGGGTAGTGCAAGAGTTGCTCAATAACGCGCTCAAACACGCACACGCCCAGGTGGTGACGGTCCAGCTTATGGTCAATGAAGAAACAACCTTGATTAGTGTAGATGACGATGGCCTGGGGGCTGATTTCGATCATCTGCTATCAAAAGGAAATGGTATAGCTAACATTAAGTCCCGCATTGCCTATCTCGGCGGGCATGTCATGTGGCACGGTGAAGCCGGAAAAGGCACATCCGTTATGATTTCGTTACCCATGCAAAAGTTACAAAAAACGGAAGCGTTTGCCTGACAGAGGTTGCGCGGATTTAAACCTGCGCCATCATTGTCACTGCGAGAATCGATGGTGAATCCTTGCAATAAATCCGTCACCCTAAGTCGGAACGACATCCCGTAAAAATCATCTTTTTCAAGACTCAAAGAAGGAATTGAATGCTGCTTCCTTAGCTCGGGTTTACCCTAAGTTTTAAAAAAGTAGGGTTTTCCTTAATGCATCTCCATGCCGATCCGTCCTATTTTTGCTAAGTAAAATTCTATTTCGTCTATTCCTAACTTTTACCTCATAAGAGTATGCAAACACTTTTGCTAAATAATTTTATGTCAGCATTTCGAGCGTTGACAGCGACTATCGCTATTTGTCTTATTGCTTTACTAAGCATTAACACATCGGTATTTGGCGCTGATCCGATTAAACTGGAAGCCGAAGCCGCTCAGGGTGTGACCCTTAATGGTGTACAGATTGTGCAAGATCAACCCGGTTATTCCGGTACGGGCTATGCATGGGGGTTCGATGATGACAGCAACGGGGGCGATAACATGGTCTTCACGTTTTCAGCTCCCGCAGGAAGTTATCAGCTCACCATTGGGTATTACTCACCTTACGGCGATAAAAAGACCCGGGTGACGGTGAACGGTGCGAGCAGCGAACATGATTTAAAATTAACTGATACGAATTTTGGAGCTGCCGTGATTGGTTCGTTTCAACTGCTGAACGGACAGAACACAATTACGATTAATAAGAACTGGGGTTACTACGGCATCGACTTCATTGTGCTGACACCCGCATCGGTCAAGCCACCCACCGTCGTTCCGCTGGTCAATGGACGGGCCGAAGCCGAAGCTGGGGATCTGACGGGCGTGGATGTGTCAAGCACAAATGCCGGATTTTCGGGAACCGGCTACGTAACAGGCTTCGATAATGCGACGGATCAGGTAAGTATAACGGTCAACGCGACCGCGGGGCTATATGACTTTTCCATCGGCTACGCATCGCCCAATGGCGACAAAGGTGTTGACTTTCAGGTAAATGATGAAAAAGGAAGTAGTACTTTAAAACAAACACTTGGAGGATTTAGCAATTCAGGTGCCGGGAAATTTCTGTTGACCGCCGGACTAAATACCATCACCATTTACAGAGGTTGGGGATACTTCGATATCGACTACATTCAACTGACGCCAACAACGGCCTCCCTGCCCATTAAGCCTTCAAAAATGCTGGTCGATGCACAGGCTACCTTGTCAACGAAGGGATTGTTTTCGTATCTGGTCGATCAATACGGCAGTAAAGTACTTTCAGGCCAACAGGATGACGTCGAATATGTATTAGATAAAACGGGTAAGGAACCGGCTATTGGCTCGTTCGATCTGATCGACTATTCACCCAGCCGGGTTGAGTTTGGCACCACGCCCATACGTAGCAGCGAAGCCATTATCGACTGGGCCAAGAAAGGTGAAGGCCGTGGGATTATCAGTCTGATGTGGCACTGGAACGCGCCGACCGATCTGATCAATCAAGCACCCGATCAGCTTTGGTGGCGGGGATTTTATACCGAGGCGACGACTTTTGATCTGGCGGCTGCTTTGGCCGATAAAAACAGCACCCGTTACCAACTATTGCTCAGTGACATTGACGCGATTGCCCTGCAACTCAAAAAGTTTCAGGCGGCTGACGTACCAGTTCTCTGGCGCCCGCTGCACGAAGCCCCCGGCGGCTGGTTCTGGTGGGGAGCGAAAGGGGCAGGTCCGTTCAAGGAACTCTGGCAGTTGATGTACAATCGACTGACCAATTACCATCAGTTGCATAATTTGATCTGGGTATATACGGGCACAGATACAATCAACCCCGATTGGTACCCGGGCGATGAATACGTGGATATAGTTGGCGAAGATATTTATGCAGACCCTACAGCTAACCTAAGTGGCAACTGGGCGAATGCGCAAGGGCAGTTCAACGGCAAAAAGCTAGTGGCATTAACCGAAACGGGTAATTTGCCCAACCCCGACAAAGTTCGTGGATTTGCTACGTGGTGGTCCTGGTTTGCGGTATGGACCGGAGCGGATTATATCAAAAAACAGCCAATTGATCAGTTGATAGCGGTTTACACAGATAGCGACGTCATCACGCGGGATGAACTGCCGAACTGGCGGCCACCTGTTACGTTAAAAGTGCAGTACCAGGATGCCGACAAAGGCAATGTCAACAACAGCGCGATCAGGCCAAATTTGATGCTGGTTAATGAAGGATCAACGCCAGTTCCATATAGTGAGCTTACGGTTCGGTATTGGTTTTCGGCTGAAAATTACGCGGGTATCAATTCTTATATTGATTACGCACAACTCGGCGGCAATAAAATCAAAACCAGGTATGTTGCCCTGCCCAATCCACGTAACGGCGCTACCGGGTATCTCGAATACAGCTTTGATCCGTCGGCGGGTAATCTGGCGGTTGGCAATTCGGGCGTAATCCAATCACGGTTTGTCAACAGCGATTATACGAACCTGAGCGAGCAAGACGACTATTCATACCAGGCAGCAACGAATTTTACCCTCAACAACCACATCACATTATACCGAACTGGTTCTGACGGTGTGGCGCAGTTGATCTGGGGTATTGAGCCCGATGTGATTGAGTCGGTCGTGAAACTGAAAGCATTAACCCAGAACCGGAACAGTGCAACGAATAACAGCTCGATCAATACATTTATGAGTATTGTAAACGAGGGTAATGTGCCAGTTTCCTACGGTGATCTATCGGTTCGGTACTGGTTTACGGCCGAAGGGACACAGAACCTGAATTTTTTCACGGACTACGCCAAGCTGGGTAACGCCAACGTGACGGGTCAGTTTGTGCGGAACGTGGGTCGAAGCAATGGCGATTCCTATTTGCAACTGAATGTCAAGCCAACAGTGGGTATGCTATATCCGGCAAGCAATACCGGCAATATTCAGTATCGCATTGCCAAGGCAGACTGGTCTAAATTCAACGAGAGCAATGACTATTCATACAAGCCAGCGGCGGCCATGGATACCAATAGTCGCGTGACAATCTATTACAAAGGTCAATTGGTATTCGGGACCGAGCCGGCTGTGCTCAGTACCGCACGTATGGCAGCTGAGGAAGAAGCGAATGCTTTACAGGTTTCAGTGCTGGGAAATCCGGTAGTCGGAGAAAATGTCCAGGTGGACATTCGGGGTGCTGCGGGAGCTGCGGTGTGGATATCGCTAACCTCAGTAAATGGCGTGACTGTACTTGAAAAAAAGGTAGATCGGGCCGCTGGAATAGAGCGTCAGGTACTGCGTTTGGGCAAAAGCGCCGGCATCTATGTATTGCGTGTCAGTACGCAAAATGAGTCTTCAACCGTAAAAATCATCAAACCTTAATCAATAAATTCTAAATATAAATATGAAAGAAACTTTATTATTTGACAGAATCAATCAGTACAAAACGCTGATGTTAAGTACACTTTTTCTGGTTGTGCTAAGTGTCTGCTCAGCAGTTGCCCAGGAACGGAAGGTTACAGGTAAAATAACCGAGAGCCAGGGGGCCGGTGTAGTGCCCGGCACCAACATTACTGTTAAAGGCACCACTACAGGTACAACCTCAAACGCTGATGGTACGTATACGGTAACCGTTCGGGATAATACATCAACGCTGGTATTCAGTAGCGTCGGCTACACCAGTCAGGATATTGCTGTTGGTACGAAATCGGTCATTGATGTAGATTTGGTCCCGGACACTAAGGCCTTGAACGAAGTTGTCGTCGTTGGTTATGGTACGCAGCAGCGGAAAGACATTACCGGGGCCATCAGTTCAGTAAGTGCGGCACAGATTGAAAAAGTGCCGGTCACTACGCTGGATCAGGCGCTTCAGGGACGCTCGCCGGGAGTTCAGGTAACTAATAATGATGGTTCGCCGGGAGGTGGCGTTTCTGTTCAAATTCGCGGAACAGGTACGTTTGGCGACAACTCTCCTCTCTATGTTGTGGATGGCTATCCTATTTCCGGTGGCCTCAATACGTTGAACCCCAATGATATTGCATCAATGGAAATACTCAAAGATGCGTCGGCAACAGCCATTTATGGCAACCGGGCTTCCAACGGGGTCGTGATCGTGACGACTAAGCGTGGAAAGCAGGGCGCTTTACAGGTCTCCTTCGATGCGTACGGATCGGTGCAGGCGATTCCAGAATTATATAAAGTACTGAATGCACAGGATTTTGCTTCGTTTGCGACGGAGATCGCTGACAAGGAATCCTATCCAGTTTTACCAGAATGGCGCAATCCATCGACACTAAGAAACATCGACTGGCAGAAAGAAGTGTACCAAACGGGCTACCGGCAAAACTATAACTTAGCCTTGCGTGGTGGCAGTGACAAGGTGCAGACGTCGCTTTCGCTGGGCTATTTTGATCAGAAGGGGACGATTAAATTTTCGAATTTCAAGCGTTACAACGGTAGTCTGAACCTGGATTATACGCCCGCCAAATGGATCAAGGTTTCAACGAGTATGAAGTATACCCGCACGGGAGGCTTCGTCGGTTTTGGCTCGGGCCAGAATGGTGTTGGTAACCTGACCAAACTTGTACCAACACTGACGGGAAATCCGTTGACGGACCAGGTAAAGGATGCGAATGGGAATTACGGCTACTATACCAAAGGCGCCACGGCGGTTTCGGGAAGTACCAACGTCATTGCTGATCTGGAAACCACCGACCGTCAGCAGGAATCCAATAACCTGTTGACGACTACTTATCTGGAAATTACGCCTATAACTGGTTTGCGTCTGAAAACAAACTTTGGCTGGAACACCAGCGATGGATCGGGTTATTATTTCACGCCAACAAACGACCGCTTACTGACGCCGCCACTGGCCTTTTATTCTCAGAATGCCAGCAACACGGCGGAGTGGTTGTGGGAAAATACAATCGCTTATAACAAAACATTTGGCATTCATTCGATTGATTTTGTGGGTGGGGTATCTGCCCAGGAAAATAGGTATCGCCAGAGTGGTGCCAGTGGCTCCGGACTAATTAGCGACGAACTGCGCAATGTGGGGTCCATCCAAACCGTAACGCCGTATGGCAATCAGCAGACTTGGTCGCTGGCGTCCCAGTTTGGGCGTTTGACTTATAAGTTGCTTGATCGCTACATCATCACCGGTACTGTACGTCGGGATGGCTCGTCACGTTTTGGGCCTGGTAACAAATACGGCGTATTCCCGTCTGTGTCGGTAGCGTGGCGTCTGAAAGATGAACCTCTCCTGGCGTCAGTGAATGCGCTGAGCGACTTAAAGTTACGCGGTAGCTGGGGGAAAGCGGGTAACCAGAATATTGGGCTGTTTCAGTACCAGGGCATCTATAGTTCAGGGAGCAGCCGGATCGACAACCGAGGTTATGTATTTGGCCAATCGAAAACTTATTACGATGGCCTTGTCCTGAGTGCGTTACCTAATCCGAATTTAACATGGGAAAATCAAACTCAGTCGAACATTGGACTGGACGCGTCTTTCCTTAATGGCCGCATCAATTTCACGGCTGATTACTACGTGCGATCATCGAGCGGTTTCCTGCTGAACGTGAACGTACCTAGCCAAACTGGTTTTAGTACGGCCACGCGGAACGTTGGTAGCATTCGTAATAGTGGTCTGGAATTGGGGTTGGAATACCGCGAGTCTAGTAACGCTTTTAAATGGGGTGTCAGTGCAAACGTAACGACGGTTAGTAATAAGATTCTGAGCTTTGCCGACGGACTCACCTCAGTGGGTAACTTCTCCGATCTTGGGTTTCCGACCTTTGGCGGAAACCTGTGGACGACCTTTACCCAATCGCAGGTGGGGGGCCAAGTGGGTGCCTTCTACGGCTTCAAATCAGCGGGGATTTTTCAAGCTCAGGATGAAATCAATGCCCTCAACGCGGCCGCAGCTGCAAAAAACGGCGATGGTACATTTTATCAGGCATCATCAACCGCCCCTGGTGACCGGCGGTTTGTCGATATCAACGGGGATGATCGTATTACCGACGATGACCGGGTAATCATTGGCAGCCCGATACCGAAATTCTTTGGAGGTGTAAACTTCGATGGTTCATATGGACAGTTCGACGTGTCAATGTTCTGGTATGCATCTGTCGGGAATGACATTCTGAATTATGCGAAGCGGAATCTGCAAAGTCTGGCCACCAACGGCGGCGTGGGCGTAGAGAACGTCAGCGAAGAGTTTTATTTGAACCGCTGGACGGAGACCAATCCCTCAACTACCTACGCGCGTGCTGTCAGGGATGATAAAAGCGGTAACACGCGGGTGTCGGATGCCTACGTAGAGGACGGTTCTTTCCTGCGGTTGCGGAACCTGCAAATCGGCTACACACTGCCAGCTACATTGGTGCGAAAAATTACGTCCAGCCGGGTTCGGGTGTATGTAAGCGGGCAGAACCTGCTTACGTTCACCAAGTACACGGGCTTAGATCCTGAAATCGGGCAGGTTAGTGATCCGAACAATGGCAGCACGAGCGCGACAGTGAAAGGTGTTGATGTGGGAAATTACCCAACCTCACGCTTCTTTACACTAGGCCTGAATGTGCAGTTTTAATCAATATCAAAATACATAAACTGACTATGAAATTATATAAAACAATAGGTCTGCTCGGATTTCTGGCAGTGGTACTGTTGCCGATAAGCTGTAAGGAATCGTTCCTGGAACAGAAAAATACGCAAGGCATCACGGAAGACGCGCTGTTTAAAAAGCCTGCAGACGGCATTGCCCTGGTGACGGGTATTTATGATACGTTCCATGATGTCGATTTTACGCTGAAAGCATTGTGGTACCAGGCTAATTTCCTATCGCAGGATTTCAAAAACTTTGGAGCCGATACGTTTTTTGAAACCTATGAAGTGCCCACCGGTTTTGACGCGCTCAATATTTTCTGGTCGAGAGCATATCAGGGCGTTGCGCGCGCTAACTCGGCCATCCCGATTATTGAAACTATGAAAACCAACAATGTAATTTCGGACACGCTGGCCAATCGGTTAACGGGTGAGACGTTGTTTTTGAGAGGTGTTTTTTACTATTACCTGGCATCCAATTTCGGGGGTGTTCCTTTGGAATTGCAGACCGTAACAGACGATGGCCGTCATCCCCGCAATACGCAGGATGAAGTGTTTACCGCTGTTGCCGCTGATATGCAAGCAGCCGCTGACTTATTGCCCTGGCAGCAGGATCTGGCCGTGGCTGATATTGGCCGGGCTACCAAAGGAGCAGCCTTGGCTTACCTTGGTGATGCGCAGATGTGGTTGAAGAAATATGCCGAGGCGGCCGCAACTTACGAGCAGCTAACCAGTAAATACCAGTTGGAAGATAAGTTCATCAACATTCATGAGTTCAATAATCAAAACGGGAAAGAGTCCATTTTTGAGATTCAGTACATTGATGGCACCGATATGTCGTGGGGCCATGCGAACGACTCTCACTGGCTGGCAACCTTCGGGATGCCAGAAGAAGTGTCACAATTTGGATACTCTTTCGCAGATAAGAAGCTGTATGATTCATTTGAAGCGGGTGATACCCGGAAATTACCAACCGTCCTTGGCCCCGGCGATGTTCACCCCAGCCCGGCAATCAAGATAAGTGATTACCCGCTGGTGAAGCAAAACTACCCTGGCTTGAACACATTGGGAACTGTAGCGAAACCATGGAAAGGATCTGACGGATTGCGGTCGGGGTACTATGGCGTGAAAACCTGGCGAGACCCTGCTGCGACGGGGAATTCAGGAAATCCGGCTTATATCTTCAGCGGTCAAAACCTGATTCTGATGCGTTACGGCCAAGTGCTGCTGAGTAAAGCCGAAGCCCTATTTAAAAGCGGTAATTCTGCTGGTGCATTGGCCATCATTAACGGACAAATCCGGAAACGCGCTGGTCTTGGTGCAGCCGCCGGAACTGACGTAATGAAAATTCTGCTGGAAGAGTACCGGCATGAGCTGGCGGGCGAATTCTCGCTCTGGTTTTTACTACGCCGGTCGGGCGAGCAAGCAAACTACGTAAAGGTGCGGTATGGTATTACGGTGCCCCCCGGAAAAGACTTGATGCCTATCCCGCAACGACAAATTGCCACCAACCAAGAGCTGGTGCAAAACCCGGGATATTGATCCAATATGTCCTTTGATTTAACCCACTTTCCAGGAGCTAATGCTTTCGGGAAGTGGGACTTTTATCAATTATAGGATGGTTGGTCACGGATGTTATAATTCGGTGTTGAATTTACAGAGGCATGAAATTTCACTACGTTCTTTATTTGGTATTTGTTCTGGCATCCTGCAAAGACGACACGTTATTTGAGGCCATTTCATCGTCAAAGTCGGGCATTGAATTTAACAATCTGATTGCTGAAAATGACTCGGTTAACGCACTGGATATGGTCAATATTTATAACGGCGGGGGCGTGGGAATCGGAGATTTTAATAAAGATGGTTGGCCGGATATTTACTTCGTTGGCAACCGTGTTTCGAGTCGGTTGTACCTGAATAATGGGGCGCAGGGAGCAACGTTTGAATTTAGTGACGTGACCGAAAAGGCGGGGGTAGATGGCAAAGGGCGATGGGGGAGAGGGGTGGCTATTGTCGATATCAACAATGACGGGTGGGATGATATTTATATCTGTAATACGCTTTCAAAAGACTCGCTGCGGCGTCGTAACATACTGTATGTTAATCAAAAAGAAACAAACGATGGCGTGCCAATTTTTAAAGAGCTGGCCGCTGAATATGGTTTAGATATCCATGTGCAATCAACGATGGCGAACTTTTTTGATTATGACAATGATGGCGATCTGGATATGTACCTCACGGTTAATGAAGCTTCGCCAGAACAAAATCCGAATCAATTTGGATTAATCCGTTTTGAAGGCCGACGTAGTACGGGACGTTTATTTCGTAACGATTGGAATGCGACGCTTAAACATGGCCGGTATAGCGACGTATCGTCGCAGTCCGGCATGTCTCTGGATGGCTTCGGGCACACGGCTACGTTGGTTGATCTGAATCAGGATGGATGGAAAGATATATCTGTGGCCAATGATTTTCTGTCCAGCAATATCCTCTACATCAACAACCAGAACGGCAGTTTTACCGACCGCTCCCGGGAGTATTTCAAACACACGTCGCTCAATGCGATGGGGCAGGATATTGGGGACATCAATAACGATGGCTTTGCCGATCTGGTGGAGCTGGACATGAATCCGGAAGATAATTACCGGAAGAAAATGATGATGATGGCTAACAACTACGCTAGTTATCTCAACTTTGATCATTACGGTTACCAGTACCAATACGTTCGAAACACATTGCAGCTCAATCAGGGGCCGCGCGTTGGGCCGAAGGATTCTATTGGTAGTCCAGCCTTTAGTGAAATCAGTTTTATGAGCGGCATAGCCCAAACCGATTGGAGCTGGACGCCCTTGCTAACTGATTTTAATAATGACGGTTTCCGGGACTTGATCGTCACCAACGGCTATCCGAAAGACGTTACAGATCATGATTTCATCGCTTATCGGGATCAGCCCGTCGAAACGACCACAAAGGCGAAGATTTTAGCCCAGATCCCGGTCGTCAAGATTCACAATTACGCCTATCAGAATACGGGTGACCTGACCTTCCGGGATGTTACGTCGGATTGGGGCTTTGACCAGCCGACGTTTTCAAATGGCGCGGTTTACGCTGATTTGGATAACGATGGCGCATTGGACATCGTCATCAACAACATCAATGACAAAGCGCTGATTTATAAGAACAACGCCCGCGAACGGGATAAAGAAAACGCGCATTATCTGCAACTGACAATGATGGGCGATAGCATGAATGTTGCTGGGTTGGGTACGTTTGTATCCATTTACTACGCCGGCAACAAACAGCAGGTTTATGAACATACGCCCTATCGTGGCTACCTGTCCACAAACCAGTTGATTGCTCATTTCGGTTTGGGCAACATTGTGAAGCTTGACTCTGTCGTCATTAAATGGCCAAACGGGAAAAAGCAGGTTCTGCAAAATGTCAAAGCCGATCAGCGATTGACTGTGTACAGTAAAAATGCGTCCGTAAACTATGATTGGTCAAAGCTAAAACTAGCGGCTAATGCGCTGTTCACCGATGTAACAAAAGAAATCGGTTTAACATACCGACACAAAGAATTTGATTTCATCGACTTTAATATTCAAAAACTACTGCCGCATAAATTATCCGAATATAGCCCGGGTCTGGCAGTTGGCGATGTTGATGGCAATGGAACGGATGATCTGGTAATCGGAGGGAATGCGCACGATCCCGCCCAACTTTTTTTACAGCAACGGAATGGAAAATTCTCGCAGCGAAATGTTGTGCCCGAGCAAGCTATTGAGGGAGATTACAAAGACGAAGGTATCCTGCTCTTTGATGCCAATGGTGATTCGGCGTTGGATCTGTACATGGCAAGAGGTGGCTATAAAAATGCAATCAAAACGCCTGGTTATCAGGACAAACTGTATATCAACGATGGCAAAGGGAATTTCGCAGAAACCTCGAATGCCTTACCGGCCAATCTGACCAGCAAATTCTGTGTCCGGGCCGTCGATTTCAACCGAGATGGGAAATTGGATCTGTTTGTTTCAGGTCGGGTCGAACCCTGGCATTATCCCAAACCCGTCTCCAGCGTTATTCTTCGAAACGACAGCCAGGATGGATATATCAAATTTACCGACGTTACCAAAGACGTAGCGCCCAATCTGGCGAATATTGGTCTGGTTTGCGACGCCTTGATCACTGATTTTGATAATGATACCTGGCCCGATTTGATTTTGGTCGGCGAATGGATGCCAATTACATTTTTAAAGAATAAGAATGGTCGATTCAATTCCATCACCGAAACAACCGGCGTTGGCGACAAACCCGGCTGGTGGAATAGTATTGTCGCAGGTGATTTTCGGCACACGGGCCGGATGGATTACATTGTAGGCAATGCAGGCCTTAACACATTGTTTCAGGCGAGTGAACAGTACCCGGTGTACATCACGGCCAAAGATTTTGACAATAGCGGTAACTATTCTGCTATTCCGTCGCTCTTCTTGCCAGATCAGAATGGTGAGCCCAAGGAATTTCCCATGCATGGTCGGGAGGATTTGATCAAGCAAATGAACAGTTTCAAAAAGAAGTACGGCAACTTCAAATCTTTCGCTGGTGCCACCATGGAGGAGCTGCTCTCCGTCGACCAACGCAAAGGGGCCATTCGCCTGAAAGCGAACATGCTGCAATCCTGTTTTCTGCAAAATGAAGGCAATGGAAAATTCACTCTGATTCCTCTTCCGAAACAGGCACAAATATCTATCCTGAACGGCATGGTCGTCGATGATTATGACGGAGACGGAAATCTGGACGTAGCCATAACGGGCAACGATTACGGCACCGATGTTTCGATAGGCCGGTATGATGCGCTAAACGGGTTGGTATTACTGGGCGACGGGCATGGCAATTTCAATCCTCAGTCGATTCTACAAAGCGGCCTTTACATTCCGGGTAACGGCAAAGCATTGGTCAAATTACGAAGTAGCAATGGGCGCTACATGCTGATTGCCAGCCAGAATCGAGATGTAGTAAAGGCATTCGAATTGAAACGTAATGTCAACAACATGCTCTTAAAACCCACGGATATGAGCGCCCGGGTGCATTATATAAACGGAAAAATCCTGAAACATGAATTTACCTATGGATCCTCATTTCTTTCGCAATCCGGCCGTTTTCTCACGATTGACAAAGACGTAACTAATGTCGTAATCACAGACTATAAAGGTCAGCAACGGCAGGTGACAGACTATCACCCTAAATAGCGGCATTTTTATCTTGGCAAGTATGTCAGAAATCAGGTTATAATCTTATTATTAGCAAAATTTTGCTAGCTTTGAAAATTAGTACTTGTCCATCTGTACACACATTAGCGAGCTGCAAAACGTGCGGCAGGATCCATGAAGATTGTTGAGCTTACACGCGTTGTTGCCGAGACGCTTTGGGCGGCGCGGTTTGTAGGAAATGAAGCAAACGAATTTGACCGCACATAGAAGATTGGGGATACATTGATTTTGAATGACTATGCAAACGAGAGAAGATATATTGCAAAAATTGGAGTCAGTCACAGCTGCTGAATCCAGCCAATGGAAAGAGCGCGCAGCCCGCAAAGCCGAAAATTCCAAAGCACTTGAAAAGTCAAGGATTATTGCGATTAATATATTAGCCCAATTGCGCAAACTTGGAATGAGTCAAAAGGATTTGGCGGAGAAATTGCAGGTGACGCCTCAGACTGTGAATTCCTGGGTGAAAGGGAATAGTAATTTTACGATTGAGACGATTGTGCGGATTGAGGAGGTGCTAGGAATTGAGTTGATTGGGGTTAGAGTGGGGTGACTCATTGCGATCCAACTACTTATCGTCATAATGACCTTTGCGGCAATCACAAAAACAGTTACAGTTTGTTCAATGATCTGGTAAACAAGGCGATGCTTCTATCAATGCGCCGCGACCATAGTCCGGAAAGATTATTTTTGAGTTGCTCCGGCTTGCCAATTCCGCTGTAAGGATTTTCACCAAGCTCCTCAAAAATGCGTTCAATGCGTTTAATGAGTGACTTGCCGCCCGATTTATGTAAAAATGAAAGGTCCTTTTTTGCTCTATCAGAGAAAGTTACAGAATATCTGCCCATATATTTTTAAGATCGCGAATGGAAGTCACTCTTCCAGCCTTCACGTCTTCAATACCTTCTTTAATGGCATTTAACACTTGTGGGTCCGAAAAAAAGACATCAGTTTCAGTACTTTCATCAATTGGCGTGA
>NZ_JBDSFX010000090.1:0-300324 GCF_039919315.1 Dyadobacter sp. | reverse complement strand
GCCTCTTTGCATTCAATCCGCTGATGGCCCAGCTGACGACCCAAACGATCCGCGGCGTAATCCGTGACGAGGTGGCGCAATCACCCGTCATAGGCGCATCGGTGATGCTCATTCAAGCCGAAGGCGAGTATCCTGTCGGTGCGATTACCGATGTAAACGGGGAATTCAAAATTACCGGCATTCGAATCGGAAGGCATTCATTCAGAATCACTTCCGTCGGTTATGAAGAACAACGCCTCTCGAATATTATCGTGACCGCTGGAAAAGAAGTCGTCCTCAATGTGACCTTGACTGAAATGGTCAAAGAATTGGGTGAGATAGTGATTACTGCCGACAGAAAAAACGATAAGACCAAAACCAACAATGAACTGGCGCTGGTGAGCGGCCGCTCTTTCAATGTGGAAGATACCAAACGTTACGCAGGCGCGCTGGGTGATCCTTCGCGTATGGCGGCCAACTACGCGGGTGTAGTTTCGGGCAATGATTCCCGTAATGACATCGTGGTGCGCGGTAACTCTCCTACCGGTATGCTCTGGCAGCTCGAAGGCCTCAACATTCCCAACCCCAACCATTTCGGTTCGCTGGGAAGTACGGGAGGGCCGGTTAGCATGCTCAATAACAACACATTAGACAAATCCGATTTCTTAACCAGCGCGTTTCCTTCTCAATACGGCAATGCATTGTCAGCCGTGTTTGACCTCCGCTTGCGGGAAGGTAATAATGAGAAACACGAATTTTTGGGTCAGGTAGGTTTTAATGGTTTTGAAGTCGGAGCGGAAGGCCCGTTCTCTAAAAATTCCAAGGCTTCTTATCTGCTCAATTACCGCTACTCTACATTAGGCCTTTTCAAAGCCCTCGGTATCAATTTCGGGACGGGCAGCGCGGTTCCTGATTATTCTGACCTGAACTTCAAAGTGGCAGTACCGACCGGAACCAAAGGAAAATTGACGTTTTTTGGGATTGTGGGACAAAGCGATGTAACGTTTCTGGGCAATGACGTAGATACGACCAATACCAATTTATACGGTACCGAAAACTCAAATACCCGGGTGAAATATGGTACTAACATCTTTGGTGTAAGCTACGAACATACGCTTTCGCCCAAAACATTCGCCAAGCTGACATTGGGGGCCAGTACTACCAGCCAGATATTCAGCGGCGACTCCATCAGCATTGTGACCAGAGAGGCATTCCTGAATGGTGAAGCGAAATTTAAGACCCGCAAATACTCGGCAGTTCTCAATATGCGGCACAAGATCAATGCAAAACATAGCTTGTATGCCGGCGTCACCGTAGACTTGCTCAACTTTGATCTTTTCAACAGAAGTATTTACAATGCCGGTGAATTCGATACCATTCGTGTGAATGTCAAAGACCAGAACAACATTCTCACGCAAGCTTACGGACAATGGAAGTACCGTATTAACAAGACCTTACAACTGACAACCGGCTTGCACGCGCAGCATTTCAGCCTGAATAACCAGGTTGCTGTGGAGCCCCGGTTGGGTCTGCAATATATTTTCCTGAACGGGCAGTCGGTGAGCGCGGGTTACGGGCTGAACAGTCAGGCGCAGAGTACGTATGCATATTATGTGCAGACACCTACACCTGCGGGACCTGCTTACACGAACAAGAAGCTGGATTTTACCAAAAGTCATCATTTTGTGCTGAGCTATGAAAACCGGCTGGGTGAAAACCTGCGGCTGAAAGTGGAGCCTTATTACCAGTCTATTTTCAATGTGCCGGTGGAACGCAACGGTACGTCATTTTCAGTGCTCAATACCGGCAGTAATTTTGCCAATATGGACGAAGACAGCCTGGTTAATAAAGGTACCGGCAGAAATTACGGTGTGGAACTCACATTAGAAAGATACTTCAACCGCGGCTACTATTTCCTGATCACCACTTCATTATTCGATTCCAAATACAAAGGAAGCGATGGAGTTCAGCGGAATACTGCCTTCAACAGTCATTATGTAGTCAACATTCTGGCGGGCAAGGAAATTAAGATCGGTGCTAACAATGTGGTAAGTGCCAGTATCAAAACCACTTTTGTAGGTGGCAAATACATTTCACCATTGAACCTGGAAGAATCCCGACGTCGCGGTGGAGCGGTGTATGATGAACGCAATGCCTTTTCCCAGCGCCAGAATGCCTATTTCAGAACGGACGTGAGACTTACCTACCGCAAGGAATTACGCAAAAGTACCATTGAAGCATCTTTGGATCTGCAAAATGTGAGCGCGACGAAAAACATATTCCAGCAAACCTACAACCCACGTACCAACAGCCTGGCGACTGAATACCAGCAGGGGTTTTTCCCGGTACCATTGTTCCGGTTCACATTTTAGGATGACCGAAAGGTTTTAAATGTTAATTATTTACGAATTTTAAGGTCAAATAAAAAGACGTGGACAAAACAACGAGTGAACCCTTGTACAAGCTTAATGATGCAAAAATGCGTCTGATAGGCATCCCGTTTCTTTCTTTTGCCATTCCTATGGTGCTGAGTTTCGATGATTTTTTAAAACTGAGTAACAATTACCTGATTTCCGCGGGCATTTCATTCGTGATCACGGTGGCACTTTGGGAGGGGAACCGGTACATTATCATGCTCATGCGCCGCATTTTTCCAAATTATAGCCAAACCAGCACAAGGCTTCTTTTTGAAGCGGTACTGGCACTTTTTTACACTTTGGTCACCACATTTGTACTGGACGAGGTCCTTTGTAAGGCTTTCAATGCCCGGCCCGGCATGTTATTAGGCTTCCGGATCAGCCTCCTGCCCACGCTGCTGGTTTACCTGGTGTATGAGGCCATTTACTTTTTTGAATCATGGAAACTGAATATCAGGAAAACCGAGTCGCTGATGCGCGAAGGCATTGAAACACAGCTCGCTGTACTTAAAAATCAGCTCGACCCCCATTTTCTGTTTAATAGTATGAACACCCTTGCCGCGCTGATCGACGATACCAATGTGGACGCGCAGCAATACCTGGAAAGGCTCTCGGATGTATACCGGTATGTGCTCGTGAGCAGGAGCAAAAATACGGTGCAGCTCGACGAGGAAATTACTTTTCTGGATGCTTATGTGTACCTCAACAAGATCAGGTTTAGGGACAATCTGATGGTGGAAAAGCACATTTCGCCGGATGCTTACCTGCAGCATGTAACGCCGCTCAGCATTCAGATGCTCATTGAAAACGCGATCAAGCACAACATTGCTTCGAAGGAAAGTCCGCTGAAAATCAATATCCGGCAGGAAGGCGACCAATATCTGGTGGTCGAAAACAACATTCAGGAGAAAACAATCCTCGAAAAATCGACGCGGGTAGGATTGCAGAACATCATTAACCGGTACAACCTGCTCACCGAGCGGCGGGTGGAGATCATTCAAAGCGCTGAGTTGTTTACCGTCAAAATTCCATTGATCAGCCAGTTCGTTTAAAACTTGTCATTCTTTTACTGACGTTTCATTAAGAAATTCCATGAGGTAATTCCATTAGGGGTCCCATTGCCAAATATATGAAAGCATTAATCATTGAGGACGAATATCCCGCGGCAGAACGGCTCGAAAAGCTGCTCAAAAAACTAGACCCTCGTATAGAGATATCCGGTGTGCTCGAAAGTGTGGAAGCGGCCAAGCGGTGGTTTAAGTCCGGGCAGGCGGTAGACATTATATTTTCCGACATTCAGCTTTCCGACGGCCTAAGTTTCCAGATTTTCGAAGATTTTCCTGCACATAGTCCGATCATATTTACTACTTCCTACGACGAGTACGCGATCAAGGCATTCAAGGTCAAAAGCATTGATTACCTACTGAAACCCATTAAGTTACCAGAACTGGAAGAGGCGATCAAAAAGTACGAGAATTTTAAGCAGGATTTTTCGCCCCAGGCTTATGCCCAAAAAGTGGAATCGATGCTGGATAGTCTGGAAATGAGCCGCAAGACTTACAAAACGAGGTTTTTGGTCAAAAACGGCGAGCAGCTTGTCCCCATTCATCAGGAACAGGTGGCGTATTTCTACACCGCGAACGAAATGTCCTGCCTCGTGGCCAGCGACGGACGCCAGTTTTTGGTAGACTATAACCTCGAAGAGCTCGAATCGATGATCGATCCATTGAGTTTTTTCCGGCTAAACCGTCAGTTCATCGCGCGAATTACAGCCATTCAGAAGATTTACACTTATTTCAATGGCAAACTCAAAGTGGAGCTCCGTCCCGAAACTGCCCAGGAAATTATGGTGAGCAGGGAAAAAGCGCCTGCCTTCAAAGCCTGGCTGGACGAGTAGTTTGTAAATGTATCGTGCTGGTTTTGTCAGGTCATTGGCAAAATTGACTTGATACGCTGTCGCAGACAAGTATTTTAACTGGGCTGAATACTGCCTGGCAAATTTTTGGGCGGTATTTGTTTTCAGCATCTTGATCAAAATGAAATTTCATGTAAAACACCGCGCCTATTTTTTGGACAGAATCCGGCAAATCCAAAACAGCGGCGAGATAGAATGTTGAATCCGAAGTTTGCGATTTTTGCGCTGTTGCCAAGTCAGTTGGTTCCAGGAATTGAATTAAATGAAGCGGCTTATCCGACACGCAATAATTTGCTATGAACTTGGCTCGCACACAATCTGCATGGTCAGCATTATCAACGGCTTCATCGGTACACGATAGTGCAGCAACTGAAAGCAAAAATACCAGGAGAGTAGTGAACAGCTTCATAATAGTTTTGGCTTTGAGAATGGATTTCCAACTATGCAACTTTAAGACACATCGTATATCAAACAGTTGCAACTACTACATTTTTTATTTCCTTGTTTAATCGCTTGCTGGAACATCCCGTAAAATAAAAGTAATTGGGTGATTAAATTGAAAGCATTAACGGCTTTGATCTGGAATAGCTAACATGTTAATTGTTAGCTATTTTCGTTTTATCCAGTCTTTCTTATGAAGCCATTTGGTCAATGCATCCTGCTTGTCATTTTAAGTGTATCAATGTTTTGGGTAAATCCGGTCGCCGCCCAGGCCCCGAATCCCGGTTTTACTCCTAAAAAAGGAGACCATATTATCCTGCTCGGCAACACTTTCGCGGACCGGATGCGTCATTACGGCTACTTTGAAACGATACTACAAAAAAACTACCCGAACAAGCAGCTAACATTGCGCAACATGGGATGGAGTGCGGACGAGGTAGGTTTGCAGCCCCGACCATTGAATTTTCCCGGTTTTGGTGAAAAAACGTCCAGACTTACGGAAGGTAAAAAAGAAGTCAAATTCCAGGGCTATACCCACGAAGGAGAACGGATCATAATGCCGGTACCCCTCAATTTTCAAGGCCTCAACCAGGATCTTTCCGACCAGAAAGCAGATATTATTTTACTCTGCTTTGGAATGAACGAGGCTTTCAAAGGCGCCGCGGGCATTCCGCAATTTGAAAAAGACCTTCATGCATTTATCCAAAACCTGCAAAACAACCAATACAATGGTCGCTCCGCCCCTACGCTCGTGCTGGTATCACCCATTGCGCACGAAAACCTGGGTGGACACTTGCCCGATCCCGCGGAACACAACAAAAATCTGGAACTGTATACAAAGACTATGCAAAAAACGGCCAATGCAAAAGGCTTGTATTTCATAGACCTCTTCACCACATCCATTGCCCGGGCCAAACTCAAAAACCAGCCACCAATCACGATCAACGGCATTCACCTCAATGACGCAGGGTACAGGCTGGCAGCGGAATGGATGGGAAATTCACTCGGATTTAGCAAGATAGCCGACCTTAATTCCGAGAATGGTAAAAAGCTGACGGCAGTGATCAAAATGAAGGATATCCATTTCTTTTATCGCTGGCGGGCGGTGAACGGGGAGTATATTTATGGACGCCGCAGAGAGCCTTTCGGCGTTATCGCATTCCCTCCGGAGCTGCGTAAACTGAACCAAATGACCGCCGCACTGGATTCCGTGATCTGGGAACTGGGTAAAAGCAATGGCACCGAAAGTTATCAAAAAGCCATCGACATTACCGACCGGCGTGGAAAACCGGTGGACCCGATGCTCCTACCCGATATCCCCATGACAGGCAGGCAGGGCGAGGCGGCCCGCGCGGCTGCTCACGCGCATCACGAGAAAATGTGGCCGGCTACTACCGAAAAGTTTAAACTTCCGGCGGGTTATGAGATCAATCTTTTTGCATCCGAAAAGGATTTTCCCATTGAAAAACCGGTGGCGATGAATTTCGATGCCCGCGGCAGGCTTTGGGTTGCGACTATGCCTACCTACCCGCAATACTTTCCTGGCATTCCGGTCCATGATAAAATCGTGATCCTGGAAGATACCGACGGCGATGGTAAGGCGGACAAGCATACCGTTTTTGCCGATGACCTTTACCTTCCGCTGGGTTTTGAGTTCGGAAATGGGGGTATATATGTATCGCAGGAGCCGGACATTGTTTTCATGAAAGACACCGACGGGGACTACAAAGCCGACGTACGCGAAGTGATCCTGACCGGGTTCGGGTCCGAGGACAGTCACCACGCGACCCATGCATTCACTTATGGACAGGATGGCGCATTGTATTTCAATGAGGGTACTTTTCTGAACACGCAGGTGGAGACGCCATATGGCCCAATTCGCTCATATGCGGGTGCGACTTATCGTTTTGAGCCTCGTACCGCAAAGCTTTTCCACTACATTTCTTATCCTTATTACAATCCGTGGGGAAGTATTTTTGACAAATGGGGCACACATCTGATCGGCGACGCCTCCGATGGTTCCAATTATTTTGCCCCTCCCATGACCGGCAATGTTACCTATCCCGACAAACATCCGCGCATTAATATGTTCACGGAAACGCGCGTGAGGCCCACTGCGGGTATCGAAATTGTTTCCAGCAGGCAGTTTCCCGACGATGTACAAGGTGATTTTCTGGTGAATAATAACATTGGTTTTCAGGGTACCAAGCAGCACCGGATCATTTCGCAGGGCTCGGGCATTGGTAGCAAAGAAGTAGAACCTATCCTCCAATCCTCAGATCCGAATTTTCGCCCGATCGACTTGGAATTCGGCCCGGATGGCGCATTATATATTGTCGACTGGTACAATCCGCTGATCTCGCACGGTGAAAATCCCCCCCGCGACCCCGCACGCGACATTTCTCACGGACGGATCTGGCGCATTACTTACAAAGACAAGGCGCTACTCCCGCGCACCGACATTTCCAAACAGAACATTGCGCAGCTTTTGGAAAATTTGAAAGTACACGAAGATCGCTTCCGTTACCGGTCGAGAGCGCAAATCCGTGAACAAAAGTCTGAAACAGTGTTACCAGCATTGAAAACATGGATTGGATCGTTGGACAAAAATGACCCGGAATATGAACATCATTTATTGGAAGGATTGTGGCTCTACCAGGATTTTGATGTACCGGAAGAAACATTATTGAAAACATTACTCAACGCCAAAGAGCCTCACGCACGCGCCGCAGCGACCAAAGTATTACGCTTTTGGAAAGACAAAATCCCGGGTTCTCTGGAACTGATGCGGGCGCGGGTCAATGATCCGTCTCCCCGGGTGAGGATTGAAGCAATCGTTGCGCTCAGTTTTTTTGAAGACGAAAAAGGTGTTACCGCAGCATTGGATGTACTCAACTATCCGACTGATTATTATCTGGATTACGCGATTTCGGAGACTTTCCGACATTTAAAACCGGTTTGGTATGCAGCGATGAAACGTCAAATGTTCCTACAAAAGACCGAACGTTACCTGCTTCCATTTTTATCGAATGATGAGTTGCTTGCATTGCCTAAGAACCACGGAACATTGATCGAAATTCTGGGCAGATCTCACATGGGTATAAAACAGAAAGAAGCTGCATTGAGCCAACTGTCGCGCGAGCTGGAATTGAGTAAAACCAAAGCCATGCTATATGCGTTGAAAATCGAAAACAGGCCAGCTCAGCAAAATGAGATGGTCGGTATGATGCTTCATTTTGATAAAAGCGAGCTTGGTAAGCACCGTTCCGAGTTCGAGAATCTGATCAGGACTGATACTATCCATTTCATGAAAGCATTGAGTTATGCCGCGATCATCACCGCCGATGAGTCGGACCGCTCCATTCAAAATCAGATCGTTTCCAACAAAGCCGACTATTTGAAAAGCATTTCTATTTTGCCGGATAAAGATTTGCAAGCTACTTTTTTCGGCAAAATCAAAACAATGGCGGCAGATGTACCAGGGATTACCTACCCGCTTTTGATGAAAATGACCATTGAAAATCCTGCTAAAACGCAGTCGGTCAAGGATTTTGTCACATCTCTGAACCAGTTACCGGAAACTTTGCAGCGTTCAGAAGCTTTTGCAAATGCCGTGGTTTCTATGAAAAATATGGTCCCGCAGATCTCCGAAAAAGATCGAAAAGACATTCTTGCTTTACTGGAAACAATGGGTACCATTGAAATTAAGCTGACTGCAATCGAAGCCAAAATGGCTTTTGACAAAAAGAGCATGACCATTCCCGCTGGCAGGGCCATCACATTGGTTTTCGAAAACCCGGACCTGATGCCACACAATGTGGTGATCGTCAAGCCCGGTACTGCTGAAAAAGTAGGAGAAGCAGCCGACGCAATGGCAAGTCTAAAAGATGGTTTTGAAAAAAACTTCGTCCCTGCCACTACGGATGTTTTATTCGCCACGCCGCTCGTCAATTCCGGCAAAAGCTTCCGCCTCGAATTCAAAGCTCCAACCCAGCCAGGCGACTACCCATTTATATGTTCCTTTCCGGGACATTGGCGGGTCATGCAGGGGGTGTTGACGGTGGAGTAGTTAGGGTTTAGCATTGTTGATTCAAGGGAAGTAGATGTTATAAATAATTTAAATTCGAGTTATTGAACTTGAAAGCATAAGTCCGGTTAGGGACGCAACATTGGTAGCCGCGGCGATGCCGGCCAGACAATACAAAATACCGTAGGTATGTAACATTATGCACACCGTTGCGTACCTACGGCACTTGTGAACTGTGCTAAAATTTGAACCTACCAATATTTCATCCCTATGGGTTTTTTGTTAGACCACCTAACAATGTGTAGTTTTATCCAAACTAATAGAGCAATTGGAAAAATTGAAATGATCAAAATCACCAAACTTGTTAACTGACATTCAAAATGGAAGAGAAAACCGATTTCAGTAAAAAAATGGAGGTCTTGCTGTCGGAAGGTAACGCTGCCATTTCAGATGCACGTTCTTATCTGATCAGCCACGGAGAAGTTGTAGATTTATCAGAGTGGGTCACGATTAAGGAATATTGCAAACGGTTCGACATCAAAAATGTGGAAACTGTTTTGAACTGGATTAGCCGGGGAATCGTGCCGAAAGAGAATGTGGTAACCGTTGAAGAATTTAACAATACCCGATTGATAAAAGCAATTCCCTACCAGATAAGGTCGACCAAAAGTGCTGACCAGGCAAAACAACTAGTTTCTTCCAAAAAATGAAACCAAAAACCCTCCCCTAACTCCTAACCGCCTCAGCCCTAACCTTACTCATCACCTCGGCATACATCGCCGCTATACCGCGGGTGACATTATCTTAAAAACTGCACAATGCCGCCGCTTCCTAAAAATGGATAGGCGCCTGGCAGCCTGCGCGGGTGAGTGCGGCGGATGGGGTTACGGCATTGGACATCAAGATCGGGAAGTTCATCAATTTGCCGATGGAGGAACTGGCGCAGCTGGTATTCAATGTAAATAACCGCTTTCCAGGCTCGCAGGTGTGGGCTGTGGGCGATATGGCGGGGGCTGACGCCAAATCTGGCAAGTAGTATCATACCCAATGGGACATTACCAAAGGTGCGACCCTACCAAAATGAGTACCTTCATTGGCTACCCAAAAAATTCCGGCTGCTCCGGCTGTTTTGCTATTTCCCGGAACTGCTTGCGGTAGCCCAATGGAGCCATACCAGCAAATTTTCTGAATTGTCGGTAAAAGAACGGCAGACTTTCGTACCCGCATGCATACCCGATCTCCGCAATCTGCATATCGGTCTCGATCAGCATTTTACTGGCCATCGTGATCCGGTATTCATTCAAAAAAGTAAACAAAGGCTTGTGCATGATCTTGCTAAAAAACCGCGAGAATGCCTCTTCGCTCATGTGCACCAGCCCGGCGACCTCTGCCAGCGTAACCTTATTCTGATAGTTCTCCCGGATGTGGCTATACACCAGATTGACCCTTTGATTATCGTCAAAATTGAGCGGATAGGTGAATCCCTGTTCACACAAAAGCTCGAAATCCGCAGCTCCCGCAAGGAAATCCAGTATGTCGAGCAACCGCATCAGTCTTGGAAACGGAGGTAATGCGGGCAAACTTTGCACCCAGTCCTGAACTCGATCCGAAACAGCCGGCGTGAACCGTATCCCCTGATCAGACAGTTGCAAAAGCCGCTGAATGGGTTTAAACTCCGGGTTTTCGATCCAACCCGCTCCCAGTAAGTCTGCCGACCATTGCACTACCACGGCACGCGCCTTTCCGGGATTTTCGCCGGTATTTTTCCAGCAATGGGGAAGGTTGGGGCCCACCATTACCAAGTCACCCGCATCAAAATTCTCCATGCTGTTCCCCACATACCGCACGCCCTGGCTATTCAGGATCAGGGTCAGCTCATATTCGGGATGGTAATGCCAGGGTGCATCAAACTCGTCGACCTCATGCAGAAACACGATGAAAGAATTTTCAGGTGTCCTTTTGGCTTTTTCAAACTGTGCTTTCATAACCCACGACTTTGATACATTGCTTATTATGCATCAATAACGAATTGACGAAAAATTAACACTACAAAATAAACAACTAATTGATCAATATTGGCAATTCAAGCAGAAACTGTTTCGACGATATTTGTCCAAGTTCAATTGTAACGATTATTCCTAAACCCATGATTTTACAAACCACTGACCTGTCCGGATACCATGAACTGGTATCCGATCTTTTTACACAGCCACGCTCCTCCGAAGAATGGGAACAGTACAGGCTTAGTGAAGAACAGGTCAGTTTTTTCAATGAAAATGGTTACCTCGCCAACATCAAGCTGCTGGAACCATGGCAGGTAGACATTCTGAATAAGGAATTGACCCTTAGCACCAATCCGGCGCACCCCGGACATCATTTATTTTATGAATTTCATTCCAACGAATCCGCCGATCCGAATGCGGTGCTCATGCATGCGCTCGGAGCCTGGCGGGTTACCGTTGGTTTTCATGACGTACTCTGGAACCCTGCTTTTGTAATGGCAGCCAGCCAGTTACTGGGCAACTCCGCAGTTCGTTTCTGGCATGATCAACTGTTTTGCAAGCCAGCCCGTCACGGCGGCGTCGTGGCCTGGCATCAGGATTATTCTTACTGGACGCGCACCGTTCCCATGCAGCACCTTACCTGTTGGACAGGTCTTGATGATGCGAGTGTTGAGAATGGCTGCCTTTATTATGTACCAAAAAGTCACCGCTGGGGATTGCTGGACAAGCCGGAGCTGGCGGGAGATATGGATGGTATTATGCCTTATCTCACGGAGGAGCAAAAAGCGGAATTTAAACCGGTGCCCATCGAAATGAAAAAGGGCTATGCTACTTTTCATCATCCATTGATGGTCCACGGTTCTTACGAAAACAAGTCAGAAAGATCCAGAAGGGCATTTGTGCTAAATGTGTTCAGCGACGGTACTACCTCGCAAACCGACGAAGAATTGCTTGCCGGCGTGCCCATCATCACCAGGGACGAGAAACTGGATGGTCAGTTTTTCCCGCTGCTCTACGAACCCGAATTGATTACAAAATAACCCACTGAACATAGAAAGAGCCGGAACGTAATATATTCCGGCTCTCCTTTTTTTTAATCTAAAACTATACGCCCAGGTTCCAACCTTCACGATAATTACGCTTCACAAACTGGTTCACGTCGTCGAAGTTGGTCACTTTCATGTTTTTATAATCCCAAAGCATCTTCATGTTGCTGCCCGGATAGTCGAATCCGTTGCCGGTCGCTCTTGGCTTAGGCATATCCGCACCGCGTATTGCCAGGTTTGCCATCAGGATCGCTTCTGTCAATGGTCCGGCCAGATCAAACGGTGAGCTCAGTTCCATTTTGCCATATCCGGCGATACAGCCTTCTACCCACTGCGCATAGTGGCCATCGGCACTACCTGGTACACGGGCAAATTTTTGTTTCACTTTTACTTCCTGCATGCGCGACAGCGGAAGCAGGCGGGGATTGGCAGCATATTCGCTGGCCATCATTTTACCTTTGGAACCTACAAATAGGATACCGCTGTTACCGTCACCGAACAATTCGTTAGGTCCCAGTTCTTCCGGGCGTTCCGGTTTGATACCACCATCCATCCAGTGCATGGTCACCGGCCCTTTGGTTCTTGGTGTTTTAGGGAAAGTCAATGTGGCGTGGCTTGACGGCGGGCAACTATCCGGGAAGATCCCTCTTTTACCAAAATCCGTAAAAACACTGCTTACACTGGCCTGCATATCCACCGCATATTTAAGCCCCAACACGCGGAAAGGTGCTTCCATCAGGTGGCATCCCAGGTCACCCAGCGCGCCGGTACCGTAGTCCCACCATCCGCGCCAGCTTCCAGGGATCAGTTTATCAACATAATCTTTGTAGGGAGCAGTACCCAGCCACAAATTCCAGTCCAGTTCTTTCGGAACCGGTGGTTTTTCCGACGGCCAGGGAATACCTTGCGGCCAGATCGGGCGGTTGGTCCAGATATAAACCGTATCGACATTACCGATCACGCCCGCGTCAAACCATTCGTGCAACTGTCGTACACCGTCCCCAGACGATCCCTGGTTGCCCATTTGCGTTACTACCTTGTATTTGGCGGCAGCTTCGGTCAGCATCCTGGCCTCGTAAATATCGTGGGTCATTGGCTTTTGCACATACACGTGCTTGCCCAGCTGCATCGCTGCCATCGCCACTACGGCGTGGGTATGGTCGGGTGTAGAGACAGAGACCGCATCAAAGTTTTTGGATTCTTTCTCAAACATTTCCCGCCAGTCCTTATAATATTTTGCTTTGGGGAAGTTCGTTACCGAGGTAGCAGCTCTTCGGTCGTCCACATCGCAGAGGTACCCGATATCAGCCTTTCCGCTTTTGAAAAAATTGGCAATATCAGAAGTTCCTTTTCCACCAACGCCGACACCGGCCACTACAATTTTGTCGCTTGGGGCTGTGAAACCTTTACCGCCCAGCACATGGCGGGGAACGATCATGAAACCCGCCGCAGCAACGGTCGAAGCTTTGATAAAATCCCTTCTTGTCGAAGCAGATTGTTCATTTTTTGTATTCGGTTTGTCCATTAATTTTCCGGTTAAGGTTTCTGGTTAAGATTTTAGATATACTCAGTAAAAGGAGGATGTGGCTATTTTTAATCTGATTAAACAAATTATTATTTTGTTAAGCCACACAAAACTTTCGTAACACTAAAATCTGGTCACCTTCCCTTTCCCTTCAAACCAGGTATCTTTCACCGCCCCAGTACCGTTAAGCCGTATTTGTACACCCACGATCCCGGTCGCCTTGTTCGGAAAAGTAAGCGAATAGGCCTTGACGCCATTGACAAATAAAGTGGCATGCTTGTTCACAGTTTCCACCCGCAACTTCGTCCATTGGGTAAGGTTGGCACCAAATTTCGACAAGTCGGTGTTTTTGCTACTCACAAACGTCCCGCAGAAAGCCAGCGACATATCGCCTATGCACGGTCTGGCAGCGAGCGGAATGATAATGATGTCGTTTTTGCATTGAATGAGTACCTGCACCGGCTGGCAGGTGTTGGTACCCTGGTCGAAATTGTTTTTGATAACCGTTTCAAAAGTGAAATTATCGCTCATCAGATCACCCATATCGCGCTGATTAAAAAACCGTATCCTGGGTGCTTTGGGGTAAAGGGGCAGGTTGTATTTTTTCAAAACATGCTCATCCACCGCGACCATGCTGTCTTTAAGGCATTCCTCATCTTTGAAATAAAGCGGTACCGGCTCATCTTCCGCCAGGCACAGCCATCCCCTGGAAGTGATCCAAAGGTCCTGTGCTTTCACGATCTGATTATCGGCAATCAACTTGGTGTTGAAAAAGCCGGGGTAGTAATAAATTGCCGAATGTTCATGCTGGTTTTTGGGAACCAGTTTCTTTCTGGTAATATCCCAGGTTTGTACGATAAAAACGGAATCCGTAGCAGCCGCCCGGGCATCATAATGGAACACGACCGAATTAGGGACTCCTTCTGCGATCATCTTATCGGTACGAAATGAAAATGCATTGCTATCCAATGAATTTTGTTTCGACGAAATCAATGTATAACCGAGCAGCGAGAGCGGTATCAAGGCCAAGAACCAGTAATACTTGAAACCTTTTTGCTTGACAGGCGCAACCGGAATCCGCGCTGGCTGTGCTGCCGGTAATGCTGGTTCGCTGACCTGAGTGGCGCTTACTTCCGCAGTCTCAGCGACCACATTATAGACTGCTGCAGCCGACAATGCCGAAGTTACTTCTTGTCTGAAATTCCGCCAATCCGTATAGCCTGCAAATTGGGCCAGTGTATTTAATGTAGTAAGGGTTGGCGCGTGGTCGTATTTCAGCTTTCCCCAGATACGCTTTAATGTAGAAGTACTCAGCCGGACACCGGTACTGTCGTTAACAATGTCGCTCAGTTTTTCAAAATCGTAATGAACCCAGCCATTACTACTGCCCCAGCCCAACTTCGACTCGATCAGCAAAAGGCACTGATTTATTTCAGATTCTTCTCCGTTTTTGGCCATTTGGGGTAACAGAAAATGATTTGCACTGATTTGCCTTGAATTTGAACAACCAAAAATAGACCATTTAACTGAATATTGCAGGAGTGTTTCAATCAATGTAAAAATCAATAGCTATGAAAACCTTGTTATCATTTTTTTTACTTTACCTCTTTATTTATCCGGCATTTGCGCAGACTTTCCGCCCGGATCTTCATTCGCCCGACATTTGGAATGTAACCAACAGAAAAACTGAAACCCTTACTGAATCCGGCAAGAAAGTATTGCGGGTCAGTGAAGCCGTCGAGGATGGTCTTGTAACGTTGAAAGATTATTCATTTGTCGACGGTACCATTGAATTGGACGTCAAAGGAAGGAATGTTTTGCAAAAAAGTTTTGTGGGTGTGGCTTTCCATGTTCAAGATGCGAAACATTATGAGGTCGTTTATTTTCGTCCATTCAATTTTATGAACCCGGACACGGCCCGCAGGCTGCGAGCTGTTCAATATGTGTCAATGCCCGATCATCCCTGGGAAAAACTGCGGGCGGATTCACCGGGAAAATATGAGAAGAGGGTGAATCCGGTACCAGATCCAGAAGACTGGTTTCATGCCAAAATCGTTGTTGCAGGCAAATCTGTTAAGGTTTTTGTTAACAATTCTCCTACACCATGTTTGGAAGTAGAGCGTTTGAGCAGCGCAACAACTGGTAGTATCGCGCTCTGGGTCGGCAATACCTCAAATGGTTCATTTGCTAATTTGGTGGTTACAACAGCAAAGAAATGATACATTGATTAAATTGAGGGCTTGATTTTTATACATTCAGATCGAAAGGAAAAACTGATCTTTATGAAAATAGCCACTTATAATGTCAATGGAGTAAATGGACGTCTGCCAGTACTACTCCGCTGGCTTGCCGAAAGTCAGCCGGATGTAGTTTGTTTGCAGGAATTAAAAGCGCCGGAGGAAAAATTTCCCGAACAAGCGATCCTGGACGCGGGTTATAACGCGATCTGGCATGGACAAAAAAGCTGGAACGGTGTAGCAATACTAGCCCGAAATGCGGAACTGCAGGAAGTGCGGCGGGAGTTGCCCGGGGACGTAGAGGACCTGCACAGCCGGTACATTGAGGCGATCGTCAACGGAATGCTGGTCGCCTGCCTGTATCTGCCCAATGGTAACCCAGCACCCGGTCCGAAGCTCGATTACAAAATGAAATGGTTCGAAAGGCTAACGACCCACGCCGCCGAATTAATGGAATTCGGCGTGCCGGTCGTGATGGCTGGCGATTATAATGTAATGCCTACCGAGCTCGATGTGTACAAACCGGAGCGCTGGGTAGACGATGCGCTGTTCCGCCCGGAAGTACGCGCTGCTTTCAAAACGCTGGTCGACCAAGGCTGGACCGACGCAATTCGAAAGCTGCACCCTAACGAGGTTATCTATACGTTCTGGGATTATTTTCGCGATGCATACGGACGGAATGCCGGCCTGCGCATCGATCATTTTCTACTCAGTCCGCACCTGGACAAGCGCCTGCTGGCAGCCGGGGTCGATCGTCACGTACGCGGCTGGGAGAAAAGCAGCGATCACGCCCCTACCTGGATTGAGCTTGCCGACGCGTAACAAGCAGTATGGTTATCAACCCAAGGCTGAAGCCTTGGGTTGATCCGCCGCTGGCAGTACCTGTTATGTTAATTTTTTAATAATTAATTACAAAAATTTGCTTTTGGTATTTTCTGACTTTACTTTTGAATGAAAATAAGTTAGTGCGTTAAGTTATATGAAAAAAAACTCTATCAGATGGTTTGTAGTCATGATGGTATTCGTAGCCACGGGATTAAGTTTTCTCGACCGGCAGGTACTATCCATTGCGATCATCAAGATCCAGAAAGAGTTTGGTTTCAATGATATAGAATACGGCTGGGTTAACACCAGTTTTTTGCTCAGCTATGCTTTGATGTTCACAGTAGGCGGCTGGCTGATTGACCGAATTGGCGCGAAAAAAGGCCTTGCAGTGGCTGTGGGTGTATGGTCGGTAGCGAATGCGCTGCATGGTGTGATGCATAATCTGTCACAGCTTGTCGCATTCCGATTCTTCCTGGGCATGGGGGAAGGCGCCTGTTTTCCCGGAGCCGCAAAGACGGTTTACGATTGGTTTGACAAAAAAGAAAGAGCATTGGCCAATGGGATCGCCATTGGAGGTTCTGCCATCGGTGCGGTCATTGCGCCTCCCCTCACGATCTGGATCTCGGAGTATTTTGGCTGGCGCGCGGGTTTTGTGATTCCCGGGCTGGTTGGTATTGGCTGGGTGGTAGTTTGGCTGCTCATTCCGTGGCAAGAAACAGTTTCGAGTATCCCGGCCCGTAAAGTAGTCACCGAACCTGCTAACAACATTCCATTCTCAACGATATTAAAATTAAGAGAAACCTGGGTATTCATTTTCATGCGTTTCTTGCTCGATCCGGTCATGTATTTCATGATGTTTTGGATACCAAAATACCTGAATCAGGTTCGCGGCGTGCCATTCGAACAAATTGGCGGGTTATTCTGGATACCATTTCTGGCACTGGGTGTTGCTAATGTATTGGGCGGTTTCCTGTCCGACAAGCTGGTAAAAAGCAATTTCAGCATTAATAAGGCACGCAAAACAGTGATGGGATTCGCTGCCGCACTCACGCTGGCCGTTCCATTGACCGAGTACACATCCGAAGTTGCGGTCGCTGTGGCGATGATGGCGGTTTATATGTTCGCGCATGGTTTCTGGATCACCAATTACATTACCTGCATTTCGGATATGTTTGGTCCAAAGGCGACTTCCACCGTCGTGGGGCTTTCGGGTACGGCCGGGGCGATTTCGAGTCTGGTACTCAATCCATTGATCGGTAAAATCGTGCAGGATTACTCTTACAAACCGATGTGGATCGCGGCCGGGATACTTTACCCCATTGCATTTGCAGCTTTTGTTTTATTGATACCGAAAATCCGGTTCTTGTTTCAGGAAGTTGAAACAGCGCAGGTAAGCCCGGACGTTATTACGAGTTAAAAAATTTTGCCAGAAATTACTTAGTGCGTTAAGAATTTAGAATTAGAAAAATAAATAGAATTATGGGAAATCCATTACAGAGCGAAAATCACTTAGAACAGCAGGCCATTATCCAGAAACGAAAGCCAACCCGTCCGAGGATTGGTGTGTTTGGTGTCGGTTATTACAAATATTGGAGCCAGTTTGAGGGGCTATTGGACGATATGCTGCGGAAACAAGCCGTTTTCGTTGAAAAAATACAAACCGGCTCACACGCGGAAGTGATTGACTTTGGGCTGGTCGATAATGTGGAGAAGGCTTACGAGCTGGTACCTAAGCTGAATGCGGCCAATCTGGACCTGATTTTCTGCGATATGGTTACCTATGCAACTTCCAACACATTCGGTACCGTCATCCGCAGCGTCAATGTCCCTATCGTACTCGTGGCCCTGCAACCTGACCAGGCCATGGATTACACGCGTGCCTCTACCTACATGCAGCTGTATAATGATGACATTTGCTCGCTTCCGGAGTTTGCGGGTGTCGCTGCGCGAATGGGTAAAAAAGTGCCGGACATGATTATTGGAACCTTGTATGATGATCCACAGGCTGATGCTGAAATTGAAGAATACTGCCGCATAGCAGCCGTTTTGCACGATTTGAAAACCTCCCGCATTGGTCACATTGGCCACCCGATTGAGGCGATGCTGGACATGCATTCGGACTCGACGATGTTCACTGCGCATTTCGGCGCGCACATTGTGCAATGCGAGGCGCACGAGATCGTGACCCAGTACCAGCGGTCTGACGCCAGCGAAATTGAACCGGTAAAAGAACGCATTCTCGATTTTTTCGATACACCTGATCCTGTGTCCGACCCGATTTCTGAAAAACTCAGGGAGTCGGATCTTGAAATTGCTGCCCGGGTAACGGTAGCCCTTGAAAAATTCATTGAAGAAAAGAAACTCGACGGCCTGGCCTATTACTACGAAGGGCCGGATAACAGTGAGACGCGTACGGTGATGTCCAACCTCATTGTCGGAAACTCGCTGCTAACCGGTGCAGGATTTCCAATGTGTGGCGAATCGGACCTAAAAACTTGCTTTGCCATGCTCATTATGGAACGTTTAGGCATAGGCGGTAGCTTTGCGGAGTTTCACCCGGTGGATTTTAAAGAGGGATTTGTACTGGTAGGTCACGATGGGCCGCATAATGTCGCCATTGCACAGGGACGACCTGTGTTGAGAAGTCTTACGAAATACCACGGTAAGCCAGGTTTTGGTGCCGGGGTAGAGTTCAAGATCAAGGAAGGACCGATTACGATGCTGAGTATCAACTCTACTTACGATGGAAAATTCAAATTTGTGATCGCCGAAGGCCAGTCAGTAGAGGGGCCTATCCCTCCTACCGGCAATACCAACACGCGCGGATTTTTCAAACCGGATGTGCGCACATTTTTACAAAGATGGATGAAGGAAGGCCCTACGCACCATTTTGCGCTCGGTGTAGGGCACCACGCCCATGCTATCCAGAAGATTGCCAATTACCTTAATCTGGAATCGGTGATCATCAGGCAGGATTAAATGACTATTCCAAACCCTTAAACAAGCCAATCCTAATCACTAAAAGACGATGAAACGATCTTTATTCCCAAAGCTGTCGCCGTGGGTTACCGGCACGCTGCTGTGTTTGCTCTTTTTAACGGGCACATTACACGCCCAAACAGACTTGAAAATTACGGTTAGCGGCAAAATCAAAGCCGAAAATGACAACGCGCCTTTGATCGGTGCCACCATTGCGGAGAAAGGCACGAACACGGGTACCACCGCAGATGTGGATGGTAATTACAAGATTTCGGTAGCGCAAGGCGCCAGCATTGTGATCAGTTTCATCGGGTATGTGCCTCAGGAGATCAAGGTGGACAACCGGTCGGTGATTGATGTGACCATGAAAGCAGACCAGCAGCAGTTGCAGGATGTAGTAGTGGTCGGTTACGGTACGGCACGAAAAAAGGACCTGACCGGATCTATTGCTAAGATTTCAAGTGACCAACTCATCCAGCCCTCAGCGGGGAGTTTTGATCAAATGCTGCAAGGCAAAGTTCCTGGTGTACAGATCAGCCAGACCACCGGTGCGCCGGGTGGTAATGTCAACATTCTGATCCGCGGCGTAAGCTCCATTACCGGTGGAAATCAGCCGCTGTATGTGATTGATGGCTTTGCGATTGGATCAGGTGGCGGTGGTTCAGATATGCGGAATTATGGGGGAAATAACTTTTCCTCCGCCGGGATGGCTTCCAACACGGGCAACCGCGTCAACCCGCTGGCATCCATTAATCCGTCGGACATTGAATCTATTGAAATACTTAAAGATGCCTCAGCAACTGCTATTTATGGTTCTCGCGGAGCAAATGGTGTCGTGATCGTCACTACGAAACGCGGCGCTTATGGTAAATCGCAAGTAAGCGTAGATGCCTCGTACGGTTTCCAGGAAGTGGCGCATAAGCTGGATATGATGAACTCGCGCCAGTACGCCGACTATGTGGTGGACGGACGGGACAATGCGTGGGTATATGCAGGTGGAAAAGCGACGGACGCCAATGAAGTAAGATCGGTCAATACCAGGGTAAGGCCTGATTTCAGGACCCCGTCGTCTCTCACTACGGATACGGACTGGCAGGATGTGCTGTTCCGAACGGCGCCTGTCCGGAATCTACAAGTATCATCAACAGGTGGAAATGAGAAAGCAAAGTACTTTATATCAGCGGGTTACTTTTCACAGGAAGGTGTGATCCTCAATTCTGACTATACCCGTTTTAATTTAAGGGTGAATCTCGACGCGCAGCTGACAAAGCGCATTAAAATCGGGACTTCGACATTCGGATCTTACGGTTTTGGCCGTTTTGTAAACACTGAATCACATTACGGAGCAGGCGGGCTTTTGGCAAATATACTGGCAGCGTCGCCGACGATTCCGGCTTACGATAGCAATGGTGGTTATTATTTTAACCAGAATGACGTGAACGACGGTTTGGGATTCCTGGCCAATGTGCTGGCAGTCAATGACGGTTCCGGTGACCGACGCAAGGTAATGGACCTGGTCACCAATAATTTTATAGAGGTCAGCATTAACAATGACCTTACATTCAAAAGCTCCGTCGGGGTCAATTTTGGCACCAATAATATCCGGCTTTGGCGGTCATCGGCAGTACCTAATTTCGGTACATTGAACTACCCGGCTACCGCAGGAACTTCCCGTGCTGAAAATCTCAACTGGCTGAATGAAAATACATTGACTTACGTCAAAGTGATTAATAACAAGCATTTTGTCAATGGTTTGATCGGTTTCACCGCTCAGAAAAACAGCCGGGACCTGGTTGCAGTAGGTGCTTCCGATTTTCCAACCGAATATGTTCCTTTTATTACTGCGGGTATTGTCAATGCGGGCACGCAGAGCATTAATGAATGGTCGCTCTTATCCATGATGGCGCGGGCAACTTATTCTTATGCAGGCAAATACATGTTTACAGCCACGGTTCGCCGCGATGGAAGTTCAAGATTTGGAGCGAATAATCGCTGGGGTTCATTTCCTTCATTTTCAGTAGGATATAATATTTCCGAAGAAAATTTCATGAAGGATCAAAATGTGATCAGTAACCTGAAACTGCGGGCAAGCTATGGTATTTCGGGAAATAATCAGATCGGGGATTATACGAGTATCGGGCTGCTGTCGACCACCAGATATATCAGGAACAAGGCATTGAGCCCGGGCTTGATTCCCAGCACATTATCCAACGACAACCTAACCTGGGAAAAATCGAAACAAACCAATATCGGTATCGACCTGAGTTTATTTAAAGACCGCATTACGCTGACTGCGGATGCCTATCGCGATCACAAAACGGATTTGCTGCTGGCGGTGCAATTACCAGCTGCCTCAGGATTTAGCAGCTCCACGCAGAACATTGGAGATATTGAAAATAAAGGTTTCGAGCTCGGTTTGCAGACAGTCAATATGCGTCACAAAGGTTTCGAATGGAATACCAATGTTACATTCAGCCATAATGAAAACAAGGTTTTGAAGCTGGCCACTGAAGGCGGCAGGATTTCCAATTCCACATATCAGATTACCGAGGTAGGATCTCCAATTTCCAGTTTTTATCTGATCAATAAGCTTGGCGTATTCATGACCAGCGCGGAATTGGACGGTGCCGCGCTGCAACATCCTAAAACACAAGCGGGTGATCTCAAATTTGAAGATGTCAATAAGGATGGGGTCATTAACCAGAGCGACCGGAAAATTGTCGGCACGCCCTGGCCGGATTTCACCTGGGGACTGGATAACAATTTCAGTCTGGGCGGATTGAGCCTGAACATTGGCCTGGTAGGTTCTCACGGCGCCTATACCTATCTGGACGCAGGTGCATCGCTTTTGGGTAGTAACGGTGTTCAAAATAACCTGGCGCTCACCGACAAAAGATGGCGGTCGGAGGCCAATCCCGGCGACGGTATCATGCCGAGGTCGATCCGAAGTAACCACGCATTGGGTTTTGGTACCTCGTCACATTACCTGTTTGACAATTCTTTTACCAGGATCAAAAACATCAAATTGTCTTATAACCTGCCCAAAGAATTGACCAAACGCATGGGATTAAGTGCTCTGAATGTATATGCCAATGCCGCGAACGTCTACACTTTCACCGATTATCCGGGTTACGACCCTGAATCGAGCATTACCGGCGACAATGTGGTCAATGCGGGCATTGATTATCTGAACTATCCGCTTCCGCGCACTTACACCCTAGGGATTAAACTCACTTTTTAAAAGCTTCCGCAATGAAAAAATTGATCATATACGTCTTCATGGGAGTTGCTGTCGCCTCCTGTTCCGACTTTCTGAGTTTGCAACCTGAGTATCAGATCAGTGAAAACTCTTTTTATAAAACGCCAAAGGATTTCCAAACGGCACTGATCGGCAACTATGCCGGTTTGCAAGGGCTTCATAATACTTCGGTGGTCAATGTGGGGGATCTGACAACAGACAATACGGACATTAAATCCACTTCCCCGACGACTTCGGAGGCTGAATGCGATGAAATGAACCTTACCGCCTCCAATGATTTTCTCAATTCCATCTGGGGAACGTGCTTTGCTACCATTGCAAGGTCCAATAACATCCTGTCGCGGCTGGATGCTGTTACCATGACGGATGCGCAAAAAAATCAGTACCGGGGAGAAGCGTTGTTTCTGCGAGCGTACAGCTACTTTTATCTGGTTCGCCTTTTTGGCAATGTGCCCATCGTGGATGTTTCGTTCCGAAGCCCCGATGAGATTATGAGTTTCGACATGACCAGAAAGCCGGTCAGCGACGTGTACGCTGTGATTACCAAAGACCTGACCGAGTCGGCAACATTGCTCAATGGGGTAACAGGTTTGAGTAAATCCCAGGCTTCGGTCGGCGCTGCTAAAACGCTTTTGGGTAAAGTTTATCTGACTACCAAACAGTTTGATCTGGCCAAAACGGTACTCAAAGAGGTCATAGACCTGAAAGCCTACACATTGAATCCTGATTACAAAAAAATGTTTACCAATGGAAATGACGAATTACCTGAATCCATTTTTGAGGTAAAATACTTGTCAGGCAATGTGGGTGAAGGCAACTCATTTTCAACGATTTTCATGCCTTCCCGGTTTGATGTCGGCATGTTTCCGGGCAATATGCAGGGTGCCGGGCGAGTGTTGCCAACGCGCCAGATGGCTGGTTCCTATGAAAAAGGAGATCTGCGCAGACCTGCTTCCATTGGAGACTCGGTAAAACTGATCAACGGTAAATATGAAAAAGAGCTGTTTGGCCTCAAATTCGTGGATTTTACGACGGGGATTGTGGGCGACGGAGGTATTAATTTTACCTCGCTCCGCTACGCTGATGTGTTGCTGATGTACGCCGAAGCTTTGAATGAGACCAATAATACGGCAGAGGCGCATACTTACATTAATATGGTGCGGAGCCGGGCTGCACTTTCCGCACTGGCTGGATTAACACAGCCAAATCTCGCCCTGGCCATTGAAAATGAAAGAAAATTCGAGTTTTTCCTGGAAGGCCACCGGTGGTTTGACCTCGTTCGTACCGGGCGTTTTCAGGTTGTAATGAATCGCTATTTCAAGGATAATGGGCTGAGTTTCACGGTAGCTGATCATGAAGTACTCATGCCGGTACCATTGCGGGAAATCGATATTAATCCAAATCTAGGCCAGAATCCAGGCTATTGAGTAGTAAAATAGCAACTGAAAATCTTTTGTTCATATGCGTTTCAAGATTCTCAACTTCACCTTCCTGCTATCCGCGACATTCATTCTGACTGTTTTGACCGGTAAATCCAATGCGCAGGAAGTTTCATTTCTACGGGGTAAGCCATTTAATAACATTACAATGGAGACCTCGCTGAAACCTTTCAAGAAAAATGACAAGACCTACATCCGCTCCGTAGCGAAGGAAATGTTTGTCCAATGGCACGCATTGCTCCGTCATGCCGATACAGTATCGGTAATGCTCTGGACGGGCGACGGCTCCGAGATCCTGGAATACAAAGGAACGCCGACGCAGCCGCTGGAATGGGCGCAGTACATTGGTAACCCGAATACCAAGCATGCGGTAAACTCGGGCCCGAAGGAGCTGTCCATTCACGAACGGGCCTATTTTTACCTGGACCATCCACCCAAATTCACATATGGCGACCTCAAATTCATTGTTCAGGCTTTAAAAGAAGAAGGGCATAAAGTGACGGGTAAACCGATCCGGGTAGGGGAAACATTCGATCCGGGACCTGAGTTTGCCAAATCGGATTTTAAATATAAAAGACATACCGAAATCCTTGGCGGGAGCGCAATGGGCCATAACACGATGGTGAGCTGCTATTCGGTACTGAAAGGTGACAAGGAAGTGTACGCCGGTTTCCCGAAGGGTATCCCCGATAATACGCCCTTTGGTACCTTTTTGGGAAGACAAAGCCGTCATTTATTGAAAGATATGGACTTTGATTTCCTGTGGATGAGCAATGGGTTTGGGTTTGGTGTAGAAGGCTGGTCATCTACCGGTGCTATTTTTGACGGCAAAGGATTTGATCAGGCGAAGCTGGCGGCGACAAAGTCCAAGATCTCCGATTTCTGGAAATTTTTCAGGGCTGAATGTCCTGATATACAAATACAAACGCGTGGCACCAACCTTTCCACAGGTACGGACCTGGCGCGGGATGGCGTGGATTTACAATCTATTTACAAAGACAAAAACATACTTCCTCCTCCTAATTCTCCCTGGGCAGCATTGGATGGTGATTTCGGGCTGGAAATGGTCGGGTATATGTCACGTATGGCCGAGCTGCCTGATGAGCGTTATCTTTTCAGGTATTATACCCACGATCCGTGGTGGATCAATAGTCCCTGGCTGGACCGGTACGGACGCGAACCGCACGACATTTACCTGCCGCTTTCAGTGGCGCGTATCAATGCAAAAGGCCAGACCAAACTGCCGACGCATTTGAATTTGCTGAGTATTGACAATTCTTTCGGCGATATGCCTACCCAGGTTCCGGACGAAGTCACGCCCCATCTTCTAAAAGCCCGCTACGACTCCCCGACTGCGCCAGGGCCGCTGGTATGGGTGTATCCCTTCGACGAATACCATGAATGGGCCTACAAATACAAGGACCGGCTGCCAGAAATCTATTACGGCGACTGGCTGGTCCGTCAGGCGATAAACAATGGATTTCCTTTGAATACCGTGATTTCGACGGGTTCATTTCAAAAAGTGGTCCAAAGCGAACCTCAGAAATTCAGCGAATCTGTGCTGGTAACCATTGTTCCCGATGCCGGTTCCAGTCTTGAAAAAGCATTGATCACATTTGTTCAAAATGGCGGAAAACTGCTGGTCTATGGTCCGGCGGGTCATGCAGGAAAAGACTTTCTGGCATTGCTGAACCTGGTTAACACTACGCCGCTGGAAGGCGAGTTTGCGATTACTTCGGTGTATAAAGGTGACGTAATGTCCTCGCCTTATCCCGGTAAGATCCTACACAGCGCATTGTTTTCGGGCGGCGGGATCAGTTCGCAGTTGCTCGATGCAAATGATAAATCAACGCGTGTACTTTCGCAAATGTCACAAGGAGGACAAACCCGTGACGCTGCCTGGGTGCGCGCGAAACCGGAGTGGAAAGGCGGAAAAGTGCTGTACATCCGCGGTACCAATTCGAGCAAGTTCACGGGCGGAAAACTGCTCACACCCGACGATCCTGCTGAGTTGTTCACCGGGCCGCTGCTCATGCGGTATGCATTGCAGGAATTTGGTATTAACCTGGGCATTACCAAGGAAGATCCTTCCGTGAAAAATCCGGTACTGACGATCGCTAGGAGCAATAATGCATTCATTTTTTCGGGTTACAATCCTAATACCACGATTGTGAACAATTTCAAATTCCCGCAAGGCGCACCGCTGCTGCTGGGTTTTGACACGAAATTGGACAAAGGAAATTCGGTTTATACATTACCTACTTCCTGGAACCGGGAGTCGCGGTTTTTTATTGAACAAAATGATGGTATCGTTGCTTTGAAAGAGCTGCATTCGGGTGAAATGGGCATTGCTAAGCGGTACAAGCTGACTGGCCTAAAAAATGCTACGGTCAGGATCTACGCCGATGATCACATTAATACCAATGATTTTCACGCGTATTTGAATGCGAATTATCCGTGGAAAGAGGGAAAGATCTCTTTTAAAGAAGGCGATCCGAAGTTCGGTAAACATTTTGTGGTAGAAAATATCACCGGAAGCCTTGTTGTTTCCTGGTAAGAAATCTGAAATATGAAAAAGCACTTTCTGTTTGTCATTGCATTATTGACCTATGTTGGCACCGCTTTCGGGCAAATTGCGGATAGTACCCAATATCTGGAAAATATAAAAAAGGAGCTGAATACGGTGTGGCCGAAAAACCGGACGATCAATCTGGTTTTTCACGGCCATTCCGTGCCGGCGGGTTATGGAGATAACCATGAGGTGAATACATTGCAGTCCTACCCGAATCTTTTCCTTAAAGAGCTCAAACAAAAATATCCTTACGCGGTCATTAATGTGATCGTGACCGCAATCGGCGGAGAAAATTCACTCAAAGGGGAGGCCCGGTTTGAAAAGGAAGTGCTAATACACAACCCAGACGTGCTTTTCATCGACTACGCCCTCAATGACCGCTTTTCACCATTAGAAAAAACCGGCGCGGCGCTCGAAAAAATGATCGCCACCGCATTAGCCAAGAACATTAAAGTAATACTGCTCACCCCCTCCCCCGACCAAAGGATCGATATTACCGATCCATCCAATCCCCTGGACCCGTACGCCGCGCAGATTAAAGAACTGGCTGTCAAGTACCACACAGGATTTGCTGATCCGTATGTTCAATTCAAGCAGATCGTAAAAGACGGAAAATTGAAAGAAAACATGGCGTCGGTAAACCACCCGAATGAGGGCGGGCATATGGTGATTGTGGGGACGCTGGGACCTTGGTTCTACTGATTTTTTGGTAAAAACAGTCACATTTGAAGTTCCCGCAAATTCGGATTGTGATGATAGAGTACTTATAGTCATGCCCACTGTGCTTTTGGCTGTAAAATTTATAATTAACAACCCAATGCCATAAAGTTTAGTACAGGCCTTATCATTAACTTACTGAAAATCCTGATAATCAGGATTGGCGCTGATCGCGAATTTGTATTTGTCGCCGCGGTAGAATGATCGCTCAATCTCCACAACTTTATCGTCTTTGCATATTACCGCGCTGTCGAGAATGAACATGGGTGTCGATTTGGTCAGCTCGAAATTGTTCATTTCTGAGTTTGGTTCAACGATTTCGGTACTCAACGTTTGCTTCACTTCCTCGATCCGCAGGTGGTAGGTATTTTCGTATACTTTGAAATAAGAGATTTCCGTTGGCATGCGGTTGATTTTCGGGCACATTTTGAGCGAAATGTATTTGATCTCGTCTTTAATGATCTCCTCGTCAGCGTAGCGCAGCTGATGTATTTTGATCACCGGCCCCTCCATAATGAAGTGCTTGCCGCCGATTTCGGATGAAATACCATCATCCAGAATCGTCTTTTCCAGTACCAGGTTGTGCGGTTCAAAACCTTCCGCGATCAGACTTTCGTGAAAGCCCCGGCGAGTGGCATTAATGGAACCCAGCGTGCGGATTAAATGATGCCCTACCGTCCGGTTAAGTACGAATGTGCCCTTTCCTTTGATCCTTTTCGCCCAGCCACGGTTCTCTATTTCCAGCAGACTCTTCCGCGCGGTCGTGTTGCTGACATTGTAATTCTTAATCAGTTCATTTTCAGAAGGTATCTTATCGCCAGGCTGTAACTCCCCCGTTTTGATCTTCTCAATTACTTCATCACTTATAGTCAGGAATTTCGGTCTCATCGATAGCTGTGCACACATTGGCAAACACAATGAGACCACGAACCTTCCATTCGCTATCTCATTGTTATATTGTTTGAAATGTTGACAATGTAGCAATTCAATTAAACTAAATCAACTGCTACACCTCGCGGAAACCATTATCGCTGTCGGGGGACATCTTTGACACCCACAAAGAGAACGGGAATTAACCAACCGAGCGCTCAGAGCAGCATGTCGAAATGAATGGGAAACTGATTGATCCGCTTCCCCGTGGCGTGGTATACCGCATTGGCGATGGCTGGTGGCATTCCGACCAGTCCAATCTCCCCTACCCCTTTGCTACCCAGTTCATTCACAACCTGATCGTCTTCCTCCACGAAAATCACGTCCAGATCATGAATGTCGGCGTGCACCGGGATGTGGTATTCGGCCAGGTTCTGGTTCATATACTTCCCAAGCCTGTGGTCGCTAATCGTCTCCTCCCTGAGCGCTTTGCTGATGCTCCACACCATGCCGCCGAGGATTTGGCTCCGCGCCGTTTTCGGGTTAATGATCTTCCCGGCGGCAACCGCCGTCACCGCCCGGGTCACATTGATTATACCCAATTCCTCATCAACCTCTACCTCCACAAAAACAGCACTATGCGCCGCCCTGGAATACTTTTTTAGTTTGAATACATGAGGAACTGAAAAATTAGTGGTCTCGATCATGCGTCCTTTATTAGCAGCCACGATACCGGTCAGGTTAACAAACCTGTCAGGCTTTTCCCTCACGACAATCCTGCCTTCTTTAAAATCAACGTCTTTGTAATCCACCCCTTTCAGCGCTGCATTGTTCATTGCCCTTGCTTTTTTGAAAAGCTTTTTACGCAAAGCTGCGCAGGCCGCTTTAATCGCCGAGCCGACTGTGGAAACCGTCATAGATCCGCCCTGAATGGGTGCAAATGGCTCTTTACTGTCTCCATACGAAAAAATAACATCCTCCACACGCATGCCGAATTCGTCGGCGGCAATCTGCGTCATGACCGTCAGCGTACCGGTACCAATGTCGGTCACGGCGCTACCAACGAGCAACCTGCCATCTTTGTCGATACCTGCCTGCGCCCTGGCAGGCAATTGGTTGGCCTCCCATATTCCGGTAGCCATTCCATAGCCGACCAGCTTATTCCCGCGCCGCATGGATCGTGGTTCCGGATTACGATTTGCCCAGCCGAATTTCTCAGCGCCCTGCATGTAACATTGCCTCAGTTCCTTGCTGCTGAATGGCCGGCCCAGACTTTCATCTGTTTCAGCATAATTAAGCAGTCGAAGTTCAAGCGGGTCCATTTTTAACTGATAGGACAGCTCATCCATCGTACTTTCAATGGCATGCAGGCCGGTACTTCCACCAGGCGCACGCATATCCAGCGGACTGAAAACATCCAGCTCGACAAGCTTGTACTCCATTTTGGTATTTGGGGCCGGGTAGAGCATGTTTGCCCAGTTGACCACTACTTCGGTATAATCCTCAAACATTGAGGTTTCCGCAAATGCAGTGTGGTTCATGGCGGTCAGTTTGCCGCTGCTGTCCGCTGCGAAACGGGTTTGCTGAATGGTCGGTGGACGGTGCCCGAAGGTGTACATCTGGCTGCGGTCCAATGTCACACGCACAGATCTTTTCAGTTCCAACGCCGCCATCACTGACAAAAATAATTGATACTGAGGCCTTAACCCCGAACCAAATGCACCTCCTACGTAAGGCGAGATCACCCTTACATCTTTATAATGTAATCCAAATACATTCCCTATGTAAAGCTGGCTGTTAACAGTTCCCTGGGTTTTGTCGTAAACCGTCAGCTTCCCGTCGGGTTCGTACACAGTCGTTGTCGAAAACAATTCAATAGGGTTATGATGCTCGGTGCCATGGTAGTATTCGCCCGCTACCTGCACAGGCGACTCATTAAAAACCTTATCAAAATCTCCTTTGGGCTTAGGCGGAGGTGGTTTTAAAGCTGTCGCCAGGCCCATTTTAGGCGCGCGGGCTTCGATAATGCTGGCGGCAAGGTCAGTACTAAATGCCTCATTGGAATAAGTGACTTCAAGTATAGACGCACCATACCGGGCCATCTCGAAAGTTTCAGCCACTACCAACGCAATGGGCTGCCCATTGTAGACAATTTTGTCATTTTGCAAAGGACGGAACGGCGATCCTGGCGGAGCATCCATATCCGCATATTGGAGATCAAACCAGGCGAGAGCAGGTCTGTTTTCGTGTGTGAAAACTTCGATCACACCCGGCAATGTTTTTACAGCCTCCGTGTTAATGCTCAGGATTTTCCCTTTGGTAATGGTAGCATTCACGACGTAGCCGAACAATAGTCCGGCTACATTATAATCGCCCGAATATCTGGCTTCGCCGGTAACTTTTGAATGTCCTTCCAGACGACTGACGGGTTGACCGATTGATGGTAAAAGTGCCATAGTTGTTTGATTTAGGCCGATGGATGCGCTCCGGGAAGCTGGCTTTCGGGGTTCAGGGCCATGATACAGTTGCGCACGATTGCCCTTTTGGTAAGTTCTACTTTGAATGCATTGAACTGAAAGGTCCTGGCGCCTTTCAGCATGATTTCCGCAGCGTACAAGAAATTCTCTGATACCGGTTCTTTGTTTTGCAAAAAATCCTCTGCTTCCAGTACGCGCCACGGCTTATGTGCCACGCCTCCGAGTGCGATACGGGCGTTTTTGATCACTCCTCCTTCCAGTTCCAAACCGGTAGCGACGGACACCAACGCAAATGCATACGAATTGCGGTCGCGCAGTTTCAGGTAAGAGTAGTGATTGGAAAAACCATTTGCAGGAAGCTCAATGCTGGTGATCAACTCGTTAGCAGCCAAACAATTATCGATATGGGGAGTATTACCAGGAAGGCGGTGAAAATCCAGAAATGGAATCGTTCGCGCACCTTCGGGACCAGATACATGTACGCGGGCATCCAACGCCGCAAGCGCAACGCTCATATCGGATGGGTATACGGCAATGCATGCATCGCTCGTGCCCAGGATTGCCATAATTCGGTTGTATCCGCCGATGGCCGAGCAACCGCTTCCCGGCTCCCTTTTGTTGCATGGCGTATTGGCATCATAAAAATAATAGCACCGCGTCCGCTGCAAAAGATTACCACCATTGGTCGCCATATTTCTGATCTGCGCCGATGCGCCCGCCAAAATAGCCTTGGAAAGTAATGGGTAGCGCTGTTCTGTCAAAGGATGGTAGGCCGTCGCGGCGTTGCTAACCAGCGCCCCAAGACTTAGCCCGCCCTCATCTGTTTCCTGAATGGTATGACAATCTTCAATTCGGTTAATGTCCACCAGCATATCCGTTCTCGTGATATTGTATTTCATGAGATCGATCAGATTGGTCCCTCCAGCGATGAATTTGGATTCTGGTTCGCGATCGGCTATTGCGATGGCATCGCTCCGGGTTTGTACTTGTGTATAGTTGAAATTATGCATGGCTCATTTGTTCCTTTACTTCCATAATGGCGTCAATAATGTTGGTATTAGCACCGCAACGGCACAGGTTACCACTCATCAGTTCCTTCACTTCTGCCCGCGTCTGCGCCTTGCCTTCCTGATACATACCGATCGCGCTGCATATCTGTCCGGGCGTACAGTAGCCACATTGGAATGCATCGTGTTCGATAAATGCCTTTTGCAATGGGTGCAGCTCGCCGTCACTTGCGATACCTTCAATGGTCGTCACATCCGATCCGTTTTTCATCACAGCCAGTGTAAGGCAGCTGAGTATGCGCTCACCGTTGCAGATCAGCGTGCAGGCGCCGCATTGTCCGTGATCACAGCCTTTTTTTGTCCCGGTCAGGTCGAGATGTTCCCTGAGGGCATCCAAAAGGCTTACCCAAGGCAGAACGTTTAGTTCATATTTCTTTTTATTGATTGTCAGTGATACTGGCTGCTGGCGGAATGCAGGGCCGGATTGAACAGAACTCGGATGATCGGTAAGCATGAGTTATCAAGTTTGGAATGCTGCTACGTCCCATAACTATTATGCCAGGAATTACGCGGCCAGAAATTTAGCGAGTATTCACATCAAAAGAGCCGAACACGAAGTACGTGCCGGCTCTTTCAGATGTCAAAACTTAAAATCTATCGGGAAGCTGATGCTACATTTATTTTCCTTTCCCCAAAAGGATTACCTGAATCGTTAAAGCGATCAGATAAAGGTCCGTAGTGAGGCTGTATGTATTCAAATAGAGCATGTCGTATTTCAATCTCAGCAGGTTTTCTGACATGCTGCTTGCATAACCGACCTTGATCTGTCCAATGGAGGTAATACCCGGTCTGATCGTAAGCGCCTTCTGAAATTCGTGGCTGGCCTCACTCATGAGCATATCTACATCATACTTGTGCAAAGGTCTCGGACCAACAATCGACATTTCACCTTTCAAGACATTCAAAAATTGGGGAAGCTCATCCAGACGGGTGCGGCGCAGGAGAAAGCCAAGCGTTGTGATACGCGGGTCTTTGGCTCCCAGCGAATGCTGTAATCCGTACTTGCTTGCATCGCTGTGCATCGTCCTGAATTTGATGATCTTGAACGTTTTGCCCCACCGCCCGGTACGCTCCTGCAAAAAGAAAACTGATCCGGGAGACGAAAGCTTCACCAGTAGCATGATCAGCAGGAACAGCGGTAAGCCGAGTACCATGACAATGGCAGAGAATGTAATGTCAAACGCACGTTTGATGAACTGCTCGTCCGACCTGGAAAGAGCCTTGGTTTGTACATTAATAATAGGCAGTGTTCCAACCGGTTCAAAGTCCAGCCTGTTGGACAGAAAGCCTGGGTATTCGGGGACAAGCCTCACATGCGTATTTTTCCGCTCAGCCAGCTTGATTACCCCCTTCACCTGCTCCTTGTCCATTTCGGCCAGGCAGCAATAAATAAAGTCCGGCTTTTCCAATTCGATGAAATCTTCGAGGCTCTCAATCTGCGAAGGCCTGTCTTCAAACTTGAATGATCCGCGAAAGGAGTAACCCAGGTGCTCCTGCTTGCCGTAGAAACTCGTAATTAATTCGTGCTGATCACCATTGCCCACGATCACATACTTTTTATGTTGCCCCGATTTCCTGATGTAACGGAACAACAATGCGGTGGCCACGTGTACCAGCAGCGAAAGCATTGTAAAAACCTGATAGCCCGTGAAGATCCATTTTTCCTTAATACCTAATGCTTCGTTGCTCAGATAATTAAGTGCTTCCAACAAAACCAAATGTGCAGTAATGGTGAGCACCAATTTCCAGAAGCGATTATATTCATTAGCGGACACTTCCGTATGACTATAAATTTGAAACAGATTTACACAAATTAACCAAAGCAGATTACTTACTAAAAACAAATTAAGGTAAGCGTGATGGGAAAATACACCGGGGTCAGAGGCAAAGAATTTGTACGTAATAAAGTAGGCTAAATTTAATAGGAGAATGTCTGTCCATAAATAAAGCATGGATCTGTGTTGAGTAAAATAGGTTTTCATAACGTTCAAGAAGGATTTATATCAAATGATAAGGGGGGGGTATTATTTACATTTAGGTTAAGTGAAATGAATAATTTATGCTAATAGTTCAGCTTTAAAAAACTCATAAATTTGTAAAAAAACCTTGTACTGAATGAGGCATTTTCAGGGAAAATCGTTTTCAAACACGGGCTTCCAAATTCGCTCCCAATCGCCAACTCATTAGATTGAATTTCTTTCAGATTCCGTTCATACACCACTGGGCAGTTCTGACTTTCATCAGCTAATTCAGCCACCATGTAACCGATATTACTGATCAGGTTAACATGAGGTACCACCGCTAATCCATAATTTTTGAATATACTATACTGCCATTGCACCTCCCAGCTGCTCTTTCTCTCCTCTGTATAAACAGTATCGAACCGTTCAAGCCAGTAATTCAAGGTCTTGGTATTTCTGATCAGACTGTGAATCCGTTTTTCATTCTTCATTTCCGGAAATTGCTCCATCCAGAAATCATATCTGTTCCATGCACTTTTCCAGGTAGCCCAGCCGCCGGTATTTCCGATTAGACTAAAAAAGTGATCCGAATTATTTGCTTTAAGGTCTTCATTGAGAAGTGATCCTGAAATATGCATGATCCTGTCATTACCTCTGTACATTTCCAGCATGGATTTACAAAAAGTAAAAAAATCGGGATGGGGTAAACAGTCGTCTTCTACAATGATCAATTGAGAAGATGTTTCAAATGCCCAGGTAATAGCAGATGAAATACCCAGCGCACATCCCATATTAGATTCGGGAAACCATCTTTCAACTTTGCAGTTCCAGTCTATCTGTGAATCGTCAAGCAAGTACCTGCATGTTTCTACCAATTCTTGTTCCTCAGGCTTATCATTTCTGGGTGCATCCGAGAAAAGATATAATTGTGATGGCCTCAGTTTTCTGATTTGTTCAAATACAAGGCAGGTTGTTTCCGGTCTGTTGAATGCGATCAACAGTACCGGAATGTCAAACAATTTCTTGTCCATTCAAATTAAAGTAAATATAAAGTGATCATTGAGAAAGCAATGGAAATAGCTGATATCGAAAGACAACAGTTCCTAGCTCAACAATTATTAGAGAATTAATTAATGCGTGTGTAAAAGAATGGAATAATGCTGCTACCCTCATTTTGTGCATCTAAGGTAATATACAAAATTTAACCGGCTGATCTTTTGGGATGAACTACGCCGAATATGGGGTGTCTAATGAGGAGAAAGGGGTTTTATACAGTTCGTAATTTTAAAAATTTAACGTCACCATACATACAGATAAATACGCTTCATGCTATTCATTTGAGCATATAGTAGGAGACTGAATTAGGCCGTCACTGTTTAAGATATTTAAATCTTGTCATATTAATATACTGATTACACGCTTATCTGTCGTAGATCTAATAAAATCAAGTTAGATAAAATATTTCACATCAATCTGATCATTATTTGTTTAAAATAGTTAGATAATAGCAATCAATAACCAAAATATTAATCCAACACAACGCATGTTTAGTAAAAATAAAACAGAAAAAAAGTAAGTTGATCTATTTATTTTTTTACTACTATTTTTATACATTAACACAAGCTATTTATACAATTCAACAAACAGAATAGAGGAATTATATTTATTTATAACAACAATATTTGTAGGTTAAATTGTAGAAATAGTTTAACGATTAAAAACCCAAGGTCTAGCTTAAAATAGTTGCCCCCAAGAAGTCTGCGTTATACCCTGATTTTAGATGTAGTCACCCCAAAATTACTTGACTTGGGCACATGATAAATTATACTTGCACAAGTAATACAGTTAGAAAAATGCTGCTTCAAATCGTTTTATCAAGCATTACATCATTTAATGCTTGTCACTAATACCCGACTCATCAAATCAAAATTCACTTATTAAATCCTCAAATTATGATATTTGTAACTGTTGGCACCCAGGGCCCTTTCGATCGTTTGATCATGGCAATGGACGAGTTGGCACTTTCAATTCCCCACATCCCTATAGTAGCGCAGATTGCAGAGAGCAGCTATACGGTAAGAAACATGAAAAATTTCCGATTTATAAATGCCGTCGAGATGGAACATTATTTCAACACCGCGGATCTCATTGTGAGCCACGCGGGTATGGGGACTATTATTTCTGCGTTCGAAAGGAAAAAACCGATCATCATATTCCCAAAACTTGCCAAGTTTGGCGAACACCGTAACGATCACCAGCTAGCCACTGCCAAACGACTGGAAAGCCTTAATTACCTGCACGCAGCCTACGATCTGCCTACATTAAAGGAGAAAGTGACGTGTGCCTTGGGTGGGGGATTGAACCCGTTACACAAAGTTGGGAAGTACGCTTCTGCGGAATTACTCAACTCCCTGCAAAGTTTCCTTTCCGTGTAGGATCGGTCATGAAAGCTTCACACCAAAGATAAATAGTTCATGGAGAACAGATATTCGGTCAGATTGAAGAGAAAAGGATATCGTGTTCCTGTATTTTTTGCAATCGTTTTAACTTTACTCATCACATCCGGCTGCGAGCATTTTTCGGTCGACAGCGAAAACAGTAATCCAAATGGTGAAGTAGCCAGTTTCAGTTTTGATAAAGAAATAGGCAAATGGAGCGAGAATGGCACCTGTTGCACATGGTCAGCCACACTCAGCGATCTGGTTAAAAGGTCCGGGAAAAAATCGATCCGGTTTGAACTCCGGCAGGGCGATGTGGTCGATAAGATCCCGCACGCTGAACTTGGCCTGGCCCCTAGCAAGTCCAAAGAGGGCTGGTTTGCATTCTCGGTCTATTTTCCCGCCGAATTTGAGCGGGACACCATCGAAGAAAGCATCGTCCAATGGCAATCGCTACCGGATTTTTCAGCCGGTGAAACCTGGCGCAGCCCGCCTCTGTTGCTGGGTGTTCTCAACGACAGCCTGGTCCTGGAAATCAGATCAGACAGTAAAAAGGTAACCAGCCAGGGCAAGTATGCTTTCGAAAGGGTGAATTTGGGGCCATTGGACAAGGAAACCTGGCTCGACTGGGTGTTTCATGTGCGGTGGGCATACGACAATACTGGTATCATCGAAGTATGGAAAAATGATAAAATGGTCCTAAGCCGGATCAATGCACCCAACTCGTTTAACGATGACATGTATCCCTATTTAAAGATCGGGTTATACAAGTGGGGCTGGCTGGAAAACCTGAAAACAAAGATCAATTCCAGAGCAATCTATATCGATGACGTTACTGTAGGGAATGAGAAGTCGGGCTACGACAAAGTCTATCCCGGTCACCTCTGAGTGAGATGAAATCCTGCCCAAAAAGGGCCCGCAGCATACCGGACACCTCTGTTCGATTTCTGCGGGCTCTTTTTTGCATCTAATAGTAATTGACCGGATACAAGAATGTGTAGTATTTTTCTTTTATCAATTTTACAAAAAGCAGATGAAAATACCTACAACCGATAAATGTCATATCAAATTTTGTAATGTCATGTTATAGTATTAATTATACCAAATCGAGTCGAATCAAGACTTTCAGGCCAGTTTTGCAAATCAGAAAATCAACTAGCTGGATGACGAAATTTCTAATTCATTCAAGTGACATATGCCCTATCTGGACAAATACAACGCAGTTTTAACTTCCAAGCAAGCGGCCCATTTACTAAGGAGGGCGACCTTTGGACCCACTCCACAGGAGATTACAAAATTTACAGGCATTACCGCCGAAGAAGCAGTTAACAGGCTTTTCAACAATGTCGCTCTCACCGCCACGCCTCCGCCACCCGTCGTGATGGATGAGAATAGTGCAATTGCAGGCAAAACATTTCTCGACAAACCTTTCGACTACGACCGCCGGTTCGAGTACTCCTATTATCTCAAATTTTGGTGGATCGGTTTGATGGCCGAGCAGAACGGGAACCCATCGATACTCGAAAAATTAACGGCTTTCTGGCAAAATCACTTTGTGACGACGCACAAGGTCGTGGAAGACTATCGCTACCTGTACCGATATCTGATGCTGCTGCGGGACAAAGGTTTAGGGAGCTTTAAAACGCTGGCAATCGAAGTAACCAAAGACCCTTCCATGCTGGTGTATCAGAATGGGAACGAGAATGAAAAGGACCACCCTAATGAAAACTATGGCCGTGAATTGCAGGAGCTTTTTACGGTAGGACAGCGCAATAAGGCCGATCAGCCGAATTACACGGAAAATGATGTCAAGGAGGCGGCGCGGGTACTTACCGGATGGCAGGCTGTGAATCAGTACGTTAATGGCTCCACCACGATCGGAACGGTGTTCAAAAACGAGCGCCATGATACTACTGACAAAACATTTTCCCAATATTATAACAACAAGGTCATTAAAGGCCGGTCGGGGCCGGATGCGGGAAATGACGAGATTGCGGACCTGATAGATATGATGGTTGCGCATCCGGAATCTCCCAAATTTATCTGCCGTAAACTTTACCGCTGGTATGTCAACACGAATGTCACGGACGAGATCGAAAACAATGTGATCATTCCATTGGCCGCATTCTTTTCCAGTTCGGCCAACAATTTCGCCATCGCACCAGTTTTGCGTAAACTGCTTACCAGCGAAATATTTTTCAGCAGTTCAAATGTCGGGGCGATCGTAAAATCCCCTGCCGAGCTGGCGATCGGCTCATTGAGGCTATTCAATCACAAGGTTCCGGATCCCGTGAAAGAGTATGCGGCATTCCGAAGCTACACGCAGCCTACCTACTGGCGAATGGTTGAAATGCAGCTCGATTTTTTGGACCAGCCACTTGTGTTTGGCTCCCTGCCTTACTATCAGACAGGCTATTCCATGAACTGGATCAATGCTTCAACAATTGGAATGCGGCGTAAAATGGGCGAAACATTCATTTATCCGTACCCGTATCATGCGGGTTACACCTACGGAATTGACTTTTTGTCCTGGGTAGTTTCCCTGCAGCCTAACTTTTCGGACGTTGCCGGGACGCCTTGCATTACCTGTGAATTTGTATTTGAAGAAATGTCCAAGAATCTTTTTGCAAATGACCTTTTTCAGTCTCAAAAGGATTTTTTAATAGATAAAATTATGATGCAAACCTCATCCAGAAGCTCCTGGATATACGAATTCAATGCTTACCGCCGCAATCCTTCTGAAACGACCAAAGCTAATTTTTACTGGAGACTTCAGGTTTTGATGAAGTATATGTTGGGCATGGCTGAATTTCAGGTTTTTTAATCATTAATAGTATATGAAAAGGAGAGATTTTCTGGCCGCTGCCTCTTCAATGGTCGTACCGATAACCGTCAATGGCTTCGGTGTAAGAGCTTTTAATCAAAATTCTGCCCTGGTGCAGTCACTTGCAGAGGCCGGTGCAGCGTACTCGGACCGTATCCTCGTCATGGTGTACCTGAATGGGGGTAATGATGGGCTCAATACCGTTATTCCATTGGAGCATTACGCGGCTTATAACCAGCTGAGAAATAACATTGCTATCCCCGAAAAAAGTGTTTTGACACTCGCAGGGGCCACCGGAACCGGCCTGCACCCGGTTATGACGGGAATGCAGCAGCTATATAATGAAGGAAAGCTGGCCATCGTACATTCGGTATCCTACCCCAACCCGACTTTGTCACACGTGCGCTCTTCCGATATTTGGATGACGGGTGTGGATTCAGATAAATTTACCACAAGCGGCTGGGCCGGAAGGTACCTCGACAGCCGCTTCCCCGGCTACCCGGGAAAATTTCCAAATGCAGAAATGGAAGATCCGCTGGCAATTCAGATAGGCTATGTCAGCTCCGCAAGTTTGGCGGGAAGCAAGCAGTCCATGGGAATTTCGCTGGTAAGTCCGGATGAGTTTTACCAGCTTGTTGGCCAGGAAAGCTTTGTACCGGCGGCTGATCTCCCCTGCTGCGACTCGGGCGACCTCATTAAAGCGATTCGCCAGCAGCAGGTACTGGCCATCGAATATAGTTCAGAAATCAAGAAAGCAGCGGCCACTGGCAAAAACCTGGCGTCGTATCCGGAAGCAAAAAATGATCTGGCACAACAGCTGAAAATCGTGGCCAGGCTGATCAATGGAGGTTTGAAAACCAAAATTTACTACGTTGAAATGGGCGGCTTCGATACCCATTCAGCGCAGGTGACTAATTCCAGCACCACCGAAGGCAGCCACGCGTTACTGCTCAAAAACCTTTCAGACGCCCTTGCGGCTTTTCAGAAAGATCTCCAAATGTCCAACCTTGAAGACCGCGTTATCGGTATGACCTTCTCCGATTTTGGCAGGAGAGCCTCTTCCAATGCATCCAAAGGCACCGATCACGGCATCGCGGCGCCTATGTTCGTCTTTGGGACAGGCATCAAACGGCAGAACATCGGAACCAACCCTCACCTGGTGAACGACCTGGTACCATTAACGGCCACACCGCAAAACAATAACCAGGACATTAAAATGCAGATCGATTTCCGCCGGGTGTACAGCGATCTGCTCACAGGCTGGTTCGGCGCCGGCCAGAGTAAGTCCGAGGAGCTGATGTTCCGCAATTTTAGCACTACTTCGCTCTTTTCAGATGTGGTTCAGACACTTGCGTCAGGCAGCTGGCAGGATCGCTCCATCTGGTCGGCTGGTCGGGTTCCTGGCCCTAACGACTATGTTAAAATTAATACGGGACATATTGTGCAAACCAGCCAAAGCACTGGTGTTAAAAACATTGAAGTCAGTTCAGGAGGAGAACTGCAATTCTCGGGCAATACAGGTTTTTGAATAAAACGTTTTAAACGTATATACAAATACGTTTAAAACTCCCATTAAAATAAGAGCCAATCAATAATATATTGAACTTATCAATGTTTGGCTCAAACATTGGGTTCTGCACGAATTATGCGATACAAATGGCAGTGCGAGACCTGTTCCCGTCGATCTGCGTTTTTTCAATTTTTTACACCCCTGTATTTCGCAGTTGCACCCCAGACTCTTTAAGCAACACCCCAAAAAGTTTAATTAAACAACCAGTAATATCTTATTTTATGCTGTAATCAACGTTCCTCTGTCAGCATGAAGTCAATCGTACAGGTATTTCACTCCTGGTTTTTAAGTTTTGAAAAAATCAAATCAAATCAGATTCACAGGTTTTATAATGCTCCGGTAATTAGTCCGATTTATCGCACACTTTACGGTGCAGCGATTTTAACATTGGTAATATCTGGTTTCTCATGTAGCTCATATAAAAAGGTTCCTTATTTTAAAGACCTGAGAAGAGATTCTATTGTCGTTGAAAACGTAAATAATTATTCACCACTTACTATTCAGCCGGCAGATATTTTAGGAATAAATGTGACGAGCAGAAATCCGGAATCATCTTCTATTTTCAATTATAATTTAAACAGGGTAAACGGAAGCAGTTTCGATCAGTCTTCTAATAATCCCGTTACAGGTTATCTGGTTGATCCAAAGGGAGCTATCCAATTACCATTGCTTGGAAACGTGAAAGTTGCGGGACTTACATCTTCTCAACTGAGTGATACATTGACGACTACTCTTTTAAAATATTACAAAGATCCGGTTGTTAATATTCGAATTCTCAATTTTAAAGTTTCAGTCTACGGTGATGTCCAACATCCGAATATTTATACATTACAAAACGAGCGCACTACCATTACGCAAGCGCTGAGTATGGCAGGCGATCTGAACATTACTGCAATACGGAATAACATTATCCTGGTGCGGGAAGAAAATGGCAAAAGAAATTTTATCCCAATCGACCTTACTTCCAAAAAGATATTTGAATCTCCCTATTTCTATTTGAAAAATAACGACGAAATATACGTTCAGCCAGATCGTACCAAATATGCGACAGTTGATCGTGGATACCGGGTTACCACGCTGTTACTTTCCGGCCTTTCTATCATTGCTATTGTTCTCTCAAACTTATACAGGTAGTCGAATATGAGTACTCAACAAGCACGTTTTACAACATTTACGATCCCAGAGAAAAAAGCTCAGACTATTGATGTAGCTGGCACCGTAAAAAAATATCTGTACCATTGGCCGCTCTTTATGATCAGCCTTGGCCTAGCACTTTCCGGATTGTATCTTTATTTACAAACGGTTAAACCAGTTTACGAAATCAAAGCCGCATTACTGATCCGGGATGAAAAGAAATCCCCCGACTCGCAGACACCACTTCATGAGATCGACATGGTCAATTCATCCAGATTAATTGAGAATGAATTTGAAATCATCAAGTCAAAACAACTGATCGGGGAAGTTATTAAAGACCTGACATTGAATATTTCTTATCAAAAGAAAAATGGTATCTCGTTTCAGGAACTTTATAAAACCAGTCCTGTCAAACTCACTGTTTTAAAAGCAAGTGAAACTGAGAATGCAGGAGTTATTAATTTGACCATTAAAGATAAAAAATCGTTTCTGATCACGATGCCCGGTGGGACTCAAACAGAACTCTATTTCAAAGACACATTCGAAAATAAATTCGGAACATGGAAGCTGGAAGCCAACGATAATCTGCCTGACTATGCAGGAACATCCATTCAGGTTGTAATTTCAGATCCGGAAAAACTCGCCATTCAATATCAGAAAAATACGAATGTAGCATTATCCAACAAGCTTTCTACGGCGGTTATCTTGTCTATTAATGACGAAATACCGCAAAGAGGTAAGGATTTTTTGAATGGGTTGATTTTCAATTACAACCTGGCTGGTTTTGAAGCTAAAAAAGAAGAAACAAAAAGCACACTAAGCTTTATCGACCAGCGCCTGGCGACCTTGACCGGTGAATTGACCGCAGCGGAAAAAGGAATTGAATATTTCAAAAGCAGCCGCGGACTTACAGACATCAGTTCTGAAACCAAGATCCGTCTGGAAAATATGCAGTCCAATGATGTGCGCATGAATGAGGTGAATGTACAACTCAGTGTCATTGAAGGAATTGAAAGATATGTTAACTCTTCACAAAATTTAGAAAAATCACCAGCTACATTAGGCGTGGAAGATCCTGCTTTGAGTAGCTTAATTGAAAAACTGGCGCAACTTCAATTGCAGAGAGAAAGACTTTTGGCAACGACTCCTGAAACGAATCCGGATTTCGAACCGATTAACAGACAGATTGCAGTTACGAAATCAGCGATTAAAGAGAATGTAGGAAGCATTAAATCTTCATTGCAAAATACACGGGAGAAATTGCTTTCATTTAACAACCGTTTCGAATCCTCGATTAAAGACATACCTAATCAGGAGAGACAGTATATTAATATCAAACGGCAGCAGGAAATTAAGGAGAGCCTATATACTTACCTGCTGCAAAAGCGTGAAGAAGCGTCCGTAAGTTACGCCACCGCCCACGCCGACAACCATATTATCGACAAAGCATACGCCGGACCGCCGAAGGGAAGCATGAAATCCCTGGCCCTCGCCGCAGCACTGCTGCTTGGATTGGGATTGCCTATCGGGTTTATCTATGTGAGAGAGCTTCTGAAAGCGCGCATTACTACGGTGCAGGACATTAAGACCCTGATCGATATCCCCATTCTGGTTGAACTGCCTTTTGAAACTACTCAGAATCCACTTGCCATTTCCAAAAATCGCGGAACCATCGTCGGAGAGCAGTTCAGGACATTACGGATCAAATTGTATCATTTGTACGGCAAGAAAGAGTCGGGCAGGGTGACGCTCATCACGTCGAGCGTACCGGGTGAAGGTAAAAGTTTCGTATGCGGAAATCTGGGTCTGACACTGGCTTTCTCCAACAGAAAAACGGTGATTCTTGAACTGGATATGCGCAAACCGAAAATTGCAAAGACGTTTAACCTTAACAGTGAGCATCCCGGTATCAGCGATTACCTCAACGACGCAACATCCCTGCAGGACATCATTCAGAATTCGGGAATTGATGAGCATCTGGACATTATCAGCGCCGGCACACCGATTGACAACCCGTCAGAATTGCTTGAAAAACACCGTTTGGAGCAGTTGCTCAACGAATTAAGAGCAACTTACGACGACATTATCATCGACAGCCCGCCCGTACATATGGTTCCTGAGGCTATGATACTTTCCCGGTTGAGCGACTGCACATTGTACATGATCCGCCAGGGCGTAACCGGAAAATCGGAAATCAATTTTATCAAAGAGCTTTACAATCAAAAGCATTTGGTCAATGTTAACCTGGTTTTTAATGGTATTCACCGGGTGAAATTCGGCTACGGATACAATTACGATAAAAACTATTACGCAGCGGAAAACCGGAATAAACTCACCGCTATTTTTGGTGACTTTGGCGGAAGGTTCTGATAAAGCAGATCATTACAGAAGGAATAAAACTCAACGATTCATACATCAAATCCAGGCCAATGAGTGCGGATAAGTCCAGACAACAGCTTACCAAAAATCTATTCTCTCTCACGATAGTTCAGGTAGCTAATTACGTTTTACCATTGATATCCGTACCTATTTACTCACGTATAATCGGGCCAGAAAAATTCGGTATCATTAACTTTTCCGCCGCTTACATTGCCTATTTCAATCTAATTATCAGTTATAGTTTTGCTTTTTCAGCTACCCGAAAACTCGTTAAAGATCCGCATAATGAAGAATACCGGAACAAAATATTCAGCGAAGTATTTTGCACTCAAATTCTCCTGTTTCTTTTCGCCACATTCATTTTCCTGATCCTCCTATTTACAGTAAGTGAATTCAGCGAGAACAAGACAGTCATTATATTCTCCTACCTGATATGCGTTGGTAATCTGTTCACACAAAACTGGATTTTCCAGGCAATGCAGGATCTTTCCAAAGTTGCGATATTCAATTTCGTAAGCCGTCTTGCATTTACCATTCTGATCCTGATTGTCATACAGAAAAATGAGGACTATATCTGGCAACCATTTTTGATCGGCGTCATTCAAACCGCGGTTGCATTGTGGGCATTCCTTTGGGCTTATAAAAAGTATAATCTCAAATTAACCATTGTACCGTTCTCCCGCTGCATGCAAGTTTTGGTGGAAGAAAGGACGATTTTCTTTTCCCTGATTTTTGTCAATCTCTACACCACTACCAACACCGTAATTCTCGGTTTGTACCAAAACTCAGCGCAGGTTGGATATTACACGGCTGCCCAGCGACTGATCATCATCGCCCAATCCGTACTCACCATGCCATTGTCAGAAGCCTTTTATCCATTCATTGGAAAAGCATTTGGTGAGAGCCGTGAGCAGGGAGTAAAAGTGACCCAAAAACTCATTCCACTGATCATAGTTTACTGTGGCACAGCATCTTTGCTCATGCTCACATTGGGACCGATAGCGATTAAATTATTTTACGGATCCAAATTTGACGCAGCCATTCCCGTATTTCAAATCCTCGCGGTGGTCCCGTTGCTGTTCGCATTGAACAACATGCTGGGCGTGCAAATCATGCTGAACCTGGGAATGGATAAGTACTTTCTGAAAATAACAGCGAGCGCCGGAATTCTCAGCATTGTTCTCAATTTCCTGATGATATCCAAATGGGGATATATGGGTACCACATTAAACTGGCTGGTTACTGAGATTTTCCTTTTCACCAGTATGTACCTGGTTTTGAGAAAACAAAAGATCAATCCTATCAATTTTCAATATTTCACGGTATCGCTATTGCAGGAATATGGCGAGCCCATTGTGAATAAAATACTGAGAAGGACCAGTACCGTTAAATCTCAAATTGATTAATTGTATGATCAGTATTTCAAGAAAATATACGGACGTATTTATCATACTATTGGTGATATTCTCTATCAATATATTCTCTGTCAAGTTTGCGACAGAGGGCATTTTGAAGAGTATAGGATATGCCTACCAATTGGGTGCTATTGTTATTTCATTGCCTTTTATTTTCCGGAAAAGCGAAGGTTTTATACTACCATTGCAATTGATCAGTATTTCCATCGCATTCTCGATCGTAATGGCCTACTTTTCGTGGGGGCAAGGCGTGGTACACAGCATGAGTACGACTCCTTACCTGATCTGGTTTGTGTTTTTCTATCTCCTGCACATACGCTACCCGATGCACATGATCGAAAAGATCATCATTTCATACGGGTTTATTTACATGATATTGTTTCTGTTCCAATTTACACACAGCGACACGGTCTATTTCGGATTTAAGGACGAGTTTACGATCGACAGGGGAATTATCAGGATCAATTTTCCTGGTGCAGGCGTGTTTTTTCTGTCCTACTTTATTTCTGTTAACAGAAGTGTAGAGAAGTCCAAATTCAGGTGGATCTACATTACATTCATCATCATGGGTATTGCGGTTACGTTCCTTCAGGTAACGCGCCAGAACATTGCCCTTGTGATGCTGGTACCTCTTTTTCACTATCTCAAAAGGGTTACATTACCATGGAAAGTCGCCACGCTGGCATTCTTCGCAGGCGCCATGTTACTCCTGCTTTATTCCGACAATCCGGTCTCGAAAGGGTTAATTGAAACACAAAAAGAAACAGTTGCAGACGGCGATCAATACATCCGGGTTTTAGCAGCAGACTATTTTCTCACTGATTTTTCACCCAATACACTGAGTCGCGTGCTGGGTAATGGATTCCCAAACAATACTTCTGACTACGGAAAATATACGATCTATCTGGGAGATACTTACGGTTATTTCCTGACGGATCTCGGGTTTATCGGTTTCTACATTATGTTCGGCATTCTGCCGGTAATCGGTTACCTCATTATTTTCATCCGAGGGCTTTTGATGAGAATTCCGGAAGATTATCAATATCTGAAATACTATCTCGCTTTTCTTTTGCTCACCTGTCTGACCTCGGATTACACCTACTCGATGTACTTTATTTTTTCAAATGTATGCGTCCTGTATTGCCTGCAATTGATATACGAGCAAAACAAAATAGCACGGGAATACAATACTCAACTTCCATAATCGATGAAATTTACTATCGGCATACCAGCATTCAAGGCTACGTTCTTAAAAGAATGTATCGATAGCGTGTTGTCCCAAACCTACACCAATTTCGAGATTGTTATCGTCAATGATGCTTCTCCCGAAAACCTTGATACCATCGTTGAAACCTTTCATTCTGATAAAATAAAATATGTCAGAAATGAAAAGAATTTTGGTGCGATCAATGTGGTGGATAACTGGAATAAATGTTTGTCCTATGCAACGGGCGATTTCTTTATTCTCATGGGGGACGATGATAAAATGGCCCCGAATTACCTGAGTGAATTTGTCAATCTGATCCAAAAATATCCTGCTTGTGGAGTTTATCATTGCCGGACTTTGATCATCAATGAAAAATCCGAACCCATCCGTTTGACAGAGCCAAGACCTGAATTCGAATCCGTTTACGATTCTATTTTGGAGCGGATGAGAGGTACCCGTCTCTTCTTTATTTCAGATTATGTGTATAGAACTGAGACGCTTCGCGAAAATAATGGATTCTATAAACTGCCATTAGCTTGGGCGTCTGACGACATTTCATCTTACATCGCTGCACACAAAAACGGTATCGCACACACCAACGAGCCGGTGTTTATGTACCGTCAAAATCCATTGACTATTTCTTCCACGGGAAATATCAATATCAAAATGGACGCGATCATGCAGGAAGGAAAATGGCTGCAAAATTTCGTCGCTGAAAATCCGGAAAACACCATTGATAAACTGATCAGGACCAGCATTCAACAGGAACTGAAATTATTTATTCAGAAAAAGAAGATCCGTACCATTTACTCGGGCGATACCAGCATTGGGGCATTTATCAAATGGTTTACAGTTCGCAAAAAATACCAGCTTTCTATTCCGGAAATCATTTACGCGGTCATTTTAAGTCTTAAAGAAAAATCAAAAGTTCGGTATGAATAGGTCTGTCAGTCTTCCTTCCCGCAAAAGCTCGATAACCTGGGTTACCCCGGATTATTTCGTGGACTGTGATTCCAATCCGGATATCTGGACCGGGATACTTGAACATTTCAATGTTCACTGGATCATTCTGTTGCCTCATACCAATGCAAGATTTTCCGAAAAAGATTTCATCGAACTCAATCAATTACCCGGTCTGACGATTGAAGTAATTTACTGGACCCACAGAGCAAGAAGCCCGAAAATGCTTTTCTTTTACGAGAAAGTCTATAACAGAATTCAGGCTATCGGATCCGAGCTGGTCTATTTCAATTACGTACCTACGAGTCCATATGTGCTGCCATTGTACTGGCGCCTGAACAAATCGCGTACTGTCGTAACGGCCCATGATGGTTCTGTAAAACCCAGTTTTTCAATGCCCTGGCTGGCGAAAATCGTATTTGCGCTTTCCTTCAAAACCGTGCATTATGTGAATATGTTTTCTGACAGTCAGGCCGCTCTATTTCGCTCGACATTTACGCGTTCCAAAATATACATTACGCCATTGGGATTGAAAGATTTCGGAAAAAGCACGGCAGAAAAACGCAATGATGAAATTGTATTTCTCTTTTTCGGATCCATACATTCCAACAAAAATATTGAGTTATTGATCGATGCCGGATGTAAACTTTACGAGCGCGGCGTTCGGGGATTTAAAATCTCCATAAACGGTTCTTGTTCAGACTGGGAAAGCTATGCGGCACGTATCAAATATCCCGAAGTATTTGAATGCAACATCCGGTTTCACCAGAATTCAGAAATTCCCGACCTGTGCGCATCCAGTCATTACATGCTCTTTCCATACAAGGAAATGTCGCAAAGCGGTGCATTAAAAGTTGCGTTTCAATACAATTTGCCCGTGATCACCTCAGATTTGCCGGGTTTCACGGATGAAGTGAAAGACCATGTCAACGGCTTCATTTTTGAATCTGAAAATCTGGAAGATCTGGAACGTGTGTTACTCGAAAGGATCGAAAAACACGCCGCGGAATATGAGGGCTTGCAGCAACAAATAGTGCTTTACAACCAGGCAAACTACGCGCCGGAAGTGCTGGCCGGGAAGTATGTCGATATGTTCGACAATGTGCTTTTGGAACTCGAAAAAAACTAGAAAATGAAACAGACCAACATTCTTTTTTTCCAGCGCTCATGCTCGCCTGCGGACGGCGGAGTACCCAGGGTAACAGACATTATCAGCAAAGAATTGACTAGCCGTGGTTACCGGTGTTTCTATGTATATGATTCCAATGAAAACCCGCTATATGCTGACGAAAGTAAGCTAAAAATCAGTCTGAATGATTCGTATGGTGTACAAGAAGAACTAATACTTGATTTTATCATTCAAAATCAGATCAATGTGCTTGTTTGCCAAAATACCTATCTGCCCAATTACATTAAACTATTTCAAAAGATTCGTAAACTATATCCAACCCATCCGTTTTACACCTTCCTTCACGCATCTCCGGATTACTGGCAGAGTTCATTTCGCACTCCGAACCGGAAACCATCTGTCAAATCTTTAAAGGAAGTAGCTAAAACGTTTCTAAAAAAAATCATTTACCCATTTTACAATCCTTATATAAGCTCGACTTCTGCGCTTTATCAATTATCCGACAAATTCGTTTTACTATCCGATTCATTCATTGATTCATTCCGTGAAATATATTCCGTTATAGAAAAGGAGCACAAGCTTACCTCCATTCCGAATCCGCTGACATTCGCTAACAATATTTCGCAGGCGCAACTATTAGGCAAAGAAAAAATCGTCCTGATCGTCAGCCGACTGGAAGAAGAACAGAAGAAAATATCCGTAGCACTCGACATTTGGAAACGCATTTCGCAACAATATGATCATGGATGGAAATTACTCATTGTAGGCAGCGGGCCAGATGAAAATCAGTACAAAAAAATCGTTTCTGATAACAAATTAACCAATGTTACATTTCTCGGCCACCAGGACGATGTGCGTACCTATTACGAACGTGCTTCCATATTCCTGATGACCTCTATCTGGGAAGGCTTGCCCATGTCCCTGCTCGAAGCACAGCAAAATGGTGTGGTACCAGTGGTATTTGACAATTTCTCAGCGATTTATGACGTCGTAACCAATGCAAAGAATGGTTTCATCATTCAACAAAACGATGCCGATGCTTTCCGGATTAGCTTAGTAAATTTAATGCAGGACGATAGTCTCAGATATAAAATGGCTTCGAATTCCGTGCAAAACAGCAACCGGTATCACGTGGTCAACATTGTGAATGAATGGGAAGAACAATTGCTTAAAGAAATGGAAAGTGATAAGGCGCTATTAAATCTGGACAGTATAAACATCAGCAAATAATGGGGATTTATCAGTTTATCATACAGGATTGGGAAGCTAATTCAATCAATACAAAAGGCAGGATATTCAGCACCTTTTTCAGGATCGCTAACCTACCATCAGGTAATATTTTAGCGCGCATTGTACTATTACCATTTCGGATATTTTACAAATTAATTTTTGAATGGATTCTAGGAATTGAAATTCCACATCAGGTAAAAATAGGCGCTGGTCTGACAGTTTATCACCTTCCAGCCATTGTTATTCACCGCGATGTGGTTATCGGCAAGAATTGTGTTTTGCGTCAGTCCACTACCATCGGAAATAAGACGGACAATGGTGCGTGCCCTGTCATTGGTAACAATGTAAATATCGGAGCGAGTGTCTGTATTCTTGGTGATGTGGTCATTGGCGACAATGTGGTGATCGGAGCTGGTTCGGTGGTTGTTAAAAGTATCCCTGCTAATTCTATTGTTGTTGGAAATCCGGCCCGGATTATTAAAAATACACAGATTCACCAAACACCGGAACCGGTAATCTAATTCGAAATAAATTGTTTATGACTAATACCTCCTCTTTCAAAAACGTACTGCATATTGGCCCTAACTACATCCGCCATAAAGGTGGTATGGGCGCCGTGATCGCTACGTACGAAAAACATGTACCGGAATTCAGATTTGTGGCATCCTACGAAGGAAATTATAACGCCATTCTGAACATCCCATTTTTCGTGGTTTCACTGGTGAAAATTCTCTGGGAGTTATGCACCCAACAGGAAATCAAAGTTTTGCATATACACGGTGCATCTTTCGGAAGTTTTTACAGAAAGTATCTGATATTCCTGCTAGCCAAATATGTATTTGGTAAAAAATTTGTATATCATTTACACGCCGCAGAATTTCATACTTTCTACGCCGAAACCAATTCACTGGCTAAAAAGCTAGTTCAGCATCTTATCAATGAATCAGATTCGATCATCGTCCTTTCTAAAAGCTGGGAAAATTTCATTTTGACTAATTTCACTCCCAAACAGGTTTCCATTCTGCCCAATCCAGTCGAAATTCCGGATAACAGCATGCAAAAAGACCTGACAGACGATTCCAATATTTCATTCCTATTTCTGGGCCGGATCGGTGATCGGAAAGGATTATTCGATCTATTGGATGTGATTTCAAGAAATCGTGGATTTTATCAGGATAACATCACATTGACCATTGGCGGTGACGGGGAAGTTGAAAAACTACAAGCTTATATCGCTAATCATCAGCTGAATGGCTTCGTGAATTATGCAGGCTGGGTGGATGGAAAATTGAAGCATGAATTACTCAATGCTTGTGACATACTTCTTCTCCCGTCTTACAACGAAGGCTTGCCGATTGCGATCCTGGAAGCGATGAGTTATGGCAAACCAATTATTGCAAGCCATGTGGGCGGAATACCGGAAGTAGTGAAAGAAGGAATTAACGGCTACCTCATCACTCCCGGAGATAAAAACGATCTCGAAAATAAAATAGATACGGTCATTCATAACAAAACGATGCTGAATTTTATGGGAGCTGAATCCCTGAGAATTGTAAGCAGTTATGACATTCGCGAAGTATTAAAACAAGTACAATCTATATATAAAGACCTCTTAGTACCTTTTGAATTTCAACCCTTTTTCTATCATAATTAAATCTTACTACTATGAAAATTGCTGCAATTTCTTCCGGAGGTGGTCATTGGATCGAGTTACAACGAATCGCCCCTGCATTTGAGTACCACGAAGTATTCTACATTTCTACGCACAAAAACCTGGGTGAGACTGTGCAGGGCCACAAATTTTACACCATTCCCGATGCGAGCCGTTGGAATAAATTCAAACTTCTCCTGGTTGCCTTTCAAGTACTGAAAGTAATGGTATTGACGAGGCCAGACATCGTAATTTCCACAGGAGCAGCTCCTGGCGTACTAGGCATTTTTGCCGGTAAAATGCTGGGAGCCAAGACAATATGGCTTGACAGTATCGCTAATGTTGAGAAAATGTCATTAAGCGGCAAATTAGCTGTTCACCTGGCCGACCGCGTGTATACCCAATGGCCTTCACTAGCCGATAAGAACATTATGTATGCTGGAAATGTGTTGTGACCTTCTTGCAAAAACCAATCTATTATCCCTCAGCAAGAACATTTTGAAATGAACAACACGATTTCAAATCCTGCTGAAAAAAGTAAAAAAATTGATATGCAAAAGCATCAGCCATTCCTTTCCTATGGTCGCGGATTTGCGATAACTACCATTGTTTTTTTTCATTTCTTACAGCAAATGAGCTTACCCGGATTAATTGCAAGTGCAATTAATCTGGGCGGAGCTGGCGTTCATCTTTTCTTTTTCGCTTCTGGATATGGCTTAATGAACAGCCGTTATTCCAGTGCATTGAATTTTTACAAAGCCAGGTTTCACAAAGTAATCAAGCCGTACTACTACATCATTAGTGGTATATTTTTACTCAACATTTCATTGAATTTATATCACGACGGTTGGGAAAGTTATCTGAGTCATATATTTCTTTTTAAGATGTTTACCTCGCAAATTTCCAGCTTCGGCGGGCAATTCTGGTACATGTCCGCTTTGATCCAGTTTTACATATTCTTCCCGGTGATCAGGGTATTGTTCAACAGGGTGAGTCCCGTTCAGGGATTGCTTGGTGCAACTTTCATCTCGTTGCTTTACAGCGGATGGGTGTTATTCATCGGCCAGGAAGAGACACGGCAGTTTAACAGTTTCTTTCTTCAATTTCTATGGGAATTCGTGCTCGGCATGGCCATTTGCAAAAAGAATGTGCTGCAAAAATTGATCTCCAAAGAGCTGTGGACTTACATATTGATCGCATTAGTTTCGCTCGCGATCATGGGGCTGCTGGTTAAGTATTTTGGGGCTGCCGGTAAAATGTACAATGACTTCTTTTCATTTATTGCATACATCAGTATTTGCATTATTTGTTACCGGATCAATTTACTGTCACGATTATTATTTTATCTCGACGGCATCTCATTCCCGCTTTATCTGACACACGTATTTGTGATCAGTTTCTATTTATCGAAAATATTGATCAATCACCAGATTCGTTTTATTGACCTGCCATTTTTAGCTTTCCTTTCTCTGATCGTTGCCATAGCAGTCAATTTTATTATTACAATGAAAATACCAAGGCGCGTAAAGTTTTATGAAAATGGAAACCCGTCATAACCTATCCTATGGAAAAGAATTTTAAGGTTAACAATTTTGATTTGATCCGGATTTTAGCCGCAATACAAGTTTTAGTTTTGCACTCCATTTATCACCTCAACATCACGGATTCCGCGTGGTTTGCTCCCTGGTCTTTTTTCCCGGGCGTACCCATATTTTACGCACTCAGCGGATACCTGATTTCTGCTTCCTACGAGCGTAGTACCAGCCTGAAACAGTATTTCCGCAACCGTGCATTGCGGATATTCCCCGGTCTTTGGGCCTGCCTGCTTCTTACGGTGCTGGTAACAAGCCTGCTGGGTTTCAATTATATTAACAAGTCTGCCCCTATCTGGCTGATTAGTCAGATGTTTGGCTTCATTTACACGCCCTACTTTTTGGCCGATTTCGGTTTTGGCTCTTACAATGGAAGCCTCTGGACCATCTCCGTTGAATTACAGTTTTATATGATGCTCCCGCTCGTGTACCTGCTGATGGGAAAGAGAAAACAGAGCAACAACATTCTCCTGCTGGTGTTCCTGCTGTTCCTTGCCTTTACATTGGCCACCAAGTTGTGGCTGCCGGGTATGGCGACCGATCATGAAACAAAATTTGAAAAATTGTTGCGTTACTCTTTCCTGCCGCACTTTTACCTGTTCCTGGCCGGCGTAATCATGCAGCGGTTCCAATTCTACAAATCCGAATGGATTCATGGAAAAGGCCTTTACTGGATCATTGGCTACATCGCGGTACAGAGCTTTGTAGCTACCTCGGACATCCCTGCATTATCCGTTTTCTCACTCCTGCTACTCACAGTTTGCGCGATTTCACTGGCCTACACTGGCGACGGACTGGCTCATAAGGTACTGAAAGGCAATGATATCAGCTATGGCGTATACATTTACCATGGTCTGATTTTGAGTCTCCTTGTTTACCTGAAATACATGCAGAGTCCGGTATACCTCGGCGTTGTGCTGGTTGGTGCATTGGTACTGGGTTACCTGTCATGGATTTTTGTTGAAAAACCATTTATGCTGAAAAAGAAGCAGACCATTCATCAGCAAACCCAGTCAGATCCGATGGTCGCAACCATCGCAGATGTGAAGATCAGCGCGGGTAACTGATCCAAATGTTCAGCTATCTGGTTCAATGACACCCAAAAGACTAACCTCGCCCCGATAGCGGGACGGGGCAATATTCCGATGTTTCCTAAAAAATTTGTTGAAATGGCTCAGATCCGTGAAGCCAAACTCGTTGCTTATTTCCTTGATTGACAAGGAGCTGTACTGCAACCGCTTCTCGATCAGCTGTAATTTGTACTGATTAATGTAATCCCGGAGCGTGATACCGGTTTGCTCCCGAAAAAACAGTCCCAGATAATGTTTGCTGTAACCGAAAATTTCCGCCAGATGATCCACCATGATCATTTCCACGGAGTAAATGTGCTGGTGAATGTAGTTAACAATTTCTGTGATTTTCTTCGAATGCTTGGGATGTGTAGGCCTTAGGGCGTAACTCTGGTTGCGTTTTACGATAGATAGCATCGCCTGGATCAGAAAGTAAATGGTCTCGTTCGCTTCACTTTTAGTCTGCGCCCACTCCTCCACCACCAACCTCACGATCCTGTCGAGCTTCCCGATTTCGTCACCCATTTCTTGTAAGGGAGCATTCTGATGTCCCGCCTGAATGAGCAACGCATCAATTTCCTGATTCCATTGCCGCTGCACTTGTATATTTTCAATACTTTTTAAATAGACATTGGTAAATTTCAAAAAAGTAAACTCTGTCTCTGCTTCAATGTGAAAATAATGAAAATCGCAAGGCGCAAGCAGGAACAGGCTTTGACCGTCATAAGGATACTGCATTGCTGATACACAATGAGATCCTTTCCCGCTGTGAATGAAGATCATTTCAAAGTGATTGTGATTGTGGACCGGATGCTGCCACTGCCGCGCCTTAAAGTTCGACACTTTCAGAAACTCATTTTGAATGTACTTTTTCACTGCTCGATCATTTTAATCGTCATCATTCTACCAATTATCCATGCAAATATACAAGTACATTCATTGCTAGTGCCCATACCTTTGTTTCGAACAAATAATAAAGGCGATACAAGTCATGAATGCTAAATCAAACGCTAAAAAAGTAGCCCTCGTTGTAGGCGCACAAGGTGTGATCGGAAAAAATCTGGTGGAATACCTGGCCACTCTTCCTGATTGGGATGTGATAGGATTGTCCAGACGAGGCGGAGCGTCTTCCGATAAAGACCGTTTCATCGCAGTGGATTTATTGAATGCTGAAGATACCCGGCAAAAACTCAGTGACCTCACGGAAATAACCCACATTTTTTACGCCGCATATCAGGACAGACCTTCCTGGAACGACTTGGTGGCACCTAATGTGGCAATGCTCGTCAATGTAGTCGATGCGGTAGAATACGTTGCCGTAAATTTGCAGCATATCAGCCTGATGCAGGGCTACAAAGTGTACGGTGCGCATTTGGGTCCTTTCAAAACTCCTGCCCGCGAAACCGACGCCGGGCATATGCCGCCGGAATTCAATGTGGATCAGCAACAGTTTTTGGAACAGAGGCAACAAGGAAAAGCATGGACCTGGTCAGCGATCCGGCCTTCCGTCGTAGGGGGTTTTGCGTTGGGAAATCCTATGAACCTCGCATTGGTGATAGCGGTGTACGCCTCCATTTCCAAAGAATTGGGGTTGCCGTTGCGCTTTCCCGGCAAGCCCGGTGCCTACGACAAGCTGCTGGAAATGACGGACGCCGGACTACTCGCTCACGCCACATTATGGGCAGCGACGGGAGAAAATACCGCCAACCAGGCTTTCAATATCAACAATGGAGACTTATTCAGATGGAGCGAAATGTGGCCAAAAATAGCCCGTTACTTCGATTTGGAAGTGGCACCTCCCCTACCCATGTCGCTGAATGTGATGATGGAAGATAAAGCGCCGCTCTGGAATGCCATGATGGCGAAGTACGGTTTGAAACACACTTACGAAGAGGTATCGTCCTGGAGTTTTGGCGATTTTGTCTTTTCGTGGGACTACGATATGTTCGCAGACGGCTCCAAATCCCGCAGGCACGGTTTCCATGAATACGTGGATACGGAGAAAATGTTCATGCAGATTTTTGACGATTTGCGGGAACGTAAGGTGATACCGTGAACGGAGAGTATAGCAACCCGCCCCGGCTTGATCAGGGGTAATTTTGTTGCATTCAAGGATAGTCCTGATGCATTCGAGGATCACACTGACTATCTAAAAAAAATAATTAGCTGAAAATAAGATAGTTACACGAATCAAATAATCAGCGGGTGACTCCACTGGAATCAATTACTTGGATTAAAGTTTTATTAACTTGCAAGGAATATCTGTAAAAAAACAGGTGATTGTCAGGTTGCAATCTCCAAGTTCAGGCCATGATGAATGCATTATTAACTGTTTTTAAAGGCATAAAAAACGATGCGGTGATCTGCACTTGCATAGTCTGCCTGCTTTCGCAAAATGCATTTTCCCAGACAATGTCGGTGGAAGCTTTGAAAAGGCAATTAGTAAGCCATTCAGCTAACGATACCACCAAAGTCAATATGCTCAATGCGTTAAGTTCTCAGGAGCAATGGTTTGACTTTCGGGTTTCGCTGGATTACGCACAGAAAGCGCTGGTCATCGCGGAACGTTTGTCCTATCAAAAAGGCGAGGCAGTGGCTAGGTACCGCATCGCGCATTGCTACTGGGCACTCGGGGATAGTGAGCTTGCCATTGACGAGTCCATGCAGGCCGCCGCGATTGCTGAAAAGGAGCATTTGCCGGATATTCTTGCGGAAAGTTACAGAATACTGGCTGTCAATTACCGCGACCAGAAAGAGATTGCCAAAGCCGAAGCATACATTTCCAGGGCGGAAAAAATTTGTATTCAAACCCAAAACTGGGACCTGTTGTCGAGAGTTTATAATCTTTCAGGTGTGATACAATATACCCAAAACCGAAATGACCGCGCGCTGGCCCTTTACAAAAAAGCATTGCTGATTGCCCGGCAGCACCGTATTTCGCCATTGCATTTGTCGCAGGTTTATTCCAACATGGGTGAAATTTATGCCAGGTCACGAAAGAACGATCCGGCTCTGGAATCCTATTATTTCAACAGGGCATTGGAAATCGCAAGGGAAACCCGAAACCGGTCGGCGGAAGCTGCTATTTTGAATAACATTGGCAAAGTCCTGATTCATAAGGGCAGATTTGAAGAAGCTAACCAATATCTAAATCAATCACTTGCGCTTGCCCGACAGCTGAATGTTAAGCGGATCATTAAGAATATCTACCTGTCTCTCATTGACTTAAAGGTTCGCGAAGGCAAGTCGCCGGAAGCGCATGATTACGTTGAAAAATATTACGAAGTCCGCGACAGCCTGCTGAACGAGAAAAAGACCCGACAGATCGTGGAGATGGAGGCTCGTTTTGAAACAGAGAAAAAAGAACAAATGATCCGGTTTTTGGAACAGGAAAAACAGATACAGACGATATGGAAGAATATCTGGATCGTAGGCTCTCTTTTCCTGCTGGCTGCCGTTGTGATCATTTACAGGCTTCAAAAAAACAAAGCACTAAGAGCAAAGCAAATGCTTGACATTCAGACGGAACTGAACAACAAACTGAAAGAAAGCGACGAATTAAAATCCCGTCTTTTTGCCAATATATCACACGAATTCCGTACGCCGCTTTCACTGATACTCGCCCCGGTCGAGGAAATGATCACCTCCCCTTCGCTCCTGGTACCCCACAAAAATGACTTGCGGCTGGTCCGAAGAAACGCCAATCGCTTACTCGATCTGGTAAACCAGTTGCTCGAACTTTCCAAAATCGACGCGGGGAAAATGAAATTGCAGATGCAGGGTGAAGGGTTGTCCGAATTTCTGCATGTATTGACGGCCTCATTCGATTCATTTGCGGAAAACAAGCTGATCCGTTTCAATAAATCCATTCAGGTCCCTTCCGGCGAAGCATGGTTTGATAAGGACAAACTGGAAAAGATTACCAGCAACATGCTGATCAATGCACTGAAATTTACGGGTGCGGGTGGTTCGGTGAATCTCACCATCCACACGATGAATGATGAATGTGACCTGTTTATTCAAGTCGCGGATACTGGAAAAGGCATTCCAGCGGAAGAGCTGCCCCATGTTTTTTCACCATTTTACCAAACCCGGCGTATGGCAGACGACAGTCAGCCCGGTACAGGCCTCGGGCTCACGCTCGTGGGCGAACTCGTGAAGCTTCATAAAGGTAGCATTGACCTGAAAAGCGAGGTCAATGTCGGCACCACCATTTCCGTGATCCTGCCCATTCAAAAAGGAAAGCTGGATTTTGACGAAATAGTAGTCCAGGATCAGCTGCCGCCAGTCGGCGACCAGACCGATTTCGATGATCCGAAAATCGACGAACGGGAAACGTTTAGCAATGTACGTTCCAGCTGCATTTTGATCATTGAGGACAACAAGGAGCTCAGGGAATTCATAGCCTCTTGTTTTGAGGACGATTTCCGAATCATTCAGGCGCAGAATGGCGAGGCAGGGTTCAAATTGGCGGTTGAAAACATTCCCGATCTGATCATTTCCGACGTAATGATGCCCAAAATGGACGGAACGATGCTGACTGAAAAAATCAAGACAGACGACCGTACCAGCCACATACCCGTCATTTTGCTCACCGCTAAGACCGATTCCGACTCCCGCATGGAAGGATTACGGCGCGGGGCCGATGATTACCTGGCCAAACCATTCTCGACCGAAGAACTGCGGGTTCGGGTAGCCAATCTCATCGAACTAAGAAAAAAACTCGCGGCGAAATACCGCAAAAATCTGCTCGCACCGAGAGAAACAGGCATAGTACCGTCCTCGGACGAGAAGTTTGTATCAAGCATGATCGCTTCCATCGAGCTGCATTTGAGCGAGCCGGGGTTTGGTGTGGAGCAGCTGGCCGATGAAATGTGCCTCAGCCGGACGCAATTATTTCGAAAAGTAAAAGCATTGCTCGAAGTCTCGCCCAACGAGCTCATTAGCGATATCCGGTTGCAGCGCGCCGCTGAAATGATACGCCTGAAAGCCGACTCGCTTTCGCAAATCGGCTATGCAGTCGGGTATAGTGAGCAGTCCTACTTCGCCAAGCGTTTTCGCAAAAAATTCGGCGTGTCGCCAAGCGAGTATACTAATCCATAAAGGGCAGTGCTGTCAGCGCGTTACGCCTCCAATGGCACCCAAGCTCCACCCGCCGCGGCTAGCTTCGCGAATTCACTAAAATCCGTTGGCTTTCTGCCCAGCGCCTCTTCTACTCCATGGCTAATAGATGCATTGCGTCCGTCCAGGACTTCGACGAACAGATAACTCAGAAATTCGATCACATCCTGAGGAACTTCGTAAGTAGTGAGCATGGCTGTGTATTCCTCCATCGAAACTTCCTGAAAAACAATTTCCCTGCCCGAAGCATCCGCTATTTCGGAAATGGCCTGCTTGAATGTCAGTAGTCGCGGGCCTGTCACTTCGTAAATTTTGCCGTTGTGACTGTCATCCGTCAGTGCCGCTGTTACCACGTCCGCAATGTCGTCGGTATCAATGAATGGTTCTCCGACGTCGCCCACGGGTAGCGCCACATAGCCAGCCCGAACGGATTCCAAAAGATATCCCTCATTAAAATTTTGGTTAAACCAGCTGGCTCTCACCACCGTCCAGTCGAGACCGGAATCTGCTACGATTTGTTCACAAAGCTGTGCTTCCGGTTCGCCGCGGCCCGACAGAAGTACCAGTTTTTTCACGCCACTTTTGGCTGCCAGGGCAACAAGTGCCTGAATTGCTTCTACCGAGCCTGGTACTGCGAGATCGGGTTGAAATGTAATATATACCTGGCTGATTTCGTGCAGCGCCTCTTTCCAGGAATCTTTATTTTCCCAGTCGAAACCAGGTATGTTTGATCTTGAACCAATCCTGACCGGCAGTCCCAGATCTGTAAGACGTTGAACTACCTTTCTGCCTGTTTTTCCTGTTCCACCTATTACCAGTGTTTTCATGTTGCTAATTGTTTTGATTTGTGTTTTATTTTAATCAAAACTACTGCTGCTCATGTCGGCATAATTGGACAAAACCGCCAGTTGTAAAATTTCTATTTTATTTTTCTGGCCTGATGCTCACGTGGGGTGGTATTGGTAAATTCTTTGAATGTCCTGACGAAATGGGACTGGTCAGCATAGCCATTTTCATAAGCGATATCCGACAGTTTTTCGTAGTTGCCTTTTTCGAGCTGCTTAATGGACGAGTCAAATCTGCATATTTTGGAAAACAGCTTCGGCGTGATACCTACGTGTTGTGAAAATCTTCTTTCAAATGTCCGCTCTGATATTTTAAATACCCGCTGCACTTCCCGCATGGGTTTTTCTCCTTTTGAATCCATAATAAAACGTGTCGCACGCTCCACCAAAGAATCCTTGCTTGCTGTACTGGCCAGCGACCCGATAAATGCCTCCATGATTTTGATCTGCTCCTCCATGTTTCCGGCCGCCATTAACTGCGTACCGGTTTCCTTGGCAAATGCCGAAAACTGGTTCATATCCATGCAAGTATCTGTGAGATCAATCGCATTGACGCCGAACAATGTGTTGATCACATGGGGATGCAGAATGAACACGACGATCTTGTAGCTTCCTTTGGCCGTGATTTCAATCGGTTTGACGGTCTGTCCATACAAAAAGAAGGTCGATAACTCCTGATCATCGATAAAAACGCCCGATTGTGACTGGGAAAACATCAGGCCCGGGCAGCCATCGGCAAAGAATTTCAGGGAATGGTCGGCGTTCTCAAAATCATGATTTTCCAGCGTCCAGATATTCTTGACGTACCGGGTAAGGAGCGATTGCTTGATGACAGGTTCCATATTTTAAGTATTTCAAACAAAAATATCACGCATCACTCACAAAAAATTGAACAAAACCGACATCAAGAAAACCTGACCGTGCTTTTTGCAGCCATTAAATTGATCAAAATTTCTCAAAATGATTACATAGCCACCAAAATAATCTGGCTGGGAGGGTGCAGCATTTTCCCGGGTGAGTTGTCATTGCGATACGAAAATACTGTTGCAACAACCAGGCCGGTGAACCTGCTACTTTTGATGCAGGCACAATCCGTTTCCATCGAGGTCTTTCAACCAGGCGAATTTGCCCCAGGGGGTATCGTCAATTTTACCGACATCAATACCTTTTGCTTTTAAGTCTCCGGCCTCCTTTTCAATGTCATCGGTTTCGAAAATTATTCCGTGGAAACTCGCAAGGGAAATAGTAGTACCTCCGCCGGGTAATCCCAGCTGAATCCACATCTGGCCGTGTGCGTTGGGTGCCTCCATAATGAGCTCAAAACCCAGTTGAATGTAAAATTCTTTGGCTTTTTGCTGATCCTTCACCGGGATCATGATGATTTCTGTGTTTTTCATGATTTAATTTTTAGATTTTTTCCGATGTAAAACTATTGTTAAAATCGCAGGCCGATACACGGTAATTCCGACATTCTTACGTATTGATTGCGACACGACATTACGATACATTTGTTTCATGAAGCACATATCGATTCTTGCATTGAAGGACGCGACGATCACGTCCATTGACAGTAGTTATCAGATACTTAACCGTGTCAATGACTTTTTGCGCTACCAGGGAAAAGCGCCTTTTTATACGGTCGAAATCGTCGGACTGGAAAAGAATGTGCAGCTCGATCACGGTCTCTATAATATCAATGTAAGTAACACCATCAGCGACATCCGGAAAACTGACGTGATCGTAATACCGCTGTTATGCGGCGATTTTACAAAGGCTTTGAAAACCAATGAAGGGTATGTCGACTGGCTGATTTCACAATATCACAATGGTGCCGAGATCGTCAGTTTGTGCGTAGGCTCATTTTTCCTCGCCTCGACCGGTCTGCTGAAAAACAGAAAATGCGCGATACACTGGGCCGCTCGAAACGATTTCGAGGTCATGTTCCCCGAGGTGCATTTGATTAATGATACCATTATTACCGATGAAAACGGGATCTATACTTGCGGCGGTGGGTACTCCTACTTGAATTTGCTTTTATACATCATTGAAAAACACCACGGTCGGGAAATGTCGATACTGGCTTCCAAAATGTTTGAAATTGACATTGAAAGAAAAAGCCAGAACCCGTTCATGATTTTTATGGGTCAAAAAAAGCACGGCGATAAGGAGGTACTGAGCTCACAGGAATGGATTGAAAATAATCCGACCGAGACATTCACAGTGGACGAGATATGCGCCAAAATGGCTGTCGGCAGGAGGACATTCGAAAGACGGTTCAAAAAATGCACTGGCAATTCCGTGGCCGAATACATTCAAAGGGTAAAAGTAGAATATACCAAAAAGCAACTCGAATCGGGCCGGAAGACGGTCAACGAGATCATATATGATGTGGGTTACAACAATATAGACGCTTTCCGAAAGGTGTTTAAAAAGCACACGGACCTTTCGCCGCTGGACTATCGGAAGAAGTATAGTGCGTGACAACTCACAATTCCATCATTTCCTTCCATTCATAAATCTTCACTTTGGCGGCCGGTTTTTTCGCGGCGGCGATCATGGCTTTCGCGATGTCCTTACCTTCTATTCCCCTGTATTTCTGTACCCTACCTACGAAGACCGGATTGATGAATGTGAACAATTTGATGAAAAATATTTCCAGTGGCCGGCTTTCCTTGCGACTCCCCATGATCATGGATGGCCGGAAAATGTGCGTATGCGCCAGATTTTGAGCGATAATGTCACGTTCCGTTTCACCTTTGGTTCTGATATAAAAAACACTTGAATCCGCATCTGCGCCAACTGACGACACTAAAAATACAGATTTCGCTCCTTTTTCCCTTGCGATTTGGGCTGCCAGAACCGGATAGTCATGGTCTACCTGGTAATAAATTTTCTGATCCGGCGTGTTTTTCTTGGTAGTACCCAATGCGATAAATACCTCATCTGCAACGATTTCGCCTTTCAATGATGGTAGGGAATGATAATCGCCGATCAGCGTTTTCAATTTGGGGTGAGTCTTATTCAAACTCTTGCGAACTACAATCGTCACCTGATCATAATCGGGATCATTCAACAACCCTTCCAGCAGATACGAGCCGACAAAGCCGCTCGCCCCGAACAAAATTGCTTTTTTTCCTTGCGTGTCCATGCTCATAGTTGCTTGTGGGGTTAGTAATGCCGGGGGAACGAAGTTACTTCTACAATCACGCCCAGCTTACATTCAGTTCCCTGGCAACTGATTTCCAGGCAATTATTTACAGATCAGGAGCAATGGACCATTTGAAATCCATAGATTGGCACCCAAATCTCTGAAATGCCGGTCTATCTTTGGTTTCTAAAATTTGAACAAATGAAAAATGCATCGGGTATTGCCCAATTGACTTTACGACTGGCCCTGGGAGTTGGATTTTTATTGCCTGTCATGGATCGGCTGGGTATGCTCGGAGCACCTGGTTCACCCGGGGTTGGGTGGGGTGACTGGAAACATTTTATTGATTATACCAATACACTCATCCCTTTCGCAAGCCGGTCGGTTGCCGATGTCATGGGGCTTTTCGCGACCATTGCAGAATTCGTATTCGGAATTTTCCTGATCATCGGACTGAAAATCAAATACATCGCTTTGGGTGCCGCTATTCTGACCTTATCGTTCGGCCTATGTATGGCTATTTTCGTAGGTATCGGAGCACCGTTCGACTATCCGGTTTTTGTATTTACAGGCGGTGCATTGGTTCTCTCCGGACTTGACCGTCACAAATGGAGTATCGATGATTATTTCGCCGGGAAAAAGTAACATTTAAAAATTCATCATTCCAGCCTCCCCGGGCCTTCTATTTTCTTAAATGGCTTAGTAAAGAAATCAGCGACTATTTTGTTGAATTCCTGACTGTGATATATCAATGTCGAATGTCCTGAGCCAGGTAGTATCCAAAGGTGCGAATTAGGGAGTCATTTAACCGGAAAATGGTTGCTACCTTCTGCCAGCGCTTTTTCAACTCTTGCTTTTTGTCGTAAATGATGACGGAAATGCATTTCCGCAAACTGAAACCAATCTCTCGCACTGAAAAATCCCAACCCCGGATGCCGGGTCTTGCCGTTAAAACTGCTGGCCGCGATCAACTTACCAAGGTCTTCAATCTGACTCCGCAGGTCAGCGAGCCTACTTATCAGGTATTCCTTACTTTCAGGCTGAGTAACCAGCGCATTGGTTGGCGGCCCCTCGATCAATTCGTCGGGAAAGCTATTGTTGAGAAACATTTCACGACCGCCAGGAAGCATCTTTTCGTCAGCATTTTCATCATTGGAAGCACAGATCCTTACCTGGTCAAAGAAAAATCCGGATTCCCGGATCAGGTGCATATAGATCTGCCCCAGCGACCAGCGACCGGGAATGGGTCTGGCCGTCAACTCAGCGAAACTGTACCGGTTCAGTGCCTCGGTCCAGATAGCTATTGTATCGTTAAAATCTTTGACTATCATTTAATTGCCAGTAAGATGTATCACATTATTCTTAATGCAAACTTAGCCAACATCCTGTTCTTGTCGGGCGGCTGTTAATGCCATATTTGGGTGGTGTTTGTGCCAAATTCCAGCTAATGGTTGTGCAATTGAACTCAGTTTGAGTATCCGTTCCATTTTCCGGGCTTTTACTAGCGCACAGTTTTTATGCACCTCTCGCGGAGACATCTAACCAATTTATAACACTTATTACTATGAGCGAAATTAAAAAAGAGGATATTAAACAAGAGGTTTTTGATCTCTACGACGACTATGCCCACAACCGGCTTGAAAGGCGGGATTTCATGCAAAAACTATCCACCTATGCTGTGGGAGGTATTACGATAGCATCATTGATGAGCTTTCTGATGCCCGACTACCATGGTGCAATCCAGGTACAGGCCAACGATCCGCGACTCAAATCAGACTATGTTACCTATGAATCCCCAAAAGGCGGCGGCAAGATCAAAGCCCTACTATCAGAGCCTGCGGATGCAAAAGGCAAGCTGGGCGGCATTGTGATCGTTCACGAAAACCGTGGTTTAAACCCGCATATTGAGGATGTTGCCCGTAGAGCGGCACTGGCTGGTTTTATTTCCATTGCCCCGGATGCATTAACTCCCCTGGGAGGCTATCCCGGTAATGACGACGACGGGCGAACCATGCAAAGCAAACGCGACCGAAATGAAATGCTTGAAGATTTCATCGCCGGATTCGATTACTTAAAAAATCATAAAGATTGTAATGGAAAAATTGGTGTAGTTGGCTTTTGCTTTGGAGGCTGGATCGCCAACATGATGGCAGTACGCATTCCCGATCTGGCAGCAGCCGTGCCATTTTATGGAGGCCAGCCCGCTGTGGAAGACGTCCCCAAAATAAAGGCGCCGCTCCTCGTGCAATATGCCGGACTGGACACGCGGGTGAACGAAGGCTGGCCCGCGTATGAGGCTGCATTGAAGGCCAACAAAAAAGAGTACGTTGCCTACACCTATCCCGAAGTAAACCACGGTTTTCACAACGACACAACGCCGCGTTACGACAAACCGGCTGCCGAACTTGCCTGGAAACGCACCATTGATTTTTTTAGTGAGAAGTTGAAATAAAAAAATTTGATCTTTTTGTCCGGAAAAGTATCGCCCGATGTACTATATGAGAAAAAAACATCATGAAAAAATTCCTATTGCTTGTCCGCGAGGACATTGACCGGCTTTCCAACATGACGGAAGAAGAAATACAGCAAGACATTGCGGAAATGAGCAGCTGGGTAGAAGAACTGGTGAAATTCGACAGCTTTATTTCGGGCGAGCCTTTGGAAAATGACTATAAAATGGTCGGAACGCGGGTATGGACAGACGGGCCATTTTTTGATTCAAAAGAAGGGATTAGTGGCTACATTATGATCCAGGCCGAAAATCTTGACCAGGCGGCTGAGATTGCAGCGCAATGCCCCCACATCATTCGGGGCAAGATCAGCATAGAAGTACGTCCGATTATGGAGATTTCGCAGGAATCGTGAGCGACGATCTCTCCTCATTGCTTTCTCAACTGTACCGCAATCATTTTGGCAAAATGGTTGCGGTTTTGATGTATCACACCGGCATCAAAGACATCGCGGCTGCGGAGGATATTGTGCAGGAAGCATTTGCAATAGCTTCGGATAAATGGCAGAAAAATGTCCCGGACCAACCTGGGGCCTGGTTATATAAAACGATCAGAAACATTGCTTACAATGGTCTGAAAAAGGAACAGCGAAAACAGGTACTCGAAGATGACTACATTGATTCTGACACACAACCGACTGACGATCAGGATGTACTCAGGGTATTGTTTGCCTGCCTCCAACCAGCTTTTCCGCCGAAGGTACAGCTGGTGATCGTATTGCGATATGTTTGTGGTTTACGTGTCAAACGCATTGCTGCATTATTGGCTTCGAACGAGGACAATATATCCAAAATCCTCTATCGCTGGCGTGCACAGCATACATCTGAAAGTTTCGTACTGACAGAAACGACACAAAATCCTGACGAGCAAAAGATAAGAATGGCGATTAAGATTTTATACGTCATGTTTACCGAGGGTTATCAGCTATCCGAGGACGGCCATCTTGCTGACGAAGCACTGTGCGAAGACGCGCTAAGCTTGCTGCAGGAAATGATGAAAATGGGCATTGTTGCCAATGGAGAAGTGAAAGCATTGTATGCATTGCTGTTATATAACCTGGCCAGAGCGGATTCGAGGACTAATCAGCTCGATGAACTAACTGTCCTCGCCGAACAAGACCGTACCTGCTGGAACCAGGAAATGATCGCCGTGGCGAACCATTATCTTCTCCATTCTCAAAAGGAATCATCGGCACCAAGTGCCTATCAACTCGAAGCGGCAATCGCTTACAAGCATACGTTAGCGGTGAGTTTTGAAGAAACGGATTGGCATGGGATAGCCCGTTTGTATGAAAAGCTTGTATTAGCTAACCCGTCGCCTTTCACAAAACTAAGCCAGGCGGCAGCGTTATATTTTGGTGGAGATGAGGCAGGTGCAATCAAAATCCTGAATCAATTAAATGCAAATCCGTTTTTTCAAAACTATCATTTAATCCATTGTTTTTGGGCCAAAATATACCACGATAAGAACGCTAATGAGAACGCAATGAACCGTTATAAAAAAGCGCTGACCTGCCAGATCAACGCTTTTGAGAAGAAGTTTATAGAAAAGGAAATAGAGACGTTGTCTAATTTGCGGTAATGTTGTATTTATCTGTACCAGTGCAGATTAAGCGACTGGTTTTGGAATATTTTTATCAAAAGTCAATGTATCAAAGTAAATGGTGAGCGAATCCAGTTTCCCATTTTTAGCCGTCCAGATTTCCGACACATTACCATTCATAGCAGCTCCATTTGGAAACAGGTAGTCGTAATTTCCAATGACACAGGCATTTTCGCCTTCAATAATCATATTCCGGACCCGCATCGATTTAAACACACGAGAAAATCGCTTGATAACTTCAATGTACGCAGCTTTTCCAACCGTCGGTACTGTCTGGGTCATGTCGCCGCCGCTATATTTAAAATCCGCGGCAATCACTTCCTCCCAGCCCTGCTTCTGAGCAAAACCTGAATAATACGTTTCTAGGAGTTCTCTGATTGATTTTTCGTTTTCCATTGTGCTGATTTTTTGTGTTAACAATGACTATATTTGTTATTGCAATTTGCAAGCACTAATATACGAAGCTATTGCACAATGCAAGTACTTTATTGAAATAAATCGCATGGAAAAGACAAGGTCGGATTGTCCCATCAGTTGTTCGCTGGATGTTTTTGGAGACAAATGGTCGCTGCTGATCATCAGGGACATTATGCTCAGAGGCAAGTTATCTTACAGCGAATTCCTGCAATCGGAGGAAAAGATTGCGACTAATATTCTTGTAAACCGGCTGAGCGTCCTCGAAGCAGAGCAGATTTTAACGAAGCAGGTTTCGGCAACCAACAAGTCGAAATTCATTTACAGTCTTACCGAAAAAGGCATTGACCTGCTTCCGATTGTCTTTGAAATAATGGATTGGGGCGCGAAGTATAATGCGCAATGTCCTCGCAAAGAAATCGGGCAGAGACTTAAAACGGAGAAAGCTGAGGTAATTAAGGAGTATCTGGATAAGTTAAAAAAACAATTGCCTGCAAAGTGATATAAGAAGATAGGCAGGCATTGATCCGAAGTGCCGAAAACAGCGTAAGTGTAGGTTGGGCAACGAATGAAAATCTGTCATTCCGTGTGACCCTATTCAAGCACTAACCTTAATTCTTTAAAAATGGAAAAACTGGCATTGCTGGCCCGTGTAGAGGCCAAGCCCGGGAAGGAAGATGAAGTATTGGCATTTTTAAAAACCGCGTTGCCACTCGCGGAAGCGGAGCCGGATACCGTAAGATGGTACGCGCTCAAAATCGGGGAAAGCACCTTTGGTATTTTTGACACTTTCGCTACGGAAGAAGGTAGGCAGGCACATTTAAATGGCGAAATCGCCAAAGCATTAATGGCCAATGCATCAGCCTTACTGGCCAGAGATCCCATCATTGAGCAGGTAGAATTGATCGCGATTAAATAAAAAATCGCATTTATTGGCACAGGCGCGAACGCTGGCAGCACAGACTGCCAGCAATCGCCGGATACATAAAATTCACTTACCTATACCCGAGATTGGACATGACGGCTTTAATGAATGCCATCAATAAAAATAACCTTTCACTCGTGCAGCAACTCATTAAGGATGGGGCAGATGTGAATGAGCTGGATGCCAACCAGGATGCCCCGATCGTGATTGCAGCTTACAAAGGATATAACCAGATCCTCCAATCATTGCTAGCAGCAGGAGCCGACGTTCGCGCCGTAGATCCCGGCATGAAAGCCACCGCATTACACGCCGCAGCCTACGCCGGCCGGACCGAGGCCGCCAAACTCCTGATCCAATACCACATCGATATCAACAAACAAGGCCCCTACAACGGCTACACCGCCCTCCACGACGCGATTTGGCAGGGGAATGTTGAGATTGTGAAGGTGTTGTTGGCGGCGGGTGCGGATTTGAATTTGCTGTCTAATGATGGGAAGTCGGCGTTGGATTTTGCGAGAAGTAAGGGTAGGAAGGAGATTGTTGGGTTGATTGAGGGGAGGCTGGGTAAGTAGACTTGCCCTTTGATAATTAGGATTGTTGCATTCAAAGATTTAAAGTAAATTGTATTTCGATTTAATGTTGAATTTTTAAAGAGAGCAAACACTATGTCACATACAACGATAACCATTGAAACGGAAGATGACGAGCATCCGGCCCGTCTAAAAGAATTCACCCACCACAACCTGGGACTTCCACCTAAAAATTTTACTACAAAAAAGCAACTGAGCGAGGAGGAAGCAATCAGGCTTTTAGAGCGTGTTGCCGGAAGTTGGGAAGGAAATGAAACCGGGGATGAGCTCAATGCAATGATCAGGAATGCGCGTCTAGATAATCACCGCGACGTAGATTTATGAGTTTGTATCTTCTCGATACCAACATTTGTGTACATCTTCTTAAAAATGAATACGGTGTGAAGGAACGGATCGCCCATGTTGGCGTAACGTCCTGCTTCCTGTCCGAGATAACACTTGCCGAATTAATTTTCGGAATTGAAAACAGTGCCCCGGATCGGCGTAAGCAAAATTTCGAACGCTTTAAAAATCTTCACGCCCTTTTTGACGGCCGTATACTACCAATCGGTGGTGCACTTTACGAGTTCGCACAGCAAAAAGCTACATTGAGAAGAAGAGGAAGATCCGTTATGGACTTTGATTTATTGATTGGGGCGACGGCCATTGTCGATGATTTTGTGTTGGTGACTCGAAATATCAGTGATTTCACCGACATGGAGGGAATTGAGTTGGAGAATTGGATTGACAATCAATAAACTTGCCGGAACACCACCAATTAATCGTTCGCTTATGAAAGATAGAAGTGAAGTTTTAGAGATGTTAGAAACTCTTGCTCCGACCACGTCCGTCAGGTTTCGCGAGCGAGTGGAAGAGCGGGCAGCTCAGCGTGAATATTTGGACAGATCAAGGGTAACCGCCATCAATATACTGAGCGCCCTGCGAAAACGAGGAATGACGCAAAAGGATCTCGCTGAATTATTGGCTGTAAGTCCTCAAACGGTGAATCAATGGGTGAAAGGGACTGAAAATTTTACGTTTGAAACGATTGGCAAAATTGAAAAGGCGCTGGGTCTCGGGATGTTTGAGCTTACGCGGCCGATTGAGGGTGTGCGGGATGGGGATTTGATTGGGTGAATTGGCGTTTAATGATCGCTTTTAAACCAAGTTAGAAAAGTAGTAAACAACACGCTGACGATATATCGAAGAAAAATGAACGCAGCGTCCAAAAAACAAATTCAATGCAATCATTCCTGATTTCGCTCTGTCAACTGCAATCCCTGAGCAAAAAGCATCAACTTGCTATTATCATCTGTCGGCAAATCGATATCAAGTTCTAGATACCAAAGTGTATTTAAAGGAAAGAGTGAAATTGTCTTAAAACTAACTGATACCCTCGGGTAAGTTGAATCGTGCTCCCAATAAGAAATTCTGTAAAAGAATCTACCAATATGTAACACAACCACGAAAAAATCCGGCGAAAGTTTAGCCACTGTCTCCTGATTGTCCTTTGAAACTCTCGCCATTGGCAACTCGGGAGAAATTTGATAGTTAAGCCCAAATCCAGAAACGGGAAGAATCTCAACAAGAAATGCGTGGTGTAATTCCCCTTCTTTCAACTTCTTAAATATTTCAATATCAATATCAGGAAGAGTTTTTGATCTCTTGGCCAGTAGTAGAGCTTTGCAAATTAGCCACTTTACTAATGCAAAGCTTTTATCGGGTGTTAATTGAAGATCCTCCAAAGTACTTTTAAGACTCGACGGATCCTTCGTTAGAATTGCTTTTACCTCAGTTTCAAGATCTGACATCCATTCATTATTGCACTTTACACATACCTCATGAGTAGTGATACCGTATGAGCTTTCTTTGCCCTTACTCAATCCAAACTCAAATGAGTTGGCTAAGTCATTTACGTCCATTATATGAGTCATGCTGTGAAACGTTATTTCTTCAAAATAGTCTCTAAACCAGCTTGGTAAGATGTGCTCTTGACTTGGAGAGATTTCTCCACAGAAAACACATCGTTTCACAGTCTGGCTAGGAGCCACATAAACATTGTTGCCTTTTTGCAAACTTTGCTTGATTGCATGCATCTGGTGTGAATAGATTTTCGGAACGTTGAAATTGATAATTTCTCCAACCTCTCTCGTTGATGACGCTGCTGTTTCTAGGTATGGGTTTAATTTCGAAGTAATTATTTCTAGTTTTGTTTTCTTCACGGGATTAAGGTTTTGAACAATATTGTCCAAGTAGTTTGCCCACTCTGCCTTTATTTCCACTTCCTGAACTTCGATATTGCGGAGCCAAACCCAATACTTGTAGTTATTGATCGCAAATGCAAAAGAATAGACAGCTATATTTCCATCCAATAGCACAATATAGTGACGAAAATGTGGGGTGTTTTCCCACAATCTAGTAGTCATGAGTTTATCGAACTCGTTTACATCACCTACAAATATCATCTCGCCATTGCGAATATATATTGCTTCTTCGTCATTAAGCTTTACCAAACTTCCAAATCTACGTGCAAATTGTTCTAGCATGTCTTCCAATGAATATTGATCTGTAACCAGATCATCGGGAATCCAAAATGCAAATGAAAGCTGGTTCTCAACACCAATTCGTTTCGAGCATATTAGAAGGTGAGAGTGATTTTCTTTATCAATTTTCCGGTAGAAGAGTGTTTTGGTTTGCGAAATTTTCAGACTACGGTAAGGTTGTGCAAAAACCAGTTGGATAGAATCAAAGTCAATGTCATAGTTGGTAATAAAAAAATCGGATTTGGCTGTGAATGTCAGTTTTTCCATTTAGATAATATCGATGAAGAAATTCGTAGAGCTCGGATGAATTGTAATGCTGACTAGCACGGGACTCGATTTAGGGCCGCCGTTTAACCTATTCATTGTTATATAAATATTGAAATATTTTCTCAGATTTTCTTTTTCCCTTTACAAATATCCCCCCATCCAAATTTGCTTTCCAAAAAAAACCTCCGAATATTCGCATTCCTTTTAAATGTTACTCATATGAAAAAATCAGACGACATGCCCTGTTATGGTGCGGGAACGGCGAAAGTCACCCGGGAGCACGTAACATGCTCAAGGACACCTTAGACAGGGCCTTTTTCAAATCCTTTTAATTTGTTACAAAATGTACACACAAGCAGATGGCGAATCTCCGGATTCGCGCCGCCTGGCCATTTACGGCCAGCTAGTTCAGGATTTACTCAGCCAAACCGACCCTGAAAATTGGATCGATGATCTTTGGTCGATTTACACGGGTTACACGGTTTTTGAAAATGGTGCGGGCTACAACCCGCGAGGCAGTGAAATTTTTATGACTTTCAGAGAGCTTGTGTTCTTCTTTCAGAAGGTTGAGAAGATGAAAGTTTAACACAGGAGAAAGGCGGTTGGCATCAATGTCAGCCGCTTTTTTTGCTAACGGATAAGTAATGTGTGATAGGAGTTTATATGCAAATGCATATAATTATTGATAAAAGTATTCAGTTGTATGCATTTGCATATAAATTGATTACTTTTATTATAACTATATGCGAAAACATATAACAAATGGAAAAACTTGCAGAATTTGTCAAACAAAGAAGAAAACAGGCGCAATTGACCCAGGAAGACCTGGCGTACCGAGCGGGAGTTGCTCTTACCGTAATCCGGAAAATTGAACAGGATAAAGGTAACTTGAATCTGGAAAAGGTGAACCAGGTGTTAAAAATGTTCGGACATGAACTTGCACCTGTAAATAGCAGGGAACTGAATTTTGAAAATCAAGACTCACGACCATGAGGCAGGCAAAAATATTCTATAAAGACATTGAGGCCGGGCACTTAACTGAAACCGACGACGGGATCTACGAATTTCGATATCTGGACGAGTATGTGAAGGCCTACCCAAATCAATACATCAGCTTTTCCATGCCGGTTAACGCCACAATTTATACTGAGAGGCGGCTGTTTCCATTTTTTGAGGGACTAATTCCCGAAGGTTGGTTGCTGGATATTGCTTCCAAAAACTGGAAACTCAATAAAAATGACCGTATGGGACTCCTGTTAGCATGTTGCCAAAATTGTATCGGGGCTGTAAGTGTAATACCAATCGCTGAAAATCATGAGTAAGAACTGTCTATATTGTTATCAGGCGCTGGGGGACGAGGCATCAGGTGATTTTCACGAAGCGTGCATCATGAAGTTCTTTGGAACGAAGAGTCCGCCTGCTCTGGATTACTCACTTGCTCAGATGCGCGATTTGGCGAGGGACGTTGTGAAGCGCAGTGTGACCGTGCCGGGTGTTCAACCCAAACTGTCACTAACGATTGTTGACGAGGCATTAGCGAGTGGCCGTGAAAATAGATTGACCATTGTGGGTGCACTTGGAGGAAACTTTATTTTGAAACCACCTTCCCAAGATTACCCCGAAATGCCGCAGAACGAACATGTGACGATGCGCATTGCGGAGGAAGCATTTGGGATACGTACCGTGCCGTCGAGCCTGATCCGACTGCAGTCGGGCGAGCTCGCGTATATCACCATGCGTATCGACCGGACAAAGGAGGGCGAGAAGATCCACATGCTGGATATGTATCAGATCCTGGAAGCTTTTGACAAATATAAAAGCTCGATGGAGCGCGTTGGCAAAGCGATCAATGCTTATTCGAGCAACCCGCTGCTTGACCAGACGTATTATTTTGAGTTGTCGGTTTTCAGTTATCTGACCGGAAACAATGACATGCATTTGAAAAATTTTTCCATGATCCAAAAAGAAAATGACTGGATTTTGGCACCGGCCTACGATTTATTGAATGTGAGCATAGTCAACCCTGCCGATGAGGAAGAGCTGGCGTTGACACTTGGTGGCAAGAAAAGAAAACTAAAACCAGAACATTTTATTCAGTTTGGATCGGGCTTGGGATTGAATGAAAGGCAGATCAGGAACAGTTACAGGCGATTTCAGAATAAAAAAGAGGCTGCTTTTGCGTGGTTGGATAGGTCTTTTCTATCGGCTGAATATAAGGCATCTTATAAAGCAGTTATGGAAAGTAAGTATTTGATATTGGAGATTTGAGGAACGGAGATTGAAATAGCAAAGGCCTACCGCTGCTCCGAACCTGTGGAGACCATTTTGTTGACATCAACAAAATGGTCTGATACGCTCTCAGAGGCATTTTTCGTAAATTTTACTATTTATTCCGACCTGTGTTAAGCTTCTTTTTCTCAGAAGCCTTGTCACTTGATTTAACCCGGCGTTCCAGCTTTTTAATGTCTTCCTCAGCCGGTAAATTCTCTGGCTTGATGCCGCTTTTTTCTAAAAGCATTCTTATGTCACCGTTGTTTTGTATATGTTCATCGGCGATTTTTGTTTCACCACGCAGGTCATTCTTATTGACATTGAAATTGGTAATCTCCGCAGCCAGTTGCTTGGCAGAAATGGTGATAGTCGGCAAAAAATCTGCCAGCGGCCGATTTTCAGCAATTCCAAGTTTCCGTTTCATCTCGCTGGTATTGTTTCCACCAAACAATACACCGTCGCCTTTGCTTCTGATGTTCGCAAAACCTTTGCTGTCGACGCCTCTTTCAAAAATGTTTTTTGAAAGCAGGGATTCTGTGACCGCCAATTTCTCCCTGGCTTGCAAACGCTCCATCAGACGAATTCGCTCTTCGAGCAACTCCTGCCTGCGTGTTTGTATCGCGAAGTAACTTTGCGCAAAAGCGATTTGCTCTTTCTTGGGGTCACCATTCTGAGCTATGAGATAGCAAGCGTAGCGCGTTAGCATTACATCTGCAACTTCACGCTGTCCACCTTTGCCAACGTCGATCATTTTGTTGACGTCAACAAAATGATCCTGGACGTTCTCAGAGGTGTTTTTGCAACTTTCCTTTGCCTTTTCTATCGAATGAATGAAATTCCGCCATTCGTTATAGCCAAGCAACACTTGCAATTCCCGGGCAAGCCAATACTCAACTCCATCCTGTTCGTATGCAGCTCCCTCAAAAGTTTTATTCAGCTGTGTTATCACCGAAATCTCCATAGTGTGTTTTTTCGATTCTGACATGATTTGATTTTTTCAAATATCTGATATCCAATTCTTGGCAAAGAACCGCAGGAAAATTATAAATACACCGAAGAATAATCGCTGTAACTAGAAACCAAATACAACACCACACGCGCAGCAAAATTTTACAAACCCTTTGCCGAATTGACAAACTATTCCTTCACAAACTCCTTACTATCACCACCCTGGCGCAAGATTACCTTTTTGGCGTCCGGTTTGAATTCGAAAATTACATTGCCTGCTCTGTAGGCAAAGCTATGATTGCCCAGCGTTTGCATTTCAACGGGTTCCTGGCCGGTCACCTGTCCAGTCAGTACTTTTCCTTTTTTCACAAAAGTGAGTTTGAATGTCATTTCGGTGCTGCTATAAGTCCCGGCGTAGGGTTCTAATTCCAATGTTGAGATTTCCTTTGCGAGCTTGTAAATGCTTGAAATATTATCGGTTTCGCCAATTCCCTCACCGGATTCCAGTCGCGCCATAATTCCCCAGCCGTAAAAGTCGTTGGAAACTCCAATCAACAAATCGTTTTCACCTTTTCGCAGATTTAATGGTGCCGTTGTATTTTGTACAGAAATCCTCCCATCCGGATACTTCTTCATGTTTTGTGAGAAGAGATTTTTGTCCACCAGAATCATTTGGTTGTTCAAAAACACCCAAACCTCATCACTAAAACCTAATTGCAAATCAGTTTTCACCGCCTCTTTTGCAACGATTTTTGTTTTCAACCAAACCGCCCTCCTACCCTTGCTGGCGCCATACTTACGCGTCAGATTCACCAGGCCTGCTCGCTCGGCCGAAATGCTGTCCATAAATAATTCAGGGTTAGGCAAGTTTTTGGTAGATAATTCGCTTCCGTCGGCAAGATCTTGTGGCGCAGTCAATGCCCATTTTCTGAGATAAAAGCCATCGTGATCTGTCAGGTCGGGCAATGCGAGCGGACTGAGATTTTCAACTTCATTGGGTTTCAATTGCACATTGGCAATGTAAGAAGAGCCTTCAAAAGCAATGCTGCCTTCCGACATGGTACCTTCCAATTCAGGAATATCCAGAACAGCTTTTGGGGCATTATTCAAAAAGACTTGAAGACGTTTGCCCGAAATGATAAGTTTGAAATGATTCCATTCGCCAGCCTTTCCCATCGCAGGAGCCTGGTATTCGGGGTACATATCCCACATATTTACACCGTCAAAATATGGCGTATATTGGATACCGGCGTTTGACAATTTATTACCCACTGAGCCCAGTCGCAGGTAAACAATTTCCTGCTCTTTAAGGTCTTTCCGATGAAAATAAATGGATTCTGCAAACTCAGGAGCAATAGGTTCTATGTCAAACTCAATCGTGCCATCCTTGAAAACGACATCCTTTAATACCACTTGTCCCGAATTAGAAGCAAGTTTCATTGCTTTCACACCTTTGTAATCCGCAAATGTTACTTTCCCCTCCTGGAACTCCCACTTTTCAGGTGAAATGGGAACCCAGTAGTCCGCTTTTTTGGTTGCAGGCGCATCTTTTTTCTTTTGTCCAAAACTTTGAATGGCTAGCAGAATGAATAGAATTTGAACGAGTTTTCTCATGGCATTTTCGCGGTTTAAATTTGAGCAAAAATGCATTTTAGATCAATTCAGGCCGGTTCAAACTTAAACCAAGTTTGGTTCAAGTTGCATTCACGGTATTACAGGAAAGTAGTCGAACGGGAAAAATGATCAACAGTAAGATATCTAATCCTCATTTTCCTCGTCATCCACCCCTTCAAAATAATTCAGAACTGTCATCAGCGGAAGGGTAGTTCTGTCGGCCGCATTGGACATTTGAATGATAGCCCGATCAATGTTGATTTTGTCAAAACCGATAAAAGTACCTTCGATCTTCTCGTCGGGCCTCACCTGGAAGGAAATTGCCTTATCTATATATTTCGAAGCCCGTTTTTGCAGGCCGGTAAGGTGTGGTTCAGACATATTTGTTTTGGTTAGTTTAAACCTTGTGTTTACTCCTTGCAAATATGTTTCCAAATTTTTCAATTTTCTTCCGATGGCGTGAAAGAACCTGAAAGAATTAACACCGGATCACTCTTCGCGTTTGTTCATCCAAATCCCTACTGGAAGTACTTCCAGGCTTCCGCGATCAAGTTGCGCCATTACTTCTTCAAATCCATACTGCATTCGCCATCCCAATGCCGCGGCCTTTTTACTGACATAAACACGGTCAATCGATTCGGGTATATGCCACCCGCGTTTCTCAAACTCATTTAGCAACTCAGGCAATTTCGTCCGGATAATTGCGGCTGGGTCAGTCGCTAACAAAAAACAATCATGCTCCGTAAATGGCGTAGCACCAGAAATAATGTATCGCTCAAACGCAAGTCCGGTATTCGTTAATGCCGCCACGTGAGCGCTCGCTACATCCCGAACATCTATTCCACGGTTCAGTCGGTACAATGCCATGACGTCTGCCGTCTCAGGAAAACACCGCGACATACGGATCACCCGGACTACGAAATGCTCATCTGCTGCTTCTGAAAGCAATTTTTCAGCAGCGAGTTTGGTATGATGGTAAATGCTTCTTGGCTGAGGGACAGTCTCCTCCGTTACCCAGGCGCAGACGTTATTTTCACTTGTTTTCCCAAACAATGCGGTAGTACTTGTAAAAACACATCGCTTCACTCCGGCTGCCTTTGCCGCTTCAATAATCAGGCGGGTACCGTCCACATTGATACGATCAAACTCTGCATCAGGCACTAATCCCACATGTGGTGCGTGCAAGGCTGCCGTGTGAATAACCGCATCCGCACCGTCCATAGCAAGCCGCAGGAGATTCAAATCAGCAAAATCGCCTGTGATTTGAGTAGTTGAAAAAGGGGAACGATCGATACCAATCACTTGATGATCAGCCGCAAGCGCATTGAAAATCGCCCTGCCTACGCGGCCAGAGCTTCCTGTCAGAACAATTTTCATTATAATATTTTAATCCCAATTGTATCTCAACTATCCGCGGATGAAGTCAATTTCTTTTCGGTTTCAGTTTGTGGCTTACCTGTCGCATTCGGTTTGCCTTTACCGGTGGTGATCAGGTTGCGTAAACTGTTTTGAATGTAATTGCTCCAACCTTCCCGGCAGATATCGTAGCATTCATATTCGGGAACGAGGCCCAAATGCGTCATTTTAACTTCCGTTTTGCCATCTTTTTCGGTAATATCAAAAATAGCTTTCGTACCTGTCCACTCGGTTTCGTCTATTGTAAATTTAAAATAGTTTTCCAATACCAACCAAACCACTTTTTTGTTCGGAATGACTTCAACTAATTTCATCTGGCAGCGATGGACATCTTCATAATGATATTTGAACACGTCGCCAAGTTTATCAGTACTTCCTTCAATTTCTTCCGACCACCATCCACGCACATTATTGACGGCATTGAAAGCTTCTTCGGCAGTTTGGTCCACTAATATGCTCGTGGTAAAATCTGATGTAGCCATTGGTTTGATGATTTTGGTGATGGCTTATGTGCTCATTTTGAACGACATAAAATTAGGACGTTCATCTTCCAATCGCGTGGTGTATAAAGGACATTTTAATGGGGTAATTGGGACAAACCTTCTTTCGGCTACAACAACCATAGATTTGGCTACGTCCGCTTTTTTGACGCTGCACAACTTTGCAGAAACAAAAAAACCAGACAAATGAAAATCGTAGTAACAGGTTCATTAGGACACATTGGCAAGCCACTCACAGAGGAATTGGTACAAAAAGGACATGACGTAACAGTTGTCAGCAGTAATCCCAAAAAACAGCGTGACATTGAAGCATTGGGTGCTACCGCTGCCATCGGCGCATTGCAGGACGCTGGTTTTCTGGCAAATGTTTTTACTGGTGCCGACGCAGTCTATACGATGGTGCCCCCAGGAAATTATTTTGACCACAACCTTGACCTGCTGGCACATTACCATCAAATTGGCCAGAATTACGCAAAAGCCATTGGTCAAACGGGTGTAAAACAAGTGGTTAACCTCAGTACCATTGGCGCTCATTTGGGCAAAGGCCAAGGCTCAGGAATTCTGATCGGCGCTCATGATGTCGAGCAATTTTTGAATGAACTCCCTTCGGACGTTGCAATCACGCACATGCGTCCCACATCATTTTTTTACAACCTATATGGTTACGTGGAAATGATTAAACATCAGGGTTTTATCTCTGCAAACTATGGAGCAGAAGGTGAGATTCCCTGGGTTTCCCCGATCGACATTGCCGCTGCGATTGCCGAGGAATTACTCGCGTCCCGTGTTGGCAGAAAAATAAGGTATGTCGCCAGCGACGATCGTACAGGCAATGATACTGCGACCGTTTTGGGTGCAGCCATTGGAAAGCCTGATTTGAAATGGATCATTGTTCCCGGCGAAGAAGTACAAAACGCCCTGGAAACTATTGGAATGAATCCGAAAATCGTCGCTGGCTTAGTTGAAATGTACGGAAGCTTGTACAATGGTGTATTGGCAGAAGATTATCTCCGCAATAAACCGGCTGTGATGGGCAAAGTGAAACTGGAAGAATTTGCGAAGGAATTTGCTAATGCTTTCAAACAATAATAGCTAACTTGTAATATGGCAAACACGCAATTTCATCGGTTCAAAACGATCAGCGAATTTCACAAGTTCAGAGGGTTACCAAAGCCGGAGCACCCGCTGATCAGTGTCATCAACATGGAAATGATTGATCATTTACCTGCAAATGAATGGAGTATGATCAAGGATTTTTATTCCATTTCAATGAAAAGGAATTTCAATATCAAGATGAAGTACGGTCAGCAAGAATTTGATTCTGATCAAGGGGTTATGTTTTTCATGGCACCCGGCCAGGTCCTCAGGCTGGAAGTTGAAACTGCTACCACATTACAGCAATCGGGGTGGATGTTACTGGTCCACCCCGACTTTTTATGGAACACGCCGCTGGCCACGAATATCAAGCAATATGAATATTTTGATTACGCGGTAAACGAGGCACTTTTCCTATCTGAGAAAGAAGAAAATACGATTTCGGGTATTATGCAAAGCATTCAGCAGGAATACCATTCCAATATTGACAAATTCAGCCAGGACCTGATCATCGCCCAGATTGAACTGCTGCTGAAATATTCCGAGCGTTTTTATCAGCGCCAATTCCTCACGAGGAAAATAAGCAATCACAAAATACTAAACCGTTTAGAACAGATCATTACGGCGTATTTCAACAGCGACGATCTCATGAAGAAAGGGCTGCCAACCGTTCAGTACATTGCCGATACATTGAATATTTCGCCCAATTACCTCAGTGGAATGCTCAAATTATTAACGGGCCAGACGACGCAGCAGCACATTCACGACAAACTGATTGAAAGAGCCAAAGAGAAATTATCCGTCACCGACCTGTCAGTCAGCGAAATCGCGTATGAATTGGGCTTTGAACATCCGCAGTCTTTCAGCAAGTTATTCAAAACAAAAACTAATTTCTCTCCGCTGGAATTCAGGCAATCGTTTAATTGAAAAAGCATGGTTTCCTGCTTAGGCCTTCCCTTCAATCAACATAATCCGTTCTACGGATTCGTCTTTCAAATGCATGTATTTCAGGCGGTCAGGATCATCCCGGTAACCTTCAAAACTTTCCCGATCCGTAAAACTGACCAGGTGAAGTTCGTACGGATAATCTAATGTGGTAGTTACCACCGACGATCTGGGCGGCCTTACTCTATAAAGCAGTTCGCCATTGTGGCGTTGAAGCAATGGCAATACGTGGTCCTCGAAGGAATGGAATGTGTTTTCTTTCCCTTCCTTTATAAAAATCAGTTGCGTGAAATAGATCATCGTTTAGGACTTAGTTAGCTGCTCATTATTTGTAACCTGTACAATGTCAAAGATGTACAAAATCCACTATATAAGGAAGTTCCATAATATTTTTAACTTGCAAAAATTCAAAAAAGAAAATAAATTACTGACTGAAAACTACTTACAGCACATTCTAAACCACGGAACAGATGGCAATAGCATGGATTATATCGGGGATCGTATTGCTTTGGTATTGCATGAAAGCAGTCAGGACGAATCCTGAGAAACCAGATTGGAGCAAAGCCATTACCGCAACGCTTTTCTGGCCAATCTCGCTGTTTATGAAGCGGTACTAATCGCGGGTTTGCACTTCCCTATCACATTCTTGGTATCCACATACCCATCGTTGCCGCAAAAATGCCAACGGCCATGATGATAGTAAACATGAAAATAATAGCTGATGTGATGATACCGAATCTCTGGCTCTTACTTTTCCGGGCGTAAAAGTACATTTCCAATACGATCAGCGAGACAGGAATGGCGTAGGAAAATATAGAAAGACCCGTAAGAAAAGGGCCGGTGAAGGTTTTAGGATCAAAGCCTACGGGCCCGCCATTGATCATTAGCCAGAACATCAACAAAATCCGGAAAAACCAAACGCCGCTAACCACCATAAACAGCCGTAACGCCCAGTTCCTATGCTTCTCAAACTGCCTTGCGCGGGCATACCTGATGGCGAGTAAAGCAAATCCAATGATATAAATGGCCTGAATACTAATACTGACACGCCGGGCGTCAACGCCTACCCCTTCCCGCGTCCATATCATAATGAGTCCGCCGAGACTGACGAAGATGGCCGTAGTGACATAAGTTCGCCCCAGCCAGCGATGAAACTGAGGAAAATTGCTTCGTATTTTTGTGATCAGCTGCAAAGGACCGCCTATTACCAGTACCGCAGCCAGTAGCACATGCATTCCTACTACCAGATTTCCCTTCCAATCCCCTTCCACGTAACCATGTGGCAAAACCCGATTCCATTTTTCAAATTCCCCGGCAAGCGTGGTTTTTCCGTAAAATGAGAGGATGTAGATTCCAAATATCCATTGACCAACCGTAGTAACTGTCAGCCAGGCAGTTGCTGTGTAGGTCAGGATTCGTGGCGCATTAAAAACTGGTACTTTTTCGGATTGCAGAACGTTTAAATTTGTCATCATAGTCGAAGGCCGTTTAAGTTTTGGTCAAACTTAAACCCGACAATCTCTTAGCTGATTAGACAAATGTCCAATACGGATGGGCGGTTCTATTTGAATATGGACGAAATGGCTATTTCCTATCCCCGCAGCCTGCTCAGGTGTCGCTGGGTAATCCCCAGGTACGACGCAATGTAACGCAGCGGTACCTGCTTAATGATGTTTGGCTTTTCTTTCAAAAATTTCAGGTACCGGTCTTCGGCGGTCAGGGTCGCCATATCGTTGATCCGGTTTTTGTCTTCCTGCAAGTGTTTTTGCAGAATCTGAATGGTATAGTCTTTCTGTGTTTTACTATGGTTAGCGCCCGCCTCCACATCATCCCGGTTGATCCGGAGCAACTCGCAATCCGTAATGCAATGCAGGTTTTCGTTGGAAATAGTGCGGTTCATAAAGGCGGTATAGGACGTAAAAAACCGCGGGCCATCATTCAGATCGGTCGTGATTTCGTTATCGTCTTTGTCCAGGTGGAAGTTTCTCATGTGGCCTGACACAATGAAATTATGGTACTCAGGCACTTCCCCCGCACGTTCGATAATCGTGTCTTTGGGAACAAAAACCGGTTTGAATGACCGACGAATCGACTCCTTGTCGCCTTCCGGCAGGGTCAGGATCTGTTCGACGTAATTGAAAAACCCAATGTAGTAATGTTCCATGTTGATGGAAGTTGAGTGGTAATGAAGTGACTGGAAACTGGCTGAAGCAATTTACCTACAATTTAAACCTCTTCAACTCCCGGTCAAAATCACTTTCAAAATTCCTATCCTGCCCGACACGAAATTTGTCAAATTCCTGCTCAGCGAGTTTCTGGGCAATTTCGTGACTTACTTTGCCTGCGTCTTTTAGGATCTGATATTCGTTAAACTGCAAAAAACCATCCAGTTTGGCGACCCAATCCTCCATTTTCATTGGAATTTGCCTGGCCGCCTGGTTTTCAGCATAATCCAGGTACATCGAAACGATACGCTCCAGTTCCTTTATTTCCTTCTCAATCAGGTAGTTCTTCGCAACACTGATATCTGTTTTCAGGACTTTCCCATGCGGAGCATTTTTAAATGTCTGTAATCCCATATTAGGCTTTGCCGCATCCGCCCGCTCGGCTATAATGGCTGCAGCTGTTTTTCCCGCAATGGCATAGTGTAGCTTATTTTGCACTGTTTTGAAAAACTTCAATGTGATATCTGAGCCTTTAATGTAGTCAATGCTGCATTGCTCGTATATGTCGGTGATTTTCAGATAAAATCTCCGCTCGCTGGCGCGTATTTCACGGATACGTTCCAGCAGTTCATCGAAATAATCTTTCCCAAATCGCTTTCCTTGTTTGAGTCGTTCATCATCCAGTACAAAACCTTTAATGATAAATTCCCGCAAAGTTTTGGTAGCCCAAATACGAAATTGGGTGGCTTGGAAACTGTTGACACGGTAGCCTACTGCGATAATGGCATCCAGATTATAGAAATCAACGTCGCGCGCCACGTCCCTGGCTCCTTCTTTTTGAACTATTCGAATTTTTCGAATAGTTGCTTCTTCCACTAATTCTCCCGATTTATAGATTTCTTTCAAGTGGTAGTTGATAGTGTTCACTTCCACCCCAAACAATTCCGCCAACCGCTTTTGGTTCAGCCAGAAAGTCTCATCATTGAAGATAACCTCAACCTTAATGTGCCCTGCCGGAGAGCTGTAAAATATGATGTCTGTTTCCTGATTTTCCATGGAAGTTATGATGGTTAATAGTGTGTTTGAATTGTCTGGCAATCAATTATTTCCTTTCCTCCCAAGATAAAATGTTTTTTGGAAATAAATTGATTTCAATAATCCATCGGTCACTTAAAGAATCTTCTTTGCTCCAAGTTCATTTATTCAAATGGTGGATTAAACAAAAAAAATGAACGACTTCTGTGAAACCGATTGATGCGCGATTTCGCTCAAAAAGCATTCAGCTTTTTTGCAATACTTTATCCAGCTTTGCTTTATAGATTCTTCCAATCGGAATTTCCTCATTATCAATGCGGATATAAGTCGTGCTGACGGCCTGAATGTGATCCAGTGAAACAATAAAGGATTTGTGAATTCTTACGAATCGATCGGGAGGCAGCTTTTCTTCTAAATAACTGATCCTGAGATAGGACACCAGCGGGCCCGTGGTCGTATGCACGCGCACATAGTCTTTAAGGCTTTCAATCCATAAAATGTCGTCCAGAAACAGCTTGACCATTTCTTTATCCACTTTGAAATACTGATATTCTTTGGTCGCTTTCGGCAATGCAGCTACTTCCTGCGGAACGATTGAATTTTGTGAAAATCGGTAGATTTTACCCACTGATTGAAGAAAACGCTCAAATGAAATAGGTTTGACCAAAAAATCCAGCACGTCGAATTCGTAGCTTTCCAATGCATACTCCCGAAATGCTGTCGTGAAAACGACCTTAGGCCGGTAACCCAGTGGACGCAACAGATCAAACCCGGATAATCGCGGCATTTGAATGTCCAGGAAAATAATGTCAACCTGCGTTTGCTGCAAGATCATCAATGCCTGCGAAGGACTGTTGGACACGCCTACCAGTTCCAGATCGGGCAAACGGCTGATGTAATCCGTCAGCAGATCAGACGCAAGTGGTTCATCATCGAGCACAAAACAACGGATCGCCATTATATATCGAATTTTAAAACCGCCAGAAACTGTCCCGCCTCAGGCATCGTAACCAACTCATAACTTCCCGGAAACAGAATTTCCAGTCTCTTTTTCAAATTCGTCAATCCTAAACCTGATGCAAATGGTGCCGGTGAACCCTCAGGCACCGAATTTTCAACTGAAAATACTAACCTGTTTCCACTTATTGACAAATGCATCTGAATCCAGCACGCTCCCTCCGTTTGCGCAGCTCCATGTTTGAACGCATTTTCAACAAAAGGCAAAAGCAGCATCGGGGGGATCATGATCTGATCCGAATTGATCAGGTAATTAAAATTAGTCTGCAAGTCCAGCCGTTCGCCGTAACGAATTTGTTCAAGCGAAATGTAATCTTTCAAATAAGCAATCTCCTTTGAAATGGGAACAGTATCCCGATGACTTTCATGAAGCTGGTAACTTAGCAAACCGCCAAGCTGATGCAGCAAATTGGGCATTTGCGCCGGTTGATGCATGGAAACCGAGATCAGGTTATTGAGGGTATTGAACAAAAAATGAGGCTGTACCTGGGATTGAAGCAGGCGATACTCAGCCGAAACTTTCTCGCGTCGATAGGTTTCACTGAGCCGTTGCTGTCGTAATACATGCCGGACCAGGTCCAGGGCTACAAAAAGCACCACTACCAAATGTAATTGCATGGATTCGGCAAATATTTTAGGCCAATACCAAAATCCCTTTTCCAAACCCGCAGGATAGTAGGTCGGATAGTACCAGGTATAGTTCAAAAACCTTCGGAGAATGCCAAAAACCAGCAGCGCACCTGTGAGGCTCAGCCAGAAGCCAAGCATTTTGTCGGACAACAGAAAATGTCTCACGGTGACAATCAAATGCCAGTAGCCTGCGATGATCAACAGCGGCAGATTGAGCGTTATCAGACAAAGACTTTGACGAAAACTATCCAGATATGCGCCAGTATTGAGCCACTCAAACAAAAAATACGCCAGCCAGAAGATACTTTGCGTCCAAATCTGCTTATAGGTTATCAACGATGAAAAACGAGTCATAATTTCTTCATTCGGAAGTTCGAATCTAAATAATTTACCATTAATAACCGGCACATTTCGCCTAACGACGGAAGTCCGGTCCTCAACGCATCTGCGATTCGACAAACGCCTGATTTCCCCGATAAACAGTGCTGATTGCAGATATGACGTCATGTGGGAGAAAAGACCGGTCACTCGTCTAAAATCCGAAAAGCATAACATTATTGTGTATTGATTTGCCAATGAAACAATCCGTCATGTTTTCCTCAAAACATCATTAGCCATGTCAATCCATCCAAACACTCCGATTCAATGCATCATGAAATTCATCTCGTCAAACCATCTGTTGTGGCTTTGTTTTGTCGCATTGTTTTTTGTTCAAATCAATGCAGAGGCACAACCCTATCAGGCTACGGGAGCAAAAGTTGAAAACGAGTCGCAAAATGGTCACTGGCGGATCCTGACCAATGCAGCAAGCCGTCGCACACAGGTGCAGTTTTTCGGGCCGGATCGACAACTACTTTACGAAGAAGCTTTGCCTGAAAAGTGGATCAAACAAAATAAAAAAACCCAAAAGCAGCTTGACAAACTGCTCGCGCAAATTCTGGCAAATCAGTTATTGATAGCCCGGTTAAAAACGGAAGACTTGCCGCCCAAACTAACCGATCCGACAACAGCTAATTTGAATGTGTCGCAGGACCGCTCCTCGCATTCCGCATCTTACAGCGTGCATGCGAGTATCAACTCAGACGCCAAGCTATATATCGTTGTGGACAATCCGGAGCGGTTCAGATATAAAATAGAATTGCTTGATTACAAGCAACGATCTGTTTACCAGGAATTTACTAGCCATGATCACTACCGGAGGAGGTTGGATGTATCTACCCTCCCCGGTGATTTGCTTCAAGTTGTCGTCGTCATCGACAAAAAGCGGTTTGTTTATACCATCAAAAAGCAGAATCCGAAAAGCGAATATAGTATTCAGCAAATGGTGGCTGCAAATCAGATCTAGTGATAATGGTCGTAGCGATCAGGATTTTGTCCTGGCATTAAGCTGCCAGGCAAATTTCCACAAAAGTGCCCTGATCAGGCACTGAACTGCTTTGTATTTCGCCTTTTAGCAACGAGACCCGGTTTCGGATATTCAACAAACCATTTCCATTCGAAGCGGCGGAGGTATCAAAGCCTGTACCATTATCCTTATAAGTCAGTGTCAGGTTTTCTTCTGCAAAATTAAAATCAAGCCACACCATTTCCGCGGCTGAATGCTTCATCGCGTTCTGCAAAAGCTCCTGCACGATCCTGAAAAGATTAATCTCAACCTGTTCCGGCAAATGTTCGGGGACATTGCTGGCATTGAAATTCACCTTTAATGCATTCCCCAAATTGACCAATCCAACCATATCTTCCACCGCTTTCACCAGGCCCATTTCCTTCAAATTCCGCGGATGCATGTCATGGATCAATCTCCTGATTTCGTCCACGGAGCCCGCCAGCAGCTTTTCCGATCGTTCTTTTAACTCAGCCATTGGAATATCTGCTTCTCCGAAAGAGGATAAGTACATTTTGAGCAATGAGAGATTTGCGCCTATTCCGTCATGTAATTCTCTTGAAAATCTTTGCCTTTCAGCTTCCTGGGCCATTAATGATGCCCTGATCTCCGCCTCGCGCTGGCGCAGCTGCTGATTAAGACGGTAGCGAAATAATCCATAAATGCCGCTGGCAAACAGCAGGATCAACAAACTCCTGAACCACCAGGTAGCCCACCACGGAGGTAGGATCATAATCTTCACGGATGCGCCTTTTTTATTCCAAACACCATCATTATTACTGCCAATCACTGTGAAAGTGTAACCCCCGGGAGGAAGATTGGTATAGTTTGCGCTTCGCTTGGTCCCTGCATCGATCCATTCTTCATCAATGCCATCCATCTTGTAACGGTACTGGTTTTTAGCAGCACTGGTAAAGTTGAGGGCCACAAATTCAAAATCGACGAAGTTCTGTTTGTGTGTCAGCCTCAGTTCGTTTTTATCAGTTGAATACGGAGCCCCCATCACATGAATGTCGGTAATGCTGACCGGTGGCACGAATGAATTGGTTTTAAGGTCCTTTGGATTGAAGTAAGTAATACCCTTCGCTCCTGTAAAAAAGATAGTGCCATCCTGATGACGATACGCAGGGACTGTGTTAATGGAGTTATTTCTTATTTCCTCCTTGAACCGGTATTTCTTCAATACACCCTTACCAGGGACAAATTCCATCAGTTCTTCCGCACCAAAGAGCCAGAAGTGCTTCTTTTCATCCCGGGTAAAAATGGAGATAGCCGACTGGAGGTAGTCATTTCCTCCCGGACTATATATTGCTTTCACTGAAAGATCCGACATTGATAATTCATACAGGCCCACATCCGTGGCCGCCCAAACGGAAGACTTTTCTTCCAGAATATCATGAGTATACTGAGCGCCTTCCTTATTATATCCTGCCAGATCTACCCTCTCGCTTTCGACACCATATCGAACAAATGGCATGTACGTGCCCGCTAAATAGACTGTATTTCCGGAACCGCTTCGGATCAGCGTTATGTTTCTATCTGAAATAACATTTCTGAGTTTTTCAGGCAGATCAGCATTGTCGATCCATTTTTTGGTATTGATATCAAAACGGATCAAACCCAACCCATCGCCAATCCATATTTCTTGTTTTTCGCCAAGATCGCCCGATTTTTTCCTATCAATCACTTCCGCCGTATTGGGTAGAAAAATTCTGTATTGCCTGCTGTTAGGGAAAGGGTAGAAATTAAGTTTGCTCTTTTTCAGGTCATAGGAATAAAGTCCATCCGTATTAACGAACCAATTCTTTCCGGTACCGTCTTTAATCCATAATTGTACCATCTTTGGCAAACGGGGGAGACTATTTTTGAAAGCATGTTTGTATTTTCTCTCTTTCACTGAATAGATCATTTCGTAGTCCTGGGTACCTTCAAAAACATAGAGGCTATCACCGTTCCCGAAGTACATATAATTGGTTTCCGATGTCCTTTTGTATTCGTTATCTATCTGCGTTAATAACCTGAAATGATTCTTCGCCGGATCGAACAGGTCTATACCACCCATTGTAGAGCCAATCCAAACCTTTCCCTGGTCATCCGCATGCATGGTATATATCCAGTTGAAATTCAAGCCGGAAGGGTTACTTCGGGCGTATTTCAGCTGCTCCCAATTTCGTGTTTTGTAATCGTAAACAACCATTCCTTGGTCCTGTGTACCGATCCAGATCCGGTCGCTTTTGTCCTGTATTATGCCTGTAACAATGTCACATTTGTAATTTTGCAATTGAAAGAAGTGGCTCTTCCTTCCGGATTTCTTCCATTGAAACTGATATACCCCTGCCTGGTCTGTACCGAGCCACACACTACCCTGTTCGTCGACAAATAGATCTTTAAATTCCGTGTCTACTGGCATGCCAGCCTGCTTCCGTATCGATTTGCGAACAAAGTTGCCGCTCGTGTCGGTTAGTTCGTAGATTTCTTTGTTTGAAATAACCAACATCCTTCCTTGCCTATCGGCAACCCAATCGACAACCTGCTCACCAGCGGGAAACTTGAAAATTCTCCTCTTTCCTGTTTCAGGATTAAACAGGTACAGTTTCCCGGAAGACTGCGCAATCCATAAATTTCCCTCATGGTCTTCTCCAAGAATTTTAGTTACAAAATTTTGCTGCAAGACCTTTGTGTAAATGGTGTCAATCTGTAATCTGTACTTCCCAGACTGTCCCGGTTTCTTGATCCAGGAATCCGGCTTTTTACACAGAAATAAATTCCCTCTCGCACCATACCAGAGCTGGCCTTTCCGATCGAAGACATAATAGAATGTACTTGCCTTAATGAGCGAATCGCCCTTGTAGAGTTCAGCAAATTTGAAGTCAATCCCATCAAAACGTGCCATTTGATTAAATGCCGCAAAGCCCGAAAACCATATAAAACCATTGTGCTGGCGGATCCGGCCGCCGCCTAAACCCCCAGCTCCGTTATCCGATGTAAAGTGATCAAAGATAAATTTGTCGGAGGGTTGCTCAGGAAACTCTGCTTTTTCTTTCGACTCTTGCGCGGGGACAGAAAACCATGATAAGGTCAACAAAAACGCTAGGTATCGAACCATTATCTGATCAGTTTAAGGCTAGAAAATCTTATGTTTGCCCGCATATCTGGCGAGCTCTACATTACTGTGAATGTTCAGTTTCCGGTAGATATTTTTCCGGTGTGTTTCGACAGTGCGAGTACTGATAAATAATTTTTCTGCGATCTCTCCGGTTGTCAGCCCGGAAGTGATCAGCGGGATGATTTCTGTTTCTCTTGATGTGAGTGTGAGGTCACTTACTTTTTCGAGGCCGTTTTTTCGGATGTCCAGATAGCGCTGCGGCCAGTAAGTGCCGCCTTCCCGTATCCGTTGAATGCCTTTGAAAACTTCCTCCCGCCCCTCGCTTTTGATACAAAAACCTCTGGCGCCGGCCTGGCTCATCCGTTCCATTGAACCCAGATCGTCAAGCATGGAAAGCGCCAGTATCCTGATATCGGGGTAACTCTGTTTGACCATTTTGGCTACATCAAAACCCGACAGATCGGGCAGATCGATGTCCAGCAGCATGATATCCACAGCATGGCGGGAGAGAAATTGTGGTACCTCCTTACCGAGATGCAGCACGCCTGTCACTGCCAGATCCGTGGTATGTTCTATCAGGAAACGGATCCCGTCCGTGAAAATGCGATGATCGTCGACAATGAGCAGTTTATTCATAGAGGAGTAGTATTTCTCTAAAATAAGGCTTATTATCTGGCTATCAATACCTTTAAATAGATCACATCATTAAAATCCCGGCGATAGCAACCATGATAGCCAGCAAAGAAACAACCAGCCAGACCAGTTCCATTCTTTGATTTTTGCGCCGCATTTTACTCAATGATCAGTTTGCGGTTTTCAATCGTCCCATTTTCCAAATTCAATTTTAGAAAATAAAGACCGCCAGGAACATTCAGATTCCGTATCACCAGCTCCTTCGTACGCTTGTGGTCGTCCTGCGTGACGATGGTGCCATCCTGCCCCACCAGCTGATATCCCGTGATAGTTACCTCACTCGTAACTGAAACAGCACGGGTCGCCGGATTGGGGAACACATTCAACTCATTAGCATCATCCATCTTCACCGAAACTATCCGTGACATGGCGAATGTAGCGTCCACGTCGACCATTTTCATTCGATACAGATTTTCCCCTGTGCGCGGGGTGGCGTGCGTGTATGTATAGCGTTGTAAAGTTTTGCTCTCGCCCGTCGCATTCACCTGCCCGATCATCGTCCATTGCTTCCCGTTGGCGCTATGCTGGATCTCAAATCGGTCGCTATTGGTTTCCTCTGAGGTTTGCCAGCTCAGAACAACTGAACGTTCAGCCTTGATAGCATTGAAATTAACCAGCGTCACAGGCAGCGAAGTAGCCCCTTTGGCCGTGATAAAAAAGCCAGAGAAACCGATGGTATTAATTGAAACTGCCCACGCATTGTATTCCGTACTCCATCCAACAGTCGTGCACGCAATGCAATCCTCGACCACGTTTCCTGAGGAATAGTTACCTGGCGCGGCCGGCAGGGAATTCGGTGTACCGTATGCATGCAAAATGCGGAGATTGGATGCATACCCTTCCACATCAGCCTGATTCAGAGGCAACTTTACGGTGCTGGTTACATTAAATGCATCGAAATCCGCTTGGGTGAAATACATGGTAATGGTGTAAAAAGGGGAATAGCCGGGCGTCAAAGCCTGGGTAGGGTGAAAATCGAAATGGCGCTGTACATATGGCATTCCATTGTATATTTTGACCGTGTTATCAAATGAAACTTTTGCGTTGACTGTTTTTGAGAAAATCTCGGCGCCCGAGGCTTCCGAGGAGCTGAATTGGGCAAAGATTTTACAATCGCTATCTGCCAATACGATTCTAATGGGCTCAGACACAATAAAGTCCTGACTTGCTGGCATTGTAGTAGTGGCGGTGGGTAGTGCCAACGCAACATTTACGAAATTACTATTGGTCGAAGTACAGGTACCGTTGATCGTGCTGGTGGCGAAGTAGTCGCGCGTGCCAGTAGGACTGATCAGAATGTTGCTCCCCTCGCCGAGCAATGTTGTAGGGTTCGTGCGGTACCATTTAATAGTTCCCGATCCTATGGCAGTAAGGGTAGTGGATTGATTGACACAAATACTAGTGGATTGCGCAGCAATAGTGGGCGCCGGAGGTACCGCACCGGAGGGCAATACCAGCAAAATACCGCTTGCGCTACTTGTGCAGGTCCCGTTCGAGAAGGTTACATAGTATCGGAATCCTGATTCAAAGAAACTTCCATTGGGCAAGTTGGGGATCACGTACTCATTGCTGGCTCCGGATTGCACCTGCGTTACCTGCGATACCGAATTGATCCGGTACCAGGTGTATGTACCCTCTCCGGCCCCGGACGCTGTAAGTGTGGCAATGCCATTGCAATACGTACTCGCCGAGATGACCGGTGGAGAAGGAGCAGCCCCGGCACCGACGGTAACCATAACAGGCGCATAGGTACAATTACCCGGACGTACGCCGCGATAGTACCGAACACCCGCCTCAGCAGGTGTTACCGTGAACTTGGCCGAGCCGGTGGGCTCGCCAAAGTTACTGGTACCAATGGCCGTCCAAGGGCCTTCAGCGTCTGTACTGACTTCCCAGTTGATAGAACCGCCAAATGCGGTGGCGTTGGGGGTGGAGAGTGTAAATGGTTGTTCAAGGCAGGGCGACACAGTCGTGCTTGATAGTGAGCCGCTGCATGTTTGGCCATAGCTAGACCCGCTTACTAGTGCGATTAGAATAGAGAACAGGAGTAGAATTCGTTTCATGATCTTGGATTTAACAGGTTCGTTTGGAATGTGTTGCAAAGTTTTTTGGCCTTTACAAAAGTCATCCTTCACCAAGCTGCGATCAATACCAAGATCACGGTATATTGCCTTTGGTTTGATGGAAATTATCCTTCATTTCATGATCACTAAACCTATATTTTCGCTAAAAATCATGGAAGTAAATCTCTCACCTCCTAAATTGGGCGTTTATTGAAAATCTCCCGCTCATGATCCATGCTAAAAAGACACCTTTAAGCCAAAAGGGAATAGTGATTTGGCTGCTGGGGCTGTCCGGTGCGGGGAAAAGTACGATTGCCACATTGCTAAAGGAAAAGCTGGATGGCGAAGGTTTCTTCTCCGTGTTGCTGGATGGCGACATTCTCCGGGCCGGTATCAACAGTAATCTGACCTATTCAAACGAAGACCGGGCAGAAAATGTCCGTCGCGCCGCTGAAATGGCCAAGATCCTGGTCGAGAACAACATTATCACGATCTGCTCATTCATCACCCCAATGCAGGGGCACCGGGATCTGACGCATGAAATTTTGGGCGAGCGTTACTTCGAAGTGTTTGTCGATTGCCCGCTGGAAGTTTGCGAGGAAAGAGATGTAAAAGGTCTTTATAAAAAAGCCAGAACAGAAGGATTGACGAATTTCACCGGTATCAGCTCCGCATTTGAACCATCTATCAACTCCCATCTTACGCTTTTTACCAATACGCAAACTCCCCGCGACAGCTGCGAATTGCTTTACTCCGCTATCCTACCCGACATTAAACCGGACTAGTTACATGAATTAACGATGCACAAAAAGCTTCCATTCAGCAGCGAAGGTTTGTTGTAGGAAAATGCCTCCCCACTTGGCTGCGTTACCCGGGCGCCACTATAATTCGCAATGGCATGACCAGCCGCAGTGTCCCATTCCATCGTAGGTCCGTGGCGGTAGTATACCTGCGCTTCACCTTCCGCTATCATACAGAATTTCAGTGAGCTACCTACGGTAATGGAAGATGTGACAGGATAACCGGCCAGTACTTTTTCATCCTCTTCCGAAGCATGCGACCGGCTCCCCACCGAAACCCAGTCCCCGGCTGGTGTAGATACTTTCAGCGCAGTTACCGTACCGTCCGATGACTTTTTCCAGCTTCCATCGGCCTCGCTTGCATAATACAAAACATCCTGTACCGGCACATATATCACACCCAGAACAGGTACACCATCGTGTATCAGCGCAATGTTTACGGTAAATTCGCCATTGCGTTTGATAAACTCTTTGGTACCATCAAGCGGATCTACGCACCAAAAATAGGACCAGTCTTTCCGGTCTTCGTAAGGAATATCCCTGCCTTCCTCCGAAATAATCGGGATCAGCGGATATGCTTCCCTTAATGCTTTAACAATGATATCATTTGAAATGCGGTCGGCGATGGTCAACGGTGAACTATCCGACTTCAATGTAGTCTGAAAATCCGCCTGAGCACCATTATACACTTCCAGAATGGCTTTTCCGGCTTCGAGGGCGATCGCATTGATGCGTTCAATATCTATTTGCATGGGTTAATTCGCTTGAAAATGATCATGAAGGACGTAAATCTAAATCAATCTGCAAACTTTGCATAAAATCCGAACTGGCGTTTTCATTGTTACCGTTTAATAGGTTTCGGGCACCTCCATTACAGTATTTAACAACAGAAAACCGCTTTGGGAATGTATTAAACGCATTTAGCCTCCATGGATAACAAGACAATCCGCATCAAAGATATTGCACTGAAAGCCAAAGTTTCGACCGGTACCGTCGACCGCGTGATCCATAATCGCGGAAAAGTAGCAGAAAAAGTAAGGCTCCGCATTCAGAAGATCATTGACGATTCCAAATACGAACCCAACCTGATGGCCCGTGCGCTGGGTTCCAAAAAGCAATATCGCTTCGCCGCACTGGTTCCCGATCACGAAATAGACTCCTACTGGCACGCACCAAAAGCGGGTATACAGCTGGCAGTGAAGGAATTGAAGCAATATGGTGTCTCAGTCGAACATTTTGTTTTCAATCCGTTCAATGTGGATTCTTATATTGAAAAAGCAACAGAACTTACAGCTTCTAACCCGGAAGGGATCTTTCTGTCCCCCATTTTTTACCACGAAACATTACCTTTTTTTGAAAAATGGAAGAAAGCAGGTGTACCCTTCGTACTCTTCAATACAGAGATCGAAGAGTACGGCCCGCTGAGCTACATAGGCCAGGATTCATACCAAAGCGGCAAACTGGCCGGAAAGCTCATGCATTACGGGCAGTCGGGACCGTGCTCGATACTGGTCGTACATATTGACGAAAAAACCAGTAATGCAGCCCACCTTGTGAAAAAGGAGAATGGTTTGCGCGATTATTTTGAGCAGGTTGATCCTGAAAACCAGTACCGCATTGCCACATTGGAACTCGACCGCTCTGATCCGTCTGATTTTAATAATAAATTGAGCCAGGCGATCGACAACACGCCCGACCTGAAACACATCTTTGTCACCACCTCCAAGGCACATCACGTTGCTTCATTTCTGGAAGACCGCCAGATCGCCCACATCAAGATCATCGGTTATGACCTTCTTGCCCAAAATCTGCATTACCTTAAAAAAGGGACCATTGGCTTTCTGATCAACCAAAATCCAAGACGGCAGGGCTATCTGGGTATCAAACAGCTGGCCGATTTTCTGGTATTCAGGAAAAAAGTAGCCAAGCTCAAATTCCTCCCGCTCGACATTGTCACACAGGAAAATCTCAACTACTACCTCGACGAGGAAGAGGAAACCGTCATGGACGAAACGATCGCTCAACACGTGAAATAATTTCTTTTTTAGGTTTTCAACAAAAATATTAGGCTTTTGTACCTGACAGTGAATTAAAATTCACTAAAAGTGTGTGCGCACACACTCTAAATTTGGTACGTTTGTGGCCATCAACATGAACCTGCTACAAACCCCTTTTTATAATGGACAGCCAATCATGTGGTAAAAGGCAAAGGATGCTTACTAATCGTATTCGAAAAGCCTTAAAAAGTAAAATTATGTATTTCACTTCCGTGTTCCAGTAAAATTTTCTTTTGAATGGATAAATCGCAGGAATTTTTATTCTGATAGTGTGTGCGCACACATTTTGTTTTTACATTTGTTTATACCCGTAAAATAGTTGAAATCAATGCATTTGGAAGAAGGTCGCTGAGCGCGGCTGGTTTCTTCCGGAAAGAATTTTTGTGTCAACCCCAAACCCACGTTTCAATGAAGTACAAACTTTTATTCTTTTTTATTTTCGTCTCACTGCTGGCCACCAGAAACGGTTTCGCTCAATCGGGTGAAGTCCGTGTGTCAGGAAAAGTGACCGACGCCAAAGGGGCAGAAATCCCCGGGGCCAATGTGTCGCTGGTAGGTACCACCTCCGGCGTGATCACCGATGTGGAAGGAAAGTTTTCACTGAATGTTCCTGGCAGCCAGTCTGTGCTGCGGGTTTCGTTTATCGGCTACAAAACGGCTGAAATGACAGTTGGTAACAGAACGCAATTCGATTTTACACTGGAAGAGGATTCCAAGACATTGGATCAGCTGGTGGTGGTGGGTTACGGTACCCAGAAGAAAAAGGACCTGACCGGCGCAGTAAGCTCCGTTTCCAGCGGAGATCTGAACCTCGGCGGCGCGACTTCCAACGTGGCGCAGGCATTTCAGGGAAGAGCCGCGGGTGTGCAGGTAAGCCAATCTAACTCCGCGCCGGGAGGCTCTACGGTGGTGCGTATACGTGGCGGAAATTCGATTTCATCCACCAACGAGCCATTGTATGTAGTCGACGGCTTTCCTTCCGAAACCGGAAAAGACATTAACCCTAACGACATTGAAGATATCCAGATCCTGAAAGATGCTTCCGCCACCGCCATTTACGGTGCGAGAGGCGCAAACGGGGTCGTTATCATTACTACCAAGCGTGGCAAGGCTGGTAAACCAACCGTGGTTTTCGATAGCTATTACGGTGTTCAGAAAGTATCGAGCAGCTACGAGAAAATGACGGGCTTGCAGGCTATGGACATTACCAATGCTAAAAATGCCGAAAGAGGCCTGCCCCCTACTTATACCCCGACAGACCTAAAAAGCGGTATTAACAACGATTGGTTCAAGCTGGCGACGCGTAATGCAAGCGTACAGAGTTACAGTCTGACGGCCAGTGGTGGCAATGAAGATACCCGCGTGGCACTTTCGCTTAACTATTTCTCCCAGGATGGAGCATTAAAAAACACCGATTATGACCGGTATTCCGTTCGCTTGAATGCAGACAAGCAGTTCAGCAAGCGTTTCAAAGTGGGTGCCAACGTGTACGGCGCTCATACATTCTCTCTTTTCAAAAATTACGACGGCTCCATAGTGCCTTCCAATGTGATGTACGGAATTCTTTCGGCGTCGCCGGCTGTGCCTTCCTACAATGCAGACGGTTCGTATGCAAGGTTCCAGGGCCGCGACAACCCGCTTGCCTGGTTGCTAGCCCCTACCAATGACCGTTTTGGAAACAAAATCAACATCAATGCATTCGCCGAGTACCAGATCACCGATGATCTTACATTCAAAGTGAATGCAGGAACAGAGTACAATGGTTTCAAAGAAGGCACTTACCTGCCCCGAGACCTGGTGGACGGTGAAAAAGTGAAAGGCCGTGCGACGGTACAGGACAATGCATCGACGCGTAATCTGGTGGAGGGTTATTTTACCTACATCAAAACATTCGGCCAGCATTCGATCAATGCGATTGCCGGGGTTTCGACGCAGGATGATAAGACGGAAGATCATTTTACGGCTGTACAAAATTTCAGTTCGGATGTATTCCTTTATAACAACCTGGGCGCTGGTACTGAACGTGTAACGTCTACCAGCAATAAAATAAATACGAAAATCGCTTCGGCTTACGGTCGTATCAATTATGGTTTCAAAGACAAATACCTGGCAACATTCACGATCCGTCGCGATGGCTCTTCCCGCTTTGGAGAAAACAACCGCTACGGCTATTTCCCGTCTGGATCGCTGGCATGGCGCGTTGGTGATGAAGAATTTGTAAAAAACCTGAACCTGTTTTCCGACCTGAAAGTACGCGCCAGTTACGGGGTTACCGGTAACGACCGCATTGGAGACTACGCCTACATGACCACATTCTCGCCCGTAAACCTCACACTCGACGGCGATAACTCTTACGGCGGTGTGGCTGCGACCAGATTGCCCAACCCGGATTTGAAATGGGAAAGCACAGGACAGCTGGATATTGGTGTGGATTTGGCTTTCGCGAGCGGGCGTATTTCGGCCACATTTGATTACTACCACAAGAAAACCAATGACCTGCTGATGAACATTCCGATTGGTGACTGGCAGGGTTTCAGCAGCCAGATCGTGAATGCAGGTGCGATCCAGAACAATGGTCTCGAACTTTCGATCAATACCCAGAATGTTTCCAAAGGAAATTTCAGGTGGAAAACGGCTTTCAATATTGCTTATAACAAGCAGAAAGTGATGGATCTGGGTGGTCGTCCGTACATTATTACTACTACGGCAAACCCTTACGGCGGACGCGCGGTGGATTTCACCAAACTGGAACCGGGGCGCGAGCTCAGCAGCTTCTTCGGATATGTGTATGACGGCGTGATCAAAACGGGTGAAACTTACACGCCACAGAAAGGTGCACCTGCGGGCAGCCCTAAATATGCAGACGTAAACGGGGACGGAACGATCAATGCAAACGACCGCGCCTACCTGGGCAATGCTAATCCGCATTACACTTATGGTATCGGTAATGAGTTCCGCTACAAGAATTTTGACCTGAACATATTCCTGCAAGGCGCATTGGATTACAGCTTATATAATGCCAATGCATTGATCCTGGAATCAGGTTACGGCACCTCCGCATTGAACCGCTGGACTCCAACCAATGAGAACACGGATATTCCACGTGATGGTTATGCGACTACTTCTTTCGGTGGTTATATCAATTCCCGCTTCGTGGAAGATGCATCTTACCTGCGCTGCAAAATGATCACATTGGGTTATAACCTGCCCTTTGGACCAAAAAGCAAAGTGAATGTAAGGCTTTACGGAACCGTACAGAACCTGTTTACGATCACAGGCTACACCGGTACCGATCCCGAGGTGAATACCAAAGCTGCTAATGGCGGCACCTCCGCGAGCAGCATCAACCTGGCGTCTGGTCTGGATTACACTGCATTCCCATCGTACCGTTCCTATACCCTTGGCCTAAAAGTTAACTTCTAATATCTTGATAATGAAATATATATCGATCCTATCACTGCTGATGTTGTGCCTTACGGTTTCCTGCGAAAGCCTGATCGAACCGAAAGTATACAGCATCCTGACCGACGCGAATGCTTTTCAGTCGAAAGATGACGCCATTGCGGCCGTAAACGCAGCCTACTCCCGCCTGAAACAACCCAGCGGAAGCAACGATTCCTGGATGTACTATGCTGGTTTCCAGGTGACTATTACCGATCTTACTACCGATGTTGGTCACGCCTCGTCCGGTGGAGATGTTGGGCTCATGTCGAACGCAAACTGGGGACCTAGCAACACCTATCTTGCTTACGCCTGGCAGCATCAGTACAAGCTGGTTTCCGATGTGAACAATGCCTTATATTACATTCCAAAAATCGAGGCACTGACCGAAAAAGAACAGGCGCAGTTTCTGGGCGAGCTCAAATTCCTGCGTTCGCTGGGGTATTATGACTTAACCAATGCATTTGGAGCGGTGCCATTGATGACGGAAGATTCTGTGGCTAAAAATATCCAAAGCCCGGCATACGAGGCGAGGGTACCGGTTACGGAAATCTCTCAGATCAATGCCAAGATCATCAGCGACCTGGAATATGCAGCGGCGAACCTGCCATTGAACTACACCAGCAGCACGGTATACAAAACCAATGACGTAGGAAGAGCTACCAAAGGATCAGCATTGGCGTTGCTCTGCAAATTGTACATGCGTGAAAAACAATGGCAGAAAGTAGCGGATATCACGCAGCAGATCATGGATTTGAAGCAATATGCCCTGTATCCTTCCTATTCGCAGCTTTTCGCGGAAAGCAACAAATGGTGCTCCGAGAATATTTTCAGCGCATTGTCCAACAACCTGCTGGATGCGACCGAAATGATGAACCACTTCGGCCCGCTCAACAATACAGAAGTGACCGACAGATGGCAGTATTTTGGTATTCCGTGGCGGTTTTGGAATACATTTGAAAAAAATGACGAACGTCGCGAAATGTTCTTTTACGACTACGTTGGCACCGACGGCCTGCGTTACGTGCAGCCTCCTGCCGGAGTGATAAACCCTCCCGCAGGCTTCTACTATCTGCCTGATGTAGCTTCCAAAAAATACGCCGACCCCAAAGGATCAACCACTTACCTGGACGGACACGTGTTCCCGATCATCCGCTACGCCGACATCCTGATGTGCCGCGCCGAAGCATTGAACGAATTGAATGGACCTAATGCAGAAAGCATTCAGCTGATCAACCAGGTTAAAGCACGTTCAAAAGCAACATTGCTGGGTGCCGCAGGAACATTCACCAAAGACGGCTTGCGCGATCAGATCCTGACGGAACGTGGCTGGGAGTTTTTCTTCGAATGCAAACGCCGCGAAGACCTGATCCGAATGGGCAAATACCAGTCAATGGTCAATACCTACCTGACTGCCATCGGACAGCCCGCACGGATTGATATCAATAAACACAGATATTTCCCATACCCACAAGCACAAGTAGACCTAAACCCTAATTTAAGTAACAGCGATAGGCAGTAGCGGTGGGCCTTAAGTTGGGCGTAGTCTGAGACTACGCCCAACTTAAACTACACGCGAAGCTTTACTATATTTACGCATACCTACGCCCCCACATTTATGAAATGCATTCCACTCCCCTTCCTAATCTTAATAGCAGGAATGTTCCTCATTGGCTGTGGCGGCTCGGGGATTGAGACGATCAGCCTGAGTGCGCCGGGGCGAAATTCATTGAAAGTAAGAATTGATGTAAAAACGACTCGTCAAAACAGTCTGCGTATCCATTATTGGTCAAAAAGCGATTCGCTTAACAAATACACGACTCCCAGTTCTCCGGAAGGAACAGAACATCCGCTGGTACTCACCAATCTCCGCCCCACCTCGCAATACCGCTATCAGATCATTTCATCCGACGGCGGGAAGGAGACCAGCAGCAAAGTATACGATTTTAAAACACCAGGTTATCCGGTCTGGATTCAGGATTTCTTCCGCGTGATCGCGCCGGATTCAGCATTGGTACCACAGACATTCAAGGACGGTTTCGTACTGATCGCCCGCCGGGAAACGCCGGGGATTATTTTTATGCTGGATTCAAAAGGCGAGATCCGCTGGTATCATCAGGTGAATGGTACCGGATTTAAAACCACACATTTTACACGCAATAAAACCATTTTGTCCATTCTCGGAACGGAAGAATATCCGACTAGCTACGGAAACGAAATCCTCGAAGTATCCCTGACAGGCGACACGCTGCTGCATCTTAAAAAAGGCGAAGGTGATTTCAAAGAGACCATACACCACGAAATTATCCTGAACCCCAAAAGTGAAGTCGTAACATTGAGCGTGCAGACGAAGATCATGGACCTTACCAGCGTAGGCGGAACTGCGAAAGACACTGTCAAAAGTGACGGTATCATCGTTCTCGACCGAAAAGGTAAAAAAGTATGGAGCTGGTCGGTTTTTGATATGCTCGATCCGCTGAAAGATCCGAAGATCATGCAGGAAAAGAAAGACTGGATGCACGCCAATAGTGTCAATTTTGATACCGACGGCAATTATCTCGTCTCATTTTATAACAATGGACAAGTCTGGAAAATCGACGCCAAAACGGGTCAGGTACTCTGGAAATTTGGGAAGAACGGTGACTTTGCGATCCCGCAGAAAGGCATTTTCGACCAGGGGCATGCGGTACATAAAAATGCAGAAGGCGACCTGATGCTGTTCGACAATGGTACCAGTCGCGAACAAACGCGCACATTGACATTCAAACTGGACGAAAAGAACAAAACTGCCACCGTCACCCGACAGATTATTTTACCCAAAGAAGTTTACACCGCCAGAATGGGCAGCGCGTACCTGGTCACCAGCGACGCCATCCTGCATTGCAGTTCCAAAACCAACACAATCGTACTGACCAACCCGGAAGGGCGGTTTTTATGGATGCTCAAAAGCAGGATCATGCCGTATCGCGCCGAGTTCATTCCGGGCAGCCTGGTAGCGCCTTATCTTGTTAACAAATAGCCGATGAAACCCAGTCTCACCTATCTTTTCCTGACATTCCTGAGGATCGGTGCGACGTCGTGGGGCGGATTTATGGCGCTCATTTCCATGATCCAGAAGAAGGTGGTCGAGAAGGACGGCAACCTCGAAAGCAATGTGCTCATGGAAGGCATTTCGCTGGCTTCCGTACTGCCTGGGCCGATGGCTGTGAATGTGGTATCGTTTGTCGGGTACAGGCTGGGCGGCTGGGCGGGCGCATTCGTAAGCGTGGTAGCGGTGTTATTGCCTTCATTTATACTCATGCTAATGCTTGCGCATTTGTATTTTCTATATGGTAACATTCCCGCGATGAGCCATTTCTTCTCCGGCATTCTCCCGGCAGTGGCGGCGATCATTATTAGTGTGGCTGTCAATCTGGGTGAAAAGAGCATTAAAGATATCCCGCAGATTATCATTGCCATAGCCTCGGCGATATTGATATTTTTCTCAAAATCTTACATGACCACGCTGACCATTCTGGTTGGTAGCGGAGCATTCGGTTACTTATTTTACTACAAAGCGTCAGCCGCGCCGATATTAGCGGAAAAGGAATCGAAAATCAAAACTCCTCAAAAGCAGTACTGGATTGTAATACCAATTATAGCGCTGGTGTTACTTTTAGTTTTTATCAATCAAAACCCTGCACTGCACTTGCACAAAACCATCCTGCTGACCTTCTCAGGAATGAGCCTTAGCCAGTTTGGGGGCGGTTATGTGATCATACCTACGATGCAAAAAATCGTGGTCGACGGGATGAAATGGCTTTCGGACAAAGAATTTGTGGATGCTGTCGCAATGGGGCAGATCACGCCTGGGCCCATATTCGTGAGTGCGACATTTATCGGGTACAAGCTGGCCGGTTTCTGGGGCGCGCTCAATGCGACCATTTCTATTTTCTTTCCAACGGCAGTACTAACGGTTTTTTGCACTAAATTTTTCAACAAAATCAGCAGCTCGACGCTCGTTACGGCAATTTTCAAAGGTTTGCGACCCGCTATTATCGGAATGATCGCCTCGGCGGCTTTCACGATTTTATGGAACAATGGCCTGTCGATTTTTACCGTTACAATTTTCGCATTGGCACTACTCGCGATCATGCGTTTCAAAATTGACCCGGTTTATGTCATTCCCGTGGCCGGTATCATTGGAATTTTAACACTATAACCCATGACTTTCACCCCCGTCCAAATGATCGGGACGCAGCGTTCCGGCTCTAACCTGCTCAGGCTGATGCTCAACCAGTTGAAAGGCGTATCGGCCCCACATCCGCCGCATATCCTGGAAAGATTGATGCCATTGCTACCAGCTTACGGCGACCTGAACACTGTTTCCAATTTTCAAACTTTGATCGAAGATGTCTGTACGCTGGTGGAAACCAATCCGGTTCCCTGGACAGGCGTGGTACTGGACCGGCAGGCGATACTAGCGCGTTGCGAGAACGCGACTTTACCTGACATTACACGGGTAGTATATGAACTGAAAGCGGAAAGTGAAGGCGCCCATGTGTGGATGTGCAAAAGCATGGCCAACATTCGCTTTGCCGACGATCTTGAAAAGTACAACCCTAAACCCCTATACGTTCACCTATTTCGGGATGGCCGGGATGTGGCGCTTTCATTCAAAAAAGCTATTGTCGGAGAAAAACACATATACCACATTGCACGACAATGGAAGCAGGAACAGGACGCCTCGATTGATCTGTACGAAAAGTTGGGTAGTGACCGCGTGATCAGGCTGCGATATGAAGACTTGCTCCAAAATCCGCAGGAAGAGCTGAAAAGGCTCTGTAACTTTCTCGGCGTCGCTTATTCAGAAGCAGCAATGTCCTATCACGAATCCGATGAATCGAGGGAAACGGCTAATTCGGGATTAATGTGGCAGAATGTCGTAAAACCTGTGCTGGCTGATAACCATAACAAGTTTTTGAAGGAATTGAGTGAAGAAGATATCCGGATCTTTGAACGAGTAGCCGGTGATACATTGCAGAAATTGGGCTATCAACTTCAATTTGAAACGAATAAAAACGATTCTTTTTCCAATGAGGAGATCGCTGCATTTTCAGCAACTAATGACAATTTAAAAGCCGAATTCAGAAAAAAACTCCGCCCGGAAGACCTTGAAAAAAGACGTGGTCAGGAGGAGTTATTAAAAAAGATCAAGTCACAAATGCCTGTACTTGCGAACGCTGCAATCTGAGGCAGGATATTTCTGGAAATCAATGATTATCAGGTAGCCTAGCGGCCAGTCATTTTTTCTCCGGCCTCTGTATATCTCGCTCCTACGATCTCAATTTCAGCAGCCGCATTTTCGATCTGCGTTAAATCTTCGGGTGTTAGTTCAATATTTGCCGCCCCCAAATTCTCTTCCAACCGGTGTAGCTTGGTTGTTCCCGGAATGGGCACAATCCATGATTTTTGCGCCAGTAACCAGGCCAGTGCAATTTGCGCGGGCGTAGCATTCTTTTGCGCTGCAATGTTGCTCAGCAGATCCACCATTGCCTGGTTTGCCTTTCTGTTTTCGGCATTAAAACGTGGTACCGTGTTGCGGAAATCGGTTTTATCGAACTGCGTATTTTCATCGATCTTGCCGGTTAAAAAACCTTTACCCAGCGGGCTGAATGGAACAAAACCGATCCCCAATTCTTCCAGTGTCGGTATAATTTCCAGTTCAGGTTTCCTATGCCAAAGTGAATATTCGCTCTGCAACGCAGCTACCGGCTGTACCGCATGCGCCCGGCGAATCGTCTGCGCCCCAGCTTCGGATAAGCCGAAATGCTTCACTTTTCCCTCCTGGATCAAGTCCTTCACGGCTCCCGCTACGTCTTCGATAGGCACATTATTATCGACACGATGCTGGTAAAAAAGGTCGATAACGTCTATTTTTAAACGTTTTACCAAAAAAAGGCCACCGATAATTCCGGCAGCCTTCTACAATTTCACAATCAAGTCTGTTCTTTTCTTTCGTATGTCTCTATTTAACGCCCTGATTTCTTTTTCAATCTCTCTGTTTTCCAATGTAAGACAAGTCCGCTCTTCCTGCCTTTTTCTCAAATCGTTTATATTCTGATTAGTAACCCATCTCCAATAATAGAATTTGATGTGTGCATTCCCGAAGTTGTATGCGGCGTTTAAAATAAAACCAATAAATGGGCTGGCTATCAGTATCCAATCTTTTACAACCGGATCTTTTATTTTGTTTGCTAGGCTCGAAATAACAACTGAGATGCCAGTTACCTTTGCCGCTTGCCTTTTTAAGGGAGCCGGCTGATCTGACAATTCCAACTAATTAACTCAGAACCTCGTTAAGCCTTTGAACCTGGCTTTTGTTGTACCTGCGGGTAATCGTAGCAGATTTCCCGGTCTTAACATTGGTAACTGTAATACCTTTATCAGTTACAATGTTATAAATAAACTTGATAATACTCCCAGAAGCAAAGGCTCCTGCTAATAATATGACAAGTGTGGAAAAAATATCAATTGCTTCCATTTTAACTGGGTTTATCGTTACAGATATGCTTACTTACCAGACAACATTAACATAGTTACCAGCAGTGAGTTTCTTCTTTGAAGTTTTTAGAAAAGTTGCAATTATCCAGGATCGAAGAGTATCTGTATCAACGGCAACGGAGCCATTTGATTGAACAAAAATAACACATTACTGAATTTATCAAAACAAAGCCATGAAATATACACCATTAACTGTCATCGATCTGAAAAAAGAGACTACAAATACGGCCAAGCCCTATTCCAATTTCCCCGTAGCTTTCATCAATGATCACGTCATCCGGGCCAGTGTGATGACGGAGGATTTTTACTGGCATTATCATCCGAATTCGGATGAAACATTTCTGGTAATTGAAGGTACATTGCTGATCGATCTTGAAAACGAAACGATCGAACTCCATGGGGGACAGCTATTTAGCATTCCCAAAAATGTAATCCATAGAACCCGCCCGAAACACGGACGCTCGGTCAACATTACTTTCGAGCATGTTGGGTTGGAGACAATCACTGTTAAGGATTAAAATATCATAAAACCCGGCGCACTCATTTACCGCACCAACAGCGGCCATTTCTTACATCGCGACGATCCATGCTGGTCATCGGAAACATCAAAATGCTGCTCGAAGAGCTTGGGAGTAATCCGAAAAGCAAACTCTTAACGCACAGTATCGCCAGCATTGGCGACTGCACGAATTCAAAATTTCACAAATAATATTATTTAGACTGATTATCATTTAACTTTGCGCACCTAACTTGGTAAAACAGGGAAAAAGCAGCAGGTAACCCAGCATCTAATCATTTGTGTTTGTTATGAAAAAACTTCTTATCGCCTTTTGTACATTATTTTCCTTTGCCGCAATGGCACAGCGGAATGTACTTTTGGACCAGGCATTCTGGAAAACTTCCCCGGATGTGAATGCAGTCAAAGCAGAAATTGAAAAAGGCGCTAATCCTTCTCAGTTTAACAATAATATGTTCGATCCCGTAGTTCTGGCGATCAATGCCGCAGCACCTAATGCGACGGTTGAATACCTGTTGACACAGCCGGGCAACACGGTGGATAAGGCAACACACGACGGTCGTATTTACCTGCATTGGGCTGCGATGAAAGGCAATATCGAACTGATGGAATACCTGGTTGCGAAAGGATCTAAAGGAAATTTCGTAGACGGCCACGGTGCTACGCCGATCAATTTTGCGGCGGGCGGCGGTCAGCAGAATACCAAAGTGTATGATATCTGTCTGGCACATGGGGCTGATCTTAAAAAAGACCTTAATAACGATGGCGCAAATGCTCTGCTGATCGCTATCGCCAATGATAAAGACCTTGCGCTGACCAATTATTTCGTGTCAAAAGGTCTTGACCTGAAAAGTACGGATGCTGCCGGCAACAATGCATTTAGCTATTCAGCCCGCGCCGGAAAGGTCGACGTTTTGAAAACGCTTTTGGAAAAAGGAGTACCTGCAAACTCCAGTGCAATTTTAATGGCTGCACAAGGATCACGCGCCGGGGCCAATCCTATTGAAGTATATCAATACCTGGAAAGCCTGAAACTGAAACCGACTGTGGTTGGTAAAAATGGCGAAAACGCATTGCATGCAATCGTCCGGAAGCCAAAGCAGGCAGACATTATCCAGTATTTTCTGAGCAAAGGTGTTGATGTAAATCAGGCAGATGAGAACGGAAACACGGTATTCATGAATGCGGCAGCCAGCAATCGTGAGACGGCAACATTGGACATTTTGCTTCCGAAAGTGAAAGATATCAATCAGGGTAACTCCAAAGCAGTGAGCGCATTGGCATTCGCAGTCCGCAGTAATTCGCCGGAAGTGATCGGTTACCTGATCGGCCAAGGAGCCGACATGAACACGACGGACAAAAATGGTGATAATCTGGCTTTCTACCTCGCGCAATCTTACAATGCACAGCGAGCCAATGAGTTCGACGAAAAAGTGAGCGTTCTTTTGGAAAAAGGATTTAAAGTATCCGGACAAGCCAAAAATGGTAACACCTTGTACCACGTAGCGGTCGCGAAAAATGATCTTTCGCTGGTTAGGAAACTGGAAACCTACCAGATTGATGTCAATGCCAAAAACAGCGAAGGTATCACGGCGTTACACAAGGCGGCAATGGTGTCAAAGGACGACACTTTGCTCAAATATCTGGTCTCGATAGGTGCTAAAAAAGAAATCCAGACCAACTTCCAAGAAACTGCTTTTGACCTGGCCGGCGAAAATGAAACGCTGTCCAAAAACAATGTAACTGTTAATTTCCTGAAATAATTTTCATGTCCGACTTACTTAAAACAGCGCTGGTGATCGTGGCGCTGACATTCGCCCGACCGACCACCACATTCGCGCAAACCACCGGCACCAGCAAATACAAATGCATGATCCAGATGACTAATTACATGGGCGAAGGTGCTTACATCGTCATTTCTCTCATGAATAGTAAAGGTGCTTATGAAAAAACACTGTACGTGCTCGGCCCTGATAAAAAGTGGTATAACAGCATTAAAGAGTGGCACAAGTTTCAATCCAAAAAACCGGCCAACATCAGCGCTATCACAGGAGCATCGGTTACAGGAGGCGACCGTAGCGTGAATGTGTTTGAAATTGACAATGCAAAAATCAATGCGGGCTATAAGATCCGTTTCGAAAGCGCTGTGGAAGACAAGGATTACAATGTAAAAGACCTGGAAATACCATTGACAACGGAAGCGCTTTCCGCAAAAAGCGAAGGTACCGGATACATCCGCTACGTCCGGTTCAGCGCCAATTAATGTGTTCAGTACTTTATGACCATTTCGATATGGAGATACAGCCACCTGGCGTTGGCTGTATCTTCTTTTCTATTACTTACGCTGGCTTCCGTAACCGGTATAGTGCTGTCCTTTCAGCCATTATCCGAGAAGATCCTACCCTACCGCACCGACAATTTTAAAGAAACCACACTGGCTCAAACGCTTCCCGCATTGAGAAAGCAATACCCTGAAATCAGTGAGCTGACTGTTGACAAAAATCAGTTTGTACAAATAAAAGGAAGTGACGCCGACGGCAAAAAACTGGTAGGCTACATTGATCCACAAACCGGTAAAATACTGGGGTACCCGACACCCAAAAGTGAGTTTTTTGAATGGGTGACGGCATTGCATCGTTCTCTTTTTATTCATGAAACAGGCCGGTTTTTTATAGGGCTAACCTCATTTTTACTACTACTGATCACCGTTTCCGGGACGATGCTGATCATTCAGCGGCAGCGGGGTTTGAAGCGATTTTTCACCCGCATTGTCAGGGAAAACTTTTCGCAATACTACCACGTGGTACTGGGACGGCTATCGTTGATCCCTATTTTCATCATTGCATTAAGTGGTACTTACCTCTCTCTGGCCCGTTTCGGATTCATTGAAACACCCAAAGTATCTTCCGAAGTAGACTTTGATGCTATCAAGGCCGAGCCGGTCAGCAGCGCTGCCGATTTTGCTGTTTTCAAAAATATAAACCTTTCAGACGTACAGTCTGTAGAGTTTCCATTTTCCGAAGATCCCGAAGACTACTATACGCTCAAACTCAGCGATCGGGAAGTGACGGTTAACCAGATTACCGGCGACATTCTGACCGAAGTGAAGTACCCGACGGCAGCATTGCTTACCGAACTCAGCCTGGACTTACATACCGGCCGAACCCATGGCATCTGGGCCATTATACTGGCAATTGCTTCCGGTAACATTCTCTTTTTCATCTACTCAGGTTTCGCCATGACATTCAAGCGCAGGGCAAACCGGGTCAAAAACAGGTATACAGCCGATGAAAGCGAGTTTATCATTCTGGTCGGTTCGGAAAATGGTAGTACGTTTGGTTTTGCCAACGCGATCCACCAGCAACTGATCGCGGGAGGGAAATCGGCTTATGTTACCGAGCTGAACAACTATAAGGTGTTCCCCAAAGCATCGAACATCATTGTAATGGCAGCCACTTACGGCCTCGGCAATCCGCCTACCAATGCAGCTCATTTCGCGACGAATTTGGAGAAACATCCACAACCCAATCCCGTCCGTTTTTCTGTGGTAGGCTTCGGTTCGCACGGCTATCCTGATTTTTGCAAATACGCTTTTGAAGTGGATAACCTGTTTGCCAGGCAGCAATGGGCCGTTCCCACCTTGGAAATACATACGGTTAATGACAAATCCCCGGACGAATTCAGTCAATGGGCCGCCAGCTGGTCGCAGCGGGCAGCCGTGGCGCTGAACATTTCACCCAGCTTGCTCACCACCCGTCACGAGACGCCGCAAGAGTTGACCGTTGTTCACAAAACAGTGGTTTCCGCGGCAGGAGAGTCATTTTTGATCCGCCTGAGACCCAAACGTCGCGCAAAATTCACTTCTGGTGACCTGCTGGCAATTTATCCGGCCAATGATCACCGTGAGCGGCTTTATTCTATTGGTAAGGTTGGAAAGGACATTCAGCTGAGTGTTAAACTGCACGAACAGGGCCTGGGCTCGGATTATTTGTCGCGTCTTACTGCGGGGCGCGTGATCAGTGCCCGCATAGTCAGCAATGATCATTTTCATTTCCCTCCAAAAGCAACGTCGGTGCTGATGATTTCCAATGGAACGGGCATTGCGCCATTTCTTGGCATGATCGATGAGCAGGCTGCGAATGCAAGCTGCCGTTTGTACTGCGGATTCAGGGATCAGGCATCATTCGCGCTTTATAAAATAGCAATTGAAAAAAACCTGGAAGACAAAAAATTAGGTAGCCTGCACGTAGCTTACTCACGAGAGGGTGAAAAGCAATATGTGAAAGACTTGCTGGCGAAAGATGCAGCTTTTGTGGCGGATACGCTGAAAAATAATGGCGTGATCATGCTTTGCGGCTCACTAGCCATGCAAAAGAATGTGGTAGCATTACTGGAAGACATTTGTCAAACCCATCTCGGCAAAAGCGTAAGTTACTACCAGTCGCATAGTCAGGTGTTAATGGATTGTTATTGAGGCTGATACTGAGAAATGTCGAAGTTTTGGGAGGTGAGGACTTTGCCATCGTCCGTGATCATCACGCAGCTGAAATCCGGAAATTGATTGATCAGTTTCAGCCCGGCTTGTTTGCCTAGTACCATTAAAGAAGTGCTGAAACCATTGGCTTTTTCAGCGCTAGGGCCAAAAACGGTCACACTCGTCAGCCCGGTCGCGGGATACCCGGTTGCAGGATTGATAATGTGCGAATAACGTTTGCCATTAAAAGTGACGAATTTTTCATAGCTCCCCGAAGTGACCACGGCACCCTGGCGAAGTGGTACCACTGCAAAAAGCTCCCCCTGACGATTCGGATCATTGATACCAATTATCCAGTCGCTACCATCAGGTTGCTTCCCCCAGGTACTCATGTCGCCCGAACCATTGACGATACCCGCCTTAATGCCTCTTTTTAACATCATATCACGACATTCATCCGCAGCATAGCCTTCGCCCAATGCTCCAAAACCGATCTTCATTCCCTTCATTTTCAAGAAAATAGTAGATCGTTCTTTATCCAAAATAATGTTCCGGTAACCTACTTTTTCGACAGATTTTTGAATAGCATCAGCCGTCGGCATAGCGGTCATGGAACCGTCAAATTTCCAGATTCGATCCATCGCCGCAAAGCTGATATCGAAAGCACCATGGGTTAATTTCGAAAGTTCAAGCGCTCTTTCAGTGAGTTCAAAAACCTCCCTACTGACTTGAATCGGCCGGATACCAGCATTTGCATTCACCTGCGAAACCTGGGAAGCAGGTTTCCAGTCCGATATCAGATCCTCGATCCGGGTAATTTCAGCAATGACCGCATCAATGTTCATTTCCGCCTCAGCCGAATCTTTCGCCACGATCGTAATGTCGAAACGCCCGCCCATGAGCATGGTAGTCCGTTTCCGAAGCACCTGAGCATGCGATACCAGGCAGGAGAAAAAGAGTACGAGCGTAAGATGTTTTTTCATTGGTTCAATCTAACAAAAAAGCCGGAAGAGATGATTCTCCCCCGGCTGGAATGCTTCAAATATTACTTCAAAATTTGTAAGAAAGAGTTGCTGCAAACATGCGTGGCGGGATCGGGTTGATGCTGTAACGGTCGTGAACAATGTAGTTCATGGTATTGAAAATATTCGAAACCTTTACGAGCAACGAAATGCCGCGAAAACCGTAGCCAGCTGATAGATCCACGGTCGAGAAACCTGTCAATGGTACCTGTGCATTGTAAGAAGTCAGGCTCGCGGTGGTATTGTTCAGCCCACCGTTCAGGCCCGTTACGTTGTTATTGCCACCCATTCTTTTACCGGTATGGAATGCCGCTGCACCCAGTTTCAGGCCTTTCACACTTCCTTTGTCAAATGTATAAAAGATCGATCCGTTGGCAGTATGTGCCGGATTGTTGATTAGTCTTTCTCCTTCTACCTGCGAGCCTACCACACCTGTGGTGTTCGTGTAACGCATATAGTTGTAGCCATAGCCTGCCATGAAATAGAAGTTTCTGGACAATGTACCATTGAAATCTACTTCCAGACCATCGCTCGTTGTCTGGCCGCTCAGCTGCTTGATATTGCTATTGGTATTCGGATTGCCATTCTGGTCAACCAAGGACATTTGAGCGAAATTGCTGTTTTGAATTCGATAAACGCTCACATTTGCCGACAAACGCCCGTTCAGAAGTTCGTTCTTCCATCCCAGTTCATACTGGTTAATAATGGATGGTTTCAGGTTGTCACCGAAAATATCCGTACCCGAGTTGATTGTGAAATTATTGGTATAACTCGCATAGATTGAGCTCGTTTGCACAGGCTGGTAGATCAATGCCACCTTGGGAGAAAATGCATTATCCGACTTGTCGGGAGCTGTTCCCCTCCTTTCCTGTTGTTTTTCCCGATTGAAAATCGTCGTTTGAAAAGCCTTTTGATAAGACCAGCGCACACCCGCAAGTACCTTGAATTTGCTGGTTAGGCTTACCAGATCTTGCACATAAATACCGAAACGGTTTTGCGGCGTAGTCGTCAGCGCAGTATCGGCCATAGCGGGGATATCCGTGCGAACATTGTAGGTAGCGGGGTCATATATGTTGATCTTGTCATAGGCCGTCCCTACCACGCCCGCCGCTGAGGTAAACCTGAATGTATTGTTTTCGGCCACGATCCGAGTAAAATCCGACCCTACCAGCAACTGATGCTGCATGCGACCGGTTTTAAAATTACCATTCAGGTTAAGCTGGGCCGTATAATCTTTCTCTCCCGACTTCACACCGCTTAACGATCTGCTCCAATCACCATTGGCAGCAACAGATGTAGGAACGCCCACTCCAAAGCCATCGACACGTGTGCCCTGTGCCGAACCGATCGCCGTCAGTTTCCATTGTTCATTGAAACGATGGTTGATCGTCAGAAAACCGGATGTCTGTTGGGTGTTGTTATAGGCCCAATTCGGATAAATGAAGCGGTTACGCGGTGCGTCGGGTACCTCGGTAACTGTGATACGGTTGTTGGGGATACCCACACCAGCATCAGGAACAATGTCCGATTTCAGGTAATCTACCTGCAATAAAACGTCCGTCTTGTCGCTGATTTTGTAAAGAAGCGATGGATTAATGTAAGTACGGTTCGTTTTGACCACGTCACGATAGCTGTTTGCGTTTTCGTGCGTACCAATTACCCGGAACGCCAGATTTTTGGTGATCGGGCCATGCACGTCTACCATTGGCTTGTACTGGCCGTAGCTGCCAAACAACATCGATACCTGTCCACCCCAATCGAATACCGGTTTTTTGGTTACCATATTGATGATCACCCCACCCGACACATTACCGTATAACAATGCAGAACTTCCCTTTAGCACCTCTACCGCTTCCAGCGTACTTGCGTCCGGGAATCCCTGCGTATTGGAGATCACGCCATTTTTAAAAATACTTCCACCTGAACCCGCAATCCCGATACTATAACCACGGGCAGAAAACGTTTCTGCCACACCGCCACGGCTCTGGGTCAGTGAAACACCGCTTACATTCTTCACCACGTCGCCCAGTCGCACTGCCTGCTGGTCCGCAATGACCTTGCTCTGGATTACCCCCGTACTTTGCGGAAGATCCAATCCTCGGATGTCGGCCTTACCGAGAGACACGGGCTTATTGATGCTGTTTCCTCCCAGGATAATGACCTCATTCAACTGAGAGGCACTTTCGGTCAATGAAAAATTTTGTTGAATTTTTTCACGCGCAGCGACTGTTACCGGTTGTTCCTGGGTTTGCAGGCCTACGAAAGATACTTTCAATGTATAGCTGCCTGGCTTGATATCGGTTAAGGTATAATTGCCGTCCTCGTCAGTAGTTGTGCCTTTGCTGGACTGGTTAATACCGACGCTGACATAAGCGGCAGCCTTACCATCACTAGTTTTCACGCGGCCTTTGATGGATCCGTTACCCGATTGTGCATACGAAACTCCCTGCCCAAACAAGCAACTTAGGAAAAGCAAAACTTTATATAGATTATTCATATTTATTTAGATTGATTAAAAACACTGGGCAAATATACCAGTGGTCTTTTAAAATCTAAATGTTATTAAGAATAATTTCAAATAAAATATATTACTAGAACCTAATTAAGTAGCAGTGAGAGATAAGTAGCTTACTTTTTAGCCAGCTTTGGGTGATTCATCCAGGACCGCAATGGCATCCACTTCAATCAGCATACCTTCCATAGCCAGCGATTGTACACCCAGCCAGGTGCTTGCGGGAAGATTTTCATGCGGGAATGCTTTCCTGAATGCATCGCCGACAACAGCTGCGTCCGCAGTTTTGTAATTTTTAACATATATATTGATCTTGACCACATCCATTGGCGTGGCACCAACCGTGGAGAGCGCTACTTGGAGATTCTGGAATGCGCGGGCCGCTTGTTTTTCGAGATCGTTTGCTCCAATCAGGTTATTATCCTGATCAACCGAAACCTGGCCTGAAAGATAAACTGTCAGCATCGACCCATTCTTAACTGTGACGATCTGTGAAAAGGCTTGTTTCCATTCAGGAAGTTCAGGCGGATTAATAAAGTTCTTCTCCAATGTGGCAAAGTTATGTTTGCGCCAGGCTTGCAATCGTTCACGGATGCTAAGAAATAAAACGAAAAGTCATTTCGCCTCAACCAGTAACCTTTTACGAATCCGACTTAATGATTCGGGCTTCATTCCCAAAAAACTAGCCAGCTGATGTTGCGGCACTCTTTGCAATAACTCAGGCCGTGTTTTCAACAAATTCAGGTAGCGCTGTTTCGGACTGGAAGTCTTGAAATCATCGAATGAAGCCTGGTTCTTGGCCACTAATTCTTCCGACAAAATACGGCATAGTGTCTCAAAACGAGGGAATTTCTGGAACATGATCTGATCGATTTCAGGATTGTTCACTAAAACCATAGAATCCTCCACGCAGGATATGTATAGCTCAGAAGGCTTATTCGTGACAATGCACAATGGAGCAAAAGAATCGGATTCAGTATAAAATGCAGTGGTTTTCTCCTCTCCCTCAATCACATAGTAAGTCCTCAAACATCCTTTGAGGACAAAATAACCATCCTTCGAAAGCTCCCCTTCTTTCAGCAATACAGTTCCCTTTTTAAATGATTTGAAAATAGCGAGATCGATAATCGCCTTCTTTTCTTCTTCCAAAAGCGGCATATACTTTGCAATGAATTCAAAAAGCTGGTCTTCCATTTTCGTTTCTTTCATGCGTTTTTTTCAATTCCGTTCTGAGGCTCCACTTTCACAAATGTATGTTAATTCCCACTATTTAGTTAAGTGAGCAAGAAACAGGTTTTGAATATATGCGACTGATGGCAGTTTTGCAATCTAATCTTATTTTGATGCACAACGTAAGCAATCCATCCGTACCGGCCATACGGAGTGGGCGGCGCAGGTTAGTTAGACTAGGGATGCCTGTTACAGATTTTGTGTTCACTACACCCGTCCCGCGACCCGAAAAGTGTTCGCATGCGCCTCCAAAATAGTCCTCAGCTGCGGCGAATAACCGCCTCCCATACTGCATTGAACAGGAATACCATGTTTTTTGGCAAGGCGCAAGACCATTTCATCACGAGCCTTGCAACCCTCTGGTGTGCACGACATTCGCCCGAATTTGTCTGTTTGGAGTATGTCCACACCAGCCTGGTAGAAGATAAAATCCGGCCATACCTCGTCGATGAGTTTGGGTAGAGTTTCCTGCAATGTCCGAAGGTATGTTTGATCATCAGTCCTGTCTTCGAGCGGAATATCGAGATCACTTGTTTCTTTTCGGAAAGGGTAATTGTTCTTGCCATGCATTGAAAAGGTAAAAACCCGCGGCTGATTCAGGAAAATATGGGCCGTTCCATTGCCCTGATGCACATCCAGATCAATGATCAGTACCTGCTTTGCTTTATTATGATCAAGCAGATATTGCGCCGCCACTGCCTGATCATTGATCATACAAAATCCCTCGCCAAAATCGCGGCCGGCATGGTGCGTGCCACCAGCAATGTTGAATGCGATACCGGTGTCAAATGCTTTCAGCGCCCCTTGCAAGGTTCCATTAGCGATCTTTAGTTCGCGCTCCGCCAACAAAGGCGTCTGCTCAAAACCAATGCGCCGCATTTCCTGCTTACTTAGTTTCCCCTGTACAAAACGGTCCGCATACGCACGGTCGTGCACCGCATACACGGCCTGCATATCCAACACTTCCGGGCTGAAAAAATCAGACTCCTCTGCAATACCTTCCCGCAGCAACTGCAAAGGCAATAACTCGTACTTGTCCATCGGGAAGCGATGACCTTCCGGAACTGGGTATTTGTAAATGGGGTCGTAAGCGATTGGGAACATGAATGGTTAAGATAGCTTTGAAAACGGAAATGCATACCAGCGGCCCGAAAAAATATTGCGCCAATGTATGCATCCATCATCACGAAGCACTACTTCGCACCCGACCTATCCAATGCTTCTGCCGAAATAGGCGTAAAAAAATTGACCAGATTTCCATCCGGGTCTCTGAATAATAGTGAACGGTTGCCCCAGGGCATGGTAGTAGGCTTTTGAACTACGTTATCGCCGAGCAATTCGGCCAGATGATGATAGGTATCGTCTACATTATCAACGCGGAATTCGATAATGGCCGAGCGGTTATCAGCAGCATTGGCAACTTCGCTTCCTCCAAATAATGCTAAGGTACGAATGCTGCCGATCGCCAGCGTTGCCGAAGGAGTACGCAACTCAGCGAAATCGTCGGTATATTTTGTCACTTGCATTCCGGTGATTTGCTCATAAAACTGCACAATGCGTTGCATATCGGCAGTAATGATCCGAACTGAGGAAAAATTCATAAGGTATGTTGGTTTGGTCTCAATCACAAAGTAAAGAGACGCGAGTGACAGCCCTATGTCAGCAGTGTTTTAGACTTATGAAAGAATACCCCAGTACCCTTACCCAATAATGAAGCGACCTAAAATATCGAGATCAGATCCATTGATCTGGTCGGACAATTAAGTCTTTTTGTTTCCCATGGGAATGGTTTAAGATACTCATGGAGTTTGCTTACAGGAATTTTTCTATCTGCAATCATTTTCAATTCCCTTGGTGTTGCATAACACATACAGGACCATCCACTCATTGGGTCCCCACTGATTAATAAGACTTGTTGCTTTTTATTGTAGTTCGCAACCCATTGCCTGCCAATGTCGTTATAAGTAATTACTTCATAATATTCCCGGTTTAAAAAATTCCTTTCCACAAGCTTATCTAGTTTATTGATAGCGAGAAGATCCCCACCATCCTTAGTTTCCTGGACATAATAGACGAACGCTGAATTACTCCTGCTGATCTTTGAAGCCAGGTAAATCAATGCGATTGGAATAAAAAAGAAGAAAATCAGGTTTTTAAACAATTTCATTTGCTATCTACTTCTGAAAAAAGAAGCAATTATGTTTCCCACAAAAATGAACTGAGCTATTAGAAATGCGGCCAGAATCCCAAAAATAATGACATACCGCGAAGTAAAACCAAAAATCGGGACCGCCAGGGCGATTACTGCCGTCAGCGTTGTAACGACGTGAATGAATGCAAGTGAATAGCTAATCCTCTTCTCAATTTTTTTAATTATCCAATACACCACTCCAATCACGAATAAATACAATGCGGCCGCCGTTGTAAAATGCAGGTTATCAATGACATAATACGTGTCATGCAATTGAATATCCAATGTATGCTGAGGGAATAAAAACGCCACCAGAATAATGATAGGTATGGCTGCCCAGCATATGGTATGCGGTACCGCCCGGGAGGTTGCGAACTTATCGGAAGTCATGTAAAGTCATTTTTTGTCATTCATCGTCACTTGGTACGCTGGTATCTGAACCGCAAAAATAATCATAAGTACGCTGCGCCAGGTCACGTAAATGCAACCGCAACTCGTGCGGTTCGACTATGGTTACGGCTCCCGCGAAGGGTAGGCAGCCCGTACCCGTCAAGCATACCAAAACCTTTCCCTTCGTGCGTCACCACCGGAATTCCCGCGCTTTCTAATGTTCTGATGTCATGGTAAATGGTGCGGGTACTCACTGCAAAGCGATGCGCTAACTCCCTGGCAGTCAACAACCGTTTTGTTTGCAGTAATGTCAGCAGCGCCACCAGTCGGGACACACGGGCTATCTCGGGATCAATCATTGGTTGGCTTTTTGGTCCATTGAAGTGCTTTGGGTTTCAGATTTTGATCTGCATTTTCTACAATTTCAATGATACGCTTTTGTCGCGTCTCCGGTCGTTTGGCCTGAATGAGCCATTGCAAAATATTTCGCTTGTCGGATTTGCTCAAACTTAAAAAGTAGCTTTTCGCATTGGGTCTTTTTTCAAATTCAGCCTCCAAATCTGCGGGCACAACCATTGCCTGCGCCTCATCCATGGTCGTCCAGGAACCATTTAATTTGGCAATTTCAACGCTCTCTAAACCTGCTTTTGTCATTAGCCCTTCCTCAGTCAGTCTCTGCACTTTTTCCTTATTGATTCCTGACCAAACACTTTTAGCTTTTCTTCTGCTAAAAAACTGCATGTATCTTTCCTCGTCCAAAGGTTTTGCCAAACTGTCGATCCATCCAAAACAAAGCGCTTCGTCCACAGCGTCGCTCCAAGTGAGCCGCTCCACGTTCGATTTCTTTTTATAGTAAATCAGCCAGACAGATTTTTCCTGATCGTAGTGTTCCAGCAGCCACGCCCTCCATTCCTGCCGGTCTGCCGGATGAAAAGTTTTTATCTCTTTTTCTGCCATAATTGTCCGCCTGATCTACTTAAAAGTAACTTATTAACTGAATGTGGAAGCATTAGGAATGACCTGACCTTCATTTCATAGCAACCAAAATCACGCACACGATGATGATGCCCGCCAAATGATAGCTGCCGCTGATCAGTCCGTAGAGTAATGGCCTCGGTATATTGGGGTTGATCGCAATATTGATTGTGTTCGCCACCAGGAAACCAATCCCGATAATGAATGCAAAGGTCAGTGCATTTTCATAAGAATCGATCTTTAAAGCATACATCAAAACAGCAGTAGCCATAGTAATGATAAGACAGCACACAGCCGGTCCGATGATAAAAATCGGAGCAGGCTTTTGCTGCGTATCATTTTCCCGGCCCAATGAAATGTGATAGGGTTTCGTAAAAAGCAAAGTGAACCACAATGCACCAAGAATGAAATAGGCCAAAAATGCGGATAGGACACTTAACCAGGCGATGTCTGCGAGTACATTGAACATGTGTTTCTTTGTTTTGTGGTGTTGAAATATTTCAATCACCTCAAAGGAAGACCGCCCTTGTGACAACAGTATGTCATTAGGTTGTATATTCTTTATTTAAAATCCGCCAGAACGAACGTTTTGCGAGCATTAGCAGTCAGGCTAGCCAAAATGGCCTTTCCGCCGTATTTCAATGTTCTTTTTTGAGCCTCCGGTGAAATAATGGAAACGGATACTAGCTTACCGTTTTCCCAAACTTCGCCAACAGTCACATTGCCTCTGGCTTTTAATCCTTGCACTTCTCCTGCCGGCCACGCATCAGGCAATGCGGGTAGCAATTCAATGATATCGGTCTGGGATTGCAGCAGCATTTCGGCGACACCGGCCGTGGAACCCATGTTACCATCCAGCTGAAACGGCGGATGTGCGCACAACAGGTTGGAATAAGAACCTCCCCCGTCGGCCATGTTGGTACCCAGGCTGCTGACAGGTCTTAATACGCTTTTAAACAATTTGTGCGCCCGGTTACCGTCCTGTAAACGTGCCCAGAAATTAACTTTCCAGGCTAGCGACCATCCCGTTCCGTCGTCGCCGCGTGCATTAAGACTGACTTTTGCGGCTTCTGCCTCAGCGGGGGTTTTGGTAATCGATATTTGCTTTCCCGGATGCAATGCAAACAGGTGCGACACGTGCCTGTGATGGTTGGTAGAATCGTCCACGTCCTCCCGCCATTCCTGCAACTGCTTCCATTTTCCGATCTGCAATGGCAGAATTTTGTCACGGATTTTGGTAGCGTTTTCTGCAAAATACTTATCAATACCCAACACATTGGCTGCTTCGGCTGTATTGTTGAGAATGTCCCAGGCGATTTCATGATCCATGGTCGCGCCGGTAGAAATGCCGCCTTGCTCAGGTGAATACGAAGGCGACGACACCAGATTTCCTTTGCCGTCGTCAGTCAGGTAATCCATCCAGAAAAGAGAGGCTTCTTTCATCACCGGGTATGCTGTGTTTTTCAAGAATGTTTTATCATTGGTAAAAGCGTAATGCTCCCACAAATGCTGCGATAACCACGCCGCACCGCCCGGAAAGAATCCCCAGGGAAAATCCCAGCCCGGCGATGTATAGCCATAAGCATTGAGCATAGTATTCACGATCCAGCCTTTTGCATTAAAAAACTCCTTCGCCGCCATCTTGCCCGGCTCTACGATGGATTTGGTAAATTCCATTAATGGTAAATGACATTCCGGCAGGTTAGTTACTTCGGCAGGCCAGTACAGCATTTGCACATTGATATTGGTATGGTAATCATTCGCCCACGGCGGGTTGGTGCTGTCGTTCCATTTGCCTTGCAGGCTCATCGGCATGGTACCCGGGCGGGTTGAGGAGATCATCAGGTAGCGGCCGTACTGGAAATACAATTCTTCCAACCCATTATCAGCATGGCCTTTCGAGTATGCGATTTGTCTTTGGTTAGTAGGGATATTTTTGGCCTGGTCTTTGCCTAGTCGCAGTGATACGCGGTCAAAAAGACTGTGGTAGTCCTTTTGCTGCTCAGCATATAGCGCATCGAATTTTTTTGCAGCCACTTTGGCCATCGTCGTCTGATTGGCTTTTTTGTAATCATTGCCTTTATAAGTCGGAAACTGCATGACGTAATCCGTGGCGACAGTATGGACGAGGACAACATATTTCGCATTAGTTACTGTCAAAATGCCATCCTTGAATGCCGTTTTACCGTCCGTATCAATGCGGTACACGGTTTCAAATTCCTGGTGATTGTCTTTCAGGCTTCCTCCGAATGTGTATTGGTTTTTGGCAAACTGTTCATATTCTTGATGATGTGGGGTCGCGAACCGTACCGAATAGGTTTCCGGCGTAGATGATTTGAACTGATACGCCATCACTTTGGAAGGATAGTTACCCATGAATGTTCTTTCAAAATGACTGCTTCCTGCATCGTAGCTCACCTTTCCTACCGCGTCGGAAATGTTCAACTCCCGCCGGTAATTTTGGATGGCGCCTTGATGGGATACCTTCACATACAGGTCCCCTACCGTTTGCTGCGCGCCGAAATCACTCGATGGCGTATTTTCTTTTTTCTCATGAATGGCACCGGTCAGCTCCTTATTGGCAAGCTCGTGTGCCTCTTTCAACTTACCCGCAGCCAGCAGTTCACGCACTTTCGGCAGATACTGGCTTGCTCCTTTTTTTATTCCGAAATTATATTCGGCATTCGCATTCTTGCCACCAGACCAAAGGCTTCCTTCCGAAAATTGCAACCGTTCTTCCTCCACGCCACCAAAAAACATCACCCCGACGTGACCATTACCAATGGGCAATGCCTGGGTCATCCATTCAGTTGCAGGACTATCGTACCAAAGCACGAGCGGAGTGGAATTGCTACCGGGCTGGGCTGAGGATTGGCCATTGAGAATAATCAGGAAGAGCGCAAGTAAGGCAGGTGGAAAAAACTTCATGGATCAGGTTTGAGAAATAACGATAAAAGTAGAAGGGCGCTTTCAATAAAAAAAGAGCAGCCTGTTGAAATAATCCATCACCATGATCGGGATTTGAGTAAATGAGGATTGAATCAGTTGCTATTTTTAATATATTTATCAATCCGGTCCAAAAACTTCACAAAATTTCGCGCTTCAAACAGTCAAAGCAGCATGAAAAAATATTACGTTCATCTCCTCCTCACATTGTTCATGACCTGTCTGTTTTCGGGTCGAAGTCTTTCACAGTCTAACCTTCCTCAGGACTATTTATCGAAGGAATTTCACGCCGGACGGCGCGAGGCTTTGAGAAAATTAATGCCTGCTAACTCCGCGACGGTGTTATTTGCATATCCGCTGGAAGTTTTTTCCAAAGACATTAATTACGCCTATCATCCCAGCCCCGATCTCTATTATTTCTCTGGCTATAAGGAAACCAGTGCGGTTTTGGTGGTATTTAAGGAAATGCAGCACGATGCGGACGGCGATTACAATGAGCTCTTTTTTGTACAGCAAAGGAACCCATCAGAGGAACAATGGACGGGAAGGCGGCTCGGTATCGAAGGCGTGAAAAGTCAGTTAGGTTTCAAAAGGGTTTACAATAGCAATGAATTTGCCAAATTCCCGATTGATCTGAAGAAATTCAAACTTTTGCACGACATCATTCCGAACAAGGCCGGCAATATGGATGGTTTGTACCGGGCGTTTACAGAAAAATCCGGAGTGAATCCCGTAGATGAGGAACTATTAAACGACCTGGTGACGATCAACGCCCGGGTAACGCCGAGAAACATTACCGTTGCCATTGACAGAGTTATTGCGCCGAAACTCGCATTGGAAGCTTATAAGAACAACTCCTTAATCCAGGATCTGTATAGCCATCCCGACTCTACCGGTTTGGCAGCATTCAAGGCAGGCTATCAGGCACAGTATGGCGGGATTTCAGACTTCAATCTATTCACCGACGAACTGCGGGGCATTAAAACGAAAGAAGAACTCGAACTTTTGCGTAAATCCATCAAGCTGTCTGGCATCGCACATGCGGAAGTCATGCGCGCGATCAAACCCGCCATGTCAGAATCTGAGCTGGAAGGTGTGTTTGCATACGTTCACAAAAAATATGGGGCCGAAGACGAAGGTTACCCCCCGATTGTGGGTGCAGGGGCCAATGGTTGTATCCTGCATTACATTGAAAATAATGTCACGACGGTCAACAACCAATTGGTACTGATGGATGTGGGGGCTGAATACCACGGTTACTCTGCCGACATTACCCGCACGATTCCTGCCAATGGAAAGTTTACCGAAGAACAAAAAGTAATTTATCAGCTGGTATATGAAGCCCAGGAAGAAGTATTCAAGCTTTGCAAAGAGGGCGTGCCATTCGGGGACCTGAACAAAAAAGCCCAGGCGGTACTGGCTGCCGGACTGATTAAACTTGGGATTATCAAACAAATTGACGAGCTACGTGCCTACTACCCGCATGGCTGCTCGCATCACCTGGGTTTGGACGTGCATGATAAAGGTTCTTACGGTCCATTGATGGAAAATATGGTGATCACCGTAGAACCAGGTATTTATATCCCTGAGGGTAGCCCTTGCGATAAAAAATGGTGGAATATCGCCGTCAGGATAGAGGACGACGTTGTGATCGGAAAAGACAAATGCACCATTCTTTCCCTGGACTCGCCCCGAAAATGGGACGAGATCGAAAAATTGATCAGCGAGAAGAGTTTTCTGGATGCGGTAAAGTTGCCTGGGTTGGATCGGTGAAACTCGATTGAACAAAGGCATCCGCTCAGAAACCCTAATCCCTCTATGAAAAAGTCCGTTTATCCAATCCTTCTTTTTTGCCTGCTTTCAACGTTTTCGTCTGCGCAAAACACAGGTACCGTACTCAAAAACAGCTCTGCAAAAGATCGCTTCGCCGGTCTACACCTGGATTTCCATGCCATGCTGAAAGACACTTCCATAGGGAAAACTTTCACATATGGACTGATTGATTCACTTTTATCAATCGCGAAGCCGGATTTTATCCAGGTAGATTGCAAGGGACATTACGGAATATCGAGCTACCCGACCAAAGTAGGCAATGCTCCTGCTCACTTCGACAAAGATATTATGAAGATCTGGCAGGAAGTTACCGCCAAACATCAGATCCCCCTTTTTGTACATTACTCAGGCCTATGGGATGACAGGGCCATTCAACTTCATCCTGAATGGGCACGGATCAATGCGGACAGTGCCAGAGATAAACGCGCAATTTCAATGCTTGGCGGCTATCCTTCCGGACTCTTGCATCCGCAGCTAGTGGAACTGGCCAGGGATTACAAGCTGGATGGCGCCTGGATCGATGGGGACTGCTGGGTACTGGGAGCAGACTATTCACCTGATGTAGTTGCCGCTTTTAAAAAAGAAACCGGACTCAGTGATGCGCCACGAAAAAGAACGGATACGCATTATTTTGAATGGATGGAATTCAACAGAAAACTGTTCAGAAACTACGTTACGAATTACATTAACGTTGCCCATCAGGCAAATCCCGACTTCAAAATCACGAGCAACTGGTCGTTTTCTTCCATGATGCCTGAGCAGGTAGATGTTCCTGTCGATTTTCTTTCCGGTGATGTGGCGGGCTCGAATAGTTTGTACAGCTCAGCTTTCGAAAGCCGTTGTCTGTCGCTGCAGGGTAAGCCGTGGGACCTGATGTCGTGGTCATTTGCCTGGAAAAACAACCAGAAAGCGACAAAGTCTGTGGTACAGCTGCAACAGGAAGCGGCCGAAGTGCTGGCCATGGGAGGCGGCTTTCAAACTTACTGGCAGCAAAATTTGGACGGGACACCGGAGCCTTATCAGTTTGGTAAAATGGCCGAGTTGATCCGTTTTAGCAACCAACGCAAGGAATTCTGCTACAACGCGAAAATTACACCGCAGATCGGTCTGCTTTTCTCTACCTATGCCTGGAAAAGAAAGCCGGTTTCGGGCCTGTATTCGGCACATTCGCAGGAAGCGCTCAAAGGGTCGCTCAATATGCTACTGGACAGTCAATTGCCCGTAGAAATTTTAATGGATCATCATTTATCAAAGAGAATGAGCGACTACCCTGTCCTGATTTTACCTGAATGGGACAACATCGATCCGCTGCAAAAGGAAGAATTACTAAAATATGTAAACAACGGCGGCAACCTGGTCATTACCGGAGCCAAAGCGACAGATACTTTCGCTGAACCATTAGGCATTGCAAAGACGGTCGGCTTCCTCAAAGACTCTTTAATTTTCGCCGGGATCGACGGCCAGATCATGCTGCTGCAATCTGATTTTAAACAGGTAAATCCATTGCCCGGAACACAATCGATTGGCAACCAGTACCGCGAGGATGATCTTCGGTTCAAAGAAATACATCCTTTGGCGACGGTCCGTTCTTTGGGTAAGGGCAAGATCGCGGGCATTTATCTGAACATGGGCGAATTTTATATTCGCAACAAAAACCTCCTGATGCCTGCACTCATTAAAAGCATTCTGGCGAAAATGAATGTAAAATTGCTGTCTACCGTGAACGGATCCAGAAATATCCATCAGGTTTTGGCAAGAAAAAAAGGTCAAACTTATGTGCATCTGATCAATACTTCCGGGCCGCACGACAACCCCAATGTGCTGGTATATGATGAAGTACCCGCTTTGTCGAACATTACCGTAAACATCCGCGCGTCTGCTGCGCCAAAAACAGTCAAATTGCAGCCGGGAAATACGGTTTTGAAATACAAATACAATGCTGGAAATATCAGTATTACCGTCCCATTGGTAGAAATTCACAGCATGCTGGAAATTATTAATTAAAACACATTTATCTTTTGGCAAAACAAAAATCTTCGCAATCACCAACCCGACGTTTATGAAACATTTGATATTATCACTCCTGACATTCGCTACCCTATTTTCCTGCAATACGAAACCTGAATACGATACGATTATCCGCAATGGAACGATCTACGATGGCAACGGAGAAAAGCCTTATGCTGCCGACATTGGTATCAATGCGGATACCATCGCTTTTATAGGAGATTTGAAAAATGCGAAGGCAAAAAATGAAACCGATGCGAAGGGTAAGGCTGTTGCACCAGGGTTTATCAATATGCTAAGCTGGGCTGTGGAATCGCTGATAGAGGATGGGCGTAGCCAGGGTGATATCCGCCAGGGCGTGACATTAGAAGTGATGGGTGAAGGTACTAGTGCCGGGCCATTCAATGCGCAGATGAAACGTGAATGGCAGACCGGGCAAGGTGACATTAAGTACAAGGTGGAATGGAATACGCTGGGAGAATATCTGAATTTTCTGGAAAAGAAGGGCGTCAGCTGTAACGTTGCGTCGTTTATCGGGGCAGGCACTGTGCGCACGTATGTAGTAGGCGAGGACGACAGGAAGGCGACTCCGGCGGAACTGGACAGCATGCGGCTATTGGTGAAGGAGGCCATGCAGGAAGGTGCTTTGGGCGTCGGATCTTCCCTGATTTATCCTCCTGGTTTTTTCGCAGATACGCACGAGCTGATCACATTATGCACAGAAGCGGCCAAACACGGTGGAATGTACATTTCTCACTTGCGGAGCGAGGGCAACAAGCTGGATGAGGCCGTGGAAGAACTGATCACCATTTCAAAGGAAGCCAACATTCCGGCTGAAATCTACCACATTAAGGCGGTAGGTAAAGACAATTGGCACAAAATGGACGGCGTAATCAGGCGCATTGAAAAAGCCAGGGCCGAAGGATTGCACATTACTGCCGATATGTACACCTATGAGGCCGGTGCGACTGGCCTTACCGCGGCTTTTCCTCCTTCATTACAAGATGGTGGCTTCGGTAAATTGTGGCAGCGCTTGCAGGAACCGGCCATTCGGGCGCAAATGAAGAAGGTCATGAATTCGAACCCCAAGGATTGGGAAAACCTGTACTATGGTGCCGGATCACCTGAAAATGTACTGTTGCTGGGCTTCAACCAGGATTCATTGAAAAAATATACCGGAAAATCGCTTGCGGCGGTCGCCAAATTGCGAGGTACTTCTCCCGAAGAAACCGCCATGGACCTGATTGTTCAGGATAGCACCCGGATCGACGTCGCCTATTTTTTCATGACCGAAAGTAACCTGAAAAAGGAGATCGTTTTGCCATGGGTAAGTTTTGGCTCTGATGCAGGAAGTTACAGTCCCGAGGGCGTATTTCTCAAATTTCAGCCACATCCAAGATCCTACGGAAATTTCGCACGGGTGATCGGACATTATGTGAGGAAAGAAAAAATATTATCATTGGAAAAAGCCATTTACAAATTAGCCAAACTGCCTGCAACCAATCTGAAACTCAAAAAGCGTGGTGAACTGAAAGTGGGCAATTATGCCGACGTAGTGATCTTCGACCCGGAAAAAGTACAGGATCACGCTACTTATGACAAACCGCACCAATTTGCCACGGGTGTCTCCGACGTTTTCGTGAATGGTGTGGAAGTGTTGAAAAATGGAGTGCATACCAATGCCAGGCCAGGCAGGTTTGTGAAAGGACCCGGGTTCATTCAATGATCATTTTCTGACTGTCATATCTGTATCGACGTCTGGGTAATCAGGTCTTTCAATTCCCTCAACGAATTGCATAAACCCATTACTTTGCCGTCCTTGTTGATGATCAGGTGGGTCGGAAATTGATTAATGGTGAGCGTGTTCATCACATAATCATTCTTATTCCCGATCGTGTGGTAGTCAAATCGCTGTTTGGTAAGAAACTTCCTGAGCGACTTCTCCGAATCCAATGCGATACTCAGAAAGATGATATCGTCACGATCTTTATTTTTGGCCACGATTTCGTTCAGTTTCGGCATTTCTTCCACGCAGGGTATACAGCCGATAAACCAGAATTTCATGACCACATACTTACCACGCGTATTTTCAGGTGAGTACGATTTCCCATCCAGATCGGTGTAGTTGAGACCAGTAAGCGGTTTTCCTTTTTTCAGAAAATAATGATAATCTGTGTAAGCCAGGCTGCGCAACTGGTTTTTGATGTTATCCTCTGCATCGGATTTGAGCTTTTCCAGTTTGTACTGAATGATCGTGTCCCGGGCTATGTACTTATTAACCATATATTTCCCGGTACCGTATTTGATCATAAAACTATCGACCGGCATTGACTTCGAGTCAGTGTCAAATGCTTCAAACTCTTTATAAAACTTAATGTGCTTCGAATAGTACGACCAGAAATGTGCAAAATCGGACATAGACGTGCTGGTACCAGGTACCGGTCTCCCCAATTCCGCTTGATCGGAGCAGCTAGCGGCCAATATCAAACTCAGAAACAAGGTTATTTTCGGCATTTTTGAAAATATCATCATCGCTATTCGGATTAAAGTGAGCAATCAATGCACCAAAGTTTTCAATAAAAAAGTTACGTTAATATATAATAAAACTATATATTAATGTAATTTACTCGGCAGCATTGACTTATTTTCGAGAACTTACCCTTTGCCCATAAACGGGTCCGTCACGCTCTCAGTGCCTGTTTCTACGTGGCCTGCATACCTTCGGATTGTTTTTGACTGATCCGCCTGAATGCTGATATCGTACCAGTTATGGCTTTTAGTAAGTGTCATCACAGCCAGTGAACTGCCGCCAGCCGATATTTCCACATGCAATGGCTTTTCTCCGTATACATTGTCAATGATCGCAATTGAAGCTGCTTTGCCACTTTTATTGCCTATCGTGAACAGCAGATCGCCCTTTAATTTGCCCGCTTTGTCAGGAATATAAGCACAGGTTACCGCCAGATCATGATCCTGACCGTCGCCAGCAAATTCGCGGAAAAATCCATTGGGGCCATACACTCTCAGGTGATATTTTCCGCCTTCAAAATCTGAAATCTTCCAGGTTTGTTTTAATGTATCCCCTGCTTTAACTGCGAAATTCCAAACTTTCAGCACCTCGCCCTGATGCGGGTTCATGGCGTAAACGATAAATGGCGCACCGACGGCTTTTTCACCGAAAGCTTTATTGCTTGCGTGAAGTGCTATTTCAAAGACCGTTTTATCTTTGGACAAATTACCTTCCACATACAGCTCGTACGGAATGGCACACGATGTACGGGTACCGGGCTCCTGTTTGGGCAGGTGGGAACTGACGGAGGTATTCTTGTTTGCATCTGCAATTTCGCCCGCCGAAAGTGGTTTAAAATTCGACGGCGCATCCCGGAATTGTGCCTGATGTATCGTCGTCACAATTTCGTCTCGATTGACCGGTGTTGGTTTCTTGTAAGCCGAAGGATCGTACGTCTGAAAAACAGAACTGATGTTGCCGCAGATCGTCCGCCTCCATTCAGATATATTAGTCTCCTTGATCTTTTTGCCCGATTTATGGCTTGTAAATTCTTCCAGGAATTGGATAATGGAGGTATGGTCAAAAACCTGTGAGCAAACTTTGCCCCCGCGCGACCAGGGCGATGCCACCACCAGCGGTACACGGAACCCCAGCCCGATAGCCCCTTCCCGCGCATTGCCTTTCGGCACCTGCGACAGGTCCTGTTCCAGCGTCACGTATTCAGCTTTGATGTCGATACCTTCCGAAACTTTTCCTGAATCCGGTTTAAATGGATTGGGGATTGAAAATGGCGGAACGTGGTCGTAGTAGCCGTCATTTTCATCATAACACAAAATAAATATCGTCTTCTTCCAAACTTCCGGGTTCTTGGTCAGGATGTCGAGTGTTTCGGACACATACCAGGCACCGTACCAGGGTGCAGACGGATGATCAGAGAAGTTTTGCGGGGCGGCCAGGTAGGAAACTGTTGGCAATTTACCTTCCTTGACATCTTTTCGAAACTGATAGAAAATGTCGCTTTTCGGCACCTGTACCTTCCTTTTTTCTCCATTTTCTTCGTAAGTGATCGTGCTCAGTTTCAGATAATCGGGATCCTCACGGTTGGACACAAATGCACGATGGTGCAGGTCGCGCTCTTTCACCGAAAATTTTTTAAGATTTTCCTCACTGTATTGAGCCAGATCTGCCTCGTATTTTTCCAGCAATGCGGCCTGGTTATCGTAACTTTTTGAAAGCTTTGTTTTTTCCTCAACATAGGCTGCCCCGGTCTCCATTTTCTCTTTCAACACAGGTAATTCCTTTTTGAGTTTTTCAACTTCCAGTTTGGCGTAGTGAATGTAATCCGCCGAAGATTTGACATGGTACTGCGCATACCTTTCAAGCGGGTTACAGCCAAAATTGCTCAGCCACGAACCCAGTCCGGGATGAAACTGCATAATAGCGCCGACTTCATTCTGATAAAACTTCCACGAAACATCCGCCTCGTGCAACCGCTCTGGAAAAGTTTTCCACTTGACCGGCTTGTTGATGGAGAAATAACTGTTACGGACTACCGCCAGCGAATCAATATCAGGCGTTTCGCGAATGGTACCCGACCACAAAAAGTAGCGATTTGGATGCGTGGGCGTCATCGAAGAACAAAAATTCTGATCGCAAATCGTGAATGCATCTGCCAACGCATAGTAAAATGGCAGGTCTTCGCGATCGTAATAACCAAGCGTCAGCGGCATATCCGAATACTCCGCATGGCCGGACCTTTTCGAAGTCAGCCATTTATCGTATTTCCCACCATTATAGGCATCCACCTGCGACTCGCGTGAATGTGGCAAGTCATGCATCCAGGTAGCTTTGGTATTTTTAATATCGAGCCGAAAAGGCGCATAAGTATCTCCTTTTTTGTCCGTTTGCAGCCAGACTTTATTCTGATTGGGCAAACAAATAGCACGTGGATCATTGAAGCCCCGCACACCTTGCAGCTTTCCGTAAGTGTGATCGAAAGAACGATTTTCCTGCATTAAAATAACAACATGTTCGGCATCCAGATAAGTAGTGCCCGGATCAGGATGAATAGCCATGGCGCGCTGCACCGACTCTGGCAAAAAACCCATCATTCCTGCGCCACTGGTCAGCAAAGCGGCCTTTTTCAGAAATTCTCTTCTTGAATCCATAAGAGTGGTTTAGGTATATCAACTACCAAAGAAAGCAAATTGGATAGTTTTGATACTTAGTATTAATGATATCATAACACATTCATCACAGTAGCCTCTTTAAGGTCGGGGAAAGTATAAGGTGCATCGGTTTGTATCAAATTTCTCTCATATAGCTCATGAAATCGCTCATTTATTGGGTCCTGCTCCTACCCCTTCCCCTGGTGGCACAATCGGTACTCAACCAGAAATTCGTTCAGGAAGTAGTTAAGATCCATTCATCCAATGTCGGTTTACCAGAAGGGAAAATCGCTCAGGTCACATTAAAAAATAACCAGCCTGTGGCATTGGTGGCCGGTAAGTCGGTGCGGTTCAGCGAGGGAAAATGGATTTCGGTTCCCAGTGAAAAGCCAGCATCACTTGCCGGGTTACCTGTGATTGCCGGGACCAAAGTGCTTACCGCGGTGCCGTATCAGGGCGGGTACGCGATCGGATGCTCGGAAGGTTTGTATTTTTATAAAACTGGCAAAAAATCCGAAAGGATATTTCCAAAAAATGACAATTACAGCTGGTCGCTACGGGATGTAGCGGCGGTGGTCACGGACTCGAAAGGACGGCTCTGGTTTGGCTCAGAAGAAGGAGTGGGTTACCTGGATGGCGGTAAATGGACATTGTTCACCGGAAAGGAAGGCCTGCCCTACAATCAATTTACCTGCGCTGCTGCCGGCCTGGACGGAGTAGTGTGGTTTGGCACCAAAAAAGGGGCCATAGAAGTCGAAAATGATCAATTTAAATATCGTTTTAGCCGCCGCTGGCTACCCGGCGACGAGGTGACCGCTATTGCAGTGCAGCCTGATAATGGTACTGCCTGGATCGGTACGGATAAAGGTATCAGCGAGATTACCCGGGTTTCGTTTTCACTGGAAGACAAGGCGCGTCTTTTCACCAAACAAGTGGAAGAACGTCATAATCGAATGGGTTTTATCGCCCAGAGCCACCTGAAAGAGCAGTTCAATTCAGCTACTTCGGAAGTGGCGATTTCGGATAACGATGGAATGTACACGGCGATGTACGGTGCGGCTCAGGCGTTCAGATACGCCGCCACGGGCGACCCTGAGGCGAAAGCACTGGCCGACAGAAGTTTCAAATCCTGCAAATGGTTGGTGGACATTTCGCACGAAAAGGGCTTTCCGGCTCGTGTGATTATCCCGGTAGACTGGCATGAACCAGTAAATGAGGTATACAGCCGCGAGGCAAATCTTCGGAACCAGGAGCGCGATCCGATGTGGAAGGATATTTATCCGCGTTTCCCTAAAAGCAAAGACGGCAAATACTACTGGAAATGCGACACCAGTTCGGACGAACTGGCCGGTCATTTTTTCTTCTACGGCATTTACTATGACCTGGTTGCCAAAACAGAAGAGGAAAAACAGGCCGTGCGGCAGGTAGTCGGAGACATTACCGACCACCTGGTCCGGCACGGTTATAAGCTGGTAGATCACGATGGCAAAGTAACACGCTGGGGTGATTTTTCACCTGAGTACTTCAATTCGGTATACGGCTACGATCAGCGCGGGCTTAATTCCATGATGATGCTGTCGTTTCTGAATGTGGCAAAGCATGTTACCGGTGACGCCAAGTATGACAATGAGGCCAAAACCCTGCGCGATAAATACAATTACCATATCAATGCTATGCATCCGAAGGAGTTCTTCCCGCCGGAAAATGTCGTGCCCTGGGACAATAATCTTAGTTTGATGAGCCTCTACGGATTGATCAATTACGAAACCGATCCTTCATTGATACTGATGTACCGCCAAGGTCTCGAAGTAGCATGGCAGCACATCAGTAAGCAGAAAAATGCATTCTGGGACGCGATTTACGCTTCTCTTGCCGATCGTTTCACGAAGCAGGCCGATCAGAAAATGTTCGAAAACAAAGGATTATTTCCTGAAAACAGATTGTACGCGTCCAAAGTCGTGAAAGGGTATTACAAGGGAAATTACCGTACTGATTTCATCCTTGATAACCTGCAAAAAGTTCCGCTCGACCTCATCGGCTATACGATGGATAATACCCATCGCCTCGACGTGGTTATGGACTCCTCCCCTATGCAGGAGCCAAACATCGGATGGCGGGTGGACGGCTTTGCACTACCCATTGACGAGCGCGGCCACGTGCGGCAAGACCGCGACGGTTTCGCATTGCTAGCCTCAGAAGGCGACGGCCACGACGAGCACGAAGGAACATTCTTTCTGCTACCTTACTACATGGCGTACTATCATGGGTTGCTGGGAGGTAAGGACTGAAATGAACAGGCTGTAGATTGATGTATTGGTTAAACGTCAAAGTCGTATCGCTCCTTTAGATACGTTTTGACTTCCGTTGAGGGAACTTCACCATAACATGAAGCTACAACTTTACCATAATCTTCCAGATCCAATGTTCCATCACGCGCACAAGCCCTTAAATATTCATTTTCCATTTCAGGTTCCACCAGCACAAAGTAATATGCCCAACGTCCCGTCGTATCCTTTGCTTTGAGCTTGTGTACATGCTCGCCCATTTCCTTTACGTATTCATTAGCGTATACGGATTGAAAAAGCTGAAAAACCTTTGATTGATCATAGAGGTTTTGACCAAGGGTTCTCAAAAAATCCAATGCATAGTCGAAATCAAAATTTTCTACACCAAGAAGCTGGTAGATCTCGTCGTTAGACGTTTTGAAGTCGATACTGATTGTTTTTAGCAGGCAAATGAAGGCGAGCTTTCGGCAAACGTCAGAGTTACGCTCGCTTACACTGTTGTTAACCAATGACAATAGGATCGCATTCCTGCGATCCACACCCAACTTGTTTACACGAAGGATAATCTCAATCTTCGAGCGAGCACTAAATTCATAATTGGTTAATATACTTAAAACACTTTTTTCCATTTGCAATTCTTCCGGCCATTTATCAAGTCTTAAAAGAGCCCTTACAATAAGCTGGCAGTAGAAATTTCCAGGCGGCATGCCGGACGCTAAATCCACCATGATTTTCTCCAATTCCAGTGGTTGGCCCACATCACCAGTTGTCTTTATAATTTCGCTCATATTGATATTTATATGTATTCTGTTCTATAAATCCGACCAACAGTTGTAATGAGGGCAGTGATACTAATGAGAGGAATATGAGGATTATCGAGCATCTTTATGAGCGCTATTTTATCTTTGTCCCTACACTCAGAGGGATTTCTTATATCAATATTTCCTGAACTGAAAATATGAGAGTAGGCGTAGATCGCCACAGCTTTTTCTGCGGAATTCCCTGTCAACAAATCTTCCAAATAATCCATTAACTTAAAATAATTCACAAAATCAACTGTTAACACCTGATCATTTGCGGCCCATAAAGTAAAAATCATTGCCGAAACCAATCTTTCTAACAGTATCGAAGACTGAAATCCCTGAACGATCTTATCATAGTAGGGTTCCTGATAGAGATCAAAATCTCTGAAAGAATGATTTGAAAGGGAATCAAAATACATATTTGATTTACCTATGCTTAATGAGGACCCAATTTGATAATGCAAAATTGACGCCCATAGTTGCCTGTTATTGTTGTTGCATATAGCAAAATCATGGACATATTCAACAAGGTCACCATAGCAGTTAGTTGGGGTTTTGGTGAGGGCATTTTGAATAATTGCATGGCAAATCTCATCAGTTAAGTCCTTTTTATATAGCAGAAGCTGGGCGTACAAGGTAACTCGCAGTCTGGATAATATGCCAAATTTTGAAGACACACTCCGATTCTCGGCTCTTAAATAAATGAGATTATAGGCCTGCTCCAATTCTTCCGCAGCTGAAAATTTAGCTTTATCGAATTTAGAAGAAAGCATTTCCAAAAAATTGAACATGATCTCTTCATTCCCCAAAGCATCTTCCCATTTCTGCGTTACACCTTCTATGTCTTGCAGATATGCTTCAACATAAACGATTTTTTCTACGTAAATCTCCTTGGTTATACTCACATTGGTCAAAAGGGACACAATGCCTGCCAACTTTTTGTCTACATCATCGATACGGCTCAGCATCAGCCCAATTGAAAGACGGATGTCACTAAATCCCTTCTTAATAATGTCAGAACTTACTCTTGTCTCTGACTTGAAGTCCAGTAATATATTAAGAGCTACATTGAGTTTCTCACCCTGCTTTTCATAGATCTCGTTCACCCGTAATAATATTGTTTCCAATAAATGGGTCAAATATGCATTCTGTGCTTTCTCGGAAGATTCTAATTCAGTAATGATATTTTTTTTGAAAAGTCTCTTAAATTTCCCGAGAATACTGTTAGTAAATTCATGCAATAGTTTATCCTCCGTCTGATAAAACCTTGGGGTGGTTATTTCTATTATTTTAAGAAGGTATTCATCCGGTTTCAGCTGAGCATTCTTTTCAAGCATTTCTGAAATGGAATACTCGTCGGTCAATTTGAGAAGTAACGGATGAAAAAACATCTCATCCAGTTCATCAATTATTTCCTGATCCAAACTATTACTCAGAAAAAGATGATTAAAAATCCAGGAACTGCTCTGTTTTTTTAGTTTATATTCTTCAATAATTTCATTGCGAATCTCATTGATAGTCTTTCGATAAGCCTGAATAATAGCCTGTTCTAATGGAGATTCGGGCTCTTTCTTTAAGCGTTCCAATACCTTTTGCCAGCCTTCAAAAACGCCACTGGCCACAACATCGGTACCAATAGTGAGTACACCGGCAATAATTTCATTTGGACATCCGAACAACGTGGCATCCGCAGGTAATGAAGATATTGAATGTGCTAAACAATCCAGCGCAACTCCGGTCCCAAATAATAGGGAAATCTTTCCGAAGCCGCTCGCAGAATTTAGTTTCATGAAATTATTTAAGGTGAATTTTTACAAATATATCAGGTTTCCTGGAACGACAATTTCAGGATCCGTACTGGATTTTCGTCCGCATCAATATATCTTTGGTCATGCACGCTCAACTACCTTTTCTTCTCGCCATGATCGTTACCATCGTGTTGCTGAACATGCTTGCTAACAAACTAAAAATCGCATATCCGATCCTGCTGGTTGTTGGCGGACTCCTCACCGGATTCATCCCCGGCCTGCCGATGGTGCGGATTGACCCCGACCTGATTTTTTTTATTTTCCTGCCCCCGCTTCTTTTCGAAGCTTCGTGGAGTGTATCGTTCAAGGAAATGAAAAAATGGTGGCGCATCATTGGCAGTTTCGCTTTCCTCGTTGTATTCTTTACCGCATTGTCAGTAGCGGTCGTTTCGAGCCATTTTATTCCTGGATTTACCATTGCACTGGGATTTTTACTCGGTGGGATCGTGTCGCCGCCCGACGCCGTCAGTACGGGAGCTATTACTAAATTTGTCAAAATACCTAAGGCTACCTCAGCGATTCTGGAAGGCGAAAGCCTGCTTAATGATGCTTCCTCGCTGATCATATTCCGGTTCGCATTGGTAGCAGTGGGAACGGGGCAGTTTATCTGGCAGCAAGCAGCCCTGAGTTTTGTCTGGATGGTGATCGGCGGTGCCGGCATTGGCTTACTACTGGCCTGGATCTTCGTAAATGCACACAAACGGCTTCCCCTCGACGCGCAATCCAACATTGCATTGACACTTATTGAACCCTATTTCATGTATTGGCTGGCTGAGCAGTTTCACTGCTCAGGCGTGCTTGCCGTGGTCAGTGGCGGCTTGTTGATGTCGGCACAGCGACTGGTTTTCCTGAACAGTACCAGTCGTATTCAGAGTTTTAGCGTTTGGGAAAGCTTTGTATTTATTTTGAATGGTGTCGTTTTTCTGATCATCGGCTTAGAGCTTCCCGAAATTGTCGAGGGCCTGCGCGAAACCAACATTCCATTGCGCGAGGCCATTGGGTACGGCATCTTGGTAACGGTTACTTTGATAGTCGCCAGGATCATCAGCGCTTATGCGGCACTGCTTGCGACAATTATTTTTCGTCCCAGCGTGATCCCCCGTGCCCGGTCCAACAAAAGGCGCTGGCTGATGCCGATGTTACTCGGCTGGACTGGTATGCGTGGTGTAGTATCGCTGGCAGCGGCCCTTGCTATACCCATCACCATGGACAATGGCGCCATTTTCCCGCAAAGGAACCTGATTTTGTTTATCACTTTTATTGTAATTCTGCTCACATTACTCGTACAAGGGCTTACACTTCCCTATTTCGTAACGCGGACGCAATTATTTGAAGGCGTGGTGGCAGAAGAATCAGAAGCGTCCACCAGACAAAAAATGAAACGCGGTTTGAAACAACACGTCTATGAGTTCTTGAAAGACAAATATGAAAACCAGCTCAATGGTCACGCTGGTATGGAGAAATTCCTGAAACAATGGGAAGAACGGGCAAAAGCCACCGATGACAGCTGGATGAATGAAAAAACGAAGGTCATATTTGTAGAAGTCCTCGAAATTCAACGGCAATATCTTACCGAGCTCAACAAAGACCCGACGATTGATGAGGACATTATCCGTCAGCAGCTATACCAGATTGATCTGGAAGAGGAAAGGTTGAAGATCATTTAACAGGATACAGTGTTAATCAAACCGTTTTTAATGATAAGAAAGTCAGTACCAAATGTCTGATCCTCTAATAATCGGTCTTACTACCGGCGGATCTTTTCTGCTGGCATTCTTGCTTTTTACCAAACACATGAATGTCAAGGCAAATCGCTGGCTTGGTGTTTTTGTCTTCACGCTTGCTTCTGCCATGCTGGAAATTTTTCTGCATAATCTTAACCTTCAAAAAAGTCACCGGGGAACACTCAGTTTGATTGAAGCTAGCCGGTTCTTATCCGCGCCAACACTGTATTTAAGTGTTTCATTTTTTACCTCGGCCAACAAAAAAGCGGAGTCCAAGGTACTCTGGCACTTCGCTCTTTTCCTGGCAGTGACATCACTTTTGCTGCCTGGTATATTGATAGGAGAAAATTTCAGGTTCCCCAATCCATTGACTGCTAGCATTGTTCTTACTTTTTTCAAAGTAGCTCTGCCTGCACAGACGGTAATTTACTGGGGCCTGTCTTATCTGAAATTGAACCGCCACCAGCAAAATATCGAGCAGGTTACCAGCTCAACAGATGACATTGATCTTTCCTGGTTGAAATATTTTTTATGGATACTGGCAGCCGTGGTACTGATCTGGCTCAATCTCGCCATTTTCAACTTCACATCGCTATTTGACGTCACGCCATTCCTCTACCTTACAAGCATTTATTTCCTGGCATATTTCGCATTGAAACAAAAGGAAATTTATCCGTATACGAAACCTGACCTGCAGGAGCTCGACATGGTAATTTCTTCGAAACCGAACACTAAAACTGAAAGGCAAAAACGACTGACTGATAGTCAAGCTGCGGCTCTGAAAGAAAAAATGGAGCGGCTCATGGGGCAGGAAAAAATTTACCTCAACAACGAGCTCAGCTTACCTATCCTGGCGCAAAAGATGGAGATCTCCATTCATGAATTGTCCTACCTGATCAATGATGTGTATGGCGAGAATTTCTTTTCGTTCGTGAACAGTTACCGGATAGAAGAAGCGAAGCGGTTGCTGCTCTCCGAAGAATTCGAAAAGCTTAATATCCTGGGAATCGCTTTCGAGGCTGGGTTTAATTCGAAAACTACCTTCAACACTGCATTCAAAAAATCGACGGGCCAGTCACCGAGTGAGTTTGCCCAGATCGGAAGAAAATGAGTAAATAGTCAAAAATCCGTTCGTTTGGATACATCCGAACGCCTCTTACACCGTTTCTCGCCTATTTCGGCTTATTATTTTCAACTAATAACCGAAATTAAATGGCGCGTAAAATCACTTTTTTTGTCTCCACTTTGGCAATATTCCTGCTTCCCAACTTAGGAATACAACCCATGTTTGCACAAGAAGCCGCTCCCGGCACATTAACCGAACTGAAAACGAAGCTGGAAACTGAAATGCAGAAGCAACACATTGCCGGAATGATGCTGACGATCGCAGATAAAGATTCGGTCCTGTTTTCCGGTGGAATCGGCTATTCCGACATGGGTAGGAAAACGCGTGTCACCGAAAAGCAACTTTTCCGCGGCGCTTCTATTACCAAACTATTTGTTGCCTTAGGTATGATGAAATTGATGGAGGATGGTAAGCTGAGCTTGAACACAAAGCTGAAAGACATCGCTCCCGAAATTCCATTTGAGAATAAATGGGAGATTACCAATCCGGTTACCATTGCGCAGTTAATGGAGCATTCCTCCGGATTTAGCGACAAATCCCCTTTTGAAGAGTACAACTTTTCAGAAAATCAGTATGCTGGTATTGAGGCCGTTAAAGTGTTTCAACATTATATGGTAGCCAAATGGAAGCCCGGCGAAAGGCATTCCTATTCAAGCGTGAACTATGCGCTCCTGGACTACATCATTGAAAAAGTTTCAAAAGTACCGACGAGGGAATATCTGCAGAAAAATGTATTCAGTCCATTGAAAATGCCGTATGCAAATGTCGATCTGACCAACGATGGTTCCGGCAAATACAGCAAAGGTTATGTCTGGAAGGGAGATCATTTTCAGCTGGTACCACATCAGCCAGCGTTCAATGCGGGTTATAGCTCCTTAAATATCAGCGCATTAGATTTCGCTCATGCTTTGAGAGCGTATTTGAATGATTGGAAAACACCGTCGGGGCAATTTCTTTCCCGCAACATTTTAGAAAAAACTGAAACGCCACACACCTACCTCTCCGCCAGGGCAGGTTTGAAAAATACCTATGGCTACGGTAATGAATCGATTGACGTGTCCGGGCAAATGTTCCGGGGACATCGCGGTGCGATAGGCGGCTTTTTGTCAGCCTTTTTGTACAATCGTAAGCTGGGGTTGGGGTATGCCTTCGCGGTCAATACACACAATGAGTCGTTTTATCAATACGCCGATCATTTGATCAGTCAATTCGTTTTACGAAACGCTCAGAAGCCCGCGCCGACTCTCACCTATCCTTTGAATGCTGCTGCTACGAAGCCATATTCGGGCTATTACCGGCTGAGCAATCCGAGCCAGTTGTATACCGGTTTTTTCGAAAGCCTGACGAATACGATCCGGGTTGAGCCAGCTGGAAACGGTTTACATGTTCAGATTCTTGGCCGTGGCTCAATGAAATGGCAGGCGGCTGATAAAACAGGATTGCAATATAAAAACGAACATGCGGCCTATGCCCAAATTCTGTTTCTGAAAGACAGCGAAAACAATCCGGTGATTGTGGACGGGACCATGTATTTCGAGAAGACGACCGCATTCGCTGCCTGGGCGCCCATTCTTTTCTTTGCAATGAGCGCGCTCATGCTGGTCAGTACCCTGGTTTTTGGATTGATTACTATTTTGCTTTTCGCGTGGAAGAAAATTCCACATAACCAGTTACTGGCAAGACTCTTACCAACGGTAACAACCATTGGCCTAATGATAATTCTTTCGTCAGCTGCCCCACTTTTCGACCACATGAGAGCAGCATCACCAACCAATGGACTTCTCGTGACCTGGACTATCGGGAAATATTTCTTCGCATTCTTTACTATTCTAACGCTTGCTTTTTTGGCCCTCCGCTGGAAGTATTTGAATAGCAGAGCATTAAAAATATACCTGACTGTTGCGACATGCTCGTGCTGTTATCTATTGGTAGTGCTACTGACGAATGGCTGGTTTTAGTGGTCTTCACTTTCTGGGATTAGTGTAGTTTTCAGGGCGCTGTCGCCACCGTGAAAGAAGATTACCTGTTTTTCCATACCTGAGCAGAATGTAGTTTGCAATAAAGTTTGAGTACTGTAAAAACTTTCGCAAAATTATTTTTTCCAACCCAAACCAGGCGGTGTAAACAGGGCAAATTCAGGGGGTGAGTGGGACAAAGCTATACGCAAGCCTATTTATTTCGAATTTTTTCTTCCATAGTGCTAATAATGTGTCTGGCGCCAGTACTAAGCTACCTTAATACTGACACTTTTTCGAAACCGACTAGCTAGCATTTTACCTTACTTCGCTCAGTCCAGATAGTCAGGCGGATAGAGTTTTTGTCCGTATTTTTCGGCGATCGCGTTCATTTTTTTCATGTCCGGTGCGGGCTCGGTTGCCTGCGCTATTTCTATAAAAAAAGCTTCCAGTCCTGCGGGTACTACGGTGCATAAAAGACGTGCAACCTGATCCGTTTTGTTTTTAAAGCAATGCACAACCCCTCCCTTTGGTATGGCGGCATAGCTTCCGGCAGTGGCTGTGTAAGACCCATTTTCTGTCCTAATCTCGACTTCACCTTCCAGCACATAAAACGTTTCATGAAAACCTGCATGCGCATGCGGCCCCGGGCCACCACCCGGCGGCACAGTCATTTCGATCGTCGCGTAATCTCCGTTGGTCTCACTTCCAGTCACCATAATGCGATAGCTACCGCCCGCTATCGACAATACTTCGCCTTTTCCAGCTTCAATTACTTTTGCTTTCGTTTTTTGCTGTTCCATCTTTGCTTTTGAATAAATATTTAAAATACTATTTCCTGAATTTTTATTCTGAATTTGCGCATTCAAAAATGCACTAAGTTTGAACGCAGACAAATCTCGAACGATACGAAATTTCAATCAAGAACCGTGATTTCACAAAAAATACTCTCCTAATTTCACCCAGCAAAACTTCCACTCAATGCTTCCAGGTAAGTTTCATGATTGGATTTTTTAAAAACAATGTCCCGGCATTGGTTGAAGCGGACGAATGCTTTTAAGGATTGGATCAATTTTTCAATCGTGATTGCATCGAGATCAACCGGTTCGAAATGGATGTTATGGACGATCAGCACTTTTTGTTTTCGGTCGGCTTTTGCGTCCATCCTTGCAATAAAGGTGTCACCTGCGAGTATAGGTAGCGAAAAATAACCGTACTGGCGTTTTGGGGCGGGCACAAAGCATTCGATCTGGTAATCGAAATGGAAGAAATCCTTTAAGCGATGCCGAAAAACGTTGAGGATGTCGAAGGGGGAAAGTATGAAAACGTCATTGGATATTTCAGCATGCATTTCCTGATCAGGCAACATATAGAGCGGACCTTTCAGGCCCTCCACGGTGACCGTTTTCACTTCACCGGCCCGGGCCATTTTTTCCAGTTCCTTTTTCACGAGATTACCTTTCACATAACGGGCGCGCCAGGCCATTTCTTTGGCATAAGCGATACCGAGCGCCCCTAGGGTACGGCGGATCACGAAACGGGCGTACTCCTCATCGGTAGGCATCGTCAGGTCCGTTTCCTGCGGCACGAGGTCGACCGGCAAGACATATACTTTTTGAAAATTCCTCGTACGGCTGATCATCAGCTTCCCATCGAGGTAAAGTCTTTCGAGTGCTACTTTGGCAGGTCGCCAATCCCACCAGCCGGAGCTGGCTTCCAGGCGGTCGTTCTCAAAATCGCTGACCGTGAGCTTTTCTTCCCGCTCTGCCCGGTCCAGCACTTCCTTCATTAAATTAATTTCCGGTTGTGTCAGCGGTGCACGTTGCGAGTTGAAAGCCCGTTTTACCGGTAGCGAAAAGCGGAAGTCGTGCATCGGAAGATAGCCCGCATCGGAAGTGAAATACTCGAAGACGCTGCCATCGCTGCAAAGTTCGCCCAACCATTCAGTTTCATAGTCGGGTATGCGCGCAGCCATCACGTGATGATGGGCCCGTTCCACGACGTAATTCGTATCGAGCTGTACAAAGCCCAGGTGGTCGATCACCCGATAAACAGCCTCTATTCCAGTCCCGAATTGTGCTTTGCGGGCGAGTCCTGCGGCATGAAGGATTATTTTCCGCGCTTGCGGTATGGTCAGCGTGATTGATTCCATTATTTAAACATGTTCCGCCAGCTGATCAATGAGCTCGTCGGTCTGGTCGAGATACTCCGCCTCGTCGAGCAGCCCCTTCTGGTAAGAGCGGTAGAGCACGTCGAGATCCGCCTTGATCTCCCGTCGGCTCTTCGGCCGGGGTGGCTTCACTTTGGGAGGAAATTGTTCTTCTATCCACTCAGCGATTTTGCTGACGATGAAAACGAATGTGCCGACGACAATAAAAAGAAGAAGTTCGATTAGTAGCACGGTGACAGCTTGTTAACTCACTTTTTCAACCCAAAGCGGGTACCAGTTATAAACTTAACAAAAAATTCCTTTGAATCCTTTGGCAGGATTTTAGCGTATATGCTACTAATCAGGTTCACCTTCGAGTCGGCCATGATCTTAGTCCATTACCAACCACCTCTTATATAATTCGTTATGCCTAAATTCTTACTTAAGATGTCTGCTTTATCAAACGGGGAGACCATCCACAATTCGTATACTTTTGAATCAAATCTGCTACATACAGAGCACGAATTAATCCAATCTTATCAAGAATATTATGCAGGCCATACGGATGTCAGGATTTTGTCCTTCACGGAATTGATTGGTGACGAATTGGTTCAGGAGCATAAAACAGCATAGCCACTACGGCTGCGAAGGGTCGCGTTTTTGCCAGTGATAGGCTGCAACCGAATTCTTCCAGAAGTACTTTTCTGCAACTGACTGGCCTTTTTTCACGAAATATTCACGAACCAGGTTCAGTCCATCTTCAAAAGGAAGCCATTGATCGCTGTTAGGCCAGTCACTGCCATACAGCATCCTGTCTTCACCAAAGATCCCATAAAGCTCATCCAGACGTGCCCTGTAGAAATCCAGCGCCGTTGGGACCTGTCCGTTCACGCGGCGCAGGACCTCCGAGATCTTTACATACACTTTTGGTCTTTGGCCAATTTTTTTCAGATTTGCCTCATAACTCTTTCGAACCGTTTGATCTTCCGGAATCGCCATCTGGGGCAAATGATCTATCACCACTTTTAAATCCGGTACCTGATCTGTGAGCTTCACGATCGCAGCCAGGAGCGCAGGATTCGGGTTTGCCGTGTCCAGTACCAGCCCGGCGCGGGCAAGGGATTTAATGTCAGAGATAAACCTGGGATTCTCCAACTGACTGGAAATATCATGGCCCCAAAGGTTTCCGTACCGGATACCGCGAAAGAGCGGACTTGCCTGAAAACGGCTAAGTTGTTTACCAAAATCAGCCTTACCTGGTTCCAGATTACCTATCACGCCAACAATCATGCTGTCCTTTGCAGCAGTGTCGAGCACCCATTGATTGTCTTCTAGCCACGGACTGGCCTCCACCACAATGGCGCCTACTACTCCAAGCCGTGCCGCAATGCTGCGATATCGCTCCGTAAGGGCGGGTTTGTAAAGGATTTTGTCAGTTTTATCAGGCCATGGTATACCCTGGGAGCGGTTCGTATCGAACAAATGTATGTGGGTATCGATAATAGGAATGTGCGGATTCTGTTCCGCTCTGGCCACCGGAAGCCCGGTCGCAAGGGAAACACCGGCGGATACGGCAAGAAATTTTCTCCGGTTCATGGCGAAAGCAGTTTAGGATAAATACCATTGGCCGCAAGTTTCTACTCAAACCGATGCGGCTGATCAGGGCTCGAATATGATCCTGGCCATGAAGCTCATTCCATTGGAGTGGAAATTGGTCGGGATACCGGTCAGTAGCCCCAGTGCCAGTTTTGAATTGAGGATCAGCTTCATTTGCGGCCTTACTACTATTTGGTGCGTCGTGGAGGAGATCTCGTCATTCACCTCCACCCCGACAAAATTGCCCGACGGAAGCACATAATGCATGCTCGCATTTACCTGGTAAAACAGTTTCCGGCTATTTTCGTCGGGTGTAAATTCCCATTCCGGACCCGTGTAAAGCATCGTATTGACCCGACTCCCCCATTTTTTGGCAACAATAAGAAACGGACTAACAGAATTCCCTTTCAGCATCCCCCGCCCATGATCGATCGAGTAAAATGAATGTGCTCGAAACTCGTGCATATACCCTCCGGCCATCGACATCTGGTGTTTTGCTGAAACCAGAAACGTATATTGAGCCGCCAGTTTCACCCCTTCTATGCGGTTTCTCGGAATTGCAACTCCCTCATGGCTACTGGCCGACCGATAGAACGCAAATGGCACTTCCACTTCCAGGCCCAGCCGGTTGAGCGGCGAAAATTCATATTCTACAAAAGAGTGATTGATCGTGTAATCTTTGTGCCCCTCAATTCCATAACCGACATTCCACTCTTTTTCTCCTTTCCTGGCGCCCAGGTCGCGGATCAAATCCATGTAGAGTGGCTCCGCGTGGCGTATTTTGAGCGGTTTTTCCTTGCTAATAGAGTCGGACGCGATCGGGGTAACTTGGGCTGTCGCCGAAAAGCCTGCGATCGTAAAAAGAACTGTACTGATGAAGTTTGTTTTCATAACTTTAACATTTTTTGATACAATGTTAAAAGTGAAAACCGGAAGGAATTGGGAACAATGGGCGCTACCTCCCTATTCACTCCTTAAAACCTCCACGGGATTGCTCCTCGCTGCCTTCATCGTCTGCGAGCCGATCATGATGAATGCGATCACCAATACCGCCAGCAGCCCGGAAAACAACTCGGCGATTTGCACGGGTGTATGATAGGGAAACCTGGTGAGCAAGACGTTTTCGAAGAAAAGATAAGTGACGGGCAATGCAATGAGTGCCGATATGGAGAGCAGCAATAGAAAACCGCGACTCAGCAGGTATACCAGATTGCCAGAGGTGGCACCCATTACCTTCCGGATACCGATCTCTTTCAGTCTTGTCTCGGTTGTGAACACTACCATTCCAAACAGTCCCATGGATGCGATAGAAATGGCAAGGAATGAGAGGAAGCCAATGATCTTGATCATGGAGGAAAATTCGCTGTAGGCGCTTTCTATGGCTTCGTCAAAAAATTCAGCGTCAAATGGATGAACACGATCGATCTGCTTCCATGCTGACTCGATCTTGGCCATGGTCGCGGGCATGTCCTTACTTTGTATTTTGGCATTCAGGGTAGCCCCGTTTTCAGGCGTCCAGAACATGAATGCGGTCGGCTCAATGAGGTTATCCACTTTCCCGTAATGAAAGTCTTTCATCACGCCAACAATGGTCATCCTGCGCCCATTGATACTGAAATTACTGAAGGTGATCTCCTCCCCGATGGCCTTTTCCGGATCATTGCCAGCAATGTTGAATCGTTTTAAGAATTGCTCATTGACGATCACTTCGCTGACGGCTTTGCTTGTCGTCGGTCGTGCAATAAAATTTCCGCCCGCCAGGAGCTTGTGTTTATGCAGGGTTAAGTAGTTTTCGTCGACATTATTGGTCATCACCAGCGCAGAATCGCGCGAATCTTTGTATTTCATAAAACCACCCCAAGCGTTCCCAACGCTGGTAACAATCAGCGATCGCGACAATGCGGTTACTTCGGGCATCTCGCTGAGCTCTTTGAGCAGTGCATCAGGTTTATTGCCCTGCATATTAATGTTCAGGATATTTTCAGTGCTGAACCCCAGGTCGAATGCCAGTATATTCTGATACTGCACATAACCGACGGCGGTGGTAGTGATAAAGATCAGCGAGGCCGTGTACTGAACTACCACCAAAGCACGCCGGAATGTTCCCTGCTTGATTCCCTTCACCGGTGAAACATTCCCGAGCGCACTGATCGCGCTCACTTTAGAAAAGAATATGGCAGGCATAAACCCGGCGATAAGGCCCACCGTGACCGAAAAGACAACAAAAGCTGCTATCATCGGCGGAGTAAGAGTAAGCTTTACCGTGCGCTGCAACTCCGGCGCCATGCTGATCAGCTGCGGCCGCAATGCGAAGAATATGACGTATGAAAGAACAAGCGCCGCCAGGGAGATCATGATCGCCTCAACGAGAAACTGTTGACGTACCTGGCTTTTTTGGGCACCGATCGCCTTGCGAAGACCTACTTCTTTAAAACGGCGCAGGGCACGTGCGACCGAAAGATTGGTATAATTGAAACACGCCGACAATATCACAACTAATGCAAGGCCACCGAGGATCCAAAGCATGACCGGAGACATATGTGGGCCTGTGGAGCCACTCATGGAGCCCGAACGGAGATTTTCACCAACTACGATCTGATGTAAAGGAAGAAGTTCGAGCTGGATCTTTGTGTTTTCGTCTGCCAGATTCTCCTCCTTCGCAATGACGTCGAGCTGCGACTGGATGGAAGTCATATCAGCATTTTCCGACGGCATCACGTACACCGAGTTCGCAAACATGTTTGTCCAATCTTCAAAATGCTGATCGTTTTTGTTAGTTTGCTGCGCTGTGGATAACGATACCAGCGCTTCGAAGCTGATGTGGGAAAAGAAAGGAACGTCTTTCATGATCCCGGTCACCTGGTAATCCAGTGTGTCGAATTGGATCGATTTGCCCATTGCAGATTGGTTACCGAACAGCCTTTTTGCCGCAGTTTCGGTGAGAATGATCGAATATGGATCTTTCAGCGCCGTTTCGGGATTGCCCTCTACCATTGGAAATGTGAATATCCTGAATACCGACGGCTCGGCCCAATAGCCCTTGACGGGCAGAATGTTCTCGCCAACCCGGGCATCACCCGAAAAATCGTTGCGCAAAATGGCAACTTCTTCCATACCGGTCACTTTTTCCCGGATGAGCTTTCCGGTCTTGATGGACGTCGAAGAAAACTTGCCACCTTGTTCACCTTTGAAACTCGCTACATTGGTAATGCGATAGATCCGCTCCCCATTTTTGTGAAACTTGTCGTACGAACGCAGGTCGAGCACGAACGCGATCAGCAATAGCCCGACAGACATACTGATGGCAAGGCCAACAATGTTGATGGACGAAAACAGTTTGTTGCGCATTAAGCTGCGTCCCGACGTTTTGATGTAGCTTCCGATCATTGGTCCCGTTGGTAAAAGGTTGACGGATCGGCAAGCGCAACAATTGTACCGGAACCATTAAACTAGCCTTATTCGCTCAAAAAGGCCTTTCGCTCCCGTGAATTGTACAATTTCGGACACCATTGTCCGCTACCGGGCGTGTTTATAGTGTCCCTGCTTTCATTTTATCCAATGCGCTCTCTATCTCGGTAGAGCGCTGTTTCGCAACCTTGCCCGCTTCAACGGCCTTCACCTGCCATTCAATCGCCTCTTCCTTCCGCCCCAGCTTGTATAAAAGGTGCGCATAAGTGTCCAGAAAGGCTGGATTCCCAAGTTTCATAGGATTGTCTTTTCCTTTATTCAACTCATCAAACCATTCCAGGGAGCGCCTCGACCACATCAGTGCCTTTTCGAGCTCGCCTTTTTTGTCCGACATCTCATAAAAGTGCCACGCATGTTCGTTCAGCTCTATGTTAAAATAATGCGAAGGAGGCAGATAGTTGATGCCTTGCGCTGCCATTTTTTTACCCAGGGAGTCACCGCTGCTTTTGAATCTTTTATAATGATCTTCATCCATCCGTTTCAATGAATCTACGGACATGAGAAGGTGGGTATAATGTAGAAACTGGGTAGCAATTTGAACGTATTGCATCGTGTCTTTCACAGCATAATAGTAATGCAACATATGCCGTTGCTGTGCAATGTGGCCCATTAAGAAATTGGGTCTGTAAGTGTTTTGCGCGAAAGAGCCCGTCAGGAATGCAAGATTCTGGTCTTTTGTCCGAACGGCTTTGCGAAATGAGTTGGCGATGATCGCATTATTAATCGCCACGGCCTCAGGATAGGGAATCGTTTTGTACAAACTGTCGATAAGTTTGGGAGGTGCCGCGGCCTGGATCACCTTGTAAATTTTGCTGTCAAGTGTAGGGCCGGATTCGTATATGAACTTGATAGTCTGGTATTTCTGCAAAGAATCAATGCTGAGCGAACCCGCATATTCGTCCAGCAGCTTGTCAACGGGATGGCCCATTTCCCGGCGCCTTTCAATGTAAGCCTTCATAAATCCGGCAGATCTTTGGCCTTCCTGATATTCTTTGTCAAAAGTTTCAAGCGGCTTTTTGCTCAGTCTTTCAAGTGCAATGTCAGCGTTCTGTAAATAAATTTCTCCGTTGCTGGTAGAGCCATTGAACCGATTCAAAATATTACCGTCCGCATTCACGTAAAGTGAAACGAGCGGGTGCGATAGTCCGAACTTTGTAGCCAGGGTTGCACCGTTTTTTGATTCAATACGAACTCTCGTTGACACAAAACTCTTATCAAATCTTTCCTTCAAAAGCGGGGCACTAAAACCTTTCGTCGCTACCTCATTGCATTGTTCACAGCCCTCTCCCTCAATGTGTATAAAAACGAGTTTTTTCTCTTTTTTGGCTTTTTTGGAAAGCTGCTCCCAAGTCATAGCAGAGTCAACAAACGTGATTTGGGCGAAGCTTGGAGCGGATAGCAAAACGGACAATGCTAGTACAAGTAGTTTCATGGTTGAGATAGCTGATGGAGTGGCTCAAAGCTAGAAAAAATTTTGTAACCGTTTGTTTCCAATTCAAAGAAAAACCGACCGAATTCAATTTTCCCTATTTTCGCCAAAGATCATCTGCGGTAATTGCAGTGTAACTAAATGATCTGCTATATGAAAAAGTTATTACGCTGCATTTTGATGCTGATACCATTACTGGCTAAGTCGCAGGACAACTTACCGGTGATGGTCGCTAAGAAGATCGTGGATGGGAAAGTTTGTGACTCTTGTCTGGTCACAAGAGCCGGCAATCTGAATTTAATGGGCGATGCAAAGCAGGTTTCTTTCCTTACGCCCAATAACGAAAATCAATTTCTGTACATTGATTCTTCCCTAACCAAAAACTCTACTACGGTGCCGGTTTCCAGCTATTTCCTGGCCGTACCCGATTTCTCACTTGATTTTTACTCTTTCGCGCAGCAGCAGCTGATACAGGCCCCCGCAAAAACAGAAATTCCGCCTGATCTCGTGAATATGCAGTTTCGCACAGCCATTAATGGGCATTTTCACAACGATTGGACGGATATCATCAGCTTACCTGCTGACCCGAATTTTTACCTGGGCAATGCGCAGCTGGGGGACCTTCCTGAGCATGGCGACCAACCGGAAACTACGCCTTTGCAAAATTTTCACGCTGGCAAATTCACGCTTGCATTGGGTGAATCGTTACGTGTTTTTGTGCGAAACAAGCTTCCTGGCGGTCAATCGTATGAATTTTCGATTCGTCGGGTCAAAAGCGTCCCGGACCAATTCGAGTTCTTTGAATTTTCATCGGCAAGTAGTTTTGAAGATATTTTAAACAATGAGGTCAACAAAAGGCGCGATAATCGGGTGCATTTCAGTGATTCGCTCGAAATGGAAGCTGGAAATTCAGCATTGATCCGGTTCAATGCTGACTTTCAGTATCAGTTCTTTGGTCGTACACAACGAAATAGTGGCATTGAGTATGCCATAGGCGACCGTTCCAATGCGTGGAGGGATCTTGGCGGACAGAATATGAAATTCGTCAACGAGTATTCCTATATCTATCTGCACAATCCGAAGGCAGGGGAAATTCTTAACGTTTTTCTCCGTTACAAGCACCAGCCTGAAAGCGTACATACCGTCACCATACGCGTAAAAGATGCACCTGGTATGGCTAAATGGATTTATTGGGCGTTTTCAATCGTGGCATTGGGCATGCTTTTCGGACTAGGTTATCTGGTACAAAAGCGCCGTTACCGACTGCAACTCAATAACCTGAATCGCAAAAAACTGGAAGTGGAGAACCAACTACAATTACTGAGTGGACAGTTGAACCCTCATTTTCTCTTCAATTCGCTGAATGCCGTCCAGGGATTGATCCGGCAAAATGATCCTGAAACTGCAAGTGCCTACATTCATGAGGTCGCTACCTTTCTCCGTACGATTATGGACAGCAGTAAAAAAGAATTTGTATCCCTTAAGGAAGAGTTACTGATTGAAGAACGCTACCTGGCGCTTGAAATAAAAAGGCGGGCCTTTTCTTATTCCATTCAAAATGAATGTTACCAGGATCCTTCCGGTATCGACTTCCCTCCATTGCTACTGCAACCGATAATCGAAAACAGCATCCGGCATGGCTTTGCAGATCTCACTCCAAATCCCCAACTGATTATCAAAATCAAGTGCGACAAAAACGATCTCGTCCTTAGCATTTCCGACAATGGAATTGGCTTTGACCCGAAAGTAAATGACGGCGGTCATGGGCTTTCCATCACCAGAAGGCGCATTGCATTGTTGAACGAACAGCTTGCCGACATGCCCATCACCCTTAGTATAACTTCCAGTCCCGGAAACGGGTCGCAGACCGAAATCAGGCTTTCAAAATGGCTGAATTAAACAAGATCGCTGCCCTAATCGTCGACGACGAGCTCAACGCCATCTATAATCTGCGCTCGGCACTTCATGTGCATTGTCCTGCGGTAGAGGTGATTACACACGCGCAGACAGTCCAGCAGGCAATGCACGCGCTGGGATCGGCAGATATCGAGATTTTATTTCTGGATATCCGGTTGCAGCATGAAACAGGATTTGACCTCCTCAGGCAGCTACACAATTATCGGGGAAGCATCATATTCGTCACCGCGCATGACGAGTACGGAATCCAGGCTATCAAATTCTCAGCTACCGACTACTTGCTGAAACCGCTGGACGGGCAACAGCTTTTGCGGGCCGTTGAAAAGGCTGCGGTGAAGAAAAAAGAGCGTGACCGGGAAATCCAGATTGATATGCTCATTCAGTCTTTCGAAAACACACAAAGCCATCGACAGAAGAAAATCGCGCTGCCCGAAGCCGCCGAAATTCGCTATGTGCTGATAGACGACATCATATTTTGTCGTTCCAGCAATAGCTACACCACTTTTTATGTCAAAAATATTGGGAAAATAACGGTCAGCAAACCCATTAATGAATACGAACCGCTGCTTGCGCCTTATGGTTTCATACGGACGCACCAGTCGTTTCTGGTGAACAAAAACCTGATCGTTTCGTATAAAAAAGAAGACGGTGGTTACCTTTTAATGGACGGCGGCGAACAGGCGCTGCTAAGCAGACAGAGAAAGCACCTGCTGCGAGAATTGTTTATTTGATAACTCACCATTACATGAAGTTTGTCTCCTTCCATTCCTCAAAAAACCAAAGATTGTTACTGCGTTCGCGCATATTTCTTCTTATACTCCATCGGTGAAAGCCCGGTGATACGCTTAAATATGTTGCGGAAGGCTTTCAGATCATGGTAGCCGGTATCTTCCATTATAAAAGGCAGGTCTTTATGATTCATTTCAATCGCCTTCTTGGCAGATTCTATCCTTACGCGCTGCAAATATTCAAAAGGCGTGTTGTTGGTGGCAGCTTTAAAACGACGGATAAAATTGCGCTGCCCCATATTAACAAGGCCGGATACTTCATCCATGGTTATCTCAGTTTGATAGTTTTGCTCAATATACTCCTGGGCCTTTAATATCTCCTTATCATCATGCCGGTGCTGGCCCATAAAAACGGCAAAGTGGGCTTGGCTGGTACGGTCCATCTCAATCGCATACATTTTACTGATCCATAGTGCGGTCTGACGGCCGCAAAACTTTTCAATCAAGTACAATACCAGTTTTAATGACGAGAATGCCCCGCCGCTAGTATAAATCCCATCCTGATCCGTGATTACCAGATCCGACTTCATTCTAAGGCCCGGATAACGCTTTTGTATGTCATCAGCGGCGGCCCAATGCGAGGTGACCTCTTTACCATCCAGCAAGCCAGCTTCGGCTAAAAAATAACTGCCTACGCAAAGGCTGGCAATTTCGCTGCCAGACGCATGCACTTCCTTCAACCAGGCGATAGTCACACTATTTTGCGCAATGACATGCTCCATATTGCTAACGCTAAACGATGGAACGATGATCAGATCAGGGTGGCCTGCATATCTAAAAGTCTTTATATCTATCTCCTGGCTCGGAAAAGTAAGATGTAAGTTATCTGTCGATTCGCTAACCATTTCAATGCAAAAGGCCTTTGGCTCTCCAATACGTTCCATGTAGCTATTGGCACCGGTTAGCAAATCAACGACTCCTGTAACGGATGATGGTACTACCTCATTAAAAATTAACAGAGATACGGTTTTCATACATAGGCAAGTTATTATTGTGCGGCAACTTATTGATTTTATCTGTCATAATCACACCCGCAACTTGTCAATTATGCGGGTTTATGGGGCTGGGAATCGTCCTTAAATTTGTCATCAACAACAAACGAATTATGAACCCCATTTAAAGATGGGACTAAAATCTAACATTATGACAAAGCAAATCTGGGCTACTTTAGCCATTAACGACGTTAACCAAACCATTGATTTTTACACCAAACTGGGTTTTAAAGTTGATGAAAACCATTTCAACGGCGATCATATCGCGAGTATCACCGTAGGCGAAAGCAATTTTGTAATCTGTTTTTTCCCAAAAGCACCTCTTAAAGTCGCTTTAAACGGCGAGGTGACCGATACTGCGCTAGGTAATGAAGTCATATTCAGCCTTTCAGCAGAAACTAAGGAGGAGGTTGACGAATGGGCCGAAAAAGTGAGGAATATTGGTGGTACTGTATTTTCCGAACCACAGGCTTTCCATGGCATGTACGGCTGCGGTTTCGCCGATGTAGACGGGCATAAGTTTAATGTGCTGTTTATGGGGTAACTAAGTCCTGGCACAATGACTGAAAATGCAAACGGCGATACAGTACCGCAACTCTCTTATTATGATGCAACACATGAAAATTGCTCATAATAAGGGAGTTGCAATTGCCATAAAAAATGGAAATCAGCAAGCTGAACAAGCTACTTCTTCAAGATTCCTTTTTCGACACAGTCATTGATCAGCTGCTCCGCGTATTCCCAGATCGCGCTGGAACCGTGTTGGATAACCTGTTTTTTGGCATACACTTGATCATGGGCTACCCCAAATTCCTGCCAGGTGCCGCCGTTATTCGACGCATTCTGAAGCAGCGGTTCGAGCCGGTCCATTGCTCTGGCAAACTTAGCTTCGTTTGTTTCCTGTTCTTCAAACTCTTCCCAAACAGCAATGAAATCATCGGCTTGCTCCTCAGGCAATAAACCAAAAATCCGTTTGGCAGCCTCTCGCTCTTCAACGGTATTGTCGTGGCTCTTTTGAGTATCATAAATGAAAGTATCGCCAGCGTCAATTTCCACAATATCATGAATCAGGAGCATTTTGATCACTTTCAGCAGATCCATCTGAAAATTAGCATGCTCTGCCAAAACAATGGACATTAATGCCAGATGCCAGCTGTGTTCGGCGTCATTCTCGTTTCTTTCACTGCCAAATAGCTTGGTTTTGCGAAGAATATATTTGAGTTTATCGACTTCCTTTATAAACTCAATTTGCTTCAATAGGTTGCTAACTTCCATGATTTTTTTAGTGGATTACGAGGCGCAATTTGGCACAATTTTGATAGACTGCTGCTAACAGAAGATTCTTTTGAGACCGGTTTGTTATACATCATCGACAGCGATATTATCTTCGATCAATAACCTTTTCTTCCTGTATTCGATCGGCGCACATTCCATAATGTTTCTGAACAGTCGGGAAAAATAATACTGATCGCCAATCCCGATTTTCTGTGCGATTTCACCAATACGAAGCTCCGTAAATTGCAGATACTGACAGGCTTTCTGTATTTTCAAATGATTGAAATATTCGATCGGGGCATAGCCCGTTTTCTTCTTAAAAAGTGCTGAATAGTAGGAAGGTGAGATGTTAACGTAGGCAGCAAAATGATCCAGTTTTAAAGAAACATCGAGATTCTTTTGCATATAATCAATGGTCTTGCTGATTGCATCCTTGTCAGCGGTTTTTCTTGTTAAAGTAAACTTATCACTTTGAATAAATGATACCAAAAACCGCCAAAGGGTCATGTTCACATAAATAAGATTGTCCAGCCCGTAGCCTTTTTCCAGCGTATAGTACATGTCGTCAAACAGGCGGACCCGCTCTTCGTCATAAGGCACCGCGTTAATGTGGCTCTTGCCGGAATCCATCATCAGGTTAGCGATCGCGGTGGCCTGCTCCCCTTTTATGTGCATCCAGAAAATACTCCACGGGTGCGCTTCATCGGCTCCATACCTGTGCGGTGTGCCCGTCGGAATGATCAGAAACTCCCCCGTCCCGATGGGCACAATGCCTTTATCCGGCATTTGAGCCCAACCTTTTCCGTCTACACAATAGATAAGGATGTTTTCAGGAACCCCATCGAGGCGCTGCCTGTAATGGAACCGGGCTTTGGGATAAAACCCCATATCCGTGACAAACATTGTATTGATCGGTGCCGTCTCGGAGCAAATATCAACCACACTTTTGGGTAGTACAATGGCTTGCTGACCAGCAAAACCGTCCCTTTTCCTGGAAACAACCGAGTCACTCATAACGTTTTCTGTTAAGCAAACTTTGCCTCTAAATTAATAATATTGTCTATCATTAGTGAATTTTAGTGCAAATTTTCACCGGCCAAATTGTAATATATTTGTAATCCACAAACGCTTCACCTTTCATGTCAAAATCTGCATTTGGAACGCTGCCCGACGGAAAAGAAGTATTGCTTTATTCGTTAAGTAACGGCGGTGGCTGTGAGGTAGAAATACTGAATTACGGCGGAATAATAAAATCTTTGCGTGTCCCAGACCAGTATGGAAAAATGACCGATGTAGTACTTGGTTTTCAATCGCTTGCAGATTACATAGCCGATCAGACCTGCATGGGCGCTTTGGTCGGGCGGTATGCGAACCGCATTGCAAACGCGTCATTTGAACTAGAAGGTGAACGTTTTCAGCTGTCAGTTAACAATGGTGGAAATTGCCTGCATGGCGGGTTTAATGGATTTAATAAAAAACGGTGGGAAGTAATCGGCCATACAAGCAATTCATTGCGAATGCAGTATGTCAGCCCGGACGGAGAAGAAGGATTTCCGGGGAATCTGACGGTTACAGTAGCTTATGTTTTAACCAAAAAAAATGAATTAAAAATTGAGTATCACGCCACGACCGATACACCAACAATCATTAATTTAACACAGCACAGCTATTTCAATCTTTCTGCTGCAACTGATGAAACCATTGCTGACCATTTGCTTCAAATACACAGCGATATTTATCTTCCTAATAATGCTCAGTCTATTCCAAATGGCGATTTTGAACCGGTAGGACAAACACCTTTTTCCTTTACAAACCCGCAAAAAATAGGCGAGGCAATTCCCGCTGATCACATTCAAATGAAGATAGATTTGGGTCTCAATCACAGTTACGTTTTAAAAACCGAAAACTCAAAAGTGCTCAAACACGCGGCCCGCCTATTTGCTCCCGAAAGTGGGATCACCATGGATACTTTCACAACCGAGCCAGGCATTCATATTTATTGTGCCAATTATTTTGATGGGCAAACAGTCGGAAAATCAGGAAGGCCTTATCCCAGATATGCCGGTATGTGCCTTGAAACGCAGCATTTTGCCGATTCACCCAATCAGCCCAATTTCCCATCCACATTACTTTTGCCTGGCCAGGAATTTACATCGACAACTGTTTACGCTTTCAGTTAAAATCCTGCGTGGAACCGCAGTAATGACATTCACTTTTTCGCAAAAACCAATATGCCGGCCTTGTTTCTCGAAACGATATAAAAGTTCTTTTTCCCGGTTATTTTCCGAATACTACGACAGTCTCCATTCACAAAAAAGCCCGATACTTCGGTAGCGACAGATTGGAAATCCCCCTTTCCATTCCCTTTCAAAAATACACCGTAAGAAGCGTCATATTGTCCCGCACTCGGCTCGGTAGTGTAATCATTCCCCGCCAAAAGCACGTCCAAATGTCCGTCCCCATCCGCATCGTCGACCAGTATGTCCTGTACCACTGATAGTTGTGCGATCTGAGGTAATGGTTTTATCTCAAACTCGCCAGTCCCCTTATTTTCAATGTACACACTTTGCTGCTCGAATGCTTTGCTCACCGTAACCGTTTTTTGCTGCTCGGCGGTCAGTAGTTCGCTCATTTTGATCTTGGAGTACAAGGCGTATGATTGAAATCGTTTCTTGAAAAGGGGTATTTGCCTCGTCAGCTCATCCCTCGACGGGACCGGATATTCGATACCATTCAGAAAATAGGAAGGAATGGCGTCATAGCGACCGTTACCATCCAGATCGGCACTGTACACCGACATCGGCTGCGTTTTTGAAATCCGGTAACGACTGTTCAATCCCAGATTGCCGGCCACGAAATCCAGGTCGCCATCGCGATCGAAATCCGCCGCTTTCACACAATTCCAAAAACCATTGGAAAACGGAAAGCTATTCGAATTTGAAAATTTGCCGCCCATATTTTTGAATAAAGTCAGCGGCATCAGCTCGCCGGTCAGCATCAGGTCGGGCCAGGAATCATTGTCAACATCAGCCCAAACGGCGTCCGTTACCATACCAATGTTCCTCAGCTGCGGCGCCACCGCATCCGTCACATCTGTAAAATGTCCATTGTCATTTCGTAGCATGCAACTTTCGCCTGCTTTTGGGTAGCCCAGCGGCGTAAGTCTGCCGCCGCGAAAGAGATCCAGATCACCGTCATGGTCAAAATCGGCCGCGACGACGCATGAACCGCTGTGCCGGATTGCGGGCAAGAGATTCAATGCAGCCGTGAAATTGCCCCGGCCATCATTGACATAGATCCTGTCCTGGTAATATTCCGAGCCGTCGAAATACTCATTGGAGCCACTGACAATGTAGAGATCAAGGTCTTTGTCGCCGTCCAGATCAGCCAGCAAAACGCCGGTATCTTCCTCATCTTTCTGCTCAATGACACCGTTAATCGGCTTTTTACTCAACTTCCCGGATGCATTTTGAATGTAAAAACTGCCCTGATGATGGTAGGAACCGCCCACGTAAAAATCTCCCAAACCGTCGCCATTCACATCGCCGACCGCCAGTTTTGGCCCTTGCCTCGATAGCATATGCGGCAGCATTGGCTCCTGATTGTAATCCATATATGGCTCCTCGATATGCAGGTAATCAATGCTGGCTTCCGCTGTTACATCCTTCAAAATAAGCGCGACAACCTGCTCATATTTAGCTGCTTGGTCCGCATTCTCGTAGTTCAATGTCAAAGTTTGATTGGCAGCGATCTTTTTTAAAGTCTGGCTTTTGCCATCTGGCCAGGTAACCTTGATCGAATCCGCCAGTTTAGCATTACCTAGCCCAAAGTGAACCTGGTAGTCGCTGGAAGACTGGTACCCTCTGGTCACAGAATGGCTAATTTGTTGCAAACCGCCACCGGCATATAGGGTCACTTGTGCTCCCAACCCATTCACATTACCCTTTTTCCCTTTGAGATTCATGTTCAGAAAATGCTTACCGACCGTGTTATTCTGGAAAATAAAAGCTTCCTGATTGATATTGTTCACCACCAGATCCAGGTCTCCATCGCCGTCCAGATCCGCGTACGCCGAACCGTTTGACAACGAAGGTGCGTCACCAAACCATTCTTTTGTCTGGTTTGTAAAGGTCAGGTCGCCATTGTTTCGGTAAATGAAATTGTTCTTTTTCAGCGTCTTCATTTTCAGCGCCTCTGCCTTCATCCGGTTATCAACAATCTCCTTCGACGCCCCACCCTGCGCCATTTCTGCATTATATGCCACGAAATCAAGGTCGGTAATGTCCCGCAGATAACCATTGGTAATGCAAAGATCCTTATGACCGTCATTGTCAAAATCTGCAAAAAGCGGCGACCAGCTCCAATCCGTACTATGCACACCGGAAAATTGTCCGATCTCCGAAAAATGAACCGGCTTCTTCGGCTCATTCGCTTTTCCTGCCCCGGCATTCAATTGCAGCATATTCCGCATATATTGCGGATGGTAACCCAGCTGCCGCGCCATTTCAAACTGCTGAAAATTCGCTGGCCCGGCCATTAGTTTTCGCTGTTCATTATCAGCAGGAAGCATATCGACGGTCATCAGATCAACCTTTTCGTCATTATTAAAATCCGCTGCATCTGTCCCCATCGTAAACTGGCTGTGGTGACCGAATGCCTCTTTGGCCGACTCGGTAAAAGTGCCGTCCTGGTTATTGAGGTAAAGCAAATCACTGGACAGAAAATCATTGCCCACCATGATGTCCTCCCAGCCGTCACCATTGAAGTCAGCAATAGACAACCCAAGGCTCATGCCATCCTGCACAATGCCCGCCTTCGTTGAAACATCGGTGAATTTATTGCCATCATTCCGGTAAAGCTTGTCCGCCGATAGACCAGTACCATCATTGACCGGCGCAACCAGTTTATTTGGATTTCTGACCAGATTGGTACTTGTGATCAGGAAAAGGTCCAGGTCGCCATCTTTGTCATAATCCAAAAATGCCGCCTGATTGGTAAAAGTGGTATCCGCTATCCCCAGCCGTTCTGCCGACTCTTCAAACTGCACATTGCCCTTGTTGAGATACAGCTGGTTTTTTCGTTTCCCGGCCGGATAATTACCTGATTTACAAACATAAATATCCATCAAACCATCGGCATTCACATCAGCCATCGTTACCCCGGTACTCCACCCACCCGCTTTAATCCCGGCCGCTACTGTAATGTCCTCGAAATGAAGCTCACCATTGGCTGTTTTCCCTTTGTTCAGGTACAATTTATCAGCAACCTGATTTCCCGTAAAATACAGGTCCGGCAGCCCGTCATTATTAATATCGCCAATGGATACACCACCCCCGTTGTACACATAATAGTAGTCTATCAGATTAAAATCGGCATTTTCCTGGATCGTGTTCTCGAATTTGACGCCCGTTTGAGAAGAAGGTAGTAATGTAAAAAGTGTCTGCTGCTTCTCGCGGCAAGACACCATTAAAATCCATATCAGACAACAGACCAGCCTAGCTTTCATTTTCTCCAAAAACGTACAAGATGACCTTGCAGAAACGGCAAAGTACTAAATGAGGCTCGATTGTCACACTTCGACCAGGCTCAGTGTGACAATCGAGCTTACTTTTATTTCCATTCCGGATTTTGCGTCACATTAGGGTTTCCCTGAATCTCGATCAGCGGGATGGGCAGCACATAATCTTTCGCTTTTGGAACACGTCCTACCTTATACGTGGCCGAGTAACGTTTGATGTAGTCTCCCAGAAAATCAGGAGAGCCGCCAAACTTACTTTTTCTGCGCAGTTCCGGGTAAGAAACCTGCTCAAATGCAAACTCATGCATCACCTCTTCCACGATCGCACTCCGCAATGTAGCCTGCGTCAGTCCCTTCAATGGTGTAAGTCCTGCTCTCGCTCTCACCTTATTTACACTTTCGTAAGCATCACCCTGCCCGCTTTCATTACACGCCTCCGAGTGGCCCAGAAGCACCTCCGCATAACGCATGTAGATCGTATTTTTCTCGGTAGTGGAGTAATTTTTATCCAGTTCCACCAGCTTTGACGACCATGCTTTGCTAAAAATCATTTCCTCCGGCTTATTTGGATTCGCGTTCGGATCTACCAGACCACCAAACCTCGACAGGTTATAATCCGCTTTCGCTGACCATTTTACGGTCGGGAATTTTCCATCTGCCGTTTTCTTGGTTCTTCCAGTCGGATATGATTCTACGAAAGTACCGCCGATGCGTTTGTCATTATCCTGGTACGACATTCTAAAATCCTTGGTAGCGCTCAGCCAGCTCCATCCGGCACCGCCGAGGTCACTTGGGAAGTCCTCCGGATTGAAATGCGCCGAGTGGTTATTATACTCCGAAGAATTCGCTTTGGCCGAAATCTGTGCTTCAAAAATCCGCTCACCCTGGTTCTCGTGGTCAACGTCAAAGTTGTTTGTAAAATCCGGATACAGCGTCATTCCGCTGTTTTTGATGATATCTTCGGCGGTTGCCTTGGCGTCAGCCCATTTTTCATCCCATAGTTGCGCCTTCATCAACAGCGTTTTAGCGGCCCATTTGGTAGCGCGGCCCGCATCGGTACCGGTATAGCTTGCCGGTAAAATCGCAGCCGCAGCAGTAGCGTCAGCGTAGATCTGGTCAATTACTTTTCGCTTTCCGCCCGCATTGTCAGGCAGGTCATTATAACTTTTTGTAGAAGTCGTTTTGATCGGCGGATTGTCAAAATACCTCAGGAGTTCGTAGAAATAAAATGCACGAAGAAATTCCGCTTCCCCCTTGATCCTCTTCACTTTATCCGCATTGGCTGCGTCGTCCATGGCGTCGGCCACTTCAATGATCTTGTTGGCCCGATCGATGGACCGGTAGCATTCCTGCCAGTATACATTGATGTAGTCATCCGAAGCACTGATATTTCCCAAATTATATTGCAGCGGTCCCTTCTCCCACCCTACCTGATATCCTACCAGACATTCAAATACATAGCGGTTGTAAAAGTGGTTTGACCAGTCGCCATTTCCCATTCCAAGGTCGTCGTACACCGCATTTACGCCCAGTTCCAGCTCCGTCGCCGATTTGTAAAAGCTATCAGGATTAATGAAATCGGGTTTTTCTTTCAGATCAGAACAGCCGGCAGTGATCAGCATTCCTACGGCCACCGCGAGTTTAGCTTGTTGTATCAATTTGTTTTTCATTGGATCAATATTGTTATGTTATCAAAACATTCAGCTCACTTTCTCTGCATCCACACTTGCTAGAATCCCAGGTTCACACCGACGGTGACCGTACGGGCACGAGGGTAAGCGTCATAGTCGTCGCCACGGTTCAGGTTGCTCTGTCCACTGTTATTCACCTCAGGATCAAATCCTTTGTACTTGGTAATGAGGAAAAGGTTCTGGCCACTTACCGACACTCTCGCCGAGCGGATAAAGTTGCTGGTGAGCGGAATATTGTAGCCCAGCGACACATTTTGCAACCTCACAAAAGATCCGTCCTGAATGAAGAACGACGATTTACGGAAGGAAATAAAATCTCTTCTTCCATCGATCACCGGCCGGTTTCCGTTCGGATTTTCAGCACTGTACGAGTCCGTCAGAATGTTAGAAAGCTGGTTGATTTTCTGCACACCATCCCCTATTTCTGATTGCTGCAAATTCCTCACCTGATTTCCCTGTACTCCCCGGAAGAAAATACCCAGGTCAAAACCCTGGTATTTCAGCGAGCTGTTTAGCCCCCAGGTGAATTTTGGATTGGGGTTACCAATGATTTTATAGTCGTCGGAGGTATATTTGCCATCACCATTCACATCTGTATATTTGGGATAACCTGCTTTGGCTGAAAACGTTGCTGCTTCACTGTCGGAAGTAAATAAGCCAGCATATTCATAGCCTCTCCACACGCCGATCGGGTTACCAGCCTGGACCCAGCTTCCGTCGATACCCAGGTGACCACTCGGGCTGCCCGCAAAGTATGGTGTGCTCTTGCCCAGGTCCGTCAGTTTGTTTCTTACGTATGAAATATTTCCGCCAATGTCCCATTTAAGTCTTTCTCCGTCAATGGCTTTAAAATTGGCTTCGAAATCCATTCCTTTATTGGTCAATGTTCCGGAATTGAGCAAAACGGTACCAAATCCTGTGCTCTGCGCTATGGAAACGTAGAGAAGCAAATCGGACGTTTTGGTGTTGTACCAGTCAATGGATAGGTCCAGACGATTTTTCAGCAGCCTGGTATTCAATCCAACATTGAGCATCCGGGTCGATTCCCATTTAAGATCCGGGTTTGAAATGTTGTTAGCACCATAACCTGCACTCAGCTGGCCGCCGAAAACGTAATTATAAGGTACCAGACCCGAGACGGACTGGTAAGGAGGAATATTTGAGTTTCCTGTAACGCCATAGCTCGCTCTTATTTTCATGTCGTCGAAAATGTTGCTGAGCCTTGAATCTGTGAAGAATTTTTCGTTGGCAATTTTCCATCCCAAAGCTGCGGAAGGGAATGTAGCGTACTTATTATTCGGTCCAAATTTGGATGAACCATCGCGACGGACGGTCACCGTCAGCAAATATTTGTCATAAGCGGAATAGTTCAGGCGGCCGATGACCGACTGCAGGTTCCACTCCTGTCTGCCCGAATAAGGCGTCTGGATTTTCGATCCGTTCTGCAAATTCATCGAATTCACATCATCCGAAGGCAAACCAAACGTGGAAGCCGACGCATACTGGTTCACTTCATGCTGAAAAGTATAACCGGCAGTAGCGTCGATAATGTGGTTAGGGGTTAATTCTTTGTGATAAAATAGCAGGTTTTCGTTCAGCAGATTGGTCACATTTCTGTTGAATTTGTCAAGCTCGCGAGCATTCTGACGACCGAGCCGGGTAAAGCTGTTGAAAAACGAAGTTCTGTTAGCGCTCACCACGTCAGCACCGATGCTGGTTTTGAATTTAAGGCCTTCGAAGATCTTGAATGTCACAGCGGTAGTTCCAAACAACCGGTTTGTCGCGTCCCGGTCGGTCCCCTCCTTAGCCTCCGCAACAGGATTGATGCTGAAACGTCCATCGTAACTTGGATAATTATAGCCCCCGTTATCATTGTAAATCGAAACCGTCGGATCCAGTCCCAAAGCAGTGATCATGATCCCGCCCGGGCCACCGCGGTCGGTCGGTACGTTATTGGACATCAGGCGACTATATGACCAGCTGTTGCTGAGCGTCGCCTTCCCACCCAGAAAATCATTGTCCAGATTAAACCGGAAACCATAGCGTTTGAAATCAGTATTGATGATGATACCTTGGTTATCAAGCACATTGGCACTGAATGCATACTTCATCGTTTGGTTGCCGCCTGAAAATGTCAGTTGATGGCTTTGGATACTGCCCGGACGTGTTACCGCATCCACCCAGTTGGTTCCGGCACCGGCAGCTGAAATCTGGTCGGCGCTATACCTTCCAGCGCCACCCTGGCTCACTTCCAGCTTGTTAATATAACGCATGTAGTCATCTGCACGAAGCATATCCACTTTTCTGGCCATATTCTGGAACGAATAAGAACCATCGTATGTCAGTCTGCCGCCGCCTTCCTTACCTCTTTTGGTGGTGATCATCACCACGCCATTCGCGCCACGGGAACCATAAATAGCAGTACCTGAGGCGTCTTTCAATACTTCTATCGACTCAATGTCATTGGGATTAAGCATCGCCAGCGCATTGGATGGCTGCCTGTTTCCACCTGTTCCCACTGCATTGTTATCCGGGTAGATCGGTAATCCATCCACTACATACAAAGGCTCTGAACCGCTGAGAATGGAGTTTGGGCCACGGACCCGCACGGAAAGACCGCCACCCGGCGCGGCGGAAGATTGCGAGATCTGCACCCCGGAAACGCGTCCCTGTAATGCCTGATCAAGCGAGGTCACCGGAAATTCTTTGATGGCAGCACCCTTCACACTGGATACGGAAGCTGTAAGGTCACTTTTCTTCACCTGGCCGTAACCCACCACCACCAATTCTTCGAGCGCCTTGGTACTCGATATCATTTTCACATTCAATGTGGCTGCATTGTCAGTTGTGACTTCCTGTGTCTCAAACCCAATGAAGCTAAAAACCAGTTTCGCTCCGGCCGCAACGTCGATTTTGAAGATTCCCTCTGCGTTCGTCGTCGTTCCCTTGCTCGTCCCTTTCACTGTGATGCTCACACCAGGAAGTACCTCGTTATTGTCTCCTGTGACCTTACCTGTCAGATCGCCCTGGGCATTCACACCCATTGACGAAAGCACAATGAAGGCCAAAAGCATGCTTCTCATCAGAAGTATTAATCGCTTCATAAGAAATTGTTTTAAGTTTAGAAAAGGTCCTTTTAACTATTTATTGTAAAAAAATAAATAAGTATAGTACTATTTATGATGAAACAAATGTCTTCGTTAATTACCTCTTAGAAAATGGATTCCCTTTTCTAAATGATGGACAATCCTATGAAATACTTGAAGTTTGTGCTTTTGTGAAAAGGACTGATTGTTCCGTATTTCTTCGCTTATGCTGAAATCAACGAGTCGGCGGGGAAGAGTTGAGGTGGTGGTTTGGTGCTCTATCGTAGCAACATAGGGTGGTTAGTGACAGCACGATCCTACTAAACTCGAAATTTTGTACCTTAGTGAAAATTCTTTGCGATGACTTATAAAATCGTTTGCTCCGTAAAAAACAATCAGGTAACCCTGACTCTTCCGCCTGATTTTAGAAATAAAGAACAGGTAACAGTCTATGTTGATGATCAGATCGATGTCAAATCTCAGAAATTGGATGCATTGAAAATGGCTGCCAAGGATCCATTGTTTCTTGCTGACATCCGCGAGATTCATGCTGATTTTGATTCTATCGAACATGAAACATTGTGACAGTAAGAAGATGGTCTTTGTATCGTGCGAACCTGGATCCCGTTATTGGTTCTGAGCAAGGTAGGTCCAGGCCCGTGCTGGTTATCAGCGAAGATGCTATCAATGATCTGCTGAATATTGTAAACGTAGTTCCGATTACAACCAGAAGGCCTGGCAGAAGAATATACCCTAACGAAGCCTTAATTCCTGCGAACAATTTTGGGCTCAGCAATGAGTCGGTTATTCTGTGCCATCAAATTCGCACATTGGACAAGCAAAGGCTTTCAACACTGTATGGAGCTGTAACTGATCCGAGGAAACAGATTGAGGTATTGGATGCACTGTGTTTTCAGTTGGGAATAGAGCGAGGGTAAGATAGTCAGAGTAATTACATAACCTCCACACTAAAAATAAGCAAACTTGAAGTCAATCCTCTCCCACCTCCCCGAAGACAAACAGGAAGAACTAGAAATACTCACCAAGATCATTGTTGAAAATGTACCCGCCGAAATGGTCATTCTTTTTGGTAGCCATGCTCGTGGCGACTGGGTAGAAGATTTTCAGGAAAACACTGAGTATGTTAGCGATTATGACATTCTCGTTGTTACCAAAGACAGGAAATCTGCGAAAGACGATAAAAAGTGGTGGGACCTGAACAAGAAAATAAATAGTAATGATGAGCACACAAAAGTCACTGTCATTCAACACAGTATCGGGTTTGTAAATGATAAAATCGAAGGGAATCAATATTTCTTCGCCGATATATTAAAAGAAGGAATTATGCTTTTTGATTCGGGAAAATTCAAATTATCCGAACCAAAAAATATGAATCCCGAGGAGAGACAGAAAAAAGCAAAAGAACAGTTCAAGCCATGGTTTGAATCTGCAAATCTTTTTTTGGATGGCTTTGAATTCTATTTTTTGAAGGGAGAAAATAACTCGGCGCCGTATAAGATCGCTGCATTCGAACTTCACCAAGCCACAGAACGATATTATACTTCTATTCTTCTGGTCTTCACTGATTACAAACCGAAAATTCATGATATTGAAGAACTAGGAAATCAGGTATCGAAACAGCATCCAGATTTTGCGAAGGTTTTCCCGAAAAATACAGACGAGGAGAAGAGGCTGTTCCAACTATTACGGAAAGCTTACGTCGATTCTCGATATGACATGAATTACAAAATCGAAAAAGCAGAATTGGAGTACCTGAGCGATCGGGTGAAAGTATTGAAAGACTTGACCGAACGCATTTGTAATGAGCGGATTGCACAGTTTATGGAAAGGTAATACGAGAATGAAATGAGTGCATTTCTTTTCATCGTATCTGGCCAAACGCTTATGATGTATGGCGAGAATTTTGTATTTTTACTCTGCATTCATGTAGAAAACAACCAGAAGAAAAAGGATTATATGAGCAAGTCACCTTCGAATGGAAAGGATCAGAAACAGCGCTACACAGCAACTGTAAAAGCACTTCGTTCAAGAAATTTCAAGAAAAACCTTCCATTCTTAATTCTATCCGACAAACTTCCGGACGGACAGGTCTACCGCGAATTTCCTGACGGCCGCATTGAAGTGCAGCAGGTTTTTGCTACCGGTAGCAAATTTGAAGTAAAAGTCCTTCATGTTTTGGGTTCCTCTGATGCAGATAAGGTCAGAGAAGAATATGAATTATTCTGAGCCCACACTCATCGTGATCTCCGGCCCGAATGGCGCAGGCAAATCTACCCACATTCAGACGATCATTCATAAAATCACTGACCTCTTTCTCCGTCGGCGGCAACCCTGAGATGATCATTTCGCCTGCATCCGCATTACCCCTTACTACCGAAATTTTGCCCGACTTACCTGGTTCCAGCGTTTCACTTTCGAAAAGAAAACTCACATTCCTGGCGCCGGTCGACAATGGCTAATTTTTAGCAATGAATAGATTATTTGATAATTTAAAGAAAGCTATCAAAAGAAAAAATGGCTCTCCGACCACATCGAAGAGCCACTTTTCACCATTTTGCTTATCAATCCTTCGTAGCCATCGCATCCATCAGCACGTAACGCCCTTTGTGCTTGTCAGTTTCCAAACGACTGTTCACATCCAGGTACATATAATGTGCATTACCTTCGCCTTTCACAGGTAACCATTCCGGCAACCCTTTGCCGTTAGGATTTGAAGTCTTAACGAAATTGGCAAAATACGCCTGCATCGTTTCCGACACTTTATGATCTTCCGGTGTCCAGGCGTACACTTTATTAAGCGAGAGATTTCCCATAGCATATTCAATTTCAGCCGAATGCACTGCTCCTTTTGGCAATGGCGCTTTCGCGACAGGCTCTGTGGTTTTGGAAACGCCACCGGCCAGATTCGCAGACACATTTCCCATTTCAGCATTCATGGCGGGACGGGGACGACCGTACAAGTAGCGGTAAACTGGCTTTCCGCCACCTGTTTTACTTTGAATGTCAATCCATTTCCAGGTACCGAAACCAATGAAGCGGTCGCCAGCCAGGTCGGTTGCTACTTGCTCCACCTCTGCGTCGGAAGCAGCTGAATATTCTTTCAACACTTTGTCGGCATCTGCTCCGTACAGTTTTTGAACGGCCTTTGTGTAATTATCAAGCGTTGGCGTTTCTTTACCTAAGATCATGCGATAATTCATTTCCTCGGAATTCCATCCTGCCAGTAATGGCACCTGCGATTGTTTCCCTTCCTTGAATATTTTCAAAGGCGATTCAGGGAAGAAATAACCATCAATCGCGGAAACAAATCTGGAAACGCCCGCACTAGCCGTCGCTTTTAATAACTCCTCAGCAGATATCGCCCGCATTTCTCCCAATGTTTTTTTGCCTACCTGCTCATTGAATTTTGCCCCAGCCTGCTCAGCCTGCGCCAAAGGAACCGGAGGAAGTGTGCCCAAAACAGACCCGCTTTCACCGATAGCAGCAGCGAACAAATTCTTTGAAAGCGGCGAGGCCATCAATGCGCTCACTGAAAGCGATCCGGCTGACTCTCCTGCAATGGTAACCCTGTTAGGATCGCCTCCGAAGGCTGCAATATTTTGCTTAACCCACGCAAGTGCTGCCGCCTGATCCAGATATCCATAGTTGCCCGAAGCTTTGTGCGGAGATTCTTTGGTAAGATCCTCAGAGGCATAAAAACCGAACACGCCCAGACGGTAGTTCACAGTTAAGCTCACGATACCTTTTGTAGCCATACTTTCTCCGTCATAACGTCCTTCCGAACCGTCTCCGGCCACAAAACCGCCTCCATAAAAATAGACCAGGACCGGAAGTTTCTCGCTGGCCGACTTTGCCGGCGTCCACACGTTCAGGTACAAACAATCTTCACTCATACCGTCCGAACGAAAACCCATATCTCCAAAAACAGGATTTTGCATAGCACGTGGGCCGAACTTGTCGGCTTTACGAATGCCATTCCAGCTTTTAACTGGCTGTGGTTCACGCCAGCGGAATTCGCCGACCGGAGGAGCCGCAAAGGGAATCCCTTTATATGTCCTTACCCCTGAGGTTTCAATAACGCCTTCCACAGTCCCGTTCACGGTTTTGGCCTGAGGAACCGAATTCGCTTTTTTAGACTGCGCCGTCGCAACATGCATCATTTGCAGAGCCAGCAGCATGGTAATAAAAATTGTTTTCATTTTCAATGAATATAAAAGTACATAATAGCAGGAAAGACAATGTGTTGAATAAATTCTATATTGTCTCATTATGGAACAATAATAAAAAATTATTCTGACAATCTTTCTTTTTTCTAACTTGGCCATAAAATTTTAATATAATGAGTGAAAAAGTAGCGCCATTAGAGCAAAATCCAGAAGGAACCGGTTACCTGCCCGGACTCGCTATGGACTTTGTGATTTTTGGATTTGATCAATATCAATTAAAAATCCTGCTGCTCGAATACCGTAATACAAGCTTGTTTGCATTACCCGGCGGGTTTGTCAAAGAGCATGAAAATTTGAATGATGCTGCCCGACGCGTGCTCAATGAGCGTACCGGACTTTCGGATATTTACCTCGACCAATTTTACACGTTTGGAGATTTGGCCCGTTATGATCAGGCGCCGCTCCGCACCATCATGCAGGCGAAAGGATTGAACCCGACCGACGATCACTGGCTGCTCCGACGTTTTGTTTCCGTGGGCTACTATGCACTCATCGATTTTGGAAAAGCAGCCCCGACGCCCGACACGCTTTCGGATCATTGCATCTGGTATACGCTGGAAAATCTACCGGAGCTCATGCTGGACCATCAAACCATTGTACAAAAGGCTTTGCAGACGTTAAGAGCAGACCTTGACAGGAAAATCGGCGGCTACGACAGCTGGGCAGCTCCCTTGCTACCCAAAGCTTTCACGATGGGGGAACTTCAAAAATTATATGAAACGATTCTTGGACAACAACTTCGCCGGTCGGGTTTTCAGCGCAAGATGCTTAGTCTAGCTATTTTGGAAAGGCTTGAAAAACAATATAGCGGTGGCGCACACAAGGCCCCGTATTTATATCAGTTTATCACGGAAAAATAAGCCCGTCGTCAGCATTTTTTGCTCCGACATTGCTATTTGATCAACTTTTCAATTAAATTTTCATCTTATATGCTACCTCAAAATTCCTGATCCTTAAAAATTCACAAACCATGCGAACTCTGCTAAGCTTTTTAATGCTGTTCTTCTCCGCTGCACTTGCCTTTGCCCAGCAACCGGCAGACACCTGGTCCAATGTGACGAAAGCATCGGACGACCGGTATACAAACCCCAAAAGTGCCGTGTACGCGGGACCAAACGGATGGTGGAACTTTGGAGAAGTACGGGCAGAAGGCAGCAGTGACGCTACATTAAAATTTGCCTATAAAGGCGGATTCAATGAATTGAGTGGCACTTTCGTATTGGTTGATCAGGAAAAACTACAAACATTTTATATGAACTTCGGCACGGGCGAGCCAGCTCCCGGCGTGTATACGATCGATAAAAAGGCAGATCCGGCTCAAAAGAAGGTAATTGTGTCGTTTTCTGACGTAGCCAACAAGAAGATAAAGGAATGGTCTGGTGCAAGTGGCTCAGGGACGGTCACAGTGACGAAATCTGGTAATTTTCTATATTTTAAAGCGCGGAAGGTGAGTCTCCAACCTACCGGATTGCATCAGGAGGGCAATTTCAAACAGCCAATCATTTTAGGCATAGAAGGCGCTGTGAAGCCGTAATCAAACTACCCTATTTTCAAGTAATTAGTTTATCATGATGGAACTAAACCCACTCCTGACCCGCCGTGAAATGCTCGGAATAACCGGTATGGCCGGCCTGGCGTCTCTAACAGGCATTGCAACCGCCGCTTCCAATGTTGCGCCAAAAAGACCTCGCATTGCCTGTCTCGTTACCTATTGGGGTGCCACCAGGTCACATGCGGACTGGATCCTCACCAAGCTGCTGGACGGGTATTGGTGGGACGGCGCCCACACAGCCTCGCGGGTGGACATTGTTTCTGTGTACATTCATCAGTTTGAAACAAGTGGCCTGGGCCAGAAAATATGCAAAGCGAAGAACATTCCGATTTTCAAGACGGTGGGTGAAGCCGTCAGCCTCGGAGGGAAGGAACTTGCCGTTGATGGCGTTGTGATCGTTGGGGAACACGGCGAATATCCAACCAATCTCAAAGGGCAATGGCTCCTGCCGCGCTGGTGGATTTACGAGAAAGTGATACGGGTTTTTGAGCAGAGCAAACGTTCGGTACCAATCTTTAATGACAAACACCTGTCTTACAGTTGGGACGAAGCCAAGTGGATGTTCGACAAATCCCGTGAACTGAACTTCCCTTTGACGGGAGGCTCATCCATACCCGTTTACTTCCGCAAGCCAGAGATCGAAATTGATATTGATACGCCCATTAAGGCATCGGTCGTGCTGGGAGGCGCACCTGATGAAGGGGCGCTTTTTCATTGTATCGACGTGTTGCAGGCATTTGTCGAACGCCGCAAGGGAGGTGAAACCGGCGTAAAATCGGTGCAATGCATCCGGGGGCCGGAAACATGGAAATGGACCGAGCAAAACCCATGGGCTGCCAAATTGCTGGAAGCCGTGCGAGTGAAATTTGACTTAAAACCGGGACACTTTCAGGAGATCGCCAAACCAAACGTCTGTATTGTAGAATATAATGATGGTACAAAAGCAGCTGTATATTCAGCCCAGGGCGTAGGCTGGACCTACGCCGGTGAAATCGAAGGGCAAAAAGACACGACGATCATTTCAATGCTCGACTGGCCGGGACCATTCTCGCAGTACCACGCCTCCAACTCCCAACCGCACTGGATTACCGAGATGATGGTCACCGGAAAAGAGCCATTCAATGCAGAGCGGCTACTGCTATCCACCGGCATTACAGCTTACAACATGGAATCAAACTGGGAAAATGGCAAGTACTCCGCCGTCGGCCGCCGAATTGAGACGCCATTCATGAACATGAAGTACCGCTCGACACGTGGAGCACAATTCAGCAAAGGAGAGCGACCACCGAATGTTCCTTATATTCGAGGGTTTGATGAATAGGTGGCGTTTGAGATATTGAACATCGAGCAAGAAATATGCATGCGATTCTCTGCTTAACACAAATCATTTATATCTGTAAAAACATGGCCGCAAAACAAAGAACAGGACCTAACCAAACATACCAGTTTACTCCTGTCTCGGACAATGATACATATTTAACTCCTGAAATGGTCCAGCGTGTAAAAGATGGACAGCAAGAGATCAGAGAGGGGAAATCTACTGTGATTAGGACTAAAGATCAGCTTGATAAGTTTTTTGACAACCTTTGATGTATGCTAACAGAGAGTAGCATACACTAGTGAACTAATAAATAAATGAAACGCAGAGACGCCATTAAATCCCTGACCCTTTTGCCGGCAGCCGGTACTATTTTTTCAAAACAATCCCTATCATCCGCACCATTCGCAGGCAGTAAACCAATGCCCGACCTCCACCGCGATGCATTCGTGATGGATGGACATACGCATGTCATGAGCCGTGAGCTGGTGCTGAAAACCGATATCGGGCAGCGCTATGCCGATGGTACCGTTGATCTCCCGAGGGCTAAGGAAGGCGGATTGGATGCGATGTTCTTTTCCGTTTATACGCCTGAAAACTATTATCCTGGAAGGTTTGAGACAAAAAATACCTTCCGTGTGGTGAACCTCGCATTGGACCAGATTAAGAAGAATAGTCATGTTATCGAGCTGGCGCTCACTGCTTCTGACATTGAGCGTATCAATAAAAGAGGTAAAATAGCGGCTTTCCTGGATCTGGAAGGCGGTTATGACCTTGATGGTGACCTTGATTTGCTGCGCGCACTTTACAAGCTTGGCCTGCGTTCGATGCAGCTGACCGCTCACAGTACCACCAACGCTTTTATCGATGCCTGCAACGACGTGTACACCTGGGGCGGCATTAATGATCATGGCAAAGCGGTGATCAAAGAAATGAATGATCTCGGCATGGTCATCAATGTAGCCCACGCATCCAACGACGCCATTATGCAATCGGCAGCGGCCAGTCGGCACCCGGTGATTTATAGTCATGGCGGCTTTCACAAAATCGTTGATCATCCACGCTGTATTACCGACGAAGCTGCGAAGGCGATCGCCGCAAAAGGGGGCGTGATCGGCGTGCATTTCGGCAGTTTATTCAACAATCCTAAATATTGGGCGTGGCAAAAAGCGAATAATCCAGTAAGAGTGCAGCCCAATCCTCAGCCTAAAACGCCGCGGATATTTAACGCCCAGGTTACCACCCAGACCATAGAAGACGTTGACAAAGAATTTGCGCATGAGCTTCCCTTTACTTTCAAAGGCACCATTCCTGACGAATATTGGATGCATGTGGATCAGCTTGCAAAAGTGATCGACTATGGTGTAAAACTGGTTGGCGACGACCATATCGCATTAGGTTCGGATTTAGATGGCGGTCCAGAACTGCCGCGCGAAATTAAAGATATCAGCGACTTTCCACAGATCACCCTCGCCATGCAAAAGCTAGGTTACACCGATCAGCGGATCAAAAAAATCCTGGGACTGAACTGGCTGCGTGTGATCAGGCAGGTGACTGAGGGAAAGTAGCTTCAACTTACTTGTACAAGACACAACAGGACAGTTGTGAAAACGCGATGCACTTATTTACATTGTTATTGCAAGATTTTTTTGCATCATATAGAGCGTGCGTGTACAGTTCAATTGGAAGTTTTGTCCCGGATTTGCGTGAAACGAGCAGAAAATTTACCCGATACTTATTTGTCTGAAAAATGGTCGCTGATCTGCGAAGGGAATGTTGCCGCCTTCGGCGATCTGGTAGACCACAGCTTCAATCCGCTTTATCATTACGGCACCCGGTTCGCGTCCGACAAGGGTCTGATTAAAGATTGCATCCAGGATTTGTTTTTGGAAATCTGGGAAAAGAGGGAGAAACTCAGTCATATCATTTCCATCAAAGCCTACCTTTTTCAGTCGCTCAGAAATAATTTAATTGCCCGGATCAAAAAGCAATCTCGGTTTGCTAACCTTTCCGAAAATGAAGAATTCGTCGACCATAACGGCTTCACCGAACTTACATGGATTACCGACGAGACAGACGCGCTAAACAGCAGTCGCCTCGAAAGTGGCATTGAAATGTTGCCGAAAAGACAACGGGAAGCATTATATCTCAAATATTACGAAGATCTTTCCAACGAGGAAATTGCCGGTATCATGGGACTGCAAAAGCAGGCAGTTGCCAATTATCTCCACTACGGTCTTTTGAAATTGCGGCAGTATTGGAAATACAAAACCATCCTACTAACCATGATCATGGACAGCCTGGTCTGACCATCATTTCACCTCAATAAAAAAAATAATTTTTTTTAACTATCCATGGGTATGGACTAGTGGCTGCTCACTCATCGTGTCAGAAGTCACCATTTTAATAATTCCATGAATAACTATAAGAACTTCAAGGTGAAGGACTGGGTGGATGATCCGGATTTTCGCAAATGGGTTTACAAAGGTGAGCGCGATGCTTTCTGGCTCTCCGTTCTTGAAAACACCCCTTCACAGGCGGAAAACATAGAGCAAGCCAAAGAGATCCTGTTGAGTATCAGGGGTGAAGTAAACGACATTCCCGAACAGGAACTGGCTTCACGAAAAGAGGATATGCTGGATTACATTTCGCAGGAAAGGCAAATCCGGTCGTGGTGGCGGAAAAGTTGGTGGCAGGCTGCTGCGATTTTACTCCTTACGCTCGGTTTTGGCAGCTACTATCTGAAACGCCACGCACAGACGCCCTATAATGCAGTTCTCCTGCAATCGGGAGGTACAAAGATCATTGAAATAATGAATCAGGATGAGGCGGTTAAACTGGTGACCTTGCCTGATGGAAGCTCTGTCATTCTCAAAAAAGACGCAAAAATCAGCTACCCGGCCACGTTTGCAACTAATAAGCGCGAAGTAGTGATGTTGGGAGAAGCATTTTTCGAGGTTCAGAAAAATCCGGACCAACCATTTTTCATCTATGCCGGTGAAATGGTGACCAGAGTTACCGGAACGAGTTTCAGTGTCAAGGCCAATGCGGCAGAAAAGCAGGTGCAGCTGGTGGTTAAAACGGGTGTCGTTGAAATTTCGGTCACCAATGCAGGACATAAGTCCCAAAACAAACATATGACACTGAGCTCCAATCAGCTCGTCACATTGAACCGGGAAAGCAGTGAACTTACAAAAAGCGATGTCAGCGAACCGATCCTGATTGGTCTGCCTATTGAATCTCAAACCTTCACCTTTAAAAAGACGCCGGTCAAAGATGTGTTTCTGACCTTGGAGCAGGCATACGGCGTACACATTAATTTCGATAAACAAGTCACTGCCAAATGCAACATCACTGCCAAATTGGGTGACGAACCAGTCCGCGAAAAACTGCAAATGATCTGCGAAGTACTCGATGCTAAATTCGAAATGCACGATGGTACAATTGCCGTTTTTTCCAATGGCTGCGATAATAACTGACTAACCGATCAAAAATAAATCTCACTCACTTATGCAACAACGTCGACAAACTATCCTGACCCTTGCCCGTTGGGCAAGGGTGCTACCTGGCCAAATTACACTCATCTTCCTCTTACTTGGGACGGCCATGGCGAAAGTGCCGGACAAGCAGAACATTCTCAACGAACGTATATCAATTACCGTTAATTCCACAAGTTTGGATCAGGTGCTTGAAAAGATCGAAAAACAGGTTAAGGTGCGGTTTGTTTACAGCCACCAAGTCATTAATGCAGACCGCAAAGTTTCGTCACGAAACGAAAATGCCCGGCTCGAATCTGTGCTGCACGAAATTTTGGATCCGCTGGGTATTACGTATAAATTATCCAGCCGCAACACCATTCTCCTTAAAAGGGACCCGCTCAAAAATTCACTTTTAAAACCATTGGAAAAGCCCGCTCCGAACACTTCGGGCAGACTGCCGGACAGCAGTTTTATGGTAAAAGGACAGGTATTCGACAGCAAAGAACCGCCCGTTTCGCTACCGGGTGTGACTGTTCAGGTTAAAAACACAGACCGCGGCGTGACCAGCGATGTGAATGGGAATTTCGAAATCGTTGTCAGAAATGGCGAAGTGCTGGTATTCACATTCATTGGATTGGATGCTAAGGAACTGGTTGTTTCCGGCACAAAAAACCTCGTCATCTCGCTTGCCGAACAAAACACAGCGTTGAATGAAGTGGTAGTAACCGGCTATTCAGAGCAGAAAGCGCGGAACTTGGCCAACTCCATTGGCAAGTTGGATATCAAGGCAGCCGTGGCCAACAAGCCGATCACCCAACTGTCGCAGGCATTGCAAGGCGGGGTAACCGGGCTCACAGTGATGCAGGGCAGCGGGATGGCAGGTGAAGACCGCTCCAATATCCTGATTCGGGGAATTTCAACCATTGGTGGCACTTCTCCACTTGTTTTGGTGGACGGTGTTCCTTTTGACATCAATTCCGTGGATCCGACGACGGTGGAAAGTATCACGGTTTTGAAGGATGCGGCCGCGGCTTCGATTTATGGTGCACGGGCCGCAAACGGGGTTATTCTGGTGACCACCAAAAGAGGGATTCCAGGCAAGCTAGCCGTTACTTACGACGGCTATGGAGGCGTTCAAAATGCTACCTACCTGCCCAAATTCGTCGATGCGCCGAAGTACATGACGATGGTAAATGAGGCTTATGCCAACATTGGTGGCCTGGAACCTTATAGCGCGGAAACCATTCAAAAAACGGTCGAAGGTAAGGATCCGGTTAACTATCCGAATACCAACTGGTCGGAGCTGATGCTGAAAAAGAACCCGGTGATCCAAAGTCATTCTGTGAGCATTTCAGGTGGAAATGAACTTGCGCGCTTTGCTGTGAGTGGTAATTATTTGTATCAAGATGGGCTCACTCCCAAACGCGATTTTGAGCGGTTTTCTTTTCGTGCCAATACGGGTGTGACACTTACCAAAAACGTTTCCATGTTGCTGGACCTCGTGGCGACGAGAAGCAGAAACCGCTCTGAGCTGGTTAGGTTTGGAAATTCGCTGCATCTGGTTTACACAACACCTCCCAACATTGTCCCCAAATATCCTCTGACAGACGATGGCTACCAGGCTTATGGCAATTTTGGAGAGATGATGAACCCAATGGCCGAGCTGGAACGCGGCGGATATGCGCAAAATAAAGCGGACCAGATCAATATCAATTTCCAGCCCGTTTGGCAGATCACCCCGGAATTGAAACTAAGAGGCCAGTACTTGTACCGCGTTAATTCAAGCGGCTATCTGGATAATCGTAACTCCTACAACTTTCTGGATTATTATACTGGAAACCTGGTGTTTACATACGGAAACTCAAAAGGAACCTCAGTAGGCAGAAGTACTTACAATTACCTGGCGTCCAACCTGGAATTTTCACAAACGTATGGCAAACATTTCATCTACGCGATTGGCGGGCTTTCGCGGGAAGCCAATTTCATTTCCAATTTTGATCAGGCCAATCTCGCGTCCTATTTTGTGAAGTTCAATTATGTTTTCAACAACAAATACCTGCTGGAAAGCACTGTCAGGACAGACGGTTCGTCCAAGTTTGGCCCGGGGCACAAATGGGGTACTTTTCCTTCCGTAGCATTGGGTTGGAATGTACATAATGAGGCGTTTTTGAAAGACGTAAAATTTGTTACCAGTTTCAAATTAAGGGCTTCTTATGGATTAATGGGAAACAATGGCCGAAATGACGACGTGAACGAACTATACCGTTACCAAAGCCTGATCCGGGGCGGGGACGGAACAGAAACGTCGATCGGGAACCCGGAGATTACCTGGGAAACGGTTAAAATGCTGGACATCGGAACTGATATCAGATTGTTTCAAAATCTCGGCCTGACGATCGACTGGTTCAGTAAAACGACGGATGACATCTTGCTTAGCCCTCCGTTGTCATTGTCGTCCGGTGTGGCAACGCTTCCGATCAACTCCGGTTCGGTGTCCAATAAAGGCTGGGAATTCATGCTGAATTATTCCAAAACAATCAACAGGGATCTCGAAATGAGTGCCAGCGTAGGCTACTCGTACTATTCCAACAAAATCCTGTCACTTCGTGGCGGGCCATATATTGGAACGAATGGGTTGGATATCAATGAAGTGGGCCATCCGGTCAACAGTTATTATTTGTACAAAACGGATGGCTTGCTCACACAAAGCGACATTGACGGCGGCGCGACACTTTTGCCTGGTCAGCAGATCGGGGACATTAAATACATTGATATAAACGGGGATAAAAACATTGATAAGGCGGACAAAGTGACGTCCGGCAATCCTAATCCCCAGGGCAGTTATTTTGCAAACCTGAATTTTGTTTACAAAAGATTTTCAATTGAAACACAGCTCAATGGCTTTACAAAAAGCCTGGCCTATTACAGCGGCCGCTACCAGACGCCGCTCAATGTTACTTCCAATTTCAATGGAGGAACGCCGATGCAGTTCCAAACGGATTACTGGACACCCGAAAATCCCAATGCGATGTACCCCAGACTGGCACCTTCGCCGGGCAACAACGTGCTGCCAGCAGACTATTGGCTGACCAACGCTGCTTTTCTGCGAGTTAAATACATTCAGCTTGGCTACAACTTTCATCCAGCCATGGTGAAGAAGATGAGGATAAGCGCATTGCGCATTTTTGTAAATACTCAAAATGCAATCACACTGAGTAAAATGAAACACTTTGATCCGGAAACCCGGGGCGACGAAGCCAATTACCCCATCATGAAAGTTTTCACAGTTGGCTTGAATGTTAAATTTTAAATTCGATTGAACATGAAAAGGACATATATTATACTCATCAGCCTGTTTTTTCTGAGTTCCTGCAATGAGAAGTTTCTGACCAAGGATCACCCGACTGGTACCACGGACGATAATTTCTGGAATACGGAAGGTGAGATTAACGCAGCACTCAATACGATTTACGAACAAGTACCAACCGGCCAGTTTCAGTACAAACGAAATACGCGGATCACTTTTGAAGGTATGACGGATAATGCGGTCTGGTATGCCAATTTCTTTGGAGAAGTGAATACCATAGCGCTTGGCAATGCAAATTCGCAGATGAGAGGCGGTGACTGGTTTGCGGTCCAGCCGGTTTGGGAAGAGAATTACATCGCCATCCGACGTGCTAACCGGTTTCTGGAACATGCCGGAACAGCGCTGATCGAGCCGGGCCTCAAAAAGCGATATTTTGCAGAAGCGCGTGCATTGCGTGCATGGCTCCATCTCGACCTGTTTTTGTATTATGGCGAAGTACCCATCGTGACGACCGTAGTATTGCCCACAGAAACAGATCTCAAAAAGAATACCCGGCAAGAAATTGTTGACTTCGTTGTGGGAGAACTGGATGCCGCCTCGGCCGACCTACCCACGACCTATCCGATCAATGATGTGAAAAGGATCACAAAGGGTGCCTGCTATACCATGAAAACCGTTGCCTTGCTCAATAACGGCCAGTATAACGAAGCGGCAGCGGCTGCTAAGCAGGTGATTGATATGAATCTTTACAAACTGTATCCCAATTACACGAAATTGTTCAATTATGAGGGCCAGGTGAATGAAGAACGCATATTTATCAAGCAGGCGGGAAACAACGATAGCTTTTACAGGAGCGCGCCAGGGTATCTGGGCGGAAACGCGTGCCTCAACCCGACAGGTTCTCTTGTCAATAGCTATGAGACCCTACAAGGCAAAACGCTGACAGAACTCGGGGCGGATAGCGCTGAGATTTACAGGCAAAGCCCGAATTATAAATCTAACCGCGATCCCAGGATGGATGCTACGATTGCGTATCCCGGTTCTACCTACTACGGAAATCTGGACCCATGGGACGATTCACCCAATAACCCGAACCGATTAGCGGCCATTTACTCTTCCAAAACGGGTTACTGGCTCAGAAAATACGTGGACCTGGCCGATAAGGGCAAAGGAGGTTCTCTGGATTATATGGTTTACCGCTACGGCGACCTGCTATTAATGTATGTGGAGGCATTGGTTGAAAGCGGCAAATGGAACCACCCGGACGTTTTAAAGTATATCAATCAGATCCGTAACCGTGCCAAGATGCCCAATGTGAATGTGGCTGTTTACAATTCGGAAGCTAAAATACGGGAGCTTTACCAGCGGGAACGACGCGTGGAACTCGCCTTCGAGGGAAGCCGCCTATTTGATATGAGGAGGTGGAAAATTGGTGAAAAAGTCATGAATGGTGTCGTGGAAGGAGCTATTAATCCAAAAACGAAAAAGGCCGTCAACGTGGAAACCCGCACGTTTTCCAAAAAGGATTACCTATGGCCTATCCCCGCCAGAGAAACCGAAGGGAATCCCAATATGGTCCAGAACCCGGGTTATTAATTCTAAAATGTCATTTAAAAATAAAGGCTGTCCCAAATGGCCGCCTTTATTTTTGGAGATAAAAATCATTCATGCTATATTTAATTAAATTATATATAGCATGAAATATCATCATATTCTTTTCTTTATCGCCGCAGCTGGATTGGCAACCTCTAACTGTTGTTCCCCAAGAACTAAAGCACAAGCCAATGCATCCATTTTAATGCCAATTGATACGGGACATTTGGATGTGGTAGTGCCACAACAGCCGTTTCATGATAACATGCCCAACGCTTTGCAAGATCAGGAAGAAACTCAGAATGAAAAGGTTTTCGCCCATTTTGATCGGCCGCCTGAATTTCCGGGCAGCTACAACGCCTTGTACAAATTTATTGAATCGAATTTAAAAATGCCAAAGACAGCAAAAGACGCTGGCATTTCAGGAAGGGTCTTTCTTACGTTCACAATAGAGGATACCGGTGAAATTAACGATATAGCGGTACTGAAAGGGCTGGGGTTTGGCTGCGATGAGGAGGCTATGCGTGTCGTCGGATTGATGCCCAGGTGGAAGCCCGGCACTTTATACGGTAAACCGGTCAGGGTTAAATTCAACCTGCCGGTTTCCTTTACTGATTTGAAGGAATTTTAAAACTAATGCTGCAAATACGGGTACTTTTTCAAGGGTTGCGTCTTTGATAAGGAACTTCCAACGTCCTTAAATCAGGCAGAACATGAAATCTTTTGGCATTGACCATTTGCAGGAGATCGAGATCAGCCAGCTTTGGTGCAGCACGTTGAGAGGTGACCGGGAATCGTTTCAAAAACTAATGGAAGCCACTTACGACCTGATGTTCCAGTTCGGGCATAAGTTCAGTCGCGACCGGGAACTCATTAAAGATTCGATCCAGGACGTTTTTCTCGAAATACTTGAAAAAAGAACGCGCCTCAGCAGCGACATTCCACCCAAACCGTACCTGCTGGCATCGCTCCGCAGGCGGCTGCACCGGCTCGAACAACGCCAGCGCTGGATGGTACCCGGTGATACGGAAACAACTGGTTTTGAAATCGAATTCAGCTCGGAGCATTACCTGATCCTTTCCGAAGAAGCCGGCAACATTGCCAGGCAAATGACTTCACTGATGAACGAGCTTCCCGAGCGGCAGAAGGAAGTGGTGTACCTCCGTTTTTTTCAAAACCTCGATCGCGACGAAATTGCCGACCTGATGCGCATTCGTCCGCAATCCGTTTCCAACCTGCTGCAAGCCGCATTTAAATGGCTCAGGACACAATGGAAACCCGTCATTTCGCTGCTCCTCACCTCATTTTTGTGCTGATCAAAAATTTTCTCAAAAAAAATTAAAAAAAAGTTGGAATAACACAGTATCAGATCGCGAATTGTGTCTAATGGTGTTTGAAAAGCAAAACCAAGACATGAACGAATACGGGCATTTCGGCGCAGAAGACTTTGTCTGGAACGAGGCATTCAGGCGATGGGTACTGGTCCCCACGCAGGAAGACCATGTTTTCTGGGAAAGTTGGCAGTCGGAAAACCCCCACAAAGCTGCGGTGATCGCGCAGGCCCGGGAACTGGTTCAGGCGATCGGCCCAAGGCTGGAACATTTGCCGGAGTCGGAAAAAAACCGGTCAATCGGAGAGATCATGGAACATTTCGACGATCGCGCACTTTCGGAAGTGTCGTCGCATACGCCTCTACTAAGATCGTTCTGGTTCCGCGCTGCCTGCCTGCTACTGCTTCTCGCCGGTTTCGCCACACTTTTTACGAGGTACAATATGCGTAAACAAACCGGCTTCGAACAATTGCTCGCAGCTGGTGAAATGCTGAAAGAAGTGAGCAATGACGCTCAAAAAACAATCCGGATCACTTTGCAGGATGGCAGTTCGGTAACGCTGGATCCGGGGAGCCGGCTGAGTTACCCCGAGCATTTTACTGGTTCCAAAAGACTGGTGCAGCTCTCCGGTGGTGCATTTTTTGATATCGTGAAAGAACCCGGCAGACCATTTTACGTTTACGCCGGCAAGGTGGTCACCAAAGTGCTCGGTACCAGCTTTCATGTGAGATCTTTCAATAATGAAAAAGAAGTATCGGTATCCGTCAAGACCGGACGGGTAGCAGTGTTTACGCGCGAAAACGACCTATCCGATGATATGGACGAGATCAGCGAGCAGTCGGGTGTGGTCATAGAGCCTAATCAGCAACTGATTGTGGCCCAAAAAACCACGAGGATCACCAAGACACTCGTTCCAAACCCGGAAATCGTAGCTGCGCCCGAAAAAGTCCCAAGCTTCAATTTTGAAGATTCTCCCGTTTCAGAAATCCTTAAAACCCTGCATACAGCCTATGGTATAGAGATCATTTTCGACGAAAACATAATGAAAAATTGCCCTGTCACCGCAACGCTGACGGATCTGTCCCTGTACGAAAAGCTCGACCTGATATGTAATGCCGTGGGTGCGAGCTACGAAGTGATCGACGGACGGATCATTGTGGACGGAAAAGGATGCCAGGCGAGGTAGTGAGTCATGTCAATCTAAATACTTAACCAAATGTTTGAAACTATGAAAAAACCCGTACCACCAAGCAATCATGCTTCGTTGCTGCGAATGAGCTTTTTACAGCTTGTGCTTGCCATTTGCTTCATCGCAGCGGCAACGGCTGCTAGTATGAACGCACAGGAGTTATTAGGCAGGAAAGTTACCGTGCACGTTACCGACGAGGAAATAAGCCAGGTTTTACGTAAAATCGAGAAGCAGGCCGATGTCAGGTTCGTGTTCAGCTCCAAGCTGATCCAGTCTAATCGGAAGGTATCCATTGCTGCGGAAGGCAAACCGCTTTCCGAAGTACTCGATGGTTTATTGACACCACAAGGACTTGTCTATGAAGTAAAAGGAAAGAATATCGTAATTAAACCAGAGGAAACGGGCAGTCTGACTGAGTCAGCTTCTTTGCTCACCTCCGCTGCCGAGATCACCGTAAAAGGGAAGGTCGTTGACGCGCAGAATTCCGAAGCATTGCCGGGTGTGAATGTGCTCATCAAAGGAACGCAGTCGGGAACTTCGTCCGATGCCAACGGTAACTACACGATTCAGGTACCGGATGGTAATGCAACATTGGTTTTCAGCTTTGTAGGATACACTTCTCACGAAGCCAGTGTAGGCAATCAGACCCAGATCAATGTGAGCCTGAAAACAGACAACAAATCGCTGGAAGAAATTGTGGTAGTGGGTTACGGAACGGTGAAAAAAAGCGATGTAACGGGTTCGGTCTCATCTGTCAAAGCGCAGGAAATTACTGCCTATCCCGCATTAGGTACGATACAAGCGTTGCAGGGACGTGCGGCGGGTGTACAGATCCAGGCCAATAATGGCGAGCCCGGATCCACTTTTAAAGTGAGGGTACGTGGTAGCAGCTCTATCAATGCCAGCAGCGACCCTATTTACGTGGTCGACGGGTTTGTGGGCGGCGCTTTGCCCCCGCCGGAGGATATTGAATCTATCGAAGTTTTGAAAGATGCATCGGCCACGGCGATATACGGTTCCCGTGGTGCAAACGGGGTGATTATGGTCACTACCAAGAAAGGTGTTTCCGGAAAACCGAGAATTGACTTCAATACATCATTCTCATCCCAGGAAGAGATTAACCGGCTTGATCTGCTGAATGCTTCCCAGTTTCTGAACTATGTACAGGAAGCCCGCCCCAATGTGGTTTCCGCAGGTGCCGATACCGACTGGCAGGACCAGATTTTCAGGAAAGGCGGCATTCAGAACTATCAGCTATCCGTCGCAGGCGGTAGCGATAATGTGAAATATTACATCTCCGGCGCATTGTACGATCACAAGGGTATCATTATCAATTCGGGATACAACCGGTTTTCGATCACCAGTAATCTGGACATTCAGGCTACCAAAAAGCTGAAATTCGGCCTGAACATGTTTGCCCAGCGCGTATCAAGAGATCAGTCGAAAACGCAGGAGGGATCGTCCGGTCTGACACCGGGTGTGGTGGCAGCGGCATTCAAATTTGAACCTGATCAGCCTATCCGCGATGCCAACGGCCGTTTTACAGTGGCCAGGCTGAACGACCCGATTGACAATCCGTATGCCATCGCGACGCAATTGGAGAACCAGTCACTGAATGACCGCATTCAGGCTAATCTTTTCGCAGAATACAGCATTCTGGACGATCTGAAATTCAGGATCACATTGGGTGCTACCACCAACAGCGGCCGTGCAGGAACTTACCTGCCCAGTACATTGAACGACGGCCGCAATCTTGGCGGGCGGGCGTCGGTGGCAGGTAGCAAAAGCACGCTGCTTTTGAACGAAAACTATTTGATATACAATAAAAAGATCGGTACTAACCACGATCTGTCGTTGATGGCGGGTTATTCCTACCAGACATCCTCCAATGAAAACTGGGCTGGTACCGGACAATCGTTCATTACCGATGCGGTTTCATTCTGGAATCTGGGCGGTTCATCCGTTTGGCAAAGTCCTACTTCCGGCCTTTCGGAGTGGCAGCTGGCTTCGTTTTATGGACGGCTCACCTACTCACTCGCAGATCGTTACCTTTTCACGGCGAACATCAGACGTGACGGGTCTTCTAATTTTAGTAAAAACCATAAATGGGCGATGTTTCCTTCCGGGGCATTTGCATGGAAAATGTCCAGCGAGCCTTTTATGGAAAATGTGCGGGCGATCAGTCAGTGGAAGTGGCGCGTGAGCTACGGACTAACTGGTAACCAGGCCATTACCCCTTATCAAACGATGTCCCGCTTCTCTAATGTGTACACGGTGCTTAATGGTGTAGCCGTGAATGCGGTACGCCCTACGACAGTAGCCAACGACGACCTGACGTGGGAAACGACCAAGCAGTTTGACATTGGTACCGACATCAGCATTCTCAACAACCGCTTAAATCTGGTATTGGATTACTACCGCCGTGTGACGAGTGACTTGCTTTTCAGTGTGCCATTGCCACAGTATTCGGGTTATACCAATCAATTGCAGAACATCGGTTCGGTTGAAAACAAGGGTTTTGAAGTCACGCTCAACTCACGTAACCTGATTGGCGCTTTCAAATGGAGCACGGACCTTAACTTCTCATTGAACCGGAACAAAGTACTGACATTGCCGAATGGTAACGACATTTTCTACAACTCGGCACCCGGGCACATGGTAGGTTTAGGACAGACGCAGATACTCCGCGAAGGGTCACCGGTGGGGAGCTTCTATGGTTGGCTGTATGACGGCGTGTACCAGCAAAACGACAATTTCATTCCGGGTGGTGGCTTTGAAGTGGCTGCCGGTGGGGAAAAGTTCAGGGACATTGACGGTGAAAAAGATGCCAACGGCAAACTGACCGGCAAACCTGACGGAAAACTCAACAGCGACGACCGTGCCATTATCGGGAACCCGCACCCGAAGTTCACCTGGGGATTCAACAACGATTTCAGCTACAAAGGGTTCGACCTGAATATGTTTTTCCAGGCTTCTCAGGGTAATGACCTGCTGAGCTATACGTTGATGGAGCTGAACCTGCTTTCGGGGATCAACAATGCGACCACAGAGGCTCTTAACCGCTGGACACCATCCAATACAAATACCAATGTGCCGAAAGCGATGGTTGGCAGAACTCGCCGCGTGTCAACCAGATGGGTTTACGACGGAAGTTTTGTCCGGTTGAAAAACCTTGCGCTGGGCTATAACCTGCCAAAATCCGCACTGGACAAGATGCGCCTGACCAAACTGAGGGTTTATGTGAGCGCCCAGAACATTCTGACTTTTACCAAATACAAAGGGTATGATCCCGAAGTAAACTATTCGTCAGAAGGTGATACCGATGGAAACCGCAACCTGGGCCTCGATTATGCGAGCTATCCGAACGCGAAATCTTATACGGTGGGACTAAACATTGGTTTCTAGTAATCAGCACTTGACTTAAACAAGAATACTATGAAAATGCATATCAAGAAATTCCTTCTAATACTTTGCCCGGCCATCATGCTTGGCTGCGTTGACCTGACGGAAAAGCCCGTAGGCCTTCTGGCACCAGAAGCGCTGTTCAAAACCCCAAAAGATGTGGAAACAGCGATTTTTGGAGCCTATGGCTGGATCGCCTCCGAGCGGCTGTACGGTCGCCAGTTCGTGTCAGCGCTGATGCTGCGTGACGACATGAGCGATATCGGTGATCGCGGTACCCCTGCCGAAAGACAGCAGGTGAACGACTTCAATATGGACGATAACAACAACATGGTCAACCAGTTCTGGCCATACTGGTACCAGGTGATCAGCGCTACGAATGCTGCCATTGCGGGCGCTAATCAGCTGGGGCTTCCCGAGGCAGAAATGAACCCACTCATTGCGGAAGCAAGGTTTGTACGCGGGTTTGCGTATTCCCATCTCGTGCGTGTGTTCGGAGATGTGCCTTACATTGACTTTTTTATCACCAATCCCGAATCTGTTAAGCAGCTTACCCGCACACCAGCGGCGACGGTTTATGCGGCAATAATTAAGGATTTTGAGTTTGCAAAACAAAACCTGCCCGACCAGCAGCCCGCCAATGTGCGCAGCCGACCGACAAAAGGTACTGCCGCTTCCTACCTTGCAGATGTGCACCTTACGATGGGCAACTATGCCAAAGCATATAGCGAAGCCAAATGGGTGATCGATAATAAGGACAAGTTTGGCTACGGGCTGGAAGCTGACTTCCAGACACTTTTCCGTGCTCCCCAGGCCAACAACTTAAAGGAACACATTTTTGCGATTGATTTTCTCGGTCTGCAATCAGGTGAAGGTGGTGCAAACGACGACATTATGCCTCCGATGACTGGCGTGAGAGGCGGCGATGCGCCCCGCAGCGGGTGGAGCGTAGTCGTGCCTTCCCAAAAAGTGTACGATACATGGGATGCACGTGATTATCGCAAAAAGGTAAGTTTCGACGACTCTTTGCTGATCGCTGGCAAGCTGGCACCCTATACCGTTTTCCCGAATACAAAAAGGCCTCATATTGCCAAATACGCACGTTTTGCAGGGAATTCCAACGCAGAGGGCCGCTATTCGGATCACAATTATGCAGCGATGCGCTATGCAGAAGTGTTGCTGATCGCCGCAGAAGCCTCAGCGGAAGTGAATGGTCCCACTCCCGAATCGATCGGGTATATTAACGAAATCCGGGCGCGGGCGCGCAACTGGGCGGGTACTGCATCGGTATTTCCCGCGAATGTTGCGACTGGCCTTACCAAGCAGGCATTCATTGATCTGATCATGGAAGAACGCAGGCTCGAACTCGCATTTGAATACAAAAGGTGGTACGATATCCAGCGCCGCAAGCTGGGCGATGTGGTTTTCAAAGGCCCGAGCTCGCTTGAACCGCATCAGAATTTCAGTGCCGCGCGCGATTATTTAATGCCGATACCAAGAGTGGAGTTGCAGGTTAATCCCAATCTGGCCCCTCAGAACCCGGGTTACTGATCCATTTTTATTTGATGTATAAAAAGAATAGGCTGATCGCGTGGTCAGCCTATTCTTTTATATTTCAAACAGCCACGTGGTAGTTTGGATCTTCAATGATATTTACTTCAATAATATCATTCGCATTGCGCAGCAGCTGCCTGCAATCAGGACTCAAATGTTTCAAGAGAACCTTTTTACCTGCCTTATGGTACCGTTCCGTAATCTTGTTGAGCGCTTCAATGCCTGACATATCGGCAATCCTGCTTTCCGAAAAATCAATAATGACCTCTTGCGGATCATTGGAAATATCAAACTTTTCATTGAAAGCGGTAATGGATCCGAAGAAAAGCGGGCCGTAAATTTTATAATGCTTGGTACCATGCTCATCAACCGATTTATGGGCACGGATTCGCTTGGCACTTTCCCAGGCAAAAACCAAAGCGGAGATAATCACCCCGATCAAAACCGCCAAAGCCAGGTTATGAAGGAAAATGGTGATCGCTGCCACCAGCATTCCAACGAAAATGTCTTGCTTCGGCATTTTGTTGATAACCCGAAAACTGGCCCATTCGAAAGTCCCAAAAGCGACCATGATCATGACGCCAGTGAGTGCGGCCATCGGCACCAGCTCAATAATCGGTGCGCCGAACAGGACTATTGCCAAAATGGTTAATGAGGCGACTATCCCGGACAGCCTCGCTCTTGCACCGGCCGAAAGATTCACCAATGTTTGCGCGATCATAGGGCAGCCACCCATCCCGAAGAAGAATCCGTTTAAAATATTGGCACTTCCCTGCGCAATGCATTCCCTGTTTCCATTACCTCTGGTCGCTGTCAATTCATCCACCAGGTTCAGCGTCAGTAATCCCTCGGTCAGGCCTACACCGGCCATGATGAACGCATAAGGCAGAATGATCTGCAGGGTAGCAAAATTAACTGGCAGCTGCGGAATGTGAAAAGGCGGAAAACCTCCGCTTACCGACGCAATGTCCCTCACAGTTTTGGTATCGATATCAAATCCCAGGACTACGATAAAAACAACCATAATCGCAACCAGCGAGGGCGGTACTACCTTGGTAATTTTTGGCAAAACAACAATGATAGCGATCGTCAGCAACACCAGCCCGCCCATGACCAGCAAAGGCGTACCCGTAAGCCAGGTAGACTCGCCGTTGACAACCGTTTTAAACTGTTCGAGCTGCGACATAAAGATGACCACGGCAAGACCGTTGACAAATCCGTACATCACGGGCTGGGGGACCAGCCTGATAAATTTCCCGAATTTAAAGATACCCACCAGGATTTGTACAACACCAGCCAACGCCACTGCGGCAAAAACATATTCAATACCATGCGACTTCATAAGGGCTATCAACACGATCACCGTCGCACCTGCCCCTCCGGATATCAGTCCCGGCCTACCCCCGAAAATAGAAGTTACAAGGCCCATGATGAATGCGGCATATAGCCCGACAAGTGGTGGTAAACCGGCAAGAATCGCAAATGAGAGCGATTCAGGCATCATAGTCATGGCGACAGTAAGGCCTGCCAAAATCTCAGTTTTATAATTTATTTTTTGAGAAAAATCAAAAATATTGATGTAACCCTTCATGGATCATGAGTGAAATGAAAGTGGGAAGATACCGATATTCCTCAAAAGTTAACGATTGTATAACCCTGGCTTAAAATACCCCTAACAGACCACAGGTAGCTTTGCAGTTTGAATAAAACTACGCCGGTCACTCCTATTCCGGCGGGCTCACTTAACCGCTAACTATCTATGAAAGTAAATTTACTGCAGGCATTCTTTGCTTTATTGGTTGGATGCTGCTTGTCTCTGCAAGCGTCCGCCCAGTCCGTCACGATCAGCGGGAAGGTTACCGCACCGGCCGGGGATGCGCTTCCGGGCGTCAACATTCTCATCAAAGGAAGCAGCATTGGTACTACTACCGATGCCAACGGCGGGTACACGCTGGCTGCTCCCTCCAAAAATGCCATCCTTATTTTTTCTGCCATCGGTTTCCTTTCCGAGGAGCAGCCAATTGGCAATAAAAGTGTGATCGACATGACATTGAAGGAAGATACCAAGATCCTCAATGAAGTGGTAGTAACGGCATTAGGGATCAAAAGGGAAGAAAAATCCCTGGGTTTTGCTGCGCAGACGATCAATGAAAATGCTGTGAAAGACGCCAAATCCAACAACTGGGTCAATACCCTTTCCGGGAAAGTGGCGGGACTTAACATTCAGGGCGCAGGCGCAGGGCCGATGGGTTCCTCCCGCATTACATTGCGCGGCGAATCGTCATTGAACCTGGACAATAACCAGGCACTGATCGTGGTGGACGGCGTGCCTGTGAGCAGCCGTATCACCGGAACTGGCTTTAATTCCCACCTTTCGGCCGACAGCCCGGTGGATTATGGTTCGAGCTTGTCAGACATTAATCCAGACGATATCGACAAAGTAACCGTGCTGAAAGGTCCGGGCGCTACTGCATTGTACGGCAGCCGGGCAGCTGGTGGAGCGATCATTATCACGACCAAGTCAGGCATTCGCCAGGATAAGGGCATTGGCGTAACCGTCAATTCCAATTTCAGTGTTGAGCAGATCAACCGCTATCCCGACTATCAATTTGAGTATGGCGAAGGAAGAAGCGGCGCGTATTTCTCCTATCTCGACAGCGAAGATGGCCCAAACACAGCCACCACGGTTGCGGCAGGAAGGGCCTGGGGTCCAAAATTCAATGGCCAATCCTATTTCCAGTATAACCCCGACGCCGACAACGGCCGTCCGACCGCACGCACGCCCTGGGTCGCCAACAAAGACTACATTTCCGGCTTTTTCCAGACCGGTACTACATTCTCGAATAGCATTTCAATTGAAGGTGGCGGCGAAAATGGCTCGGCGCGGTTGTCCCTCACGCATTTGAAAAACAAATGGATCATTCCAAATACCGGTTTTGAAAGGATCAATGCGGCATTATCCATCAATCAGCGTGTTTCGAAAAGATTAAAAATAAACGGTAAGGCCAATTATACCAATAAGAAAAGCGACAACCTGCCGATGGCGGGCTATAACAACCAGTCGCTGATGTACTTTCTGATCCTGGGAACGACCCCGAACATTAAGCCCGAGTGGTTTAAACCCTACTGGGAGCCGGGACTGGAAAATGTGAAACAAAGAAGCCCATTCAACCCGACGCCCGACAACCCTTACCTGGGCATGTACGAAATGCTCAACAAAATGAACAAGCACGGGTTTATCGGCAATGTGTCGGCCAATTATGAAATCTCCAAAAAGTTCGACCTGCTGGTACGTTCGGGGCTGGATATGGCTTTCGAGTTCCGCTCGCAGCAGCGCCCGTTCAGCATGACCCGCTACCCACGCGGCATGTACCGGGAGCAGAATGTATTCACTTACGAGTCCAATACTGACTTTTTGCTCAATTATAAGGACAAAATCGGTGATTTGATCGATGTTACCGCTTCTGTGGGTGCCAATGCCATGCGGCAATCGTACGATTTCGCAGGTATGTATGCCGACCAGCTTGCACAGCCTGGCATTTACCAGATTTCCAACAGTCTTGATCAGGCAGTAGCAGATCCATTGAAAACCAAAAAAGCGATCAACAGTATCTACGCTGCCACCCAGTTTTCGTGGGACGAAAAAATATTCTTGGACGTAACCGGGCGGAACGACTGGTCGAGTACGCTACCTTATGGCAACAACTCTTTCTTTTACCCGTCGGTGAGTTCCAGTTTTTTATTAAACGAGCTTTTTACACTTCCACAGGCTGTTTCCTTTGCCAAGTTCCGTGCCTCGTGGGCGCAGGTCGGTAATGATACCCGCCCCTACCAGACAGCCCGCTACTACGACCGGATTTACGGAAATAGCTTTACCAATTCTCCCACCCTGTTCAATGCAGACCTGAAACCTGAGATCACGGCGAGTTATGAGTTCGGTTTGGATGTTCGTTTGCTGAAAAACCGGGTTGGCCTCGACGTTGCCTATTATAACAACAACAGCCGAAACCAGATCCTGGCCATTCCGCTGGACCCTGTTTCGGGTTATTCCAATGCATTGATCAATGCAGGGCTGATCAACAGTCGTGGCGTGGAGATCAAGCTTACGGGGAAGCCGGTTACTACAAAGAATTTTAGCTGGAATACGACATTGCTCTGGTCGAGAAACCGGAGTTTCGTGAGAGAACTTGCGTCCGGGATTACCAATCAGGTGATTTATGCACATAATACCAATGTGAGCATTGAGGCGCGTGTGGGCGGACTGATGGGCGATATGTACGGACGCGGTTTCCAACGCGCCCCGGACGGTCAGATCATTTATTCCTCGGTTGGACTTCCGGCCACATTGGATCCGACTGCCAAGAAATGGGGCAATGCATTTGCGGACTGGAAAGCGAGCATATCCAATGAGTTTACGATCAAAAACGTTCGCGTAAGCCTGCTCCTGGACGGGCAGAAAGGAGGCAGCATGTTTTCGCAGACCAGCCACAAGAACAATACTTTGGGTAAAACAAAGGTTACTTTGCCTGGCCGTGAGGACGGGATCATTGGACAGGGCGTCGTAAAACAGCCGGATGGAAGCTTCACACCGAATACCGTGAAGGTCCCTGCCAGCTCTTATTATGACAACTATTACCAGATCACGAATGCTGAAACCAACATTTTTGACGCTTCTTTCCTGAAAATAAGGGAAGTACGCGTGGAATTTAACCTGCCGCAAGCATTGCTTTCCAAAATCGGTGTGCGCCAAACCAGCCTGGCCCTGTTCGGCAGGGACCTTTTCAATTTTACCAAATTTCCAGGGTTTGATCCCGAAGGCGGAAACCTGAACAACGGTACCCTTACTCCGGGTGTCGAACTGGCGCAATTTCCTTCCACCCGGACCATGGGCATGAACCTTACCTTGAAATTTTAATCCAAAGAAATCATGTTTAAGAAAGCATATATACCATTTCTGCTGCTGCTGACCATATTGGTCTCCTGCACCAACAATTTCGAAGAGCTCAATACCGACCCCAACCGCCCGAAGGAAATCACGCCGGGCGTTATGCTGGGACAATTGCAATACCAGATCGTAAACAGTACCGTGAATGCCAGCCGCAATTTCACGCACGAGCTTATGCAAGTGGATGCGCCACGCGCAAGTGCGGGCGGTGGCGGACTTCACCGCTACATTGTGAATCCGGGTAGCGGCGTTTGGAATAATTTTTATTCGTATCTCAATGATATAGAGGACATTTACATCATTGCCGACAAGCTCAATGAGAATAATTACAAGGCGATTTCGCTGATCTACAAAACGTGGAGCTACTCCATTCTGACGGATCTTTACGGCGATGTGCCTTACTCTCAGGCGACCAAAGCCATTGAAGGAAACTTCAAACCCACATTTGACAAACAAAAGGACATTTACATTCAGCTCCTCAAAAACCTGGAAACGGCGAATTCCCTGCTTGATGAAACCAAGGCGCTGACTTACGGCGGCGATATGCTTTACAATTCGAATGCATTGTCGGGTGGGAAAAATCCGGGGATACTGAAATGGAAGAAGTTCTGCAACTCGCTGCGGTTGCGATTGTTGTTACGGATTTCAAAAAGGGAAGGTGAAGTGAATGTGAAAGAACAAATCACAGCCATTCTCGCTAACCCGACGGCCAACCCCGTTTTCACCGCCAATGCCGACGAAGCGATTTTCAGGTATCCGGGTACATTTCCTTTTTTCAATCCCTTTTACAATGCAAGGCAGGTTGACTGGCGCGACGGTAATTACTATACCAAATTTTTTATGGACCCTATGAACGAGCTGAGCGATCCACGCCGTGCAGCCTGGGCGACGCAGGTAAAATCGGGTACTGAAAGCGTATTTCGCGGCATCGAAAGCGGCTACCCCACCACATTGGAATATGCAGTAGGAAGCAATTCGAGCTATTCGGATGCATTGAAGACATTGCCTCAGCTGGGCGTGATGATGACATGGGCGGAAGTAGAATTCATCAAAGCTGAGCTGGCAGTAAAGGGATACACCACAGGTTCCTCTGCCGAAAAACACTACGAATCGGGTATTGCTGCTTCCATGACGCAATGGGGCGTGACCATGCCGTCGGGTTTTACCAGGCAGGGCGACATTGCGTTCAATGCAACTGCTACGGCCGAAAAACAGTTGGAGCAGATCATGCTGCAAAAATATTATGCATACTTTTTCGTGGACTACCAGTCGTGGTTTGAAAAGCGGAGAACGGGTTACCCGGTGCTACCGCGCGGCGCTGGCATTCCGGCAGAGAATACGTTCCCTTCCCGTGTTCCCTATCCTACCTACCTGCAATCGCTGAACCCGGAAGCGCTGGCCGGCGCTGTGGCTTCGATGAATGGCGATGATGCCGATGTCAAGGTTTGGTGGAACAAATAGTCTAAATTTATATCTGGTTGATTTTCAAAATCATGTGCAAAAATAAAATTGTTATCTGGGCAGTCCTTTCACTTTGGGCTGCCCTGGTAGCCCATGTCGCCCAGGCGCAAAAGTCGAAGACCAAGATGCCGGAACGCGGCTTGTGTGCACACCGTGGCTGCATGGATACGCATCCCGAAAACACATTGCCTGCATTTGCGGAAGCCGTTCGGCTTGGCGCGCAGATGATCGAGTTCGACATTCAGCTTACCAAAGACAGCGCGATGGTGATCATGCACGACGATGCCGTCGACCGCACTACCAATGGAAATGGCCAGGTTTCCGAACTTACATTCTCCCAGATCCGTGCATTGGACGCGGGCTTAAAAAAGGCGGAGAAGTTCAAAGGAACGCGAGTACCCACATTTGAGGAAACGCTCGCCATGATGCCCCATAATGTGTGGCTCAACTGTCATTTGAAAGGCGACGAGGCCGTGGGTACAAAAGCCGCCGCCATGCTGGCGAAATCGGGCCGGTTGCACCAGGCATTTCTGACCTGTTCTGAAAAAGCCGCCAAAGCCGCCAGAAAGACTGTTCCGGGTATTTTGATCTGCAACGGAGATAATAGCTACCGAAAAAATACGCCCAAATATGTGCAGGCAACGATCGACAACGACGCCAATTTCATCCAGTTATTGCGGAATGAATCGGGCGAGAACAGAGCAACATTGATGAAATCATTGAAGGATAATCGTATCAAAATCAATTATTTCTACGCCAAGTCGCCCGACGAACTCAGCGCATTATACGCCGAAGGAATTGATTTTGTGCTGGTGAACAATGTCGCTGATTTCCTGTCCGCAGCGAAGGCGGCGGGTGTTGAACCCGTGGTTCCTACTTATGATTAAATACCGGTCCAATTTAATCATCACCGGCTCTCATGCCTTTTAAATTAGCGATTTGCTAGCAGCAAGCTAACCTCAACTTGCACGTCAATACGCCATTGACCCCTTAGCCGATTCCGGCTGCAATGAAAAAGTAAAGAACAAACTTTTTTACAGATGCTTTCTTCTGGCATGGCTCTTGCTATACATCCTTGTTGGCAATTTCTTTTCGGCTTTTTCAATGACATTTATGGGAAATAAAGGACTATTGGTGTTGATTGACGACGATATGGACGATCAGGAAATTTTTAGAATGGCCCTTGATGACATCGATCAACCATTAAAATGCATTTTTTTTCAAGATTGTGAGTCAGCAGTCGCTCATTTCAGTCAGCAGTCGGTAACCCCGCCAGGCTATGTTTTTGTGGACATCAACTTACCGAGAACCAGTGGGAGCGAGTGTTTACAGCAGCTGCAAAATCTCCAAGCATTCGATGATCCATGTATCATCATTTATTCAACTTCGATCCCAAATGAATGGAAGCCGCGGCTGAAAAGGATCGGTGTGGACCTATTTGTAGAAAAAACGGGTTCATTGCCACTGCTCATTGATCAGATCCAACAACTGATGCGCGCCGGATAACCGTTATAAATTAGGTACATTGCGTTCTATTATTTTAAGTAAGTCCGGGTCCTAACCGATACCAAATACAATTCAAATATTCGATGAATATACCGTCTAATTTGCTGCTTGACGGCTTGCCAGATGCCATATTACAGTTGGACAATTTTGGGAGCATCGTCTATGGCAATGCAGCAGTTGTTGCCGTAACGGGTTTTGAGATACAAGATCTGCTGGGGAAACCCATCCACTTCCTGACCATTCATCCGGACGACCACATTAAAAGTACCTACGACTTAGGCGTCGCAACTTCACAGGGAAAATCGCTAGTGCAAGGTTGGAACCGAAGATACGACGGTCAAAAATATTGGGCAGAAACCGCTATTGTGCCGTTAGGGCATGATCCCGGTCAGCAAACGGGTTTCGGCTGCGTGATCCGCAACATATCCAAACAAAAGGACGAGGAAATGGCTCTTCAGGAAAATGAAGAGCGGTTCCGCCTGTTAGTGGAAGGAGTTTTGGATTACTCGATCTACATGCTCGACACGGAGGGAAACATTATCACCTGGAACGAAGGTGGAGTGCAACTTACAGGATATACCACCAGTGAGATTGTGGGAAAGCACTTCTCCATATTTTACAACTCGCACGATCTTCTTAATAATAAACCCAGTATTGAATTAGAGACTGCCAGGGAAAAAGGTAAATACGAAGAAGAAGGCTGGCGGGTCAAAAAAAACGGTTCTGTTTTTTGGGCCAGCATTGTACTTACGGCGGTCCATAATGACGAAAATAAGCTGATCGGCTTCTCGAAGGTGACCAAGGACCTTACCGAGCAGAAAAATGAACAGTCGGCGCTCCGGCAAAGCGAAGAAAGATATCGGCTGCTGGTAGAGCAGGTCACGGACTATGCCATCTTTATGATGGATGAAAAAGGAAGGATCGTGAGCTGGAATGAAGGCGCCAAGAGAATCAAAGGTTATGATCCGTCCGAAGTCATAGGCAAGTATTTCTCGATATTTTATCCCGAGGAAGAAATATTTAATGGCAAACCAGCCTTTGAATTGAAGGAAGTACGGAAGAATGGAAAATATGAAGAAGAGGGCTGGCGGATCAGAAAAGACGGCAGCAAGTTTTGGGCCAATGTGATTATTACAGCCGTTTACAATGCGGATAGGGTCCTGGTAGGCTTTTCCAAAGTTACCAGGGATTTGACCGAGCGAAAAATAGCGGAGCAAACCGACCGGGAAAATTCAGAAAAATATCGAAAAATTGCGCAGGAAATGGAGACTATCAACGCCCAGCTGTCGCAGACAAATTATGACCTGGAACAATTTACATCCATTGTAGCACATGATCTGCAGGAACCACTCAGGACAGTTAAAAGCTTTCTACATTTAATAAGCGACCGGATTAGCAAAGGCTCCTTTGAGGATATCGATGTTTATGTAGGCAAATGTACACTCGCCGCAAACCGCATGAGGGAGCTGATTGATAACGTCCTCAGCTATTCTCAGGTGAGTAAGGGCCAAATCAGTACCGAACATTGGACTCTTGACGAGATTTTGGAACATACCATGCAGAATTTAAAAGGTTCGTTGGATGCTTCAGGGGCGAAGGTGCTGTTCGACAAAAGCAATGGGGATACGATTACGGGCGATAAAGTCCAGCTGACACAGCTATTCCAAAACCTGATCAGCAACGCGATCAAGTTCACCAATGGCAAGCAGCCCGTCATCAGGATCACGCATACCTGCGAGAACGGACATTCCCGCGTAGCAATTGCTGACAATGGCATTGGTATGGATGCCGACAGTACCCTTAAAATCTTTGATCCATTCAGAAGGCTCCACTCAGCTCGCAATTATCCGGGAGCCGGAATGGGGCTGGCTATCTGCAAAAAAGTCGTTGAAAGGCATCAGGGCAGGATCTGGGTTGAATCAAAACCGGAAAGTGGCAGCACATTTTATTTTACGCTCTGGGAAACTGGTGCAAAAACTTTCACATCCAATGAAAAAGTATAAACTGGTAATTGTTGAAAACGACGACGACGAGCGCTTTTTTATGAAAGAAGAATTTAAGGCTTTCGGGGCATTCGATATCCTGGGTGAGTTTGTAAATGGCGACACGCTATTTGAATGGCTGGACCAAAGCCCCGCTGAGTTGCCTGACATTATCCTCTCGGACCTGAACATGCCAGGAAAAAATGGCTATGATATCGTTTCGATGATCACGTCTGATCAGGAATATGAGCAAATCAAGGTTATTATTACATCCACTTCACCGGTCATCGCAGTCAGGGAAAAGTGCTTGTCACTGGGAGCCAGTGAGTACCTGATCAAGCCTGAACTTTTTGTCGACTATGGCCCGTTTGTTAAAGAGCTTTACCGAAAAATCGACAAGGCCGGATAAGATCGTGCCCTCGATATTTCAGGACTATTCTTAAAAATCTCCTAATTTAGGGCTTCTTTCCCAGGACAAACAATTGCAGGCATTTTTACAACGACCATGAAAAACGGTTCAATCGAAGCGGTAACTAACACGGTACTGATCGTCGACGACACACCCAATAACATTAGTATCCTGTTTGACGTGCTGACCAAATCGGGTTACAAAGTGCTGGTGGCAACAGATGGAAAAAGCGCACTCGAACAAGCTGCTTATGCCCTGCCCGACCTGATCCTGCTCGATGTCATGATGCCCGGCATGAGTGGTTTCGAGACCTGCCGCTTGTTGAAAAGCTCACCCAAAACCCAGGGTATACCGGTCATTTTTATGACAGCCCTGACCGAAACCGTCAACAAGGTGAATGGCTTTAACATGGGCGCAGTCGACTACATTACCAAACCTTTTGAAATCCACGAAGTACTGTCCCGCCTTGGTACGCACCTCGCGCTCGCGACGCTCAGACAAAAACTCGAACAACTGGTAACACAGCGTACTGCCGACCTGAATAAGGCATTGGTGGAAGTGGAAAGCCTCAAAGATCAGTTACAGGCTGAAAATATATACCTGAAAGAGGAAATAAAACAGTCCAAAAATCCGGATGATATCATCAGCCAGAGTAAAATATTTGAAAAAGTACTGAACAAAATCCGGCAGGTAGCCCCTACCAACAGCACCGTACTCATCAACGGTGAATCGGGTACCGGAAAAGAATTACTCGCGCGTGCAGTGCATAACCTCAGCAACCGAAAAAATCGACCAATTATTAAGCTCAATTGTGCTGCATTACCAGCCAGCCTGATCGAAAGCGAATTATTCGGCCACGAAAAAGGGGCATTTACCGGTGCTACTGCACAAAAAAATGGCCGCTTCGAGCTGGCTGACGGCGGTACATTGTTTCTGGACGAGATTGGTGAAATGCCGCTTGAATTGCAGCCCAAGTTGCTGCGTGTATTGCAGGAAGGAGAATTTGAGCGCGTGGGCAGCACCAAAACATTGAAAGTGAATGTCCGCATCATTGCCGCTACCAATCGTGACCTGGAAAAAGAAATTGCGGAGGGGCGTTTCCGGGAAGATCTGTACTACCGGCTCAATGTATTCCCAGTGTCAAGCATTCCATTGCGGGAACGGAAAGAGGATATCACGCTTCTGGTTAAGCATTTTTGTATCAAACACGGCGCAGACCAGGGTAAAGTCATTGATCAGGTACCTCAAAAAGTGATCGATGCGCTCATGGCCTACCATTGGCCAGGCAACATCCGCGAGCTGGAAAATGTGGTAGAAAGATCGATCATTATGTCGCCCGGAAGGACATTGACGCTCGATGACTGGTCGCCCAGAAAACCGGCCATAGCTCCCAAGGGCAGCCTGATGACCATGGAAGAATGTGAGCGAGAACACATTATTTTTGTTTTGAACAAAACCAACTGGAAGGTAAGCGGTAACAATGGTGCAGCCCAGATCCTGGACATGGTACCGACGACCCTCGATTCCCGCATGCGTAAACTCGGCATCAAACGCCCCGAACAATTCCCATTTTAAAAGAAATTTCACGAAATATCGGAATATCTTTTCCCTATTCACATTTTAAAATATTTTTATATTACTGATTTACAGATAGTTGAATAGATAATCTAACTTGGAATAGCTTTTTGATACCTTTTCAAAAAAAGGTATCAATATGTGTACGGTCAGCTATCTTCCAGGACAAAACGGTTTTATTCTCACTTCCAGCCGCGACGAAAAAATCACCCGGCCAGCAGCGCGACTTTCAGAATGGGTGTTTAGCCACGATCAGGAAGTAACATTTCCAAAAGACCCGCAAGGTCAGGGAACCTGGATCGCCAGTTCCAGCACCCGCACGGTTTGTCTGCTCAACGGTGCATTTAAGAGCCATCAGCCCAAACCTCCGTATAAACACAGCCGTGGGCTGGTCGTCCTGCATGCATTCGATTATGCGACGATCCGGGGTTTCGCTGATCAGTATGATTTCAGCGGTCTCGAACCATTCACCTTGCTCCTCGTTGAAATTGGTGAATTGTTTGTGCTGCGCTGGGACGGCACCCAGCTCTTCATGGAAAAAAAGGATGCTTCCCGAAAACACATCTGGTCATCGGCGACGCTTTACCAGCCCGACATCATGGCAAAACGGGAAAAATGGTTCAGCGAATGGATCATTTCAACCCCCGATCTTTCGCTGAACAGCATCCGCCAATTTCACCTCACCGCTGGCGATGGCGATCCGGGGAATGCAGTCCGTATGCAGCGTGATAACCTGTACGCGACCGTGAGCCTCACGAGCGTGGTGCGCTCAGGCACTCACATGGAAATGACCTACGAAGACCTCATCCACTCCGAACCAGCACCCGAAACATCCCTGCACCATGTATCCAACTGACAAAATTGAAGAGGAAATTGCAATCAGGAAAAGCCTTGCCCCAGAGCCACTTTTTATTTTTAAATCACCAAAGAGCGCGGGACTAATCCGTCTGAAAAGCTGGGAATACTGGCCTTTCTCGGTAGTTTACATTCCTGTATTTGTGTATTGGCTGTGGCTATCGTTCAAAGCAAGGTCATTCTTTTTCTTCTCGGCTTCCAACCCCTCGATTGAGTCGGGCGGATTGCTTGGTGAATCCAAGATTGATATCCTGAATCTGATCAATGATGCTTACAAGCCGGTAACGGTGTTGGTTAAACGGAACTGGGATGCCGACATTGCCACGGCACTGTTCACCAATGCCAATCTGGAGTTTCCGGTTATTGCAAAACCCAATGCAGGGGAACGCGGATGGGGCGTCGAAAAAATAGAAACGTTGGCCGCATTGCAGGCCTACCATCAAAAAAGTCCGGTAGATTACCTGATCCAGGAATATGTGCCATTTCCGCTGGAATTTGGCGTGTTCTATTACCGGATACCCAATCAGCCGTACGGGACGATATCTTCCATTGTGCAAAAAGAATTTTTGAGCGTGACCGGGAATGGGCGGGATAACCTGGGCGAACTGATCCTGGCCAGCGACAGGGCTGTATTACAATGGGATCTGCTGAAAACTAAATATGAGCAATCACTGCACAAGGTCTTGCCAACCGGCAAGAAAATGACGCTTGTTACGATTGGCAATCATTGCCTGGGCACCAAGTTCCTTAACGCCAATCATCTGATCACACCGGAACTGACTTCGGTTTTTGACAAAATAAGCATGGAAATCGACGGGTTTTATTATGGACGGTACGATCTGCGGTGTACCAATCTGGCTGATTTATATCAAGGCAAAAACATTAAAATCATGGAACTGAACGGCGCCGGTGCCGAGCCAGCGCACATTTATGATCCGGGTTTTACGATTTGGGAAGGCTGGAAAGTGCTGTTACAACATTGGAATATGCTTTACCAAATCAGCGTCTACAACCACAAAACCGGTGTTACCTACATGCGTTTTTCGGAAGCCCGTGCAATCTGGAAACGGATCAAAGCAGACAAAACACGAATCCGATAACATGACCTCCCTACCCCTTAATTTCGCGACCGGACTGATCGTCAGCTTCTTAGGAACGCTTCCATTGGGCGTTCTCAACATTACGATCATGGATGTATCCCTGAAAAAAGGAATGAGCTCCGCGCTCAGGTTTGCATTGGCCTGTGCGCTCGTGGAGCTGGTTTACAGTTACCTTTCCGTACAGCTGACCAAATCCATCATCGAATTCCCAGCCCTGCGACCCATCACAGAAGTGGTCGCTACCATTACCTTGCTTGGAATGGGCATTTACTACATTCGGAAGCAGAACAGCCTGACAGCCAGCAAACAAAAAACGGTTTCGTCGTTCTATCTCGGAACCCTACTGAGCATTCTCAACGTAGTCGCTTTCCCTTTCTGGATCCTTTATACCACGCTTTTACAAGGGAAAGGCATTATCGGGCTTTCGCAACATTCGCTGATTGTCATTTACGTGATCGGAATTTCGGTCGGTACCATTGCAGGCTTACTTCCCTTCGCCTATGCCAGCCGCTTTCTCACCAGGATTGTGGCGGCGCATCAGCACCACATGGACCGCACGATCGGCTGCCTCTTTCTGTTCCTTTCCCTTTTCCAGTTCATATCGTTGTTTACTTAGCGGTCCTGCCAAAGATGAGCGCTTAACCGGGCTGAGGCAATTGCGGCCGTTAGAAATGTTATCAAGATATTTTCAAATTTCGCAACACTACCCGCTCGTCGCAACCAACCCTTCCGGATACTCCCTGATTTCTCACGAAACAGCGGAAAGATTACGAAATATCGAAAATCTTTTTCTCTGGCACCATGCATTTTAGCTTTCAAATAATGCGAATTGACAGCATTAGGGCCATTTTGAACCTGCTTCTCTCTTGGCATATCCTTTGAGTTATAATCCTGAAAGAACGGAAGTCAAAACATACTTAAAGCTATGAAATTACAGGATGTTTCCATCGGGATTTTAGGTCAGCTGATTGAAATGACAGAACAATTTTCGCGGGAAGAATACACCAAATCGCTTGATCTGCTATCAGCCAATTCGGTCGGACGCCATTTACGGCATATCCTCGAATTTTACGACCTGGCCGTGCGGGCAGGTAACACGGGCAAGCTCAATTACGACAAACGCGAACGTAATCTTTTACTGGAAAATGATCCTCATGAAGCCATTTCGAAGATGAAGGAGCTCATTGCCCTCATGCGCATAATGAAGGAAGATCTGGTACTCAAACTGGAAGCATCCTATTCGTCCGAGGAACGTTACAATGTCAACATTACGACCACTTTTTACAGGGAACTGCTTTATAATGTGGAACATGCCGTGCACCATATGGCGATCATCGCCATCGCAGTTAAGGTTGATTTCCAGCAGATCAGGTTAGCCGAAAATTTCGGGGTCGCGTACTCCACTGTCAAACACAAGGAAACAGCTTAAAACAAATCTTATCCATGCAAAAGCTAATTATCATTCTACTTCTGGTGGTCATCTCATCGCCGATCATGGCGCAGGATGCTACCAAAAAACAAGGAAACATTCCCAAATCCGGTCTCGCGATCGAAGGCTACGATCCTGTTGCCTACTTCACAGCCAACAAAGCTGTGGAAGGCAAAAAGGAGCTGACTGCTTCGGACGGTGGCGTGACCTACCATTTTTCCTCCGCACAAAACCGAGACTTGTTTAAGGCCGACCCCACCAAATACAAGCCCCAATACGGCGGCTGGTGCGCCTACGCCATGGGTGCAAGCGGGGAAAAAGTAGAGGTGGACCCCGAGACATTCAAAGTCCTGAACGGCAAGCTTTACCTGTTTTATAACAAATATTTCAACAACACCCTTAAAAGCTGGAATAAGGACGAGCCGGAGCTGAAAAAGAAAGCTGACGCGAACTGGGTTAAGCTAAGTAAGGATCTCTAAAACACCAAACTCATGTCAAAAAAAACTAACAATATCGCATTCTGGGTGCTCCGTATAATACCGGCGGCTATTTTACTGCAGACTTTGTTTTTCAAGTTTACGGCTGCGGAAGAGTCGGTTTATATCTTTTCGAAATTGGGTATCGAGCCTTGGGGGCGGATAGGATCCGGGGTGGCTGAGCTGGTTGCAGCAATACTTATTTTGATCCCCGCCACGACCGGCATCGGCGCATTCATCGCATTGGGTGTGATAGCAGGCGCCATAGTCTCCCATCTCACAGTACTCGGCATTGAAGTCCAGGGCGATGGCGGACAGCTGTTTATTTATGCGCTGATCGTTTTTATAAGTTGCGCACTGCTGGTGTTTTTTGAGAAAGACCATTTGCTGAACCTGATAAGGGACCGCAAAAATAACGCAATGAAGATCAGGTAATCTCTTCGTCATCAACAAAATGAAGCCAAAATATTAATCCGGAAGTTTTTATTTACCGAGTACCAAACCGGAAGTGCGCGACAAACCGCCTCCGACGGCACGGTGATCGACCGGTTCTGGAACAATGCAAATAATTTTGTACATCGACAGGTAATGATCAGCGGGAATGCGATCGTCTAATCTTCCTCGTATCTTGTCGAAAAAAAGTAAATGCGTCGATTTACCACTATCAAGGACATAGCCCACGCACTCGGAATATCAGTTGCCACGGTATCCCGTGCGCTGAGGAATGCCTATGACGTAAGCTCGCAGACGAAGCAATTGGTCATCGAAATGGCCGCCAAAATGAATTATAAGCCCAATTTCAATGCAACAGGGCTGGTGAAAAGGAGTACCCATAAGATTGGGGTGATCATCCCTGCCATTACCAACTATTACTTTTCAACGGTCATCACGGGCATTCAGGAGATCGCGCAGCAGAACGATTATCATCTCATTTTGTACATTACCAATGATTCGGAGGAATTAGAAAAAAAGATAGTTAAAGACCTGTCGGTCAGCAGCATGGATGGACTTCTTGCCTGTATCTGCTCTCCCTCGGATTCCTGTATGCATTTTCAGGAACTCATTGAGGACGGTCTGCCTGTCGTATTTTTTGACCGCGTACCAGATGAAATAAAAGTGTCGAAAGTCATGCAGGATGATTACAACGGTGCCTATATGGCCGTAAAACATCTGATTGACCGGGGATATCAAAACATTGCGCATATTACCGGCCCCAAAGGTGGATTTCTTACAGAAAACCGATTGCAAGGCTATCTGAATGCATTGCTCGACCATGGTCTTTCTGCGAAAGATGACTGGATTGTCTATTCGGGTTTTTCACAAAAAGAGGGTGAAACAGATATCGAAACATTGTTTCATGGCAAAGACGCTGTTCCGGATGCGATATTCGCGGTAAATGACCGAAAAGCGATTGGTGCCATTGTAGCCTTGAAAAGGAAAAATATAAAAGTGGGTCAAGAAGTAGGAGTGATAGGCTTCACGAATGACCCGATCTGCGAAATTATTACCCCTACCCTGTCCACCGTGGCAGAACCTGCCTATGAAATTGGGATAAAGTGCTGTCAAATGCTCATCAAGCACATTACTAAAAGCAATTTCAAAGGAAATGAAGTCGTCCTGCCAGGAGAATTGATCATCAGAGAGTCGACTTTAAGAGCATAATCCTCCCGTATCCATCTTAGGCTTTCCCGTGCAGGTGAATTATGTCTGATTTCTTCTATCTTTATCAATTTAGTCAAGAAATAATTCTACACCATTGATTATGCAAAGTATGGGGCAGGAGATTAGTCCTTCAGAAGAGAAAATGAAGTCAATTATGCGGCACGCGCCACTGGGCCTGGTCGAAATGGATGAAAGTGGTGAGATTGCTAATATTAACCTGATGGGTGGCAAATTACTTAACCCGATAGCCAACGAAACGCTGCTACCCGGCGCAAGTCTATACCCCTGTTTATCAGCGCTCGACCCGGAAATAGTAACGCAGATCCGCCATTTTTCAGAGCCATCGGGATTGGTCATGCTTAATCAGAAATACACCTACATCAATCCCGGTTCCATCGACGGCCAAAAGCATTTCCAGCTTACAGTCACCAAAATATTCAAGGACTGCCTGATTGTGAGCGTGGAAGACATGACCGAAAAAATACAGGAAGAACAAGCCCTGATACTGGCCCAGCAAGACCAGGCCGTTGCCCAGGGTAAGTACGAGATCGCATCGGAGGTTATTCACGATATAGGCAATGCAGTAGTCGGGTTTGGCTCCTATTTAACCCGTATCAACCGTTTGATCGAACAGGACAACCATGCCAACCTGCAAAAAGTAGCTATCTTTTTGAAGCAGCAGCACGAGCCTGTTAGTGCTGCCATAGGTGCCCCCAAAGCAACTGCCCTCATTGATATGATCGAGGGTATCAGCAAATCCATCGGTGATAACCATCATGAACTTCGTCAGTCCATTGACAAGCAGCTTCAACTCATTACCCATATTCAGGACATTTTAAATATTCAGCGCCAGTACATCAGCGGGCATGAATCCCAGGAAAGAAAACCCGTTAATTTAAAAGATATCATCAATGATTGCCGTTCGATGGTGTTTGCGAACGTCGAGAAGAAAGGGATCAACATGTCGTTGAGCATACCACCAGAGCGTGTTGAAATTAAAGGAGACCGCACAAAGCTCATGCAGGTTTTACTCAACATTCTTAAAAACAGTATTGAAGCGATTGAAATAGATGCGACTGAGAAAACAATCAGTATCCATTTAAGTGATATCGGAGACAATGCCCTGTTAACGATTACCGATTCCGGAAAAGGTTTTGACGAGCAAACAGCAAAACACCTCTTTGATCGCGGATATACTACCAAAAGTACCGGTACCGGCCTTGGCCTTTATAATTGCAAAACCATTATTGAAAGTCATTCGGGGAGTATTTCCATCGAAAGCAATGGCATAGGTATGGGCAGTCAAACGACCATTTCAATTAAGAAATAACCACTAATATTACATCCACATGAACGACGTGAATACTTCAGTATTAATTATTGATGACGAGGAAATGGTAAGGGATAATATGGAAGAAATACTCGTGCCCCGCCATCATTCTGCTGAAAGTCAGCAGATCAATGATGCCGCTAGTATACTTTTTGATGCGCCGGTCTCTATTCTGGCTCCGCTTACCAGCAATATTCCCATTTTTAAGGTAGAAAAAGCATCAAATGGAATGGAGGGGCTGGAAAAAGTGAAAGCATCTGTTGCAAACAACAGTCCGTATGCCGTTATTTTTCTGGATATGCGCATGCCCGGTTGGGATGGGCTTGAAACCGCCATACAGATCAGAAAATTTGACAGTAAAGCTGAGATTATCTTTGTTACTGCTTTCACTGACCGTTCCATTGAGGAGATTATAGAGCAGGCAGGTCAGAATGTGGGCTATCATTGCAAACCCTATGCTTCCGAAGAAATCATTCAGCTCGCTACCAAAGCCGTCACTGACTATAGCCGCTTGCGTAATCTGGAAACTTTGATTGAATCCGTTACTTCCATCGGATTAAATGAGCGACAGCTTAATTCGTTGCTAAAGAACATCCTCGACCAGCTGGCTACTACGATCGGTACAGATATGGCCCTGCTGGGCAGGCTTCAGGACGATTTTTCTTACGAAAAGGTTTTGTCCATCGGCGCAATGGAAGAAAAAATTAATCTTCAAGAGCTGGTCAACCGCATTAAGGAGATAGAAATTTCCCCAGAGGAAGTAATCCAACTGGACGAGCTGGTACTGGCGCGCTTAAACGGGTATTCAGTGTTTGCAGTGCTCAAGAAAAATGGCAGGCTAAAAACTGAAAAGATGTACCTGTTGAAATTATTTGTGCAAAATGCTGCTCAGGCTATTCGCAATGCTGAAATGAATGAAGAACTCGTTCGTAAGGAAAAGCTTTCTGCTGTGGGCAGGGCGATGGGCATGCTGATCCACGACTTGCGCCCACCCATCGGAAGCATACAACTCCTGACGGGTATCATTCGCGAAGAGGGCTATACCAGCGAGTGGCTGGATATGATCGACAGATCGGCCGGGCAGGCCTCTGAAACATTTGAAGACTTTCTGGATTTTATCCGAGAAACGCCCATCGAAAAAGAAACTGTATTCGTGAAACCACTCTTGGAGAGCGCTGCGCAACAACTAGCTTCAAAAGACGGACTTGACAAAGTTCAAATTCAGATCGAGGCTGATGACGAACTAACCGTTCAGGGAGACCAGAGCAAACTAAAACGAGTGATCATTAACCTGGTTAACAATGCAGTTGATGCACTCCTTGACAATAAAGTGAGCCAGCCGCACATTCAGATTATTGCCGCCAAGCTAATAGACTCGGTTAGTATCCAGGTCAAGGACAATGGCCCCGGTATACCGTCCAGCTTACTCAAAACGCTTTTTGAACCATTTGTAACTAAAAACAAAAGCAATGGAACAGGCCTGGGCCTGGCCATCGTCAAACATTATGTTACGGCTCATGGTGGCAAAATCTCCGTTTTGAACGATGATGGCGCTGTTTTCACTATTACATTGTAACTGTCTCCGAAGCCATTCCATTTGGAATGCGCTCGCTCGATTATTTATCCCGTTCGCTTTGAGAAATTACCTACCCGGGAAGGGCTTTCCAATAAGTTGATCAGCGCCATTTGCGAGGACCGGCAAGGTTTGATGTAGTTTGGTACCGCCAACGGATAGCTGGACGAGCAACGGTTCTGGCCAATCCTGGAAACGCCAGAGGCCTTAGGGGCACCACTTTACATTCATATTGCTTAATTTACCACTGGTTAACTGGACTGGCAAACGCCATGGCATTTTAGGGCGGGGTATCATTAAACCATTCACAACTAATTTGTATGCCAGACTATGAGCGTTGAAACAGAAATCACAATTATTCCATTCCTGGTTGTAAAAGATGCTTTAAGTGCAATAGATTTTTACATGAATGCATTCGGTGCAACTGTGCCGGAAAAGTATACGAATGAGGGCAGAACAATGGCCAAAATCAGCGTCGGTAATGCGTCGTTCTGGATTGGTGATGAAGAACCGGAATTCAACAATTTCAGTCCGCAAACGATCGGCGGCTCTCCCGTCAGGATCGTTTTGACTACTCCTGATCCGGATACAATTTTCGATAAAGCTTTGCATTCAGGCGCCATTCAAATTTGCCCTGTTACTGTTGAGGAATCATGGAAAATTGGTAAGCTACAAGATCCTTACGGGCATACCTGGGAAATTGGATGTCCTTTGACTTAAAAACATCAGAGGAGTGCAAAATTATAGTGAGCCGTAGAGACAAAACATTTGAGCCATACAAGCAACTAGCGGTGTGTTTTGATAGGTGATCTTTGTATCATGAAAAACATCAAAACAATTCAGTTGGGCCAAAACGGCCCGTTTGTGTCCAAACTTGGTTTAGGCTGTATGCGTATGTCTTCGATCTGGGGCGGTGCCACACCTGACGAAGCAGAAGCTATTGCGACGATCCATGAAGCTTTGGATAGCGGTATCAACTTTTTGAACACCGGAGACTTTTACGGTGCCGGTCATAATGAAATGCTAATTGGCAAAGCTATTAAAGGAAGGCGCGACGATGCTTTCATCAGTGTAAAATTCGGCGCTATTTTTCACAACGGTCAATGGCTGGGGATGGACTTGCGCCCCATTGCTATCAAGAATTTTATAAATTACTCACTGACCCGTTTGGGTATCGAAACCATTGATCTCTATCAACCCAGCCGAATGAACGACAGCGTGCCGGTAGAAGACATCATCGGAACCGTCGCTGACCTGGTTCAGGAAGGAAAAGTGCGCTACATTGGTGTATCAGAAATTACGGCTGACCAACTTCGTAAAGCAAATGACATTCACCCCATCAGCGCCCTGGAAATCGGTTATTCGCTGGCCGACCGTCAAATAGAAAGCGATCTGTTGCCGGCTGCAAAGGAATTAGGCATTGGCGTAGTGGCATTCGCCAATACCGCCGAAGGCTTATTGACCGGAGCAATGAAAGCGCCGCTTGCAGCAAATGATTACCAAAACCATTTCTCTCGTTTTCAAGGTGAAAATCTAATTCATAACCTGGAAAAAGTCGAAGTTTTGAAGCAATTGGCCAGTGACAAAGGCTTCACGCCCACACAACTTGCCATCGCCTGGGTGAATGAGCAGGGTGATCACATCATGCCATTAGTAAGCATGAGTCGCAGGTCGCGTTTGCCAGAAAATATCGCGGCCATGAATATTGTATTTACGCCCGAAGAAATGAACAGTTTAAACACTACTTTCGCAACTGGTGCTATACTTGGCGGCACTTACTTACAACGCTAAATGAACAGTCCAGCAGAAATTCTCCCCGGCGTGATCTTTTATTCTTACCTCTCTACGGAGCGGCGAGAGAAAGTATGCTTCTGGAATCATCATACCTTGATATTGCAGGTTTCAGGGCAGTTTACTTTGGAAACTTCCGCCCAAAATATTTCGATGACCGGGGGAGAAATGCTGCTGATCGGCAGAAACCAGCTGGGTACACTTACTAAAACTCCGGGGCCCGGAGGCAATTATGAAACAGTCGTGATATCCCTGCAGGAAGACCTGTTGCGAAGGATTGTGTTGGAAGAAAAGCTTGAAGCGGAACAGAAATACATCGGTCCGCCCAATCTTCTGATCCCATCCAACGAATTCCTGCGGGGCTATTTTCAATCCATTGTCCCGTACGCCCGCAGCTCGGGAGTAGCTATGACCGACGAAATGGGCATCCTGAAAGTGAAGGAAGGAATTAAATTACTACTACTTGCCCTACCCGGACTTATCAACTTTTTATTCGACTTTTCACAACCTTACAAGATCGACCTGGAAAAGTTCATGCTGCATAATTTTCATTTCAATGTTCCTATTGAAAAATTCGCGCAGCTGACCGGTCGCAGCCTGGCATCCTTCAAACGCGATTTCCTGAAAACATTCGGTGTTCCGCCCCGTCAATGGCTGCAAGACAAACGGCTGACGGAAGCAAAGCGCCGCATCGAAACCAAACGCGAAAAACCCTCGGCCATTTATCTTGATCTGGGGTTTGAAAGCCTGTCACACTTTTCACATTCTTTTAAGAAGAAGTTTGGGATGGCACCTACGGCGGTGAATTATGGCGAAAGCATTTGAGTTTGCCGTCAACGAATATTTCTTCTTATCCTGCTCAATGAGGATTGCGTAATGCCCAGGTAAGAAGCCAGATAGGACAGTGGGATACGGTTAGCGAGGTTCGGGAATTTTTCAAGAAATGAGAGGTAGCGCTCTTTCGCATCCTCCGACATCATTGGGCTGATCTTATTCACTTTGTCAGCGAAACCTTTGGCGGTTATCTTGGCAATGATGTTGTCCCATTCAATGATGGTCAGGGACAACTCTTTCATTGCATTCTTGGACAAAACAAAATATGAGCAATCAGTCACAGCCTGGATATATTCCGTCGAAGGGATTTCTTGATTGTAACTGAGTATATCCGCCAGAAAATGATTTTCTTCCATAAAATACTTCGTGATCTCTTCGCCTTTGTTGTTGTAATAACAAATTCTCATGATTCCATTTAATAGAAAAATAATCTCGCGGGGTATTCTTCCGGCCTCTTGAAAATATTCATCTTTTTTGATCTCTTTAAAAACAACTTTGCTTTTGATCAGATCAATTTGCGTTGCGTTCAGATTGCCGAATTGCAATAAATAATTAATAAGTGCCTCCATAATCAATTATTTAATACTGGCTATTTCATTTGACTCATTACCATTTTGTCGAAAAGTTTATCTGACAAAACTTTTCTAAAAAACAGCATCATTTTTGCTCCCGAAGCACCGACATATCTGGTCTTTGGATTTTCAGCTTCAATCCCTTCTTTAATCAATTTTGCTATAACGTTCGGTTCGGCAGCGTCCTTTTCTATTTTCGCGTACATTTTACTAATGCCTTTCGCCAAAGAATGGTACGGCGTATTTCCCGAGACTTGCATCATATACTCAGTCCCAAGTCCAACCATCTCCGATTTTGTTCCTCCCGGTTCAATCACAATGACGTCAATTCCGAAAGATTTCACTTCTTTACGAAGTGCATCGCTCAGACCTTCAATTGCAAATTTGCTTGCATGATACCACCCGCCCAATGGCAACGTGACCTTACCGCCTACCGAGGAAATATTGACTATTTTGCCAAATCTATTTTTCCGCATCGACGGCAACACCAATTGTATCAGACGTGCCACTCCGAAAACATTCACCTCCATCTGATATTTTGCGTCAGATATCGGCATATCTTCCAGCGCACCGTAGTAGCCGGAGCCCGCATTGTTAACCAGAATATCAATGCTGCCAGCTTCCTTTAAAATTTGCTCCACACATGCAATAAGACTTTCTTCATTGGTAACATCCAAAGAAATCGGTTTTATTCCATGCCCTTCCAAATCCTGCATTTTTTCTATTCTTCGCGCTGCACCATAGACATTATAGCCATTTTGTGCCAAATAAATTGCCGTTGCTTTTCCAATTCCAGCCGACGCTCCTGTTATTAAGACTGTCTTTTTCATTTTTTGATTTTTGATGTTTGACAGGTCAAAGGTGCTGCAATCGGAAACAGGATTATTTGTCATTTGGTAAAAAGCGCTAGTCAGCCGTCCAGTATTTCGTCAATGTTCCCTGAACACCATCGATTGGATCTGTAACAGGCACAGGGACGGCCTTAATCCGTGGCAGCGCAGTCCTGCGTTCCTCTTCGGTTCCGGTCAGCAGGTCCCAGGATCTGCCATCGGGATAGCCGCCTACAATTTCATAGCCACTCTGCCCCGGTAAGGAGCAATGACCTACACCAGCTGGCAACACGATCACATCACCTGCAGCAACCGTCAAAAGGATTCCTGCTTTGCCACCCACCTGCAACCGCACTTCTCCCTTTCCCACTCCCAATACTTCGTGCGTCGTGCTATGAAAATGATCGTATGAAAGGATGATGTCTCTCCAATTATTCGTCCAGCCGTTCGCGATGAAGGTCGCTTCAAACCAGTCAGACTTATCCTCTTGCATGCAAACCTGCCGGTATACCAGCACGGGCAGGTCACTATTGGGAATGACTCCGTCGTCACTCAACTGATATTTTTCAACTTCAAATTTCATTTTTGTAATAATTAGTTAAGAGGTTTGATTTTTGAATTTGCGTAAATCTACCGCGGGTCATTCAAAAACCAGCAATGCAAATTCACCATCATCACTTTGCCCTTTGCTATGCAATTTCCAGCCTAGGTGCTGATAAAATTCCATTGCATTTTTATTATCGATCAGACATTTAAGCCGGGCAGGCTTGCCTGTTCTGTTCAAACATTCCCAAAGCAACGTGCGCCCCAATCCTTTTTTAATATAGTCGGGGTCGATGAAAAGGTTATGGACAAAATTCTCGGGCGCCCACCAGGAAACAAAACCGGCAGGCCGATTTTCACACAATGCGATGAGTATCAGTTCACCTTCCGTAGCCTTGTCAAAATCTTCGAACTTAAAAGTAGCCGGAGCCAGCCACGGAAACGCCTGCAAACGGGCACGCAGGTAGACTTGCCTTAATGCATCCCTGTGATCGTCTATGTAAGGAATTATTTCGATTTCCATTTGTTTGTCAATTTCAATGCATCAAAATAGTGAAAGCAAAATACCCAAGCCAGTCGCGCCCCAAAAGCTATAAATACAGCCCTCCGATTTGAATAAAGACCGAAATCCCCAATATTTATGCCTCCAAAATGCACAACTACATGATGCAATCAAAATTGCGGCAACATATTGAAAAGCTGGTGCCATTAACGGACGAGGAATTTGCATTCGTTGAGAAGCATTTCGTTTACATGAAATTCAAAAAACATCAGTTTATGGTGCAGCGCGGAGAGCCGGTGCCCTACAATTATTTCCTGCTGTCGGGTCTGACCAAGCTGGTGTATACCAACGAAGAGACCGAAAAGCAATCCATCCTGGCCTTCGCCATGGAAGACTGGTGGGACAACGACTTCGAGGCTTACTACACCCGCACAAAAGCCACACTTTCCATGGAATGCCTCGAAGATACCGAAGCGCTATGTTTGTCGTTAGATGATTTTAATGCATTGCGGGCTGGTCTGCCCAAAATCGAGCATTTCTTTCTGGAAAAAGTAACGGCTGGTTTCCTGGCAGGCCAGCGCCGCATTCTTTCCCTGATGACATCCAGCGCCCAGGAACGCTACAAGCAATTCGTCGCCCAGCATCCTTCGCTGCTGCAACGGGTGCCCAAGACGCAACTCGCTGCCTATCTGGGTGTTTCCCGCGAAACGCTCAGCCGACTGGACTTGTAATGTGACTTACCGCACACCAAAGTCGTGACACAGGTCACGGGACGGTTTCCGATTCGATTGCTAGGTTTGCATTGGAAATCAAACAAATCTAAAAAATGGAAAAAAGAACAATCAATCCTTGGAAATGGCAGGACGAACGCTCCTACAATCAGGGCGTGGAAGTGAAGCACATCGAAAGTACATTATACTGCGCAGGCCAGGCTGCCGTGCATCCTGACGGAACATCGAGCGACGCGGACATGCGCACCCAGCTGCTCCTGGCCATTCATAATCTCGAACAGGTCGTAAGCCAGGCCGGATACGAACTCAAAAATATCGCCCGCCTGAATATATACACGACCAACCACCCGGATTTTTTCTCGGTCTTCGATACATTTACTGACTGGATCGCTAAAAATGAAATTAAGCAGGTTTCGACGGTTGTGGAGGTGAAGACACTTTTTGAGACGCTTTGTGTGGAGTTGGAGGCGACGGTGGTGAAGTAGGGAGGTGTTTTTTTGCCATTTCGCATAACAAAGCATCAGCGGAGATGGAAGAGACTTTCTTTGGCTGTGAAACTTTATGTCTGTATTTTAGTCACCATTATATTCTTAAAGATGGAACAGACTCAGGAGAAGGAACGAAAATGGGGCTTTTGGCTTTACATGCTGATTTATTGCAGCTTTGATTCAATCGCCAAGCTGATCATTCGAAAATACTTCGTCATACCCGATAACTCATTTAGCCTCCATCTCCTATCCTTTCCAATTTCGATTAGTCTGGCAATCGGAGCATACTTTGCACTTCGCCATCAGTCCTGGAAATCGAAGGTTTGGGCTATGCGGGCTGCTATTTTCATCTGGCTGCTGGTTTATATTTTGTATGCGCTGCGACTGGTATTTTAGGATCTGAACGGCGTATGATTTTCTATCAGCAAGACAAAGCAAAGCTCGGACGAGCTACCTGTTTATAGAAATCAATGAATCACAATTAATTGGCCCCGACGGGGCCTCCTAAGTGATTGCCAATTCACAGGAGGCCCCGCTGGGGCCTTTGCAATAGATTTGTTATTTGCCTTTCTATAAATAGAGAGCCGCTCTGCGGCTGTGCTTATTTTGATAAGGAGCAGGCTGTGAATGTTATATATTCTGCAACATTCTCTAAAACCTCACTTCCAACCCAACCCAGGCGCCACATGCTTCAAAATAGCATCCAACACGTGCACATTATAATCAACCCCTAACGTATTAGGAATCGTCAAAAGCAATGTATCTGCTTCCTGAATAGCTTCATCCTGCGCCAGTTCCTTGATGAGCTGATCTGGTTCCGCGGCATAGCCTCTGCCAAAAATCGCATTTTTGCCCTGTTCGATCATGCCAATTTTATCACGGTCTCTGCCGTCCTGTCCAAAGTACATGCGATCCTGATCGTTCATCAAAGCGAAAATGGATCGGCTCACTGAAACCCTGGGTTCCCGCTTGTGACCCGCTTTCTTCCATGCCTCTTTATAAAGCCTGATCTGCTCGGCCTGCTGCACGTGAAAAGGCTTTCCACCTTCGTCGTATTTCAGGGTAGAACTTTGCAGATACATTCCGTTTTCCGCCGCCCATACAGCCGTAGCATTGGAAGCTGCTCCCCACCAGATTCGTTCCCGCAATCCTTCCGAGTAGGGCTCCAAACGAAGCAATCCCGGCGGGTTTGGAAACATTGGGTTTGGACTAGGCTGCGCAAATCCTTTACCTTTCAGCCTTTCAAGGAATTCGAGTGCTTTGCGGCGTCCCATTTCTGCGTCAGTTTCTCCGGCAGCCGGTTCGTATCCAAAATAGCGCCATCCGTCGATCACCTGCTCCGGCGATCCTCTGCTGACACCCAATTGTAATCGTCCCTCCGAAATCAGGTCCGCGGCACCTGCATCTTCCACCATATAGAGCGGGTTTTCATAACGCATGTCGATCACGCCCGTCCCGATCTCAATTTTGCTGGTTTTGGCACCAATGGCCGAAAGCAAAGGAAATGGGGATGCCAGCTGCGATGCAAAATGATGTACGCGAAAATATGCGCCGTCCAAACCAATTTCTTCGGCGGCAACAGCCAGATCAATAGACTGAAGCAACGTGTCGCTCGCTGTCCGGGCATTATATGCTGGGTGGTTAGACCAATGCCCGAACGATAAAAATCCTATTTTCTTCATAATTCGTCTTTCATAAGTAAGCTTAGAATTAGAAAGATTTTCAGCCGTTAAAAGTTCCTTGCGGTTAAACCGTCAATTTATCCTCCGTCACAAACTTTTGAAGCTTACTGGCATATAGGAAGGAGGATAGTGAAGTAAGAACAATTCTATCTTAATTGTCCGGACGAGGCAACGTGCTACGCAGTGTGTAGCACATTGCCATGGAGCCACAACCGACTGATTATGAGAATAGAAAACCCGGAAGCAAGGGCTGATTACCTTAAAGAATGCGTCAATCAAACTCATTTAGTTTCCTATGAGCTCTACTTCTTTTAAACAGGCAAATACTTCGCGATAGAATTCGGGGTGTGACTGCCAGGTCTGCCCGGTTATCATATTTCCATCGCGGACAGCCTGCTGGGTAGAATATATTCCACCACCCATCTCAATTTCGGAACGCACATGTTCGTAAGCGGTTAAATTTCGGTTCTTGGCTAATCCGGCTGTAACCAGAATCTGTATACCGTGGCAGATCGCAAGTACCCATTTACCTTGCCGGTCAAACTCGCGGACTACTTCCAAAAGCGTATTGTGGTTGCGCAGGTATTCGGGAGCCCGCCCGCCCAACAGTAGAATAGCGTCATAGTCATCTACTACCACCTCCTCTATCGTCAGGTCTGAGGCCAGACAATAGCCGGGACGTTCAACATATGTATCCCAGCCGATTTCAAAATCGTGCATCACCAGGTTAAGTCGGCGCTTGCTGGGGGCGGCGATCACGGCAATGTCGCCTTCTTCCTGAAAGCGGTGAACGGCATAGAGGGTTTCGTAACTTTCACCACCATCTCCGGTGACGATCAAGATTTTGCGATTCATGTTGAAAAAGAATTAGAGCAGGTGGTGTTAATACCACCATTTTTACCCGGATAAACAAGCATAAGTCAAAACCGTGCATGTCCTACCTGCCTAGATTGGTGCAATTAGCAAAGCCAGAAATGAATTGATGGAAGCCAGCCCATAGTGCGGATACCGTCCCTACTCTTTCGGATAAGCAAAAATATCCTTCGTAGCAACCTTCTCCCCAACCTTTTTTGACGCAACTACCTGATCGGGCGCTTTTGATTTTTCTACCCAATCGATGATCAGGCTAACCCAGTCTACATCGTCGCAACCCGGTCCACCCCCGCAGTGCAGCACTCCTGGAAGGAGAAAAAGTCTCGCAAAGGATTGGGCATCTTTGTCGGTTTTTAATATCCCGTTATAATGCTCAATAGTTGCGTTTGCCGAGAGGGCAGCGTCATTCCATCCATGGAAAAAGATAATCTTACCATTCCGTTTTTTGAACGCGCTGTAATCGGCACTGCTGGCATCCAGATAGGAGGAAGCATAGGCAGTTTCCGCGGCAAAATCCTTGAAGTCGTACTTCGAATAATTAAAAGTGGAATCGTTGAAGATGAGATACTTGAAAATGTTTGTAGAAAACATGTGATGCAAGCTGGGCTCTTTTTGCCGGGCGGAAATAGGCGCGGTAATCCAGGGGTCCCAGGAACCACCTTCGGCTTCCCCTCCAAATGGGAAACCTGGGTAAATCTGTTTACCATTTACTATTAAAGGACTGTAAATCGACTTGATTGCAGCGAGTTGGGTTTCTGTGAGACACACGCTTTCCGGCTTTTCGTTAGCGCATACCGGTAATTTAGAAAAATCGAACTTGCATTTACTTGGGTTGTTCAAAATCCCATCCACCGAACCGTCGAGTTGGTCGCATTGTTTGAGAACTTCTTTCTGCAAAAGTTTGAGATTATCTGTTGTAATGACTGGGCTCAGATTTTTTGGGTTCGGATAATTGTGCTGACTGTGTTGCAAAAATTTCGCAGCTATGGCCGGCCATGCAAATGCAGGTGCCCCGGCCACGATACCGTCAAAATCCTCCGGGTAATATTGGGCCTCCATCATTGCCTGGCCGCCTCCACGCGAGCAACCGACAAAATACGATTTGGAAGGTGCTGCACAATAAAAATTTTGCATAATGGCTTTCGATACCACGGCCGTACGATGTATGGCAAGCCGCCCGAAATTGAGCTGTCGCTCCATGTTGTTGTACGCCCATTTGGCATCGCCACCTCCTTCATGACCTGTGTCCGTGCCTGCTGTGGCAAATCCCTCGTCTACCTTCCTCTGAAAATCATTCTGAATGCTTCCAACAAAACCACCTCCGCCTGACATCAGAAAACGTGTGTTACTTTCCTCCGGCAACAAGAGCTCAAAATTGATTTCCTTACTGATCCTGCCCAGAATGCGACAAAAAGGCTTCTGTATCACGACAGTTCCACGCCACGGTTCATTGGGCTCTTTAATCGTATCCCCGACATTGGCCTCAGCAACCAAAATCGTAACATCCGGAAGTTGAAGGTTTTTTAATTCAGCGCAGGGTTTACAAGGCTTTACATGCTGCGCCGGGGCAACGAAGGCAAACAATAGGAAGGCGAAGGAAATGCAGAATTTTCTCATACGTGAATTGTTTGTTTAAAATGCCTTTGAAGTGACAGTAATACGGAATCAGCTACTTTTTTCTAAAATAGTAGTAAAACTGCCTTTCACCTCTATCCGCAATGACTACTGAATTGTAATGTTCCCAATTATTGATCTCCAGGTAGTTCAGCACAGCTGTTGTCGACTTAAACCGGATCGGTTTTTTGGTAGTAGCATCATTAAATCTTTGATCATCTGAGTTATTTTCCAGGTAGCCAGACCTAAAATTACTCTTCTGCCCGAAGTCAACAAACACATCGACGTACTTGTTGGACATTCTTTCGGTGATTAACACTTCAATGATTTTAACGCTGTCAGATTTACTGATATCGACATTCCCAACCAATAACTGACCCATTGAGGGAAGAGCAATCGAAACTAAAATAGTTAGCGTTATGAGATACTTCATTTTTACCAAGAATTAAGTTAATGCCTTTAAATGGTTATCCTTTTGTTCGTTTTGAACGCAATGGCCGACAAAATCAAAAACGATTTTTCATCCTGGACGATATAATTTCGCGCTAATCAGCATTTCATCTTCTTCGACTGAGGATCTTGATCTGTGTGTCCATTTGAGGGTTTGAATGCCAGCCTTTTATTATGCATAAATTTAGAGCAAAACCATCAAACAAAAAAAGCCACCTCCCGATCCAGAACAGGAAAACCTTGCGCCTTCTCCATTCAAATAATGCCCCTACGAGGCCGAAATGGGCATGTGTACATTTTGTATACCTCATTTCAGTAGCTGTAAACCTTTTGCATACCGTCCGAAATAGGTTCGACACACCCCTTCCCACTAAGTTTGCATTGCCTTCACAAAACGACGAGGGCAGTAATCAAACATCACATTTTTAATTAATTATTAGTCTCATGAAAAATCTTTTTGCAAATGCCGTATTTACTTTATCAACACTTTTTCTTTTTAGCTGCAACAATTCTAATGATCCCACACCGAATGGTGGATCCGGAACTGAAAATGCGGTTGCCCAAGCCGGCGTATCGACCATCACATCGAAAGTTGAAAATCCTATCATTAACAAACAGCCCATTCCAGAGAACTTCGAATGGAAGTTAATGACGAGCGTACAGCTGCCTATGAACAAAGGTCTCAATCTCTCAGCTCCGTTTGATATCGTGAATGAAACGGCTGGCGATATCAGCTGGGGTTCGGATGGTGGTTGCTATCAGGCGTTAAGATGCTGGAAAGTTACCCGCGCCATTCTTGGAATTGTGGACTTTAAATCAGTGACGCCGGGTACCCTGAAGGCGCTTCCATTCGTAAAAGGGCAGATAGCCTGGGCGCCAGGAGCCGCCCCAGGCTACACTCCTACATGGCCAAACTATATGCCGGTAGGGACCGTTATCGCATACAAAACAAGCTTGAACAAGTTCCGTATAGTGGTAGTGAAAAGCATATCTCCATTAGTACTTGACGTATACCACGAGAATTATTACAGGGTTTATTAAGAACTGACGCATTGAGAAAAGGGCAAGAAATGATATCGTTTCTTGCCCTTTTCGTGCGTTATACTCTTTGCTCTGGCGCTAAGCATAATCATCAATTTGGCTAAAAATCAGATAGATATGGCTAAAAACCAGATAAGATTTATTGGCTGATCCAGCATCTTTGGGATATCGAACCTCAAATTGACTACCCAATGAAAAATGCAATTCTACTTACGCTGGCGACCTTGTTTCTAGTGATACTTCCATTTTTGACAGGAACTTCGATCTGGCAGCTCCGATCAGATATAGCATGAGTTTTTGAGATTTAACCGAAGACAACCTACTCTAGCTAACCCTGAGCTTGCCATTAAATTTCTTTATATGCTCATGCAACATTTACAAACATTTATTTCAGGCTGTCTTTAAGGGATCGGCCATAATTGTCGGTTTTATACAATTCAGGATTTTTTTCGGTTGGTAGTTTTGCAATCTCAGAAGAAAACATCCTTTCATTTTGTTATGAAAACTTCAAGGCTACTTGTTTCCATATTATTGCTGATAACAGCAACTGAATACGTTCATTCTCAAAACAATACCAATCATTTTGAAATAGAGGTTGATCCGATCGCTTACATTTTCAAGGGCTATTCCGGCCACTTTGGTTATCAGCTTGGCAAGGTGAGGTTGGATGCAGGCGCCTTTAACATTGACCAACCTGCCTTTTTTATCAACAATGACAAGTTTAAAAACAGATCATATGGCTATGGGCTTAAAGCGGATTACATTTTCAAAAAAAGAAAGGGTTTTTTTGTTGGTCTTCAGACAGATTATACAAAAGACAGGCTGACACTGAAAAACACTGGTCGTGAAAAAACAACGCAAGGCTTATTTTTCGGTGTGCGTGGCGGGTACCGGTTTATGTTGGGTGCGAAGGAACGCGATTACAGGGGCCTGTACATTGCTCCCTGGGTTGCCCTGACTTATTCAGCCAATGCAAAGCATGTCATCATCGATGAGCAGGTATTCAGGCAGGCTCGTTATGGCATTTTCCCGACCGTACATATTGGATACAGCTTCTAGCTATACGATAGCATCCAGCAAAAACGAAGCACTTTCCTCTCCGAATTTTTGCTTGTCGAGAAACTGCTGCGGCGTGTATCCGGAAAATGATTTGAATTCTCTTATGAAATGTGATTGATCGGAATAATTTAGCTGGTAGGCAACTTCCGTAAGGGAGGAAAAGGTTGGGCTTTTTATAATATCCAATGCTTTTTCAAAACGGGTAATCCTTAAAAAAGTTTTGGGCGACACGCCAATTTTACTTTTGAATTGCCTTTCGAGTTGTCGTTCCGACATACCGAACCGCGTTTGCAAATAGCTGGTATTCCAGTTTTCAGGAATGTCATCAGCAATGATGAAGTCGTTGATTGAAAACACTTTTTTCCTGGAATCCGGTAGCCTGGTGATAAGAAAAGCAGCAAGGATGTTGCGTTTGGCCTGATGATCAGGTGCATCTGCCAGTTTTTGTTTGAGGTCTTTGGGGCAAAAGTGGATCAGATCAGGATTCACATCGGTGAGCTCATTTGCATCAATCCTGAACATAGCTTTCAGGGCATGCGAATAAAAACTCACTCCAAAATGCGAGTACTGGCTTGTTACCGTGTAGGCCGTGTCGGATGTCATGATGCCGCTCAAAAACAGCTCGGGGAGGTTTTCTCCATCCGCAGTGATGATCGGTTTCCGGCCATCCAGATTTTGAAAAATCAGTCTGGGATACCGATCTGCCAGTATTTTAATGATTTTGGGATTGTAGACCGGATCATTAAAATCAATCGACCAAAAATAGCGGACATACTTTTTTAGTGGATCCGGTACGGGATAAACCTGATAGTTCATATGAAGATCATTTTTTCCTGTATGTGGTTTTCAATTGAGGTTAAGGTGGCCACGAAATAAAAAATTTTCGGCAAACTTAAAGTTTTCTAGGATCAGGAAATTGTATAAATCCGACATTTAACCTGACTTTCAGAGCACTACACACCTATACTCAAATTCGATTTTCAATAAAATTAAACAAATATGAAAACCCAGTTACCTATCCGTTCATTCATTTATATCCTTTTTTTGGTTGGTTTGCCTGTTATCGTTTCCGCTCAATCGGGAAAAGTGCAGGCAAATGGCATTCAGATTGCCTATGAAAGTTTGGGATCAGCCAATAAAGAGACTGTTTTGCTCATTTCGGGAACCAACGCCCAGCTTTCCATGTGGCCGGCCTCATTCTGCAACCACCTCGTAAAAAATGGCTACCGGGTGATCCGGTTTGATCACCGCGACATCGGCCTTTCCACCAAGTTCGAAAAAGCAGGTGCGCCCGACTGGGCGGCTATCGCCAAGGCAATTCAGGAGAACACCACCCCCCCCTTGCCCTACACGCTCGATGACATGGCAGACGATGCGGTTGGTTTGCTGGACGCTCTGGGCATAAAAAAGGCCCACATTGTCGGCGCATCAATGGGTGGCATGATCGCACAGCGGGTCGCCTACAATCACCCCGAACACACATTATCACTGGCGAGCATCATGGCAGGCGGCGGTGATAAAAAATTTCCGTTGGTTGCCAAACCCGATGCGATCAGTAAAATCCCGCCGCCCGGAGACCCAAAGGATACAGCGGCCTACATTAATAGAGAAGTGAAGTCTATGACAATCCTGGCTGGATCCGTTTTCGTTCCTGATCAAAAAAAATTACTGAAATATGTAAAAAACGACGTATATCGCTCCTATTATCCCGATGGGCTCGTGCGCCAGGGAGCAGCTTCCCTGGTCGGCTTTTATTCGGGCAGGCAGCAGCAGCTGAAAACGATTAAAGTTCCTGTTGTCGTGATCCATGGCAGTGAAGACCCGCTGGTAGTACCGGAAGCGGGCAAGGATGTGGCTTCCTACATTCCCAGAGCACATTTCGAACTTATCAAAGGAATGGGCCATGACCTACCCGAACCTGCAATGAAAACAATTGTTAACCTGATCATCAAGAATGCGCGAAAAGCAAAATCGGATTAAGGCATGATGGTTATAGTTCCACTTTTTCATATAGGAATATTCAAGACCACTTTTGTGCCTGCCGCGGCTCCATGCTGATCTACCAGGTCGATAACCCCGACGTTGGTGTGAATCTTATACAATTGGTTAATAAGTTCGATACGGTCTGCGGTAATTTTCATCCCCAAAGATTTATTTTTTGTTGCAGATTTACTTTTATAATCGGCCGCCTTTTGTCTGCCCACACCATTGTCTGTTATCTCCACATGCAACATGTCCGGTTCTATCTGTTTTAGCACGATCCTGACAGCGCCTCCAGCATCCTTGTGCATGAGCCCGTGCCAGATGGCATTTTCTACGAAGGGCTGTAAAAGCAAAGGCGGTATTTGGATCATTTCAGGGTCAATGTTCTGGTCTATCTCAATCTGATAAACGAGTTTACCCGGAAAACGCATCGCTTCCATTTCTATGTAAAGACGCAGCGTTTCCAACTCATTTTCAAGCGTTACATGCTCCGACTTTGAGTTTTCAAGCACCAGCCTGATCAGCCTGGAAAACTTGCTGAGATAATTGGAAGCCTTTTCTGAGTCATTTTGGGCGGCAAAAAACTGAATGGAATTGAGGCAGTTGAAAATAAAATGCGGATTCATCTGAGACCTTAATGAGGCCATTTCCGTTTCCGAAAGTTTGAGCTGATACGCCGCCATCTCTTCGTTGTACTTCGTTGTCTTTTGCAGCTGGGTAAGCTCCTCCAGTTCCAATTTCGCCTTGATAGTTCGATACGACAACTGGCTTCGGTAGATATAGCCCAGTAAGCTTAGTACAACCAACCCCATTGCTGTTCTGAACCACCATGTTTCGTACCAGGCTGGTTTGATCGTGAAAGGTATCCTTAGCTCACGACCAGGATTTGTAACAGATTTGGCATGAAATGTATAATCTCCTGGTGCCAGGTTGGTATAAAATGCCTGGTGATCCTGTCCCGAGTCACGCCAGTCTGTTTCGAAACCTTCCAGGTAATAGGCGTAATGATTATCATTGGATTTTCGGAAATTCAGCATGGAAAAACTAAAACTGATGGCGTTTTCATTGTCTGCGAGCACCACAGGCTTAGTCCAATCCACTTCACTTTGCTGGTTATTGATACGGGCATTCACCAAATGCACCTCGCTGGGCACGCGAGATCGGGCAAGCAATGCCATGTCGACCGTGTTCCAGCCGCCCATGTTACCGACCAGCAGCTTGTCGGTGCCGGCAGGGTAAAGGCTTACTTTGGTATTATTCGATAACAAGCCATCATTGACCGTAAATCTTTTGAATGTATTTGATTTCTGATCGAATAGATGAAGCCCGTCAAATGTGCCAATCCAAACCTGGTTGCGCGCATCCACCAATACCCGAACGCATTCATTATCATAAAGTCCATCTCTCGTCGACCAGGTCCCAATTATCTTTCCATCTTTATTGAGCTTGGTGAGGCCTGGCCATCCCACTGCCCACAGATTGCCGTCGGGACCTTCGGTGATGCTGCGCATGCCATACTCAGTATTGGTTTTGAGGAATTTCCTTGTGGATTCATCATACCGGAAAATGCCCTGAAAAGTGGTTAGCCAGATACGGGAACGGCTGTCTTCGAAGATGTCCGTCACCCAATTGCTATGTGCAAAAAGAGGCACCTGTGCTTCCTTTGACCACAAATCCAGTTCCTTGTTAGTGCCAGGATCGAATACGTGCATACCTTCATCATGCTTGACAATCCAAAAACGACCCTGGTGGTCGATCAGGCCCAATGAATAAAAAGGGGTTAGAAAAAAGGAGTGATGCACATTAAAAGGAGTCGCAAGATATTTCCCTTTAACAGGATCAAATTGAAAAATGCCCTCGAAATTGTTATCCGACAAATCACTTTTGCTGTCCTGCCAGGTTTGCCATTGATTACCTCCTACCCATAACCGGTCATTTTTGTCTTGCGCGAGCCATACCGACTCCAACTGATCACTATACTGCGGATACTCGAAAAATGTCGTCTGATTGGTTAGCTGATTCCATTTGTAAAGTCCCTGGAAGGCCACAGCCATCCAGTAAGTCTGCCCCGTCGGGTCCGAACGGTCTTTCAACATGGCATTGACAGGCTGCGGGACTTTTCCGACCCGATTGGTCCTGATGAACTGATTACTAGGGTCGTATTTTAAAATACCTTCTGAGGTGCAAACCCAAACTATGCCGTTCCGACTGCTTTGGACGATATCGTATACAATGTACTTTTGCGGAATCAGATTTTCAAAAAAGAAAAACTGCCCCGTATCCGGCCTGAATATCCCTAGCCCATAATGTGAACCCACCCAAAAAATCCTCTTGCCAAGCTCATCCTTACCTTCACGAATGGCAAGTAGCGGAAATTTAGGACACGCATATAATTTTTTCTGCCCTGTTCTAATGTCATATCGCATCAAACCGAGGCCAGCGACCGGTACCCACAGCTGATCTTGCTTATCAACGAAGCCTTTATGAAATTCAAATTCGAAGTTTTCATTTTTCACCGGACAGTCCAACCCGATTTTACAATTGAGTTGATTGGCTTTACGATCAAACTGGAATACGCCTACTTCCATACCCAGCACCCACACGTTCCGCTGATGGTCCTCTGTGAAATAGCCCTTATGGTATAGGTAGGTCGTCTTCCGCATGGGATAGGTATGCACTTTGCGGGCGATCGGGTCATAACGGTTGATATTGTTTTGATCTGAAAACCAAATATTCCCAAACGAATCCCGGAATGTGCTGAAAGCACCCCTCACAGCAGCACCAACAATATCTTTTTCTTTACGCGAATGAGGCTCTACTGCGATCAGCTTTTGGGAGGAAGAAGAGTAATAGACCGTACCCGTCTTCTCATCCATGGCCAGGCCGTGCACCCACCTGTCTCCTATTTTTTCAAATGTATAGCCGTCATAGCGGGTAAGACATTTACGGGTACCAAACCACATAAAGCCGCTGGTATCCTCCGCAGCACACTCCACAGAGCGACTTGGCAGACCGTCGCGATCGGAAATGTACTGGAACGAAATATTGGGAAGCTGTGCGTAACCTGCGTGGCAGGCAAGTAACAATAGGACCAGCAACTGTTTCATTAACTTCTCTTTAAGAAAGCTGAGCTCAACACATGAAGCCTGTGTACTTAGCCGAACCTACCATTAAATTCGGTTTTCACCAACCGGCGTGTTGCCATGTGCTGAGATTTTTGGGTGAACCGTGTACTATCAGGGGTAAAGGGCACTCAAACATTCACGATTCCCACCTTATAAAACCAACCATTCACAGGGAATAACCTGCTTCTCACCAGTATATTTTAGTTACAGAAAACAAAAGAATTTAAGTTCGATCCATGGACTGACTCGGTCTGCTCAATATGATCCACTTGATCATGATTCCTGAAAAACACGCATACACATACTACAAAATATCTCAATCAACTCTTTTCTAACTGTTTAAAACTGTACATCTCATGAAAAAAAGTTTACATGCTATTACTAATAAGCTGAGGCCTTTGGGGTTGTTGCTACTTATAGCTCTTACGGCGCAGCTGAATGCGCTGGCGAACGACGTGACTTATACTACGGAGCCACTAGCGGCAGGGAATGTGACCCAGGGAACGAATAACTTCCCCTTTTACATATTAAAATTAGATGCAACCACTGCTGTTACCGTCCAAACCATCAACGCCACCACAGCCGGTACCTACACAGCAGATGATGCAGCTGAATATAGAGTATATGCAAACACCACAAACTCCATGACGGGTGCGACTTTCATCGGCAACAATGGCATTGCTCCTGCCGGAAATGGGGAGACGATTTCTTTCACTTCACTAGGTTATAATGTGCCGGCAGGTGAAACCAGATACTTTTTTATGACGGTCAGTGTAAGTGCGACAGCCGCAGACGGACATACTTTCAAAATAAATGGTGCTGCAAACCCCATTGCCATTAGCTACGGGAGTGCTTCTCCGCTGGTCACCAACAGTCAGACCGATGCCGCTGGTGCCCAGACTGTCAAAGCACCACCTGTTACTTACAGCACGGAACCGCTGGCAGCATCAGATATTCTTCAGGGAACTATAAATGTTCCATTTTATGCTCTCAAACTCAGCAATGGTGCTTTTCCAGTTACGCTACAAACCATCAACGCCACTACAATCGGTACCTACACAGCAACTGATGTATTAGAATATCGGGTATATGCGAACACCACAAACTCCCTCAGCGGTGCAACTTTTATCGGCAACAATGGTATTGCCCCAAGCGGAAATGGGGAGACAATTTCTTTCACTTCGCTAGGTTACAATGTTCCAGCGAACGAAACCAGATACTTTTTTATGACGGTTTATGTAAGTGCGATAGCTACCAACAATCATACAATCAAAATTGATGGATCTGCAAATCCAATTGCCATCAGCTACGCGAGTACTTCTCCGTTGATCACTAATAGCCAGACCGATGCTGCCGGTGCCCAAACCTTCAAGGCCCCAACAGTTGCTTACAGCACCGAATTCCTGGCGCCATCAAATGTTCTTCCGGGAACTAGTAATGTTATTTTTTACGCTCTAAAACTAACCAATGGTGCTTTCCCGGTTACCCTACAAGCCATCAACGCCACAACAACCGGTACCTACACAGGCGCTGATGTAATAGACTATAGAGTATTTGCAAACACTTCAAATTCCATGACAGGCGCCACTGTCATCGGGAACAATGGCATTGCTCCTGCCGGAAATGGGGAGACAATTTCTTTCACTTCGCTAGGTTACAATGTTCCGGCAGGTGAAACCAGGTACTTTTTTATTACGCTCAATGTAAGTGCGACAGCGGTCGACGGACATACAATCAAAATAAACGGATCTGCGAATTCAATAGCTGCTAACTACGGAAATACCACGCCAATAGCCACAAACAGTCAAACCGACATAGCCGGGAAACAAACCATCGGCACGCCGTCCTTTACATACACTACGGAGAATTCTCCGGCAAAAATTATTGCCAGAGGAACGAGCGATCATCCTTTTTATACTTTAAAACTGGCATTGGGAGGTACTGGCGCCACGGTGACCAACCTTACCGCAACCACTTCGGGTACTTACAACACCACTGACATCACCAGTTTTTCTTTATATAAAAACAGCGTTCCCGGCATTGCAGGCGCCACTTTACTTGCCACGGATGCTACTTCAACCGGGAGTGGGGAAACATTGAATTTTGATACGGGTTATCTGGAACTTGATGCTAATACAACTACCTACCTGATCGTTCGTGCCAATATCAATGCGGCAGCAACGCCTGGAAATACATTTCAGATCAATGGCGGTTCAAATCCGATATTTATAGCTAACAGCGGCGTAACTGCCAGCATTACCAATAATCAAACGAACATCGCCGGCGTTCAGACAATCGGCATCCCACCTGCATTTTCTCCCGCGCTAACTGATCTTACAGCCACCACCGACGCAGGATTATGTACTGCGCTTAAAACCTACAGCATCGGTACAACCGGGTATCCGACGCCAACCATTACTTATGTTTTTTCGGGTGCTACAACCGGAAATGGGGCAGGATCCGGAACAGGGAGCGTATTTAACAAAGGTGTGACTACCGTTGAACTTACAGCATCAAACGGATGTGATCCCGTTGCAGTCCAAACGTTTACAATTACAGTGAGTGACACGCAGGCACCGAGCCTGACTGTTTCTCCCAATATCAGTACCACCACAACGCCGAGTTCAGAAGGATGGGGTTGTACGGGATTGGTAGCAATACCAAATGCTGTTTTTAGTGATAAATGTCCGGGTATTGGCCAATTGTCTTGGAGCATGACCGGAGATGGAACCGGAACTGGTGTTGGTCAGATTCCATCTTACAGGTATAGCCTGGGCGTTACAACCATTACCTATTCGATTGCTGATGCGGCAGGAAATATCAAAACTGCTTCTTTAACCGTAACGATCACCGACAATGAGAACCCTACGATCACTGCCCCGGCCAATGTAAACGCATTTACCAATACCAATTGTACAGCAACTGGCGTGGCGCTCGGGACGCCGGTCACTACCGACAATTGTTCAGTAACATCCGTAGTCAATGACGCTCCATCCATATTTCCACTTGGCACTACCACATTCACCTGGACGGTGACGGACGGATCGGGAAATACCAAAACGGCCACACAAACCGTGACGGTTACCGACAATGTAAAACCAACCATTACTGCACCGGCTGCTGTCAATACGTCGATCAATACAGCGTGCACTGCCACGGGTGTTGTTTTGGGAACAGCGACTGCTGCTGACAATTGCACAGCAAGTCCCACGATCACCAATAATGCTCCCACGACTTTTCCGCTTGGCGCTACCACAGTGACCTGGACAGCTACTGATGCAGCCGGAAATACAGAAACAGCGACCCAGATAGTCACCGTAACGGACAATGTGAACCCGACGATCACTGCGCCTACCGCCGTCACTCTGTCGGCCAACACGAGCTGTACGGCAACGGAAGTAGTACTAGGCAATGCGACTGCAGCCGACAACTGCACGGCAAGCCCTATCATTACCAATAATGCCCCATCCGTATTTCCAATTGGTGCTACCACAGTCACATGGACGGCCACTGATGCTTCCGGGAATATCGGAACTGCTACACAGGTGATAACGATTACCGATGACGATGCACCCGTTCAGCCTGTCCTGGCGGATATCACCGGATCATGTTCTGTTACGCCACCTACTCCCACCACCACGGATGGCTGCGCCGGAACGGTCAATGGCGTGACCACGACGATTTTTCCAATCACACAGCTTGGGACTACAGTTATAACCTGGACCTTCTCGGACGGGAGTGGTAACAGCGTCACTGCTGATCAGAATGTGATCGTTTCTCCAAGCACGGCCATTGCTCCGCTGACTACATCGGCCAGCCTTACTATTGTGGCGGGTGATAACTATTTCCAGGATGCGGACTGTAAGCTGGTAGCCAAAATAACGGTCGGAACAATCAGTGGCCTTACAACCAGCAGGGTTTGGGTAGAAGAAGCCAATGTCACTGGTCCTTATGTGCGAAGACATTATCAAATTACGCCGGGAGGAACCAATGCTGAGAATGGAACAGATGTGGTTACGCTGTATTTCACGCAGGCCGAGTTTGACGCTTACAGTAGTGCGGTGACCGCCAAGTTACCGGCGAATGCGACCGACGCCGCAGGTAAGGCCAATTTACGGATCGCCAAATTCCCCGGTAGCTCTACCGATCTGGGCGGTTTGGTTTACGCGAGTTCACCTGTTGAGATTAATCCTTCTGATGCAAACATTGTTTTTGTAAACGGACATTGGGAGGTTACTTTCCCTGTAACGGGATTTAGCGGATTTTTCGTCAACACAGTTTTTACACCATTACCTGTGACTTTGATATCCTTTAATGGAAAAAGGGCTGAATCAGGGGAAGCAATTTTGAATTGGGTTACTGCGGATGAAAAGTATTTTGACAGGTTTGAAGTTCAGAAAAGCCTGAATGCGAAATCATTTGAAACGATTGGTACAATCAATGGCCAGTCTTCGGGCAATACTGCACTCAGATCTTATGGTTTTACTGATGCCGGGCAATCTGCTCCATATTACCGGTTAAAAATGGTTGACGACGATGGTACTTATCAATATTCGAAGATCATTAACATTCAAAATGGAGAGCTCAGATCAGTCGTTGGCCAGTTTTACCCAAACCCAGCCGTATCAGCCGGAACCTTCATTGACATTGTGGCGGCTGAGGCAGGAAACTGGACGATCAAAAGCTACGATCTCTCTGGCAGGGAATTGAAATCCGAATCACAAATATTGAAAAAGGGACTTAATAAAGTGAAGGTCAATGCTGAAAAGCTGCTTATCGGAATTTCATTGATTCGATTTGAAAACAAGGATCAGATAGAAGTCAGGAAGCTGGTCCGGTAAAATCGCGCGGTATTATACCAGACAGAGATTAGCAGATATCCAAGTTAAATTTTAAAGCCAGCCAAACCGTTCCATAAGCCTGTCTTTCTGAGCACGGGATACCGGGATGGTTTGGCTGTTGGACATCACTAAATAACTGCCTTCGCCCTTCACAAATTTTTTGATATGGTTCAGATTGATCAGATATTGCCTGTGCACACGTTGAAAATCACGCTCTTCCAACAACTCCTGGATGTCACGCAGCGGCTTTGTCACCAGGTGGTACTGGTTGTCTGCAAGATGGAATTTAGTATAATTATCGTCCGATTCGCAGTACAGGATATCCTTCAAATCCACAAAGGCCACACCATTCTGATAGGGCAGAGCAATGCGGTCGGGGAAGGTTTTGCCAGGGTTGCTGAACTGCTGCCGGAGATGTTCCAATTGCTCGGGCACCAGTTTCCGCTGCTGTTCCACCCGGCCCACCGCCTGTACCAGCTCCTGCGTATCGATCGGTTTCAGCAGGTAATCCACGGCGCTGTACCGGAAAGCTTTCAGTGCAAATTTATCGTAAGCAGTCACAAAAACAAGTGAGAACGAAAGGCCGGAAACCGCCTCAAGTACCTGAAAACCATTGAGCTGAGGCATTTCTATATCTAAAAAAACAAGGTCCGGTCGATGGTCCAGGATGGCCTGAATACCTTTTTGGCTGCCGGTGCAGGATGCGACCACCTCCACCTGAGGGCAATGTTGCGACAGCCGTAGCACCAGCAATCCCACTGCATTGGGTTCGTCGTCAATAATAATGGCTCGTAACATACTATTAATCAATTATTTATTTTCAATAAATCAGATCGGTATGTTCAGTACCACTTTGGTTCCGATCGCCATCCCTTTATGATCCACCAGGTCGCTCACGCGCACATGCGTTTTGATCTGGTACAACTGGTTGATCATCTCGATCCGGTCGGCGGTAATTTTCATGCCGTGCGATTTTTGCTTGATCGCCGATTTGCTCCCGTATTCAGCTGCTTTGTGTCGGCCTACACCGTCGTCAATGATCTCAACATTCAGTATATGAGGCCCGGGCTGGTCAATAATCACCAGCACAGTTCCTCCCATTTCCTTGTGCATCAGCCCGTGCCAGATCGCATTTTCAACAAATGGCTGCAAAAGCAGCGGCGGCATGCGGATGGATTCGGTATCCACCTCATCATCAATCTGGATCTGATAATGCAGCTTTTGGGGGAACCGCATCGCTTCCATTTCAATGTAAAGTCGCAGCGTTTCGAGCTCGTTATCCAGGGTAACCTGCTCCGATCTGGAATTTTCAAGAACGAGCCTGATCAGCCTTGAAAATTTGGTAAGATAATCAGTTGCTTTTTCGGAATCGTTCTGGGCGGTAAAAAACTGTATGGAATTGAGGCAATTAAAAATAAAGTGTGGGTTCATCTGCGAACGCAGCGACGCCATTTCTGTTTCTGAAAGTTTGAGTTGGTAAGCTGCTACCTCTTCATTGTATCTGGCTTCCTGCTGCTTCAATGTTGCTTCCTCCACTTCCAGCTTCGCCTTGATGGTTTGATAGGACAACTGATTTCTATAAAAAAACACGATCAGGGCAACCGTTAATACGGCAATCAGCGCCCTGAACCACCATGTTTCATAAAAGGCAGGCTTAACGGTAAAGGGTACCGCCAGCTCCGGTCCGCCGCCCGGAGCGATCAATTTAACGTGGAAAATATACTTTTGGGGGTCCAGATTAGTATAAAAAGCCTGGTGCGCCTGGTTGGCATCGATCCAGCCTTTTTCCAGTCCTTCCAGATAATATGCGTAATGATTGTCGTTCGCTTTGCGGTAATTCATGGCCGAAAAATCGAAGCTGATCGCATTTTCGTCCGGATCAAGTTCAACCGGTTTGGACCAGTCCGCATCTTTCTGATGGTTGTTGACTTTAACATTGGTCAATTGCAGGTTGCGGATCGTTCCTGACTGATCGAGCGCCGTCATATCCACTGTGTTCCATCCGCCGGTATTGCCTACCAAAAGTGCATTATCCTGCGTGAGGCAGAAACTCATCATTGTTTTATTGGATAACAAACCGTCGTTGACCGTGAATCGGCGGAAGGTATTGGTTTGCTCATCGAAAACGTGCAGCCCGTCAAAAGTGCCGACCCAAACCCGGTTTCTTGCGTCTACCGCCACGCTTCTGCATTCAATATCGTACAACCCATCCTTTTCAGACCATGTTTTCAATATTTTCCCATCCCTGGTAAATTTGATCAGTCCCGGCCAGCCTACCGCCCACATATTTCCGTCAGGGCCTTCTGCTATTTTCAATATTCCAAAATCGGTTTTGATATGACGAAATGTATGTGCGCTTTCATCGAAGTAGAAAATCCCCTGGTGCGTGGCCAACCAGATCCGCGACCGGCTGTCCTCAAACAGATGCATCACCCAGTTTCCCTTCGCGAACAGCGTAGAATCCATTTCCTTGGGCCAGAGTCTGATCTCCCGATTGGTTTTAGTATCCAGCACGTGAATGCTTTCGTAATGATTTCCCAGCCAGAATCTGCCTTTTTTATCCATCAAGCCCATTGAGTAAAAAGGGACTGAAAAGAAACTGTGATGCAACGTAAATGGAGTGGGCAAAAACTTTTCCTCAACTGGGTCAAACCGAAACACGCCCTCGAAACGGTTATCGGAGGCATCGGCCTTACCGTCCTGCCACGACTGCCACTGATTGCAGCCCGCCCAGATCATATTGTCCTTATCCTGCACCAGCCAGGTCGCTTCCGACTGCTTGCTGTACTGTGGATATGGGTGAAAAGTAGTTTTATTGGTTGCCCGACTCCATTTGTAAAGCCCCTCGTAAGCCACCGCAAACCAGAATGTCTGACCCGTAGCATCTGACTTATCTTGCAGTATCGCATTGACCGTCAGCTGCGGGGCATTGATTAAATTCGTTTTGATAAACTGGTTATGCGGATCATATTTGAGAAGGCCTTCCGATGTACACACCCAAAGAATTCCCGTTTTACGGCTAACGACAATGTCGTACACCTCATAGCGCTCGGGTGTGAGGTTCGTGAAGAAGTCAAATTGCTCGTCATCCGGCCTGAAAATCCCCAGCCCGGTCTCCGAGCCTACCCAGATAATCGACCGACCTTTTTCATCAACTCCCGCACAAACCGTTAAAAGGACGAAATTGGGCAATCTATATATTTTGAATAAGCCCGTCCTGGTATCATACCGCAGCAGTCCATTGCCGGCCAGCGGGGCCCATAGTTTGTCATTTTGATCAATAAATCCTTTGTGGAATTCGAACTGGGTTGCATTGTCTGGCGCAGGACAATCCAAACCCAGCTTACAAATTAGCTTATCAGCCTTCCGGTCAAATTTAAATAACCCTACTTCCAGGCCCAAAACCCAGACATTCCGCTGACTATCTTCCGCAAAACTGCCTTTATTGAAGACATAAGTTGTTTTCTTCATCGGATACACCGAAACCCTGCCGCTGCCGGGATCGTACCGGTTGATATTTTCACGATCGGAAAACCAGATGTTACCGTAGGAATCGGTAAAGGTGTGATGTGCCCCGCCCTCCGCAGCTCCTATCATTGTTTTTTCCTTTCTGGTCACAGCATCTACCCGCACCAGCTTCTCTTTGGCCGACGAATAATAGATACTGCCCGCCCTGTCCACTACCAACCCATGCACCCATTTATTACCCACTTTCAGGAATGTGTAACCATCGTAGCGGGTAAGACATTTTCGTGTGCCAAACCACATAAAGCCGGCCTTGTCCTCAACAGCATACTCCACCGTCCGGCTGGGAAGCCCGTCACGGTCGGTGATATGCTCAAATGAAATGTTGGGGAGTTGCGCGCGGCTGACCCCGCAAATACATAGGAGCAATAAAAGCAGTTGCTTGCGAAGAATTTTCAAGGGCAGGCTTTAAATCCATTCATAATAAAACCCGTTCTCTTCGCTGTATTTCTGACGCTGTAAGACGCGGTGAGGGCCACATCCGATACCCAGCTGTTGGCTCCCCCGGGATTGGCACCAATGGTGGCGGCCCTCCCATCGGATGTCATATCCATTTGCGGGCAGGGGATTATGCCATCCTTGTTACCAGGGCCCCATTCCCAGATGAGCCATCCCATTCCTGCGGCGTCGGCCCTTTTAATAAATTGTTCATAGTCGGCTATGCCCGCCGGTGAGCAGACACTGGCACCACTACCGTCCGAGGCACCGTATTTGGAAACTTCTCCCATGACGATTGGAATTGTGATAGTATCTACCTCAGCAAACTTGTCGGCAATATATGATGTGCCGCCGGTTGCAGATTTGGGCCAGTAAGGGTGAAAAGAAAAGATCACATTGTGGGCAGGGTCATCATTGGCGATTTCCCGGCCTTTCACGGCAAAACAATGCAGGCTTTTTCCTTGGTCCATGCCGTCGATCATGATCGGCACATCAATGTGTGCAGCCCTGATCTGGCGGATTTTTGCTTTGTAAACGGCCGCATACATATTCAAACTGTCCACATTGTACTCTGCTTCGTGCATGCCGGCTTCATTGGCAATGTTCAGGATCATGGCGCTCCGATGTTTCTGAACCAGCCTGACAACGTCCCGTCTTGTCCAGAACGCCGTGTATTCGTCCAGTTTGGAAAAACCGCCGTCGGAGTAGCCAGTATAATCCCAAAGTCCCACGATCGGGATCAGGTTGTTGGCTTTGGCATTGGTGATGATCTTATCCAGAAGCGCCACGCTCGATGGAGGTCCATTATTATCACCCCGCATCTGCCACACAATCCGCACACAATTGGCCCCAATGGACCTGATTTCCCGAAAAGTTTTCGACCCATCCGGATCCTGACTATCGAAGTACACCATTTTGTTGACACCTTTCAAAACAACAGGCGCTTCACAGGGATCGAACAGTTGTTTTCCGACCGTTTGAAATGGTCGGTTGACAGGGCAGTTTCTGCACAGAGGCGATGAAATAATTAGAGGGGGGATGTCCTGCCCGAAGACAGTTATGTTACCGAGTAGCGTAAGTAAAAATATCCAGGTTGTAATCCGTGTTTTCATGTGATAAGGGAAGATTAAGTTGGGCCCGTTGCTGACGGAACCTACGACTTAAATCTCTGTTTCCCAATACTGTTGCTGCGAGCAGCGGAAGTTTTCCTGTGAACGACCTGAATTGATGGGTAAATAACTAAAAGCCAGTTTTAGTGGCCAGTGTGATCAGTTCTTTTACCGTTTACTCACTCACATGACAAACACACCGATTCACCCCGGAATGTCTGCTGCTTACGCCGTCCCACTGGCTTAAAGTTGCAATTAGCCCACAACTTAGTGCAGGATTCAGAAAGGCTGTCACATTCAAATCAGCCTTTGAGAATTTCAATATTCATCCATTTTCCTCAAATTAAATATGCAAACTAAATTCAAAATTTCCTGCATTGCCATCATGCTGACGCTGATCGTCGCGTCCTGTTCCAAAGATGAGCCTACTCCCCCACCAGTCACCCCCGGAGCAAAAAGTAGCGCGAAAGAAATCACCGCTTTTTCATTTGCCGGGCTTGCTCCCGCTGTTACCGCCACCATTGATCCTGCTACCAAAACCATTTCGGCTACGGTACCCGCCGCCACGGATATTACCAAACTAGTACCGACGATTACTATATCCCCCAAAGCCACGATTTCTCCCGCAACCAATGTGGTGCAGGATTTTTCCAAAGAAGTGAGTTATACCGTCACCGCCGAGGATGCCAGCACGCAGAGTTATAAAGTGGTGGTAACAAAAGAAACAGTTACAGTGAGTGGTGACCAGGTCATATATGCTTCCACACTGGGGCTCAGCACTAACATCGTCCAGGCTATTGACAACTCGGGTAACAAGGTCTTCGATTTTGCCGAAAGCATACCTGGCTTTTCGGTAGGCTCTGTTACGCCCGAAAGTATCATTAGCGTCAATAATTACAATCGTGGCAATGGTTACAGCGGGATTATTGCCATGGATAGCAAAACCGGGGCCAAGAAATGGGACTATGGTACCGGCGAAAATAAGCAGGCAAGGCAGCCCGTCATGTCCAATGGCCTGGTCGCCTTTGGTTATGGCACCAATTACGGCTATAATACGCTGGTTGCAGTAGATGCCGCTACGGGGAGCAAAAAGTGGGAGTTCAGCAATGGTTTAAAAATTACAGGCAATGCGGCCAGCACTAACCGATTTTTTATTACGGCCAAAGACAATTCCGGGACAGACAACAGGCTTGTTGCGGTGGACAAAGACGGCAAGCTTGCCTGGGAGAAAAAAGGAATTTTTGAAGGTTCGACTGCTTTTTCCGACGGCAACTTATACCTGGCAAACTTATCCGGGGTTTCAGCTTTTGATGAAGCAAATGGCAACTTGAAATGGAATGTGCCAGGTGTTTTTAAAAATATTGTGGTTGGTAATGGGCTTGTATTCGCTGTGGACGACAAAAAAACGATCTTCGCTTTTGACGATAAAACCGGGTCTAAAAAATGGAGCCAGACTTTCACAGAAAATTATGCGATCTATTTTGGCGAAAATGCCCTTTATGCTACTACTGACGACAGTAAAGGAAAAGTGCTGACCCTGGCATCCGATACGGGCGCAAAAAAGTGGGAGTTCGCTTTCAATCATAACAATGGATCCAGCTCCGTTTACAGTGTGAGCGCGCCGATCGTGGCAGACGGAATTGTGTACGTGGGCTCGGGGCAATACGGCTTGCATGTGCTGGATGCTCAGACGGGTACCAAGAAAAAAGCCTATGAAAAACTATTTCAGCCGTGGGTGGTGATTGTGAAGAGTAAGGTTTATTGATCGGAGACAGAAATTGGAAGGCATCATGGTCGCCATACGTGGTTCATTATGATGCCCTAATTAATTCAGGACATCATTCGAATCTTTAAAAACCGGAAGAATGGGGGATTTAACTATTTTAGCTTTTCGAACTATTTTACGCTTAAATCAACGGTTTCCCCCATTTTTTAAAAATCAATTCAAATCGCCGATGTCCGCTTTGCGCATACTGATTATCGAAGACATAGTTCTTACAGCTCTGAATTTGAGAAATTCGCTCGAAAAAAATGGATATGTAGTCACGGGCATTGCCAGGAATCTGGCCGAAGCGCAGCAATCGGTTTCCCAAATCCTCCCGGACATTGCTCTGGTCGATATTGTACTGGAAGATTCTGATTCATCGGGCGTCGATATTGCGCAGTATTTATACGATTTGCGGCCCATTCCCATCATTTACCTCACGGGAAGTTCAGAAGAAGAACAGTTTCGCAAGGCGCAGGTGACACGGCCTGCGGCTTATTTGCTGAAACCTTACAAGATCGGCGACGTCATATTTAATATCGAGCTGGCGTATCATAATTTCAAAGCGTCTGAAAAAAATCTGGATGGACAACGGTATCTGATGCTCCCGACCAATGGCGGATTGGAACTTGTTGATCTGGAAGAAGTTGCCTACTTAAAAGCGGCAGGGGCTTATACAGAAGTGATCCTGGCGAATGGGACGGTATTGCTGATCAGTTCGGGCCTCGGTCGAACCGGTCAATATTTTCGTACACCGAATTTTTTCAAGCTTTCAAGGTCGTATGTGGTCAGCTTACAGCATATCAAACGCATTAAGGAAGGTGAGCTAGTGCTACGCGACGGGCTGACAAAAATCCCTCTGCCGGACATCATTCGGAAGGAGCTGTTAAACAAGTTTACAGTTTTAAAAACGAAGCAGCCCAAATAGTGAGCATGGACATTTGGGCCAACTGCTACCTTTTAAATGCTAATCGAAAGCTGGTTCCGCCTAAGCCTTCACTTTCGACGATAAACCGCCCCTTTCCGTTGAGCTGGATGATCTGTGACTGAATCAGTGGCATTCCGAAGGTTGATTCGTTTGTTTTAAGCAGTGATTTCAAAGGTACCGACATATTTACGCCGCTCATTCCCGGCCCGTTATCACTTACAGTCAGTTCAATGTCCTGCCCAATTTCCATACAGCTGATAGAAAATTCCGGATGATCCGAATGCGGAAAAGCATATTTGCAGGCATTGGTGGCGAGTTCATTGATGATTAGCCCAACAGGCGTGGCTTTGTCAGCGCCAAGAAAAATGGAGGACATCTTATACTCGGGATTCACATTCTTGACTCCTAATGTCTCAAAAACACTTTGTATAATCTCTGGAATGAAATCCGCGAGATCGACTTCTGCCAATCTTTCGCCGTCGTACAACCGGCGGTGCAAAATGGCCATTGATTCTATCCTCAAAAGACTTTCGTCAATCATCCTACGGGCCGTGCCATCGTCCAGTTGATCTGCCTGAAGACTCAGCAGGCTGGCAATGACCTGGAGATTGTTTTTAACCCGGTGATTTTGTTCTCTTACCAGGTCCTGATTTTTAGCACTGATCTGTCTATTCTTTTTGTACAAAAAATAAAAAATGAGCGTCGTTATCACAGCAAGTAACAGCAGCGCCCCGATCGCAATTGTCAGATTCCGTTGCACCTTCGCTTTACCTAGTTCTGCTTTTTGGGTAACAAGCTCAATTTCCTTTTTTTCTGCTTCTTCCTTGATGTAGAATGATTGGATAAGATTATCGCGATCACCTGTTCTCCTGAGCGCATACAAATTACTTAGATTCCTGGACGCCTGATAGGCCCGTTTCCACAATTTTGCAGCTTCAAATATTTCAGTTTGTACCTCAATGAAATGGGTACTCGTCCAATAATCGCCGCTTTCTTTAAGAGATATCAGTCTTTCTGCAAGTTCAATACAAGCAATAGCATTCGGGAGATCCTGGAATTTCAAGAATGCTGCGCTCTTATGACATAGCGTATGGACAACCGCGTTATCATCTCCTTTGGATGCGAATAACTTATAGGCCTTATCAAACTCGGTGATAGCGCGTTTGTCATTAAAATGTCTGTAATAATCTGCCCGCTGCAAATGAGCTTCCGCCATCATGCTGGTGTCCTTTGCCAGCGCTCCGTGGAAAGTAATGGCATCAATGCACCGAAAAATTGTGTCACTCCTTGCGGGAATCTTCGGCGTGAGTTTTAACTCTTCATCGTTCCAGATCCATATCCGCTTGTAGAAACTCGTGATATAGTTGTAAGCCAATGCAATTCCGCTGTTGTGTTTTAGTCGGCTGAATATGTCGAGAGCAGTGCAGGCATTCTGATAATCTTCTCGGGATTTTAGGCTAATGAGAACCCCTTCGTTCAAATACAGGTAAGACATCGCTAGTTCGTATGACTCATTACCTGTTTTTAACGCCCGGATCGCTTTTAAAAAGTATTCGTTTGCCCTGGAAAAATTCCCCACTTTTCGATAGGTGTCGCCATACAGAAAAAGTGCTTTCCCCAGCAAAAATGAGTCGTTTGCTGCCAGGGCTTTCGATTCCATATTTTGCGCCTTCCTGATACCCGCCGGGTCTAATTTGAGTTCAGGAAAAAGCGATTGCCCATTCAGCTCATTGATGAGGAAAATGAATGCAGCGACAAAGGAAACAGTGGTTCTCATCCAGTTCAAGAAAGCAGTCCGAATTTCAAATCTATGATTTTCGTCCGGAACATCTGCCATTATCCTGCTGCATGGGCAAATCTATCTTTTGCCTGCCTTTGCGACCAATCCGATCCGTGCGAACGTGAGTGAAGATCAAACAAGCCCACATAAGAAAAGCAGTTGCTTTCAAGAGAAATAATACCCATTTCATGCAGCAGCCATACTAAAATTAGTTTTACAAACGCATTTTTATGGCTACGATGCAATTGAAGATAAAAATCCTCCAGCCCCTGCTAAACTCCAAACCGAAACATGTTTTTTCTTGATCGAAAGCTTATCCAATTTCCATTATTCGTATCCCTACTATTCACCCTTTCCATTCTTGGATGTAAAAAACAAACTGAAACACCGGACCCAGTCATGCCGGTAGAGGAAGAAGTCGTTCCAGGTCAAACAGTCGGATTTGGTGCAGTTCCGTTAGACCCTGCCGCGTACCTGAAGCTGAAACTGATCCAGGAGCCACAGGTACCGAATGGGAGAACGCTTAAAGATTCCAAATTACCGCAGCAATATGATCTCTCGGATCACATGCCGCCTGTCCAGAGCCAGGGGAAACAGGGATCATGTACATCCTGGTCCGTAGCCTACGCCACCAGAAGCTACTATAATGGGTTAGCAAACGGGGTCAAACTTACCCTTGCCGACGGAAAAGTCAATAATGACGCGGTTTTTAGTCCTGCATTCGTATACAATCAAGTTAAAGTGAATGACTGTTTGGATGGTTCTTCTATTTCTGCATCATTGGATCTTCTGCGGACCGCGGGTGTGTGCACCTGGAATGATATGCCTTACAATCCAGCATCCTGCAGTGACCAACCATCCCAGCCTCAGGCGCAAAAGGCCTCGCAATACAAAATCAAAGATTGGGGACGCGTTGCCCTTAATGTGAACAGCATTCGCAAATTCGTATATTATGACACGCCGATCATCATTTGCGGGCGTCTGAACGATGCATTTAAGAAATATAAAAGTTCAACAGATACAGATGGCCAGTTTATCTGGAAAGACGGCTCCAACATTCAGGCGTCCTATCATGCCATGGTGATCATTGGCTATGATGATAGCCGCAAAGCATTCAAGGTTCAAAATTCGTGGGGAAAAAACTGGGGAAACAGCGGCTACATTTGGCTGGCTTATGATATCGTGCCCGACGTTGTTAGGGAGGCCTATATCATGGTTCCTGAACAATGGCCAGCCTCAACGCAAGCGCCAAAAGTGCTAACGGATGGTGTAGGTAACGTGGCTGATGGACAGATCGAGTTAAAAGGCCGGTTTACAACCTTGGGCAACCTGGCCATTATACGCTATGGCCTGTGTGTTTCCAACACGGCTGCCGATCCGCTGGATAAAATCGAGGTTGTCAACTCACCATTGAATACTGAGGATCAAACATTTAGCGTAAAAGCGCCGGCAGTAGGTCCAAAACTGAAATACCGGGCATTCGCTGAGACCTTACAAAGTATTTCTTATGGGGATATCCTGACCGTGGATGTTAATAATGGCTCAGCTGATGAGCTGAAAGAACCGCTCCTTTTCGCAGATGAAAGGTCAGTATTTAACCCGCTAACCGGCGAAGTAGTAGCTGAAATGCCCGAAGGTCTAGGCGGAAGGTTCGGAATTAGTGATCAAAATGGGATTGCCCTCACCAAGACCCACTATTATTTGATCGGAGAAACAAGCCTTGCCTCGCACAGCGTGATGGCCTATGGCATAGTGGATCACAAGCTCAAATGGACTTACGACACCGGAACATTAACCGAAGGCTATGTTGCTACTGCCGAGAAGTTTGTTTATGTCTGTACTAACAAATCGATCATTGGCATTAACAGGCAAACCGGAGCCAAAGCCTGGGAGTATAGTGCACCGTCACGCTTTTCCGGGCAACCAGTCGTGGCGGGAGGTGCAGTGTATTTTGGCGTGGTTAATAAAGGCATTACTGCGGTGAATGCCGAAACAGGAACATTGATCCGCGAATATCCCAAACAATGTGGCCGTAACACTGCAACGGTTGTCGATGGCGTCCTTTATTATATCACCGGCACGGGTGTAGTGGCCTATAACACCAGCACCGGCTCCGAACTCTGGGATTATAATGGAGCGGGATACTTTCTTAACATGACTGACCGGCGCAGCAAGGTGATCTTTGCAGACGGGAAACTGATCGTAACCGGGTTTTCATCCGCCTCCGGCCCGACCAAAGCCAAGTTACTCGCTTTGGATGCTGCGACCGGCAAATTGGCTTGGGAACAGGTGCCCGAATCAGTGTTATGGCAGGAGAATATCAGTTACGACTCAGGAACACTTTGTTACCTAACGGATACCAAGGACTATCAGGTGAAGCTCGTGACACTTGAATCTGAGACCGGAAATTTGCGTTGGGAGCGCAAAATGCCGGTAAATATTGGGGTAAAATCAATTGACTTTAATGTGTTGGTGGCCGGGACGAACATTCTCTTGCTTGGGTACGATGACAATTCTCCATTGAAGTCGCTGGATAGCCGCACCGGTGCAGTACGCTGGAAAAAGGCATATACAGAAGCGAATGCCCTCTTGAAACCATCACTTATTACAAAAGAGGGAAAAGTGTATCAGCTATGCACGATGGGCGGCAGCAATTAAAATAATCCAAATCCATGACTCCTTCCTCTATATTCAGGCAACTCATTGTCTTGCTTACGTTTCTTGTGATCCTTGCTATTCCGTTTTCCTGTAAGAAAGATGAGGTCAAAACTGAGCAGCTTGAACCGCCCAAAATCGAGAACACGGACAGCGTGCAGGTGATCGTTTCCGGGGATACGCCGGAATTCAGGACGCGAGTCTATATTTTTGATGAAGAGACAAGCAGCCAGATTGTTTCCGTGACGAGAAATAAGATTGTCATTAAAAAAGGGGCGATTTTAAGGGGTGGGAGAACCGGTGGCGTAGCGGCAACGGAAGTCAAGTCCGGAGAAATCATGGCGGCTGGCAAAACGAGTAAAACACCTGAGGGCTTCAACCGCAAGGTTACAGGTGTACGTGAATCGAAAGATGGAACGGAGATCGAGATTGATACGGAGGATGCCACACTGGAAGACATCTTTAAAAACGCATCTTTCACGATCAAAAAGTCGTTCGAACATGGCGCCAGCCTGGATTACACTATTGGCCGGTCAACAGGAGAGAACGGCACGGGTGCGGAATTGAAAACACAAGGCAGCGCTTCCGTCTCCTATGGCCTGGAAATCCCCATTGAGGTAAAGGAGTATACGCTCAAAAAAATTGAAGCCAAGGTTTTCGTAAATCCAAAGGTTAACTTATCCATTGTGGCAACCGGTAAAATTACCACCGGCGAAATGGAAGTGCCGGTGTTGACTAAAAAATCCGTGTGGGTTGCGCTCGTGCCCGTCGGGCCAATTCTCTTTCCTATATTATTTGTTCCCAAAGTACAAATGGCGGTTACCGGAGAGGCTGGCTTAGAAGGCAGTGTCACATTCAATGCACTTGATGTCAATATCAAAGGGGAACTTGGCGCAGGATACGAGATTGCAAAGGGAGCTTATGGCATTGCTACAATGGAAAACTCCGAAAATAATTCCGGAAGCATAACGGGTAAGATAAAGGGTTACATGCAGACAGGTTTCAAAACAACGTTATCAGTCTCATTTTACGACCTTAACTTTACTACAATCGGTGATGAAGCGCTTTTATTTGCAAGGCTGGAAGGCGAATGTAGTTTAGAGGGCAAAGGAAAGGCAGATATTTCAATTACCGGAGGGGCAGTGAATTCTGCATTTGTAACTTTCGACCTCTTCGGGATCAAAGCCAATAAGGCCTCTTCTGCCGATATCAAATTTGGACAGATAAAGCTGAAACTAGACAATGATCTTTGCGGAACAGATACCACCAAGAAAGATTCAACAAGCAAAGTCGAACCGCAGCCCGCTGCCAGAAGCACCGCCGACCCGCACCTAACCACCTATGATGGAGCCAGGTACAGCTTCATGGCGGTCGGTGAATTTGTTGGGACGAAGTCTTTGACCGATAAATTTGAAGTGCAGGTTCGCCAGGAAGAAAACAAGTCAAAAAATACCACGGCCACTGTATCGTTCAACACGGCTATTGCGATCAATACCGGATCAGACATTGTCAGTTTTCATGCCAACAAACAATTTTTTGTAAATCATTCGCCGACCTCGCTGCCTTCCCAAGGATCGCTGTCGCTTCCACATGGAGGCTTTATTGACTTTACTGAGGGGGTAGCGATTGTCAATACGCCTGCGGGAGACCGTATAAAAGTGCTGTTATTTGCCTCTGACCTCGACTACTACATTATTCCGGTAAACGCTCGCCGTGCAAAATTGGATGGTCTGTTCGGGAATTTTGATGGAAATGGTGCGAATGATGTTCATCATGCTGGTGGGAAAACCGTTAATCCGCAAGTTTTCTCGGAAATGTATCCCGCTTTTGCCAATAGCTGGCGTGTTAAGACCTCTCTTTTTACTTACGAAAATGGGAAAAACACCCATTCATTTACCAATTTGGATTATCCGAAAGTTCAGGTCGTTATCAATGCCGTGGACAGGGCAAACGCAAAGTCAATATGTGAGCGACAAGGGATAACAGACCCTGTATTACTGGAAAATTGCATTGTTGACGTTGCTTCAACCGGCGACAATTCCTACGCAACCCGTCACCTGACTGATCAGCAGCAATCCAAGGTGATCAGCGCATTTTCAATAGGAAATTTCAATGCGCCTTCCATACCGTTGGATTACGTGGGTAATGCAGCCATAACCAGTGGAAATGTCCATTTTACCAATAAACCTGGCTCTACTGGGGTTTCAATTTTAGGCTCATCCACGCCCGTCGATCTGATTCGGGGATTCGAGGTCAGTTTTGATTTCTCGGCTAAGCTCGGCCAGAACATTGGCTTCGACATTGCCCAGGCAAAGTTCTATTCGGCTGTCCGCAGAATCGGGTTGGAATGCGGACCTAATGCAACAAAAGGCAATGTGCCGAATGATCGGAACGACGGCATTGTCATTGTCGACAAACCTGGCCCGTCTGTGTTCGATGGCGCAGTCCATCATGTAAGAATTGTAGTCAGTCGCACAAACGGTAACAATGTCGTGCTAACCAATTTATTTCTCGATGAAAAATTACTTTACCAATCTTCGGGAGTGTTTGGTTCAGGTAAATCCGTTCTCGACACGTACGGTTCTACGGGAGATCTCAGATATCTGCAATTAAGCGCTTACGGTGACCCTGCCTGGGACTTCCAGGTGTATAACTGGACTTTTAGGGCTAAATAGCAGAAATCTGTCGGCGGAGGATGCGTTATCACCATTTTGCTGTTATTTTGCTGGCAGAGTATTTGATGTAGCTCTGTTATGAAAACACTACTAGCATTATTCATGATGGCATTGCTCACAGCGGACCAGCCCCGAAGGGTTCTGCTCTTTTATACCGAAAATGGTTTAGAAAAATGGAAGTCGCAGGTGAAAGCACTCGAAGGGCATCAGAAGGATGTCCGGGAACGTGACATTGAAGTAAAATCCTTCCCATTTTCAAAGGCAAATGCCTCAGAATGGGACAAATGGGAAATCGATAGTACGAATTCATTCACATTTCTTCTGATCGGGCGCGACGGCGGTGAAAAACTAAAATCAAGCGAAGTAGTGACTCCCGGAAAATTATTCGGCCTGATCGATGCCATGCCCATGCGGAAACAGGAAGTGAAAAAAAATTGATGATACAGAAACCTTCTCACGACACCTTATCGCTAAATACTTTTCATGAAATCTCTCTTTTTTATTTTATGCTTTGTCAGCATTATTACTCAAACAGCGATTGCCCAGGCGAATATGGGTACCGCCAATCAAAAGCGGCAAAAGAAGGGAAATGATTATCCTGACTTCGATCAGACTTTACTATTGGAATCCAAATCTGATACAACCGCGAATGTTAGTTTTGGTGATCTGGATGGCGATGGTTATCTCGATATCCTGTTGGTGAAGGGAAGGCACTGGCCTATCATTGACAGGGTCCTTCTAGGCGATGGATCGGGCGGAATACGCAAATCTTATAGCCTGGGTTCAATAGCAGACCGCTCCTACACGGGCGGCCTGTCTGATTTTAATGGGGACGGCTTTCTTGATATCGCGATCAGTAATGATGCCCCGAACCGGAAACTGATTTACCTGAATGATGGTAAAGGCAATTTTACAATTGGATCCGAATTCGGGCGTCCGGAATGGCCAACAAGAAATTTATCTATTGCTGATATCAATAAGGATGGTTTGCCGGATCTGATTTTAGCGAACAGGGGTAAATCTCCAACGTCAAATTATATTTGTCTCAACAAGGGCAAAGGAAAATTTAACAGCAGCCCCATCGCATTTGCGCCGTATCCTGCCACAACCATCACTCCTGCTGACTTTAATAAAGATGGGTTTGTTGATCTTGCCGTCCCGCATCGTGATGGTGGCCAGAGTTACCTGTACCCTGGCAGTTCGGATATGGCTTTTTCGGATACGCATCGAATTGCGTTCGGTCCGCCTGACGCCAGCATTCGCGCAGCGGCAGTTGCAGATTTTAATGCAGATAGCCTACCAGACATTGTAACGATAGACGAATTCAAGGGAGTAAATCTCTATTTTGGACAAAAGAATAACAACTTTTCTGCGGGTATTTCTTTATCTGGTCCCAATCCGACCCCTTATGCATTGGCGATTGCCGATATGAACCGCGACGGGAAAATGGATATCGTTGTCGGCCACAAACAAGCACAGTCAAAAGTATTTTTTAACGACGAAACAGGCCTCCATTTTAAAGCCATTTCGTTCGGTGATTCAAAAGGTGACGTATATGGTTTTGCGATCGCTGATTTCAATGAAGATGGAATGCCAGACATCGCCGCAGCCCGCTCAGAAGCCACCAATATTTTATACTTTGGCCGTGTTACGTCAAAATCTAAATGAATGGCAAGTGGAGGAGCAACTATTTCTTTGGCTGCTTTTTTGATGAAACGGCCTTGTCATTATAATCAAGGCAGAGCTTAATCCAAAATTCAAAATCCTTATTGTTTTTGTATCCGACAGAGTCAACATAACAGTAGCCTTTATATACTTTCCCATTCATAATCATCGGTGAAAAGCCTGTTCTTTCTGAAAGCTCTTCTGTAAGTTTAGGATCAAAGCGGCACATGAGCTGTTGCTCACCTACATTAATGCACATTTTGTCGTTAACCATGAATGCTAGTCCGCCAAACATTTTCTTCTCAACAATATCGAAGTCTTCCATTTTGCTTAAATATTCCCGGACACGGTCGGCAAGATTGTTGTCGTATGGCATATAATTGTTTTATTAATAATGACGATGTCTGGTTGTGAAGATCTTACAAAGACGCCCAAATTACTCAAAATATGGTACCAAAAAGGTTATCGTGAGCAGAAGTGGGGTTTTTAGCATCGGTCAATATTTGGCTACTAGCAAACATCGTACTTTACGCGATGTAAGGCCCGCTCAGAAGCCACAAATATTTTATACTTGGGCCATGTCAAGTCAAAATCTAAAAGAAGTATCTTCGGGGCACAAACTTTCACTTTATGTCCTTGATCAAAAACGTGCTCAAAATGTTCCTTTTAGCGATGCTAGCCGTCGCGCCAGTTGTGGGTTTTGCCCAGCAATACAAGCTGCCCTTCATGCAGGCTGCCTGGACAAAAGATTATCCTCCTTTCCGCATTGTCGGGGATTTGTATTACGTTGGAACAGACGATTTAGCGAGTTATTTGCTGACCACGAAAGAAGGGCACATTTTGATCAATACGGGCTTGGAAGAGTCGGTCCCGCAGCTTAAAAAGAATATAGAGACGTTAGGTTTTAAGTTTTCTGATATCAAAATCCTCCTGGCGACCCATGCTCATTACGATCACGTGGCGGGAATGGCGGCGATCAAAAAGGCTACCGGCGCCTTGTTAATGATCCAACAGGCCGATGTTCAGCTGATGAAAGACGGCGGCGCCTCAGACTCAGTACTCGGCAAGGATGGTGCTACCTTCGCACCGATTACTCCTGACCGCATCTTGAAGGACCAGGAAATAGTAACACTCGGCAGCGCTTCCGTCAAATTGCTGCACCACCCGGGACACACGCCCGGTGCCAGCAGTTTTTCACTGACCGTGAAAGACCAGAAACGTTCCTACAAAGTCCTGATCGCCAACATTCCGTCGATCCTCGAAGAAACCAAGCTCTCGGGCATGCCCGGTTATCCTCAGGTAGGGAAAGATTATGGTTATACATTGTCGGTGATGAAAAAAGAGCAATTCGACATTTGGCTTGCCTCTCACGCGAGTCAATTTAACCTTCAAAAAAAACACAAACCGGGCGATCCATACCGTCCCGAAGCATTCTCTGGCCGGGCAGATTATGATAAAACACTGGCTGGGATTGAGGAAACCTACAAGAAGCGCCTGAAAGAATGAATTGAACTGGCGATAAAATTGTATTAAATCTCTGTCCGACGGTCGGCCGTCCAATCAGCTGGCTTCATTTTATCCTCATTAACATGACTTGAAAATTGATGCAAAAGAATCTTCAATTTCGGGTCAATGAATGTTTTGCAAAAAGGCTTGTCAGGGTTTTTGTAATAATAATCCAGATACTTTTCATTGTTCAATTTGAAGGTTTTGAATGGAAACACCTTTGTGATCACCATACCTTCAAAATCAGTTTGCAACTTATCAATGGCCTGTTTTGCTGAGATTAGCTGTTCCTGACTGAAAGTATAAACCGCAGATCGATATTTGGATCGCATGGAATGCTCGGAAGTGCAGCTATGCGTGTGAAGGTGAATTTCAATGAGGCTTTCCAAAGAAATCAAAATCGGGTCGAATTCAACGACAACGGCTTCTGAAAATTCAGCAGCGCTGTCGTCGGGCTCGATCCAACCCTGGCTTACGTGAATCACTCCCTTTAATGATTGAAATATCGCTTCGGTACACCAATGGCAACTTCCGCCTAGTCCGATTTTTTCAATGGCAGACATGCAGTTGAACTTTATGATTGGGAAATTTGAGATGAAGTGATTTCAACAACGAACGCCGTCAGTTCGGCCATCTTACAATCCCGAAATCGCCATACGTCGCAGTATGAATAGTTGGTAACATTTCCAGCGATGTCTTTCAAGTCGATCTTGCCCAATGCGGTAACAAAGTCCCCTTCTGCAATCAGGTTTTCAACCCTAAATTTCGGCGGCTCCAGATAGGTCGCAGCCATGTATTGCCGGACGGCTTCCTTTCCATGCAAGGTCTGCTCGCCTACAAATGTCCATATCGTGTCATCTGCGCAGAAAGATAAAAATCCTTCGTAGTCACCTTTTGTGATTGCGGCATTTGCTGTTTCCAATATTTGCTTGTTGTTCATATCGATAATTGGTTTGGTTTGCCATTTGCAAAAAAAGCAATTTGGTTGCCTCTATGCCTGAGCGAGACTCGACATTCGACGACCAAGTTTGTCTAACTTAAAGGTCAATGCAGAAATTACTGTGCCCGATCATACTAATGGACAACTCGCGAGCTGTACGCAACACCTCCGCCCTGCGCGGGCCGCCCTGCGCGGGCCGCCCGGTAAGATACATTGCATTGCATGTAAGTTATCCGTCAACTTCCCGCCAGATTTATATAAATTGCTTTTTTAACCAAAATACCTCTCCGCATGGCACATACTACATCCAATCCAAAGATCCACGAAGGTCGTAACTTGAAGCGATTTCGTGAACTCTTATCCTTCAAGCAAGATGCCTTGGCCTTTGAGCTCGGCGAAGACTGGAACCAGCAAAAAATCTCTCTACTCGAACAGAAGGAAAAGATTGATTCGGATATTTTGGAGCAGGTTGCCGCTGTTCTGAAAATACCGGCTGAGGCGATTCGGAATTTTGATGAGGACCAAGCGATCACCGTTATTTCAAGCACATTCAATAACAATTCTGCTGTGGTGAATAACAATCCCATCTTCCATCCAATAGAAAAACTCATTCAGCTTCATGAGGAGAAGATTGCTTTGTATGAGCGGATGTTGAAGGAGAAGGATGAGATGATGGGGCGGTTGGAGCGGTTGATTGGGAATGGCTGACAATCAGCACAGAAATCATATTGCGGTTCGATGACAATTATTTTTCTAGTAACTTACATTACTGAATGATAAAATTGAGGGAAATGAGAACAGGTAATGCAATGACACAGACTGAATTCATAAAGACCTTTGAGGCCTTCCCTGCAAAGGCACGGCTATCTATTGCAAAAAAAATACAGGATCGCATGATTGATCAACTCTTTGAAGAACTCGACGCAGAATTACCTGATGTCGAAATGTCTACCCAAGAGATCCAGGATGAAATCAATGCGTACCGAAATGAAAAAAAGCAAAAAGCTTAGCATAGTCCTTGATGCTAATTGGTACGTATTCGCTTGTATCAGTCGAAAATCCCGCAGAACACTTTATTATAATATCCTAAAAAATCCAGATTTACAAGTATTCTATTCAATCGAGTTAATGACGGAATTCAGGGATGTAATAAAGCGACCAAAATTCACCAAAATTATTACGCATAAGCAGGTGAACCGCTTCGAGATTATAGCCTTAAAATTCCTAAAAAAGACTAAAATTAGGATTGTGCCCGATATTATATTGTTCGGGATGCCGACGATAATTATTTGCTTGGAATTTGTCACAGTTGCGAAGCCGACTATTTAATTACTGGCGATGAAGATTTATTAGTTTTAAATGGTTATCAGAATACAAAAATTATAACAATGAGACAATTTTTTCAAACCATAGAGAATAATGAAACTAATATTTTTTAATCACAAAGGAGGAGTTAGTAAAACGACTACTGCATATAATTTAGGGTGGATGTTAGGCATACTAGGTAAAAGAACATTACTTGTTGATGCAGACCCACAATGCAATTTAACAAGTTTAATATTAGGCGATTCATTTGATGATTATTATACACAGGATGATACAAAATACCAAAATATTAAAGACGGAGTAAAAGTTGCTTTTGAAGGTAAGCCCGCTCCTATTGAGGCAGTTACTTGCCATAGTCCCATCGCAAATAGAAATATTTTTTTACTCGCCGGACACCCTAATTTGAGTGAATATGACGCATCACTAAGTTTTGCTCAAACATCTAATAATGCAATTACAACACTTCAAAACTTGCCGGGGGCATTCAATGAACTGATTAAAAAAACTGCTGAAGCATATGAAATTGAATACACACTGATAGATTTAAACCCAGGATTAAGCGCAATTAACCAAAACCTATTCATCTCTAGCGACGCTTTTATAATACCAACTAATCCAGACCCTTTTTCTATAATGGCATTGAACTCATTGTCTTCAATTTTACCAAGATGGGTAGAATGGTCTGACAGAATGAGGCCGTTGTTTCAAGATGCATCGTATCAGTTATCTGACAGCAGGCCAAAATTTATTGGTGAAATAATTCAAAGATTTAATATTCGAAAAGGAGGAGCTACTAGACAAGCACAAGTTCCAATAGCAGGAATTAAGGATGAAGTAATAACAAGTCTGATTCCTAAGCTTAGAGATCATAATATGCTTTTTTCTGACGATGTTTATCGTGATGCAGGGATTAATGCTGATTTCTGTATAGCTGAAATTCCTGATTTCCAAGGAATAATTCATAAATCTTATGCAAGAGGTGTACCCGTTTTTGCATTATCGGATGCTCAAATTAGAGATCCAACATCAGTTAGTGAAAATCCAACAGTAGGAACAGTTTTAGATACTTATAAAACTATGCGAGATAGTTTTTATCAAGATTTTCAAAGAATTGCGAGGCAAATTATTATAATAAAGGAGCATGCAACAGGCATTTGATCAATTTTCGACAAATATCGTATACGTTAGAAATCTAAATACCCTTTATAGGCATTTAAGTAATGATCTAAATTTATTGGTTGATTTGTCAGATTTACTACGGGCTGAAATTGTGTACTCAGTAAGTGCGTTAGATAAAATGATACATGAGTTTATACGAATTGGAATGATTCAAGCATTCAATGGTACACGAGTAAAGACTAGTAAATTTAATGGATATACGTTGTCATTTGATACGCTAAATAACATACTTTTATTTTATAACACCCCTGCCCAGCCCGCGCAAAATAACCCTGCCCAGCCCCCACAAAATACCCCTGCCCAACCAGCACAAAACATCCCGATACCACCTCCATGGTATTGGTTTGAACAAGAAATAATTACAAAGCACAAAGCTCTTTCTTTTCAGGATCCGGCCAAAATTAGTGATGGGTTAAGCTTAATTTGGCCAGAAAATCATAAGTGGCAGCAAATCGCTGCATCTATGGGAATAAACGAAAGTGTCGCCCAAATAACCTTGAGGAACATCATTGCTAGGAGAAATTTGATAGTACATGAAGCGGATATAGATGCACAAACGGGAAATCGAAATGTTATTTCTGAACAGGACGCTATTGATTCAGTTAACTTTATACAAAGAGTTGGAAACGCGATATTCGCGCTAGTAGTATGATAAAATGATTACTGGCTAACTATAGTGCTAAATACAGGCTTAATCTAGCTGATTTTATCTATTTGTTACTGTATAAACGTCCGCTAACATTGTAACACCTATAAGCACTCGTCAAACGCATTGAACGCATTTTCGAGGAGCTTGATGAAAATCGGTACAGCAGAATTGGCAAACCCGAACAGCTCAAAACAATCTTTCCGGATTGTGGTCGAGGAGAATTGACAAGAAGCATCGACTTCTCTACCAGATTATCGAAGAAACTGTAACCGTTTTCGTAATTGCCGCGAAGGGCATTTTGAAGACAAGTAGTTTGCGTAGCAATTGAATCAACCAACCCTAACCCCAATCAACTCCACCCCCAAAACCTCCTCAATCCGCACAATCGTATCAATCGTAAAATTGCTATTCCCTTTCACCCAGGAATTCACAGTCTGAGGCGTTACCTGCAATTTCTCCGCCAAATCCTTTTGGCTCATCCCAAGTTTTCGCAATTGGGCAAGAATATTAATCGAAATAATTCTTGATTTTTCAAGCGCTTTCGGATTTTCCGCTTTGCGGGCTGCGCGTTCTTTCCACTGGCTTGGTTCGGCGGCTGTGACAGACTCTAATTTTTGTAATATATCTTCTCTCGTTTGCATAATCATTCAAAATCAATGTATCCCCAATCTTCTACGGTTTCAATATTCAGTTCTTTCAAAAATCTCACGAGCGCATTTAGCTTTTCGAGTTCTTCTTTCAAATGCTCGCGCTCATTCATTGTTTTTGTCAATTTGATGGCGCTGCCGGAGATTACAAAAAAGTCGTAGTTAAGTCTGACAGCATAAATTCTGAGCCACGATTTTGCGCCTGTACCATAGGCTTTGCTCTTTTCATTTACGATTTTCATCCTCACAGTTTTGTCAAGTGGCTTGAAAATATCTCCCAGTCTCTTTTCCAAATCCTGTCCTTGCGCTACGCTCAATAACTGTTTTTCAAATGCATCGGCTTCTGACATTGTGATCGAAACAGCCTGGCTTACTGAGCAATAGCCGTAAAAGTCTTTCACAAGATCCTGCTCATGCGCGGTAAAGAATGCATCCAAATACTCCGAATTGTCCCAGCAGTTGAATGTGCGGTCAAATTCGCTTTCTTCATTTCCTTCAAACCGTGCCGCCCAAAGCGTCTCGGGAACAATGCGTGTAAGCTCAACAATCTTCATGGATACTACCGCACGTTTGCGGCTCGATAATGTGTGTACGTACTGACAAGTACTAGCTTTCAAAGCTAGCAAAATTTCGCTAAAAATCAGATTATAACCTTATTTTTAAATTTGCGTGGGACCAGCGTCTTGTGCCAAACAGGAGTAAACCGCACACCACATACCCTTTTGTCTAACAGACATTTACACTGCCCACAACTGGCAATGCACGCTCTCAATTCCTAAACCAAACCCATTAAACAATCAGGTATGAATCTTCAAAATCTTATCATGCTGTGTGCCATTACAATGATTTCGGGAGTGGTCTCTGCTCAGCAAACTGCGCCCGCCAAACCCAAACCGGGTGGGATGTCTTTTACCGAACCCGATTCAATGGATTTCAATGACCATGCGGGATACGTGTCGTTATTTGACGGAAAAAGTTTGAAAGGCTGGGATGGAAATCCCAAATTCTGGCGCGTCGAAGATGGTGCGATCGTCGGCGAGTCAACGGCTCAAAACCCAAGCGGCAACAGCTACATTGTAAACAGGGATATGAAGGCCAAAGATTTTACGCTGAAATTTGAGATCAAAGTCGAAGGAAAAGGCGGGAGCGGGATCCAGTACCGTAGTATTACAGGCGTACCCTGGCTGGCAAAAATTGCTGACAATGTGACCGCTAATGTTGGCCCGGTCAATCTGGACTGGATGATGACAGGGCCGCAGGCGGATTTCTGGCCGAGCTCGCCGGTTTGGACGGGACAATTTTACTCCGAAAACACGCCGATGCGAATTTTGGCCTGGCGCGGGCAAGTAGTGGAAGGTTACGGTGAAAAGAGCAAACGCCTGATGGGAAACGTGGGCGACCGCAAAGCATTGGGCGACGTGATCAAAATGAATGATTGGAACCAATACACCGTGATTGTCCGGGGCGGGGTTTTTATTCACATTCTGAATGGCGCGGTCATGGCCGTCATGATTGACGACGATCCAAAATCATCCAATAACCAGACCGGTATGATCGGGATTGAAATCGAAGCGACTACCAAAGTTTCCGTCCGCAATATGTGGATCAAAAAATTGAACTGAAATTACCTCATTATTGCCTGGAACAGCTATGACTTCGCGTCAGTCGGTGAGTAGCTCAGGGTCAAATTCCACAATCCATTCAATACCATATTTGTCTCTAAACATGCCGGCGTATGTACCCCAGGGACTGTCGTCAATGGGGCCTTCCACATCTCCACCTGCCGATAGGCCGCTAAATATCCGCTCGGCCTCTTCCCTGCTCTCCGCACTAACCGCTATTTTAGACCTGTTTTCGTTCTCATTTACCGGCCCCATAAATTCGGGAACATCATTGGCTATCAACACATTGTGTTTACCAATAGGCAAAGCAATGTGCATTATTTTGTTGGCCTCATTTTCGGGTACCGGAAATTCATCGCTTGCCAGGTCCCCGAAGCGGACGATCTTTGTAAACTCTCCGCCAAAAACTGATTTGTAAAAAGTGAATGCTTCTTCGGCATTTCCGTTGAAGTTGATCCAGGGATTAATTGTCCTCATCACTTTATTTTTTAGTTTTTAATTTTTTATTCACGCTATTCAGCATTACCGTGTCAATGTACTTCACAATTTCCTAATCAATTCGCATTGTTGCAATACTTTAAAATGTTTTGATACTGCTTAGCTGGCAATGAGTAGCTATTATATCAACCAAAGCCGTCAGGCGATAGCAACAATTGCGTTTTTTTACCACCAAATCATCTAATCTAATGACCACTTTTGTTCAAATCATGATCTGATTTGCCGCCATCCCGGTGGCAGTAGCCTCAATTTCACTTTAATGCTTCATAACATGGAACGTACTTATAAACACGTTAGCTACTTCTTTGTGGTCATACTTGCCATTCTGGTTTTTGGTTTTTACAATAGCTATTTCAGCCGATTCCCAAATTTTACCGGGTTAACTTATGTCCATCATGCCCATACGTTACTTCTGCTGCTATGGTTTGCTATGTTGATCACCCAACCGATACTTATCTATCAAAAGAAACCGGATATGCACCGGTTTATCGGAAAATTGTCCTACGTACTGTTTCCACTCATTGTACTGTCTATGCTGGCCGCGATGAAAAACCAGTATTTCAAACTCTTACCCCAAATGCCTGAAGCACAGAGCCTGGCATTTCTGTACCTTCCAACCGCGGCCCTGATCCCTTTTGTGACTCTATATATTTTAGCCATTGCATTCCGAAAACAACCGCCAAAGCACATGCGCTACATGATCGCTTCTGCCGTCGCATTACTCGGCCCGGGCGTAGGTAGGATCAATTTTGGCATTGCAGATTTCAATACTGCCGTCATGTTCGCCTTTGCCCTTTGTGATGCATTCCTGGTAGGGTTACTGATTTATGAATACGTTAAAGAAAAGTATTACTATCCCTACGTGATATCCTTACTAATCTGTGCTGCTTTCCATTATGCCTTTCCATGGGTCCCCGCATCCTCCATGTGGCAAGGGTTCGCACATGCAGTTGTTCACGGGCTTTTCTAAATGTGAGAGAATGTCCGATTCTTACCACCAAATCATTGGGCACCAGGATAATCTTTGCATACACTTTTTACAAAAAACGGATATGCAAAGACGAACATTTTTATTGGATGCCACAGCCATCGCATCCTGCATGGTGACGCAAGTGGAAGCTGGCAATTTAAGTACTGCAGACAAGCATTTTGTGGTAAAGGCGGGTGATGCAAGGTTCGGAGTTCACCCGCCATATCGGGGAGTAAATGCCAACGATGTCAAAATATCAGGCAAAGATACAAACGGACAATTGGCTGTTTTTGAGTATATTGGAAAAGAAATGATCGGACCGGCCCTTCACGTGCATCATGACCAGGACGAAATATTTTCTATTATCGATGGCGAATACCTTTTTCAGGTCGGGAACGAGAAATTTACGGTAAAAGCAGGCGATACTGTTTTTGCCCCGCGTGGCATACCACACACATGGATCCAATTGTCAGCGCAGGGTATACAAGTTTATATGGTGCAGCCTGCCGGGCAATTAGAAGATTTTTTTCTTGCGCTTAATGAGCTGAAAGAAGCTCCAACCGAAGAATCGATTAAAAGAATGCATGAATCGTATGGAATGAGCGTACTGGGCCCGCCCCTTTCGCTCAGATAACAGACAGCCAACTTAAAGCATTTGACATGTAACATGAGCATCTCTCATCTTATAGGCTCTAACATAATGGACGAATTTACGGGCCATAGACAAATTAGGCCGGTATTTGATTGAACATCCCATGGGAATATTCAATCAAAAAGACCGTCTCAAGTCCAGCCAATCCAGGCCGGGCCAATCCTGGCCGGGCCAATCCTGGGCCGGGCCTGGACTGGCTGGCAGATCAAGCTTGTTTGTCACAACGGCAGTTTTACCGGCAGTTCGTAGAAAGTGAAGGCGTTAGTCCCAAATTGTTTAGCCGCATTGCCAGATTCGAAAATGCAATGAAGCTGAAAAATGCCCAGCCATCCCCGGATTGGCTGACTGTTGCAATCAAGACGGGCTATTACGATCATCAGCACCTTGCACATGACTTCAAAAAATTCACACAACTCACACCAAATACTTTTATTGACACCGATAAAAAATCACCTGAACGGGTATTCGGCATTACAGAGACTTAAACCACTATAAATTAGCGATATGCGAATTTGCAGAATACATTTGAGCATAAATTTGTTTTAGGCTGCTATGAAAACGATGCTTCACAAAGGACAGTTTAAGCACCAGGCACTTGCCGAGTTTGTCCGTGGATATGAAATTTTCCGTTTCGTATTTGACAAAGCGGTATCACCCCCATCAAAATATCATGTTCCGAGGCCTGAACATTCACTGACTTTTTATCCCAGGGATGCCCAAAGGTTTAGCTTTGCAGGTGCAACAGCCATTACAACCTATCCGAAAGCAGTCGTCAATGGTATTTACAATGTTCCCATTATTCGTTATGGCGGTCACGATTTCCTGGCAATACGGGTAGTTTTTCAACCTGCTGCGATATTCCGGTTAACCGGGATACCACTAACCGAGCTAGCCAATTCATTCGTCGACGCGGAAGCTATCTGGAACAGCAAGATTCGTCAGGTTTCAGAGCAATTAGAAGGAAATGATTCCCTGGAAGATATGGTATCCTCCATTGAATTATTTTTAATCCAATTGACCAACTCTGTTCGTATAAAACATCAGGCTATTGACAGTGCCAGTCAATATTTGCTCCAACAACGAGGTGCTTTTTCCCTCGATCACCTTGCGGACCAATCCTGCCTGAGCGTAAGACAGTTTATCCGAAACTTTGAGGCCAGGATCGGGATCAGCCCCAAACAGTTTGCCAGGATCGTACGTTTTGACAAAGCTTACCGGATGCATAATCTGGATCCTTTACTTGATTGGTTTTCCGTTGCCATTGACTGCGGCTACTACGATCATCAGCATTTCTCTAAGGATTGTAAGAATTTCACATTCTTAAACCCCAACGCTTTTTCACTGTTGGATCAGAATGCTCCCGAACGTCATTTTGGTTTACATTATCTTTAATAAATGTCACTTTTTTACCAGTAAATGATTCCCCATTGACGCTAGTTTTGTTGGCCAGTCGGCAAGATATGTTCAACACTAACAAATCAGTAAAATGGAACGCAGAAATTTTTTACTAACCAGCCTCGCAGGCGGCATACCCCTCATGGAACAACAAACAACCTTGGAAATGTCGGAAGATAAGCCACTTCGTCCCTTCACAGTTCCAGCGTCAAAACCAACAGATATTGGAGTTGGCAATGGCGTAAATCTGGTTCGGACAATGATCCGGCAAAGCCAGACCAACAATCATTTCAGTTGTGTAGAAGTGTATGTTGCACCGAAGAGGATAGGCCCCCCAATCCATGTGCATAAAGAGGCGGATGAGCTCATGTATGTAGTCGAAGGCACTGCAGGTGTCATGATCGACGGGGAAATCTCCATTATCGAAGCCGGCAGTTTCAATTTTCGCCCACATGGTTTAGTACATACCTTTTTTAATCCTACCGATAAACCGTTACGTTTTATTGATATGTTCCCCAACCAGGGTTTTGAAGTATATCTGGAAGGAATGTTCAAGGATATTCCTGCAAAGCTGATAGCACAAGGCATTAAACCCAACACACCTGAGTTTGTAAAAGGAATGCAGGTCGGCCTGCAGGAGTTGGATAAACGCTTTGGCGTGGTTTACTTTATGGATGATCCCCGTTACCAGGACATTGTTAAAAAATATGGGTTAACGATTTAAGGTCGAATTCGAAGCACCGGAACGGGCATTTGGCAATGCTGAGACGAGCCAGTTGCTGACAGCTTCACACATGAAGCTTTAGAAAAATAAATACTGCCATTTCGTCCCAATGATTGGCCGTCGGTCATCGCACTTTTGCATATACAAAAAACGCAAAATCTATGACAACCCAATCCCAACAACTCCCCCCTGAGGCTATCCTGATGCGGATGCTTTTCGGCTATGCGATTTCACGTTCAATCGGTGTGGCCGCAGAGCTGGGTATTGCAGATCTGGTAAAAGAAGAATCTAAGACAGCCGACGATTTGGCGACCCAAACCGGTTCCCACCCCCGTTCCCTCTACCGGTTATTAAGGGCATGTGCAAGCGTGGGTATTTTTACAGAAGATTCCAGCCATCGTTTTGGTTTGACCCCACTCGCTGAATTCCTTCGCAGCGATAACCCCGCAAGCCTGAAGAATTTTGCTGAAATGCTCACAAATGAAACCCAGTTTCAGATGTGGGCTGAGTTGCCGCATAGCGTCCGGACTGGCGACCCTACTTTTGACCACGTTTTTGGTACGCCCGTTTTTGAATATTACGCTGCAAATCCCAAAGTAGGCGCGCTCTTCAACAAAGGCATGACAAGCCTGAGCATGGGTGCAAGTATGGCCGTAGTGACCCGAATCGTACCTACCATGTCGCCTTACACTGTCATTGAGGCCGTGGCTGTTTAATTGCTATGGGTGGAAGCTTCTTGTCATTTTCGCAGTACCCTCACTGATTTGTAAGGCACTTCCTTTTTGACTAACCTTTCAAGATAATGCCATAGCTAATGATCTATAAGCATATTCAACCCTCCAAGCACTTACTTTCATACGTAAAGCACTATCTGCTGCTTCATTTTAGGGTGAATCGCAACGCCCCGCAACTGATCAAATCATATCCTCTCTGTGTTGAAACAATGCCTTACCTTCAATCACAGGGCCACGCTGACCAGTATCAACCAGCAAACCGGTGAAATCAATCGCCGAACCTCCAATTATTTGTCAGGACAGCAGATATCGAGGCTGAACTTGCATTTGGCAGATAATTACCTGATGCTGAAAGGCGTTTTTGAACCCGGCGCCATGTATCAGATGTTCGAAGTCCCTCTTGCCAACTTTACGGACCAGTACCTGGATACGGAAACAGTAATCGGGAACGAAATCAAAACAATCAATGAGCAAATGGCGAATGCAGATTCTTACAGGACAATGATAGAGACAGCTGAAAAATATCTTTGGAAAAAGATCATGAAAAGCAGGACGGAACCCAGCCTACATAATCATATATTCATTTTTTCTTTTTGTCATCAACGCTGACCAATGACGTACATTCTGGTGGACGTTTTTTTAAAACTGGGAACCGCAAATCAATTGCCCACAGCACGGAATTCCCAACCCGGCATGACCTTATCCGGCGTGATTGGTAACTGCCTGATCCGCTTACCAGTTGCATTAAAAACCGCATTTGCAACCGCCGCAGAAAATCCGATCAATGCAATCTCACCCATTCCCTTTGCGCCCATCGGGTTAATGATCGGGTCGGGTTTATCAATAAAAATGGTTTCGATCGAGGGCACATCAGCGTGCACGGCCACATGATAATCGGCCAGGTTGTTGTTGACAAACCTGCCAAAGCGGTGATCAATAATCGCTTCTTCCGTCAGCGCCATTCCAATTCCGCCCGTCACGCCGCCAATCATTTGACTAGCTGCTGTTTTTGGACTAATAATGCGGCCCGAATCGGCTACGCTGACCACTTTGGTCACACCAACAGTACCTGTGAGCGCATTGACTTTTACTTTTACAAAATGCACGGAGAACGAATACATCGAATATTTTTCCAGCTCCGCGCTCCCTTTCGAGTCGGCGGTTTGGGCAGTTAAAGGCAGATCATTGGCTTTCATTAATTCAATTACCGCCACCTTTTTTGAAGGACTGTTTGAGATAAAAACATTTCCGCTTTCGATTGAAAGGTCGGCGGCATTGCTACCCGCAAGCGGCGCACCTGCTTTTGTTGCAAGTTCAAATAGCTCATTTTTGATTTTTGTACAAGTATCAAAAACAGCAGAGCCTACCGCGGACACAATCGCCGAACCGCCCTGGCTTGGCGCTTTCGGCAACGACGTGTCGCCGTACTCTACCTTAATACGCTCGAAAGGAACATCCAGCACATTGTGCGCAATCATCGTCAAAGCTGTACCCGTTCCCGGACCGATATCGGTCACCGCGCTTTGCACGACCAGCGACCCGTCCGCATTGAGCACCACTCTCGCCGACGCTTCCCATCTGAATGCATTAAAAACGCCCGTGCTCATGCCATAACCTGTGAGCCAGTTGTCTTCCTTACTGCTGCCCGGCTCGTTTTTCCGCTCTTTCCAGCCGATAGCCTCTGCACCGCGCTCGTAGGCTTCCTTAAGGTGTTTGCTTGAATACGGCCGGTTATGTTCTGGATCGGTTTCAGTGTAGTTTTTAAGTCGAAATTCAATCGGGTCCATGTTAAGCTTGTGCGCCATTTCATCCATGGCCGATTCCAATGCAAATGCACCGGTCGCTTCGCCCGGCCCGCGCATCCAGATCGGCACACTGCGATCGAGGCGCACCAGGCGGTAGCGCGTGCTTACATTCGGACAGTCGTACATAAACTTTGTCATGTTGACGGTCGCTTCCGTAAAGTCTTCGTATTTAGCCGTTTCCGCCGTGGCTGCGTGATGAATGGAGACGAGCTTGCCGTTTTTGTCTGCGCCCATTTGAATGGACTGCGCCGTGTAAGGCCGGTGGCCGACCATGGTAAACATTTGGCTCCGGTTCATCACCAGCTTTACCGGTCGCCCTACTTTTTTGGCAATGGCCACGGTCGCGGTTTCCTGCGGCCAGGTGCGTAATCCCATTCCAAACCCGCCTCCCATAAACTCGGTGTGCACATGGATGTTTTTCGGGTCTAGTTTAAATGCCTGCGCCATCGCCTGCTGGGTTGAATTGACGCCCTGCGTTTTGGCATAGATCATCAGCTGGTCCGCGCCGGTCCAGTGCGCAACAATCCCATGCAATTCCATTGGGTTATGCACTTCAATCGGAATTGTATATGCTGATTCCAGCTGCACCGGCGCCGATTCGAAAGCTTTTGCATTACCCCGCGAATAATCACCGCCTTTGGGCGTGATCTCTTCTTTTTTATGTTTTTCAAGATCCGTCCGGGCAGTTTGTTTGCTGTAAATGGCTTTGACCAGTGATGCGGCGTAGGTCGCGCGTTCGTAGGTATCGGCGACAACCATGGCAATAGGCTGGCCGTCGAACAGGATTTTGGGACTGCCTAGCATGCGGTACTTTTCTTCGGTATCAGGTTTGGGTGGCGGTCCGTCCGCCTGCTTGCTTGCCGGCGCATCCCAGCCAGGGATCGGAGGCATATTTTGGTGGGTAAATACGCCCAGTACGCCAGGAGCGCCCTGCGCTTTTTTAGTATCTATACTGGTAATGGTTCCACGCGCGATTTCACTGCCTACGATGACACAATAGGTCATATTCGGAATGGCGAAGTCGGCAAAGTATTTGGCCCCGCCTGTCACTTTCATTCGCCCGTCAACCCGGTCAAGCGGTGGATTCTTTGTATCTTTTTTCATGGTCACACGGTTTGAGTAGCGATTTGAAGTGCTTCAATAATGGAATTTGGAGCTAAGGTTAGTTTGAAATCATTTTCGCCATAACCTTTCGCGCCCTGCATGGCCAGCGTGGCGGCTTGTTTGAAATTTTCGAGGGTAGCTTCTTTCCCTTTCAGAAAACGTTCCGAGTCGGCCAGCCGCCAGGGCTTATGCGCAACGCCGCCCATGGCCAGCCTGATATCCTGGATCGTCTTGCCTTTCATATCCGCGGCAACCCCCACTGACACGAGCGCGAATGCATAGGAAGTGCGGTCGCGTACTTTAAGATAATGCGTGTATTTCGCGAATTCATTCCTAGGGATATCTACTGAAAGGATCAATTCCCCCGGCGACAGCGTGTTATCCTTCTGCGGCGCATCACCCGGCAGGCGATGGAATTGGGCGAAAGGAATGCTGCGGTTGCCTCTCGGCCCAGTCACATTGACCGTCGCATCCAGTGCTGCAAGCGCAATGCACATGTCGCTGGGGTGCACGGCAATGCATTTTTCCGAAGTACCGAAAATCGCGTGCATCCGGTTAACACCGCCGATCGCGCCGCATCCCGCCGGACCATTGGGCTGGCCTTTCGACGGCCCCGACTGAACCGGACCGCGTTTGTTGCAAGGCATGGAATGATCATAAAAATAGGGACAGCGTGTGCGCTGCATCATATTTCCACCCACAGTAGCCATATTTCGAAGTTGGGCAGAAGCGCCAGCATTTAAGGCCATTGATAACAATGGGAAATGTTTTTTGATGAGTGCATGATCGGCAACCACCGAGTTTTTCGCCATCGCGCCGATGCGGATACCGGACGTAGTTTCTTCAATCGTCGCCAGGGGCAAACGGTTGATGTCGACGAGCCGCTCGGGAATGATAACTTCCCTCTTAACAAGGTCGATCAGATTTGTTCCACCGGCCAAAAAGTAGGCTCCGCTTTCCTTTGAAACGGCTGATACTGCTGCCTGGGGCGTGTTTGCACGCGTGAATTGAAATGGGTTCATATCCGGCCTCCTTTCGATTTAACTTCCATAATAGCTTCCACAATGTTCGCATATGCGCCGCATCGGCAGATATTTCCACTCATATATTCCCGCACCTCGTCAGGCGAATTCGCGTGCCCTTCATTAATGCAGGCAACGGCCGACATGATCTGGCCGGGCGTGCAATAGCCGCATTGAAATCCATCGTGCTTGATAAATGCTTCCTGCATCGGATGCAGTTTGTCGACACTACCCAATCCCTCGATCGTCGTGACTTTGCTTCCTTCCGTGGTAAGTGCCAGTGTGAGACAGGAATTGACGCGCTGGCCATCGACATGCACCGTGCAGGCCCCGCATTGACCGTGATCGCAGCCTTTTTTGGTGCCGGTAAGGTTTAACTGTTCGCGAAGCAGGTCCAGCAAAGTCACCCGTGGCTCTACGGACAATTGTTGGGCTACACCGTTGATCTCAACTCGAAGTGGTTGCTGTTCAAAAGCTACCGCCACCTTTTCGTCCAGCCCCTTTTCAACGGCGTGTACCGCGCCGGGCGGAGTCAGCGCAAAGGCAGCGAGCGCGGACGATTGTTTCAGGAATGCACGCCGCGATGCACCAGTGATTTCCGGCTCCCCGGCATTATTTTCGTTCTCCATGGTGATGTTGATGGTATATGACTCAGTTCTTATCATGACTGGGCAAATGCTTTTACACTATTACTAAAATCATGCGAACGTTCTGTGATTATGACACGGTCTACTTCTGCTGTATGCTCATAAGTGGTCACTTTAAGGTTGGCAATCCCGGCCGCAGATATTATTAAATTGTAGATCGATAGGCCCATTACCTGATCATGGGGCACTTAACCGTTATAAATGGTGTGATTTAAGAATGATATTTTCGCTCTGGTGCGTCTCGTGATTTATTTTCAGTCCCTATTTATCTATCAAACTTTTCTCAAAAGCTTGTCCAGTGTAACAGGGTAATCCCGAACCCTGATTCCAGTCGCATTGTAAACCGCATTGGCCACAGCCGCTGCCACGCCAACAATGCCCAGCTCGCCAATCCCCTTCGCTTTCATGGGTGACATCGTTGGGTCAATATCTTCCAGCAAGATTACTTCCTGGTGCGGGATGTCTGCATGAACAGGAACTTCGTAACCTGCCAGGTCATGATTTACAAAGAAGCCCACCCGCTTGTCAACCACCATTTCCTCCATCAGCGCCGCTCCAACGCCCATCGTCATTGCGCCAATTACCTGGCTGCGAGCGGCTTTCGGGTTCAGTATCCGCCCTGCGTGGCATACGGCCAGCATTCTTCTTACACGGATCTCAAATGTAAATGCATTCACGCCCACCTCAACAAAATGGGCCCCGAATGTATCCTGTGCAAATTGTTTGGAAAGTTCGCCGTACGTCATCTCATCTTCCGCAACAAGCTCCCCATCTTTGGCAGCCTCACCCAGGGCAGCGCTGCGATCACCAGCCTGAACACGTCCATCGGAAAACCGCGCTTTCTCTACATCAAAACCAAGCTTATTAGCCACTGCTTCACGCAGTTTCATACATGCAGCATACACCCCGGAAGTCGAAGACGCCGCGCCCAATTGCCCGCCAGACCCTGATGATTCCGGGAAGGACGAATCACCAAGCTTTACCTTAACCTGATCGATCCCAACACCCATCATCTCTGCGGCTGTCTGTGCGATAATGGTGTAGGTGCCCGTACCGAGATCGGTCATATCTGTTTCTACAGTAATCTTACCACTATTGTCAAGGCGTACACGTGCTGCTGACTTGGTAATGGGCGCTCCACGCATAGCAGATGCTACGCCCATTCCGATGAGCCAATCCCCTTCCTTAATTGCACCTGTTTTGGCATTCCGTTTCTCCCAGCCAAATTTGTCGGCTCCAGTCTGCAGACATTCCACTAGTTTACGTGTGGAAAATTTACGTCCCGGTTTTTCGGGATCTTCCTGTGTATCATTTTTGATCCGGAAATCTACTGGATCCATTTGCAGCTTTTCAGCCATTTCATCCATTGCTATTTCCAGAGCCATCATACCCGATGCCTCTCCTGGTGCGCGCATGGCACTGCCCTCAACAAGGTGTAAAACAGCCAACCGGAGCCTGGTGAGCCTGTTGGCGCCAGCATATAGGAGTCGCGTTGATGCGATAGTTGATTCGGTCATGCCCCCTGGAAGATTCCCTGACCAGCTTTCATGACCTATCGCCGTGATGGTTCCATCAGTCTTTGCCCCGATCCTTATCCGCTGGATGGTTTTGGGACGGTGGATTGTGTTGTTAAACATCAAGGGACGCTGCAACGTCAGCTTTACCGGCCGACCAACGGCACGAGACGCCAGACTTGCCGCTACCAGATCCGAAAGCACCGTACCTTTTCCCCCAAAGCCTCCGCCGATGTAAGCTGAGATAAGCCGCACATTTTCTTTGGGTATTCCCAGAATAAACGCAAGGTCGCGCACGCCCCAGTTGAGCTGCTGTATGGTACACCAGCAGGTGAGCTTTTCCCCCTCCCATTTCGCAATGGTTGCATGAGGCTCCATCATCGCGTGCGCCTGATCAGGTGTAGAGTAAGATTGATCTAATTTTACCTGGGCCGTTTCAAATGCACCTTCGAAATCGCCTGTACGCGTTTCAGCCGGGGGCGTGTATGGACCTGGCGAAGGAGGCCCGGCACTGTCTTTTGAAGCTTCCAGGTCATAACTGCCTGATTGTTTTTTGTATTCAACCTTCAAGAGCGCGGCCGCGGACCGTGCCTGTTCGAAAGTTTCCGCTACAACAATGGCAACGGCCTGATGGTAATGATCAACCTGCGGCCCGGCCAGAAAACGGCTGACGTAAAACTTGCCAGCCTGCAACGGACCGGCATTAGCAGCGGTTACAATTGCTAATACACCTGGCGCAGCTTTGGCGGCGGACTGGTCAATGCGCGTAATAGTCCCGCGCGCGATGGCGGCACCTAAAATATAGCCGTAAGCAGGATTAGTAACCTCCTCATTGTATTCATAAGCATATTTGGCAGTACCTGTTGTTTTCAAAGGGCCTTCAACACGGTCGGTTGGCTTGCCAACGACCTTTAACTGATCGATGGGGTTTTGCCCTGCTGGTTTGTCGAATTTCATATCAGTTTTTCCCTTCTTTTAAGACTAGTTCAATGGTGCGCTCTACCAGGCTGAGTTTAAATTCATTGTCCTTGGTCGGCCTGGCGCCTTCCATCAGTTTTGCAGTAAATGTCTTAGCACTCGATGTTAACAGGCTTTCTGCGCCCGGAACACGCCAGGGCTTCGGAGCAACACCCCCAACGGCAATCCTACCACTTCCACCTTTAAACAAAATGGCGGCAACCGACACCAGTGCAAATGCGTAAGATGCCCGGTCGCGGACTTTGTGATAGATATGCGTGCCTCCGACCGGGGCAGGCAACACTACGGCGGTAATCAGCTCATTCTTTTCCAGGTTAGTTTCCAGATGTGGGGTTTTTCCCGGCAAACGATAAAGTTGCGAAATGGGGATCATCCGGGTTTTGCCAGCTGGATTGATGGTTTCAACCACTGCGTCCAGGGCCGTCATGGCCACGGCCATATCGCCGGGATAAGTCGCTATGCAGGCGTCACTGCTCCCGATGACAGCAAGTTGTTTGCTGAAACCGGCAATTGCGGCACACCCGCTGCCGGGCACCCGTTTGTTGCATTGCTGGTTGGTATCATAAAAATAGGGGCAACGCGTGCGCTGCAAAAGGTTGCCAGCGGTGGTTGCCTTATTGCGAAGCTGACCGGAAGCTCCGGCAAGCAATGCCCTGGATAAAACGCCGTAGTCTTTACGGATATGTGGGTCTGCTGCAAGGTCCGTGTTACTGACCAGCGCTCCTATCCTTACACCGCCATTAGTTGTCTGTTCAATTTTGTCCAGCCCGATCCGGCCTATATCGATCAGGTGGGCTGGCGTCTCGATCTGTAATTTCATCAGATCAAGCAGGTTTGTACCTCCTGCCAAAAATTTAGCACCTGGCTTAGCTGCAACAGCTGCGGCCGCCTCGGCCAGCGTGGTAACGCGCTCGTATGTGAATGATTTCATTGGGTTGAATGTCTATTACGTGAAAATGATGCAGCAAGGCTTTATCTGCCTCACGCGCCTGCAACCTCCGCCGCAGCTTCGGCAATGTTGGAGTATGCGCCGCACCGGCAGATATTCCCGCTCATTCTTTCCCTGAATTCCGTGTTGGTAAAAGCCATCTGCGCATTCAGATCAGCACTGGCATGGCTGGGAATACCTGCCTTTATTTCTTCAAGAACAGCCACGGCTGAACAAATCTGACCAGGCGTGCAATAGCCGCATTGGTATCCGTCATGTTTTATAAATGCCGACTGCATAGGATGCAGCTGCTCAGGTGTTCCGAGCCCCTCGATCGTAGTGATCGAGTCCGATTCGTGTTGCAATGCGAGCGAAAGGCATGAATTGATGCGCTTTCCATTTACAAGCACCGTACAGGCACCGCACTGTCCATGGTCACAACCTTTTTTAGTTCCGGTCAAAAACAACTTCTCTCTGAGCGCGTCCAGTAAGGTTGTTCTGGTATCCATTTCCAGTTTTTGGACCTTTCCGTTCACAGTAAATGAAACTCCGGCCGAGACAACTGGTGTAACTATCTGTGCCGCAGGCTCCGCCTCCAGTCCGGTTACCTTCGTAATGGCCAGAGCAGTAACCGCTATGGCAGTCCCGGCCAGCATTTCGCGCCTGCTCATGCTGCCCGCTGAATTTTCATCTTTCATAGTTTCGCCCTTTTATCTAAAACTCGGTAACTAACATTAGCTATATCGTAATAAGTTATTTAGTTCATCAGAAATTATCACAAAACCGTGAGTATTCTGCACTGTTTCAATATCCGCAATATGAACTAATCTGGTTGCCGAGAATTTAGGATATCAAATAATTGATTATGAATATCAAACTACCGACCGTCTCATGACCAGGATGTAAAACCATTTTGCCTAATTTCATATACTTCTGCTTAGCCGCCCAACTGGCACTGTTATAGTTCCTGGGCCGTTGGGCGGAAGATCACTTCATTGATATCTACGTCGTCCGGCTGACTGATCGCAAAAGCAACCACACGCGCAAAGCTTTCGGGACTGATTCCGACGGTTCCTACATAATCCTGATTTGCTTTCTGGATATCGGCCTCTGTGATATGTTCTAGCAGCTCTGTCTTCACTGCGCCGGGACAAACGATTGTGGTGCGGATATTGTAGGGCTTCACCTCCATCCGTAAACCTTCGGTCAATGCCCGCACGGCGAACTTAGTAGCGGAATAAACCGCAGAACCGCCGAATATTTTATGTCCTGCCACCGAGGATGTCTTGATAATCTGGCCTGACTTCTGTTCTTTCATATAAGGTAAAACAGCGGCAATTCCATTGAGCACGCCCTTGATGTTCACATCGATCATGGTGTCCCACTCTTCGACATTGAGGCGGTCTATCGGTGATAACGGCATTATTCCTGCGTTGTTAAGGATCACGTCCACCCGTCCGAATTGCTTAACTGCTGAATCGACTAATTGCTTTACCTGATCCCTTTTGGTCACGTCCACGGCGATTGCAAGCGATTTCCCGCCATTGTCATTGATTTCTTTTGCCAGCTTTTCAATTTTATCTGCTCTTCTGGCGCCGAGCACAACGGATGCTCCCAGCTTTGCCAAATGCTTTGCGGCTGCTTCGCCCATGCCGCTGCTTGCGCCGGTAATTACAATTACTTTTCCTTTGATATTTTCCATTATTATTGACAATCCGATTTTACTTTTTACTGATTTATAATGCTATTCTCCAACTGCGTCCAACGAAAATTGCGGTGCGTTATCGTTCAACTTGTTTTTGCATTTCGGCCGGGTAGCGCGCACCCATAATCTCAATCTGCGAAACCGCCGCATTGATTTCGCTCAGATCATTTTCGCTCAATTGAATATTAACAGCACCAAGGTTTTCTTCGAGGCGGTGGAGTTTTGTGGTTCCCGGAATGGGGACGATCCACGTTTTTTGGGCCAGCAGCCAGGCCAATGCAATTTGTGCAGCAGTTGCTTGTTTTTGGGTTGCAATATGCCCCAGCCGATCCACCAGATTTTGGTTTACTTTCCTGTTTTCCTCTGCAAAACGAGGGACCTTATTACGGAAATCAGTTTTGTCAAACGTGGTGTCGGCATTGATTTTACCGGTAAGAAAACCCTTCCCCAGCGGGCTGAATGGCACAAAGCCAATTCCCAGCTCTTCCAATGTAGGCAGTATTTCTGCCTCAGGTTCTTTCCACCAAAGCGAATATTCACTTTGCAATGCGGCAACCGGCTGGACGGCATGTGAGCGGCGAATGGTCGCAACGCCCGCCTCCGAAAGGCCGAAATGTTTCACTTTTCCTTCTTTGATCAAATCCTTTACGGCACCGGCAACGTCCTCAATCGGCACATTGGGATCTACCCGATGCTGGTAAAACAGGTCTATTACGTCCGTACGCAAACGTTTTAATGATGCTTCGGCGACGGCGCGGATGTTTTCAGGCCGACTGTCGAGTCCTAACATTGGCAACCCGTTCTTAAAGCCAAATTTTGTCGCGATCACCACATCCTTGCTAAATGGCTCCAAAGCCTCGCCAAGCAATTCTTCATTGGCAAATGGTCCATACACCTCGGCTGTGTCAAAAAAAGTAACACCTAGCTCCACGGCTCTGCGGATCAGCTTAATGGCTTCCTGCTTTTCAGTTGCTGGCCCATATCCGAAGCTCAGCCCCATGCATCCCAGGCCAACTGCTGAAACTTCCAGCCCACTTTTTCCTAATATTCGCTTTTCCATATTTTTAATTACCGAATTCATCATTCAAATCGCCAGCCAATTAGAAGACTGCCATAATCTTTGCCATCAAGCTCCGATTATTGTATCACAAAGCTCCGGCCATTTTCACAATCACTTTGTATACATATTCCTGATATTTATACCAATGTTCCAGATTCATAATCGGTAGCTAGCGAAGCGCTGTTGAAATCTGTAATTTGGTATCAGTTAACAAAAAAGATAATGGAAAATCAGGTCCGCTTTGATTCGGTAAGTGAATACAATGCATTCAATCAGCACGAAACGCTGCATCCTTTGGTGACGGTTGTAGACCTATCAAAAGCTGACACGCGGCGGATCAAAACCATGTATTTGGGGCTGTACTTTGTCATGCTAAAAGGAGTAGCATGCGGCGACTTGCACTATGGCAAGCAGTATTACGATTATCAGGAAGGCACGCTCGTTTTCTTTGCGCCTGGCCAGGTGGTGAGTATTGAAAATGAAACATACAGGCCTAACGGCTATGCGCTGGTCTTTCATCCCGATCTTCTGCACGGTACTTCACTCAACCAGCACATTCATGAATACAGCTTTTTTAGCTACCAGACCCACGAATCTTTGCATATCTCCGAGCGGGAAAAGCAGATTGTGCTGGACTGTCTTGCAAAAATCAACTATGAACTCGAACATGCGCTCGATCACCATAGCAGGAAGCTGATCGTTTCCAATATAGAGCTGTTTTTAGATTACTGCAAACGCTTTTACGACCGGCAATTTCTTACCCGCGATACGGTGCACAAAGGTATTCTTGAACGTTTTGAAACGCTTCTGACCAACTACTTTTTGTCAGATAAGCCCAGTATCATCGGATTACCCTCGGTGGCGTATTTCGCGACTGAACTTAACTTGTCAACAAAGTATTTTGGGGATCTGGTCAGAAAAGAAACCGGCCAAACCGCTCAGGACTATATTCAGGCAAAACTGATTGATGTAGCCAAAGAAAGAATCTTTGACCAGACGAAATCAGTAAGCGAGATCGCATTTGAAATGGGGTTCAAATATCCCCAGCATTTTTCAAGGCTATTCAAACAGCGCGTGGGACAAACGCCTAATGCATTTCGCGGACTTCAAAATTTGAATTAGCATGCATATGATCACAAACGATGAGATACTAGCGCATGCCATAAATGGTTTTTGAAATTTTGTATCTTTCCAAAAATTCTAAAACCCCCACACACGAATGAAGATTTCCCTCTCTCATCTACCACAAAACAAGCAAGACCAGTTACAAGCGCTCACCAAAATTGTCATCGATAAAGTCCCGGCTGAAATGGTCATCCTCTTCGGCAGCTATGCGCGGGGCGACTGGGTCGAGGATTACCAGGAAAAATATGAGTATGTGAGCGATTTTGACATCCTTATTGTCACCAAAGACAGGCTCTCAGCCAAGCAAGGCAAGAAATGGTGGGATCTCGACAAAGAGCTCATGGCCAATGAGGACATTACCAGGACTAGCGTCATCTATCACAGCATTGGTTTTGTAAACGACAAGATCGAGCGCAATTACTACTTCTTTGTCGATATTTTGAAAGAAGGAATCATGCTTTTTGATTCCGGAAAATTCTCCTTATCCGAACCCAAAGACCTTAATCGCACACAACGTATCGAGAAATCGACTGAGGAATTTGAGCATTGGTTTGAAAGTGCAAATCTATTTGTGGAAACCTTCGACTTTTTGTGTCAAAAAGCAGCTGGCAGGTCAGCATATTATAATAATGCAGCATTCGAACTTCATCAAGCTACGGAAAGATACTATGCAGCTATTCTCCTAGTATTCACCGATTATAAGCCTAGAATTCACGACATTGAAATTTTGGGAAATCAGGTCATCAAGCAACATGCTGAGTTTGCGACTGTTTTTCCAATGAAGACTGAGGAAGAGAAGCGGCTGTTTGTACTTTTGAAAAAGGCGTATATTGATGCGAGGTATAATAGGAATTACAAGATTGAGAAGGAGGAGTTGGAGTATTTGGGTGGTCGGGTGGCGTTGTTGCGGGATTTGACGGAGCGGATTTGTCGGGAGCGGATTGCGGGGCTTGGTGATGGTTAATGTTTTTGTTGATCTGTTAAGAACTTTTGGAGATTATATCCGGATTTCAAATCAGAGTACCTAATCAAACTATATAAATTTGCTAAAGACCTATCATTAATTATCAAATAAATTGGCAAAAAATGAAACTAAATCCTGACGAACTATTGCCAGATGAAATATTTTCACAAGGCTAAACGGGAGTTCAACGAAAGGATCATATAGCACATTTCAATTCGTACTACGATTAAGAGATGACGTACGCAGCTCTCTTCAAAACGAAGAGTTCAATGAAGACGCAATTCGGGCAAATTCTACGTCAATACACGAAAACATTCATTGGTGGCAACATATAGGGTCCAATTTAGGTTTTCTTTTCAGTTTGGCCGGTCCATCGTTCTCTTCTTTGTGTTTTGATCCCCTAAAAACTCTGGTTAATAAAGGTCTAAAATATAAGTCATTGAAAAAGTTTGATCAGCTATATGTTGCTAAACACAATGAAGCTGATATTCAAGAATTGAATTTTATCTTAAATACATATCACGATATTGAATATGCAAAGCAATTTCTATTTAACAATTTGAATATATACAATATTGAAAAGGATCATCGATTTTTTCTCAATATGGGCCACTGTTTTCATGAGTTCTGGAACAAAGCAATAAACACGGTGGCATCCACGATTGATCGCGAATTCTCTTTTCTTCCTAAGACAAACGAATGGCGAAGAAGCTTTGAAGACTTGGCAAATCATAAGGTCGATGGGTTTTACATAGAGTCCACAATGTCAATCTCGCCAATTGGAATTAGAGCAATTTTTGAAGGACAAGCTTCATTTAACCAGATGCAGTACTTAACACTTACCTTGGATGAGGATTTATCATATTCTGATTTTAAAGATCAAGGCTTGCTGCATGGCATTTATTTGGAGGCTTTTGAGCTGTTTCTGACAATAACAAAATATGAGAAGCCGGAAAGCTTGTTGGAGCCTGTTGTAGGTTTGTTTCTAATACTATGTGACATCGCAATCAATCCGACAAACGGATTCCCAATTGAAATTTATGACTACGAGAATTTTATCTACAAAAATGATCCTGGAATTCGTTTTACAAATCTCTGCAATGCCATTCATCAAAGTGAAGAAGATTTTTTGAACATGATCACGGACTACTCAAAAGATGAGTATATTGAAATAGAAAGTATCCTATGCGAAAAAATCGGATGTAAATCATCATACAGAACGATAGAGACAGTGCTAGATTGGTGCAATAATGATTCCATTTTAAAACTGTTAGAAGAAGAGCAAAATCACAGTTATGTGAATTACAATTTCCCAGTTCGTGTACTATTTTCCAAGTATATACGATTTCAAGAGGATAAGTTTATTCATCCCAATATTTTTTGTTGGTTTGGAATTTATGGATCCTCCCGCAGCAAAAACGTTGACTTCGACATTGTAAATTCTCTTTTTAACAAGCATCATGCTCTGTTTATCGATGACTACGATGACGAAGTTAAACCAGTAATGTTTGAAGGAAAAAACGAAAATGCAATCTCACAAACATTTAACGCATTTTTTCAATACTCAATTCTCTTCGATATGGTCAACAAGTGGGTAAGTGAAGAAGGCGAATTCTCGTATGACTATAAATGGCTTTCAAACAAGCCAGTACATGAGCTAACATCAGTTATTATAGAAGATTTCAAGCAGATGTTTGGAATATATCCAGATGAATTAATAATTTTAAAGGACGACCTAACAGAAGTCATATAATGCCCCATCGGCATTCAGAAAATTTGGTAGATATACTTTGAAAATGGGAAAGTGCGAGGTATAGTGATTGAGAACTAAACTTAAGTTTGGTGTAAATCCACTCAATTGGAGATTAAGTTGCGTTTTTGCATAAGTGTGAATATAAGTGTATGTTTGTTCTAAGCGAGGCTGTTGTACAGTGTTAGCAAAGATACAGAAAGGGGGATCGGAATTTACCTCTATTATGTCTGACAAGGTGTAATAAGTATTTTCCGTACCCCTAAGGAATTGAAAAGGTTGCGCTAGCGCGACCTTTTCTGCTACAGGCTTCTTCTCAGCATGCTCCGGCGATAAGTCGACAATCCTCTGCGCAACAACGAAAAAAGCAACAGATTTGCTGCCTGATGCTTTCTAAATCAAAACCGATCTGGTCATTTACTACTTCTAGGGACATGCGCCGGGTGAGAGAATTATGTCAATCGTCCCCCGCGAGATCCTTCGCTGATGCATCCTTTGCTTTTGCCAGAACTTGCTTTATTGGGCTTTGGATATCATGCCTTTTAATTTTAGGCTGTCCCATTAGTAAAGCTGCTGCCGATAGTATTCGGCCATTGCTGGCTTGGAAATAATGTTATTGCAGCGGTCGGCGGGCCCAAAGCCTTTCCTTGCATCAATCCACGGCGCCTCGGAATGTGTCAGCGCTTCCAGTTCCGGGCCGGTTAAAGTACTGAATTCCCCGAGTACATAATTAACCCAATCGAACTGCTCTCTCGTCAAGCTCGACTGTACATGTTCGACAGGAGATTGGTTATTCTCCTCGGCGGTATATTTCAGGTCAACGTACAACAGCGATTTGTCTTTCAGTAAGTCGAAGACCTTCCTTGATACAGGTCCATGAACCCATGCCTCAAAATCATCATCGATTAAAGGATTTTTGAAATATGCGAGATGATAAGCTTGGGTGTAGTAAAGCAGCTTTTGCAACTTCAAATGAGACATATCTCCAAAGGTTTGCAAAATATACTCGCATAAAATAGCTGAATCAATCTTATTTAGCATCTTATCAATTTCAATCATAGTATAGTGTTTTCGTATAGTTTCGGATTTCAAGTCAACATACAAGTCCAAATCCTCGGGCCAAATTAACGAAATTTCCTGCAAGATGTTTCCATTCAGAATTTCAAAGTTGAGTAGCGCCTATAAGAAGACCGTGAAATGGATTGAGGGCAGGCTCCGTTAAAATTCCGAGCCAATCATAACTGCGCGTCAAAACCATGGTGCGTTTCGTGGTTTATATAATCAGAATCTTTCACCTTTTCCATCCATTCTACAACTTTACCGTCCAATTGTTCCTGGATCGCAATATGTGTCATGGCGGTTGTAGCCGTTGCACCATGCCAATGCTTTTCTCCTGCGTTAAACCAAACAATGTCCCCCGGAAAAATCTGCTCCACTTTACCACCTTCCCTTTGCACCCAGCCGGCTCCGGACGTCACAATGAGTGTTTGTCCTAAGGGATGGGTATGCCAGGCAGTGCGTGCTCCTGGCTCAAAAGTGACGCTTGCGGCCTGAGCCCGCCTGAACTCGTTTGGTTGAAATAACGCATCAATGCGGACCTTTCCGGTAAACCAATCTTCGGGGCCGACACCGGATGGTTGAGAACCTATTTTTGTAATTTCCATATCTCTAGTCCTTGTTAAAGTTTAGTTGATTCCTGATAGGCCGCTGGCAGTCTTTCCAGGTAATCTTTTCTGCACGTCAAAGCAATTGCACTTGTTTTCTCATTTGGCAAAAGCAGACCTGAACGCCAGGTCTGCTTCGCAATCGTCATTTAGCTTAGGATAAATTTTTTGGTGCTGAGATGTTATTTAAAAGCATTGTATTCCTTGTCGGTGACTGGTTGCAGCCATTCAACAATCCCTTTTTCGGTATTGGGGATGATGTACATTTGGTGCAGACTGCTGTCGGGACTAGCGCCGTGCCAATGCTCCACATTAGGCGGACATTTCACGACGTCGCCTTTCCGCATTTTTTCTATCGGTTTTCCTTTTATCTGGTGATAGCCCTCGCCAGCCGTAATGATCAGGATCTGACCAGCAGGATGCCTGTGCCAGTTAGATCGCGCACCAGGCTCAAAAAGCACATTTCCAACGACTGTATTATAAGTGGAATCATTTGCTACCAGCCCATAGTTGAAGGCTTTACCTGTAAAGTTCGACGCAGGCCCCTGTTCGCCTTTCGGAAAAATGGCTTTTTCAGCGTCCGCATTAGCTTTCGTCTGCGAAAATCCTTGGAAAGTGATTAGTACAGCCGCAGCCAAAGTCAATAATAGCTTTGTTGCAATGTTATCTCTGGTCTTTTTCATCTGTTGATTGTTAGGTGAGACATCATAATAATTTGAGATTTACCAAGCAGCTTGGCAGCTCTTCCCTGTTCATTTGAAGCTATTTACGACGCCACTCTACTCCAATTCAAAACGCACAGAAACCGAACCGTTACCGACAGCCGCAGCAAGACCGGATGGATTGTCTATTTTCCCAAGCCTGGTATAGCTGTATGAAGTAGGAAATGACTCGTAAAAGAGCACCATTGTGGCAGACCCGTAAAGCATCAGATCGCCGGTTGCGATGTTGCGCGGATTGGAAGCATTGGCTGGCAAGGCGCTACTGAAATTGTAAAGCTTTTCATTGCCGTTCAACTCGGTCATGTTCACCGTCATCGGCAGCCTGGCTTTGAAGGCCGTAACCGTGGGGTTTGAAACCAAGGTGGCGTTGAATGTTCTTGTACCAATGATGATTTTCAAACCGTTGCTGGAAGTGTCCACGTTACTGCTATCGGTGCCGGGATTCTCCTGCCCGGGATTCACCGGATCTGTGTCGCTATTGGGAATTGGATCCATGCTACCGTCTGAATTACATGCCATGATCGCCAGAATAAATATCAGCAAAGGGTACAGGAGTACTCTTGATTGTTTCATATGCTGTGTTATTTATATTTTGATTCGAAAAATTACGCCACTACTTTCTTTCCGGCAGCAGTCCAACTGTGCCTTCTGTTTTGGATTGAAGGTTCTTTTTAAAGAAGGATTCCAGTTTGTCCCAGGGGATCAGGTTTACCCGGTCATACAGATCAACATGTCCCGCTCCGGGTACAATCACAAGTTCCTTCGGCTGCCCGGCAAGCTTGTAAGCATCCTGGCTAAATTCAATGGAATGGGCATTTTCACCCGCAATGAACAACATTGGCCGCGGCGAAATCATCTCGATATCATTGAAGGGGTAAAAGTTCATAAACTTGGTATTGGTCGCAAGCGTCGGGTGTGTAGTCAATTTCGGACTGGATCCTTTTGGTGTATATTCCCCGCGTCTTGTGCGGTAGAAATCATAAAACTCCTGTTCAATAGCGTTCGAGGCTTTGGTAAGCTCATCAACCGTTCCGCCGGTAAGCTTCGGCTCGCTGCCTGTGAATTCAGCATAGCGCTGCTGGGCTGCATCGGCGATGATTTTTTTGCGTTTTTCCAGGGTCAATGAATGATTGAGCGCATTGCGATTAGCCGCTCCCATGTCGTACATACTGACAGTTGCAATGGCTTTCATGCGTGGGTCGATCTTTGCAGCACTGATCACAAAACTTCCGCTCCCGCAAATCCCCAGCACACCAATCCGCTCCGGGTCCACAAACGCCTGCGTACCCAGGTAATCCACCGCAGCACTAAAATCTTCGGCATAAATATCCGGGGCGACCGCATTCCGCGGCTCTCCCTCGCTCTCTCCCCAAAATGACAGGTCCAGCGATAAAGTAACGAATCCTTTTTCAGCCATTTTAGTAGCATAAAGGTTTGCACTTTGCTCCTTGACAGCCCCCATCGGGTGACCGACAATGATCGCGGCATTTTTGGTTTTTTGATCTAAATCTTTTGGTGTGAATAGGTTGCCCGCCACCTTCATATTGTATTGATTCTTGAAAGTGACCTTTTTGATCGTCACTTTGTCGCTTTTGTAAAAATTATCGGCTCCATTGGACAAGTCCTGAGCCATTGCGCTTTTGCTATTAATTATCATTGCTATGATGGCTATGGCAATGCTACCGAGCCGTTTTAGATTGTTCATATTAAAGTTTTGTTTTTTGATTTATCTTTCAATGGTTCAAAATTAGCGGGATATCTACCAGGAAGTCCAATGGATATCAAGCGATATGTTATGAATATCAAACAAGTACACGCCCTTTCATGGCACGTCCTATTGCCCATGCAGCGCAAAGCCAAACCAGGCTCCCCAGCCCGAATGTGCCTTCAATCCCTACGTGGTCAAATACGAGCCCACCCAGGCCTGCACCCAGCGTAATGGCAAGTTGTGTTGTGGCCACAAGGACGCTGCCACCACTTTCGGCTTCATCGGGAACTGCAAGCGTAATCCAGGTCGGCCAGCCCACCTGGACACTTCCGAACGCAAAGCCCCAAACCGCGATAAACAGCGACGCAAGGATCATATTACCTCCCAGGAAAATGAGCAACGCAGTGACAATGGACATCAAAAAGGACATCGCTACCATGGTGAATGAAAGGTTTTTGTCAATCATAAACCGGGCAATAATGGCTCCAAAGAAGTTGGCGGCACCGTAAAACAGGAGAATGGTTGTCAGAATTGCCACCGGCACATGTGTAATGTTTTCCAGAAAAGGGCGCAGATAGGTGAAGAAAATGGCATAACCCGCAAATGAAAATGTAACACCCAGCATTCCTCTTTTTACATGCTCGCGCCGGAATACCGAAATCAATGTATGCAACTGCGAAGGGCTGCTTGGCGGCATCGGCGGGAGTACGATAGCCTGCCAAACCAGCGCAATAACACCAATGCCAGATACCAGCAGAAATACATTACGCCAGCCGATAATTTCATCCAAAAAACTACCCAGGGGCGCGGCGAGTACGGTCGCAAAAGAAACAGCCGCAAATACGATGGAAAGGGCTTTTGAGATCAGATGCTGTGGTACCAGCCGCATCGTTGTGGCTGTAGACATGGCCCAAAAACCACCTACTGCCACACCGAGCAACACCCTGCCAGCCATTAGTACAGCAAAAGAGGATGCCTGTGACACAAGAATATTTGAAATGATCTGTAATACCGAAAACGATAACAGTACCCACCTCCTGTCAATTTTCTTCGTCAGTATTGCGGTAAACAAACTGGAAAACATGGCAATTAATGCCGTAACCGAGATTGCCTGCCCGGCCATCCCTTCTGTCACTTGAAGGTCCCGCGCGATCGGGGTCAGGATACTTACCGGAAGGAATTCGGAGGTAATTAGTCCGGCTACTGCAAGTGCTATGGAATACACCGCAATCCATCTTGGCTCCTGAACTGTTGTGATTGATTTTTCTTCTGTCATAGTGGTTAAGCGAATGATTATAATGTTGCAAAATTATATCTCTAGTCACCATTTGTGATAATGATTACCAAACCATAGGTTATGGATATCAAACAACTGACCAATGCTAGTAGTAAAATGGATTAAGATTTAATTGAGATGGAAAGGCTGGTAACCTGTGATGTTCGCAGTCGTTTTTTTAAGAACCTCGTGGAGTATCAGGTTCATATAATTGCAGAATAGCTCATGGCTGAATAAGTAGGACGTATCCTGTTCCAGAATGATCTGCTCAAACACACCAGCGATGAAGTTATTCTGTTTGTTGTCCAGGCGGAAAAATATGGGCCCCGACTTGGCAGCAGATGCCATCAATTTGTGATAAGTATTTGAACACAATTCAGATTGAAGCAGGTCTTTGGAAAAAAGGCAAGCAAAACTCAGATCGGTGCCCTGAACTTCATTTAAAGAGTAAGGCGCAAGCGGCTCGAAAAGCAGGATAGGCTCATTGGTATGAATTGCTTTTCCTCTGGCGCAAATATGGGCTTTGCCGGTAATAAGGTAAATTTTAGCAAAATCCCTGCGCGTATAGGTCGGCTGAATATCCAACCCCAAACCTGTTTTATAAACCTTAAAAAGTTTTTGCTTCGTATTGCCGACATTCTCCGGAACTGAAGCATTGCAATTTCTCATAACTGGATCATAACTCGTTGGCCTTCGTTTACAAAGGTAGCCCCGGGTTACAACCCTATAATGATGATTATCAAACCAATTATTATGGAAATCACGCAGTTTGCGTCCGCACCGAAGATGGCACAGTGCCGGTGAGCCTTTTGAAGTAGTTGTTAAAGTAGGCAGGATACTCAAACCCAAGCGCATAGCCGATTTCGGCAATGGTCCAATCGGTGTGAATTAAAAGCGCTTTTGCTTCGGTAATGATCCTTTCTGCGATGTGGGCACTGGTGGGCTTGCCGGTGATTTCTTTCACGGAGCGGTTCAAATGATTAACATGCACAGATAGCCGGTTGGCAAACTCCTGGGCAGTTTTAAACTGCATCGGATGATCTATACTTTCGATGGGAAATTGTCTTTCCAAAAGGTCAAAAAATAGTGAAGCTGTACGCTCGGCCGCATTTTTATGCTTAAAGAAATTCTCGGCAGGCTGCATTTTCAACGCTTCGTGAATTAGCAGGCTGATGTAGTTGCGCATCAGATCATGCTTAAACAAGTAACCGGTGGCATCTTCAGCAATCATTTTCTGAAAAATCGTAGCAATGAAGCTCCGCTGCTCTTCTGATAATGTAAAAATGGGCGTCCCTCCTATTTTGAATAACGGACTTTCCTGAAGGCTTTCCGAACGTTCATTAGCCTTTAAAAAGCTTTCCGAAAACAAACAAGTGTACCCGGTAAATTCCTCTGAAATAATCTCCCAGGAGTATGGGATATGGGGATTACCAAAGAATAAGGTCTTTGCATCGATTTCAATTCCACGGTCTGCGTATTGCACAACGCTCCGACCTGTAACGAGGCAAATTTTATAGAAATCTTTCCGGTTATAAGTCCTGACTACATTTTCACCAGCCTTAATTTCAAAAACCTTGAATCCCTGGTTCCTTAACTCAGCACCAAATTCGGAAATGGATGGAATGTTACGATCTTTCATAGTTAACTATTATGATTATCAAACAGAAATATCAACAGTTCATTTTGTAACGGCAAAACCTGACTGTTTGATATTCATAATCAGAAGTTAAATTTTCTTTTTGTGAAAAGCACGCTAAAAATGACTTTACTGTATTTTCAGCGAATTTTTTCCCGGCTTCAACGGGATTGATTTGCCCTTCCAAACTAAGTTCCCCGAAGTTTTTTCAGGAAGATTGATCTCTGCTTGCATGGGTTCTTGCTGCACTGTGCAGCCGACCGAAACCCTTTACCTGGATTGGAGTCAGACAGTTGTAATGTGCCAAAAAATTGATCTTCAAACTGTTGGACCTGTATACAATATTCTCCTTAACAAGCTCTTAATAAACCTAATGAGGTAATTGATCCCTGAACCTGCCATATACCCAGGTGCCTGTAACTGCACTAACCAATGTGACAATTATAACGGTAGCACCCATACCAATCTGTGCAAACAAGGGGCCCGGGCAAGCGCCGGTCAAACCCCAGCCCAGCCCGAACAATAACCCTCCGTAAATCTGTCCCTTGTTGAATTTCTTATAGGCGAAAGTGATAACTTCCCCTGAAATGGTTCTGATATCAAAGCGCTTGATAAGCCAAACTGAAATCATTCCGACTAGCACGGCGCTTCCGATAATACCATACATATGAAACGATTGCAGCCGAAACATCTCCTGGATCCTAAACCAGCTGATCACTTCTGCCTTCACGAAAAGTACTCCGAAAAGTAGTCCTACCACAAGATATTTCAAGTTGTAATACCATTTGTGTTGTTTTTGACTCTCATTGATGCAAATGGAATCCGTTGCCCGGATGTCATGTTCGCTTTGTGCCCTGGGAGCTATTGATAAATTTTCCATACTTTCTAGTCGTTTGTTTTGATAAAATCCGCAAAAAGGAAGTGTTGACTTGTTTGAAAAGGTGTAACATGCGCTGCATAAAAATGAGATTTTACCGAAAACGAATCTTTGAAGACATCGGCCAGTGGGGCCAGATCATACTGACTCACCGGCAACCCACTGCATTCCGAGGGGCCAGACAAAGAAAAAGTGCCCAGAATCATATGCCCTTTTAAAACCGAGTTTTCAGCGGTGCACTTATATTGGGCTTTCTGCTCAGCAGTGGTCAGGAAGTGAAACACCGCCCTGTCGTGCCAGATTGTGTATTGCCTTTCCGGTTTAAAATCCAGTATGTCGCCCACCAGCCAGGTAACCTGCTTAGACTTTTCTCCCAGTCGGTTTTGGGCTTTATGGATCGCTTTGGCCGAAATATCCAAAACCGTTATATCCGAATAACCGTCCAGCAATAGATAATCTACAAGCAGGCTGTCTCCTCCTCCAACGTCAATGATGGCACTGTCTTTTGCTGTATTTGTCTCCTTGATCAGGGTGAGAGACTGCACTGGCTTCTGTTCTGTCCAGCTTAACTGATCGGGTGACTTAGTACTATAAATATTTTCCCAATGTGCTTTCAAGTAATCTTTCATCTGCTTACATCATTAATATGAAAGGCAATATCCAGTTTGCCATTACAAATCCGCCGATCATAAAACAGATTGTTGCCACTAGTGAGGGCCATTGCAAGGTAGCAAGCCCCATAATTGCGTGGCCGCTCGTGCAGCCTCCGGCATAACGCGCGCCAAAACCTACCAAAAACCCACCACCAACCATCATGATAAATCCGGGCAGCGTCAAAAGCTTATTCCAACTTACCAGATCAACAGGCACGAGCGACGAAAAATCAGTTATACCATAAACACTAAGCTCTTTTACCAGTGACGGGTTGAGCTGGATTGGTGCGGTGTGGGCCAGAAATGTCACCGCGATCATCCCTCCGAAAAAGATGCCCAGCACAAAAAACATATTCCACAACTCCTTTTTCCAATCGTATTGAAAAAACGGGATTTTCGATGGGACGCACATGGCGCAAACATGTCGGAGCGATGATGAAATCCCAAAGGACTTATTACCCAGTATTAAAAGTGCAGGCACTGTAAGCCCAATCAGCGGCCCGGCCACATACCATGGCCAGGGCTGTTTTAGAGTTTCCAACAACAATGACATAATTCCCATAACAGTTTTTATAATAGTGTACTTGGACAAACATAATTGCTTACTTCTAACTTATCTGACTGCTTTATTGCCTTAAAACCGCCCTCGACATCGATCAGATTGTCATATCCCCTTGCTTTGAGTACAGAGTTAAAAATCATTGACCGGTAACCGCCGGCACAGTGTACGAAGTACGTTTTGTTTTTATCGATCTGCGCCAGGTGATCATTGATATAATCCAGCGGGACATTTTCGGCATCCACGATATGCTCTGAGAGGAACTCACTTTCTTTGCGTACGTCCAGCACCCCCATGGTGGGGTCCATTTTCAAGCGTTCACTCATCTGGTCAGCGGTTACTGACTGGATCCGACCAACTTCTTTACCGGCTTTTACCCAAGCATTGATCCCGCCTTTCAAATATCCGATCGTATGGTCATAGCCAACACGCGCAAGGCGGGTCACTACTTCTTCTTCCCTGCCATGCTCAGTGATTACCAATATGTTCTGTTTGATGTCGGGAATAAGCGTCCCTACCCAGGGAGCAAAGCCACCGTTAATTCCGATGTTGATCGAGTTAGGTATAAATCCTTTTGCAAAGATTTCCGCATCCCGGGTATCAAGCATTAGTGCGCCGGTTTCGTTTGCTGCCGCCTCAAAAGCCGCCGCATCCAGCCCGCGGGCTCCGCGCTCGAGAACCCTGTCAATGCTTTCGTACCCCTGAATATTCATCAAAACGTTTTCGGGGAAGTAAGCCGGGGGCGGCATCAGCCCATGGGTGACTTCTTTGACAAACTCTGCCTTGGTCATATCTGGCCTAAGTGCATAATTAGAGATTTTCTGGCTACCCAGCGTATCGGTTGTTTCCTTGCTCATGTTTTTACCGCACGCACTTCCTGCGCCGTGGGCCGGATAAACAATGATCTCATCAACAAGTGGCATAATCTTATCGCGTAACGAATCAAAAAGATGCTCTGCCAGCTTTTGCTGCGTCAACTCGGCGGATACCTTTTGGGCCAGGTCAGGACGCCCGACATCGCCAATGAACAAGGTGTCTCCCGTAAAAATGCCGACCTGCTTTCCCTGCTCATCACTTAACAGATAACAGGAGCTCTCCATAGTGTGCCCTGGCGTATGCAGTACTGTTAGTGAAACATCGCCCACTTTCAGCACCTGACCGTCCACTGCTACGAGCGCATCAAAGCCGGGCTTTGCGGTTGGACCAAAAACGATCTGCGCACCTGTTTTTTCAGCGAGGTCAATATGGCCAGACACGAAATCCGCGTGAAAATGTGTTTCTAGCACATATTTTATTTTTGCTCCATCTCTTTCAGCACGGTTGATATAGGGCCCCACTTCACGGAGCGGGTCGATCACCACAGCTTCCCCATTACTTTCAATATAATAAGCGCCTTGTGAGAGGCAGCCGGTATAGATTTGTTCGAGTTTCATACTTGTTGTCTTTATTGATCAATCCTATTTGAATGAACTATACAAATTTCGGGATGTTAAGCTGGCTGGTCAGTGACATCTGTCACATTGCAAAAGAAAATTAAAACGATTCTTATTTTTTGGGTATGTGCGTGCGAGCTTTATCGAAGATGGACCAGCTCTGTGGATATAATGTAAATTCCCATCGCCAGCACAAACCAGCCAAACCCTTTTTTCAAAGACCCAGCGTTTACCCTTTTGGCTAGGATGCCCCCGATCACAATACCAGCCATAGCGATACAAGTGATTCTTAGTAAAAAAGCCCAGTCAATAATCAGATGTCCTATGTCCCCTGCAAATCCGACAAGAGAATTCAGCGCGATAATCAGAAGCGAAGTACCAACAGCCTCTTTCATGGGCATACCGAGCACTAACACCAAGGTGGGTATCAGCAGAAACCCGCCCCCGGCTCCCAGAAAACCGGTAGTAAGCCCGATGCCAATGCCACTTAAAAGCATCCGGGTAATATTACCCTTTAAATCACACTTCATACACCCCGGTTTACGCTCCTTGCTTTTGATCATGCCCACCGATGCCGCTACCATCAGCACAGCAAAAAGCATCATCGTTAATAAAGGTTCAGTGATACGAAATGCGCCAAGGCTGAAAAGTTCATGAGGAACCAAAGAAATTAAAAACTTACGCGTCAAGAAAACCGTTGTGATCGATGTGCTTCCAAACAGCAACGCTGTTTTAATTTTGACCGCACCATTCCGGTAATTGCTGTATGCCCCGACAAGGCTCGTTGACCCCACAATAAACAGCGAGTAGGATGTCGATACCAAAGGACTAATGCCAAACATGTAGACCAGGACCGGCACAGTCAGGATGGACCCGCCCCCGCCAATCATACCCAACGAAATACCAATAAATACAGAAGCTATATAAGCGATGATTTCCATTTTTTGTATTGATTACACTACAAAAATCAGAAGTGTCGATCACCTTGAAAGTGACAAAGATCACATACATGAAATATTGTTATGGTGAACTTCGCCACAGATGAAAATTGGGGGATTTCCCTGAATGCTTTTGCTAAAAGGCCTTGGGGAACCTTTTTGGACTGGGTTTATTTTATCACATTACGCATCGCTTAATCATTTCGCTAACCATGAGTGAAGATATTTCGTACTATCTCGATTCCGTTTTTCCGGATTTTGAACCTGAATTAAAAGAACGTTTGATCAAGGATTGTATCCTGAAAACTATTCCGGCCGGGGAGGTAATCATGAGAACCGGACAATATATCAAACACACCTTGCTCATTGGAAGCGGCAGGGTAAGACTTTATCGTCAGGGTGACGATGGCCAGGAAGCTTTCATTTATGATCTGGAACCAGGAAATGCATGCGCATTGTCAATGATCTGTAATACCAGACAAGAGGCCAGCGAGATCATGGCCAAAACAGTGGAAGATACTGTTGCGGTCATGATACCGATCCAGTTGATGGACGAGCTGATGCAGAAATATAAAACCTGGTATTACTTTGTCATCGCCAACTACCGGGCCCGCTTTGAAGAACTGCTGCTGGTATTTGACAATGTAGTCTTCAAGGGCATGGACCAAAGGCTGGAATTTTATCTGAAAAACCAATTTTCGAACAGCAAGGGGAGCCAGATTTTTATCACCCATCAGGAAATTGCCAATGATCTGAATACTTCGCGGGAGGTTATATCAAGATTGTTAAAGAAAATGGAACAGGACAGAAAAATCAAACTACTGAGAAATAGTATCGAATGGCTAGCCCGGATGTAATCGAAAATAACCACTTAGTTTGACGCTTGAATAAGCTAAGTCTAGCTATATAATTTTGCAAATACGTCCGAAGACAGACAGCATCCGTAACGATTAATGAGCGTTAGTGAGAAGCCGAAATGGAAAATAGCTCCAATGTTTTACTTCGGCCTTTCAGCAGGTTCTCTCCGACCGATCTTATCACGTATGTGGCCGGAAGCCGAAGGACTTTAACAAGGTCCTCCGATACCAGCAAGTCAGCATCGAAATGATTGCAAAGTCCCTGGATCCTTGCAGAAGCGTTAAGTACGTCACCTGTAAAGATGATTTCCTTTTTCAGAGATCCGATTTCCCCGGCAGTTACCATACCAAAATGCAACCCGGCTTTAAACGCCGGTAAAACGCCGAACTTGCGGTTGTACTTTTCCGCCTGATTCTGCAAGGCCCGTTTCATAGCGAAGAAGCACTCTATACAATTATTATTTTTTAATCCTTCTTTCAGTTTCCAGCTGACGATCATCTCATCGCCAGCGTATTGATAAATCGTGCCCCCATAGTCAATAACAGCAACGGACAGGTCAAAAAAATACTCCTTTAACATCTCGAAGTACCTGACATGGCCAAGATTTTCCGCGATTGTGGTCGAGGACTTCATATCCAGAAACATAAATATTCTTTCTTCCTCTACGGGATGATGGTATTTCCCCAAGAAAAAATTACTCAATGTGCCTGGTCCGATACTCTGGCTAAATTCAGCATAAAATTGCGTAATCAGGATCAAGACAGCGATGTACAGCATCAGACCGACCACAGCGTAGTCAGTAAAAAATGCCCTTGCTGGTGATAACAGGTTTTCAAAAGAGTCCGTACTGTGTATATAAAGTGCATTGCTCAACAGCAAGACAAACAGAAAAATGCTAACAATGATCAGGTAAAGGAGGGATTTAAATACGATCTTCCTTGTAAAACTCTTTTTTATAAACCACTTGCTGAAATAACCGATTTCCAGAATTCCGGTAACCAGACCCATCATCAGGCCCGCAGCGGGGATGGCAAAAATGTTTGTTGCAAATTTATACGGATTGCCTGTAGATGGATAGCGGTCCAGATCTCCAAGAATTCCTTTTTCCAGCACGCAATAAATCAGGCTAAAAATAAACCACAATACTCCAAAAGGAATGACACGGGCAACATTTCTTTTGGTTTTCGGTGACATCATGGATTGAGCTATTGTGGAATAGTCATCAAAATAACCTAAATCTTCAAAACAAACCCTTACTATTCACAGGGAAATATAAATTATTGCTATGTCTTCATTTTTTGTCAAGTGGAGTAGCAAGTATTTATATAGATTATTGCATTTCAAACCGATCATTCATTTTTCACTCGATGTTTTATCGGACACTTCATTGATTAGAACTACAAGCTGATATTTTCCATAAGCGATTTTGTTATCGATTTTATCAGTGCCTCCCTGTCTTTTTTTGCCTCTTTCAGCGTGGGCTCGATGCCTGAGGGTATTGTAAAATACTTTTCTGCCCATAAATGGATTTCAATAATCACGGGTAGCAGCTCAATTCCTTTTGGAGTAAGCCTGTACAGAATCTTCGCTCTACTGCCTGGGTGCTCCGATTTTTCAATCAAACCATTTTCTTCCAGTCCTTTGAGCCTGGAAGCCAGAATATTGGTGGCAATGCCTTCTGCTGACTTCAAAAAGTCATTATAGGTATTCTTATTATTAAACATTAAGTCCCTGATAATCAACAATGACCACTTGTCTCCAAAAATATCAAGTGAGCTGCTCAACAGACAATTCGACCTTTTTTTAACTGTTCCCATAAAATATTTCAAAAATCAACTTGCATTTTAAAAGTTGTTTGTACATTTGCATATCCACTTGCAATTAGCAAGCTAATTTAGCGTGTTTTAGACAAACAAAAAAATGAAAGCGATAGTATTTCACCAAACCGGCGGCCCACAAGTTCACCAATATGAAGAAGTACCTACGCCACAGCCAGCAAAATCAGAAGTGTTAATCCGGGTTGAAGCGGCAGGGGTGAACTTTGCAGATATTACCCGAAGGAAAGGCACCTATTATCCTGAGCAAACCGCTCCATCGTACTCACTCGGTGCAGAAGTGGTGGGTAAACTAAACCTTCAGATTGGCGCAGTCCTGCCACTTTCACAGGCCGCAGAAGCACACCGTCTGGTGGAAGGACGTCATTCAACCGGAAAAGCGGTGCTGACTCCCTGGAATTAAACCCTAATCTTTCATTTTTTGAACGTTGCATCAAAATGGAGCGGAAGTCTTGATCGGCAGGATAATCCGTATCACACCAAACTCCCCAAGACAATAGGGAAGGCTATTTACAACCCACATTGACTATTATCTCAGGCAATTCGGAGCATAAGTTTAACATTTAAAAAAAACATAATCATGGAATTAAAAGGTAAAACAATACTCATCACTGGCGGAACTGCCGGCATAGGGTTAGAAGCAGTAAAGCAGTTCTTAGAAGCAGGATGCAAGGTGATTGTAACGGGCAGAAACCAGGCTAAACTGGATGAAGCCAAAAGAAAATATCCTGGCATAGTTGCCATTAACAGCGACGCAGGTAATTTTAGCGATGCAAAATCACTGTTAGCGCAGGTAGCCGACTTGGGAGGCATTGACATTCTTTATAACAATGCAGGCATTTTCGGCAAGCCCGATAATCTGGGTGTGAGCAGCGATATCCATTATGAAAAGGCAAAAGAAGAAATAGACATCAATTATTTAGGAGTAATCCATATGAACAATTTGTTTATGGATATGCTCAAATCAAGGAATGAAGCGGCGATCATTAATGTATCTTCTTTTTTAAGTCACCTGCCTTTGACGCTCTCCCCAACCTACTCTGCATCCAAAGCAGCAGTCCGCTTTTACACAGTTGCCCTGCGTGATCACCTGAAAATGATTAACAGTAACGTGAAAGTGTTTGAATTACAACCTCCGGTAGTTGCTACCGAGATGACCAAAGATTTCCAGAGTGATAAAATGTCGCCCGAGGATTTGGTAAAAGGACTTATTTCGAGTTTGAGAAACGATACATATACCATCCGGTTAGGGCTTACCAAAGCGATCTATTATCTAAACAGGTTCTTTCCTGGCTTCGCAAACAAACTTTTAAATCCTGCAAAAGCTAATGGCCCGCTCTTAAAGTCCTAGTATTACCTTGATGATGGATAAGGGCGGCTTGTAATTCCACTACCCCCTTTCCCTTTGTGCCATTTAACGGCGGCGGCGTAATCCGGGACGCGTATACCCACGTGGTTGCCACTTTTGCGATACTAATGTGGTTTAATGCGTAACTGATTGAGGGAGGGTGTGCGTACATGAATTAATCCAAGTTGATTTGCCCAAAACTATCCTGGAATTTTCCCTCGGACAATTTCCGATCAAACTGTTCACCGATAGTCTTAACCATTAATTTATCCGAATCAATAAGTGTAAGTGATTTCGTCTGCAAATTGGCATATAAGGTCATTACCTTTCCGTTGATCCTAAACCTGGTCACAACCAGATCTCCGGTCTCATCTGTACTTTCAATGATAGCAGTCGGGTAGTTTTCTTTAACCATTGCATAAAATGAGCGGTCATTTCCGAGCAGCCAAACAGGGCAATAATGCCGGACAAAACAGTCATTATATATACGAATTGAAACAGAAAAATTTTGATTCCTGACACTTACCTAAGTCTTTCAATGGCTGATTCGAGCGTTTTATCTACACCTCTCAGCACGTCTGATTTTTGATTTAAACTTACAATTTTCGGCGTAATACCGATCCCTTCATAGCTTTTACCGTCTGAGCCGCGATAGTCGCCTACACCAATGGTGACTATCCAGCCATTCGGTAATTGATGGGCGATCACATCGGAAAATGCGCCTGCTGTTTTGGTGCCCATGTGGGTAACATTGGCATTTTCTCTCATCGCAAATGTGAAAGTTTCTCCGGCGCTCAATGTGGTGGATGTGGTCAGCAAGATAACCGGTTTTGTATATTGTGTTTTGCCCGTTGGCTCGATATACCATTCTACTGGGGCTGCAAACTGGTCGTGGCGCGGGCCATTTCTCTTCTTAGCTGTCATGAATAATTTCCTCGAACCCGCAAAACGGCTTGCTATATACGCACTCACATGGTCGGAGCCGCCTGTGTGGTCCCTGATGTCGAATACGATTCCTTTCGTGGAAGCTAATGCATTGAGTGCTTTGTCCATCCCATTTTCAAAAACCGACAATTTATCCTTGAATGCGTCGATATGAATGTAACCAACCTCTGGGGTCAACTTTCCATAACCGAAATCCTCCGTTATTTCCTGGTAATCAGTCAGGTATTTTTCCCGGACTACTTTGAAATCAAAACCTTCCTGAGCGGGTATATGCCCATTTTCGCCGCTGTTATAATCTGTCAGCTGCTTGCTGTTTGTGTAGATATTGATGTGTTTGTCATCCAATGTATGCACCGCAGAAGACAATACAGCAAACAATTCGGCATCTGTCTTGGCAGCCCTGGCTTTTGGTAAATGGGAAGCATACACCTCATTCCAGTCGATATTTTTCACCAGGAACAACCCGTAGTGACTGTCAAATTTTTCCCACATCTGCTGGAAATTGCTTTCGCTGGAGTTATTGTTCTCATATCCGACCATCGTTTCCTGACATGAGGTGAGCGAAAAAAGGACGGTCATTAAAATTCCTGAGAGTATTGTTATTTGCTTTTTCATGATTGCTATTTTAAAAAGTTAAACCAAGGGATAAATGATTGCCTGCCTGCGTCAGATGCCGCGGTTTGTAATAATGCATCCAGGATCCTTCGTACCTGATCTCCACAGCGATACGCCTTTTTACCAGCAATGGATACTTGATTGAAAATCGGGCATTTTGAAAATGATTGAGCGTTGCAACCTTATTATTTCCTGAAAAAAATGCGCCTAAATCCGACTTCCCAGGTTCGCCGGGCGACTGATGATGGGGAAGCCGGGTGATCACCGAAACGAGTGGAACTGCCAGTTCAAAAATAAGCGGTTTGCCATTTTTTAAAAAATAGTCGAATCGCGCTTTGGCATTGAATGAACTGTAGTTGATCACGCCAACATTCATAAATCCGGGTGTGTAGGTTAAACTTTCTTCCAAACTTCCACCCAGGTAAATCGCTTTGGATTCACTCCGCAGCTGCTGCATTTCACGTAAATACCCCACTTGCAGGTCGAACCCGATCTGAACCATTTGAAGTACCATATCCTCCGTCGTTTCAACCCCGTGAATATCTGTTTCGTTAGCATATATAACAACTGCACCGCCGGAATTGGGTTTTAACGAACCCATAAAGACATTGAGATCAGACGAAAAAATCCCATTTTCAGACTTCCTCGAATAACCCAGTTGAAGGTCTGTTCTGAGCGACTTATACATTAAAGGGGAGTATAAGAGATCGAGCGTTTTGATGTAATTGGCGCCTAACCCTATCCGAAACTGGTTTCTATCAGGTTCAGGTTCAGCATTTTCCTGAGAATATGCCTGGATCGCAGTGAGCAGGAAGGCAAAGGAAAGACACAGTTTTATTATATTATTTTTCATGGCAGCAGGTAAAAATGTGTTTGATAAAAAAGACTCAAAGGGTTTAGAATGAAAAAGGCAATTCATATTCTTTGCTGATGACCTTTGAACTCCGGCTTTTTACCTCAATTTTTGCTTTTAATGTTTCACCTACCACCAGGTAATTTTTGATAAACTGATCTTCATGGACCATCCAGGAGTAATCCGTTAACAGTAAATCAGTTACACCCGATTTTGAGGCCTGATAAGCCCAACGCTCGGTGATAGCAGGCTCGAAATTGATCGTTTGTCCCATATATGAAACTTGTATCCCGGGTAGCGAGCCATTTCCCAGTTCTGTACATTCGGTTACTGTGATATTTAATGACGAGCCATCTTCAAGATCTTTTACGGCCCATTGATCGATTACTGTTTTTACGTTTGACATTTTGTTTCGAAATATTAGTTTAGATACTGATTTGATCCCTTCGACTGGGTTGTCGTTAGGCGATACAAACGTAGGGAGGATCAACTGCAGCAAAAAGCTCCCGGCGTGTACAAAAGGTACTTCGCCCCAGAAATGAGGTAAACAAAAGGTGAACAAACGCGTTTTTAGGCCAATTTGGGGGGCAGAAAGATCAACTTAGCCGAAGTTGACCATCGATTCATATCATCTCAAATGACATACATCTGAAGTTCAGTGATTACTCGGAGGTGGCCGACACAGTAACGGGAAGTTGGGTCATTTCGGTGAGATGGGAAATATATGCGTCAAAAGAATTGCAATCACCGATCAGGATGGACTGCTGGACACCTTCTTTCAAGATTGCCGACAAATAAGCCCCGCCGCTGCTACGGTCGGGAAACACATTTTCACAATGGAAACTGGCAAGATTTTCCAATGGGAAGATCATCGCATTTTCCCGGTTAGCAAAACCCACTTTTACGTTAGGCGTATCACGCCAAAAAATAAAACCGGCGGAAGAAAGGATTAGCTGATTGGCAACTTTCTGCGGAGTTTGCTGAAAATATCGGGATTGTCTGAAACCCGAACCAATTCTAAATGAGTGTTCCAGGCACAGGTATTTGCTCAATTCAATGTTGGATTCGTAGGCAGGGTCGGTCAAATAATGAGGATATGTGCGCTCATTTTTTACATTGAAATATGCATATCCGGACTCATAAGAATAGCGGCTGTCAGACCAGTAAATCAATGCGAATTTTATTCCGTTAACCATCCATTGGCAGGAGTTCTGGTCATCTCTTTCGTATATGGATTCAGCATCGCCCAAGATCGTTTCGAGTGCCTTTTTTAACAATTTGTAATTTTGATCGCCGTTGCCGCTGATACGCACATTTGAATAAAAATCATCCAGCGGAACATCGAGGCGCAGATGGCCGGGAAATAAGTAACGCCAGTCGTCAAGAATGATGTTGCCGATCTGGACCGGAAAATGAAATCGCAGCTCTGTCAGTCCGTATTCATTGGTAGTTTGAGTGGTAAGTGGCGAGTCAACCAATTCCTGCGAAGTCATATCCCAGCTGATCCATTGGGGAGGTGACGAACAGATCCAGAAACCTTCGCATTTTCCTTTTTCGGTTGAATCCGGATGATCCGTAATTTTACAATTGTCGGGACTATCTGCACGCCAAAGTTCCACTTTCTGGGGTTTGCTGCTCGCCAAAATTTCGTAGAATTTCTTTTCATCCAGTAAGAACCGATCGGATAAGTGCTGAAAAAAAGCTTGAAATCCGGTGGCCGAGCAAGGGACAAAATGCTGGCTGTAATTATTAAGGACGAGATTCTGGGAACCCTCGGTTGTATAAACATAAATGTATTGAAGCTGGGCCAGATCAATCACAGTTTTCCGGTAACCTTCTTGGCGCGCGTAAATGGCTTTGTCGCCTTCCAGATAAACATTACCCTCTTTTTTAATGATAGCAGGAGCCGGGTTCTCCGGATTAAACAGCCTGTTGATCCATTGTCTCATATCCGCTTTGAAAATTTTAGTGACTGGGCGTACGTCGGCTTCCTACCTCATTTGTGCGTCCGCAAGTAATCACATTTCTCCGATAAATCCCATTTTCTAGTTTCTTACTTTAAACATTGAATAGAAAAAAAAAACCTCATTTACAGCTTACCTGGCGCATGTACACCTATTGTACACGTCATTTTTGATGGTCGATGACATTTTGTGTACCTCGTAAAATTGCTGTCTGCGAATATCTGCCCTACGTTTGTATCGCCTTCAACAAGAAGTTTCTTTCACAAAAAAGGCATAAACAAATCAATCGTTTTTTAATAACAATTTAAGCCATTCCCATGAAAAATCTATTTTCAACCAGTACGCCTAGGCGATCATCATACCTGTATCGGGCGATACTGCTCATTGCTTTACTGATATCGTTTCAAGGTTGTAAAGATCCTGACATCGTAACCGAGCCCGCAGTTGATCAGCAGGGTGGAGACGATGCTCAAATGCAAACACTTACCACTTATTTAGCAGAGCTCACAGGTGCGCCTATCAACAAAGTCAAATACTTGAAAGAAGAGAAAATGTTCATTGTTGATGGCGATATTCAAATTCACAGAAGCACTGCCGAAGGATATCTTAAATCCGGGAAGACAGGCAAGGCGAACCAACGACAGGTATTATTTTTACTAAGCGACGATCATGTTAAAGATATCAAGGTTTTTATCTATCCGCATATTACCGAAGACTGGAAAAAGGCCATCCGCCAGGCTATTGCAGACTGGAACAGCATGGAAGGCACAAAAGTTAATTTTCACGAAATATTAGTTGCCTCCAACCCCGATGTGGTTATAAACACAAAATTCGAACTTCCAATGCCGGGCACGGACCACTGGATAGCACGCCAACATATTCCGGATTCAGATGGCACAACTGGTGGTGGAATGACGATCAACACTTATTACAATGGTGAGAACTTTTTATCCATGTCTGAAAAAAGGTCTGCCATTGTTCACGAACTGGGCCACTCTTTTGGCCTCACCCACACGGATGAGCCGTTCTTAGCATATTTTGATTTTCAGGTTTGTAACACGCCCGCAATGGATAAATACTCGGTCATGAACTCATTTGTACGGCCTTGGAATGGATTTACATATTATGACTTCATTGCAGCTGAGGTCCTTTATCCGGCACATGACTGGAAATATTTACCTAGCCAGGCCACCGATGTAGCCGCAGCAACCGGATCGGATAGATCGTTGTGGATGATTAGCAAAGTACCAGTCAACGGCGGATTCACAATTAACCAGTATGATTATTTTAATAAAAAGTTCACGCAGGTTCCTGGGGGAGGTGTACGCATAGCCGTTGGTCCTGATGGTATTCCATGGGTTGTTAATAGCGTTGGGCAAATATTTAAACGTGTCAATTCCCAGTGGCAAATGCTGCCAGGAACTGCGCTTGACATCGCCGTTGGAGCTGACAATTCTGTATATATTGTAAGCATGACGCCAGCACCAGGTGGTTTTGCGATTAAAAAGTTGAAAAACAATAATTGGGAACAGATCCCGGGAAGAGGCGGAATGCGGATCGCTGTATCTTCGTATGGTTTTGCCTGGGTAATCGACACCGCTAACAAAGTACTCCAATATAACGGAGTAAATATGGTGGAGACTGGTGGTTTTGGAAGAGACATTGCGGCTGGGAGAAACAACAGTATCTTCGTCATCGGCTTAACCGCAGTTCCCGGAGGTTACTCGATAAAGAAATTTGAAAAAGATTGTTGGGTACAAATAGCTGGTGGCGGGGTAGCTATCTCCGCACACGGCACCGGCACTCAACCGGTAATTATTGACAATCTTGGGTTTGTACAGGAGTATTAGAATCATTGATGAAGCGAGGCCTGTTCGCGAAAGCTGAGCAGGCCTGCTTTTTGAGATGTGTCTGATAGCGTTTCTTCACCCGTAAATAAATAATTGTTGTTGGATAGGCCTGCTTCCCAGCCAACCCAAATACAACCGAGGGTATCAGACTTACGTCCGAGGGTTACACGCAAAGACAGGGAAATTTCCTGGCTTGCTGGGTCTTCACTACAGTAATCAAAGGGTTCAGGATAAGCTCTTGGTCAACCAATTGGCCATTAATCATGGAGTAACGGAGGCCTGATCACCTTAGGTGCGGCATTACCGGGCACTTTTAACTGATAGAACAATACCGCTATAGATTTGCGGACCAATACGTGGAACCCAGGTCTTCGAAATGAAACACGTTCAAGGTTTGAGGCGGGAGGCGTTTGAACCCTCGGCAAAATGTGAAGCATTATCAGTACTGAGATTAATCCCCAAGCTGTCCCTTCTTTCCGTTTAGTCCAAATGAAGCGTAGCAAGTTGGAGCTTACGTAGCGGATGATACGCCTAATATGGGAGGATAACTGGTTCACAATCTGTCCCAAAGTCAGCAGCTCACCGCCCGTGATGGTGTAAGCCCTGTTTTTGTGACTTTTGAAGTTCATGAGTACCATAGCAATGGACCGCCCCACATCAGCCACATCGACCCACAAAAACGGTGCATCACCGGCCGGTAAAACGATCCGGCCCATTTTGATAATGTCGTTTTTTTTCGTCGTTGTCAGGTTTTGCATGAAATAAGAAGGCCTGATGAAGGTATATGCAATACCACTTCTAATTGAGAATAATTAGTCAAAAAGCATAACCAGCGAACTCGGGAGCACTTCGCTGGTTATGCTTTGGACTAATTAACTATTTCTTATTGCAATGTCACTTTAATCATCTGGTTTACTGGAGGCAGTGTCGTAAACATGTTAGGATTGGGAACCGGCGCAATCGGTTTGCTTTCCATTAGCGGTGTCCCGGCAAGATTGAATTGCGTGATCCCGGCGCCAGGGAACTGATTGATCGCGGTACCATCATCATAGAGCCCCATCATGGATGAAATATCTCCCTTCATTGCGGCATCCACGCCATTGCCTTCGGATATAAAAAACCAGTCATTAGAAAACCCGTACATGGTCGCCACTGCGATGCGGTCGCCAGCTGTCAGGTTCAGCACCTGGGAAACCTTACCACCGGGCTGTCCGCCAATGGAGGGAAGGAGCACATTGGTACCATCCGCATGCAAAACATAGACTTCTTTCACATTCGGTTTGGTTTTGAGCGCGGCCGCCAGTGGATCAGCATTGCCTCGTTGTGCCAGCATCGTCAACCCTTCGCCCCGGTCGGCTTCCCCGTCTTTAAAGATGGGGCTTTCTGTTCCGGTATACACAACCACGAGTATCGGAGACAATGGAGTAAAAATACCGGTGATACCTGCTATATAGGTACTTAAGGGGCCATTATCCCCCATTTCAGCAATAGACGTAAGCCCATTGGCGGTAGGCTGTGCCTTGCTATAAAGGGGCGCTGCATTCAGCAGATTCCCGCCCGCTATATGCGAAACTGACCATACGCCGGGGCTGAATGGAGTCTCATTGGCCGTACCTCCGGAAATATTTTTAATAGTAAGTGTAAAATAGGAGCTTCCGTCATATTTCAGCGTTGCACTCATCAGTTTGGAAACGGGCAAGTAGGCATTACCCTGCGCGTCTGTACCCACCACTTCCATGATATTTTTTAGATCAGGCACGCCTGGGTGCATTACTGCCGCGCCAGGTGCCTGGTTGAGACGGGTCCCATTGTCCCAAAGTTTAATCTGCGCTGAAACATCCCCTTCAATCGGGGTGCCGTCTGGCTGATACACGACTATGCCGGGATTTTCAGGAGCGAAAAACAAATCATTAGACCATCCGTACATCGTCGCGAAGCTGAGCGCTTCACCTTTTGCAGCCGAAAAATGGATGGTTACCGATTCGCCCGGAAGAATAACCGGAGGCGTACCGGCCCCTTTAAAAGTCCCGGATTCGACCAGCGGCTGTGCCTGAAGTACATTTTCAATGGTGATGGTCGAACTTTCAACCTGAACAGGGTGGTCTTCCAAAGAGCAAGAAGTAAGGACAATTATTGGTACCATGGCGGGCACAGAAAGTACTCTGAAAAATTGTCGAAGTTTCATAGAATTCGTTTTTTGGTTTTTGCAAACAAACGCAATTGGTGTCTCAGAGAAATGACGGAATTATAACAAAAGTATCACGGCGCCGTTTGTGTACTTTTTTTTCTCAATTTTGGATGATTTCTTTTAACCAGGTCCTTTCCATGCAAAAAGTACTGATTATTGAAGACGACCCTAATATTGTCGAATTGTTGAAAATACATCTGAACGATCTGGCATGTAATGTCTCCTCGGTCGGAAACGGGCAGGCCGGCCTTGCGATCACGCAGGCACAGGCTTTTGACCTGATCATCCTCGACCTGATGCTGCCAGGTCTCAACGGAATGGAAATCTGTCGCAGGATAAGACAAAACGACCGTCGTACACCTATCCTGATTTTGTCCGCCAAGTCCGAAGAGATTGATAAAGTGATCGGCCTGGAAACAGGCGCAGACGATTATCTTACCAAACCATTCAGTATCCGGGAATTCATTGCACGTGTGAAGGTGATATTTCGCAGAACGGAGGAAAGCAGCGCTTTTATAAGCGACATTACTGCGTCACTGATCCGCGCCGGTGAACTGGAAATTGATATTGACAAAAGACGTGTAATGCTCAACGAGAGCAGGATTGATCTGACCCTACGAGAGTTTGACCTGATTGCGTTACTGGCCGCTAACCCGGGGAAAAGTTATAGTAGAAAACGATTGCTTAGCCTGGTGTGGGGTTATGATTTTGAAGGTTATGAGCATACTGTAAACTCCCACATAAACAGGCTTCGGGGAAAAATTGAAGAGGATATTTCAAATCCAAAGTACATTTTGACCTCTTGGGGCGTAGGTTACCGGTTTAATGAAGAATTATAATACCCTGTTATGTCTGTAAAAACCATTCGCGGCAATCTGTTATTCTGGAAAATAACTGCCGTTTTTTTCACGCTGCTGATCGTGCTTGGCACTGTCTTTATTCTCATCGCATCGCGGCTTTCGAGATCTTATTATACGGCGGCGCATCAGCAGCTTTATGGAAACATTGCCTCTCACCTGGCCACCTTCACCCATCCGCTGAAAGATGGAAAACCTGACACGACCGTCACACACGATATTATCCACTCTATTATGGTGGCTAATCCAAGTGTAGAGGTGTACTTGCTTGATACCACCGGTAACATTACTGATTATGTAGTACCTGACAAGTCGGTTCGACAGCACCGTGTCAATATAACATTAGTAAAGCAATGGCTCGGCACCAAAGGCAGCGAACGTCCACTCGGCGATAATCCCAAAGAACCTGACGAGCCTGGT
>NZ_JBDSFX010000089.1:0-264455 GCF_039919315.1 Dyadobacter sp. | reverse complement strand
CAAATGATCAAGGTGGGCAATGGCAAGAAAAAAGTATTGCTATGGTCTCAAATGCATGGCGACGAGCCGACCGCGACAATGGCCAGTTTCGACATTTTTAACTTTCTCGAAGGCAAAAATGACGGTTTCGACAGTTTTCGTAAAGATCTTTTAGAAAACACTACATTATATTTTGTTCCCATGCTTAATCCCGATGGTGCCGAACGCTACCAGCGGCGTACCGCACAGGGTATCGACATGAACCGCGATGCAGCTGCAAGGCAAACACCGGAAGCGGTCATATTAAAAGGATTGGTGGACAGACTCAAACCAGATTTCGGTTTCAACCTGCACGACCAAAGCCCCCGCTACTCCGCAGGACGCAGCTCCAAAGTCGCTACTATATCATTCCTTGCCACTTCTTACGATTATGAGCTATCGATCAATCCCGTTCGGGAACGCTCCATGCAGCTCATTGTGGGCATGAATAAGGTGCTTCAAAAATACATTCCAGGCCAGGTAGCAAGGTACAGCGACGATCACGAACCAAGGGGATTTGGTGATAATGTGCAGAAATGGGGGACAACATTGGTACTCATTGAATCAGGAGGCTACGTTGGAGACCCGGAAAAGCAATACATTCGTCAGCTGAACTTCATGGCGATCCTGTCTGCATTAGGCAAGATTTCAGACAATTCATTGACCAAAGAAAAACGCGACGAGTACTACGACATTCCTGAAAACGGAAGGTGGGTTTATGATCTGGTAGTACGCAATGCGACCGTCAAACAATCAGGAAAGTCATTCACCGCCGATCTTGGCATCAACCGGAGTGAAATCAACTACGCCAATGCTTCCAAATTCTTTTATTACAGTAAAATTGAAGACTTCGGCGACCTGCATCCGCAATACGGCAGTGAGGAGATCGACGCCACCGGCCTGACCATTGAAAAAGGAAAAGTACATCCTACTACCTATAAAAACGTCAGCGAGATCAGCAAACTAAATGCGAAAAGTCTCTTGCGTGAGGGCTATACCTACGTGCGACTGGCCGCGGATTCCAATACCCGCGCACTGGGACTTTACTTCACCACAACACCTTTGCATGTACTCCGAAGCGGACAAGAAGCTCCGTCCGGAACACCCGGACTGGGCGGTACAGCTACCTTTATCCTCAAAAAAGCAGGCAAAGTGAAGTATGCGGTGATCAATGGCTTTGTGCACGACCTCGACGACTTCGAAGCGGAAAAAGGACAAGGAATTATTGAATAAGTGCTTGATTTATAACAAATAGGCAAATTCCGAAATAACTGAGCCATAATATAGGGGTAACATTGGGGTAACATTGGCGATCTACTTTTGTGTCATAAAATTGACACCGAAAAATGAAAACCAAAATTTTTACCCTGTTACTATCTCTCTCAGCTGCCCTCACGGCCCTGGCAGATCCCGGTTCTATCCGCGGCTCCATTAAAGACGCCAAAAGTAAAGAAGCACTTATAGGCGCATCCGTATTGATCGAGGGCACACAGATTGGTGCTGCCGCTGACGTAGATGGCAATTTTGTCCTTTCCAATGTTCCAGTCGGAACCCACAAAATCATCATTTCTTTTGTTTCTTACCAAACCAAGGAAATTCCTAATGTAAGAGTTGAGTCTGGCAATACCACGGTAATCGATACCGAACTGGACGAAGAAGGCAAAGCGTTGCAAGAAGTTGTTGTGCGGGGTTCACGTGCAACCAATACGGAAGTTGCCGTTATCAGTGAAATCAAACAATTAAAGCCAATAGCAGTCGGGATTTCGGCTCAGCAAATTCAAAAATCTCAGGATCGTGATGCAGCAGCAGCTATTCGTCGCGTACCTGGTGTGAGCATCGTGGATAATCGTTTTGTAATGATCCGCGGCTTGGGATCACGTTACAATGCTGTTTTGATCAACGATGTTATTACGCCCTCATCGGAAGTTGACACTCGTTCTTTTTCTTTTGACCTTGTTCCAAGTAATATCATTGACCGGATGATTGTCTACAAATCCGGTTCAGCAGAATCTCCCGGCGACTTCGCAGGCGGTATCATCAAAATTTACACCAAACGTCGCCCAGATCAAAACTTCACAGATGCGGCTTTTACACTTGGTTACCGTGGAAATACAACCTTCCAGCATGTACAGACACAGACGCGCAGTGGTGCAAATTTGCTGGGGCTTTGGGGAAAAGACCAAACGCTATCCAGCGCCTTCCCAAAAAGATCAGCTGACTTTAATGTTTTAAGCGCGCCTGACAGAGCATCATATGCGCAATTAATGCCCAACTCATGGGGACTTAAAAATATAAACGTTTCTCCCGACATGCGTTTTGCACTGAATCTGGGTAGACGATTCGATATTGGCAATGTTGATGTCAGTAACATTACCAATATCAATTACTCTCTAACAAACCAACGCGCCGAAGTAGGATTGACGTTATATCAAAACGGATTGACTGCCAATGACGTTTTTGAAAAATACACGGATTCAAATTATTCCCGTCAGTCAAGGATTGGGGTTCTGCACAACTGGACTTTCCGCTTCTCTCCTGTTTTTACGCTGGAATGGAAAACATTGTTTAACCAGCTAGGGAATACCGAAACCGTCGTTCGTAACGGACAGAAGATAATTGACGGCTATGATGCATTAAATTATTCAGAACGGTTTGAAAACAGAACAATCGCAACTACTCAAATATCAGGTGATCATAAATTTGGAGAATTAACCAAGCTGAATTGGATCACAGGATTTGGATACACTGGCCGCTGGGAGCCGGATTGGAAGCGTGTCCGTTATCAGCGTGTTACTGGTGCAACCGGTTCAGACGGACAGCCTGCTCCATTTACAGCTGTAATGCCAACTGATCCAACAGCATCGGAGGTAGGTCGTTTTTACTCGAAATTAGGTGAACGTGTTTACACACTTTCTGTCAATGGTGAACATACTTTTGGTAACCCTACCGATCGTGAACCAAACCGCATTCGATTCGGAATTTACGGTGAAAGAAAAGACAGAGATTACACTGCTCATTTTTATGGATATAATAGTGTTGGAAACGCAAGTGCCGTACTAGGCCAGGGAGTTGGTTCTGTATTTTCACCAGCTAACGTAACCGGACAAACTGGTGGACTAACCATTAAAGACGGAACAAAGGATCTGGATTCTTACCAGGGTATAAATAATTATGGTGCTGCCTATCTGAGCGGTGATGTAAATTTCGGAAGTAAGGCTATTCTAACAATTGGTTTCCGTGGGGAATACAATAATCAGCAGCTTCATTCTTTTATTGTCAATGAAAGAAAAGAGCTGGTTAATAACAAGATATTTATCCCGCTGCCTTCTCTGAATTTTACTTACAAAGTTTCGGATAAACAAAATCTGAGACTGGCTTTTTCTTCGACACTTAACCGCCCTGAATTCCGCGAACTTGCTCCGTATGCTTATTACGATTTCAACTTACAGGCTGATATACGTGGTAATACAACACTTAAAACTGCCAAGATTCAAAATTTGGATGCGAAGTGGGAATTTTATCCAACTCCTAATGAGCTCATTTCAGTAACCGGATTTTATAAGCATTTTAAAGATCCAATTGAGTCATTCCTTTTACCAGTTGGAAGTGGACTTGCCTACACTTTTATCAACGCAGGTTCAGCCCAGAATTATGGTGTTGAATTAGAAATGCGTAAAGGGTTTACAAATGCATCAAGCATTTTCCTGCAAAATCTTACACTGATCGCAAATGCTTCTTTTATTAAAAGCAAAATAAATCTGGGAGATGTTATCCAGGGCCCGGATTTAAGTGGAGCAATTCAAAATTATGACCTGACAGGCCTAACAGACAAAAAACGTCCTATGGCAAACCAGTCCCCATACTTGATCAATGCAGGCGTCTATTACGCCGATCCAATTTCAGGATGGCAATGGAATGTACTTTACAATGTATTCGGACAACGGATTTTTGCAGTAGGAAATCAAAACAACCCGACGGTTTACGAAACACCAAGGAACGTAATTGATCTAAATGTCAGTAAAAAGATCAGACAAAACCTGGAATTCAGATTAGGTATACAAGATATCCTTAATCAGCCAGTTCGCTTCGCCCAGGATTTCAATCGTGATGGTAAAATCGGAAAAGATGTAACATCTACAACCGCCAATGCAGATCAGAATGTACGCAAGCTTAAAAGAGGAAGCTACTTCACATTAACTGCTGCTTATACATTCGGTAAAAGAATAGTAATTCCTTAATACCAAAAGTCAATAAGCGCCACCCATTCCACTAATTAATAAAATTCTCTTTTTGCAAATCAATTAAATTAAATATGAATATCTTAAAAAAACAGCTGTATCTTTTATTAGTTCTGGGCGGTCTGTTCGCAGGAACCACTTCTTGTGACAATAACGATGAGCCTACTCCGGCTGCGGAAGTACTTTCGGTGAAATCGTTGGCTCCGGCATCCGGTCCTGTTGGCACGAAGGTTGTCATCACAGGTACCAAATTTGATGCGACTGCTGCTAACAATACCGTTTTGTTTAACACAACACCTGCTACGGTAACAGCCGCTACGGCTACGACACTTGAAGTAACTGTTCCCGCCGGTGCAACAACAGGACTAGTTTCTGTAACCGTGGGTGGTACAACCGCTAAAAGCGCGACCAATTTCGAAATAGCTGCACGCACAGTGGTTGAAAAATCAGGTGCAATTGCAGCTAGCGAAACATGGACGAAAAATAATATTTATCTTCTAAAAGGTTTTGTTTACGTAAATAGCGGTGCAACACTTACAATTGAAGCAGGAACGATTATCAAGGGCGGAGGAATTGCACTTGATCCTTCCGGAGCAGCGAAAGGTGGTACACTAATCATCAATGCAGGAGCGAAAATCATGGCCGTAGGTACTGCAACTGAACCTATTGTCTTCACATCGAACGCCGCACCAGGAGCTCGTAATTATGGGGACTGGGGTGGAATTGTAATCCTTGGAAAAGCGCCACATAACCAACTTGCAAGTACACCTTTCGAAGGTGGTATTGCTGGCCTGTTAGGTGGCGAGGGCATTGCTGATGACAATTCTGGGAAGTTACAATACGTACGGATTGAATTTCCGGGTATAGCAATTGCTGTTGGTAACGAAATCAACGGTTTATCATTATATGCGGTTGGGTCAGGTACAACGATTGACCACGTGCAGGTTTCTTACAGTGGTGATGATTCTTTCGAATGGTTTGGCGGTACTGTTAACGCTAAAAATCTGGTCGCCTTCCGTGGTTTTGACGATGATTGGGATACTGACTGGGGTTTTACAGGTAAAGTACAGTATGCACTCTCTTTGCGTGATCCATTGGTTGCCGATCAGTCCGGTTCAAATGGTTTTGAATCTGATAACTTTAAAGGTACAGGCGAACCAGCGACCGGACCTAACAACGGCCTGCCGTTGACTGCTCCTGTGTTTGCAAACGTAAGTAACTTTGCTTTCTCTGGTACGCCAAGTAATACACAAGCATCAGGAAGCGGACCTTATCAGTCGGCCATGCATTTGCGTCGTAATACGGACATTACTATTTTAAATTCAGTTTTTGCAGGATATCCTGAAGGCCTTCGTCTTGACGGTGCCAATACATTGGCTCATGCTACTGCCGGAACACTAGATCTGAAAGGTATTGTGTTGGCTAACACAACAATCCCCGTACGTGGTGACCGTGCTGCAACAGGCGTTTCTGATGCACAGGCAACCGCTTTTTTCGGTGCTGCTGCCCGTAAAAATACTATTCTTACTGATGTTTCGACATTGCTTTTGAATGCAAACAATTTTAGCCTTACCGCTCCTGCTTTCTTACCAGCAGCAACCTCTCCTTTATTGAAAGACGCAATCTGGGAAGGAAAAGGTGCTGATGCATTCTTCACAAAAGAACTTTTCAGAGGTGCATTCGGAACCGAAGACTGGACCAAATCCTGGACCAACTTTGATCCTCAAAATACAATCTACAAGTAATTCATTCTTAAAAGTCTTATATAATTGGTGTCAGAATTTAAAAAGGCCGGGGGCAAATGCTCCCGGTCTTTTTTGTTTGTCAAAATGTGACATCTGACAGCGTAGTGCTGCCTTTTGTCTTCCGGTATTGTTTTCCTGCATCGAAAAGAATATCTTCGGGTTCATGTTTTTTGTCATGACAATTAATTTTGTCTTGATACTACTAATCTCTTATTACCACTAAATGTCCGAGTTCCAGGCGTACCTACAACTAGGTTTCAGTCACATTACCGATTCCAATGGCTATGACCATATCCTTTTTATCATGGCACTTTGTACTGTATACACTTTAATTGACTGGAAGAAAGTGGTCATCCTCGTGACGGCCTTCACCATCGGACACTCCATTACCCTGGCGTTGGCCACTATGGGTTTGGTTAGCATTAACAAGGACTGGATCGAACTTTTGATCCCGGTTACCATCATTATTACTGCGTCGCTCAACTTTTTTTATCAAATACCCAAAAGCTCATTTAGCAAAAAAGAAACAACATCAGCGCTCAGATACCCGCTGGCTATGTTTTTTGGACTGATCCACGGACTTGGCTTCTCCAACTACCTGAAAGCCCTGCTGGGAAATGAAGCTCAGATATTCAATCCATTGCTGGGTTTTAACATTGGGTTGGAACTCGGCCAGCTGATCATTGTATTCATTATTTTATCAATTGCCTTTGTATTGATCGAACTGATGCGCATTCAAAGGGTCAACTGGATCAACATTATGTCCGGGATCATTTTTGGAATGGCATTGTCGCTCATCCTGAATAACCCATTTTTCCGCACACTAATGGGCATGTCTGTAAACTAAGAAAATCAAAATCTCAATAACCTGCCAATTATGAAAAAAACACTTCTCCCGTTACTGATGCTACTGCTGGTTTCCATGGTTTCCATGTCCCAACAGTTACCCGTTTCACCCAATTTTAAAGCCAATGACCGTTTTGAACAGCTGGGAACCACGCTTCCTACGCCTAATTCCTACCGGGCAGCCTCCGGTGCGCCGGGCCGGGAATACTGGCAGCAACGCGCCGACTACGACATTAAAGTGGAGCTGGATGACGATAACCGCCGTATCATCGGTTCCGAAACCATTACTTTTTTCAACCAGTCGCCCGACGACCTGAAATACATCTGGCTGCAACTGGATCAGAACCTTTTCAAAAAAGACGGCATTGGCGCTACTTCCCGTACTGGTTCTGTGAGTGCAAAAGGCATGAGCCCGGCGCAGTTACAGGCACTGAACAATGGCAGAGGTTCTAATCTGGATCCTAAAAAAGAATATGGCTACGAGATTTCAGCCGTCAAAGACAAAGCCGGAAAAGCATTGCCATATAAAATCAATGGTACCATGATGCGCATTGACCTGCCAGTGACATTGAAGTCGGGTACAACATTTGTTTTTGGCGTGGATTGGAGTTATAACATTACAGAGTACTATGGTCGCAGTGGCTATGAATACTTCCCCAAAGACGGCAATGCCAACTACTTCATCGCACACTGGTTCCCACGCCTGGCACCTTATGACGATGTCAATGGCTGGAACCACAAGCAATTCCTCGGCCAGGGTGAGTTTGCATTGATTTTCGGAAATTACAAAGTAGCCATCACCACTCCTGCCGATCACGTGGTAGCAGCCAGCGGTGAATGCCAGAACTACGCACAGGTATTGACCGCAGCTCAGAAGCAACGTTTGAAACAAGCAGAAACTTCCAAAAACCCGGTTTTGATCGTAACACAGGCAGAAGCTGAAAAAGCAGAAAAACGCGAAAACAAAACGCCAGGCAAAAAAACCTGGATCTACAAAGCAGACAATGTTCGTGACTTCGCATTTGCCAGCAGCCGGAAATTCATCTGGGATGCCATGCAAAGCGATGTGTACAAAGATGGCCGCAAGATCTGGTGCATGTCTATTTACCCAAAAGAAGGTAATCCGCTTTGGGAGCAATATTCAACACGCGCGGTGGCCCATACATTGAAATCTTACGGTGCACGTACATTTGAATATCCTTATCCGGTTGCCATTTCCTGCCACGGCGTTTCAGGCGGTGGTATGGAATATCCAATGATCAGCTTTAATGGTGGCCGTCCGGAAGAAGATGGTACTTACAGCGAAGCGACGAAATATGGCATGATCGGCGTCATTATCCATGAAGTAGGACATAACTTTTTCCCGATGATCGTCAATTCCGATGAGCGCCAATGGGCGTGGATGGACGAAGGTCTGAATACATTCTGTCAATATCTTGCCGAAAAAGAATGGGATTTCAACTTCCCTACCCGTCGCGGTGAACCTAGCATGATCACCGAATATATGTCTTCCGACAAATCGGTACTGAGTCCCATTATGGCATCTGCCGAAAATGTAATTGGTCTTGGACCCAATGCATACGGAAAGCCCGCGACAGCATTGAACATTCTGCGTGAGACAGTTATGGGCCGTGAGTTATTCGACCACGCTTTCAAAGAGTATGCAACTCGCTGGAGATTCAAAAGCCCTACCCCATCCGATTTCTTCCGTACCATGGAAGATGCTTCCGGTGTGGACCTGGACTGGTTCTGGAAAGGATGGTTTTATGGTACCGAACCTGTTGACCAGGATCTGGTAAGTGTGGACTGGTTCAGCATTGACACGCAAAACCCCGTCATTGAAAAGGAAATTGCACGTAAGGAAGCCGCCCGCAAAGCTGCAACCATGAGCAAAATACAGGATGCCAAGACAAAAGGCGAAACGGTAGTAGCTCAGGACTCCACCATGGCTGACTTCTACAACCGTTACGATCCGTTCAAGGTTACCGAGGCCGATAAGCAAAAATACGATCAGTACCTTTCTACATTATCAGAAGACGAGCGTCAGTTGATTCAGGCAAACACCAATTTTTACACGCTTTCAGTAAAAAACAAGGGTGGTTTACCAATGCCTGTGATCGTCAAAATGGGTTTTGAAGACGGTACAGACTCAGTGGCTGTATTCCCAGCGGAGATCTGGCGCTTCAATGATGCGCAGATCAACAAGGTGATATCTACCAAAAAGAAAGTGGTACAATGGACATTGGATCCTTACTTCCAGATTGCCGACATTGATACTGAAAACAATGCTTTCCCAAGAATCGCAAAGCCAACACGTTTCCAGATTTTCAAACAGCAGCAGACACAAAAGACACCGAATCCCATGCAAATGCAAGGTACCGGAGCCGGTAAGATCAGCAGCGATCCCAAAAATTAAGATTCAAGTAAGTTAAAAAGATAAGGGCCTTCCTGAGCAAATCAGGGAGGTTTTTTTATGTAATTTCAAAATTGAAGCTATGTAATTTCAAAATTGGGTGCCTCTTAAAGTATCTTGGCAACGCATTTAAAACCTAATACCTATAAAATGAATATCGTTATCCTCGACGGCTATACTTTGAATCCTGGTGACCTGGACTGGGCGCCGCTTCATCGGCTTGGTAATGTAAAAGTGTATGACAGGTCCAGTGAAGAAGAAATTGTAGCGCGCGCGGCCGGAGCTGAGATTATCCTTGTCAATAAAGTAGTACTTTCAGAAAAAACCCTCGACCAGCTTCCTAAGGCGCGGTACATTGGCGTTATGGCGACAGGTTATAACAACATTGACGTAGCTGCCGCCAAGAAAAATAACATAATTGTCACCAATGTGAAAGCATATGGTCCCGCATCGGTTGCCCAGCAAACATTTGCATTATTGCTCGCGCTGGTCAATCATGCAGAGTTGCACAGCCAAAGTGTTTTCAATGGTGATTGGGTAGCATCCCCCGATTTTTGTTACTGGAAAACGCCCCTGACAGAACTGGCGGGCAAAACAATGGGGCTGATCGGATTGGGCGATATCGGTTCGCTAGTCGCGAAAATCGCGCTCGCATTTGGCATGAAAGTCGTTGCGTATCGCAAAAATCCAGCCCAGACAGAAAACGAAGACATTGAGATGGTACCATTGGAAGACCTCTTCCGGAGAAGTGACGTCGTCAGCCTGCACTGCCCGTTAACAGAAGAAACCAAGGGTTTGATCAATGCGGAAAGGTTATCATGGATGAAACCGAATGCGATCATCCTGAATACTGGCCGGGGACCATTAATCAATGAAGCTGATCTGGCGGCTGCCCTTCAAAACGGAACCATCGCCGGCGCCGGTCTTGATGTACTGTCTATCGAACCGCCAAAACCTGACAATCCACTGCTTTCCGCACCGCATTGCATCATTACGCCACACGTAGCCTGGGCCTCATTTGAAGCAAGAAAGCGGCTCCTGCAAATGGTCGCCGACAACCTGGAAAGCTTTGCTGCTGGTTCACCAAAGAATGTGGTTTCGTGATTACTCTGATTTAGAAATCACGACAAACGGGTTTTCGAGAAAATTTGAGGCGTAATGTTTATATTTGACTATAAACTGAAAGAATATGTTAACCGCAATTGAAGGAATATACGAGAACGGACAGATCATTCTGAAAGAAAAACCAGCTGTTCAGCAGCGTGTAAAAGTTTTTGTGACTTTTACCGAAGAGGTGGCAGAAGCACAGACTGAAACACTTACACATCCTTCCACAAATCTCAGAGGCGCGTGGAAGGGCGCGGACAAAAAAGAAATCGCAGATTATTTTGACAACATCCGCAGTGAATGGAAAAGAGATATCTGATCGATACGAATGTTGTCACAAAATATTTGGCGGAAGAACTCTCTGAGGCAGGCCTCGACTTGCTTGATTCCATCATTGATTCCAATAAGGCGCAAATCTCCGTTGTTTCAAGAATTGAACTGCTGGGATTTTCTCCTAAAAGCAATAATCTCCTGAATTTTATAGAGCAATTTTTGGGAATATCATCAGAATTTGGGCTGTCAGAAATAATTATCCAAAAAACCATCGACATTAGAAAAGCTTATAAAATCAAAATCCCGGATGCAATTATTGCTGCAACAGCTCTATGCAACGATTTGATTTTGCTATCTGATAATGATTCTGATTTTGGGAAAGTCTCGGGGCTAAGATATATTAACCCGCGAAAATACACCTCATAATCTCTTACTTCCGCGTCTTTTTCCCTTTGCCCCAGTTCTTTTTCATTTTGGTATAGGACTTTTTGCTGACAGTCTTTTTGCTTTTTGGTCTTGATTTTCCTTTTTTCTTCCGGGCATTAATGTTGTTCACCAGGGAATTTTTAACGCCCAATTTATTTTTTTTCCTGCTTTCTTCGCTTATGCCATTTTTGATCAAGTTTAAGGAATGCTATTATCAATTTCTGCGCCTGATCAGTACCCGCAATGCATTCAATCGGCATTATAATCAGGTAGAAATCCTTCGATTCCTATTTTAAAAGAGAAAGTCTCCACTGGCTTTCTCTTTTAAAAATCTCTTACATGAAAATACAGCTCGCTCAAAAACGATGGTTCCGCATCATTCCAGTTGTTTTTGTCACTTATAGCCTCGCCTATCTCGACAGGGCAAATTTTGGGTTCGCAGTAGCCGGTGGTATGGCCAAAGACCTTGACATTACCCCCAATACATCCACATTGCTGAGCTCATTATTCTTTCTCGGCTATTTCTTTTTTCAAATTCCCGGCGCGCATTACGCAGCAACACGTACAGCCAAAAAATTGATATTTATCTCGCTGATCCTATGGGGAGCATTGGCCGCCGCCACCGGGATGGTTAATGATACCACCTCACTCATTGTGATCCGGTTTATGCTCGGCGTGGTAGAAAGTGCGGTAATGCCTGCTATGCTGATCCTTTTGAGCCAATGGTTTACCAAAGAAGAGCGGTCGCGGGCCAATACATTTCTGATACTCGGCAACCCGGTGACGGTGTTGTGGATGTCCGTATTGTCCGGTTACCTCATTGAGTCAATGGGCTGGCGGTGGATGTTTATTTTACAGGGGGCACCCGGTATTATCTGGGCATTCATCTGGTGGCGACTCATCGATGAGCGTCCGAGGAATGCAAACTGGCTCACGGATGAAGAAAAACGCGCGGTTGAAGAAAAACTTAATGCTGAACAAGCCGGCATAAAACCTGTCAAAAACTATGCGGAAGCATTCAAATCCACGAAAGTGATTTTGCTTTGTCTACAATATCTGCTTTGGAGCGTCGGTGTTTACGGATTTGTAATGTGGCTGCCGTCCATTATCAAGGCAGCTCCCAATATGAGCATGGTCAATACGGGCTGGCTGTCTTCGGTACCGTATCTTTTTGCTGTAATCGGAATGTTGGCCGCATCTTATTTTTCGGATAAAACCGGCAATCGCAAAATATTTGTCTGGCCATTTTTACTGATTGCAGCGATCTGTCTTTATGGCGCCGTGTTATTAGGTCCTGATAAATTCTGGATTTCCTATGCATTGCTCGTCGTGGCAGGCGGGGCGCTTTACACTCCTTACGGCCCTTTTTTCGCCGCTATTGCCGAAATTTTACCAAAAAATGTAGCAGGCGGCGCCATTGGGTTGATCAACAGTCTGGGTGCACTGGGCTCATTTGCAGGCTCGTATCTGGTGGGTTACCTTAACACACAAACCGGGAACTTCAATGCTTCCTATACATTAATGGCCGGGGCGCTGATCCTTGCTACCATTATCACGATCATCGTTATTCCTGCTCCTGCCCTGGCCGCAAAACCGGCGGAAGTCGGGAACTTCGACCACTAGTATGCGCATATTTTATGTTTTTCATCTATGCTACGGTTAACTTCCGGCAGTATGTTCCTTTATACTTTTAACTCAGAAAGAATTTGCCCCTTTTCTGATTTTGGCAAATACAATCTGAAAACTACTAAACCCAAAGTGCATGAGAAGATTTGAAGTGCGTTACATTATTTTGTTGCTTTTTGCTTTCCTGGGACATTTTGTCTCAGCCCAAACTTCCTCTAAAAATTCCTTTGATCTCAAAGATGGTGACCGGGTTGTTTTCCTGGGCAATTCTATATTTGAGAATGAGTTTCAATACGGATATCTGGAACTGGCACTGACAACACGATTCGCGGACAAAGGCATTACTTTCCGCAATCTCGGCTGGACGGGCGACAATGTCTGGGGAGAAGCCCGGAGCACCTATACCAACCCGCCGACACCTTACGAACATTTGATTGAAGACATTACCAAGACAAAGCCAACTGTGGTTTTCCTGGGCTATGGAGGAGTGGAAGCTCAGGAAGGACAAGCTGGCGTGGCCCATTTCAAAGAAGGCCTGAACAAGCTGCTGGACAAAATCGAAGAATTGGGTGCAAAAACTGTGTTACTATCAACCATACCAGTCGTTTCCACAGACACTTCGCAGCATATCGACAACAGAAATGCTGATCTTGAATTGTATTCCAAAGCAATTTCCGACGTCGCAACCCAGCGCGGAAAACTGTTCATTGACATTTATAATCCAATCCTGAATACCAGTAAAAAAGAAGCGATTGTTGAAAATACGGTCCATTTGAATGAGCTGGGCTACTACTACCTGGCTACCATTCTGGAAAAAGCGTTGGGTCTAGACGCTGCAAAAGCGACGACAGCCATTACTATTTCCGGTAAAAAAGCAGAAGCTTCCAATGCGCGAATCGTTGCAAACGACAATGAAACGGCCCTGGTGAAGTTTACAGTCGAAAATCAATACCTGCCACTGCCTTCACCGCAGTCAGCGAGCTGGATTGTGGACAATGCAAGGATAGTAAGGATTTCGGGCCTGAAAAAAGGGTACTATACATTGACATCGGAAAACAATGAGGTAGCTAGTGCATCTGCCAAGGAGTGGGAAAAGGGTGTGGACATTAAGCAAGGGCCACAATTTAACCAGTCGGCTGAAATACGGAACATGATCCTGAAAAAGAATGAGCTGCACTTTTTTCAGTACCGCCCTCTGAATCAAACTTACATTATCGGTTTCCGCAGATACGAACAAGGTCGTCACGTGAAGGGTTTGGAAGAACAAAACCTGCTGATCAAATGGCTGGAAGGACAAATTATCCTCAACAGTGAGCCGAAGGAAGTAGTGTATGAGTTGAGGAAGTTGGAGTGACGAATGTTCTCTCCTGAGCGTACCGTGTCACCCTGAGCGGAGTCGAAGGGAGTGCACGATGCCCTTCGACTCCGCTCAGGGTGACATTTAGAGTAAGAAAATTAAAAATACTTAAACCCAAACGGCCCAATGCAATCGATAGCCGATTGCCGACAGCCGAAAGCCAATCATGAAAGCAACCAGGTTACTATACGGAGCATTGCTCCTTCCAATCATACTGCTGTCTACCTCTTCGAACAAGACACAGAACATTAAAGAAGACCCGGACCCGGATGTGCAGAAGGAGCTTGCATCATTCAAGGTCGCTGAGGGTTTCGAGGTAACCCTTTTTGCCGCTGACCCCATGGTCGCCAAGCCTATCCAGATGAACTGGGACGCCGAGGGGCGTTTGTGGGTGGTGAGCAGCACGGTTTATCCACATTTAAAAACCGGTGAGTCCGCCAATGACAAGATTTTTGTCCTCGAAGATACCGACGGTGATGGCAAGGCCGACAAATCCACCATTTTTGCGGAAGGACTGATCCAGCCCACCGGAATATTGCCGGGCGATGGAGGTGTATATGTTGCCAATTCAACTGAAATTCTGCATTTCTCGGATACTGATGGTGATGGAAAAGCTGACAAAAAGCGTCGCGTACTCAATGGTTTTGGTACAGGAGATACCCACCATTTGATCCATACATTCCGCTGGGGACCAGAGGGCCGCATGTACTTCAATCAGTCAATTTACATTTATAGCCACGTAGAAACACCATTTGGTATCAAACGCCTCGAAGGCGGTGGCGTGTGGGCGCTTAATACGCGTAACCTGGACATGGATGTGTATGCCAAAGGCCTGGTTAATCCCTGGGGGCTGCAGTTTGATCGCTGGGGACAATCGTTCCTGACCGATGGCGCTGGCGGCGAAGGGATCAATTACGCATTCCCGGGTGCGACATTTGTGACTGCTCCCGGTGCTGCACGCATTATGCGCGGACTGAATCCTGGTCAGCCTAAGCATAGCGGCCTGGATGTAGTTTCCGGTAAACATTTACCCGATGCATGGCAGGGAAGAATGATCACGAACGATTTTCGTGCTAACCGTATCAACAGTTTCAAACTCGAAGAACAAGGTGCTGGCTACGCATCCAAGCAGGCTGATGACCTGATGTGGACGGACGATGTAGCATTCCGTCCTGTCGATATCAATGTTGGCCCCGACGGAGCGATTTACGTAGCCGACTGGTATAACCCGATCATTCAGCACGGCGAGGTAGATTTTTACGACCCGCGACGCGATCAGCAGCATGGCCGAATCTGGCGCATTGTTGCCAAAAACCGCCCGCTCGCTAAAAAACCGCAACTAGCTAAGGCTACCACACCAGAATTGCTGGAATCTTTGAAGCTACCCGAAGAATGGACTCGCCTGCAAGCCAAGCAAGTACTGAAATCGAAAGGAGCAAAAGAGGTGATTCCCGCATTACAAAAGTGGGTAGCGGCTTTGGATAAGAATGATGCGAACTATGAACATAATCTGTTGGAAGCATTGTGGGTTTACCAGACCATGGAAACTGTCAATGAGCCAATTCTTTTAAATCTTTTAAATGCGAAAAGTCATAATGCACGTGCTGCTGCATTGCGTGCGCTGGAATTATGGTATACCAAAATTTCCAATGTACCCGCGTTATTGGCAAAATCGGTAAAGGATGAACATGCTCAGGTTCGCCTGGAATCGGTGATCGCTTTGCGCAAAACCAAAACAGCGGATGCTGCAAAAACGGCATTGTCGACATTGGATGCGCAAATGGATGAGTTCCTGGATTTCGCATTGTGGCAAACCGTCCGCGAACTGGAACCGATCTGGATCGCACGTTTGAAATCCGAGCCTGGATTTTTGGGCGACGCTAAGAAAACAGCCTATGCGTTAAAATCCGCGGTCAGTCCCGATGCAGCTACCTTACTGGTTCAGCTTTATCAAAAAGTTCAGGTACCGGAAGATTATCAAACGGATGTACTGACTTCCATCGCAGCCACCGGCAAACCTGCTGATTTGAGCACATTACTGGATCTGACGCTTCAAAACAAAGATAAAAATACGGCTGCAAGGCTCTCCGCTTTGGAAAATGCAGCCCGGCAACGAAATGTAAAACCGGACAAGAGTCCCGAACGCATTGCCACTTTTATAGGTAGTGAAGACGAATCAGTAAGCCTTGTCGCGATACGGTTAGCGGGTTTATGGAAACTGGATCAGCTCAATGCAAAACTCACGGATCTCATTCAAACAGGAACACCGGAAACTAAAAAAGCTGCATTAGGCGCATTGGCGGAGGTCGACAAGGCCAAAGCACAAAAGCTGATGATGGATTTGACGGGCCAAAAAAATACGCCGGAAGTACGCGTGATCGCCGCTTCCCAGCTCGCAGCTGTTGACCCAAAAACGGCGGCAGTAGTAGCAACGGAGCTGATCCGCACATTGCCGGCAGGAACCGATCTGACTGAGCTTTTCGTCTCATTTATCTCAACCAACCCAGGCGCAGCAGCACTCGGCGAAGCCATTGCCGCTAAAAAGATCCCTGAAGCAGCTGCTAAAACAGGTCGACAGCTTGTTCGTTCCCGCGGGGGCTGGACCAGGCAGAATATCGATGAAATGAAGATCCTGGTCAGTGCATTGGAAGCTTCCGGCGGATCATTGCCAACTCAGAAAATGCCACAGGATCTGAATGATCAGCAAATTGCTGGTCTGGCCAAATTGGTGAGAGAAAAAGGTGATGCCGCCAAAGGTGAAATGATTTTCCGCAGAGTCGAATCCAGCTGTACTACCTGCCACGCGATAGGCGGTGCCGGTGGATTAATTGGCCCTGACCTGAGCAGTCTGGGAACCAGCTCTCCTGCTGAAACCATTATCAAATCACTATTATATCCAAGCGAGTCGATTAAAGAAGGATATGATCTGAAACGTGTTGTGAAAAAGGACGGCTCTGAAATGTTGGGTTACCTCGCCTCTGACGGTGCTTCCGAGGTCGTAATTCGTGACGTAACTGGCAAGGAGGTTTCTATTCCAAAAAGCCAGGTGCAGGTGATGGAAAAAGTACCTGGCTCACTGATGCCTCCGGGATTGACGGCCGGTCTGGATCAAACTGAATTCATTAATCTGGTTGGATTTTTGACAAAATTGGGAGAATCGGGTGATTTCAGGGTGCCTAATACACGGTTTGTAAGGAAATGGGAATCGATCACCGCTGACAATCAAACAGCCGTCAAAATGTTCGGAGACGGGCCCATTATCGTTGGCAAAGGAGCTAGAATAACTTATCAGCCCGTTTACAGCAAAGTTTCAGGAGAACTGCCTATTGGCGACCTACCCGAAATGGAATCTGCTGCTAACAAGCCTTTCAGTGTTCTTCGGTTTGAAATTGAAGTACTTACGAAGGGAAATGTGACTTTCGCGCTGAACACGCCAAACGGAGTGACAGCTTACGCTGGGAGTAAACCGCTCGTGGCAACAGGTGGTAACTTTACGACGGCGTTACCACAAGGTATTCAGCAAATTACGCTCCGAATTGACAGAGGAATTGTGAAAGATGGCGGCCTGAAAGTGGAGCTGAAAGATACTGCCGGTGGTGCCCAGACCAGGTTGAAAATGGGGAAATAGCTTTTGAATTTGACAAAATAAGACCTGGAAAGTCTTGAAGACTTTCCAGGTCTCTCTTGCTTGTTATGCATTCTGGTTGACGCCGGCAAATTCCTTCGCGAAATTTTCTAGTTTGTAGCTTCCTAGATAGGCGTAATCTTCGACCGCCCAAAATAAGACCTGGAAAGTCTTGAAGACTTTCCAGGTCTTTCTTGCTGGGTTATGCATTCTGGTTCGCTCCTGCAAATTCCTTCGCGAAATTTTCTAGTTTGTAGCTCCCCAATGTTTCAGGACGGTTTTTCCAGTACTCTTCCTGCAATTTTCCACTACGGATAGATTGTCCCATAGCTACATAAGCGTCGGCAAAGCCCTGGTTTAATCCCGCTCCAAGCATTCCTTCCAGCGATTGCGCGTCAGTGAAAGGAACCCATGGTATGTTTTCTTTCCCAAGTGCTTTTCCCAAAATCGCCGCAATCTCGCTTGGGTGACGTTCGTCGCTGGATATGTAGGTAATCCTGTTGCCTGTAAACAGATTCAACAACTGCTCGGATGCCACTTTTGAAATGTCGCTGGTATGTACCAGCACCAGTTTTTCGTCCGTATCGCCGAAGTTACCGCCAGCAATTCCTGCATTTTCAATCAGGCCTGCCTGGCTGTACAAATTGGTAAAGAAATAAGACGGACGAAGGAAGCTCAGATTCAAACCAGGCAATGCTAATAGTTTTTCTTCCAGATATCCCAGCGCATCAATCGGGCCTGCCCCTTTTCTTAAATGCGCGCCAATACTGCTTAGCAACACGACGTGTTTAATGCTGCTTCCTTTCAAAGCTTCAATGTAATTATCAGCAACCTGGTGTTGAAATTTGATATAATCTTCGATTGCAAAGCTGCTTGGCACCATTAAATATGCCACGTCCGCATTTTTAAAAACACTTTTCAAGAATGTAACATCCTCTACGGAGCCAATCGCTGCGTGTGCGCCTAATGCTTCTATTTCAGATTTTTTATCAGTACTGCTGCTGATTACGGTTACGTCATGTTCGGCGTTTACTAAATTTTTGGTCACGGGTAAGCTGATATTTCCCAATGATCCTGTGATGATATATTTCATAATTGTTAGTTGTTTTTGTTGGGTACAAAGCTATATTTGTACTTACTTTTAGACAAGTACTTACCCCAAAGTATGTATCATGACAAAGATCAAAGAAACCTCAACCTACAATGCAAACCGAGAGATCGTCATGCAGGAATGTCCGGTTACCTATGTGATGAGTAAGATCGGCGGACATTGGAAACCGATCATTTTGTATCATTTACTTGCCGGAAGCAAACGTTATTCCGAAATCAAAAAGGCGATGCCGCATATCACGGAAAAGATGCTGATCCAGCATTTGAAACAACTGGAAAGCGACAATTTGCTGATCCGGGAAGCCAAACCGGTAGTACCGCCTTTTGTGACCTATACATTGACTGAGGCAGGCAGGGAATTGGAGATGGTGATTAATGCGATGGCGGTGTGGGCATTTAGGGATATGAAGAGAAATACCACATTACAAGCCTCCTGCTAGTATATTTATCAGAAATTCCTAACCCAAACATCTATGCGGCTTCCATTTTATGTGCTATTGTTTTTAAGCTTAGCTTCAAATGTCCTCGCTCAAACGCCTTTTACCCTGACTTCCGACGGTACCTGGTGCTGGTTTAGCGATCCGAGGGCCATTTATACCAAAGACGGAACCGTGGTGACCGGGTGGGTGACGAAAACCGGTGACATTATTTCCGCTTCGCTCAATCCTCAAAATGGCAAAATCCAGCAGAAAAGGCTCTATACCAAATTAGAAGTAGACGATCATGATAATCCTGCCTTTTTGGAACTGCCTGATCAGCGTATTTTGACTCAATATACCTGGCACGGTGGAGGCAAAAATGGCATGGGAGTTATCCAAAACACGACTTCGGATAAAAACGACATAACGACATTTTCCGACTCCCTCGTTTTCAAACCGCAGACGGCGGAGCTGCTCGAAAAATTTAAACGTGAGACCTATACCTATGCTAATCCGTTCATGTTGAGCACCGAGAACAACAAGATTTACAGCTTTGGACGATGGATCGGTTTCAAACCAAATTTCATTACTTCTACTGACAATGGTAAAACCTGGTCGGATCCCCGGGTTGTGATCACATCCAAAGAGCTGGACATCAATAACAGACCTTATGTCAAGTATTTTTCAGATGGCAAGTCGAAGGTACATTTGATCTTTACCGACGGGCATCCTCGAAATGAAGCGCTCAATTCCGTTTATTATTGTTACTACGAAAATGGCGCTTTCTGGCGGGTTGACGGCTCAAAAATAGCCAACGTAGACCAGCTACCATTCAATCCCTCAGATGCGTCGGTCGTTTACAAAGCCACTCCTGAGACGGGGCGGGCTTGGATTTTCGACATCGTGATCAATCAAAAAGGACAGCCGGTTGTCGCTTACACGCGTTACCCGACCAACGAAAAACATCAATATTTTTACGCAGTTTATGACGGCAAAAAGTGGGACGACCATCACTTGATAGATTCCGGAAAGTGGTTCCCGCAAACGCCGGAAGGAAAAGAAGAGCGTGAAGAAAACTACTCCGGTGGCCTGACCATTGATCCACTGAATCCTTCGGTCGTTTACTTTTCGCACGAAATCAACAACGTATTTGAAATTTCCAAAGGCGAAACCAAAGACCTAGGCAAGACCTGGAAAATAACTCCCATTACCCGGAATTCGACGCTGGACAATGTGCGTCCGGTGATTCCGAGATATAAAAAGAAGGGTGATAAAAATGTTTTGTTATGGATGCAGAATAAGAAATATGTGCATTATACGGATTATGATACGGGGATAATGTGGCAGAATATTAAACCTTAATGCAGCCTTTTGTTATATTTGTTATATGAACACAATGCGCGTCAATATTATAAATCCCAAAGCTGCTCGTCTTCTCAAAGATCTGGCAGATATGAAGCTCATTGAAATTCAGGACGTTCCATCAAATGGATTTCAGGATGTCTTGAAAAAGCTCCGTTCAAAGGCAAGCTCAGCACCAACGTTAGAAGAAATCACTTCGGAAGTTGAGTTGGTACGAGCTAAACGATATGCCTAAAAATCCCTGCGAATCATCATTGACACCAACCTTTGGATTAGTTTCCTTATTCGTAATGACTATTCCAAGCTGGATGAGGTGCTCTTCTCAAAGACCTGTAAACTGATATTCAGCAATGAACTGCTTCATGAATTTATATCTGTCGTAAAAAGACCTAAGTTCAGACGATACTTCGCACTATCAGATGTTGAAAATATTCTTGAAACGATCAATGAATTTGCCGAATTTATCGTAGTGAAAAGTAGTATTGAAATTTGTCGAGATGCAAAGGATAATTTCTTATTATCACTCGGTGCTGATAGCAATGCAGACTTCCTGTTGACTGGCGACAAAGATTTGCTCGAATTAGAATGTTTTCAGAACACAAAAATCAGAACAATTACGGACTTTTTAATATAAGTTTTCAGCGCTTTGAACTACTTATGAAAAGTATATTTCCTCCCCTTTTTGTTTTAACTATTAAACCAAAATATCCCTTTTAAAACAAAAAACGAATCCAATAACATCATGCAAAAAAAATTGCTCACCCTGCTTCTCGTCGTTCTGGTAGCAGCCACTTCTAATGCCCAGCAATTCAAGGCATTACTATTTACCAAAACCGCTGGTTTTCACCACGTATCCATTCATGAAGGTGTGGCGGGGATAAGGAATCTGGCTTCGAGACATAATTTCTCCGTGGATTGGCAGGAGAATGCGGACGTTTTTAATGAGAAAAGTCTGGCTAATTATCAGGTAGTGATTTTCCTGAACACCACCGGTGACATCTTAAATGACGCACAACAGGCTGCATTTGAAAAATACATCAAAAGCGGAAAAGGCTGGGTAGGAATCCACTCTGCCGCTGACACGGAGTACGATTGGGCGTGGTATGGTAAGTTGTGCGGAATGTATTTCAAAACCCACCCTGCGCAACAAACTGCATTCTTGGACGTGAAAGACAGCAATTTCCCAGGCTTGGAGCGTTTTCCAAAACGTTTGCTTTGGACAGATGAATGGTACGAATACAAAAAACCATACAATGCCGACGACCTGAAAATCCTGATTACATTGGACGAAAAATCATACGACCCAAAAACCAGTCAGGGAACCGGCATGGGCGCCGAACACCCGATGGCCTGGTACCATAACTACGACGGCGGTCGCGCATTCTACACAGGATTAGGACACATTGGATTGGTTTATTCCGATCAATCGTTCCTGGATCATTTGTATGGTGGCATTTACTGGGCAGCTACTGGAAAGGGGTTGAAGTAAAATTATGACTGCTTGTCAAGCTGAGCGGAGTCGAAGCATCGTGCACAATCCTTCGACTCCGCTCAGCTTGACAAGCAATTCCCTTCCCTATTTCTTCGTCTCGAACAATGCAATTGTGTAATCCAGTAATGAAGTATTACCAATGTTCCCATGACCGGGAATGACTACTTGTGCATCGGGATATTTCGATTTGATTTTGGATACTGTTGCTGACCAGTCCTTTTCATTTGCATCGGCCAAATTACCCTTTTTTGCATCGAGCTCCTTGATCAGACAACCTCCAAACATCGCTCTTTCACTAGGGAAATAGCCAATGATGTTGTCCCGCGTATGGCCCTCACCGTTAAACTCCGCAATCACTTTTTGATCGCCCACGGTCAATTCCAGGAGATTGTCAAAACCCTTTTGAGGTACTTGAAACTTTGCATTTTTTGCTGATTCAATGGTTTTGTTGGTCGCATAAGAAGGTATTCCACGCTTATGAAATGCATTCAGGCCAGCCACACAATCTTCATGAAAATGGGTGGCAATAACTGCTTTTACTTTACATTTCAGGCTGTTTTCAACCCAATCGATCACTGCATTGGAAGTTGAGTCGTCGACGGGTGTGTCAAAAATGATCGCTTCGCCTTTATCGAAAACGATCATTCCATTACATTCCACTCTCCCGAAACTTTGGGTTTGTAAATAGGTAACGTGCCTGAAAACATGGCTTTTTACTTTCTCAATGATGAGGTTATTAGTTTCAAGGCCTTGGTCCGGCTTTTGAGCCGATACGTAGCCGAATGTCAATAACAGAAGACAAAAAAGATACTGTCTGATCATAAAAATGTTTGAGTGATGAGTTTTGATGTTTTAGCTTTTACGCAAGATAAGGCAATTTTGCATGAGCATTCCATTCACAAAATCGACTTTACCCTGATTTTTTCATATCTTTTCCTGAGAGAACTGATAGCAACTTTTTATGGAACCAAACGAACTTCTTGCGAAGCTTCCAGTGGCATTTGCCGAACCCGGACTGAGGGAGGAAATGAGCCGGCATGGCAAGTATATGCAGGTCGGGAAGGGTGATACCATTGTCCGGGAGGGACAGTACCTGGACTTTTTACCGATCGTACTCAAAGGCGAGATCCGCGTTTTCCAACAAAAAGAAGACCGCGAGATCCTGCTGTACTATGTACGGGCAGGACAAACCTGCATGATGTCGCTTTCAGCGGCATATTTCAACAATACCAGCGTTTCCTATGGTGTAGCAACAGAACCGTCCGAAATCTTTGTTTTTCCTACGCGGATGGTCAGTGAATGGCAGCTCAAATATCCATCATGGAATTCATTTCTGATACAGACATTCCGAAGCCGGTACGAAGAATTGCTCGGATCGTTTGAGAGTGTGGCCTTCGATCCGATTGAAAAACGGGTGATGACCTACCTGACAAACCGTTCACGGCAGGAAAACAGCACTAAAATAGCAATCTCGCACCAACAACTGGCATACGAGCTTGGAACAACGCGGGTCGTCATTTCACGAATACTCAAAGCCTTCGAGCAGCAAGGCAAACTCAGTTTGTTCAGAGGATATATCCGGTTAAAATAAATTTTAGGGTTGTGTATCTTTTGATACCGTCGAGAGGCGGTAGCCTGGGTTATTTTTGTCCTACAAAAAATATATCCCGATGAAAAGAACATTCCTCACATTCGTCTCCCTGTTTTTGATATGGACGGCTACGATTGTCTGTGCTCAGTCCAGTTCCACTGTTTCTAATTCTCCAAAAATGAAATTTCTGATCCACGTTACACAATCCACCGAAAATCCGACGGTGGCGGCACTGGCATTCCTGGTAGCCAAAACCGCCCTTGAAGAAGGACATTCCGTTTCCATATTTCTAGCTGGCGATGCCGTGAAGCTCTTGCAGGAGCCCACGCTCGGTACACTTGCAGGCCTGGGCACAGGCAAGCTGCGCGAACATTATGATGCCATTGTTGCACATCACGGACGGTTTTATCTATCCGGCAACTCCTCCAAAGCCAGGGGTGTGACAGAGGAAGACCTGAAAGGAAAACCTGCCGAATTTGCCTTGCCAACCGTGTTAATCAGGCTGGCAACTGAGAGCGACCGTGTATTTACCTATTAACCATTTTTAACTGTATAGCTATGAAAACGCTACATTGCCGCGATGCGGGATTTGATTGTGAAGGTGTTATTAAAGCCACCACCGACGAAGAAGTGCTAAATCAGGCGGCAGCACATGCGCTTGAAGTCCACGGCGTGCAAGTCACTCCCGAACTGGCCGGACAGTTGCAAGCACTGATTAAGGACGAAAACTAACACATACTCACGCCCGAGAGCAAACATTCATTTTAAAGACAAGTACAGTAACACTATTTCAGAATACGGCAGGTTGCGCTTTATGCGTCAGCCTGTTTTTTTGTACCTTACCGACGAATTAAGCCTGAAACAAAATGGAAATCCTCGGAAAAATCCTCGTTGCCCTCGTCGCCATCGAGCACCTCTACATTATGTACATCGAAATGTTCGCCTGGGAGACGAAAGGCAAGGAAACCTTCAAAGGCTCACTCGCGCCCGAACTTTTCACACCAACCAAAGTACTCGCTGCCAATCAGGGACTATACAACGGTTTCCTGGCCGCTGGCCTGATCTGGACATTCTTCATTGAAGACCATCACTGGGCATTTCATGTCGCGATTTTCTTCCTGACGTGTATTATTACCGCAGGACTTTACGGCGCTGCAACGGCCAGCAGGAAGATATTTTTCGTGCAGGCATTGCCGGCGATTGTGGCTTTGGTGGTTTTGCATTTGAGGTGAAAAGTGACCGATTACCTTCTGGAGAGACCGAAGGATAATTGAGATTTACTGTCTTTGCTTATACCTTTCAAATGCTTAAATTTGTTTAAATCATAAAACGATTCCAATGAAACTGGCAGGTATCAAAACCGAATACACACCAAAAGGCAAAGTGAAACGCATAACGATCAGTGCCAACGCAAAAACCGAACTTGTAGAAGACCTTATCGATACCATTCTTTACGAAGAGAGAAAAGATGGAGAATTTGTATCACAAGACGAGGCTATGGAATTTTTGCGAAAAACTGGGAAGGTTAAGTGAGCTATACTATTCAGTATGAGAAGCGTGCTTTAAAAGAACTTTCCAAATTACCAGCCACAGTAGTCAAGCAAATTCTTGCGAAAATCGATTCGTTATCCGTTGATCCATACCAAACTGGTATCAAAAAACTGAAAGGCTTTGATAAGGTTTTCAGGGCTAAATCAGGAAATTACAGGATACTCTATGAAATTGAAGACGATAAGTTGCTCGTATTGGTCGTCGCTATCGGTGATAGGAAGAGTATTTATGAGTGATTTAAAACATTTTAGTAAGAAAATTGCCCGATTTGCTAGTGTAGGCATTCTACCGTTACATTCTTATCTTTGAATACACAAACTATAAAGCAATGACAAAACAAGCAATTATAGAACGGACAGTTGAAGCAATTAAACAGCTTCCACAGGACAAGGCTGAAGAAATATCAGATTTTGCAGATTTTGTCAGAAAACGCTATGAAGAAGATCAGCTTTCCCAGGGAATTCGCAAGCTAGCCGCAGAAAGTGCTGCATTTGAATTTCTGAATGACGAGGAGGAGCTATATTCTGTCGCGGATTTGAAAGTAGTATACAATGGCTAAGAGTGACATTGTGTTGATTACCTTTCCTTTTACCGATTTGAGTGGAAGCAAATTGAGGCCTGCTGTGATTTTAGCAGAAACCAAATTTGACTTGACAGTCTGCTTCATTACTTCACAAACTGGCTTTCAGGAACGAACAGATGTTCAGCTTATACCCAGTCCTTCCAACGGACTTAGGAAATTATCCCTAATCCGCACAAGTAAAATTGCTACACTAGACAGATTGTTAGCAAAAGGATTGTTAGGTAGAATATCAGATTCAGAAATAATCGATCTGAATGCAAAACTGAAAATTCTGTTTCAGCTCTCCTAGTAAACAAGCATTTGTACCCTCGAACAAGCCACAACCATGCTTCTCAGAACCAAAGACAGACAAACACTTTCAGAAATTTTCTCTTCTGTGAATGTTCCTATTGAAGTCTGGGCTTATGGTAGCCGGGTAAATGGTACTGCGCACGATGGCAGCGACCTTGATCTGGTTGTCCGCACAACATATTTAACGCCGCTGCCACTGGATATTCTGGTTGACCTGACCGACAAAATCCGGGAGAGTAATATTCCTATTCTCGTCGAACTGCGTGACTGGACTCGGCTTCCGGCAAGCTTTCACCAAAATATCGAGCGGCAGTACGAAGTGCTGTAAACTTGGACAAGTAAATTTATACCCGAGAAATCCGCGGAAGAAATAATAGCCGACTTAAAAGCCAGTCGCAAGTTTCGGAAAAAGGACCTTTCATTCTAATGTAAGGCCCTCCCATGGGTTAAATCTTACGCAAAAAAACTAGCTCTTCCCATCACTGCGGGGTGCCAGCTGCCGTCTCTTCTTCTTAATACTTTTGAAACTGTCAGGATTTCGTGCAGGCGTTCCTGCTGGTCGGCGATGGGGTCTTGGGCGTGGAAGTATTGGCCGATGATTTCGAATTCGAAGGAATCGGTTTTGGAGTCGTAGATGCCGGTGGGGATGCGGTTGCCGTCGGTCATGAGGGTGCCTAGCACGTATTGCGCTTCTTCCTCCGACGAACATCCCACGTGTTGATACTGGCCTTTCAACGTATAGAGTACGGAGTAACGGTTTTTTGTAAACTCCTGAGACTGGCTTTTCAACTTGTCCTTTTTTGTGTGTTTTTGTATTTGTATCATTGTAATTTCTGTTTCAAGGCCCCGTGTTTCTTTGAGGGGCTTTTGTGTGTTATTAAAATAGTTATGAAATGAGGGAAATGGTTGCTGTTTTTTTAATGTGTTTTATTGCCTTCGGTTTGGTTAACGTGGATTGGCTGTCAATAGTTTACCGGAATTTGGAGGATGGGGCAGATTCTTCCGATCTAAAAACAGTTACTTTGAATAGTCCAATTATTTTTCGACCTTACCAAAAAATTGCCATATTAAGGATACGAGGTCGTCTTAAGTCTTGAACGGAGTAGACATATGCCATGATTTCTTTGGCAAAAAAATTTTCTCGCCTCCTCGTAGTGGCAAGTGGCTTGAAATAAGTTGGTTCTATTAATTTACGCAGATCCGCAACAGCTATGAATAGTCAAAGCATATGTGGAATTTGACATGATAGCGTTGTTCTGAAGGCCAATACTTAAAAAATCGTAGTCTTAACTGTTCAGAAAACATCGGAATATGGTACTTTGACCGTTTCGTCTTGGAAGAGTGACTATTCTTATTATTAATTTCTGATTGTTCAGTGGTTTCAAATGGTCATTCACGTGCTGATATTGTGAAGTCTAGAAAGAGCAGTCTAGCCTTTTCGTCAAAAGTGCCTAGTTCGACATTCCATCTGTTTTCCATGAAATTGAGCATGTGTATACCACGTTTTAAAATTTGTTCATCATTCCAATCTGGTACATTTTTTAATTCCAACGTATTCGCAAAATCGCCGAAAAGCTCTTTTTTATCCTCGAAACATTGATCGAAATCATGTGCGCTATTAACCAGTATGAAATTTCCGAGACTTCCGGCGAGAAACTTTCTTTGCTGAGGAGAGTAGCTTCGAAAAGAATTTTTCCAGCAAGTAAGAATAGGTTTGCTCGGGTAAATCTGTTGAACTGAATTCAAACCACTCCAATTATTTGGCAATTCGTGCTGTCTTTGTAAGGACACATCATACTCAAATAAGAAATATCGAAGAAATTTCCAGTCGTAGTATCCACTGGTGTTGTCTCTCAAAAACAGGTCTCTGAGATAAGAATAGAAGCCGTCGATGTCGAAATAGCCATTAACATCTTTTTTGCCATAGATCCAAAGTGAAATATCTTCAATAACCGATTCTATTGTTGCATCTCCACTGTACAACTCATTTGCACGTGTAAAAAAATGATATGTTCCGGTATTTGATCGCTTGAAAGAGACATAAAATATTAAGAAAATATACGCTTCAATTGTACGAAGAAGTTTAGTAACCTTTGCTTTGTCGCTTTCTGTCAGCAATGCTGCAAGAATTAATGGAGCGAATGATTTTACTCCCAACCTATTCAGCTTCCGGAGCCATGTTATAATTTGTCGGGACTCTGCTATTTCCAAGGCATGAGGATGAGATGGGCTATTTATTAAAAACCATTGTTTAGCCCCCTCGGCGACACTTTCAATGTAATTCGATATCGAATTAAACCCTTCTTTGCCAGAGATTACATTCTGTGAGGTGTAATATCGCTCAAATAAATCTTTGGCATAAAACTCAGGCTCTCTTCTATCGTATCTTGCAAACATTATCCAGTGGTTCTGAAGAAATGAATCATCATCTAATCGCTGTTCCTTGTTAAAGCCCAAATATTTATAGATTGTTTTCCAATGTTCATTTATTTTGCTTCGTAGTTCGATCTTACGATCGCTATTTTCATTTGGTAAGAGTGTTGAAAGGTAAATAAGCCTGTTTTTTAACTTTTCTAAGTTTGATAATGGTTTTCCCCTGTTATTCATCGTTTCAAAAACTATGAATATATCCAGCTCCTTTTCAAGAATTTTAAAATCAAACATTAATTGTTGAGTTAGTTTTTGAAATAACGCTTCCAACTCAAATAGAGTCAATTTTTTGGTTTTTTCAATAAAGTACCTCTTAGCATTAAGCAGGTTGTTGGTGTAGACAGTTTCTTCAATTTGTGGTGAATTATCAGAAGGGTCCTGCTCAAATATCTCACGTTTCAAAAATTCATAGCTAGGATTGTCTCTATGATAGCCAAATAGAAAGCTTTTCTGCCCTGCCGCACTATTGACAGTAAATATATATTTATCAATTATCTGTTGTTTGGTGAGGTAATTTAGCTGACTACCTTCTGGCATCCTCTGACATACCACCCATATCAGAATTATTATCGTTGTAAGCCGCTGCTGGCCATCCACAATAAAGTATGCTTTGTCTCCACGCCCTTCGATTATCCACGTGTCCTCGTTCCAATTTTCATATTCAATTTTATCGACTAGTTCTACGCTAATCATCCCAGTGTAATGGACTTTGTCGGATTGCAGATTAATCAAATCTTGCCAAAAATCGTCGAGATTTGATCTATCCCATGAGTATCCGCGCTGGTAATCCGGGATTCTCAGAAGTTTGTTATTGAAAATACTTTTAACTGTGTCCATTTAAATTTGCGTAATTTCGTTTTGCAAAATTATTTACATCCTCAGGAAATCCCATCTTTGGGCAAACTAAGTCGAATATGTTGTCGTCGCTTATTGGCGTTCGAGCTCTTGGAACTGCTTCATGCTCAGATGATATATCTGAATCATTATCAAAGATTTTTTTTACTGCTTGATCTACCGTTTTAATGACTTCTATGAAAAACCAAAGCTCATATTTCCCACGGATATGAATTTTCGGATCGCTTATTAATTCAATTTCTTTATATTTTTGATATAGTTTGTAAAAAGATACGATGGATTTGTCATAATTACACTTTTCAACTAGAATATCGAGAATGCCTTTATTTCTTAGTAAATTCTTTTGCAGTTTTGTCGATTTAGTATCTCGGATTATTTTGTTATAGATGTAATCGGTGCGAAGTTTTTTGAACATGTATACCATTCCTTCAATGTGGATAAAATATGCAAGTTTGAATTTATCCAACTCCGCTTTTTTTGTTTTTTCCCGATCTAACAAAATAAATTTGGTAAACACCTTCATCTGCTTTACAAAAAGCGAGTATGCAACATTGTACAAGTCGATTAATTTAATTTTAACTTTGCTATTCATATGGGTGAAGAATCTTCCTAAAATTATTTCTAGAATCTCTGAGCTAACCAGGTAATTTTCAATTGAATAGTATTTAGTATAAAAAAAATTTATTTCTTTTATCATTGGTATATTTAGGATGTCATCATAGTCTTTGTCTACAAAAAATAGTAGTAGCGATGAGTTATAAGCAGTTGTTTTAATTTCATTAAATATCTCTTTAACATTCTTTTTACCCTCCATTGAATAGTGCTCGATTTTGTATCCTGTGAACACGTGTGCTATTGTATGGCGATAGAATTCAAAATCATCGTTGTTTTCTGTAAAAACGTGTAAGGACTTTTCGTTTCGAATATATTTTTGTTGTAACTGTATAAATCTCGCACGCGGGACAATGACTTTTTTTTTCTCGAACAATAGGTCTTTATAATCCATGTTTACTGTTCAATGAACTCATTTACCCCGTGAGTAATAAGTTTTAGTTTCGGTGTTATCATGAAGGGAGAGTGTGTCGCAATTATTAGCCCGGCTATGTTGAATTTTATGATATCTGTAAGAATCATTTCTTGCCAAGCTATTGAGAGAGAGAGCTCAGGTTCATCGATTATAACATATGTTTCTTCTGGCGCAGTCAATAAATAACTGAAAAGCGATAAGATTTGTTTTTCTCCTGCTGATAAAATGTCGAGTGGCTGTAAGTCTTTTTTAACTGAAAATTCGACCGCGAGTACCATAGTTTTCGATGCAGAAATGATTTTTTTATCAGATGAGAGATATCTGTTGCACACTTCCAGGTAGTTCTTTACAATATGGTCATTCTTAGGGTCCGAGAGAAGGTTTTGGATGTGATACCTAACATCCTCCATTCCAAATTCTATCAATTCCAAGTGGAAATTTTTGTCAAGCCTACTAGTCCATCTCTCGAAATCTCTTTTTGTCCAAATTGCATCAAACAGCCCAAGAATGTCGGTCTCTGTCTCACTAAATCTGCTGGGTTCAGAACTATTTTTCTCATCCTGGATCTTATAATTTATTTCAGGAAACAGTTGTTTGATATGCTGGGCGAGTCTCTTCCCTATGTCTCCATAAAGAATTTCATAGCTTCTTTCGATTCGTCGGTAAGTCGGCAGATAAATTAAATTTACTTTCCACGGGAATTTGGGACTTCCTGTTTTAACTTTTTCAAGCTCCTTCATTATTGAAAATATTAGGCTTATAGGAATATCATAATTTCCATCTAAGCCGGATACGAGAGTGTCATCGTTTAGAAGTTGCTCAGTAGTATATTTCGGCAACTCTTGATGAATGAAGTCGCGATAGGTTGGATATTCTCCTGCCAGTTTGTTTATTACTGAGGTTGGAACGGATTCGTCAGTATGTTGATCGTGTGAAAATACATAAAGACAATTGTCGATAATCATTTCAATTTTATTAAATTCATAATCCTTTAACGACTTCCATTGTTTTGCAAGAAATAGGTAAATAATTCTCAATATTGTGGTCTTGCCGGCGCCATTTTCTCCCACAAGAATTATTTTATTGTCGTAGAATGGAATCCTTACGTCTTTTACCCCAAATAGCTTTTCAATAAATAGCGATTGTATGTTCATTGGCTAATATGTGTTATCTTTTTAATAATTACTTGCTATTGTTTGGTAGTATCTGTCAACCAAATCGTTTGAGCAACTAGTTTCTCTCAGTACTCATCAATAAAAATAGTAGTGGATTGGCCTCGTTTCCGGAGTACTTCAATCTGTCGGGAATTGCATAAAGGAAATTGTTCTAGGAAAACACGAAAGATTTTTTCTCGTCTCTTCAAAGAGTGTGATTTAATTTTCTAATTTTCAACAGAACCATTCTCTGTTTAAAACTCATTCAAATCACCTACCTCCATGCCTCCTCAAATGCCCCAGCGCAATCTCAACATACTCCCTCTTAATTAACTCACTTTTCCTCTTACTCCAAGCTTTTATCTTTTCCATAATCTCATCAATCCCAAACTCCGGATTGTTTTGAATGATAAAATCAGTGGTTGCCAATATTTCGAGAGATAAATCCGAGCTGAATCCGTCGATTAATGTGAGAAGCTTTTGGTTGATTGCTTTTGCCTCAGGACTGAGCTCGTTTTTGATGTAATCGTTTACTTCATGCCACTTTTCGTAATTGAGCATGAGCGGCTCGAATGCCTTGACTTCTCCTTGCTCCATTCCTTTTAAAAACACGCCATTCAATGCATAGAGCACTTTTTCAACGCCAGTCGCATAAGGACCATAATGTTGTGCGGTGAATGTTAGTTTCAATGGTTGGCCGAGTCTCTGATAGAAGTACGCCAGCTTGTTGGCCGCAAAAAGGCTGCTGTGCTCGCCCATACTTTCGTAAGCAAACAATGCATATAGCAGCTGCGCGCGGGCAGGAGTTAGCTTCGCTGTTTTGGTCGTAGCTTGCTTTTGTAAGATTGCCTTGATATGAGCATTAGGCTCAAAGACAACAATTTCTGAATTGAGTGAGCCCAAATGTTTTTCGACCAGGGGTTTAACAATATTCCAATCCAATCCACCATTTCCGCAGCCAAGGGGAGGAAGGGCAATGCTCGAAACTTTTTGCTCCGATATGAGCTCTCGCAATGCAACGAGACCGTCTTCTATGTAGGAATATTCAGAAGGTTTTCGCCAATGCGTTTTCGTCGGGAAGTTGAAAATCAGCCGTTTGCCCAAAAGCATACTATTGTCCCAAACAGCCAGAAGTTTGCCCGGAGCAAGCTCGTGACGTTTACACGCGTCCGCATAGACTTTGTAGTTATGTGGAAATGCCTCTTTGAATTGCAGGGCAATGCCTTTCCCCATTACTCCGACGGTGTTGACGGTGTTTACTAAAGCCTCTGTTTTGGCTTGGAGCATATCTCCTGTCAAAAATTGTATCATATGCGAGGGTAAGTGGAAAACATATATGTTCTAAGTTTGCCTATCGGTATATATAAAAGCGTTTGAAATCTTTCCCAGGAATTATTGGTTCTTTTTTGCTTCTCGTCTTTTTTTAAATGCTGCATTTGATTTTTCCATTTGGGTTTTCGGCTCTAAATCTTTCAATTTTTCAGGTTTAGGGCCTCCGTCTGTATATTTTATCCCTTTTAATATTCCATTGGCAGATCCTCCGGCATCATTGAACCCTTGACCATTGGTCCTGCCGACAGCTAACACAATTAGCGCGTCTGAGCCTGCTCGACAAGCTAAGGGTCTGCCGATATCAATCACTTTGTTTAAGCCTTTACCATGAAAAGCTGATTTACCCGTCTTTGTATCAATTATACAAATTGTTTCAAAAGGCCTTTTGATGTCCTTTTCGTCGATAAATATATCCAGTGAACAGTCTCGTTCCCGTTCAGGATAGTTCCTAGTGACTGTCAGAGAAGATTTTTTCGCGCAAAACGTCAATGCTAGTGCAAGTACTGTGATAATTGTTTTGGAATACAGCTTCATAAAAGAGGATTTTAAAATAAGGCAATTTTGAAACAATGGACTTTTAGTGGTCTTTGCAGAACTAATTACTTGACCTTTCTCTCGTCACTTAACTGGTTGTGGAAACCAACAACTCCCGAATATCAACCTTCAAAAAAACCGAAATCGCATAAAGCGTCTCTACCGAAGGCTGCACCTCGTTTGTACACCACCGTGATACAGTCGACTCAGTTTTGTCCATATGTTTAGCCAAATCCTTACTGGTAAGGTTCTTTTCCACTAAAAGGACTTTTATTCTATTAAGACGTAATTTTGACACTGGACGCTTATTATTTGCTTTCTGATAGCAAAGTCGGCAAATTTTCTGCGTCCATGAAATGCCTCAATATAGCAGTAAATTATGTTTTAATGCGTACTTATTTTGTTATTAGTATTTTTCGTAATACTATTGTAGCAAATAATTATGCTATGACACACCAAGAAAAAATTTCAAAATCAGGCGAAAAGCAACTAAAAATTTGCGAAAAGTACTATCAGCGGGAAAATTTCAAGGCCGTGTTTTTTCCGGAGATCAGGCTTGCCGGGAAGTGGCTGCAGGATTTGGGGTTTGAATGTGGGGAGGCGGTGACGGTAAAGTATTCTCAACATAAATTGGAGATTACTTTGGTGCCGCCGGTTGTTATTGAAGTTGTTCCGGTTCGGAAGAAGAGGGTTTCTAAGAAGGTTGGGTTTGTGGCGTTTGATGATAGGTAGGGTTGTTTTGGGCTGCCTGGTTGGTTGGTGTTAACTGGTTTATTGCTTTTTCTATCGCCTGCCTCCGGTTCTTTGTTCTTTTGTCTTGATACAAAAAGAACCGCGCGGCGACCGCCAAAAAATCAAGGCAAAATAATGCTTCCGCTCTCAGGGCCAGCGCGCACCCCGCTTTTTTGCCGGCCCCACGCACACATTATGCTTAAAGGAAGGTAGACTTTCTGTTTAATAGAGAATCAAGCAATCGAGTCACTGACAATAGAGCGTTGGCCTGGCGAAAAAGCGGGGGGAGCGTAAGGTATGAGCATGGAAGCTTTTTTTCGCCTTGATTTTTTTGCGGACGCCGCGCGGTTACTCTTTTGTATCAAGACAAAAAGTAAGGCAAAGAGAAAGTGGAATAAGCTATAAATTCTATTCAAAAGCAAAAAACCTTACTTCCCTCAAAACTACATTCATTATAAACAAACTAGATGAATGTGGATAACTGGCCTTGATCTGGGAACCAATTAATAAGAAGAAAATAGGAATTGACTGAAATACATTAAATTAGGAAACTAACTAAACGTACCTCGACTAATTCTTGAAATGAAAAAACTTCTCCTCTTCAGCCTCATGGCGGTGGCGACCGCCGGTTATTCCCAACACGACCATCACGTAGACGACAACAAAGCCAATCACAGCCATCTTGCCCATATGCAGGCGTCGCGGGCTACGACTTTTTACATTCACAACCTGCCTGCACCGAAACTGATGACCGGCATCGGGAAGTCGGCGATGAAGATTGTGACGACTTCTGAAAAAACGCAGGCTTACTACAACCAGGGGCTGAACCTGATGCATGATTTTTGGGATTTTGAGGCTTACCGGGCTTTCAAAGAGGCGATTGCGAATGATTCGGCTGCGGTAATGCCTTATGTCGGACTGGTGCAGGCGCTGGGGTCGGATGAAGACAGTGTACTCACGGCCCAGAAAAAGCTGGCGATCGGGAAGCTTAAAAGATTGGTCAAAAAAGCCAATGAGCACGAAAAGCTATACGCCGAAATTGCACTGCTGAGCGATTCGCTGAAAGACAAGGCTTATCCCGAAATGCTGAAAAAATACGAGGTTATCGTTCACAAATTCCCGGATGATATCGATGCTAAGTTAATGCTGGCCCTGGGTAAAATGGAGGGTTTCGATGATGATATGAACCCGAATGACGGGCAAATGTATGCAGAGTTTTTGTTGAAAGATGTCCAACGCATTGACCCACAAAATCACGCATTTAACCATTACTGGATCCATTTGATGGAGCATTGCTGTCCTGAACGGGCGCTCGAAAGTGCGGATGTGCTGGCGTCGCTCGCACCCGCTTCCGGGCACATCGTACACATGCCGGGGCACATATACAACCGGGTGGGGGATTACAAAAAGGCGCATGATGCATTTGTGGCGGCGGTGAAAACGGATTCGGCATATATGAAAAACGAGGGCGTGCAGGAGGTGGATAACTGGAACTACATTCACAACATCAACTACCTGATCAGCAACTGCGCCCACGACGGGAGGCATAATGAGGGGCTGTACTATGCCGAAAAATTGAAGAAAATGCCGATCACGAAGGAGCGCAAGAAGATTTATGACGGCACATTTTTCCGTCAGGGTATCCTGGCCCCGGCGCGGATGGAAATGGCTTTCGGGTATTGGGACAAGGCGGCGGCACAGCTGGAACTGATTGTGGACAAAGACTCGGTTTTCAACAATTCGAATATGGCTTTCAAGGACGCTATCCTGCAATTTGTAAAAGGCATGGACGCGATCAGCAAGGGAAAAACGGAGGAGGCTTTGCAGTATTCCAATGGCCTGGATGCGTTTTTGTGGCGCAATGAAAAGCAGGCCGGGAAGGATAGTATATTAAATAAAAGGAATCAAAGCATGCTCAATGTTTCGTCGCTGGAACTGCAGGGTTGCGTCAAAACTGCGCAGGGCAAATACGACGAGGCCATTAAGCTCCTCGAAAAAGCACAAAAAGGGGAGATCGCATTGGGTTACAGTGAGCCGCCAAATTACCCGCGCCCCGTGGCGATCAGTCTCGCTACGGCTTACGAAAAAGCCGGGAGACCGGATAAGGCCGTGGAGGTTTACGAAAGTGTTTTGAAAAGGTATCCGGGTAGCGGACTTGGATTGGCGGGACTGGTGAAGGTTTATACCAAAAAAGGTGACACCGCCAAGGCGAAGGAAAACGAGGTAAAGCTGAAAGAGGTGATGAAATTTGGGGATAAGGGGGTTTTTGGAAAGTAGTCAGGAGTTGTCAGGTATGGTCATTTGTTGTTCGGGATGGTTCGGCATTGTTTGGGAGATAAAATATTTGACGCAATTGGCCCATATGAATGTCGTTTTTACCACCTGTGGGTTTGTTAGAATGCATTTAGATTTGCATTATCAAACATTTACAAACTTTAACCAGCAACACAATGAGAAGGATCATCATCAATGAACATATAAGTCTGGACGGCGTGATACAGGCGCCGGGAGGACCTGACGAAGATACCACCGACGGTTTCAAACTGGGCGGTTGGAGCGCGAACTATGGGGACGATATATCAGGAAAAACGATCATTGATGCCATTCAAGAGGATTATGATCTACTTTTGGGGCGTGTTACCTATGACATTTGGGAGCCATATTGGCCATTTCAAACCGGCCCGATTGCGGACAAATTCAATGGTATCAAGAAGTACGTGGCTACCCGTACGTTGAAAGAATCCAGCTGGGAAGGCACTGTTTTGTTGAATGGCGATACCATCGAGCAAGTTAAAGAATTAAGAGCCAGCGACGGGATCGATTTGCATATGTGGGGTAGTGCCGATTTTATCCAATCCCTCTTCCAACATGGCCTGATCGATCAAATGAACCTCTGGATCTATCCGGTGGTGTTGGGTAAAGGCAAAAAACTATTCGCCGCGGGTACACTTCCGGGCGGTTTCAAATTGATTAAACATGCTATGGCTTCTACTGGGTTGATATTTGCCAGTTATGAAGCGAATGGAGAGGTGCAGGTTGGGCGCATCGGGGAAGAATAGGTTAACTGACAGGAAGTTTATTGGTTGAAAAAGGACAATTCCATATTGATCTGAAAATTGATAATTTAGGTCTTTCAATATATCCTTTCCGCCAGCCATGAAAAAAATTTTCTTTTTTATCCTTTTAACAACTTCCTACCTCGCTTCGGCGCAGGACAAAAACATCATCGCAATCGGCAAGATCGATAGCATTCAATCGAAAATATTGGGCGAAATGCGGAAGGTGTGGGTGCATGTGCCTGGTGGCGGACTTCATGGAAAAACACGCTACCCGGTGGTTTACTTGCTGGACGGCGATGCACATTTTACTTCGGTGGTGGGGATGATCCAGCAGTTGAGCTCGGTGAATGGCAATAACTTTTGCCCTGAAATGATCGTTGTGGCGATACCCAATACCGATCGCAGAAGGGATTTGACGCCGACGCATGTCGACAGTGACCCGCCATTTATGGATAGCACGTTTTCCAAAAATACCGGTGGAGGCAACAATTTCCTTTCTTTTATTGAAAAAGAACTCATCCCGCATATCGACTCATTGTATCCCACGGAACCCTATAAAATGCTCATTGGACACTCGTTTGGAGGTTTGGCGGTGATGAATGCATTAGTCAATCGTCCAAAGCTTTTCAATAGCTACATCTGCATTGACCCCAGCATGTGGTATGACCATATGAATTTTTTGAAAACGACGAAAAAAGCCCTCAGCACGCAAAAATTTGCGGGAACTTCGCTATACCTGGGCATTGCTAATACGATGAGCGAAGGAATGACGCTCGCCAAACTGCCGAAAGATACTACCGCCATGAACGGCCACATCCGCTCGATATTTGAGCTGGACAAACACGCGAAGGCCAATCCGCAAAACGGCTTGAGATATAAAAGCAAGTATTATCCCGACGACACCCACAGTTCCGCGCCGCTGATTACCGAATATGACGCGCTCCGGTTTATTTTCGATTTTTACCCGCTGAACCTGACCCAAAAGGATTTTAACGACAGTACCACTGCCCTCGCGGACAAATATCTGAAGCATTACACCCTGGTATCCAAACAGATGGGGCACAAAGTGGCGCCTCCCGAAAACGCAATCAATACAATGGGTTACCAGGCACTCGGCAGCAAACAATTCCGGAAAGCGGAGAGCTTGTTCAAACTCAACATCGCCAATTATCCTGAAAGCGGCAATGTCTATGATTCTTACGGGGATTATTTCGTAGCAAAAAAAGACAATGCTAGTGCCATTGCGCAATTTGAAAAAGCGCTGTCTGTCATGGAGAATGCGGATACCCGGAAGAAGCTGGATGAGCTGCGGACGAGGGGGGGGAAGTGATGTAAGCTCTATTGCCTGGAAGCTTCTGCCATTCAGAGCTTGTGTGGTAATTCTTTTTATTCTAAATTTGCATAACCAATTATGTAATTAGCTATACAAAATGAATTTCTTCAAAAAAACGGGCAAAATGGCGCTTGGGAGCCGTCTCAGGATGCTGACTGCGAAGATCACGGATGATGCGTCGTCGATTTACTATCTATATGGAATTGACATGCAGCCTAAATGGTTTCCGGTTTTTTACGTCCTTTCCGAGCAGGAAGATGTCACAATCACTGAAATCGCGACAGAGATCGGGCATTCGCAGCCTTCGGTGAGTAAGATCATCCGGGAAATGGCTGAGAAGGGGTTAGTGATTGAGAAGAAGGATCAAGCAGACGGGCGACGCAATGTGGTGCAGCTTTCGGACGCCGGGAAGGAAATTATCCTAAAAATTCAGTCGCAATATGATGATGTGAACAATGCGATAGAGGACATTTCGGCCCAGGCGAATCATGATTTATGGAAAGCGATTGAAGAATGGGAATTCCTATTGGAACAAAAATCATTGCTCCAGCGCGTGAAGGAGACGCGCAAGGCACGGGAAAGTGCTTATGTTGAAATTGTATCGTACGAGCCAAAATATCAGTCAGCGTTTAGGGAGTTGAATGTGGAATGGATCTCGACCTACTTTAAAATGGAGGAAGCGGACTATAAAACGCTCGATAATCCGCAACCGTATATCCTCGACCGTGGCGGAGACATTCTGGTAGCTTTGTATAAAAGTGAGCCGGTCGGTGTTTGCGCGCTGATCAGAATGGATGATCCTGAATTTGATTTTGAGTTGGCAAAAATGGCAGTTTCACCGAAAGCGCAGGGCATGAACATTGGCTGGCTGCTGGGTAATGCGGCCATTGAAAAAGCGAAATCAATGGGAGCCAGATCACTTTATCTTGAAAGTAATACCGTTCTGAAACCTGCGATCAGCTTGTATCATAAGCTGGGTTTTCAAAAAATAGCTGGCCGTGAGACGCCTTACGAGCGATCTAACATCCAGATGAAGCTGGTTTTGTAAATATTAAGGTTTTACTGAATAATCTTCAAACTAGTCGAATAAACGTCTTCCTCGCCTTTTGTGATTTTGAAGGTACTGGCAATAATAAAAATGCTGTTGGCAACATATAGGAATAAAATAATTTTCATGACCATCATCGCATCTATGAGATATCCATCAACAAGTAAAAGCCCCCACATCCCACCTAGCATGGTAAAAAACGCTAATCCGTAAACGATAATAGCCCAGGCAATCTGAACATTCAGGATGCGTTTTCCTAATTCTTTTACCCCTGCTATTTTATTTTTTCTATAAATCCAGAAACCCAGCGGAAGCAGAATGTTACCAAACGGAAAAACCCAAAACGATAGTGCGGAAAGGTTCATTAGTTTCAGAAATCCGAGATCTTCTTCAACGGGAACGTGTGGTTTCTCTATTAGTTCGGACAAGGAGTCTAGTTCAGACAATGATTCAATGGGTACTTCCAGCGCACGGGCAAGAAGTCTTACCGTTTCGCCTCTGGGTTCCGCATTTCCAGCCTCGATTCTTTGTAATGTGCGCAAGTTAATACCTGCTTGTTGAGCCAATGCTTCCTGCGAAAGGCCCTTACTCTTACGTAACGTACGGATTTGTTCGGCTATCGTTAGTTTGTTCATAGTGAAGTTTTTTTGAACAAATTTAATGTGAAATGTAATAAATGATAGCGGCGATTAGGCGGCATTGTCACGGCAATGAGGATTTTGTGATAAAATTTTTATCTTACACTGCCGCCACGATCCATAAAACACTCTTTCCTTTACTATGCTTCACATTTTCACAAAAACAACAACTTACATTGCCCTGTTTTGCCTGGTACTTTCAGGCGAAGTCGTCGCGCAGCAACTCATGGGTTTCAGCGTCGAAACTGCAAAAAAGGAACTGGATCTTGAAACAGCTTTCGACAAGCAGCTTCAAGCCAATAACCTTCGTGACTGGATGAAACACATGACGGCTTATCCACATCAGGTAGGGTCGGCCTATGGATTGAAGAATGCGCTCTTTATCAAAGACAAACTCACTTCGTGGGGATTTGAAACGCATATTGACACAGTCCATGTGCTTTTCCCGACTCCTAAAACCCGGATCGTTGAACTGACGGAGCCTACGAAATTCAAAGCTTCTTTAGTCGAAAAACCGTTTAAAGAAGATGCGACTTCGGCTCAGACAAAAGATGTTTTGCCGCCTTATCACGCTTATTCTGCCAATGGAGATGTTACCGCCGAACTGGTTTTTGTGAATTACGGCATCCCTGATGACTATGAAGAGCTTGCCAAGCTGGGTATTGATGTAAAAGGCAAGATTGTGATTGCCAAATACGGTAACTCGTGGCGTGGTATCAAGCCCAAAGTCGCTTACGAGCACGGGGCGATCGGCTGCATTATTTATTCAGATCCTAAGGAGGACGGTTATTTTCAGGGAGATGTTTATCCAAAAGGCGCTTTTAAAAACGAAACAGGTGCGCAGCGTGGCTCAGTCGTAGATCTGCCGCAAGCACCCGGCGATCCGCTGACCAATGGTTTTGTAGCGAGCGCGGAAAATAAGCGTTTATCTGTCGCAGATGCGCCTAGCATGATGAAAATTCCAGTTCTGCCTATCTCCTATTCGGATGCATTGCCTTTGTTAAAAGCATTGGGTGGCCAGGTAGCGCCAGCCGCCTGGCGTGGCGCTCTACCAATCACCTACCACATTGGCCCCGGACCGGCGAAGGTGCACTTGAAGCTGGAATTCAATTTCGACATTGTGCCATGCTATAATGTCATCGCAACATTAAAAGGTAGCGAATTTCCGGATCAATGGGTCGTGCGCGGTAACCACCACGATGCCTGGGTATTTGGCGCGGCCGATCCCGTGAGTGGCGCAGTGGCTGAGCTGGAAGAAGCGCGGGCATTGGGAGAACTTGTGAAAACCGGCTGGAAACCCAAAAGAACGATCATGTACTGCTGGTGGGATGGCGAAGAGCCCGGCCTGCTGGGCTCTACAGAATGGGTTGAGAAATATAAAACCACACTTTCGGAGAAAACCGTCGTGTACCTCAACACCGATGGCAACGGGCGCGGCTTCCTGAGCGCGGGCGGCTCCCATACATTGGAAAAATTCATCAATCAGGTTGGCCGCGATGTGGTCGACCCGGAAAAAGGAACCAGTGTGATAGAGCGCCTGCGTTCGCGCACCATCGTTAGCGGCAGCCCTACCGCTAAGTTGGAAGCCCGCAGCCGTGCAGACTTACGCATCGGAGCACTAGGTTCCGGTTCTGACTATACGCCATTCATTCAGCACTTGGGGATTGCTTCGCTGAACCTGGGCTATGGAGGCGAAGACGATGGGGGCGAGTACCATTCTATTTTTGATTCTTATGACGATTATGTCCGTTTCAAAGACGGCGATTTTGCGTACGGTGTGGCTCTGGCCAAAACAGTTGGGCGGTCGGTACTGCGGTTTGCCAATGCCGAAATCCTTCCTTTCGATTTCAGCAACTTCTCCAATACCGTTCAGATGTACGCGACGGATGTGAAAAAGCAACTGGAAACTGCCCGTACCACTGCGGAAGAGCACAACAAATTACTCGCAGAAGGCCGTTTTGAAGCAGTCTCTGACCCTAAGGAACCCAAACAGAGCATTGCGGCTCAACCAGTCGCGCCTTATCTGAACTTTGCTCCTTTGGATAACGCATTGATCACATTGCAGGAAAGTGCAAACGCCTACACCGCCGCTATCAACAAAGGCGGGAACATTCCGGCCGATAAACTTGCTCAGTTGAACCAAACGCTTTATAAAACAGAACGTTACCTGATCAATCCAGCAGGTCTTCCCCGCCGGCCATGGTACAAGCATCAGATTTACGCACCGGGTTATTACACAGGTTATGGCGTAAAGACGCTCCCCATGATCCGTGAAGCGATTGAACAGAAGAACTGGGCTGAGGCAGAACAAGGAATTTTAAGAGTTAGCGAGGTTTTGAAGGCGTTTAGTGGGGAGATTGATAAGGCTGTGGGGTTGGTGAAATAAGGATATATTTTCATAGATATTTTTCTTATTTGACTGTTTTTGGTAAAATAAGGTCGTAGAAAAAACCTTATTTTACCAAAAACAGGTGTTTAAGCTGATCGTGAGACCAATTCTTGTTATTCTGTTTTCGCTGTTGACTTTTGTCACCTCCGCGCAAGTCACCATTGTTTCCAAAAACAATTTCAACTTTGTCAAGGGAAATTATTCAGCAAAAAGCACAAATACTGAATTACTGGGTATCGCAGCCCAAACTATCCAGCCTCAAACAGAAACAGCTTCTACTGACTCTAATCTAGCTTTTTTGTTTCCTCCTAATGATGGCATTGTATTATTTAGTTCCAAAAACCTTACAAGAGAAAACATTTCTGGGAAATTGTCGGCAGCTTCTCTGGCGAGAATAGATACCATCTTCTACAATCAGGCATACCGCAGCGAAACCGGCTCGGCATTCACTTTTGATATCGTTTACGCTTACAGTATCAATCAAAAAACTTACTACACCGATTTTCGTCCTCACGACTTTGTTCCATTCAAATATCCATTGAAGGACCACAATCAGCTTTTGGTGCTAGCCGGGCAATCTACGGGCTACGATATGTATGCAGATAATGGCTATCCTGATCATTTTCATACCATCGTTTTTTCATATACAGGAAACTCTATAAGGCTGTTTTTTGAAAGCAAGAAACTCCCGTTTCATTATGAAGATGAATTTTGGGAAGAGGAAACGAGTATGAAATCTAGCTACCATTCCAGCAAAAAGGAGCTCTGCATTGAAATAAAAGGAAAGCCGCGCTACAAGGCCGTCTGGAATGGCCGCGAATTAAAAACACCGGATTTGTGACATTCCATTCCTTGCTGCGAATAATTACAAAAACAGTCTATTCTGCTTAAATTATTCGAACATGAGAAATCGAACAAACCAATGTCCCTGAACCGCGATGCACAGCATTTTCTGACTATTATTGAGGCCAACAAGGGCATTATTTATAAGGTGGCCAATGCTTATTGCCGCGACACGGAAAACAGGAAAGACCTAATTCAGGAAATAACCATTCAATTGTGGCTCGCGTTTCCGAAATACGACGAGTCATACCGGATCACAACATGGATGTACCGCATTGCTTTAAACGTCTCCATTTCGTTTTACAGAAAAGAAAACCACAGAAGCGGAATTGCCCAGCCTTTGCATCCCGAAATCATTTCTCTGCAAGAGGACAATGAGGTACCGGACCCAGACTCAGATATTACTTTACTCCACCGGTTTATCAAAGAGCTCAAAGAAATAGACCGGGCGATTATCCTTTTGTACCTGGAAGAAAACAGCCAGCAGGAAATCGCAGAAATGCTCGGTATCACTCCTACCAATGTTTCTACAAGGATTTTGAGGATAAAAGAACAGATCAGACTAAAATTTTCAGCATTAAAATCATAACTGCCATGGAAGACAAAGAATGGATTGCGCTTTGGAAGTCGTACGATCAAAAACTGGACAATAACCTGATCCTGAACCGGAAAAATGCCGAAGACATTACGCGAATCAAGATCAAGTCGCTGCTCGGTTCAATGAAACCTTTGAAAATCTTTACGATTGTCACGGGGATTTTGTGGGCCGTATTTGTGGATACGTTGATCGTGGCCACATTTCATTTTGCCAGCCCCTTTTTCCTTATTTCGGCGGCCATTCAGGTGTTATTGACTAAACTGGCCATCGGAATTTATCTGTACCAAATGGTCCTCATTTACCAAACAGACATCAGCGAACCGCTACTGGCCACGCAAGAAAGGATCGCACGTTTGCAATCTTCGACAATCTGGGTCACTCGTTTTCTCTTTCTTCAATTCCCGGTCTGGACCACCTTTTACATTGGCGACGGTCTGTTGAAAAACGGAGGTATAACCTGGTACGTCATCCAAGGCATTGTGACGCTAACATTTACAGGTTTAGCAGTCTGGTTTTTTGTGAATATAAAATATGAGAACCGCGAAAAGCAGTGGTTCAGACTGATTTTCAATGGAAAGGAGTGGGAGCCTGTGGTGAAAGCAATGGGGATGCTGCGGGAAATTGAGAGTTATAGGTAGGCGGATTCCGACCTTACATCCTTGTAAATCTAACACTGGATGTTATAATTGCAAGGATGAGAGTTCCCATCAAAAGTGAGAAAAGTTGGTTTGCCACGCGTATTGCCACATTCTCTACCACTGGCATGGTTTTCGCTAATAAACGACTATAACCATCCATCTATATAAGATGAAATCATTCGTTTCAATGTTACTTGCGATTGCACTTTTAAACGCTTGTAACAGCAGTTCTAACAAACAAGAAGCAGTTTTAAAAGCACAACAGGCTACCATCGACTCTATGAAAGTCGCTATGGAAAAGCAAGCAGTTGTGGACTCCATGAATGCCGTCGCAGCACAGCGTGAGGAGGAAAGAATCAAGGAAGAAAAGCAGCAGATTGTCGCAAATAGCAACAATGCACCAGTAGCGGCTACTAGTACGACCACCAAAAAGAAAAAATGGAGCCACACAGCCAAAGGAGCGGTGGTAGGCGCAGGTACCGGAGCGATAACCGGGGCGATTGTTAACAAAAAACATGCAGAAGGCGCATTGATCGGTAGTTTGATCGGTGCCGGAGTAGGTGCCGGAACAGGCGCAATCGTAGATCATTCGAAAAAGAAAAAAGAGAGACAGCAATAAAATAAGTCTGAACAAATTCATCATCCCTGCAAATCTTACTCAATGTTAGAATTGCGGGGATGATTTCTTTTTAATCAAACCCGAAAATCTGATGGCCTGGAATCCTGAAACGTACAATCAATTCAAAAATTTCTTGTGTTTTATCCACTCAAAAAGGTTATTTTAGAAGCAACGTTCCAGCTAACACAACCACTTCCCCAACATCGTCATGATTACATCTCTCCGTATCCGTCAGAGCCTGGTCTGGGTAATTCAATCTTTGCTATTCTTCAAAAAACACTACATGATTATTCTCGCGCTGGGCATGGTCGCAGCGCTGGGCAGGGCGGCGCAACTTCGTGCCTTTGGCCCTATTTCGCCTATTGCAGACAATGCATTGGAGGTAATTATTCAGTTTGCACGAATCATGGTCTTTGTTTATGCATTGGGACTAACGAATGTAAAAAAAGGCATCGCGAGGATAAAGCTCCTGCTCACCAGCAAAGCCACCTGGAAAGAAAACAGCCGCATTGCCTTTCAAAAATTCAAAAAAGACTGGCGATCCATTGTGGCCAATTTTGTGATATATCTGCTGATCGCGTTGCTTGTAAATAAACTGATCGACTATGCGGCCTATCAAACCTGCCTCTACGCCAAGTTGAAGACCCATTCCATTATTTCCGGTGACTCCTCCGAGTGGGTCATCATTCTGTTTTTCAAGAATCTCTCGGTCATCCCTTTTACATTGATTTTCAATGCCGTGTTTTTGCTTTGGGTTACCAATAAAATGACCATCGGCAAGGAGTAACATGCGGTGAAGTCGGTTATTTGCTCCGTAAACTGGTAAAGATTAGATAGTTTTAGGAAAATTTATCCTTAGCATGAAAAAAAGGCGTAGAACAGGTTTACAAGGCAGCTTCTCGATCTGTATCCTCAGTGTTCTATTACTCATTTTTTGCGCAGCCACTTCATTTGGACAAGCAGAAAAAGACAAAAATGCACCCGCCAGCAAACCTTTTGTGCTAGGCGAAATCATCGAAATCCAATCCACTGAGTTATCCGAGAAACGCACACTGAACATTTACCTGCCGGAAGGTTATAACCCAGCCGATACCGCGCGGTACCCGGTCGTATATCTGCTCGACGGCTCGGCAGATGAAGATTTTATCCACATTGTCGGGTTATTTCAATTCAACAACTTCTCCTGGATCAACCGTGTACCAAAATCCATCATTGTCGGGATCGCCAATGTAGACCGAAAACGGGACTTTACTTTTCCAACAACCATTGCCGCTGATCTGAAAAACAACCCTACTACGGGAAAATCCGACCGGTTTATCAGTTTTATACAAAAAGAATTACAACTCTATATCGCTCAGAAATACAAAACCAATGCGTCTAAAATGATCATCGGGCAGTCGCTAGGCGGCCTCCTTGCTACTGAGATTCTATTCAAAAAGCCTTCATTATTCAACAAATACATCATTATAAGCCCCAGCTTATGGTGGGACAATGGATCGCTTTTGAATGCAAAACCCGAATTGCTGGAAAAGACATTTAATCAAAAAACAGAAATCTACATTGGTGTGGGTAAAGAAGGGCTTGCACCGACCCAGATCCCGCATGTGATGGAGGTAGATGCTAATTTATTGGTGGAAAAAATCAAGGGTTCTGAAAGTAAAAATGTGAAGGTATACTATGACTACCTGCCCGAAGAAGATCACGCCACGGTCACACACCAGGCCGTTTTTAATGCATTAAGGATCTTATATCCGGTTCAAAAGGCAAACTAATAGCAATGATATAAACAGATAAAAATTCAAAACCATGAAAAAAATCGGACTTGTAGGCGGTATGAGCTGGGTATCGACCATTGATTATTACCGGTTTATCAACGAAGGCATCAACGGGAAACTCGGCGGGCTCCATTTCGCAGAATGCATAATCTATTCCGTCAATTTCAATGATTTTGTATCCAATAACATCGCCGGCAATTGGGATGCTACTTATGAAATTATTTTGAATGCTTGTGAAAATCTGGAAAAAGCCGGGGCGGAGGCGATCGTTTTATGTGCCAACACGGCCCATGCAATTGCCGATCGGTTGGAAGCCAATTTTGCACTTCCTGTCATTCACATTGTTACTGCGACGGCTGATGCGATCAAAAAAAAGGGACTGGAAAAAGTGGGTTTGCTGGGTACGAAATTTACCATGGAAATGGATTTTTACAAAGACAAACTCATTTCCCTCGGCATAGAACCAATGGTTCCTGAAAGCCAGGAAACGAGGGATTTTATTCAACAAACACTCAAAGATGAATTGGGGAAAGGCATTATTCTGGAAGAAACGAAGCAGCGTTACATCAGTATCATCAACGAACTGATCGCAAATGGCGCGGAAGGCATCATACTGGGCTGTACCGAAATCCCCATGATTATCAGTCAGAAAGACGTTTCAGTTCCTGTGTTTGATACTACTGAAATACACTCACAGGCCGCAGTGACCTTTTCATTATCGTGATCTGAGCGCTTTGTTCAAGTAAAAAATCAATTATTAGGCTTAAATTGTTAAGATAATTTAAAATACTCCTATGAAAATTGCGAAGTTATTGATCCTATCCTTTTGCCTCAGCTTCTCTCTTCAGGCCAAGCATATGCCGCGCGTTGCCATCGCAGGTCTTGGCATTGAATCGAGTACATTTTCGCCGGCATTGACGCTGGAAGAAGCTTTTCACGCCAAGTATGGTGATGACGTGTTCACCTCCTACCCTTTCTTTTCTAAGGACTCGTCGCTGCGGAAACAGGCAGAATGGCTTCCGGCATTGGTCGGAAAGTCACTTCCCGGTGGTGCCGTGACGAGAGAAGCCTATGAATCTCTCGTCAAACAAACCCTGGATCTGCTCAAAAAGAATGGCCCCTATGATGGTTTGTTCTTCGATATCCACGGTGCGATGAGCGTAGTGGGCCTGGACGATCCGGAAGGCGATTTCATTGTGCGTATCCGAAAAGTAATTGGAACAGAAACCCTCATTTCCACATCCATGGATTTACACGGGAATGTGTCGTGGCGACTGGCCCAAAACACGGACCTCATCACTTGCTACCGTATGGCCCCACACGAGGATGCCATGCAAACCAAAAAACGCGCTGTTGAAAATCTGCTGGAACGACTCGAAAGCGGACAGGGTAAGCCTGCCTACAAAGCGTGGATACCAATTCCTGTGCTGTTACCGGGCGAAAAAACAAGTACCCGCATTGAACCCGCCAAAACGATATATGCTGCCGTAACTCCCGCCTCCAAACAGAAGGGCATCATTGACGCGGCGATTTGGGTAGGATATGCCTGGGCCGACGAACCACGGAACCATGCCGTGGTAATGGTAACTGGCGACGATAAAGCAATAGTGACGAAGACGGCCGAGCAATTGGCCAAAAGCTTTTGGGATGCCCGAAAAGGGTTCGCATTTGTGGCGCCAACCGGTTCATTGCAAGAAGCTCTGGACAAAGCATTGGCTAGCAATAAGCATCCGTTTTTTATCAGCGATTCGGGCGACAACCCAACTGCCGGTGGCGCAGGTGACGTGACCTGGACATTGACCGAGATACTAAAACGTCCCGAATTCAAATCCGAAACGGGACCATCATTGATATATGCCTCCATTCCCGGGCCGGAGTTGGTGAAAAGCGCGATCGCCGCAGGAGTGGGTGGCAAGGTAGATGGCTATGCCGGTGGCAAGGTCGACGCCCGTTTTGCACCGCCTATCAGGCTGGTTGGCACTGTAATGTCTATCGAACAGGGTGACAGGAACGCAGAAACAGAGGTCGTGATCAAAGTAGGAAGCGTGAACGTGATCGTTACGGCGAAACGTAAACCTTACCACAAAGAGGCTGATTTTACAAGATTAGGCCTTAATCCACGGAAATCGGACATTGTGGTGGTGAAAATCGGGTACCTGGAACCTGAACTCTACGCCATGCGCGCAGACTGGATACTGTCGCTGACACCCGGCGGAGTAGACCAGAACCTGGAAAGGCTGCCGTACAAAAGGATCAAACGTCCGACGTTCCCGCTAGATAAAGACATGGCAGAGCCGGATTTGAAAGCGCAACTGGTACCAGCCTCCGATAAGAAATGACATTCCTTACTGGCCGGTTCCAGAAAACACTCGTTCTCTGGTTTTTCATTTTGGTTAAATTTGGGCTGCATTGTATCATCGTTGCACCGGAATATGATCTGCATCGTGACGAATACCTGCATTTGGATCAGGGAAAACACCTTGCCTGGGGCTATTTGTCGGTTCCGCCATTTACTTCCTGGACTTCATATATCATTCTGCTACTCGGCAATTCAGAATTCTGGGTGAAGTTCTTTCCTGCGCTCTTTGGTGTGTTAACGATGGTCGTAGTCTGGAAAGCCATTGAAGCGTTGGGCGGGAACCTATTCGCGCTGATACTGGGCGCTACGGCAATTACATTTTCAGTGTTACTGAGAATGAATATGCTCTACCAGCCCAATTCTGTAGACATTCTGGCCTGGACTTTTCTCTACTTTGCCATTTTGCAATACATTAAAACAGAGCAAAATAAATGGCTGTATTTCGCCGCCGCAGCATTGGGTTTTGGGTTTTTGAACAAATACAATGTCGTATTTCTGATCGCAGGACTCGTGCCTGCACTCCTGCTCACCAGCCAACGTAAGATATTCATAAACAAAAAGTTATACCTCGCAGCGATCATTACAGTTTTGATCATTTTGCCCAATCTGGTATGGCAGTACACCCATCACTTTCCGGTATTGTATCACATGAAACTCCTGGCGAAAACACAGCTGGTGAATGTAAACAGGCTGGATTTCCTGAAAGAACAGTTGCTTTTTTTCCTCGGATCAATGTTCGTGATCCTGGCCGCATTTGTCTCGTTCTTTGTGTATCCCGCTTTCAGAAAGTACCAGGCATTTTTCTGGTCATTTGTTTTCACCTTATCGCTTTTCACGTATCTGAAAGCGAAGGGATATTACGCCATTGGCCTCTACCCTATTTTCATCGCATTCGGCTCCGTCTATCTCGAATATTTGTTTACCAAAAAACTAATTTGGCTTCGATACGTGTCTATACTGGTCATGGCTGCATTATTTATACCGATTTACCAGGTTGCATTTCCTACCAAAACTCCTTCCACGATCGCGCAGAATTCGAAGCATTATCAAAAATTAGGCTTGCTGCGTTGGGAAGACGGGAAGGATCACGAGCTGCCGCAGGATTTTGCGGATATGCTGGGCTGGAAAGAACTGGCGGGGAAAGTAGATGCCGAATACGCGAAAATTGCTGATAAGGAACATACATTGGTGCTTTGCGACAACTACGGTCAGGCCGGGGCCATTAATTATTATTCCAAATACAAAAACATCGGCGCGGTCACCATGAATGCGGATTACATCGAATGGTTCCCGCTGGATGAAGAGATCAGGAATGTCATTTTGATCCAGAATGCTGACGACGACGATAAAGATCGAAAACGCGAACAGGCATTTTTTGAAAAAGTATCACTCACAGGCAAGATCGAAAACCCCTATGCCCGCGAGTACGGGGCCAGCATATATGTGCTTTTGAACTCGAAGGTTTCTGTCAACGAAATTCTGAAGAGCGAGATTGAAGAGAATAGATGGGAATAAGTTTGTTTTTTTTGTAACTTCCTCACTACAAACGATAACCAAACTATCGGTAGCCATGAAATATCTGTACTCAATCATTCTATTCTGCGCTATTACCAGCTGCGAAAGCGAATTACCGTCACAGCCTAAGTTCATTTTACCATCGGAAATACTGAAAATGCCCGGTAATATGCTGGCATTCGCCGTTGACGAAGTACCCAAAGAAAACATCCGGTTTATTAACCTGGATAAGTCATCCCCGAACTACAATCACATCGTAGTGACGCTCCCCAAGACATATACCAAGGGCGACAAAATTATAGCCCGTATCAAATTATCGGACGGGTATGGCCTTCGTAATCACTTGTTAAGAGAGTACGAAGCCCGGGAAGTAGAACTGGATTTCTCCAACACGAACGACATCCCGCTGCTTATTTACGACAAAAAAAACGATTTCAATGTGAGCTCGTTTCACATTTATGTCGATCCTACGGTACCGCTCACAGCTACCTCCGCTGGTAAGGATTACGAGCAAGTCCTGGAAGGTCAAGGTGTCTATTTTCATCTGCCTGTTGATCACCTGGGCACCGCTCAAACCATCACCGAAACAGATAGCGCAATTCACCAGGTGAGTGTCCTCATCAAAAACAAAAAAACGAATCTAACCACCATTGTGTCGGCCGATTACTCCCAGCCAAATGAAAGCAACGAACTGTTTGTGCATGTCCCGCCGGAAATCGAAGCAGGAGAATATGAACTGACCATTCAAAAGCAAGATCGCAAAGTAGTTGTTCCGGACGCACTGATCCTTAAATACGGGAGTCCGATCGTTCAATTTTGGCCGGTTACCTCCACAATCAAAGATGATGCTAAAACAATATCCTTCAATGGATACAACCTGATTCCAAACCACGAATATTTATTGGAACTGAAAAGCGATTTCAGTGAGACGCAACGACTGAAACTATCTCCCGCCAATCACCTGTCCATTCAATATAACTTCCCTGCATCTTTTCCAGCTGGAAACTATGAGGCGGCGCTTTTTATAGATGGTAAAGAATTACCGTCCTATATGTCATTCAACAGGAATGTTGTCATTGTAAAAAAGGAAAGTAGCCAACCCATGGTCACATTGCTTTCGAATTACGACAACGGCGTACCTGGTGAGGTGTTGCTATACAAAGCCATTACGACATTCAAGCGGAACCAAGTGATCATTGGCGATTTCCGCGACGGTGTTCGCGCTAATATGGTACTGCTTTTCAAAAACACCACAACAGGAAAACAGTACGAACTTCCCTATTCCGGCAGCACGCCTAATTTTATGTCATTCTCCTACTTCAATATTCCCGCCAATGTTCCAAATGGAAAGTATGAAGTACGGGTGCGTGAAGGTGACCGAGTAAGTGAGCGCTACCAGCGGGTTGTGACGATCGAGTAAAGGGGAATGCTACTATTAACCACAACTACCCTTCCATCACCGTCGCCATGTGCGTTTCCAGCCGGTCGAGGATAGCGTGATCGCGGGCGATATCGAATTTCCTGGCCCACAGCTTGCCGGAAGTAATTAGTGCTTCAAAATCACTTTCCTGCATTACATTCGGATGTGGCTTTCCACCTTCAAACACAATGTAGCGCAAATTGTCATTCACAACCTGGTCGCTGAACGGCGAGTTCAGCACGATCGTCTTGAAAAATGATTCGTCGGGAATGAGGGTAAGTTCGAAAAACTCCACGAAAATGGGGTTATCGGCTACAAAATCCAGGATGTAGCGAACACATTCACTGGTAAGGCACCACCATTGAGAGCCGCCATAGGGTGGAAAATCCTTGAAAAAAGGCCGTTCCATGTTGCTTTCGCGTTGAAATTTGCAAAAAACATCACTCTCGTACATACCAATCTTATCCACAAACCAGTAGTACTTGATTCGATCAAGCCCACCGTTAACCCAGTTTTTGTAAGGCATTTTCCAGTAATTCATAAACTGCTTCCCTTCGTGCTCCTGAAAAAATGAATAGATATTTTCTTTGGACCGCAATGGAAAATCCTGTCCGCTGAGCAGGATGCAATAACCCTCCCGTTTCCCGGCCAGGGCCGCTTTCATCAGGTTTAAGGTCGCCGATACCATCGTGAACCCGCCCCAACATACCGCAACCCTGTTTTTGATGATCCTTACCCGATTCGAAGAAGCGAACCTGTGGCGCCTGATCTCATCAGAGGGCACCCGTTTATCCACATGGATGTAAACGAAAATACGGTCGTCCAGCAGGTTATCAATGAGCCTGTCCACCTGTTCCAGATTTTTGTGTGCCAGTATTAAGTAGTTGATATACATACGGTTTTACTACTTTTTAAAACAATGCTTCAAACTCGGGGAGCCTGGTTGGCTCTTTTCGGAAAAATCCCTTCTCCGAAATATAAAAGCGCCCGGGTATTCTCGTCCAGGCGGGAATAGCGAACGAAGGTTCTTTTTTTAAAAAATGGAAATGAAATGAGAGGTATTCCCTGCCAGTACACGCGTCCCGCAGCATGCCACGCTCCCACACCAGCGTTTCCGATAGCGCTTCCAGGTCTCCTTGCTCGTCCCATTTGTCTTGTTCTAGCACGTGCGACTCGAAATAAGCACGGATCTCCCCCGCCGCAGCCAGCCTGCTCACTACATGCGACATGCTGTCTATCTGCGACCGTGTTTCAAGAATACTTTCTCCTGCCAGCAACTTCCACCACAAAAAATTGCATTCGTCGAATGCAAAGGAACGCGGACTCCAGAATATTTTCCGATAATCTGCGCTCTGCATAAATAGCCTGTTGATTTTCTCAATGTTGCGAAACAACGTGAAATGCCCGATTAGATATTCACGTTTGGCGGTGACGACATCGTAGTTTTGCAAAAGCTCGTCCGGGAAGAAATTTCGGATGTTTCCCAGGATCATATCCACGTCGCAGGTTCCCCAGAATGACGAGGTTTTTAGATAATCCTCAAAAATTATCCCGAATGCAGGTCGCAGGTCACAGATTTTGTAAGGACTTTCCAGTGATACCGGCATGTCTAATCTTTCGCTGGCCAGTACTTTCAAATCTGCCAGCGTCATTCTTACCACTTTCACATTCTTCCGCCGACCTTCGGGCATGACGTCCGAAAGGATCAGGAATGTAAAATCAGGATTGGCGTGACAGCTTTTCAGGAAAACCGGCATCCAGCGCGGTGTCGCGCCGAAATAAGGAATGATGAATGTAATGTCCCGCTTTTCCAAGTTTCAAATCGCTTTTTGATTTACCATAATAAAGGTTTCCAGCCCTTTTCATCAATGAAATACCGGATTACCTCAGCCCTCGTCGTGGTGAAACCGTCCTTCTTCCAGGAGGCAAATTCGTCGAGACTATAAGAAGGCCTGATGTTCCCGCTGTCTGATGGGCTTGTTTGCCTCGGGACTACCGTTCCGATCCCGCCCATAATCTGGCAGCTGGCAGCGAAATGAATGTCTTCCGCCGTTTCGAAGGTTACCGGCCAGATACCCCAAAAATACTGCAGCCATTCAGTTCTAAAAAAATAGCTGCTGCAAGGAAAATCGATCCTGGTATCTGCTTCACACAGGTTCACGGAATCCAGCGTGCGGCTGTCGCCCACAAAATACCGGTTTACATAGCCCGTACCTTTGACTCGCTCCGGATAGAAGTCACTCGGGGGAATGATTCTGCCGTTGCTGGCAACAATGGCATTATGCTGGCGGCAGGTTCGGATGCACATTTCTATCCACGGCGAAGCAGGGATGATGTCATCGTCGAGCACCCAGGCGTATTCCGTTTGCACGTGGATGCTGATACTGAAACGGGAGAAGTATTTGAGATCTTCGTCGGACTGAAAGTACTTCACCTGCGGGTAGTCACGCAGCACGTCCCTTACCTGCACATGCTGCATACATTGGATCACCCATATATGAGCAGGCGGGACCGTCTGGCTCAACATTGCCTCGATCTGCTCCCTAAGATTGTTGCGCTTCCATACCGTCAGTATAACGGTAACTGCTGCGTGATTTCCCATCATTGATCGTGCTCAGTTCGCGTTCATACGTCTCTTTTCCGCCTCATTACCCAGACTTTTGTTTTTAGCCTGCTTCACCGTTTTCTTTCCAAAATTGTAGGACAAAGAAACCCTCACGCGCTGATTATCCGAATAATACTGGCTCGAAATGTTCACAGGACCATACTCGGTTAGCAGCGTATTAACCTGGGTCCTGAAAATATCCTGGAAAGAAACCTTCATTGTGGCATCTTTGAAAACCTCCTTGGTCAGACTGACCGTCGCCCAGTACAGCGCCCTGTTCTTCCATATCGTGTAGCGATTCGGGGAATTATAAACCATGAACAGTTCCGCTTTGTAGCCTTTGGGCAATGAAAAGATATTGGTGCTGTAAAAAGAAAACCCATAGCCTCCTAATTTAACACCTGGCACATTGCCGATAAGCGACCGAGTTTGGGTACCCGATATGGTCAATGACGTATTGGTTTGCCACCATTTCATGATTTCTTGTCCCCAGTTGGCACCCACGTAAGCATCGTTGACGCTCCTAAGGTTGCCCATCGATTGGGTGTAAATCCGCGTTTCGAGGTCTGCAAACATCACATCGGAAATAAGGTTCTTCGTATGGGTGTAATTGGCGTAGAAAGAAAACGCGCCAATGGAGTAGTACGTGTCCATGGTATTGGCGAAGGAAGGTTTCAATCCCGGGTTGCTTTCGGACACCGTGTAAGGGTCCATCAGCGACCGGTAAGGAACGAGGTTGGACAAGGCAGGGCGTGAAATTTTACGGCTGTAAGAAATGCTGAAATTCGATTTGTTCTCAAATGCCTTAGTGATCCCCATACTAGGAAACAGTCCCGAGTATTTCCGTTGCAGGCTCGAACTTGCCAGTTCCTGGCTGGTATACTCGAACCGTAAACCGGCCTGTACCGACCACCCGCCTTTCAGGTCGTTACTGTAATTTCCATATCCCGCATAGCCGTACTCCTTATAAATCCCTGAGTTGCTGAAAGCTGTGTCGGGTAGGTATATTCCCTCGGTGGCGGTTTCCTGCATCAGTCTGTTGTTATTGCTGATGGACATATACCTCGCTCCCAGCTCCCAGCGCCCCGTTTTAGAGGGTAAGGTCAGGTCAGTTTGAGCGATGAGGCTTTGCTGGTCCCCCGGATTCAGTATTCTGACAGCGGTAGGGCTTCCGATCGCGATCCCGTCCGCATCCTGGCGCTGGTAGTAAAGATTTTGCACATTGGATTTATCCAAAAAGCTTTGCGTCACATTGACCGACAGCTCTTTCCCGGTACTGTCGAGCTTGCCTGTGTAATAAAGGTTCACATCGTAGGTTTCCGAATTTCCCCGGCGATTTTTGTCAACATGGAGCAAAGAATCGACTGCGCCGGAGGGACCGATGAACCTGGTATCCATATCGGTCAGGTAGCGGGTCTGGTTATGCCCCGTATTGAACCGCAACCCAATGGATTGGTTGCTATTGGGTGAAAAATCAATGCCGCTAAATGTGGAAACGCCTTTGGTTTTGTAAACGACTTCCAGTTCATTGTTCATGGCACCGCCCGGAAATTTTCTTTTCAAGACCTGGTCTTCCAGTGTATTTTCTACTTTCCCGCTCACGGAGGTGAAAAAATTCCATTTCGGTGTCCGGAAATTGAGGGAGCCGTCGGGATAAAACCTGCCCATGTGTCCCTGCGAATGGATCACGCTCAAACGTCCGTTCAGCCCGGTATTCAAGCTTTTTTTCGTAATGATATTGATCACCGCTCCGAACGACGCATCGTACTTGGCAGGTGGATTGGACAATACTTCTATTTTGAGAATTTCCTCCGCCGAAAAGTTCTGGAGGAAATTAGACAATGCGCTTTCGCTCGTCTGCCGTCCGTCCACCAGGATCAGCACGTTGCCCTTGTTGCCCACTTTAATGCCATTGGACGACATACGAACCAGGGGCGCGTATTTCAGAAGATCCTCCACCTTGTTACCCTTGGCGATGATACTATTCTCCACATTCAGGATCATACGGTCGCCTTTTTGCTCAACCAGGCTACGTTGCCCTTTCACGGTAATCTCCTGAAGATTCTGAGCGGCCTCTTCCAGGGCGATTCCGGAAAACTCGTGAGCAGCATGCGCGGAATCAAGTGTAAATTGCTCTGTCCATTTCTTCTGAAAACCCATGTACTGCACGGCGAGCAGATAGTTACCCTCCACAATGTTATCAATCACAAAAAGACCCTGATCATCGGATATGGCACCTTTGACGATGCTGGAATCTTTGCCGGAAACAAGTGCAATGGTGGCATACGGTGCTACTTCGCTATTTTTTTCCACAACCTTCCCTTTTACAACAAACTGCGCTGATAACTGGCCCGAGAGGCACATAACAAACGCTGCGAGCAGATATGATTTCCTTTTCATGACAATCCGAATTAAATGATAACGCCTTTTTTTGATACACAAAAGAGTCCATAAATCGGTTTTGCAGAAATTTTCTTATACCAATCCGCCGAAAATTACGACCGGACAAAAACCTCAGATTCGTCGATACCGTGACTCATTTCGTCGAAAAAAAGACTCGTACAACACGTCCATTTCCTTACTTCGTCAGTGCTCCGGCGGCCTTTACTGCTGTTCATACTTTCTCCCTCAAACACACTGCACATGAAGGCTATACAAACATTTTGGACGCAGCCAGGTCAGCCCATTCAACAGATTGCTGGTGGGTGGCTCGACCCGCGCTATCATTTTATGAGTTGGGCACTCAGTTCGTCACTCCTCGCCCGTCATTTCGAAAAAGTGGTACTCCATACTGATGTAAAAGGCCGCCAGATCCTTATCGACGAGCTGGGCTTGCCTTACTCGGAGGTGACTCTGGTGCAGGAAGGACTGGAAGAGAAATACCCGAAAAAATGGTGGGTTATGCGCAAAATACTGTCCTACGGCTTATCCGACGAACCTTTTATCCATGTCGATGGCGACGCTTTTCTCTGGAACGGCCTCGCCGAGCCACTGCGCAATGCCACTTTGATCGCACAGAACCGGCAAGACGGTTTCCTGTGCTATAATGTGGCCGTGAACCAGTTCAACAGCGCTGGTATTCCCCTGCCCGGCTTCATCAACCCTTCATTGGACCACTATCCGGCGGTCAATATGGGCATTACGGGTGGTACTGACCACGGCTTTTTCAAAAAGTATGTCGACACTGTGAGCACATTTTATGACGAGCACCTCCGCACACAGGAAGCTTCTCCGGAAATGACCAACACCGGCTATCTCAACACGCTGATCGAGGAATGCTTTTTTTCCGTCCTGGCCGCCTCGGAGAACCTGCCCATTACCACCCTCATTGACGAACAATTGGATGGCGGATATGCATCGCTCGCCAACTGCCTTGACAGGAGCTACCCGGTGACGCATCTGATCGGCGAGAACAAGCAGCGCATTTTCTACTGCAAGCAAGTGGAATTCTATCTTCGTAAACTCTTTCCCGACACCTTCCTCCGCGTTACCCGTTTTTTGGAAAAATACGATTTTCACCAAAGCCCTGTCCAGGATAAGCCCGCTGTCGACCCATTCATGCTCAGCAATGCGCTTTGCAAAAACAACGCTGAGTCTTCGGTTTTTACGCTCGAAAACTACCATACCCTGACCCGAAAATTCCAGAAGCAGAAAAAGGATAATATCTTAAAAATGAGCCTGTTTGAAATGGAAAAGAGCCGGATCATCCGCAGGTACCTCCGCGACAAGCCACGGTATGCAAAGCAACAGCAAAACCGATTTGCCCTGGTGGACCAGCTGATGACCTTACCGATTAGCGAGCGACTGGACGATATCCTGGCTTACAATGCGCACGCACCGATCCTGAGGGTAAGGTATCCCTCGCAGTCGACGGACAGCCATTGCACGCTGGTTTATGACTTTGATTTTCGCTACGAGCACATTACGCACCGGTCGCTGGATGACCTCAGCCTGCTCATCCTGCTGCACACTGAAAATGCGGTGCCCTACCGGGTTTTGATCGACCTGTTCCAAAACCGGACAAGGGCGGAACTCGATACTGACGCACCGACATCCGCCCTTGTCAAACTGGATCTCAAAATCAAAGAAATGGTTCTGATAGGCCTTCTCACTTACACGTTCTCGGGTAAAAAGACGCTGATCCGTTAGAGGATCCCACCGAAAACCTTATCGAAAACCGACAGGTTCTCAGTAATCACTTCGGCTTCCCCATTCAGCACCGCCTGTACCGGAATTTTCTGATTAATATTCGTCGTTAACCCGTTGGTAAGCGCAACTTTGACCCTGTAAAACCTATCGATCGGAACCAGAGGCCTGCTTGCCACCTTTCCGATCAGAAAACCGTATTTACTTTCGGGAAACTCATTAAGCCGTAAGATTACCTTCTGTCCTTTCCGAAGCTGGCCGGCCCCGTTAATGGGCACATGCAACTCCACATCATACGTCGTAAACTCGGGTACTACTATCAGCACCGATGCCCGGGGCATTTCCTCGGTGCCTTTGAAAATCGCTATCTTCCCATTGGTGGGAGCCGTGTAAAACCGTTTTTTACCTGTGGCTGAATTGCTCTCGACAAGAATAGTATCATTCTTCTGTACCGACATGCCGTCGGATACTTGCGGCAGATAGTCCACTGATGCATCTGTTTTCATCCATACCACCCTGAAATACTGCTCACGGGCATTCAAACTGGCCTTTGCCTTAATGGAGACCGGCAGGTACAAATATTTGGAAATCCCCACTACGATCAGCAGCAGGGCAAGAAAGACGGAAATGCCCCATCGGATAACCCAGCCAGGAACCTGGCCGATGATTTCCTGGATCTCCTCATTGGGTTGGTACTGATCAATGATCGTTGACATATTGGTTTCCTTTTAAGCTGCGTCCAATTCAAGTTGATTTTTCACCAGATTGTAATAGTAACCCTTGCTCTTGCACAACTCTTTGTGGTTACCGATTTCCTTGACCTCTCCACCGTCCAAAACGATAATCTGATCAGCATTTTTGACGGTACTGAGCCGGTGCGCGATTACGATGACGGTGCGACCCTGGAAGAATTTTTCCAGATTTTCCATAATGATGCGCTCGTTATTAGCGTCGAGTGCACTGGTAGCTTCGTCGAAGAACAGGTAACTAGGGTCTTTATATACCGATCTGGCAATAAAAATTCGTTGTCGCTGGCCACCGCTCAGGCCCGAACCTGCGCTGCCTACCTTGGTGGAAAAGCCGAGCGGTAACTTCCGCACATAGTCCTGAATATTGGCGGTCAGCACGGCTTCCAGCAGGCGGGTTTCATTGATTCTCTGTCCGTCCACAGCAATGTTCTTGGCCAGGGTATCGGAGAAAATAAACCCATCCTGCATGACCGTACCGCATCGGTTCCGCCAGCTGCTGGCCTGTATGTCCGTCATTTCGATGCCATCGATCAGGATTTCGCCTTCCTGTGGCGGGTAGAATTTCAGAAGCAGTTTGAGTAAGGTCGTTTTTCCACTGCCGCTAGCCCCCACAATCGCAGTCACTTTCCCTTTTGGAATATGAATATTGATATTTTTTAAAATCCAGGGAACATGTGGGCTACCATACCGGAAGGACAAATTGCGAATGGTAATACCCTCATCGAAGCCAGTTAGCAGGCTGTTGAAACGCATGTCGCTGACGGCGCCTTGCAAATCACTCTCGCTGTAGTTGGCGATTTCGCTGCGTTTGCCGAACATATATTCCTCATTCAGTTCCTCGTCTGGCTTGTTGTGTATCTCGCTTAGCCTGTCGAGGCTCATTTTGGAATCCTGCACGCTTTTGATGAACTCGATGATCTGGCTCAGCGGGCCATTTAGCTGCCCGATAATGTAGGAAATACTAAGCATGACCCCCAGTGATATTTCATTGTTGATTACCTGGGTGGCCGAAATGTAAGTGACGATGATGTTTTTAAGCTGTGTGAAAAACGACGACCCGATTTCCTGGTATTGTTCCAGGCTCAGGCTCTTCACATTGACCTTGAACAGCTTGGCCTGAATGCGTTCCCATTCCCATCGGCGCGCCCGTTCGCAATTGTTCAGCTTGATCTCCTGCATACCGGTGATCAGCTCAAATATGCTGCTCTGGTTCTCACGCATGCTCTGGAACCGCTTATAGTCAAGATCACGGCGCTGTTTCAGGAACAGAAAAACCCATGCAAACGAAAGAATGCTACCGACTACGAATACGAGCAGCAGCTCCATGCTGTAAAAAGCCAGTACCCCCGAAAAGATGATGATATTCAGTACCGAGAAAAGCGTGTTGATGGTCGTGCTGGTCAGAAAAGTCTCGATACGGTGGTGGTCGGCGAGCCGCTGTGTGATATCTCCTACATTCTTGCTTTCAAAAAAACTGATCGGCAACTTCATGAGTTTGATCAGGAAGTGCGAAATGATACTGAGACTGATCCTTGTATTAATATGCAGCAGGATCCAGTTCCGGATCATATCCACGCTCACCCCGCCAAGAAAGAGCATCAGCTGGGCGATCAGAATCAGGTGAATAAGGCTGATATTATGTTGGTGGATACCGTAATCAACGAGCGACTGCGTGAGAAATGGAAAAATCAGGCTCACAATACTTCCAAAGACCATTCCCAGGCATACCTGCATCAGGTATTTTTTGTACGGAGTAAGGTATTGAAACAAAAAGCCGAAACCCGTGTTCGGCTTCCGGTCACCCTCTGTTTCGGTCTGATGAAATTCGGGGGTAGGTTCAAGAAGTAGGGCCACGCCCACTTCCCTGGCGGGGTCACCCGCCCAGCAGCGCAAGAATACTTCCCGGTCGAGGGCAATCAGTCCGTGCCCGGGGTCGGCTATAATGTAACGGTCCTCGAACTTGCGTTTGCTGAACGAAAACTGCCTTTTTACGTCGTATAGCACCACATAATGCTCCTGGTTCCAATGCAAAATACAAGGATAAGGTGCTTCGTTACTAAGTTTTTGGCAATTAATCCGCACCATTAAGGTCTTGAAACCTATCTTCTCGGCAGCAAGGCTCAGGTTAGCCAGGCTCACACCCGACCGGGACACAAACGCATTGGACCTTAAAAAATCAATGGAATAATCCTTCCCAAAATATGCCGTCACCATTTTAAGGCAAGTAGGCCCACAGTCCATAAAATCCAGCTGTGCAAAAACTTTGTATTTATTTCCAGCCATGTCCGTCGTTATTTAACAATATTGATACTTTTCAAAGCGTCGGCATAAGTAGTCGGTGCGAGACCGGCCCCTTCAATGGTACCGGACGACAAGTGGCTGAGCAGCACGTTCTGTACGTGTGTCAGCAGCTTCATCAGGTCATAGCAATAAACAGACGCGTTTGCGAACTGACTCTCCGCGCTGAATCTGTGAGCCAGGTGTCCGCCTCCACATACCTGCCTGATCCTGCATTGACGACATACATGCGGTAAGATGCGATGGCTCTGTCGGTGCATATTGACTAACGGTGATGCATATACTTCCGAGAATTCGTGGTGCGCCAGGTGCATTCCTTCTTTTGTAAATCCATCGCCGCAAGCTTTCAGGTAATCCGAAGCCTCGATGCCGCCATCCGTTTCTACGATCAGGTAACGGTTTTCCTCCTGCCCAATACTCTCGAAGCCGGTATCAATGCCCAGGATCATGAAAATCAACTGGTTCAGAAACCTGATCCTGGGCTTGGCACCCCGGTCGGTAAACCAGCAATCGAAAAGCCTGATCCACCAGTCGCCGTAGGGTGTGTAAGCGGGCGTTGATGCCCGCTGTGCATACAAGGGCGGCGGTTTGTCGTGGTGATAATCCGGCCACAGGAAGTCCAGGTAATCGATACCAAGACCCTTAAAATAGGCGTACAATTCCAATGGGTCCGAGGCTGCGTCCATCACCGCCAGTATACCGAGTCGGCAATTGGCGAGCTGTGCAGCCTTTAATCCTGCGACGGTCCGGGCGTGAGAACCTAGTTGCCGGTGGTCTTTACGGAACCTGTCGTGCCAATGCGCAGGGCCATCGAGGCTGATACCAATGTGAAATGAAAGGTCGTTGAGCCATTCACACCAGGCTGCATCAAGCAGCACGCCGTTAGTCTGGACACCGAATTTCAATTTGACCCTGGTACCCAATGCGGCCCGCGCCTTTTCAACGAATTTCCTAAAAAACGGCTTCCCCGCCAGCAGCGGCTCTCCGCCATGCAGGATGAAATCAAATTCCGCGAGCTTGAATTCGTCACAATGCCTGCTCACCCTCTCCATTAACTGATCCACTTGCGCATAGGCCATGACCTTGGGCAGGAAACGATAGCTCTCGTCGCCCATCTGGTACATATAGCAATAGGAGCAGTTGATGTTACAACGACTCGCTATTTTGACTACCACGCCGCTCAGACCTTGTTGGGAAGGCATATTCATTCAGGTTAACTATCAGGGGCATTCCATTTCTAAATCAAAGTTTTTCTTTGTCTTCGTCGGTCGCTTTACCGCCACCAAACTGCAACCAACCTCCTTGCACGTCGTCTCCATCGATCTGATCCTTTCCGTCCTCTTTGAGTTCTTCCAGTGATTTTCTGGTGCTTTTCTTGTCGAGCTTGCTGATCGAAAATCTGTCTTTCTTTTTCATGATAACAAGGCGTTTTAGTGATTGTTCAGGCCCAGGTTTTCCAGCAGGTTTCCCGAGCGGATCTTAGCCCTGCCAGTGGTTGTTTCGTAAATGATCGGCATGTGAGGCCGGTCTCCGCCCCTCAGTTCTTCGCCGTCGTCTTTCGTAAGAATTTCAACATTCAACTTCTGGCCTATTTCATCGCCGTCGAGGAGTTCCATCCAAAACTGGTCAAAGTTCTTTCTCATAGCAGTAGTATTTTGGTAAAACTTGATAAACAAATGTGCCTGATTAGCCAGGGCATTCACAGCTTTATCGACGAATCTCACCTATTAATCGACCATGCAGCCGTCACGGACCATTCCTGATTTGTATGAGGTGAACCAGGAATGGTTCGTACGGATCTGTTCCTAGTAATAGAATACGAAAATGGTGGAATTCAATTGCTTAGAGCGTGAGTGCTTTGCAAACTATACTGGTGTTGACGGTGGTCTCCGAATCGGTCATATTCCTTTCGGTTTGATTGGATGCGAATCCGATCAGACGCGCCACTGTAAATTTTTTCAGAAACATTTTTGCCGAATTGGAAGATTGGTTTTTCATGTCGTATGTTAATTTTGGTTTGATTTACGACATGAAGTAAAACAAGAAAAAACATACTTTTTCTCTTTTTATACCAATATGAGCTAACGGTCGACCAAAGTCCTGAAACGTTCGCGGCGACTATTTCAACGGCAATTTGATCGATACTTTATACTCCTCGGCGGTAGTCGTCTTCTCTACCAAATGGTTATCCGGATAGTACATTTCGAGCCGCTTTTTCAGGTTTACCAACCCTATTCCACCTGATGTTTCCCGGTTTCCTTTCCGCATAGTAGGCACGTTGGGCTTGCTGTTGGTGATGCTGAATTCCAGTAGTTCGGGCGTGACACCGATGTGGATGTCCACATAGGAGTTGTGCCGTGTAGCATGCACCCCATGTTTGAATGCATTCTCGACCAGCGTGATCAGCAGGAATGTAGGGATTTGATGCGCGTCGTCGATCTCCCCGTGCTGCACGAGGTCAATCTTGCATCGGCGTGTGCTGCGGATCGATTCCAGCTCTACATAGTGTTTGATGTACTGGATCTCCTTGTCGAGCTTGATAAACTCATCATTGGCCTCGTACAATGCAAAACGCAAAATACCCGACGCCTTCTGAAGGTACTCGGCCGCATCCTCCGCCACCGGCAGGATCTTCGCATAGGCTGCATTAAGCACATTGAACACAAAGTGAGGATTGATCTGTGATTTCAGCACCTTTAACTCCATCGTCAGTGCTTCGTTCTGCAATTTTTGGCGCAGAATATTTTCTATCGCTGCATACTTGGCAACCTTGAACGCGGCAGGCAGCAGGAGTAGCTCGATTTCGGAAATGTCATAGGCAAATACCAGCCAGGAGCGCAGATTAAGAATATGAAAAGGGGATAAGTACATTCCCGCAACCAGCTTAAACCGTTCAGGCATGTTTTTCAGATCAAATGCATAGTCCACAAACAAAAACAGTAAGACTGAGAGCATATGCTTCAGCACAACGATCGTCAACAGCAGAACAATGGCCAGGGTTACGCCTTTCAGATACTTTCGGAGCAGGTTAAAAAGCGCTACACAGAGGTAATATTCAGGAATGACTTTCGAGAAATACAGGAAACTCGACACGGTAACGCGGGGGTCGGAAACCTGGGAAGCCAGCGTTGGGATGGCATAAGCGTAATGTAGCAGCAGGAACAGCACCCAGAAGCACACATGATAGAAAACCCGCAACGCAGGCGTTCGCGGGAAGAGCAGTCTGACAACAAACGAATTACCATTATCGATTTTATCCATCCACCAAGCGATTACTTTTCTGTCAGTTGTCTGAAAACTTCGTCTCTGGTTGGTGAAACGGCAATGGATACTTTCATACCATTGAGCATAGTAATCATATTGCCTTCGATGAGCTTGATGCAGTTCCTGTTTACAATGTAGGACCGGTGTGTTCTCACGAACGTCGGCGCCGGAAGCCGGCTCATCATGGAAGCCATTGATGCCAGCGTCACCAGCACGCCGCTGGAATGATATACCTTCACATAATCCTTTAAACCCTCAATGAAATATACTTCCTTGAACCACACACAATACATTTTGCGGTCGGCTCGGATCCACATATATTCTTCCTGTCCGCCGTTTTCCATTTTTTTGTCCGGCAACGGCGAAGAAATCTCGGATTCAACTAATGGAGTGGCCGCGGCCAGATCGCTATATCCTGAACTCATCGATTCCTCGCTGGCCTTGGGTTTTACGTCGTAGCCTTGTGCGCCCGCTACTAACCTGCGTGCCTTTGTGACGGCTTTCAGAAAGCGATCAAAGCCGATCGGTTTCAGCAAAAATGAGGTTACATCGAAGGTGAAGCCATCGACGGCGTATTCCGGGTAAGCGGTAGTCATGATCACCTGAGACAGCGGCGCATTCACAATGCTCAACAGATCGATTCCCGATAACTCCGGCATATTTACATCAAGAAAAATAATATCTGGCTGAGACTCCGGAATCACTTCCAGCGCTTCAACCGCATTGTAGCAACTTCCTGCATAGGTAAGCCACGGAATTTTGGCGATCAAAAACCGCAGTACTTCGTGGGCCGGCTCCTCATCATCAATGATCAGACAACTTATCTTTCGGGTGGTCGTAGTTGAACTCATCGGGGGTGTGGCTGGTAGTATGCTTGTTGAGGTTCGTTGATTCAAATCCTGCATTGAGGAGCCCGCAAATAACCAGTCTATCGGTTACATCTGACAAACAAATATAAGCTTTCTCATTTAAATTATAATATTAGTTTTGTGCCGCTACGGTTTTTTTACTGGGCGTTTTAGCCCTTGCGAGCGTCGATTCGTAGTATTTTTTTAGGTAATGGTACACTACGAGCTCATGTACGCGTTGCTTCGACACGAATAGGCGGTTCAGGAACATGTGGACCAGGCTCGCCGCGAGATTACTCCGACTTACTTCCAGGCCAGGCAGTAATGCACCCATCGACGCTCTGATCCTGGCGGAACGTTCGTTCAAAATAGATATGGCTTCGTTCATCTCATTAGCTTCGTCGTCGGCCGCATTCATGAAACTTGTAATGTCTCTCGTGTGAGCCCTGTACTTATTATTGAGCTGCACCGTGAGTTGGGTATTACCATTAAATTCCTTGAAAAACCTTTCCTGCAAAGCGTCCATCAGCTCTTTTTTCTCGGGAAGCGTAAAATCCATATCATCCAGAATCGAATGTACACTGCGCAGACCGATCAGCCAGCGATACCGTTCCCCCTCGTCACCGCCCAGCAGGTCGAGTAGGTTGATGGTGGCAACACTGTCTGCAAAAAACACCGATTCTATTTCCGGAAATGAATGTTGACCGTAGCGTTCCAGCTCCCGCTTGTAGGTATCTATCTGCAATTTCAGCACGATGCCATCCTCCAGGAGAGGCTGCAACAACTGATTGAGTTCGTTAAGTACTTCGTTCCAGAACCCTGGCCGGCTGCTGTGGTAAAACCGTATCCTCAAATGCTCTTCCGGGTCGGCATAACGGAGGTAAAACCATTTTTCAATGAGGCCTTTTTCCAAAAGCCGCTCGGTAAATGGCTTAATGGTCGACGTCAGCAAGCGGTCGGCTGTTTTTGTTCCCGCATAGATTTTGATATACAACCATTCACTACCGACCATAAACTGCCGACGGATCAGGTCGGGCTTGGCGATCGCAGGAGCCACGGCTTCCTTTTTTTCCTTTTTTTGCAAAAGAGGGATCAGCACTTCGTTGACATACCCACGGCCGTCCACATTCAGCATCGTTTTCCCTGGGGTATCCACAAATTCAGAAATGCCGATCTTGCCATATTTGCGCATGGCATCGCAGAGGATCTGGATCGAAATTTCCGACTCCCCATCGATCAGCAGTTCGTTGTCTCCTTGTCTGATGCACACCCATTGCGGGATGCCCCGCGCCTGCCGGAGCTGCTGCCATTCTTGTACGTAAGCGGGTTCTTTGGTGAGCAATGTCGCAAAATCTTCCTTTTCGAGGTTCCAGGTGGCCTTGGTTAGTATCCAATGCTTGTACTGTACACGCGGCAGGAAAGGATTGTTGCCCAGGAAACTCCAGTTCCAGTTGAAATACTGATTTCCATGCTGGTACGCCAGGTCGCATAAGAACCGGTAGACAGGAAGTCCGGCCGCGAAGTTATGCGCATTGGTCAGCCGGGGATAGACCCGCTTGTTTAAGCTTTTCGAGCGTAATACGATCTCTTTGCCACCTGGGACCGACACCATCAGGTCGCTGGGCAAGATCTGTTTTTCGGCAGGAAGAGAGGAGCCGGCCAGGTAAGGAATCTCATACTCCCGGAAATGCGGGCGCATCAGCACATTACCGACACGGGCTTCGGGCAAATGCGCGATTTCCGCAAAAATAGCATCAGGATCCAGCATTTCCTCCTCCCGCGAGGCCTCTCTTGTTAACTCGGTCAAAGCCGGATTTCCATGGCAAAACCTACCGATCAGTTTCAATCCAGAAGGGCCGCCCATGGCATGGAATGCAAACTGAAAATCGCCTTCATCCATCGCCTGCTGCGAGGGTGCGATCAGGCTACCAAACAGATAAAAGCTATCGGGGAGTGGATGTGCTACTGGTATGTCTTTTCGCAAAGCATTCAGCATATCGTCGGTCAGATGTACGCAATTGCTTCCTTCGGCGATGGCATTCTGGTAGATCTTTTCTTTGAATTTCACTACGGGAGTCCAGTCGGTCTGTCCCGGTTTCGACACGGAAGGCAAATACATTTCATCTAATAGCGGCAGGTTATCAGCCTTACCGGCGGTGATATGGCCATAGCCCACACCAGCCTCATTATCCAGGGCCATGAGCAGCGGTACCTCCCGCTCTTCGAAGCGCTCGTAAAATGCCCTGCGGAACTGATCTGTTTCCGGAAACTGGTTACGGTAGCCCAGGCAGGAAATGTTCGTAAATTCTTTGGTCAGTGTGTCTACTACCTGCTCATTGAGCACGCAGGATTCTGTTTCGTAAAAAAGGTCCGTCTGCACGAGGTCCTTGCTGCCGGTAGTAACAAAGTGCTCCGATATAATGGATTCGATCTGCCGGTATTTCGTAACACCTACTTCTTGTAATTTCAGCGATGAACCGATCTCACGCAGGTGACGTGTATCCTCCTCCGTTCCCTCCATACCTTCCAGCTTTTTCACCACCACATTAAAAAACTCATCGCCGGTAACGGTTGCGTCCATTTCGCTGACCAGGATCTGGGATTCGATAATCATATCAATGTACCGGGCTGCTTCTTCCAGTGTAATGTCCGGTGCCATCAGGCTGTCGGCCAGCTGGGCCACCGTAGCTCCACCTTTTGCGAGCTCAATTACTATGTCAAGATATTCGCTGGATTCGACAGCGGACAGTACATATTGTCTCTTCTTATTTTTCACGGAACCTTCCACGTAGCGGTAAGTGGTCCCGATTTTGTATAAACTGTTATTCGGATAGAATTTGAGTTGACTGTAAATATTACTTTTCTGTACCAGACCTGAAACCATTTCTGCTACATAGTTCATATCCAGGCGTGCGTGTGTATAGTATGGATCATCCTTGCGAAAGGCGATCCTTGTTTCCTGGCCCAGTTCTCCCAGGGCACACCCTGCAAAGAGGCCATAGGGCGTACTTCTGGCGGTCATCCTGACCAGGTATTTGTACAGCGACTTCATGAGCTTGTCAACGCCCGTCTTGACCCTGCCTTCCAGGACGCCTGTAAACGAATCGTACAGTTCCGGGGAGGCTACATAAATAGCTTCCAGAATAGCCGGCTGTGAAACAAACCGGATCATCTCCTCTTCGAACAGCTCTGGATGGCCATTGATCTTTTTATGAAATGCTTGAAAAACATCGAGGGATAGTTGCGGGCGCCTTAGCAAAAAAAAACCCTGAGAGGATATACGCATCTTTCTGTAAGTTGAACAGGTGAAATTAGTAACATCTTCAAAGAAGAAACCGGAGTGGTATTTTTCACTCCGGTTTTTCTTGTAAAAAAGCCTTTATTTAGCGCAGGATGTGTAGGTACTGGTAGCCCCTTCGCCGCAGCAGCTGGGTCCGCTGTCCCCACCGTTAGAAGCGCCTCCTTCAATTTCCAGGGTCTGATCTACCGAAAGCTGTTCAATATTCAGTCGTGCGATGGTTTCTTTGTCAAATGACAATTTCGAGGCTGCATCTCTTTTTTTCATGATTGAAATAGCGTTAAAATAGTCTGAATGGAAAGTTATTTCGCGCAGGATGTGTAGGTCGAAGTGTTGCCGACCCCGCAGCAGCTGGCACCATTGTCGCCAGCGCCTGTTGCGCCACCTTCTACTTCCTGTGTTTGCTCAGACGACAATTGTTCTTCGTTCAATCTGGCAATGGTCTCTTTATCAAGAGATAACTTCGTGTTCGTGGTTTTTTTCTTCATGATCTTGATTGAAATTGGAAGTGATTAAATAAAAAAAGGGATTAGTTACGATAATCGAACTAATCCCGGTGCATTGCTTAGCCTGCGCATGAAGTGTAGGTAGATGTTTTTCCAATACCACAGCAGCTTGGGCCATTGTCTCCGCCAGCTGTGGCACCGCCTTCCAGTTCCTGAGTTTGCTCGTTCGAAAGTTGTTCCTCGTTAAGACGTGCGATTGTTTCTTTGTCCAATGATAGTTTTGAAACTTCTGATTTCCTTTTCATAGAAAATAAATGGTTAAAGTGAAAAAATGAAACATGACGTTCTAATTGGGCCCGAACGAAATCGTTACAAACATGGTGGAGGGCCGGGCGGTGCCTAAATTATTTATACGAACCAGCCCTTATTATCGACGGAAAGCTTCCGTCCGAGAATCCGGCGTTTTTCATCTACAAAAGGGCTCGTCTATCATTTTCATAAACTCGTCTATCATTTTGGAACGGGATGGCCATATAAGGCGAATCGGGGCATACAAAAAGCACCGGCCTCGTAAAGCCGGTGCTCTCTCCATGCGTGCCTGCGCCTCATGCACAAGAAGTATACTTATACGGCCCGCAGCAGGTCGGGCCTTCCATAGTCGTGGTGGCCTTCCCGCCAAATACCTCCTGGCTGTTATCGGCAGAAAGTACATCGATACTCAACCGCGCCATTGTGTCCTTGTCCAGCACCAGTTTGGCAGATTCTCTTTTTTTCTTCATTGCTATGTGATTTAAAACGTTAAAAACAGGCAGCAAGCCCCCTGCATGCTACCATTGACCTGCGATATTTCCCAGGAAATAACGGCGCTCTAAATTATCTATACCAAAAACTGATTTTCATAGACCATGACGATGCCGCGCCCCCGCTGTCACGCATTATAGATTCGTCGAAATTATCCCGGGGTTAGTCTATATTCTTCGTTCCCGGCCTGCGCACCTACGCACATTTGTGCATTCACCTAAAATAGAATGACCATGACGTTATCAGGCACATCAGGAATTTCCGTTGAACTTGCCACCGGCAAGATCAACGAGATCTGTGAGATCGTCACCACACACCATGAACAACTCACCAGCTTCGGATTTTCAAGAGGCTATCTCGGGATTTCTGTTTTCAATTACATGTACGCCCAGCATTCGGGGGACAAAAATTATCTGAACAAAGCCAGGCTTGCCTTCGATCATGCCTGTGATATGATTGATGGCGACCCGGATAAGAGCTATCCTCAGGATTTTGCCGAACTCGGCGTCGTTGTCCATTACCTGTACAAAGCGGAGGTGATTGATCTCGAACCCAATATTTTCCTTGGTGATATAGATACCATTTTACTCCGCAAAATGCGCTTTGAACTCAGCCAACGGAACATCGGTGGCTTTGTGAATGGTGCATTGGGCTACGGCCTCTACTTTCTCCAGCGCTCCCGGTACGACTACGAACAGTTCCAGCCCATTGTGGCAGAGCTCGTTCAGGGTATCCTCCAATGCGCGGTCCATGTTGAAAGCGGCTGCTACTGGGCATCCCACCTCATGCCCCAAAAGGAAGCCACCTACCTGAGTATGCCACACGGCTCGGCAGCTATTTTGTTATTTCTGGCCAAAGCGGTTGAAATGAACCTCTTTTCTGCAGAACCCCTCAGGGATATCACCTGTAAGGCCATTGCCTATATCAAAGCACACGAAGCACACGACAAGCATTACCACTTCATCGATATCGTACAGGAGCCGAACAAAAGCCGCCTGGCACTATGCTATGGAGATATGGGGATCGGGTACATGCTTCTCCGGGCTGGTACCGCATTCGGGAACGAAGTATGGCGCCAGGAAGGGCTCGTGTTGCTCAGGAACTGTGCCGCCCGAAAAAGCCAGTCTGAAACGGGGGTATTGGATGCCAGTATTCTTTTCGGCGCTACCGGGCTTGCGTTGATGTTCGATCGCATCGGACAGATCACGGGCGAAACCACGATGACCGATGCAGCAGAATTCTGGTACAATGAAATTCTGAAGTATGGCAATGCGGAAGGGGGTTATGCGGGTTTCAAAGCTGCGTATAACCAATGGCATACCCATACTAACCTGGCATTCAGCGAGGGTATCATCGGCATCGGATGTGGGCTCATTAAAAGCCTTAATCCCCAAAAGGTAAGCTTTGACGATTTAATCTGGCTATTCTAATCCTCATACATCCTTGAAAACCATGCAAGCCATTCAGGAAGATAAGCTCACGAGCCGCATCACGGACCACATTCCGTCGCTGACCGCTCTGATCAACGATAACCCTACGCCTCACCTTAATGTGTCCCGGGGCGAGCTCGGTACGATCCTCTACTTTTTCTACCTCGAGCGCGTGACGGGTCAGGAGCAATGGGGCCAGGAAGCACATACGCGCCTGCAAAAATTACTGAAACTCCTGATGGACGATTCAGCCACGGACATGATGAACCCTACCCTCGCCAGCGGGCTTGCAGGCTTGGGTATGACGTTGGAGGTGCTGATCAACGAAGGATTTATAGCCGACCAGTATCATGATTTTCTCAAACGCCTGGATCAGTATGTCTTCGAACATGCACTGAAAAAAATCAAAAAGGGCAATACGGATCTCCTGCATGGAGGCACAGGTGGGTTTCATTACCTCTATTACCGCCTGGAACGTAATCCCGATGTACATAATTACCTCGTCGAGTATGTCCGCAGCTTGCCAGACATTACCCAACCATTCAGCGAAGGTGCATTCTTCCGGAATACTTACGTCAGCCACATATCCCTGCCCGGGGAGGTTAACCTGGGGCTTTCCCACGGGATGGCGGCAACGATTCTGGTGCTGCTCAATCTTTACGAAGCTGGCGTGGAAGAGAAGCTTACGGAACTGCTTATACGCAAATACATTGGATTTATTACCTATCATAAAAATGCAGGGAAATACGAGTCCGGCAAGCACGCCGTTTTCCCTAATACCGTCATTGTAAACGAGCGGGGGCATAGCGAAACTACCGAAGGCAGTTATCAGGGTGGCCTGCGCTGGTGCTATGGCGATATGAACATGACGCATTTGCTGTACAAAGCCGCTGCATTGCTTGGAGAGCCCGAGTGGTTTGAACTCGCCACGGAAACCGGCCTGGCAAGCCTGGCCATCACCGACTTTGCCCATGCCCGTTGCCATGGATCCTTGTTCTGTCACGGCGCTACCGGCATTGCTCATTACTACGATTACCTAGCGCGGATCTCGGGATTAGAAGAATACCGGGCAGGGTACCGCTACTGGATGGAGGCTGCCTTCGCAGAATTTAAGAAAGAGAAAGCCGATGGACTGTATATCGACATTTCGGCTTATTTCCTGGAAGGATCGGTAGGCTCGGGGCTGGTACTATTGAACGCGTTGCTGGACGAACCCGGCTATTGGGAAAAAATTTGGTTACTCTCTTAAGCTTTCATCACATGAAAAAGCCAACCTGCGGAATTTTAGATTTCGGTTTCCGTGAGAACGGACTAAACAGCCTGCTTAAACTGGACGACGTCGTCAACTCTGCGACCACCGCCGAGGCGTTGGGTTTTTCCCGATACTGGATCAGCGAGCATCATTTCTCCCAAAAATCACTGGCATGGTCCAATCCCCAGGCTGTGCTGCCGGTTCTGGCCTCTTCTACCAAAAAAATCAGGATTGGTGTAGCCGGCGTGCTTCTGAACCTCTATTCACCCTATCACATTGCTACTTTCTTCAAAATGCTCAACAATATCTACGGCAACCGCATTGACCTCGGCGTGGCCAATGGGAAACCGAGCATTCATGCGATCAAATACGCAACCGGCGATGAAAACCTGGGGAAAAGTGAGGTGTTCGAAGAAAAATTTGCTGCCCTCATTCATTACCTGCGCGACGACGAGGACCTGTATCAGGATGGAAAAGGCGTAGTGGTACCTCCCTACAAAGGCAATGTACCCGACGTTTGGGCACTTTCAAGCTCAGCCTACCGCAGCAATGAGCGTATCATCAACCTAAAAATCAACGTTTCCAGATCTATTTGCCATGAATATGCGGAGCAGGGTTTTGCCAAGGACCGCTTGTTGCAACTGCGGGAGGACTATTTCGCCGCGAATGGTTATTATCCTAAAACCAATCTCGTGGTAGGCTTCATTTGCGACAAAACGATGCAAAAAGCCCGGCAGACAGCGGAGAAATTCAAGTCTGCCGGCCCCTGCCTGAACCTGGTCGGATGCCCTAATTATTTTCAGGAAAAAATAGCAGAATATCAGGAGCTCTACGGCGTGGACGAATTCATCCTGTACAACTACAGTGTGGATTCCAAGGAAAGAAATCTCGCAATGCGCCTCATCAGCAAGGCCGTTCTTGCTGCATAACCTCATCCACAACGAGTCCTATGAAACCAATACGAATAGGGTTAATTGATTTTGGCCAGCGTGCGCCGCACCTGAACAGTATGCTGAAATTGCAGAACGTCATCGACTATGCGGTCGCCGGTGAAAAAATGGGGTTTGACAAATTCTGGCTGGGAGAACATCATATGCCCAAAGCGGCCCTTACTTACAGCAACCCAACCAATCTTGTCCCTATACTGGCTACACATACCAAAAAAATGAGCATTGGCACAGCTGGCACACTCATCTGCCTTCACAATCCTTATCACGTTGCTTCATCTTACAAGTTGTATAACAGCATTTTCCCAAACCGCATTGAGCTAGGTTTCGCAAATGGTATGCCTTACGAAAATATCGCCCTGCATTCAACTGGTAAGAAGAAAGAGGAGGCTTACCTGGACTTTGAAAAAAAAGTAGAAGAAACCGTGTCTCTGCTGCGGAAAGAAGAGGAACTATATCGCAATGAGGGCGTTGTTTTACCTCCGTACAAAGGTTTTATGCCCGAGCTCTGGACGCTTGGCAGTTCTGAAAACAGTTTCAGACGCGCATTATCGCTTGGTACCAACTTATGTATCTGGACTAGCAGGGAATTTAAAACGGAACAGAAAGACCAGCTGGACTCCTTCAAACAACGGTTCCTCGAGCTTCACGGGCGCCACCCACAGATCAGGTCGGTGGTGATCGGGATATGCCATCCTTCGTCCCGGACGGCCGCACGGATTGCGCGCGATCAACAAGACGAGGATAAGCTGCCCTATGGCGACGTCACTTCTTTTCATGACTTCATTCAGCAATACCGCTCCTTTTTTGACCTGCACGATTTCATGTTCTTCAACGGCATTCTTGATCCCAAGTACCGGATGCAGGGAGTCAGGCAGCTGAAACACTTATTAACCGGGTCCTGAATTTCAAAATTGATCTTTTCGAAATGTGTAAATGGTTACTTTTCATCGGGCTGATGCTATGGACGACGCAGCTACATGCGCAGGACATTGCTATTGCCGGTAGGGTAACCTCTGCCGAAGATGGAGCGCCAATTCCGGGTGTTGTGGTCCGCCTCAAAGGCATCAGCAACGGAAGTATAACAGACACATCAGGCCGGTACACGCTTTCGGCGCCCGACCGGAATGCAACCCTCATTTTCCGGGGCGTAGGATTGGTTACCCGGGAAGCATTGTTGCCAGCTAATCAGCAACAGCTCGATGTACAGCTGACAGCTGAGGTGACCGATCTGAAAGAAGTAGTGGTCACGGGTTACAGTTCTGCTTCGAGGGATAAAACCACCGGAGCATACGCGGTTGTCAAATCCAGGCAACTTGAAAACACCCCATTTATTTCATTGGATAAGGCATTGCAGGGGCTTGTACCCGGGCTGCAGTCAGCGGGAGGTTCAGGGTTACCGGGTTCTTTCCAGAGTATCCGCATTCGTGGTACCGGCTCTATCAATGCTGGGGCGGACCCATTGTATGTCATCAATGGCATTCCCGTCAACACGGGAGTACTTGCGCGTAACAACCCAAATGCCAACACATTGGCAGGCATTAGTGTAAATGATATCGAACAAATTACGGTATTGAAGGACGCGGTGGCCGCCTCAGCCTACGGATCACGGGCTGCCAATGGTGTGATCGTGATTACACTTAAAAAAGGGAAGCCCGGTAAGACTGTGTTTCGGTTCAGTACTGAGGCCGGATTGGTGAATCAGGCATTTTCGAGCCCGGCTAACCGGCCTTTGAGCACCACCGAATGGCGTGAACTAACCGCCGAAGGGGTTCATAACCGATTTCCTGATCAGTACCCGGATATAAACGCCGCTATGCAATTTGTAGATAAGACCTTTGGCGTGAATCCGGCAGTCAACACGAACTGGCTTAAAGAGGTAACCCAAACCGGCAAAACCGCTCAGCATCATTTCTCTGCTGCGGGAGGTAATGATAAAACCAACTTTTACATCAGTACCGGATATCTTTCCCAAACCGGAAATGTAATTGCCAGCGGCCTCAAGAGGTTTACCGGAAACCTGGCGCTGGAACATCTAGCGGGTAAGAAAATTACTTTGAGAACGTCCCTGATGATAGGTAACACCAGTCAGTACGGGCCTGATAATGGCGGTGCATTCTCCAATCCTGTGCTTGCCGCCTATTTTTTGCGACCTTCGCTGTCTCCCAAAACCTTGGAAGGGGATCCAAACATTTCGGCTCCCGATTTTCCTGCCGGTGGTCTTTACAATCCCCTGGCCATCGCCGAAATGGACCGGAGAAAAACCTCCAACCTAAAAGGTATCCTATCTTTTGCCGCTGATTACCGACTTTCAAAACAGCTGAAACTAACTTCAAGACTCGGAATTGACTATAATACATTGGAAGAGGATAGCTACAACAATCCTTTCTATGGTGATGCGATCAACGAAAACGGACTTTCGGCTCGGGGTTATGCAAGATATTTCAATTGGATATGGAGCAATCTGGCGGAGTACAACCGAAGTTTTTCCGGTAATGATTATGCATTGCACCTATCCGCTGGCTATGAAGCGCAGAAGTCTACACATTACTTCAACCGGACCGTTGTAATTGGCTTACCGCCCGACCTGGACATTCATGTTCCTTCCGCGGGCGCTGTGACGCAATCCGGTGAAGGAAGCAATAGCGACTATGCATTCATTTCTGCACTCGCATTGATGGATTTTTCGATTAAAAATAAATGGCTTATCTCAGGAAGTTTTCGACGCGACGGTTCCTCCCGGTTTGGTTCCGAACGGCGTCACGGCAACTTCTGGTCTGTGGGAATGGCCTGGCATTTGGATCGTGAGGATTTTTTCAAAGGTATCCCTTTCATCAATGAGTTGAAACTCAGAGGATCCTACGGTTTCAATGGCAATGCATCCATTGGAAACTATGATTGGCAAGCTGCCTATGCCTACGGTAAATCCTATAACTATCTGGGAAATACGGGAACCGCACCGGTAACCCCGGGCAACAATAACCTGACCTGGGAGCTTAATAAACCGCTCAATTTCGGTTTCGATATGTCTCTGTTGAAAGGCCGTCTCACATTTGTTTTGGATTGGTACAACAGGATCACTTCTAATCTGCTGATCGACGAGCCCTTATCGGGAACTTCGGGTTTTGCAACCTACAAAAACAATGCAGGCTCCATGCGTAACCGGGGCGTGGAAGTCGGGCTGTCGGGCAATGTGGTCCGGTCCGGTCCGTTTTTATGGGATATCTTTTTCAACATTGCCTGGAACAAAAACAGAATCTTGTCATTGCCTGATGATCGTGACATCGTTACAGGTGCATTCATCCGACGGGCAGGAGAAGATCTGCAATCGTTTTATCTGAAGCAATGGGCGGGTGTAAATCCCGAAACAGGTGTACCTCAATGGTATAAGGATGCTTCCCGGACGGAAACGGTAGCGTCATATAATGCCGCCGGACATGCTATTGCAGGTTCCGCATCGCCGCGTGCGTTCGGGAGTTTCGGCTCAGGCCTGAAATACAAGAATCTGAGCCTGGATTTTCAATTTTATTACAGCTACGGACAAATGGTACGGGATGCCTGGGCAAGCTACACGCAAAGCGATGGTTATAATCCCAATTTTAATGTAGTGTCATCACAGCTCGAAAGATGGCAGAAGCCCGGCGATATCACCAGTGTACCCAGGTATGTTTATGGCGGGGCCAATGCTTCTAATGCCGCTTCCAGTCGCTTCTTGTACAATGGCGATTACCTGCGGCTTCGCAACCTGACATTGGGATACAAAATCCCGCACACATTCCTCACACGCACCGGTGTGACAAGTGCGAGGTTGTATCTCAGAGGCGCCAATGTGCTTACCTGGGTCAGGGACAAAAAGCTTCCTTATGACCCTGAAACCAACCTCAACAGTACGGCCAATTTCGACGTTTTCATTCCAAAGACATTCACCGGTGGTGTTCAAATTGAATTTTGAAGAACATGAAAAAGACTAGGATATTTTCCATGGCAATTCTAATGGTACTCCTGCTTTTTGCTGGCTCGTGCCGTCAATCTTTCCTAGACCTTGATCCCTATACGCAAGTCCCGGCCGATGCGGCAATCCTAACAACCAGTGACCTTCGGGCTGCATTGAATGGATGCTATGCCCAACTCACCAGCCCCAATCTTTTCGGGCGATCGCTTCCTTTGATTGGAGATCTGGCTTCGGATAATGTCTATATTTCCACACGAAATTCAGGAAAATACATTGCCTTCGACCAAAATCTGATTACTACCAACAATGCCGAATATAAGGGTATATGGTTTGACGCGTATACCGCCATATTGAGAGCGAATAACATAATTAATGCCAATTTACCGCCTGATCAGAATGTAAAACAGATTAAAGGAGAAGCCTATGCACTGAGGGCGCTCATGTATTTTACTTTGGTCAAAACGTTTGCCAGACCATTCACAGACGACCCGTTACTCCCTGGTGTACCACTTGTCTTAACCTACAATCCTACTGCCACACCGCCCAGAAGTAGCATTAGTGAGGTATATCACCAGATTACTACGGACCTGGACTCCGCTGCAAGCTTGATCGTGGCTGACAATGGTTCCGCGCGTTTTTCCAGGCCCGCCGTCCTGGCTATCGCCGCGAAGGTAAATCTCTATCAGGCAGATTATGAAAAAGCATTTGTTTTGGCACAGGAAATCATAGAGGAAGGCCAGCATACATTACTTTCACGAGCTGATTTCCTTTCCTATTGGGCATCTCCCAAGCCGCACACCTCTGGCGAAAAACAGGAAACATTATTCGAAATATCAGCAGACGAATCGTCGAATGCCGGCTCCGATGAACTGGCCAATATGTATATGCAAGCCGGATATGGCGACCTGCTCGCCGGGGAATCGTTGGCTAAGCTTTATTCTCAAACCGACATTCGCGGGAAATTAATTACTGTCGGGAAAAGAGAAGCTGCTGAGAGCCCTGCATACATTGTTAATAAATATAGTCATTTGAATGCCGATCAAGACGACAAAAAAGTGATCCGGTTATCCGAAATTTATCTGATCGCCGCAGAATCCGCATTTCGCCTGCATCGTGAAGACAGGGCATTATTTTATCTGAATCAATTGGTGAAAGAGCGGGATCCCATTCACCAGTACAGCTCGTCCGGAAAAGCGCTTCTGGAAGACATCATTTTGGAACGGAGAAAAGAACTGGCATTTGAAGGAGATCGCTTTCACGACCTGAACCGTTTGCAAAGTGAGATCCAAAAGAAAGACGGTCAATTTAAAGCGACCATCCCATATAACCACCCCTTTCGGATCGGCCCTATTCCCGAGTCAGAGATGAATGAAAATCCAAATATTGGTCAAAATGTGGGGTATTGATTAACCGATTTGAAACAGTGAAACCGCAAAATTGACCACCAACTTAGTTGTCAGATTCAGATTGATTGTTCAGCAAATACATTTAGCCTCTCCCGCGGGTTCGAGCTCAGTCTAAAAAGAATAAGATACAGGCAGGCCGGATATATATGATGGAATAATCGATCCAGCGAAGCGCCCAGATGCCAATCCAAGTCGTTGGGTGTGGTAAGATAGATGGCAAAATAACCTAAAAGCATTAGACTAATCACCATGAATGGTAAAGTCATTACAAACGGAGTTCTATGTATTAACAGAACTGCAAATAGCACAAGCAAGATCCAATAGTAGCTGGTAGACACTATAAAAACGTGTTTTGCGATCAGTAGGTAGCGAGTCGGGTTTACAATCATCGCCAATAGGTCGGTGCCTCTACCTGAATTAATTAAATCATTCTCTGGCGCGAGCATTACTTTGAAATGTATCAGGATCAATATCGGCACTAAACCACCTACAATATAGCGTAAAACCATTGTTGGCTTCTTGTAATGAAAGAACATGAATGTGCCCGAAAAAAAGAATGATGCGAGCCAGAATTCTAGCCAGTCTAATACCGCAAGCAAAACTGCCTGAGGGTATCTACCAGGTATTGCTAAAAGGTAGGGGCGGCTTTATGACCAATACCAGGTTTGTGGTTGAAAATCAAAAACCCCGGCAGCGGTTGTTACCGCTGTCGGGGCTCAGGAGTTTAGGAATATGATACGAGAAGGTTTGTTATTGCTTCACAAATCGCTGACGATGCAACTGACCGTCATTCGTTTTAATCTCCACAATGTAGATTCCCGCTCCCAGGCTGCCTACGGAAAGCTTATTGGAAATATATTCCTGATGGAGCACTAAACGCCCGTTCGAGTCAAAGAGGTTTATTCCGACCAGAGTCTTACCAATATCGGCTGTAAAATGCAGCTCCTCTACGGCTGGATTTGGAAAAATGGCGAACAGCGTGTTTTCTCCAAATTGAAGACTACTGATCCTGCTGTATGCAAAGCTTCCGTCGGTGTCGATCATTTTGAGACGATATAGATTTTCACCGCTCGCAGGCTGGGTATGGATAAAATTATAGTCAATGGATACCGAACTTTCTCCTTTGGCGGATACAGTGCCAATCTGATACCATTTTTTTCCATCCAAGCTATGCTCAATTTCGAAAGCTGAGCTGGTGACCTCGCTCACTGTCTGCCAATCCAGGGAAGCCTGGCTCTCCCTTTTTGTAGCTTTAAAATAGGAGAGTTTGACTGGCAATGCGCCTTCCGACTGACCACTTACAAAGAACCCACTGAAACCCGTAATAGGGAAAGTCACTTTCCAGATGGTATTCCCCTCGATCGCCTCGACGGTTACATCGGTAATGACCACGGTGGAACCTGAGTAAGTTTCGGGGAGACCACTCGCACTGGTGCCGTGGTACTGCACGATTTTGAGGTTTGCCGGAAGGCTGGCATTATGGGCATTGCCATAGGCCGCATTATAGTTATCAAATTCCTGTTGAGTAAAAAACAATGTTATTTTGGCTGTCGCCTCCTCCTGCGTATCGGTTGGAGTAAGGTCCACATGACGGGTCAAAAAGTGCTTGTTGCCAGCTACCAGGGTTTGTCCGCTGGCTACGTACATTTTTGCTGTTACATATTGCTGAAACCAGGATTCACTACCAGTCGGTTCTATCAGAGCCAGGGTTTTGCAATCCTTGGGAAAGGAAGTCACGCCCGCAAAGACGGGAAGAACAACGGACTCTCCATCCAGCGGCATACCACCCGGGCCGGGTATGCTTTGCAATTCATAAGCCCCCATGTCAACTTGCCCGTTAAAGACCCGGTCAATTCCAGTGACATCTTTTGGATTATTTGGAAAATATTGCAGTGCGGATTCACTTCCCCGGTTTACTGCCGGTGAACAGCTTGTGAGGCTGAAATCTGACATAGCCGGGTTTGTAAATTGCGGATTTGTGGTTCCGCTGAGATTCTCATACTCGGTATTCGCCCCCATTTCCTGTACCAGACTGTTTGAGACATATGCCTCACTGTTGTTATTGTAGATACCGCTGCTGTTACCGTACAAAATGGAATTCATCATCAGCATATAGGACTCATGATTAAATACAGCTCCTCCGGTACCTGCGGTATTGTTGGAAAACGTGCTATTGAGTATGTATGGGCTGCAATTGTTACTATAAATTGCACCGCCTTCATTAGCTTCATTGTTGTAAAAAACACAATTGTAAATCCCCATCTCATTGGCATAAGCCAATACGCCCCCGCCTTGGCCGCTCAAACTCTTGTTCCCGCTAAACGTGCAGTTTTCGATTTTTACTGACGCATAATAGTTCATAATTCCTCCACCCCCCTCTTCGGCCACATTGTCTTTGAACGTACAATTGGAAATCGTTGGGGACGATCCTTCGTTATATATACCTCCCCCTTGCGAAGCCTGACCTCCAGTAATAGTAAAGCCGTCCAGTATGTCATTATTTGTCAGGTTGTTATAGTTGTTATGAATAACGCTCATGCCATTTCCCTTCAGAATACTGACACCCGGGGCGGTTCCCTTTGGCAAAGGATTTGGACGTTCCTCAAAGGTTGTTTCGCTCCCGTTGAAGCTTCCGTATATTTTCACACCTTTTACCATTGAAAAGGATTCGTCCGGATTGGGCTGATATTCCCCTTTGGCAACCCAGATCTGATCATCCGGCGTTACTATTGAAAGCGCCTGCTGCAATGTCGGGAACGCCGAGGGCCAGGTGCTACCATCCGGATTTGCTGCGGCACTGGCCGCACTGACTCGGTATATGACGGGAAGTTTGACCTCATAGATACCCAGATCAATTACATTATTTTCCACGCGCTTGTTGCCCTCAAATTCAATCGGCTGGTCATCTCCATTGACTGGAAAGATTGTCAGGTTTGTTGCCGGGCTACCCGCATTGATCCCCGGACTGTCATTATTTAAAGTGTAAACGTTATTCGCTGAGTCGGTAAATTTTGGGTCTGCGTCAATACTGTGATCCATGCCGGGATAACCTCCCTGGATGAGACTGTACGAGATCACCGGAGCGCCCGTGAACGTGCTTGTGTTACTAATACCGCTGACGGATCCAGAGAATGAGGCATCTGGGTTATTCCAGATGATGCTGTTAAGAACGGTTGGTGAAGAAGCATTGGCGTTACAAATCGCCCCACCATTTCCGGTGCTGCTGCTACCCGCTACTTCGTTGCCAGAGAAAGTACAGTTGGTGATGACAGGCGATGAATTGTCATTGTAAATTGCTCCGCCATATCCCTGACTGGTCCCTTTGGCTTTGTTGCCCACGAAAATACATTGTGTAATAATCGGGCTTGAGTTCACATTATAAATCCCGCCGCCTAGCCCTGTGACCTTGGTGTTATCCGTTTCATTGCCTTTGAAAAAACAGTTGACGATCGTAGGAGAGGAATTGGCATTGTAAATTCCCGCACCAGAGCTAGTACTGCCTGAGGGAAAGCCGAGCCCACCCGAGATATAGAAGCCATCAAGTAATGCTGTATTGTCAATGTTGCTGTTTTTGATCACGCTGCTTCCATTTCCCGATAGCACCGTTTTATTGGATGTAGGTTCGCGGTCGTTGACCTGCTCTTCGGATCCCGAAAATCCGCCGTAAACTTTTACTCCGTTTTTCAAGGCGAAAAACTCGCCGGCAGCTTCCGGTTTATATTCAGCCCTCGCCACCCATATCTGTTTGATATTGGCGTTGAGTTGTGCTGCCCTTAATGCGTAGCTCACTTCCTTTAATGCAGAATTCCAGGTACTGCCTGTTCCGGGTGTGCTCACAGTTTTATCTACAAATAAAACCCCATCCGGATTCGGCGCGGCTTCGTCTGCCGGATCGTAGGAAGATACCGACCCATTAATGACCAGGTCATCGATCGCCGAATAGTTTTGGTTATGCGTATCGCTATTGGTTACCGATATGGCAATGGTGACCTTGTTTCTGAGCTTGGATTCTGTCTTGGTACGGGTAATATTGATGAAATCGGTGGACGAGGTGAATGAACCGCCATAATTTTCTCCGTCTACCTTAATCTGAAACGTGGCTCCGTCCGATGAAAATCGTTTAAAGCTGATACTGGTAATTTCAGCCTGCCTACGCTCCGCCATGGTTAGTGTGAGTATGTAGGTATGATTATGACCAAGCAGCGCGGCGGCATAACTCGAGTGCGAAAAAAAGTACAGGTTACCTCCCGTGGAAGTCCAGGCCCCTGTGATGTTTGAATTGATCGAGGTCGGATTCTTGAAATTCTGATTATTGAAGTTATGACTGTATATTATTTCGGCAGATGCCGAAAAGGACACAGCAAGTTCCATAACCAGAAGAATGAAGAACATTCGCAGGCAAAAAGTGACTGGTAGAAGTTTTGTTTTCATAGTTTGAGCGTCGATGTGGTTTTGATGCAATATTCGCCGGAGAACACCGTAGACATTGTCATTTTTTCGTCAAAAACTGTTCATTTTTCGTCATGAAACTGGATTTTGAACCAGTTTTGTGGTATTTTTTCGGCATTAATTCCAACCTCACAGAAATCACACACGTGCTGGACAGATCGGATCAATTTCCCGGGTACCTGAAATTTCTCTTACTTATTGGTATACTGCTTATCCAGTCTTTCTATTTGGTTTTTGCGCAGTCGGTCATCTTCCCGCAACCGGAGACCATTGCCGCCAAACAAGGACTACCGCAGGGGTTTGTTCCCGGTATTCTTCAGGATGAGCGAGGTTTCATTTGGATGGCTACCCGCGACGGACTTTGCAGGTACGACGGTCATCATTTTAAGGTATATCACCCGGGTGACGGCGACGGTCCTTCACTCTCATCTCCCGGCCTGGAAAATCTGCAACTCGGACCCGACAAAAAAATCTGGATTACGTCGGATCAAAGTAATATAGATGTCTTTGATCCGATCAGAGAAACTTTTATGAATTATTCGCGACAGCCGTTCTTCAGGAAGGCATTCGGCAAAACCTTTATCAAGGGTATTTTCCCGGATCAGCAAAACCGTCTTTGGATTATCACCGATCAACCAGGAGTTGTTTCAATAGATTTGAATGGGAAACGCCTGCACCGTTATCAGAACCCGGTTGGAAAGGGTAGCATGTTAGGAAATACTGTTGTTCGGGATATGACTGAGGACAGGCAGGGAAACATATGGGCCGTGACTAGAAACGGAATTTACAGGCTTGGAAAAAACAGCAGCAAATTCGAAAGATACCGGTCCGGCAGCTCTGAATTCAATGCGAATGAAAGTAAGGTGTATGCGATGAAAGAAAGGCGCAATGGTGAATTGCTGTTGTTGTCGACGAACCGTCTGATCATACTCAAACCACTGACAGGCGAATGTCGTGGTTATGACTTGCCGGAAGACAAAAAGCCGGAGCTGAAACACATCATCACAGTGGACAGCAAGGGGAATGACTATTTTTACCGGATGGATGCGCTGTTTCGTTACAGTGACAACGAAGGTGTGCAGGTACTGCCGAAACAGCCTGATATAAAGGATTACAAAAGTGTGTTTGTGGATCGTTCGGACGTTCTCTGGGCCGGAACAGACGGCAATGGTGTCCGTAAATTCAACTTGCGTGCCGGCTACTTTAATACCGCTTCATATAGCATAGGGTTCATCAAGGATCTGCTGATCAGGTTTCTGAAAGTGCCTGAAAGTGAAGTTGCAGTATTACCCAAAGATATGTTCCCCTATAACTTCCGGTACACCTTTGACCGGGCGGGAGATATGTGGTTCAATGCCGGAGCGACGCCTTTTTACAAGCTGGAAATGAGAACGAAAAAGCTCCTCACCATTCCATTTCCGGTTACGATCAAAGATATCAAAAGGTCCGAGCTTTCGATATCTCTCGCCACAGACCCTGATGGGAAGATCTGGGCAGTACATGATACGCTGGTTCAATGGTATGAAAACGACCAGTGGAATACATTCATGCATCCGCTGAGGCCGCAGATAGAATCCGGAATACATCAAATAGTTGTAGACAGGCAGGCACTTTGGATCGCTACGACCGCGAGGGGACTATACCGGGTTGATAAAATCACGGGTGCCGTCAGACATTTTACCAACCAGGCAGGATCGCCTAATTCTCTGAGTAATAACAATTTGTACTGCCTCTCCGGCGATCCGCTTGACGACAATTTGCTTTGGGTCGGCACTTTCGGCGGTGGCCTGAACTGCTTTAACAAGCGTACGGGCCTGAGTCGGAGAATCACAAAAAAAGAGGGGCTTCCAAACGATGTAGTTTACGCGGCGATCCCTGATCGGTACGGGCATGTTTGGGTCGCTACCAACCAGGGGTTATGTCAAGTCGATAGGAAAACTTTCAAGACGCGTACCTACACACGGGAAGACGGGTTGATGGGTGAGGAATTTAATCGTTTTCACTTTTTACAACTTCCAACGGGCCCAATCTTCATGGGTGGGTTGGAAGGCATTACCGGATTTGACCCCAGCCGACCTAACGAAGATCATTATCAGCCGCCTGTTCATCTGACCTCGGTTTTCATCAATAACCAGGAACTGCTTCCAGGGACTTTGACAGGACGATTGCCGATCACTTCGATCAGTCAGCTAAAACTGGATTATAACCAAAATTTCGTGACCGTTGAATTTGCAGGCCTTCAGTATAACCGTAGCGACCGGATCAAATTCAGGTACCGGCTGGAAGGGCTTGAGCCAGAATGGACGGAGACCGAAAATCCCGTAACTGTGTACACCGACCTCAAACCAGGCAATTATGTACTCCGAATGAATGCCTCCAACACTGTCGGGAATTGGAGTAGTCACATTCGAACGCTTGAAATTGATATCAGTCCGCCGTGGTGGGCTACATGGTGGGCTTATGCAGGGTATGCCCTGGCTTTTATCGCCATTTGTTACTGGTTTATAAGCTTTTATATCAACCGGCTAAAAATGCGGCAAATAATTGCTTTCTCGGAGAAGGAAGTTGCACTTAAAGTGAAAGAGGCAACCCAGTTACGAGAAGTTGACGAGATCAAAACCCGTTTCTTTTCCAACATTACCCACGAGTTTCGTACGCCGCTGACGCTGATCCTGTCGCCAACCGAACAGATGCTCACCGAGTCGCGGGAAGGTAAGGATGTCAGCCGTTTGTCGCTTGTTAAACGCAATGCACATCAGCTCTTAAATCTGGTAAACCAGTTGCTGGACCTATCCAGGCTCGAATCAGGGCGCATGACGGTCAGGGAAGTGGAGGGTGATCTCGTCGATTTTATCGGGCAACTGGTGCAGGCGTTTAAACCCATTGCCGACGACAAGGGAATCGTACTGGAATTTGAGCATCTTCTGAACTCTGAAAATTATTGGTTTGATAAAGAAAAACTCGAACGGGTCCTGAACAACCTTTTGTCAAATGCAATCAAATTCACAAATAGTGGAGGAATGGCCCAGATCCGTTTAAAAGGCATGGAATCGGGTGTGGAAATCATAGTTGGGGACACTGGAATAGGCATTATGGCTGAGAATCTGCCTCACATTTTTGAACGATTCTACCGGATTGATGACAATGGAGAGGAGACGCAGACTGGGTCGGGGATCGGGCTTGCCATTGTAAAAGAGCTTGTTGAATTACAAGGCGGGACTGTATCAGTGCGTAACGACGATGAAAAACTCAGTACACTTTTTACATTGCATCTTCCTTTCCGGCAGGCTGGCCTGACGAAGGTTGGGTCATTGGCTGGATATCAGACAACCGGAGAGCGATTTGAAATTGCTGCTGACAATGGAAACGCATTGCGGGCGGATATTCTCCTGGTGGAAGATAATATTGAGCTGGGGGATTTTATCGCCGACAACCTGACCGGGCAGTACAACATTCACCGGGCTGCGAACGGCGCCGAAGGGCTGATTCTAGCTGCTCATTTAATGCCGGACCTGGTCATTAGCGATGTGATGATGCCCGTGATGGATGGATATACATTGTGCCAAAAATTAAAATCGGATTTGCACACCAGTCATATCCCTGTCATTCTTTTGACTGCAAAAGCCGCCGTGGAGAGCCGTATGAGCGGTTTGCAGTTTGGTGCGGACGACTATATTACCAAACCTTTTCATTTGCCGGAGGTGAAGCTGAGAGTCCGTAACCTCTTGCTGAGACAGCAACGATTTAACGATTGGCTTCGCATCAATTTAAGCCAGCCAGGCCCGTTAACTTCGATTCCGGAAAGTGAAATATTGGACCCGTTTTTGGAAAAGCTATATGCGATCCTTGATTCACAGCTTGACAACACAGACTTTGGCGTCAGCGAACTTGTCAAAGAAATCGGCATGAGTAGTTCAAGCCTGAACAGGAAATTGAAAATCCTCGCGAACCTGTCGGCTGTGGAATTGATACGGAATTACCGACTGAAAAAGGCAGCTGTATTTCTGAGCGGGGGCAAAACGGTATCTGAATCTGCCTACCTGGTCGGGTTCGACAACCTTTCTTATTTTGCCCGGTGCTTCCGCGACTTGTACCAGATGACCCCGACTGAATTTATTGAGAAATAACGGGTTCACGCAAAAGTCGAAAAGAGCTGCTCACCGAGTGCTCACCTGAAAGATTGCTCTGTAAAAACGTATGAAGGAGAAGAATGAAATGATTGAGCGGCTGGAAAGGTTGATAACCAGCCGCTAAATGGTTATGCAGCTTTTACTTCACCACCTCACTCACTAGGATAACGGGGCTGACATTAGTATAATTTGTAAAATCGGCACGAATGGCGTCTCTATTCGGCGCAATCGCCGCTTGATATTCGCTCAGGTTTTTTACATAAAATGTACCGATAGCCATAAAAGGCAGTGGTTGGTTAGGAATACCACTGGCAACTCCTTTTTCAATGGTGTATTTAACCAGATTTGATCCCAAAAACGCGGCTACCATAGGCATGTGCTTGGTTTCATAATACTCCATATTGAAGGTTTTACCCTCAGCAAAGGGGTACATGACGGATATTTTGGTTAAGCCTTTTTCAACAGCAGCCGTGTTCTGCTTTTCCTGACTAAACGCTGCGAAACAAGTGGTCAAAAGGATGAACGATACAAATAGTTTTAATTTCATGACTAAGTTTTTTAAGTGAAATAATGTTCATTTTGAAAGATTATCCTACAAATATTAAAACTACGCCTTAATTTGCAAAACGCTATTTTTCGATGAAAATAATCGAAAAAACCGATTTAGAAATATGGAATTAAGGCAGCTCAAATATTTTTTAAAAGCGAAGGAGTTATTGAATTTTACGGAAGCCGCAAGGGCTTTGAATATTAGCCAAAGTACTTTATCACAGCAAATTAAGCAGCTAGAAGATGAGTTAACGGTGCCTATGTTTAACCGTATAGGAAAAAGAATTACACTTACCGAAGCTGGTAAACTGTTTAGTGAATATGCTTTGCAAAGTATAAATAGAGCTAGTGAAGGGCTATTGCTTTTGCAGGATTTGAAAAATCTGAATACAGGCAAAGTGACGATCGGTGTGATTTACTCCATGCGAATCCTTTTTGCCAGAACACTGATACAGTTTGCAACGCAGTATCCAAATGTCAAAATCCAGGTTGTATTTGGCACAACGAAAGACCTTATGGAAAGACTTAATCTGCATCAATTTGACTTTATCTTGACATTCCATGAAGAATCCAGAGAACCCCACCTAAAATATCAGACACTTTTAAAAGCAAATATGGTGTTGGTAACTTCCAGCAATTCATCATTAGCCCAAAAGACCAATATATCACTTTACGAAGTAGCCGAGCTGCCCCTGGCCTTACCTTTCAGCGGTAGCAGTACGATACAGTTTTTTGAGGAATCATTCGGTCAAAAAAATCTGGTCCCGAACATTTGCATGGAAATAAATGATATCCCTACGCTATTTGAAATTGTAAAAACAGGGCATTGGCACACCATACTGAGTGAGACCAGCGTAAACGACCCCGATGTAGTGGGTATTCCCATTGATGGAAAAAATATGAGGCGAACGATCATGATTATTTCTCTCAGAGAAGCCTATGAAAAGAAGGCCGTGAAAAAGTTTTATGAGATGCTCTCCTTTCTCAGTCATTAATGCCCAACCGCATGGCGGTAAGATGCTTTGTGAAACCCGTTTTTTCGTAGGCTTTAATGGCTGCAATATTTGCTTCATACACATCGAGACGCAACTCCGTAATGTTTTGAGATATAGCCCATTGCCTTAGTGTCCCGATAACTTTCTGATTGACTCCTTTTCCACGATAAGCCGGTTCTACATACATAAAACCAAGACAGTGTAGCCGTTCTGACAAGGATTTCTGACATCTACTGGGAGAATTAAATGTTATAAAACGCGTAGCGGATTTTGAGTTGTAAACGGCTAAATCTAGGGAAAAAGTCGCTCCTTTTGAACCAGGTCTATGAAAATGTCCCCGAGGCAGTAAGATTGCGAAGCAGAAATAAAAATCACATCCGATTTATTCCCTGGCCAAGCCATGGTATATTGCTAATTTCCCGCTTTTTAATGAACAATAATAATCTGGTTGCGGAAGAAAAGTTAACCAAGGAAACCCATGAACATGATCAACAGCACATTTTTATTGCGATTTGCGGTTATAGTAATCCTGTTGGCGCACAGCGTGCCGGGTATGTTCGATAATGGCATCAACGATTTTGGAAACCTATATTTGAATCAGGTAGGCTTCGCACCGGCCGGGGTACCCATTGCCTGGGCCATCAAGCTATCCCATGTATTGTGCGCACTTTGCCTGCTGTTTCAAAAATATGTCAAATGGGCAGGCGGAATTACCATACTGATCCTGCTTGCCGGTATTGTAATGGTACATTTCAAAGAAGGGTGGTTTGTAGTTGGCGGCGGGCGGAATGGTGTTGAGTTCAATTTCCTGCTCATATTCGTATTGCTAACGATCATGTTTTCTACCGAGTTATCCAACCGGGTTTCCAACCGGGTTTCCAACCGGGTTTCCAACCGGGTTAAATAAATACAGTCGTGACAAATGAGTGACCCGGCTTATTTCAGCAGGCTGTTTTTCTCTATCAATCTCAACCGCACAACGCTTTGTAACTATTTGTTGATTTCTTTTCTATTTTGAATTGAAAGGATTAATTTGGATTGAAAATAAGCCATTGAAAAAATGAAAAAACTTCGGCATTCACACATATCCCGAACGATTCCATTGTAAGGCTACAAACCAATCCAGCTATGAAAAAACTGATCATACTATTCATTTTTCTAACCTTTTTTTCTTGTAAAAAAAACAAGTCGGCGGATCCGCAGCCGACTATCCAGGATGCTTCCTTTGCATTCCAAGAGTTTAAGGTGGAAGGCGTAAGTCAGGAAAATATTTCTTTCGTTGATAGGATCATATTTGTCAGATTGCCTCTGGATTATGCGCACGGCAAAATCATATTGCCATCCGTTAAAATGAATAAAGGTTTTAATCTTGAAACTGATATCAGCAAAGGTATCCGATATGAATCCAAAGACTTTTCCCTGCACGTTAGTAGCGAAAAGTATGGAGATCAATCCTTTGGGATCTGTGTTATTCCTGCGGTTCCGTTGGATGTGGAAGGAGATACAGCGCAATATGAGGTAACCATTACGCGCGATACTCGTGTCCAGATACCTATGGAGAATATTGGTAGTGTTCCCTTTGTAGACGAGCTGGGCAATTTCCACTATTTCCCGACTGTGAGCATGAAAAGCAAGCGTTCAGGTGAAGTGTTTGAAATAGTGTCTGCTATGTTCACGAGCGATGGATCAGCAAGTGACAAGATTTGGATCGACATTCCCAAAACAACTCCTGCGGATGTTTTTGATGTAACAATCAAATGGGCAGGTAAGGTACTGGATCGGCCCGGACTAATTAAAGTCAAGCATGGAAAACCTGAAATTGACCAGGTTGGCGGACTTTTCGTGGCCGGGAGTCCTTTGTATACGATATCAGGATTTAATCTGGACCCGGACCATACGTATGAGTTGCAACTTGAAAATGACTTCGTAAGTGCCGTTAAAATAGCACTGGTCAGAAAGGATTTCAATACCCTGGTTTTAAACATGCCTGACAACATTAAACCCGGTAACTATAACGCGAAGATTTTTATAGATTCGAAAGAATACCAGCCGCTATCCTATCCGTATCCGCCCTACGCGAATTTCAATTTCATGACAGCTGAAAAGCAACCGTTTCTGAGGATCCTATCCCGGCCGTCGCTGCTGAAAACAGGTGTGTGTTATTTTTATGAATCGACCAATGTGCTTCACAAAAGCGAGAATATCGTTGCTGATATTCCTTATGGATATGCTAATGAAACTACCACGGTATCACTCCGCATCAGGAACTTGGGGACAGGGCAGGAATACATTTTGCCAAGTACCGGTTCGCGGGAGACCGTACTTTGTTGGGGACCCACATTCAGCCAATTCCCAATTCCGGCATCAGTTCCCAAGGGTAGCTACGAAGTCTACGCGATTGTCGGTAATGATCTCAAAGATCCAAAGCAAACCAGCGAGAAGTTAGGCCAGATCGTCACCATCCAATAAAGGCAGATACGGACAAATGCCCGGTAACTTACCTAGCAACGCCTGTAAATTATCCGAAAACTTCCCGACGGATTTACATAAATTGCCTTTTCAAAAAATCGCAATCTGTATGGCACATACTACCTCCAATCCGAAGATCCACGAAGGCCGTAATCTTAAAAGATTCAGGGACATGCTCGGAATTAAACAAGATTTCTTGGCCTTCGAGCTCGGCGAAGACTGGAACCAACAAAAAATCTCCCTACTCGAACAAAAAGAAAAGATTGACGCTGACCTTTTGGAACAGGTTTCGGCTATACTTAAAATCCCGGCTGATGCAATTCGGAATTTTGATGAGGAACAGGCGATTAACAACATATCCTGTAACTTTTCAGGCAATGCTGTCAACAATAATGGGATAAACATTCAGCACATCAATCCAATTGACAAACTCATTCAGCTTCACGAGGAGAAGATTGCATTGTATGAGCGGATGCTGAAGGAGAAGGATGAGATGTTGGGTCGGTTGGAGCGGTTGATTGGGGGGTAGGTTGTCGACAAAGAAATGTTAGAAAACTTGGAACACCAGATTCATGATAAGAATGGTGAGCCGGACAAAGATCAATTCAGAAATTCCTTGGGAACAGGTAGTTAAGGGGAAATAGCAGGTTGCCTGCTTTTGCTATCTATAACCCTAATATGTTATTGTACTGCATGCCTGGTTAAGGGAAATTTGTAAAGTAATAGCAATTACAATACTCTTAACTAAAGATCCATATGAAACCCCGAATCAGTCAAATTGTGATTGTCCTTACGGTAGTTCCGTCGTTTATCAATCGCAAAAGCAAGAATGACGACGTTGTGAATCCTGCCGACGATTACGGTTCCATTTCAGTAATTACAGATAGAATTGCGTGTAATGTTGCTGATTACTAAGTCATTGCATGGAGCAACACTTCACCGGCAATGATGATGATCAATGGAAATCCGTTTGAATATCATGAAAACGCCAGTCATTTCCTTTCTCTAAAACCTCAATCAAATACTATAAAATGACCTCTAAAATATGCTTACTACTGATGATCGTTGTCAGTATATGCAATGCACAACCCAACGCAGATATAGCCCGGAATTTTGATTTCGTACAAGGTGAAAAAGTGTTGATACTAGAACATTTCGGCAACGATAATGTTGGTGATTTTCCAGCAAAATGGAGCACCAACAGTGGCGGTGAAATTGTAACAATTGCCGGTAAAAACTGGCTCCACCTTGGTAAGAGTGGTGTATTCATGCCTCAATATATCAGCAACCTGCCCGATAATTTTACTTTTGAATTTGACGCAACTTGCAGTGAAAAATTTAGTAATTACAGCAATGCACTCAGTTTTTCAATTGCCGAGCTGGCCAATCCCGCCAAAGACTATGACAAATGGAAACAGTTTAACCGCCTTGGCCGAAACGGAATTGAAATAAGTATTCATCCTAAAAGGGTATCGACCTCAAATTCTGACGGCACTACCAGCTATCAAAGTTACATCAACGGCAATTATGGCGACAAAAATAAGGCCAATCAAAGCCAATTTATCAGTGATGCAAAGCCAACAGTGCATGTGAGTATATGGCGACAAGAGCGCCGTTTACGGGTTTACCTGAATCAGGAAAAAGTTTGGGACTTGCCAAATGCGTTTGCAGTCGGTTCAAAGTACAACAGCATTTTGTTCCAAACCGGGAATTTTAAGAAGGAGGAAGATAAATATTACATCAGCCATTTGCGCCTGGCAGTTGGAAATCCGGATGTTCGCAACAAACTTATCAACGAAGGCAAGTTTGTATCATCGGGTATTTTGTTTGATGTAAATTCGACACACATCAAACCAGAATCGCTTGGGCTGATCAAATCTATTGCTGCCATTTTACAAGAAAACGAAACGGTAAACATCAAAATAATTGGCCATTCCGACAGCGATGGTGATGAGGCTGAAAATCTGAGACTATCAAAACAGCGTGCAGAAGCAGTGAAACAGATGCTCAGCAACGATTTTGGTATTAGCAGCAACAAATTAGAAACTGATGGCAAAGGCGAAAGCCAGCCAGCAATGCCCAATTCATCTTCGGAAAACAAAGCAAACAACAGAAGGGTGGAGTTTATAAAAATTAAATAGCCCTACAATATCCGACAGTCAGTTAATTTAGCGCATTGCTAATTCAGTCAAGGTATATTTGCCTGACTATCACATCGTTCCCGGCTTCAACCCGAATGGTGTATTGCCCCGGTTCGAATCCATTGATCGATAATTCGTTTGTTCCCTGTGTGAGCGGGAATGTTCTCAGTTGCTCCCCCGACTTGCCCAGCAGTGTCGCCCGCGAACCATTTTTAAGGATTTTGGCCAGAAGCTTCACGTTAATAATGTGCCGGGCTGGTTGAGGATAGATTAGGACTTTTAGCATCTCATTCGGGTATCAAAATGTACTCATTGACCGTATTACCCGTTTTTCTACTTTCATTCGTACGTTTCAGGTCAAGCTTGCTGTCGGTGGGCGTAGTGTTGATATAAAACTCAATATTACCGTTTGACTGACTAGGCGGAGGCGACAATTCATTCAAGATCAATCGATTGTTATCCGTTGAAAGCGCCCACTTTCCAATCAATTTACGACCATCCAAATCCATGAACGTAACCTGGGCAGCCAATGTCAGATCGAGCCTGAATTTGGAATATCCTGGCCTCGTGTTGTTCCCATTTCCCTCGGTGTAAACCAGGGTACCATTTTCCTTCACCGTTTGGGCTTTCCAGACCTTCCCCACATTGGCAGGCTCTACTTTTTTAGGTTCACACGCAATGCTTGTAAATGCAACCAGGGCCCAGATTAGTAATTTCGTTTTCATATTTCAATGATTAATAAACCAGTATCTTTTGTTTAATGAGCTGTTTTTCCGTTTCAATGACTACGATGTAAATCCCAGGAGTGAGATTTTCAAGACTGGTCTCCGAAAATTGGCTAGTCTCAAACTGTTTGTATTTCCTGCCACTTTTTTCATAAAGCGTGAGCAACGCATTCGTGGGTTTAGCGAGCTTGACGTACAATGTTCTTCCATTTGAATAAACCTGATTTTCAGAAACGACTGGTTCCGTACCGGTAATAATGTCAGACGCCAGAACTTTGGCAACATTACTGTAACCCGAACTACCCGCCGAATTTTTGGCCTTGATCCGATAGTAATAGTCATTGACATCCAGTATCTCCCGGTCGGCAAATTCGAGTATGGAGGCAGCCTGAATTCCAATTTGAACAAAGTTGGTATCCGGTTGCCGGGAACGCTCAATCACTACGTCGGTTGCATTGGCAGAAAGTGCCGGCCAGTTCAGTCTGATCAAATCAAAATCCACGGGCGTAGCAACCAGATCCCGCGGCGCATCGGGAATCGGCGCTTTGGGTGTACTGGCTTCCGCGACATTACTGTAAGGCGACGAGCCAATTGGGTTGATCGCTTTGACGCGAAAATAATACTTGGTAAGCTGCTTCAGTCCGGTTGCCTTATACGTCGTGATATTGGTTGCAACCTCTCCTATTTTCGCAAAAGTTTTGCCGTCAATAGAGCGCTCTATCTCAAAACTGGATTCATTTTTTGATCCGTCCGTCCAGGAAAGGTTGATTTGCTGATAATTGACCGCGGAAGCAATCAGGTTTTCCGGTGCAAGAGGTGCAATGTCAATTGTGGTTGCACTTGCAACATTAGAAAATTCGGAAGGGTTGGCCGTATTCACTGCCCTTACCCTATACCAATATTTCGTTGCCGGGGTTAGTCCGGTGTTTTGGTAGGCAGTGATATTGGAACCAAGATCTGCGATTTTATTGAAATTGGTACCATCCGTTGACCGTTCCAGTTGAAATCCGGTTTCATTCGTAGAACGATCGTTCCAGGTTAGGTTGATCTGGCTGCTTGAAATCGTCGTAGCAGTTAATGACTCGGGTTTTGCGGGCGGAACGTCAAATGTAGTTGCTTCGGCAACATTGGAATATTCTGAATTTCCGATACTATTCTTTGCCCGGACCCGGTACCAGTATTTGGTAAGCGTTGTCAATCCGGTGTTTTGATACGTCGCGGCATTGGCCGGCAAGTCGGCGAGTTTAGTGAAATTGGTACCGTTTGTTGACCGTTCCAGTTCAAACCCGGTCTCATTCCCGGAATTATCGACCCAATTGAGGTCAATCTGCGTATTAGAAATGGGCGATGCATTCAGATTCTGAGGAGTATTTGGCGCAATGTCCGGTGTAGTAGCCTCAGCCACATTGGAATAACCCGAATAACCACCTGAGTTTTTTGCCCGGACCCGGTACCAGTATTTTGTCCGTGGATTTAGTCCTGTGTTTTCAAATGTGCTAGTATTGGACCCAATATCAGCCACTTTCGAGAAATTAGTGCCGTCTGTCGATCTTTCTAATTCAAAATTTTCTTCATTGTCTGATACGTCTCTCCAAGTCAGGTTGATTTGACCTGCATTGACTACGCTCGCCGTAAGCGCTTGCGGCGTTGATGGCGGGCTCTGGTTTGTAATGTCATTAGCGACATTAGTATAACCCGAAACACCTGCTGCATTAATGGCCCTCACACGGTAGTAGTAACGGGTTCCCTGGGTTAGCGGGCCGTCGAGAAACTGCGTTACATTGGCCCCGACGGTGGCTATTTTGGAAAAGCTGTTATTATCATTACTTCTTTCAATTTCAAAACCGGTTTCATTGTCAGAACCGTCGATCCAGTTCAGCTGGATTTGAAAAACCTGATTGGCTTTGGCAATCAGCGCGGATGGCGCATTGGGAGCACCGGCATTTGTGACACCGCAAACTGCATTGGAATAGCCGGAATCGACGTTTTGCCAGCGCGCTTTTACACGGTAGCAATAGTTGGTACCCGGCTTTAATCCGCCATTGGTATACTTAAAATTATTTTCAAGATAACCGGAAGTGTAAACCGCGGAGTAAGATCCGCCACCATCGTCGGAACGCTCGACGACAAAAATAGCTGCTGCATCCTTCCCACCATTCCACGACCAGCTCAATGCTATGTCCGTTGTCGATTTACCGGAAATAGTCAGGTTCGTAGGAGCAGGCGGCGGAGCGACCGGCGTAGTAACGGTGACTTCGTCAGAGTACCGGACCACCGGAACTGTGTTATTGGGAGGTGCTACATAATATTTCAGACGATATGCAATCTGCACGCCGCCGCTAACTGATTTATCTTGATAAGTCTGAATGCCCGAAGCACTTTCTGTGAATGTCGCCAACGCATTGAATGAGCTGTGTATTCCGACCCATTTGTATTCAATTTCAACGAGATTATTGGTATGAGCGAATTTTTGCCACGATAGATTTACCTGTTGATAGGAAACCACCGTTGCATTCAGCGTCTGTGCCTGACTGTTTTTTGATAACATCAACCCAATCAAAAGGATCAGTGTAGTCAGAATACCTCTGTTTTTAATATTTTTCATGAGATAAATAAGTCCATGTTTTGATAACTCAGCGCCACTCTACACGTACCGGGTCAGTCGGCGCACTCTCCCTTTTATCGGCTTCAACTGTTACCAGGCTGTAATAATATCCAATGCCCGGAGTAGCGTATTTGTCAATGAATTCAGCAGTTTGGCCGGTGACACTACCGATCACTTTGGAGGCTACTGTTTTCTCAGTATACCGATATATAACCACTTTTTCAGGAATTTTAAGTGGAGCATCCCATGCGATTCTTACACCTTTATTTGTCGCTATAACGTTCAGGCCCCTTGCCGGCAGCACTGGTGGAAGTTCTTTATAGTAGGTGGTTTCGGGACTAAAAGCGCTTGCTTTTCCATCCATTCCGAATGCTTTTATGCGGTAGCTGTATGTCTCACCGTCCTTTACCAAAAAGTCCTCGAAACCATTGCGCGATTTGTCGTCAATGGTTTGCTTGTAAATTTCTTTGAATGCCTTTTCGTCGCCTGTCCTGCGCTCCACTGTATATCCAATGATGTACGGATCAATGTCCTTCATATTTTCCCAAACAAGGAAAGCGTGGCCTTCATGGTACAGCATTTCAGGGTTTAAAGGCGTTGCAAGGCGGTCGGGGTAGCGGGGTTGGGAATAAACCGGGTCGCTAGTAGGGCCGATATTGTAGCTGGTGTTAATAGCAGCGACTGCCCAACGATAACCCGTTCCCATGGCTAGTTTATTGAGCGGAACCTGAAAGCTCAATGAAGAACCCGATGCCAAAATGACGTCCGAATATTGTTGAAGTGAATCCGATTCGCTGCTGGCATTATAGATATAGTAGCCGTGTGTATCGTAGTCAGCTGGTTGCCAACGGAAGTATAGCGTATCATTTATTTCTGTTAAAGTAAGATTGGAAGGTTTCAACAATGCCTGGCGGTTGGCTTTCAACATTCCCGAAACACGGACCGATTCGAACGACCTGTCGTATACGCCATTGAGTTTAATTTGATAATAATACCCTTTCACCGGCTCCACCGATTGATCGTAATAAACGCTATCGGTCGCAGCGGCAGTAGCAATCAGTTTATAACCGGAATCGTAATCTTCACTTCGCCAGATTTCAACAGCCCTGAGGTTATTGGTTGAAGCCAATTTCCAGGAAACGCCGATTGCATCATAGTTTTCTTCTGACTTTGTGTGGATATCTGTGACAGTAGGAAGCTCTTCCTGAGGGCTAAGGTTGGCGAGCGTAACCGTATCCGACGCAGCGCTTTCATTACCCAAAAAATCCTTTAAAAATACCACATAACTGTACAGCATTTTCCGACGGGCATTATTGTCAGTTATTTCTAAAAACAATGAATCCTTGCTCCCCTTTCTGAAACTCCATTCAGCAGGACAGTCGGAAAAGTCCGTCTGCGCGTATACTGAACGCATTACCCGTACCCCTGAAATGTCGGGTCTGGCTTTTTTGATATGATATTTGATCCTGACCACTTTCCCATTGGCTGTGTGGCTCACCGACTTTAACGTAGTGGCCATCGTGGAGCCAGGCACACTCACCGTTGCCGGGTTATGATACACTGCATTGCCGCCTGCCGTTTTCAATTGGCGGATGCGATAGTCGTAACGCTTTCCCTGTTGTACATCGGTATCCAGATATCCAAGGCCGAGTGCTTCCAGATATTGTGGATTAGAGCCGTAAGTTCCCAGCGAGTCCACGGAGGACAATATACGATAGCTTGCATATAGCAATGTCGTCAACGAATCGTTGGGGATTTCGTACAATGGATTTTTACGCGATAAAATGGTCAGACGTGCTATCAAATCCGCGGCACTCCGTGGAGGTTTTTCTGTCGTGCATACCGGTTTCCAATCTGGCGTTCCGGCGTTGTTTGTGCCGATAAGGAGCCGTTCAATTACGTATTGAGGACCGTGCAACAACTTTTCAAACTGGATAAAAACGCCGTAGGGACCGGCCGTGGCCTGCGCTTGCTGTGCCTTTGCCTGAGCGGTGAGCAGGATGAAAAAGGCTGCGATGATATAGGTCGATATTTTCATTTCTATCAAGAATTTTATTCGTTGGTACTACATCCTGGTTGAGGGCATACAGAAAAGCTAGGTGAGAAACTCGGTGAAATGTCCAAGCTACCACCAATGGTATAAGAGCCTGCGGCTCCGACCCCTATGCAAAAATCGGCGCTCCCAGAATGCTTTATGCCAGTTATATTTTCTTCCAAGGTTACTGAAACTCCTGCGCCAACGTGTGCGCCCAAACTGAGCCCAATTGTTTTTGTACTCAGATTGACATCCAAAGCAGTATCTATTCCTCCGTTGACATGCACCTCACCACCCGCTGAGAAGGATAAGATTGTTCCATACGCATAGGCATGTGCACCAATGCCCATGCCAGTACCAAAGCCGAAAGCGCCATTTCCTTTATAGGTAGCGTATGCATAGGCGTCAATATATGCGTCCAGACCTATGTTATAGCCGCCTATTCCCGGGATTGACAGCTCGCTTTTGAACTCAGCAAATGGAACCGGGATCTCTCCGGTAGCATACACACCCTTGAAGCCGGTATTGAATGAACATGGCAAGCTTTTTCTATGGCTGCTGCCGAATAATACGCTTGTTGCATCAGCAAGATCATTGCTATTGTAATATCCCAGCATCAATCCTGCCTTCATGGTAACGGGCACAAGAAGCGGTACATATTTCAATGTTCCGGATGCTACGATGTAAAATCCATTACCATCAACCCTGACCTGAGCCATCCCATTTTCAAAAATCATACAGGGGGGAACAGGGAGTGCCGTCAATTGAACGGAACCTGTAAACCGGCTATTCTTCATGTCATATACCAGACTCAACCCTCCCAAAGGCGTGTCTATTCCGTCCAAACCTATTTTTTGCTTGTCCGCTATGATTTCACCGTGGGCAGTAAAGGCAAGCCTATTTTCCAATACTTTGCCTGTTTCTTTCCCATTGATATCTTTTTCCTTAAATGTTTCATCCAACATCTTAAAACCACCGGGCAAACCGGAAAACGTCATCAAACCCCATTGATTACCATTCACTTTTTGGTGGCAAAACAGTTGTGTCAATTTGGAGTTACCTTCCAGAGCCATGCTCAGTTTGTTCTTGGTGTAATCTGTGTTATTGCTGACGTCGTCATCGGTCCTGTAAATGCTCAACCTTTTGTTTTTCAAATCCGACAGACTTGCCGACGTGGTGATATCAAGGTCGCGATTGTGTGTGATATACGTTGTTTCTTTGGTGTGAACCAGCAACACGTTATTAATCAAAAGCTTGTCCGGTTCTTCCACCTTTCCACGCATCGCGATGATTCCATCTCCAAAGTATATGGCCTTGTTCTGACTCTTGTCGGCTGCAACATCATTCAATACTTCAAAATTGAGATAGCCACTGGTTTCAAGTTTGTAGGTTCCCGGAACCATGGTTTTGAGTTTTACCTCATTTGTCCCTTTGGGTTTTGAATAGATAAACCGCATTGAAACGTCCTTGGGAGCATTGGGGATTTTGGTCGATAATCCCGAGTCGAAGGCAAACCAGTCAGGGCCCGTTTCAATGGTGGTAGGGCGAATGTCGACGATATTGAAAAACCTGAACGACTTATTCCCTGAGCCAAAAGTTACAACATCCTCGCCGTTGTCCAGTAGCGACACGGTTTGAAATTCCAGCGCGTCGGTTAAACCCGGCAGTGAGCCAGCGGGAAGCGTAGCGGCAGCAGAATTCCCATCCGGCACTACCACATAGGACCAATGTCCTGCCATATCCGAACCCGTTTGGGCATTATATCCAAAGTATGATTTTCCTCCCAATTGCATTTTGGCTACCCCTGCCAGCTCCAATGGCAAATTTTTCTTGTCGGGTTCGAGTTTAAAAAAGTCATTTCTCAGGTTGAATTCACCAATAGGAATATCTACTTTTCCCGTTTTTACTATGCCGGAAGTAGCATAAAACCCACCCTTTTTATAATCCAGTTCCCAGTTGCGAATTTCAACACCCCATTTTCCTGCTAGTGGGAAAGTGAGCGGTGTTTCGCCTGATTTTTTGTCAATGGTATTATTCTTGATAACCAGATCACCAATGCTCACTTCCAGTTTCGAAGGGTTGGCATTCTTTACATCACAGATCACGACCGGATTGAGGTGAATCTCATCGCCCGATAAACGTGACCCTTCCAATTTACTGGTCGCATCAAACGCCAGCAATTTTATTTTCACGGGTTTTCCGTCGCTTTGTGAAATACCAAAATCAGTCCATTTGATATTGCTTTTTTCGGAGTCAAAAGCCACCACTGCTGTTTTGCCTTGCAGCACTTTGGGGTCACTTAGGAAAAGTTGGTTTTTGTCATAATATTTAAACAGATTGGCCGAGAAATTGAATGAATTGTCAATTACCTGGGCTTGTGCTATGATCTTGCCTTTGGTGGTGCCGGAAGTTCTTGTGATTTTTAATTTTCCTGCTTTATTCGGGTCGTCCAACGATGTGAGTTTAATATTATACCTGATATTTTTAACGTCCATATTGGGCGTGGTATGGTAAACCAGGTTGTTCATAATACCCTGTTCCAATTCCACTGTTTCACTTGCCGGAATGCCTTCCTGTGGCTTATCCGGGCTAGCTTTGAACACTACGTTTTCGAAACGTGCTTTTAGTTGCTTGCTATCCAGGGAACCGAAAGGCCCAAATCCTGGGTCCGACAGGTCCACAACACCTGTTACTTTCATCGTTTTGGGATCCATCTTTTCAATCGTGACCGGAAAGCCCCATATCGACGTGATGCTGAATTTATCAAAGGTGGATATAGTCAGTTTGAGTGACTGGCCTTTTGCCTGCGGCATGATCTGGTCGCTTTTTGTTCCGACATAAGTTGTCGCCGATGATTGGCCGGATGTTTGGGATTCGCTTGGGTTATAAGTTGCTTCAATGGTGCAATTGGAGAGATGCTTGTCAACATCGAGAGAAAACGAACCGTCTTTTCGGGATACCGTGCTGTATTTGACGACGGCGTTTGTGCCAGAGGAAACAAATACCTTGGCGCCCTCAACCGGTACGTCTGTGCCCTGTGGCGATTTCATCACGACCATTCCATTGACAGTTGCAGCGGGTTCGAGCAAGACAATTTTTGGCTTTGGTGTTTTGCTTTCTTCGTTCATTACTGACAATGTCTGGGTAATAAAGCCAGGTGCTGTTATGTCAACATAAAGGTTCTCAACCGATATATTTTTGAACTTGGCGTCGACTATACCATTTAAATCGCTGGGGCCAAAAATAAAACCGGCCTCACTTTTCCCAAAGAGTTTGACATGTGCACCCGGTACCGGTTTTCCTGACAGACCTTTTTCAAAAATCTTGAATGTAATCCGGTGATCGCGCTGGTATATACTGATATCGTCGGCATCGATATTAAACCTGCCGTTCGGCGCGGAGATTGGCTTTGGCAACTCTGTTTTTATATTCCTTTCTTCGTTGAAATAACTAATATTCACAGGCATTACTTTCAACATTTTGGCAGTCGAAGGCGCATCGATGTCAAATCTCCACATACCGTTATTGAACAACGTTTTGAAGATATATCCGTCGTCGGCCTGTACATAGGCCTCCATCGTTTGGCCCGCACCCAGCTCTGGTGCCGCCTCAGTCTGGTTTGCATTGCTTGGATCAATAGTTGTCAGGTCGGTCAATGGTTTTGTTGTCTTGCCGCTGTTTATTTTACCATTTACCAAACCAGCAGGTTTTATTGCACTTTGAGCTGAAACAGTTTTTGGCTTCAAGTCTTTTTCCAATTTCTCGTCATAGTCAATCGCCCTGCCCGTAATATGTGTATTGGGCTCCATCAGAACGGCGGGGTAATAACTGTTTTGGCCAAGCATAAGCTCTCCTATGCATATACAATTCTCACATCCCGAGCAGCTCGGCGGTGTGTCATTTTTGTTGCGAATAGTGAGTTTGGGCGTATCATCCACATAGAAGTTATAGCCGCCTTTAACGATTTTCACTTTGGCATTTTTGCCAGGTTTTAATACAAAAGGCGTGGTGATCCAGCCGTTTTCGTCGGTCATCTTATTGCTGTTGCTGGTCGAGCCATCGCCGGGTTCATAGGTAAGGGATACCAGGGCGTTTTTAATCCCTTTTGTTGGGTCCGATTTGTCAACGACCCGTATGTTGACAGTTGGCTGGCCTGGTTGCAAATAGCGTTGGACCACATCTGACTTGAACCATTCGTATTGATCCGCAAAGATGATATTAGTTGCATTTTCGGAAGCAGTACCTATGGAAATGCCGGTTCCATTGTTAGCACCTGATAGCAAATCCGTGTTCAACAACACAATCTTGTTGATAGGTGAATCTTGTATTTCATCTCTGATCCAATACTTGTCGGCTTTTTGACAGTCTTGTCCTGCGATTCGGAACCAATCCTTGTACTTGGAATATTCTGCAATCTTAATGGCATCTTCCGGCACGTCCAGATAGAGTAATTTGGTTAGATCTGTTCCTCCGCCGTCTGCCGGGAATCTAAATTGATAGGTCGTCCGGCAATTAATGGCTGCGCCCCCTGTAATGGTTTTCTTTTTCCCATCAGGGCCAATTTTGTCTGAGGTCTTGATCTGATCATCACTTAGTTTGCTCACATCAGTTTCATATTTTCCCAACCACGACTCATTGGTAGTAATCCTTTTCAGGGAAACCAATTTGTAATTATTCAGTCCGTCAACTGCCTGCTCGGTTGCAATAAAATATAAGTCGTTCGCCACTTTGGCCATGACCATTCTCGGAAAACTAATCATCCCATTTACATCTGATTTGCCCGAAGCAATCTCTCTGAATGATTGACCATTCATATTCTTAATCGTTTGAACCCCGGAACCTTCGTCCGCAGGTGGACGCATATTTGCTCCTGGTGCAGGAATTTTCTGGTTTAGAGATCGTAACACGGAAATCCTTATTCCGAACAAATTCTGTTTGTACCCAGCCTTTTGAATGGCTGTTGTGTCCGACTTCATTTGTACCAACAGGCTGTAACTCTTCACTTTGGCTATAACGGTTAGAAAGTCAAAAGAGCCCTGAGGCGTCATTTCACCGTCGAAATCCGCTACCGGGCTGGCATAATATTCATTTTCTACCACTACCCGGATGGTGCGTTTGAACACGGTCGGTTTAAAACCAAACTCTCCTGGTGTTCCTATGGATTTGGTAAGTTGCCCCATTTCCATTGGTTTTGTCATCTTCACCTTGAATTCAAATGAACCGTCCGAACCCGTCGTTTTTGTATCGAGAATCGCATCATATCCTTCGTGAAATTTACTTATCTCGTTGCTCAGGCTATGATTGAAAGTACTCACCTCTCCCGTTTCTTCATTGCGATAAACCACCTGTAATGTAACCTTGGTATTGGCAAGTGGCCTCGCTGTCGCCCCATCTTTGCCCAAATCTGCAAATTGATATGCCAACTTACCCTTAAAAGTCATCGTCGGCGGCTCGGTGGTTTCTATATTGAAAGTGGCTTTTTCAATTTTAGCGGGAGTGGGCAGTAATGTTTCTTTCTTATTTAAAAAGATAATAGCCTGACCGTCATCAGGTGTTTGCCCACAGCCCGGACAGTAAACGCGGTAGTTATCGTATGATTTATCAGCATATACCAGTCTTTCAAAAGTGGCGGAGTAAGCATCCGCATTGGCTTTTAACTGGGCCATGCCAATGAAATCATAGCCAGCAGATTTGAGCTCGCTTTTGATTTTGTCAATGGGATTAGTGCTGGCGTTTTCTCCGGTATTGGAAGGATTTGAAGCCAAAGAATTGGCTTGAATTTTACCATCCCATACAGCGGTTAGCGATGTCTTCTTCTTTTCCACCTGTCCTTCGACCGGAAGCCTGAATTTTTCATAATCACCGCCCTTTTTACGATATATCACTACATGTTGGCCGCTCAGTTTTGCATCTGGCGCACCAGGCCAGTTTTTATAAGTTTGTTTGGCTGTCAAGTCCAGCGTATAGCCGGAGGCGAGCCAGGTGATACCTTCTACTTTATAAGTTCCCTGCTCATTGCGGGATAATTGAAAAGTATTTTCAGTGCTGCTCTGATAGGTTACCGAGCTCGCGATGGGTTGAATAAACGGGTTGACCGGATCTATCACGCAACGTGTAAACGTTTGCAAAGCGTCGGAATTGAACAGTGCCGATTTTAGTACCTTAATGGTATATCGTCCCATTCCATCCGACACTCCGTACTCCACAATAGAAGTCGAAAATGTAGTTTTTTGCGCATTTGCTGATTTAGAAAGGGATTTGGACTGATCGGAGGTGTTACCCATATTTCCGGGCAGTGTAAAAGCCGCAGCTTCTACCACTTTTGATAACTGTACTTTTGTATTTGGCAAAATATGAGCCTCTCCGGCCTCGCCTGGGTATTTGAATGCTAAAATACCAGTGATCGTTAATGTGTCTTTCGCGCTGCCCAAGTCCTTTGCAAATAATGAAAATGCAACTGACTTTGAAGCAAAAGCCTCATCAGGCAACTGTGCTTGTTTACGTATCAGGTCCGATACGCCCAGTAGTTCAACGGACACTTCATATTTTTTGTCCATCGTCATACTGGCGGGCAGGTCTTCCTTCTCGATTTGGAAGTATGGCGTTCTAACCTGGCGTTCAAGAATGGGTTGATCCGTGGCCTTGGCGGATATTGTTTTGATTTTGATTTTATAATTAAGCGCATTTACATAATCCAGAATAGATTTTTGATTACGAGGAACCGAATTATAAGCTTTGCGTAGCTTTGCCTCAAACTCCTTATCCAGCTCCCAGGTAAATGTCAGAGGATTGTTGTTCCCTACCTGCATACTTTTTGTTCGCAAAGCACCACTTTGATTTGGGGAAGTCATGGCGATATATTCAAGCCCCGGAAGCACTTGTGTTGTGCCATAAGTAAATGCCTGCACAGGGCTTTTACCGTCATTCAGGAAGTTCAGTTTCTGACCGGTAGGTTTCGCCTGGACGCGCCATGCGTAACGTTTGCCTTGTTGCAGCGGAGGATATTGAGGCCCGTAAAGTAATGTCGTTGTTTTCAGGTTATTAACTTCAACGCCCGATCTTGGCAAAACCATAGCATCAATGTAAACATTCGGGTCTGTATTGGTTTCGGGCAGCTCAACGATGCGGATGCTATATTCTACCTGATTAGGCAAAACCCCGACGGGCGCTGACCATGTAAATAACTGCGTTTGCGGTGTCCGCATGGCTATTTCTTCATTGCTGAAAGGTGAAATCAGGATGGGTGGTTCTATAATGCGGACAGGGATCAGGCCGCTGCATCCCATTGGAAATTCTGCCGACAACGGACGCAAGGTAGCGTTTTCAAAAGCCTGTACACAAAGCTGGTAATTGCCTTCCGGCAAAGGAAGTCCTCTGTAAAGCAGATCTTTACTCATACCCTGAACTTCAATCTGATTCAAATCAAACAATTGTTCCAGTTCAGATCTTGTGATCAGCCTGTTAACATCTGTGGCGCGCAATGTCAGGGGCATTAACGGACGATAATTCGGCGAAGTTTGTATGATCACACCATTATCGCCTTCCAGTTTGCCCAGTAGCCTGATATTCAACTCTTTGCCAGAAAGATTAGAAATAAAAACCTGAACACGGTTGCCCGTTCCAGGATAATCCTGAATGTAGGGACTATATGGCGGCAAAACGTTCGTCGTTATACGTACGGACAAATTTTGGGCAGCCGCATTAAACGTTACCATTAAAACCAGCAATATTGATCCTAAAACGAACGGACGAAATAGCCTGTTGATAATGGCGCTGTATATGTTAGAAAGAAATTCCATATCCTATATTTCCTCTGAGTTCGTTGAATTTTTCTGTTTGAATGCCCGTGTTGGAATTCAGGTAACCGAGCGACAGGCTCAATGATTGCTTCTTGGCGATCTGGTACCCGGCATTGGCTGAAACGGTCATTACTTTTCCCGTCACACCAAATTGCTGGTTGACGAGATAGGATACATTGGCCGAAGTGTTCATTTTCTTTTTAAAGAATGTATAGTTCGTACCGAGCGTCGGGCCGTAGAATTTTACTTTGGAATTTTCCAATGGTGGAACGGCTGCCGGCAGACTGGTCTGGGTGTATGATAGCATTAAATTGAGCCCGAAACCGCTCTGGTTTTGCTGCAAGAAATAACCGAAATTGAAATTTTGGTTGTTGTTTTCAGTTTGGGAAGCTGTCCTTTCATTCAGGTCGGACAGCTGCTGATGTGTGGCAGTGAGTGTAAATATGTGCGACAGGCTGGTGTTAAAAATAGAATAGCGGGTATTGACGGTAGCAGACAAATTGTTTTGCGCAATCCGCAATGTGTCGATCAGCGGCCTTATTCCTGCTTTTTGGCTTAAACCGTAGTTGGAAAGCGAAATATCAAAACCAAAAACCGGATCAGGGTTGACCGATATCATCAGTGAACCAATGGACCGACCTGTCCCCGCATTTTTATTGTTGGCCAAATTGTCAAACTGTCGCCCATAACTTCCTGACATCCGGGCTTTTCCTTTTAAGAAATTCAATGACGTGGCAACGGTATAACTTTCAATGTCGCTCTGGAAATAATAAGCGCCCATTGTCTGAAAATTCGGATCAATGCGTTTGTACTGCACTTTCACCGAGCCCCATTTGGCCTGATACCCCACTGCGGCCTGCGTTGCCTGGGTAAGCTGTGTTGAAAGGCGCGGCGTGATCAGATTTCCGAACAATTTAACTAAAGGATTTTTGCCCTGCGCACTTACCTCTGACGCCTGCAAGTCGCGCGTGTAAGAACTGGCGGCGGCGTCCAGCTCCACCAAAAAATGCTTCACCAAAAGCAATCGCGAAGTAACGCCCACAACCAGATTTTCAGCGGCAGTAACACTTTGCTCGGGTGTAGAAGGTATTCCAGCAATGGAACTCGTGTCATCTTTTGCGCGCAGCATGACCATATCCACATAGTTATTCGGTTTGCCATAACCCAGTTTTACGGCATAGCCCGTGCGCTTGAATGACGGGATAATATTGGGATCGGCGATGGTGGAAGAGCTGGCGCGATTGAACCTTCCATACACCGCACCAATGCGAAGCAACCCCGGATTGAGCTCCATTCCGCCGCCTAAAAATGTATGTCCGGCGAGCGTGAACGGTGAGAATGATACGTTACGATATCCCGCATGGACGGTGGCCCATTTATACGACGGACTAACACCGAATTGATTAAACGGCTGACGAAAACCCGATCCTTGATTCCCCAGAACAGCAGAAAACGGCAAACTGATGCCGCCAGGGAGATTAAGTGTGACCGCTCCGCTAAGTCCAAACGGTGTCCGTTGATTGCGCGGCGCAATGCCATTTGATGTATAAAACCCCGCGTAAGCATTAAGTCCTCCCGAAACCGTCAAAATCTTGGTCGATTGTTTCTCCTGAGCCCGTGCAATCGGAATGGCTAGAAGAAAGGCGAACAAAATCAAAAAGTAAAGATTGCGCATAACGTGATCTGTTAACTGACAATGCAAGGTAATTAGCGCAAAAATTCTTTTTTCAAGGTGTGAGTAGCCGGTAGGGTAATCTTAGAATCTGGTGTGGTTTTGTAGATAAGTGGTCATAGAGATGAGTTTACTCATTCCATTAAAATCGGCATTTAGAAAGATGATCATTGAAAAGGCTAAGTCACCGCTTTTAACTGAGGCCGGACATTAGACTGTTTCTGCTGCAAAAAAGGAAGTAATCAGTTCAAAGTTAAATATCAAAGCAGGAAGCACACCATAGATAACGAAACGTGCATGACTGCTCGACTTTTGTCCTATTTATCGTCTTTCAGGGACATTGTCTTTGGTCATAATGATATGCAACTGATGATTGATGCATTGAAACAAGCATTCAACCATCATATTATGGTTACTAATCTGGGCAAAGTCACATATAAAACCGATTTTGGAATATTAAAACTAGGATCGCTGTATGGGCCAATGGTTCGATCAGGGAAAGAAATGGAACAGACGATCGGCGCATTGACGACCAATGGTTCGCTTGGATTAACCAACACCAGTGATAATCCGATTCCCGGTCTGGTTGTGGAAATGAAGAAAATCCTGATGGAAGCTTGTCAGGGATGTGCTGATTCCAGCAATATCCCCGATGTCGAAGGCCGAACTGCCCAATCGTGCTTTCTTGCTTAACTTAATAAATCTGAAACTGTCGTGGGGAAACTCACGGCAGTTTTTGTTTATATCAAAAATTACTACTCGTCAATGATAATATTCGAGTCAGCTTGCCTGGCAAATGTTCTTTCAATGAGCGTCCGCAAACGCTGGTCATGCTGGTCGCCCCATTCGCCGATTGCGCCGATCACGGGAATCAATGATTTTCCAAAATCGGTGAGATAGTATTCGACTTTTGGCGGAACAACCGGGTAGATCACTTTGCCAATCAGCTCGTGGTTTTCCAATTCTTTCAATTGCACATTCAGCACACGTCGGGAGGCACCGGGGATTTTTCTTTGCAGCTCGCTGGGTCGTTGGAAGCCTTGGTTGATGAACCACAAAAGCCTCATTTTCCATTTGCCGTAAAGCACTTCTCCGACCAGGTCGAGCCCGCAGTTGAGGTCGGGCAATGTCTTTCTTTCATACATGATGCAAATATAACCATATGCGTTTAGCAGTTCAATAGGGATAAATTTATCCCTATCTGAATCGTAAATCCCTACTTGTCAGGAAGTAGCATAGTGCTGAAATTTGTCCTAAACAAATCAAAAAGGTCATGGATTTTAATTTTGAAAACGAAATAGCAGGTAAAGTTGCACTGGTAACCGGGGGCACTAAGGGAGCTGGCAAGGCCATCACAGACCGCCTTTTGAAAGCCGGCGCAACAGTGATCATTACAGCCAGAAACAAGCCGGAAGAAGAAAATAACGGCACTCATTTCATAGCGGCAGATTTAAGCAAACCTGACGGAACACAGAAAGTGGTTGAAGAAATCACAAACAAATTCGGCCGTCTGGACATTCTGATCAATAATATGGGTGGCTCGGAAACGCCCGGCGGCGGTTTTGCGGTGCTGTCGGACGATGATTGGGAATCCTCATTTCAGACCAATCTGCTCGCACCCGTGAGACTCGATCGTGGTTTCCTGCCGGGAATGATCGAGCGACACGAAGGCGTTATTATTCATATCGGATCTATCCAGGCAAAGTTGCCTTTGTATGACTCCACCCTCCCCTACGCGGCGGCTAAGGCAGCATTGGTTAATTACAGCAAAAGTCTATCCAATGAAGTTGCACCGAAAGGCGTGCGCGTGCTCACCGTTTCACCCGGCTGGATCATGACCTCCGCATCTGGCAGAATGATGGATCGCATTGCAGAAAGCTCAGGCGGCACAAAAGAAGAAGCTGAGAACAGCGTCATGAATGCGCTGGGGGGGATTCCGTTCGGCAGAGCGGCCTGGCCGGAAGAAGTGGCCGAGCTGGTTGGCTTCCTGGTTTCACCCAGAGCTGCTTACCTTACGGGCACCGAATTCGTGATCGACGGCGGTACAATTCCGACGATATAAGCAGGCATTAACCAAAACAATTATTGAAACAAAAACCATTTTAATCAACATAAAACTTACATTATCATGAAACTTCCAAACACCATCGAAGGCCTCATTCAGGCGCAAAACAACCAAGACAGCACAACATTTGCTGAATATTTCACTGCTGACGCAACCGTGGCCGACGAAGGCTCGTCCTATTCTGGAAGAGACGAAATTAAGGCTTGGAATCAGCAGACGACTGAAAAGTATCAAATGCAATTAAAACCAATTGATTTCAATCAAACAGGCTCAAAGGGCGAGCTCACCGTCGAAGTAACTGGCACATTTCCCGGCAGTCCTTCCGTGATGCAGTATCACCTGGAATTGGAGGACACATTGATCAGTTCCTTAAAGATTACCGGGTGAAAAGTGAGTTGTAATTTAATATCCAAAGTAAATATGATCATAAAATCAGGGCTGACATTCACACTCTTAATAGTATTAATGTGGTCTTTCCCAACATTAATCTTCGCACAAAAGCAGAACTTAAATAGCAATTCTGACCCGTCTAAACGGATCAGAATTGCACCTGAAAGTGTTTTCAAAAGTTTTCGCGAAGCGGGCATGAAGCCCGTTAATCATAAATTGACGCCAGCTGAAAATAAAAAAGTAAGCAATGCTTTTGCCCTTTTGCCACCATTACATCAGCGAATTTTAAAACAGCATTTGCAGAGCATCAGCTTCATGGATAACATGCCGAACACGGCATTGACTTCACCGGTTGATACGGGCGGCGCGACAAAAATGTTCAACATTACTTTTCGGGCAAGCTTGCTGGACGAAAACATTTCCCAATGGGCGACCTGGAAAGAAAAAACCTGTTACAAGCAAGAAGCTGATTCTAATTACAACGTGCGCGTGGAAGGCGGCGAGATGAATGCCATGATTTACGTGCTCATGCACGAGGCTACGCACATTGTCGACTTAGTGACAGAAATTACCCCGCATACCGCCGAAGCAAATGCGGTCGTGGGACCGACGACATTTACAAAAGACATTTGGCGCCTAAGCAATATACCTGCCGACCCATACATTGACTCGCTGCTCGAACAAACCCGCTTTCGAAGTGGGAAGCAGGTACCGATCAGCCTGGCGCCGGAAATTTATGCAAAGCTCGCGAAGACACCTTTTCCATCTTTATATGGAATGGCAGCCTGGTCTGAGGATATCGCCGAGCTTGCAACGATCTATCATCTTACTTCCAAATTAAGCCAGCCGTTTTATATTGTTGTCACCAAAGACCATGTTGAGCTGGCCAGGTTCGAGCCGATGAAAAATGTGCTGGTTAAACCGAGATTGGAGCAACTTTCGACCTTCTACGCGAAATAAATTCTCAGGTCGGGAAAAATGTACAAGCCGCATTGACTTTTATCCATTCTTCCGCGCTGCTTTCCGGGCCAACTTTGCAATGTCAAAACACAACGACAATCAGCTAACGGTTAGTTGATTAACTCAAAAATCCAAACTTACTACTCTAATGAAAACCATTGCATTGACCATCGGATTGATCTTCACACTTATCCAAAGCCAACTCCTATTTGCGCAAACCCGCAAGCCAGCATCCGCAGGAAGAGAAGAATACATTGAAGTTGAAAAAAATGTTAAGCTGCACGTCATTGACCTTGGCGAAGGACAACCCGTGGTACTCATTCACGGATGGCCGTTGAACAATGAAATGTATGAATATCAATACCAGTATCTGGTTGAAAAAGGGTTCAGGGTAATCGGTATTTCCCTTCGCGGTTTTGGAAAATCAGACAGACCTTTCGGAAAATATGATTTCGACACATTCTCAGACGACATTAAAGTGGTTTTGGAAAAACTGAAAATTGAGAATGCGACGCTTGGTGGCTTTTCAATGGGCAGTGCCGTGGTGCTTCACTACGTGACTAAATACAATGGGGCGCATATCAGTAAACTGGCCGTCTTCGGTGCAACCGGCCCATCATGGAAACAACGCGAAGGCTATCCTTACGGCATCACCGACCAGGGCGCAGCCGATTTGATCAAACAGACTAAGACCAATCGGGAGCAACTGGTGGCAGGTTTCGGGAAAGCATTTCAGGGACAAGAAGGCGGACTTTCACCAGAATCTATGAAATGGCTGGAAAACATTAACCTGAATGCATCACCATACGCTACTACACAGGCCATTTCAGCATTGCGGGATCTGGATCTGCGTCCTGAGCTGGTGAAAATCAAAATGCCCGTCGCGATATTCCATGGTGTAAATGACAAGTTATGTGATTTCTCACAGGCTGAACAGTTGAACAAAGCGATCAAGGGTTCATATATCGTGAAATTTGAGAAAGGCGGACACGGGTTATTCATTGAAGAAATGGATAAATTTAACTCCGAACTCGAAAAATTTGCAAGGAAGTAATTACCCTAGGGTCCCTGTGCAGCTGCCGACGCTTCACAGGGACTTTCTCCGATTTTAAACCAAAAGACATTACCAACATTCAGCGTATATAGCCATGAGTACGACGGTTTTCAACAATAATTTAAAGACATTGGGATTACTGCATGTAAGTCAGGCGCAGACAGACGCCATCAACGGACCCGATTACAAACAATACATTAAGATCCTTTATTTACCGGCCGGCTACAAACTTAGGGTAGATTTTGCCTGCTACGACACGCAGCAGCCAACCCTTTTCTTTATCAGCCCTAATCAATATCTGGAACTGGAAGAAGCTGGCGAAGAAAGCGGCTATTTCATTTTCTATAATCGTGATTTTTACTGCATTCAAATTCATGATCAGGAAGTTGCTTGCGATGGGCTGCTTTTCAACAACATTCGAAACATGCCCAAAGTCGAGCTTTCGGAAAAAGAGATCGCTTTTTTGGGAGGCTTATTTAAAGAAATGATCCAGGAGTTTCAACTCAAAGATAGCTCGCTGGAAGAAATGGTACGGACCTATCTCAAACAACTACTAATCCGCGCAACCCGCTCCTGGAAAAGGCAGCATTTGGACAATGCAGTGACCGAACAGCAAAGCGATCTGGAATTTTTCCGCAAGTTTACCCGACTGGTGGAAGAGCATTATAAATCCAAGCACACCGTCGCCGATTATGCAGATTTCCTATGCATGGCGCCGAAAACGATCACTCACAAATTCAACCGTCTGCGGCTGCCACAGCCCAACGAGGTGATTAAAAACCGGATCATACTGGAAGCAAAACGGTTGCTGGTACATACTTCCCTCACTGCAAAGGAAATCGCCTACGACCTTGGTTATAACGACCCGGCTTATTTCAGCAGGCTGTTTCAAACTAAAACGGGTGAGTCACCGTCGGGCTTCCGAGCGAGCTTTTTGGGTTAGGGGATTTTGTAACTTACATCGCAATGCCTGTAAATTATCCGGAAACTTCCCGGCGGATTTATATAAATTGCCTTTTCAACGAAATAGCACTTTGTATGACACCCACTACCTCCAACCCCAAGATCCACGAAGGCCGTAATTTGAAACGTTTCCGCGAAATGCTCGGAATTAAGCAAGACCACCTTGCGTTTGAGCTCGGCGAAGACTGGAACCAGCAGAAGATATCTTTACTTGAACAGAGGGAGAAGATCGATTCTAACCTATTGGAGCAGGTTTCGGCTATTCTTAAAATCCCTGCGGAGGCGATTCGGAATTTTGATGAGGAAAAGGCTATGAACATTATCTCAAATACATTTCACAGCGGTTCATTTGTCGCAAATTCAGTCGAAACTTATCATAATAATCCCATTGATAAACTCATTCAGTTGCACGAGGAGAAAATTGCATTGTATGAGCGGATGTTGAAGGAGAAGGATGAGATGATGGGGCGGTTGGAGAGGTTGGTTGGGGATCGGTAGGTCGGTTTGCGACAGTGACGCAGAGAACGATTAATGCGATAGCTCTCATGGTCTAGAATGTAAATCCAATATTACTTTTTATCCGTTCGATTTAGGTTTTCGAGATATTCATAAACTTCCAAACAATCATCCTTATTTGGTGAAAGTATCTGTTTTACATCTCCACTTTCGATTAGTCCTTTTACTGACTTTAATAATTCAGTGTCACAAACCTGAAAACCTGCGGCTACCTCTATCATAAATCTGTTGAACTCTTTTTCAGTACAATAATTCAGGGCAAACATTATGTTTTTTTTGTTTGGCGCAACATTTCCTGCTTTAAAATCTGAAACGAAGCTCATAAATTGGACATTGTTTGCCTCATAAAGCTCGCCTAGGAGCGGTTTCAGCCCAGATACTTCACATTTTGATTTTGGAAGGATGTCCGTCAGTTTCAAATAAGGATTCACTTTAAAATCTTTGAAATTCAGTATAGCAACCTGTTTGGCTCTCACCTCAGCAGTGAGCTTTTTATGAGCAAGATTGTATGCCTTATTGAGATCAGCCAGGCGCTTATTTTCACGCATAATTTTTTCTTCCAGCAGCTTTTCAGCAAGCGCCATTTCTTGATTTGCAGTTTGTAAAACGTCCCGGAATTCTTTTTCTTTGGTTACAGACCTGGAAATAATGGCAGGATCAGAATAATATAGATTCAAGCTCCTGTTCTGGTTCTCAAAACGTTTGATATCGTCTGGATGGCTTTTTATTGATCCGTTGCGACCAACAGATTGTTTGTACAAATCCATTGTTTGCCTGTTAAATTTATTTTTGAAGAAATAGATACCAATGTCTGATGGAGTCGGGACTTTCCTGTACCGCGCAAAGGCATTTGAAAATGAGCTCACTTCGGAAGCAGCCTGACCGTTTGGATTGACTAATGCCGGGTTACCTTCTGAATCGTTGAAGCTGTTTTTCCAAACCTTCATGGCCTCTCTCGGATCGTATCCATTCTTTACCAATAAATAAAGCCCTACCCTGTCGCTCTGTGATTCATTTTCAATTGAATATTTGGATTCGTTACTTTTACTTTTGACATAAGTGTATGTTGCAAAACTCTTGGATAGCGAGTCAATGTTCATTTTCAACTTTCGTTTCGTAGCAGGTGCAAGCTTCATATTGGCAACTTTGGCATTGGGAACTGTAACCCAGTCAGCAAATAGTTTCGAAAGGTTAGCTGCTCCTTTGATCATTTGCGTGTTGGAACTCGTCCTGCTGGCAATCTTCTGCGTTTCCACTGTTTTGTTAGCGCTATGCTCGTAGATTGCATGTGTGATTTCGTGTCCAATGATCGCCGCGAGCTGAGCCTCGTTCTCCATTTTTTCCAATAGGCCGGTATAGACCACTACAAGCCCATCAGGTCTGGCGAAGGCGTTCCATTCTGGGTCAACCAGCACCATAAACATGAATTGAATTTTATCCTTGACAAAATCAGGTACCATTTTTGATCCCAGGTCCTGTATATAGGTCTGCAGACCGGTGCTGTTGGCAATTTTTCGTCCACCATATTCTCCTCCCAAAAAAGCCTTTCTTTTGACCGGATCTATCCAGTCGTTGTAGTTGACGTTGTGGTAAGAACGCTGCCCAATCTGTCGTTTTTCTTTATCAAGCTCAGTGTCCAGGTCCGGAGAAACCCGCACCTCAGTTGCTGATATGAATCCTTTGGGATCGTAGCTTCCATCTACATCCACAAAATCTCCTAACATCAGTTCTCTAAAACTGCCAAAAGACTTGCCTTTATAGAGTGTCTTTTTATCACCAATAATCTTGGCTCCTGCTTTCATTTTGACTTTATTTCCATCAATGACCGCATAATCGTCAGCAATGTCATCGATCCTGCCCTTTTCCACATTCAATTTTTTAGGTAGATCCTTGATCAAAATAACATTAGCAACAATTAGATTGCGTTTCGGCAGTTTATCGCCGATAATCTTAACTTCCATTCCCGAACGAAGAACGTTTACATTTGTAATGCCCTTACAAAGTGCGTTTGTCTTGGGATCCGTTAATAATACTGTTTCTTCAAAGATTCCCTGGGGTGTTGGAAAGTTTACAATCAACTCTTTCCGTTCATAATCAATGTCTTGTATAAATCCTGTCGATTCGAAATAATGACCGATTTCGTTCACCTGAGATTTACAAATAGTAGAAAGAGATAAAATACTTAAAGTCAGGAATAGGGAAAGGAAGTTTCTCATGATACAATAATGACTGGTCGCACGGGTTTTTGCGACCGCAGGAAAAAATTGAGATGAATAGGGTAATAATATGGTCAATAAAGGGATATAATTTAGAAAACACCTTATGTAGGCCCCGAAATTTTTGCTTGTGTAACAATTTTACTAAGCCACGGCCAGTGCCATATAAGGTAATGTGGCTAATTGCATCCCTTAATCGCTTTGATTCGAAGGAAATTCAATTCAGCTTGCGCAGTTATAAATTACCTTACTAACTGTATGAAACAATTTTCCTTGCATGTGCCCTTGCCTCTATTCTTCTATCACAAATTTCCTGCAAAAATTCTCGCTATATAACCGAACAGTATATCAAGAACAACATTGAAGAACATCAACCAGGAAACACATCTCGTTTGAGAGCGTAACCGTCGTGGCGAATGTATGTCTGGCAATGTGGAACGAAATATTTCGATCAATCCCACAAACGGCAGCAATCTCTTTCAAATAAGCATTCATTTTCTGATTGCTGGAAACCGGGAGGAGTTTGCCCGTAACCTCGCATTGCGGCTCGTGTTCGTATTTAGCGATTCTCTGCAAAGGCACGGGCAAGAGTAATACTCTGGATTGAGAATCAGTTTTCTGCCGGTTGATAATCAGCCATTGCTCGCCATCCTGGCCAATCGTAATTTCCGAACGGGTGAGTTTCTGCACATCTACATAGGATAGCCCGGTGTAGCAGCTGAAAAGGAAAATGTCCCGCACCTGAGACAGCCGGGCTGATGGAAATTTTTTATTGGCTATCACTTTAAGTTCCTTTTCTGTAAGCGCTGCGCGGTTCGTTTCTTTCTTGTGCACCTTGTATCCAAAGAATGGATCTCTGGGCAATAATCCCATTTTAATCAGACCGAGGACAATTTTCTTGCAGTAGCCCAAATAACGCATCGTGGTGTTATGCCCACACTTCTTTTGGGTTTTAAGCCAAAACTCAAAGTCAGTAATAAATTCGTAATTCAGTTTTTCAATATCAATGTCCTCTGATTTGAATTTCCATTTGATGAAGTCCTTCGCGTGCTGGTAAGAAGTATTATACCGCAAAATGGTGCCATGCGCATAGTCGGTTCCTTTCAATTCGATAAGCCGTGCATTGTGCTTGGCGAACTGTTCAAGAAACATGATCTTCTTCTCAGCAACTCCCGTCACCAAGGCTTTTAAGGCCTCAATGGTAATTTCGTTACCTGTGGCCATTAGTTGCCGGTGCGCCTCATACACTTTTGCTTGGAAGGTGTCAAGGTAAGCATTGAGCAATCGGGTGTCCTCACGCGTGCCGCTCTTCCTGCCCGAGCCTGCATTCCACTTTTCCGGCTCACACTCCCGCTTGGTAGCCAACTCAAACCTCTCACTTCCAATCGAAACCCGGATGTAAATCGGCAGCGGGCCGGATACGTAATTGCTTCTTTTCTTAAGATAAAAAAGCATCGAAAACCTGTTTGTCAACATAGCAATCTGTTTTAATGGTTGATGAAACTACGATTGCAACCGCCCAAAAATCAAGATGTTTACGCCGTAAACAGGTATAAGACAGCCATTTACAGCGATTCCGGTGAGCACTTTTTTTGCCCCTTTTGCATGCTCACCAAATGCTCACCAAAACACTGCGAAAACCTGTATTTTTTGGTGTTTTTTGACAAACAAAAAGGCCCGTAAATCATTGATTTACAGGCCTTTTAATACTTTTTAATATTGAACTAAGTGGTCACGTAGGGATTCGAACCCCAAACCTCCTGATCCGTAGTCAGGTGCTCTATCCAATTGAGCTACGCAACCTTTTATTTTCCCAATCCATTTCTGAATTGGACTGCAAAGATAGTGAATGAGGCTATTTAGAGCAAACTATGCGTTATAAAAATATCGGAAAAAGTTTCCCCAACGTTCATTTACCCTGAAAATCAGGCGTTTTCTTTTGAAGAAATGCTGAAATTCCTTCGCTGGCATCGTGGCTTTGGAAGAGTTTTTCCTGGTTTTGCAGTTCTAATTCCTGCATTTCTTCGAGATTACTATAAAAGGATTGGTTAAAAACCTGCTTCATTGCTCCAATCGCCATCGTCGGCGCGGAACGGTAATAGGCTACTACCTGATTCACTTCTCTGTCCAGCTCAATCGGTGGAACTGCTTTGCTGATCAGTCCTATTCTCGCGGCTTCTAATGCGTACACTTTGCGACCTGTCGACGACAGCTCAAATGCTTTGGCCATACCGATCAGTCTGGGTAGAAAAAATGTGGCGCCAGCATCGGGCATTAAGCCGATTTGAACGAATAGTAAACTTAAATAAGCATCTTCACTGGCAATGACCATATCACAAGCCAGCACCAGCGAGCATCCCGCACCTACCGCCAACCCATTCAAACGGCAAATCACCGGTTTGGGAATATTGCGGATAGCCTGTATCATGGGATTATAATATTCTCTCAAAATCTCTCCGGCCGTTTTGCCTGACGCAGCCACATCTTTGAGGTCGGCACCGGAACAAAACGCCTTGGCACCTTCGCCCGTGATCACAACTACCCGCACAGCATCGTCATTTGCAGCTTCCTGAACAGCCAGGGTTATCTCCAGGATCAGCGCAGGGTTCAATGCGTGATACACCTGAGGGCGATTTAATGTAATGGTTGCCACGCCGTCGGTCACCCCGAAAATGATATGCTGATACATGATTATGAAGCGTTTGTATCAAAAGAAAAAATAAACCGTCATACTACTCACCAGTATCCCGCAAACAAATCCGCCCAAAATCTGCGGTGGCGTATGTGCATTCAGTTGTAGCCGCGCACTCAGCAGCCAGCCGCCCAGCAGAATCGTAATAACCAGCGGAATGAACAAAACGGCTTCATCAAACCGCATCATTAGCCCAGAAAGCATTCCGATCGTACCGCCAATAGAAGTTGCATGGGCACTTATTTTCCAAAAAAGGCTGATACCCATCACCAGGATCAGGGAAACTGTGACACTTCCGAGGATGATTGAAATTTGCGGAGCAAGCTCACCAATGGGCTTTAACTGCCAGCCAAATAAATAGGTTGCCAATGCATAAATGATCACACAAGCCAGGTACGGCAGCTTCCGCTCCGCCAAATCGTCTACATGCAAGGAACTGATCACACCCATTTTTTGAAAATAATAAATGATCAGAGTAGGCGCAATAAATGTGTTCAGGAACAGTAAAAGCAATAAACTTCCTAACGCCGGCAACTCAAATGCACTGACGCCAACCAAATCGGGAGAGAGCAAAAACAAGAGGGCAAAAAGATAAGTAGTAATGATCAGTGGATGAAAAACTACAGATAAAGCGATTGCGAGTCTATTGTTCAAAACGGAAAGTCGTTGATCAGGATTAGAATGCAAAATTAAGCTGAAAACCAGACTGTACAACCTGTATGCCGCACAGAAAAGTAAGTTCCGCTTTCAGAATAGGTTTTCGTAGGGTAATTTGTAATTTTGCGCCTCATTCGTAAAACCGGATCGGAGAAGCTTTCAGAAAAATTTAAAGATTGAATTGACAAGAAAATGGGACCGTTGCAAATCAAAGAAATACTACAAACCGCTCCTGAGCAACAATCTGTTGTCATCAAAGGCTGGGTGAGGACGAAAAGAGAAAGCAAAAACGCAATTTTTATCGCGTTGAATGACGGTTCCACCATCCATAATATACAGGCAGTTGCTGAGCCAGGTCAGTTTTCTGCGGAGCTGCTGCAAACTGTTACTACCGGATCATGTCTCAAAATCACTGGAAAGCTTGTTGAATCATTGGGTTCCGGGCAGTCAGTGGAGGTCAAAATAGAGGATATTCTGGTTTACGGTACCGCTGATCCCGATGCGTATCCGTTGCAGCCTAAAAAGCATTCACTGGAATTTCTTCGTGAAATCGCACATTTGCGTCCGCGTACCAACACTTTCAGTGCGATTCTGCGCATTCGTCACACACTGGCTTTTGCGGTTCATCAATATTTTAACGATAAGGGTTTTTTCTACCTGCATACGCCGATCATTACCGCTTCGGATGCGGAGGGTGCGGGTGAAATGTTCCGGGTTACGACATTGGATCTCAATAAATTACCGAGAACTGATGAAGGAGCGATCAATTTTAAAGAAGACTTTTTTGGACGTGAGGCTAATCTAACGGTTTCAGGACAGCTGGAAGGTGAACTGGGTGCCATGGCCCTTTCCAAGATATATACATTCGGCCCGACTTTCCGTGCCGAGAATTCCAATACGACCCGTCACCTTGCAGAGTTCTGGATGATAGAGCCGGAAATGGCTTTTTTCGAGCTGGAAGACAATATGGACCTGGCTGAGGATTTTGTAAAAACAGTGATCGGCTATGCGCTGGAAAACTGCAAGGATGACTTAAATTTCCTCCAAAACAGGCTGGCCGAAGAAGACAAAAACAAACCTCAAAATGAGCGTTCGATTCCATTATTGGAAAAACTGAGTTTTGTGGTAGACAATCCTTTCGAACGTCTGACTTATACAGAGGCCATTGATATTTTATTGAAATCAAAACCACATAAGGAGAAGAAATTCCAGTATCCTGTTGGCTGGGGAATCGACCTTTCCAGCGAGCATGAGCGTTATTTGGTAGAAAAACATTTCAAAAAACCGGTTATCCTGACCAACTATCCGAGAGAGATCAAGTCATTCTACATGAAATTGGACGAAGACGGAAAAACGGTTCGCGCCATGGATGTACTTTTCCCCGGCATCGGCGAGATCATCGGAGGAAGCCAGCGTGAAGATAACTACGACAAATTGCTTGAAAGGGTCCACGAAGTAGGCATTGATCCTCAGACGATCTGGTGGTACCTCGAAACCCGCAAGTTCGGTACATCGCCCCATTCCGGCTTTGGTCTTGGTTTTGAACGTTTGGTGTTATTCGTCACAGGCATGGGTAACATTAGGGACGTGATTCCATTCCCGAGATATCCGAAGAGTGCAGAGTTTTAAAAAACAATAATGGCTCATAAAAATACCCCCAGAAAGTCAGTTGCTTACTGGGGGTATTTTTATGGATGCGAATTGAAAACTGTCCTTCGTGCGTGCATTGCTATAAATTGACGCTTTGTGTCAATGTGTTCAATTGATCTTTTCTATATAGAAAGACCCTGGTTCCGAATCTTTCGTCAGTCGCGGGCACTTGGCTTTTAGCTTGTCGTAATGATTATGCCGGAGAAAATTTACTGACCCTATGATTTTCCAATCACTATTGGAAGTCAGGAATGCCTCTAGTAAATATTGCTCATTCCAAAGCCTTATCTCGCCGGTAACCCAGCTTTCGAGGTAATCCCTCGGTGAGAATATGTCATGGATATGCACAATTACGCCTTTTTTCAAAGTTGGAAGTAATTCCAGAAATTCATAAAGGACATCTCCTTGCGGCCTGATCATGTGGCTGGAGTCAATAAAAAGCAGGTCTCCGGCTTCGAGCTTATCGAATATGTGTTGATTATTATCTTCTACCTTCTTTCTAATAATCTCAATGCCCAGCTTTTCAAGCCATTGCATTTCATATGGTTCTATACACAAATGCTCGCAATGGTATAATGCAGATTCTCTTTTATTTGCAAGAACGGCAAGTCTCGCAATTTTGGTGGAGTTACCGCTGCCTATCTCGACAATCCGTTTCGGTTTTCTGAGCCGGATGATATTATATAAATACTCGGCATCACCCGCTATAAAGGACCCATTGTCGAAGTTAAAGATCAGATCATCCTGATACTCATCCGGTATGGGCGTGAATTCATCAGCATAGTTGAATGAGTCCAGTATCTGTAACTGCTCTTCGGTATTCCACACGATTCCTGGCAAATCGCGCTCATCTGACAACGGTTTGCTTAAATTTTTAGCATCGAAAAGCGGCTCATAGTAATGGTTCCTGATCGGAATAACCCCAACTTTCAACAATACACGCTTGGTCATCTTCAAATGCTTGAAACCAATTCTTCGGACCATCCAAAACAAGAGCGCCGCGATAAATACAAAAGGAGTCAAGAAAAGATCAAACAGTGTAGAACTATAAATAAACTTAATAACCTTTTTTAGAATTTTCTTCATGGACGCAAAATTTGGATGATTTGTTCTAGTACTATGAAAAAAGAGTCGCTAACCCTCGCTGAATTAATTGGCAAGAGATAAAAAATCACTATTTGTAAAGATATACAGGAACTGTTCCCCAAAACAATGCTTGATACCAACGGTAATATCTTTTTATCAAAAGGTATTTTCAAATAAACCTACCCCGTTGTTACCTTTTTCAGAAGCTATGTCTAAATGGAAACAAATGGGGAGATATTCTGTAACATCCTCTGACAGGGCTTGAACTAGCCTTCATTTCAACACACATCAAACGGCCATTACCTTCAAAAACCGCTAGCGCGATCCATATAGCGGTTAGCTGTATGAATCGCGCCAGCGGTTAAAACACATAGACTAGTTCAATGTATCCGAAGCAGCTATCTCTTGTGCTGCGCATTGCTCTTGGGATTTGGGCGACCATGAAAAAACTGCACAATCGCAAAGATTTCAACCATAACCCCAAGTACCATCAAAATTTTCCCGAAAGCTGGGCTCAGATTATTGATTAATATGTAACAACCAGTAACTACGAGCAGTATGCCAGCCAATATGACTATGAATGTTGATCTCATAATTCAAATGTCTATTGGTGAATCATTTGTTTGGATTAGGCATTAGCTGAACCACACTCCGTGCATGCGGCCACGGCTGATGCCATATAAGCCAAGGCGCAAGGATTGAAAGAACAAGCGAAATCACATTGCGCATTGGATACACATTCGTTTTTGTAGTAAGAATAAGTCGCATTGAATTGCGCTTCGGTACATGCCCAGCCACAAGGCGTTAGAAGGTAGCAGCCAACCAAAAGACAGGCAATCGCAAAAAAATAGATCAGTTCGTAAAATAAGTGTTATGTGATGAAAATTGGACAACTTACCCCCCGGAAAGTCCCAAGGGAGTTTTCAAATATGCACCTATTCTGAAACATTTTGTAAATAATATTATGTTTTTTATTGACTAATTTAAACTTTATTTTTCAAAGAGGTCTTTATCAATACTTTACAAAATAACTTATTTGAAACAATGAAATCGAAAAGTTTTTGTGTCTAGTGATTTGCTATTTTGATCGTATGTCTTTCACTATGTTGCTGATTTTACACATTGTTCAACATGGAAAGATCTGTTACTTTAACCGTTAAATAATTGATATCCACCGAATAATAAAAGCGTGGTAACCTTTTTCAAAAGCTACGTCTAAATGAGTGTTAGAAATATTTTTTCATTTAGCTTTTTCTATGAGGTTATTTTATGGAGAAAAAAACTGCATTTACCCCTTCCTTGACCAGTTGGTCTTCGTATAGTTTCAGTTGGAGTAATGTAATAAGTGTTGCGATGATCGCGAAAACATGATCGGCACACCCGCCTCAGTTTGCAATTTGACCGGTATCCCCGTCAATAATACATCATAATTGGAGTTGGCCTCAGGTTCGGAGTCAACTCTAGTACTCTTTTTTTTCCTGGATTTTTATCAGCAAAGTTGCCTAAGGCAGGGAGTGAAGCTAAGGTCCGATATCACTTAAAAAACCACGTGCTAGATATGAAACTTTATTTAATATTCTTCCTTTCAGTCCTTCTGGCAGCCTGCAAAAACAAGGACATAATTTCAGCATCAAAATTTCCAGCAGAGCTCAACATTGTTAAAGTAAATAAGATTTCTATCCGTCTATTTATTAATAAAATGGAAGTTAAGGACAAGGATGTTATAGATAGTTTTATTGCGGGAGATAAAGAATTTGGAGTAAGTCCACATGCTGTTTCAGGCAGCGATAAGCTTCGTTTTTTCTCAGCTGATACCGCCTCGATTAATGACGGAAACGAAAAAGTTGCAGTGACAAGAACCCAACACCAATTTCTTTTTACTTCTGTCAAACCAAGTTACCAATCGTTAGAATACTTTCGTTTGATTGGTAATATGAATAAGTACCGTAGTGAATTGGGAGGGCCCCGTTATGACGGTAAATATGCAGTTCAAAATATGATGGTTGGATATGGAAATTATTCAGAAATCGAAATACGTGTTTTCAATTATAAGTTGGTGAAGGCCCATAAGGGTTTTGACTATTATTTTGGAATTGAGCGTCTATACCGATCAGTTAATGCGGGTAAAGTGTTCAATGAATTTGATGAAAAATATGTCAATTCTCTCACCCAAACAGACACATTGGCGATCGAGGAATATTCGTATACGTTCCGAGCGAAGTAACCCAAAAAACAGGGAAGCTTCCCAAATCCAGGAAGCTTCTTCGACAACCCCACTACACTAAAATATCAATGTGGACAACTAGTGTGCCGCGGAGGAGGAATTGCAGAAAAATGGGTTTGACGTTAATTACGACCTGACATATGAAGGTAAAATATTGCAGGACTTAGTAGATGCACTATATGAAGAGTAGTAAAGCCATAATCGAGTAGGAATTAGATCGTAAGTATCCCAAAATATTCTTCCAGTAACCATTGATCTCCGCGAACATCTTGGATACAAATAGAAACGGCTCCGGAGCGGAGCCATTTCTATTATACCCTATATCGGTGTTTGGCCCCAAAATCCCTTATAAAGGCATTCAGAAGGCCAAAACGATTTTTGCAATTCCATCGTTGTTCAATATTTGCAGCCATTGAGCAATCTCACTTGTTTGTATCACAGCATCGACTAGTCGACGTTCCGATTTCCACCGTCACCAATAGTTCGAATAGCAATCCGGGTGTTAAGAATGGCACAACCATCAAACATCCGCCCCATCCCCCGTTACCTTTTCAACACATTACCGTATTACATAAAGTAAATACTGTAAACCACTATTCGTATGAAAAGGAACCCCATCTACCCCCAGAAAAGCATCACAATGACTATCATCATGCTGCTGTTTTTTGTTTCCCAGGCTACCGCCCAGGAAGATTTCCAAATTAAATGGAGCATGGATAATACACAAGCCGGTGTATCCAGTCACATTAATTTTTCACCGTACGACGCGACATTGGCGGGTGGTATAAATTCAAATGCTTTGAATGGAGGCTACGGTTTTACCAACGCCATTATCGCAGCATACGTTGTCCGACCTTGGCCAATACCCTTTTCAAATGCAAGATATATGGAGTTCAAATTTTCTGCTAATTCATTTAAATACAACATAAGCTCCCTGTCTTTTAGACTAAAACGTTCGCCCACAGGTTCCAAAAACTTCAAGGTTCGTAGTAGTGTGGATAATTTCATTTCTGATCTGACTTCGTCAACTTTGCCAGCTATAAATACTTTTTACTCTTTTTCATTGCCGGTTGGCTATAACAATCTTTCGGACGGGACATTTTCGTTCAGGATTTATGGATACAACACGAGTGACAATTCTGGTACTACATGGTTCGACGAGATCATCATCAACGGCCAGGTCCTAGCCATCGTCCTGCCCATTGACCTCACCTATTTCAAAGCTGAAAAATCCGAAGAGAATGTAATGCTTTCCTGGGAAACCGCCTGGGAGAAGAATAGTAAGGAATTCATTGTGGAGCGCAGTGCGGATCTCAAAGAATTTGAGGCAATTGGAACATTAAAAGCAGCAGGTGAAGCAACAGGAAGAATGCAGTATGAATTCATTGATGATAATCCGCTGACCGGGGCGAACTACTACCGGCTGCGCATGAAGGATCGGGATGATAGCTTTTCGTTTTCTAAGACTTTGGATGTAATCACTGATGCCCCGGAGAGTCCGATACTGGTAGTTCCCAATCCCGCTTCTCCTGAAAAAATTACAATTTCCGGACAAAATATTGACCCGAATTTACTCTCGCTCACCAACCTATCCGGTAACACCATTTCCTTCCGTTTTGAGCCAATTCAGGGAAATTCAATCGATTTATATCCGGAAAATCCGCTTGTTTCCGGTCTATATTTCTTAACTTATCAAAAAAATGGCCGGAAAGAACATGTTAAAATACTAGTTCCGTAAATCATTCTGGGTTTAATTTGTAGAGAGTAAGTATAAAAAGTGGCGACTTTCCGTCGTTAATATAGCAACGTTCTGAAAAAATTAATGGCCAAAAGCCTATGTTGAAAAAAGTGCAGCCGAAAGTGTGGTGGGCGGCATTAGCTGTCCTGGTAGTCCTTGTTGTGTCGTGGGGATTGGTAAGAAAAAGTAAGTCTAACCCCGAGGAGGTAATCGTTGGCGGAAGGGTCATGGCGAAGCTTGATCCAGTCCCGGTGAAAGATCCCGACGCGGAAACTGCCCTCAAAATCTCTAAGATCGAGGATATTTTCAGGAGGAAGAAAAAGGCGGGCTTCAATGGTAATGTGCTGATCGTTCAAAAAGGTCAGGTGCTTTATCAGAACTCCTTCGGTTTTGCCCATATCAAACAAAAAGATACGCTTACCAGCGATTCCAGGTTTCAGTTGGCATCGTTGTCCAAGCCATTTACCGCCATTGCTGTGCTGAAATTGATTCAGGAAGGAAGGGTTAATCTCGACGATTCTGTTCAGCGGTTTTTTCCCGAATTTCCTTATCATGGTGTCAAAATCGATATGCTTCTGAGCCATCGTAGCGGCCTTCCCAATTACATTTACTCATTCACCGATAGCATTCGTCACGGCAAAAAGTACCCTGATAACATGGATATTATGGATTGGTATGCCAAAGTGGTGCCTACTCCTACCCCCTACAATCGCCCGGGCCGTTCGTTCAACTATTGTAATACCAATTACTGCGTGCTCGCTGCAATCGTTGAAAAAGTATCCGGCACAGGCTTCGGGCAATATTTATCCGACCAGATTTTCGCGCCGCTGGGCATGCTGAATACATTTTTAGTCACCGATACGTCCAGCGCGGCAGTCAAATACAGGACCGACGGACATCAATTCGGTCGCAGGCTCGAAAAGGATTATTATGACGACGTCGTCGGGGACAAGGGCGTATACTCTACAACAGGCGACATTTACCGTTTTTATAATGGGCTGACCAAAGGCTTATTACTAGACAAAAAGTTGCTGGATGAGGCATTCAAACCGCGCAGCTTTGAAAGAAACGGTATCAGAAATTACGGCTACGGCTTCCGTATGCACATTAAGGAAGACAATACGCCACGTTTTATCTACCACGGAGGATGGTGGAAAGGCTACAATACCATGCTTTGGGTCTGCCCCGAGGATGAAGCCGTCATCATTGTTCTTGGAAATTCCTACAACCGGTCTACTTACGACCTCCGCGAACTGCTCGAGGTGATTCACGGCGGGGCCAAAATTGAGGATATTGAGAAAGACATCTAGCATTGTTTGAATTCGGCCACGAATTCAGGATATTTGCCGAAACAAACGAATTCCCGCACCTTATGCCCGATTCTGCATTCCTGTTACCTGCTTATCTGCTGCTGGGATTGCCGTTTTTAGGGTTTTTATTACTTTGGCTTGGTGGGAAAAGTCTGAACAAAATCGCAGGCTGGGCCGGAGCGCTTGTTACTGCCGCAGGACTGGTTATCTCTCTTCTTTACTCAGATCCAGGTGTTTTACATACGGTTAGCTTTCATTGGCTAACGATCGGCGACACATCCATTGACATTTCATTTCGTTTCGATACCCTTACTTGCGTCATGCTGGCGGTTGTGCATTTTGTCGCGCTGCTGGTTCAGCTGTATTCGACGGCCTACATGCACGATGACAAAAATCTGTATCGTTACTTCTCATTTATCCAGCTCTTTCTGTTCTCAATGATCGGCATTGTAATCTCCGGGAGCCTGCTGGTGATGTATATTTTCTGGGAACTGGTGGGTCTTTCCTCCTATTTACTCATCGGTTTCTGGTATTTCAAACCGCGAGCTGTATGGGCTGCGCAAAAGGCATTTGTACTGAACCGCATTGGTGATGCCGCCTTCCTGACGGGCATTCTTATGCTGTTTTACTATATTGGTTCTACCGACTTTGAGGTACTTACTCTTAAAACAGATACCATCAATCCGGGTGCGCTTACGGCTATCGGGCTTTGCCTGTTTGGCGGCTGTATGGGTAAATCGGCGCAATTTCCCCTTTCTGGCTGGCTACCCGATGCTATGGAAGGCCCTACCCCTGTTTCAGCATTAATCCACGCGGCGACAATGGTGGCGGCCGGTATATTTTTATTGGCGAGAATATCCTTCCTGCTCACATTCGACGCCAGACTGGTCATTACTATTATAGGTACCATCACCATGCTGATCGGTGCATTCAAAGCGATGAAAGTCTGGGATATCAAGCGGGTCCTGGCCTATTCCACCATGTCACAACTCGGCCTGATGGTCATTGCGGTTGGATTTGGCAGCTGGCAAACGGCCCTTTTTCATTTAGCGACACATGCATTTTTCAAGGCAGGTTTGTTTCTTTCCGCAGGCTCGGTAATCCATGCTGTATCACCAGCAGATTCTGATCAATCATTTGATCCTCAGGATATGCGGACAATGGGCGGCTTACGGAAAGCGTTGCCGGTCACATTCATTTGTTTCTCGGTTTGTGCCGCTGCATTGGCGGGCTTACCGTTTTTTTCAGGCTTTTTATCCAAAGACGCTATCATCACAGAAGGATTTCTATGGGCGGCTGAGTATGGACCGGCCGCATATATCTTCCCGGTTATCGTTCTTTTCTCAGCTGGTTTGACAGCTTATTATATGTTCCGGCAGATATGGCTGGTATTTTTTGGCGAAATCAGGTTTTATGTTAACTCATCAGTCCACCCGCATGAATCCCCGGTAGCAATGTGGCTGCCAATGGCTCTTTTAGCAGTGTTATCCTTGTTTTTCTGGTTTTCATGGAACCCCTTTGACGCGGCGGGCTGGTTCCTGACATTCATTGGGTCTCACGAAGGCACGCACCTGGCGTGGGTTCCGGGAGTAGCAAGCGTCGTTACTTTTATAGCGATTGGTCTGGCATATAGAGAAATGAGAACTGAAAATCCATTTAATGTAAAAACGCCCGCAATTCAAACAGCGACATCGACCCAGTTATCATGGCTGCGGGACTTTTCAAATGACCATTACTTCATTATACCTTTTAGTTGGATCACCAGGTATCTGAAAATATTTGAAAAACATGTTATTGACGCATTCATTGATCTTATTGCAAAAGGAAGCGTCGTACTCGGGCATCTCATCGGCTGGTTCGATAAGGTCTTTGTAGATGGCGGTGTGAATCTGACTGTTTTTTCAATACGTTCCGCCGGACAGGCTGTCCGCAGTTTGCAAAACGGGAAAATACAGTCGTATTACATTGTGACTGCGATGGGTGTGTTTTTATTGATATTATGGCTCGTCGTGATGTGAGATTTCACGTGTTCGACCTCCTTTTAAATAATTTTAGATGATTGATCATATACTTTCTTTACTCATTGCAATTCCTCTGCTCGGTGCCGCGGCAGTAGCCATCTGGCCTGCGCATCGTCCCGAAAATTTCAGGCTCATTGCGCTCATTGCCCTTGTTTTGGAATTGTTGACTTGTGTTCTGCTGTACTTTTCGTTTGATAACGCGACACCCGGGCATCAACTCAGCGAAGTAGTAGACTGGATCACACTCCCCATCGGCACATTGGGCATTGTCTCCATTGATTATGCCGTAGCTGTCGACGGTATCAGCTTTCCATTAGTCTTACTGGCGGTTATCGTGCTGTTTGCCGGCGTGATCAGTTCGTGGAACATTACACAAAAAGCCCGCGCCTATTTTGCATTGTACCTGCTTCTGACGGGGAGTGTCATTGGCTGTTTTCTAGCGCAGGACTTCTTCCTATTCTACCTTTTCTTCGAATTCATGCTGCTTCCCATGTATTTCCTGATTGGTTTGTGGGGTGGCCCGAGGCGGGAGTATGCAGCATTGAAATTCTTCATTTACACTTTTTTAGGCTCTCTTCTGATCCTGATCGTCATGATCGGCCTTTATTTGTCGGTGATCGATCCTTTGGAAACGGCCCGGATTGTGGGTATTCTGGGAATGGAGGACGCCGTTCATCCTGACCTTATCTCTCAGATTCAACAATGGCTGATTGACGGAAAAATCGCGCCCGAACAAATCGTCCATACCTTCCGTTTCGCATACCTGGCCGATCCCGGCAACTACATTCCCGGATCACTTTTGAATACAACTTCTGAATATTTCGTAGCCAATACGCATTTACGCTTGCTTGCTTTTTGGTTCCTGTTCATCGGGTTTGCCGTTAAACTTCCGGTCGCGCCGTTCCATACCTGGCTGCCGGATGCTCACGTGGAAGCCCCTACGCCCATTTCTGTTGTTTTGGCCGGTATTCTTTTAAAAATAGGAGGTTATGGTTTTATCAGGATTGTGGATGGTTTTTTCCCTGCGGAAGCGCTGTATAGCGCAATGCCGCTGGCTGTCCTGGGAATGATCTCAATCATTTATGGCGGTTTCAATGCATTGGGTCAAAGCGACTTAAAGAAAATGATAGCCTACTCGTCCGTCTCCCACATGGGCTTCGTGCTCCTGGGCATCGCGGCATTCACAGCAGAAGGTATTAATGGCGCTATTTACCAAATGGTAAGCCACGGCATACTTTCGGCAATGCTGTTTTTACTCACCGGCGTCATTTACGACCGTACCCACGACCGCCGCATCGATCATTACCGTGGCCTCATCGGCGCGATGCCAAAGTACACGATCCTGACGGGAATCGCCTTTTTCGCTTCATTAGGCTTGCCCGGTTTCTCAGGTTTCATTGGAGAACTTTTCACATTAATGGGCGCATTTCAGTCCGAAGCATTACCTGTCTGGATTCCCGCATTATCAACGCTGGGGATTGTTCTGGCTGCCGCCTATTTCCTTTGGACCTACCAGCGTATGTTTTTCGGAACATTTTGGTATAAAAACGGCGACTCCCACGTTCTCACCGACCTCACGAAACGTGAAGTTGCTATGCTCATTCCCCTGGCTTTTTTGGCTGTGTTGTTGGGTATCCTTCCGGGTATTTTGTTCAATATGACCGGGCCGACTGTGGAGGCTTGGCTGGAAGGTTTGAAATGAGGAAGATTACTTTGCTAGAAAGTCATCTATATTTTCAGGAGAAATCATCGCTGTGCTTGCATTGGGGTATGCACTGATAAAAGTGGAGGGAAATTTCTTTCGTGCAGTATTACTCCATTTGAACTCAAAGGCGTCCATTTTATCCCCTCTTATTTCTAAATAATCAATCTCCTGCTGTTGTGTGGTGCGCCAAAAATATATCTTCGCCTCGATCTCATTTTCATTCAAAAATTTCTTACGCTCACTAATCACATAGTTTTCCCACAAAGCGCCGACATCATTTCTGTTTCCCAGCAAATTGAAGTTATTGGTGACAGCATTGACAATCCCATTGTCATAAAAATATATCTTCCTGCCTTTCTTTATTTCATTCCTGAGATTCCCCGAAAGTGCTGTAACGCTGAATACAACAAAAGCCTTTTCCAGCAGATCAATGTACTTTTCTACCGTTTTGTTATCAGCTTGAACCAACCTGCCGATCTCTGTAATGTTAACCTCACTACCGATCTGCATGGCGATGGCCTTCACTATTTTTTCAAGAAGTACAGGCTTTTTGATTTGCTCCAAAATCAACAGGTCTTTGTAGAGATAGCTGTTTGCAATGAGTTTTAAATGCTTTTCCGCATTGTTAGGATCAACAATGATTTCAGGGTAAGAACCATAGATCAGGCGTTGTTCTAAGAGCCTTTTCTCAGTCAAAAAATCAGTGTACTTCACTAATTCCTGATATGACAGTGGTAACAGCTGCATTTCGTAACGCCTACCGGTCAGTGGTTCGTTAATGCTGCCCGCCAGTTCAAATGAGGATGAACCGGTTGCTATCACCTGAACTTGCTTAAATTGATCAACAATGATTTTGAGCACAATGCCTATCTCCGCAATGCGTTGAGCTTCATCAATGAAAATGACCTCATTGTCTCCGATTAGCCTTCCAAGTAATGTAGAATTAGGCTTGCCCAGTAGCTCACGTATATCTGCATCATCTCCGTTGAAGCGGAGTGTTTTTTTGGAAATGATGCTTAGTAACTGTTCAGAAAAAGTGGTTTTCCCGGCTTGCCTTGGTCCGTATATGATAAATGCCTTTCCTTTAAACAAATGATCTAAAGCATACTGTAACTGATTTCTAGCTATCATAGTTTTGGGCATTATTTACCAAAACTATGATATTTTGGGATTCAAATCCAAAATAACCATAATAATTATGGATTTGAATCCCAAATGACTATGTCTTTGATGCCATAAACTTATTTCCCGAAGATCTGGTCCCAGCTGAATCTTCCCTTTTTCGCCAATGCCTGCAAGGTTTGTTCCTGCTCAGCGGTTAGGACGTCGATAATTTCAAGTCGTTTTTCTTCTGACAGTCTCTTCTTATCACTGCGTTTGGTATCGTCACGTTTAGACAGTTTTCTTTCCAACCTCGCATATCGTTTGTCAATCTTTTTCAATTGCTTTTGCTGGCGCTTGCTCAGGTCTAGCTCCTTTGCGAAGCGATCCATGTTCTTTTCCAGGCGACGATTATTGAGCTTGCTGTTGGCTAGCTGCTCTTCGGTACGGTAGGTTTCATTATCATCGCGAGAATTCGCTGTATTAGAAGTCGCACATCCGAAAAACCACAAGCCAGCGACCACAAAACACAACATTAACAATTTTTTCATGGGGTGAAATTTTACGGGTTAAAAGTTGATGCTTATAACGCAAACCAATGGTTTTGAAATATATATTCTTTCATTATCCTGCCTACTAATATGTTTATTCAAATAAATGTCCTCTTGCCGGAAAGTATAAATAGTATTTTTTGCAATCTTTACAGTAAACACATTAGGCTTTTATTTTAATGTATTGCCTTTTTCCCAAATTATATTTCCCTTCACCCTTATTTATCAGATGAAAGATAGTCCTCCTTCGCAAAGGTTATTGTCGCTGGATACGCTTCGTGGTTTTGACATGTTTTGGATTTCAGGAGGCGAAGAAATTTTCGCAGTACTGGCAAAAGTTACTGGTTGGTCGTGGGCTATCTTTATGGCGCACCAGTTTACGCACCCCGATTGGAACGGTTTCCGCGCCTACGATCTCATTTTCCCAACCTTTCTTTTTATGGCCGGAGTTTCCACGCCATTTTCACTGGGAAGCCGATTGGAGAAGGGAGTACCCGCCTCGGAACTGATCAAAAAAGTGATTCAGCGAGGCCTCATTCTCGTCTTCCTGGGCATCATTTACAACAATGGTATATTTCAAACCGAGTGGCACAACATGCGCTATCCAAGTGTGCTCGCGCGCATTGGTTTGGCCGGTATGTTCGCGCAGATCATTTATTTATACACAGGAAAAAAAGCACGCTGGATCTGGTTTGCTGGCTTGCTGATCGGGTACTATCTGTTTATGACGTTTTATCCGGTACCGGGTTGCGGCGCAGGATTACTGACGATGGAATGTAATCCTGCCAGCTATATTGATAAAATGATCATCCCTGGCCGTCTGCACCTTACCATTCATGATCCTGAGGGTTTGGTTTCGACCCTTCCTGCTATTGCTACCGGGTTAATGGGCATTTTTGCGGGGGAACTTTTGAGAACCAGCGAAGAAGTGATTTCAAAAAATAACAAAGTTGTGTACTTGCTTTTTGCAGGCATTGTCAGCCTTTTGGTATGCCTGGTTTGGGATTACTTTTTCCCGATCAACAAGAATTTATGGACCAGCTCGTTTGTGCTTTGTGCGGGCGGTTTCAGCACATTGTTGCTAGCATTGTTCTATTGGATCGTGGACGTGCTCAATTACCGCAAATGGACATTGTTCTTCGTAGTAATCGGCATGAATTCCATTGTAATATATATGATAGGACGTTTCATCGACTTCCCTTACACAGCCGACGCACTGTTTGGCGGGATACTAAGCTACCTCCCACATCCGGTCGAAGCGATGGGAGAAGTAATCGCATTCATCATGGTCCAATGGGCATTTATGTATCTGCTATTCAGAAATAAGCTGTTTTTGAAAGTGTAGTAAATAGTTATTGAGCTGTTAGCTATTAGCTTTTAGCTGTTAGGCTGACAGGAATCGGTCACATTCAGTCATTCAGTCATTGAAAATATGTCCATCGAAGTTACCAATCTTACCAAAGTTTACGGCGCGCAGCGGGCGATAGATGGAATTTCTTTTGCATTGAAAAAAGGGGAAATTGTCGGTTTTCTCGGACCTAATGGCGCAGGAAAATCCACAACCATGAAGATCCTGACGGGTTACCTGAAACCAAGTGAAGGCGTCGCAAAAGTGTCAGATTTCGATGTGGTAAACCAACCTATGCCGGCCAGACGATCCATTGGATATTTGCCCGAGCACAATCCTTTGTACTTAGATATGTACGTCACAGAGTTCCTGCAATTTTCAGGAAAGCTGTACGGAATGAGCGGATCGTCACTCCATGCGCGAGTGGATGAAGTGATTGTAATGTGTGGGCTGGAAGCGGAAAAGCGGAAAAAAATCGCCCAGCTTTCGAAAGGGTACCGCCAGCGCGTAGGCCTTGCCCAATCGTTTTTACACAACCCTGATGTACTGATCCTCGACGAACCCACCACGGGACTCGATCCTAACCAGATTCAGGAGATCAGGGAAGTGATCAGGACGGCAGGCAAGGACAAGACGGTGCTCTTCTCAACCCACATTATGCAGGAGGTGGAAGCACTTTGCGATCGCGTCATTATCATCAACAAAGGTAAAGTGGTGAGCGATAGCAGCTTGGAGGCATTGAGAGAAACAGGTAACTCGCTGGAAGAGATATTCAGGGAGCTGACAAACTAGTTTTGGTACATACTTTAATTGTTTAAACCACAATCGTTGAAGCAATTATTAGAATTGCCTTAAAACTGAAATTTAATAGATTTAAAGCGATCGTAATTTGTTATAATTGTAAGTTTTGATAACACTGTATTAGCATTGTTGAACTCAGAAAACCTAACATTTCCTCGTTAAAGTCAGTGATTCCAGGTATGAAAATTTGGTTCTTTAGCCGGTTTCGTGTTGTTGTAAGTGTGGTCGTGCTGGTCATTCTAAGCTCAATGGTTTCCGTTGCCTGGAAGCTCATTACCGTTAAAATCCCTCCCGTAAAAACTGAAACTGCCATTGCTACTAAAAAGGCAGTTCATGCTCCGAAAAAGCGCAGAGATCCCGTGCTGGTATTGCCCGAAAATGAGTGGGTTGACAGTACATTAAAATCCATTTCTATCGAACAAAAGATCGGTCAGCTTTTCATGGTCGCCACTTTCTCCAACCGCGACGATGCACATTATAGATACATCGATCGACTGATCAGCGACTTCCATATTGGTGGCCTGATATTTTTTCAGGGTGGGCCGGTAGGACAGGCATTACTTACCAACCGGTACCAATCACATTCCAATATTCCTCTTTTTGTGGGCATCGATGGCGAATGGGGACTGGGCATGCGGCTCGATAGTACCATGTCATTTCCCAAACAAATGGTACTCGGTTCTATCCAGAATGATGAACTTGTTTACCGTATGGGCAGCGACATTGCCAGACAATGCAACCGACTGGGAATCCAAATTAATTTTGCGCCCGTTTCGGACATTAACAGCAATGCGGGCAATCCGGTGATCGGTATACGTTCGTTCGGGGAAGACAAAGAGAATGTCACCCGGAAGGCGGTCGCGTACATGAGAGGGTTGCAGCATCACAAAGTAATTGCCACCGCCAAGCATTTCCCCGGCCACGGCGACACAGATGCCGATTCGCATTTTACATTACCGGTACTCGGCCATTCCGCCGAGCAACTGAGTGAAACTGACCTGTATCCTTACCGTCAAATGATCGCCGACAGCCTCATGGGCGTGCTCAGCGGGCATTTATACATTCCAGCGCTCGACAACACACCTAACCAGGCCAGCTCACTTTCCGAAAAAGTAATTACCGGCCTCTTGCGCAAAGACCTGGGTTTCCGCGGATTGGTCTTCACGGACGCTATGAATATGAAAGGTGTCTTGAAAACAGGTAAGGCTGCCGAAGTGAATCTAAAAGCATTGATAGCCGGAAATGATGTACTGCTTTATCCTGAAAGCATTGCCGAAACAGTTGCCAAGATCAAAGATGCGATCAATCAAAAAATCATTAGTGAAAAGATCATTGATGACAAAGTAAAACGGATTCTTCAGGCCAAATACTGGGCCGGATTGAGCAAGTATCAGCCTATTGACATTACAAATCTTTACGCTGACCTTAACCCTGAAAAAAGTAAAGAACTCTATCGTGAGCTTTCCGAGGCGGCGGTTACCGTTGTCAAAAATGACAATAACCTGATCCCTATCGGTTCAGTCCTTGATAACAATATGGCTTCGGTGAGCCTGGGCGAGGGAAGTAGCGCTGCTTTTCAGAAAATGCTTTCGACTTATAAACCGATGCGTTCGTATACATTTTACGACGGTCCTTCGTCCCAGGAAGAGATTTCCGAAATGCTGACTTATTTGCAGCCTTATACTACGGTAATTGTTGACATTCATGGCATTGCGTCCAATCCGAAGAGAAATTACGGCGTAACCAGCGGTATGGTGGATTTTGTCAACCAATTGAAACAACAGAATAAAAAGGTGATCCTTTGCTTGTTTGGAACACCATACAGCATTCAATTTTTCCCGGAAACCGATGTATTAATTTGTGCCAGCCAGGATGGGAAAGATCAGCAGGAAATTGTACCGCAGATTATTTTCGGGGCAATGAGCGCGGAGGGGCGTCTTCCGATATCGGTTTCTTCTTATAAATCGGGAAGCGGAGTGAGCACTACCTCCATTAACAGGATCGCTTTTGGAACACCTGAAAGTGTGGGAATGGATGCAGGTTCATTGAAAAAAATCGATGAGATCGCTAATGCTGCTGTGAGTGACCATGTGTTCCCGGGCTGCGAGATATTAGTAGCCAGAAAAGGCAAGATCATTTATGAAAAACAGTTCGGCGGGCTTAATTACAAGACACCGGAGCGGGTAACATCCGAAACCATTTACGACCTGGCCTCTCTCACCAAAGTGTCGGCCACATTGCAGGCGATCATGCTTTTGTACGACCGCAAACAGATTACCCTGGACGACAAAGCCTCCGCATACCTGCCCGAATTGACGGGAACCAACAAAGCGAATTTCACGATACGCGACCTGCTAATGCACCGCTCGGGACTGGTCTCATTTTATCCTCCACTATGGGACAGGACCAAAACAAGTGCTGGTGGTTTGCTACCTGAATATTACAGTTCCAAAACAGATACAGCTTACTATCTGCAGGTGGCTCCAAAGCTTTTTGCAAAAGGTTCATTGAGGGATTCGGTATGGAAATGGGTGGTGGAATCGCCTATGAACAACAGAAAAGACCGGTCGGGAAGCTACGGTTATCTATATAGCGACCTTGGTTTTTTGACATTACAAAAAATCGTTGAGAAAGTAACCGGCCAGCCGCTGGACATTTTTGTTGCCTCCAATATTTACGAACCGCTGGGCCTTTCGTACCTCGGTTTTAACCCATTACGCCGTTTTCCAGAAAAACAAATTGCCCCTACTGAAAACGATTACCGTTTCAGAGGGCAGCTCCTCCAAGGCACCGTTCACGATCAAATGGCGGCCATTGTAGGCGGAATTGCTGGCCATGCCGGGCTGTTTGGAACAGCAAGAGACCTTGCGATTTTATTTCAAATGAATCTTTGGAAAGGGAATTATGCAGGCAAAAGATTCTACGAACAAACCACCGTTCCTACCTTCGCACGGGGCTACGACGAGTCGCATCACCGCGGGCTAGGCTGGGATAAAGCGCCTTCCGACGGCAACAGTTCCTATGTGTCATCACAGGCCTCATTGAATTCGTTCGGGCATACCGGGTTCACCGGAACCATGGTCTGGATGGACCCAGAGGAAGATCTTCTCTTCATTTTCCTCTCAAACCGGGTGAATCCCGACGCTGAAAATACCAGCATTACCACGCAGAGAACACGTCGAAAAATACAGGATGTGGTGTACAGTTCATTGCTCGAAAGGAAAAGCGAGCTTCCTTAATACATAGGAAAGTGTATTTCAAAAATATCTCTAACTTTACCAATCAAACAGGTTAGCGGAAAGATATTTAGACAGATACATGAAAAGAACATTTATTAAAAAGAGTTTATTAGCCATTCTAGCCACGGTTTTCAGCCTGGCATCTTCATTCGGACAAACAATTACAACGGGTGTTCTAAATCCCACAGAGGTCTGCGCTGGCGGAAGTGTTTCCGTTCCCTTTACGACAAAAGACTTTCTTATAGCTCCGACAAACTACACAGCTCAATTATCTGATGCATCAGGACTGTTTTCGGCACCAATAAATTTGGGTTCTGCCACTACTTCACCAATTTCTGCGGTAATTCCGACAGGCACAGCAGCTGGCTCGGGCTACAAAATACGTGTAGTCGGTTTTGTACTACTGGTGCCTGCCACGGCGGCTTCCGTTGACGCAGCGTTTAAAGTGAATGCAGTTCCTGCCGCGCCAACTGTTACGTCACCTGTTCCTTATGTTCAGGGAGCTGCTGCGGTAGCACTATCTGCAACGGGTACCGGCCTGTTATGGTACGCCGATCCGTCAGGTGGTACGGGGAATGCAGCCGCCCCTATTCCGACAACAACCACCGTAGGTACTACCAGCTACTACGTGAGCCAAACCGTCACTGGTTGCGAGGGGCCACGAGCCAAGATTGATGTGACTGTGTCGGCCTGTACACCACCAGCCGCGCCGACAGTAGCCAATAAAAATTATATAGTTGGAGATGCTGCCGTTCCATTGACAGCAACTCCCAATACAGGATTACTTTGGTACGATGCCGCATCGGGCGGCACTGGTTCTGCCACTGCTCCAACACCATCTACGGCCGCACCAGGTACGAAAAGTTACTTTGTGAGCCAAACAGTTAGTAATTGCGAAAGCCCCAGGGCTGAAATCGTAGTAACTGTCAGTGCCTGTACACCACCAGCTGCACCGACGGTAGCGAATAAAAATTATATAGTTGGAGATGCTGCCGTTCCATTGACAGCAACTCCCAATACAGGATTACTTTGGTACGATGCCGCATCGGGCGGCACTGGTTCTACCACTGCTCCAACACCATCTACGACCGCGCCAGGTACGAAAAGTTACTTTGTAAGCCAAACAGTTAGTAATTGCGAAAGCCCGAGGGCTGAAATGGTAGTAACTGTCAGTGCATGTACACCACCTGCTGCTCCAACGGTAGCCAATAAAAGTTATACAGTTGGGGACGTTGCTGTTGCATTGACTGCGACAGGAGCTAATTTGAAATGGTACGATGCCGCATCGGGCGGCACTGGTTCTGCCACTGCACCAACACCATCTACGGCCGCGCCAGGCACAAAAAGTTACTTTGTAAGCCAAACAGTTAGTAATTGTGAAAGCCCGAGGGCTGAAATCGTAGTAACTGTCAGTGCATGTACACCACCTGCTGCTCCAACGGTAGCCAATAAAAGTTATACAGTTGGGGACGCTGCGGTCGCATTAACTGCAACAGGAGCTAATTTGAAATGGTATGATGCCGCATCGGGCGGTACTGGTTCTGCCACTGCTCCAACACCATCTACGGCCGCACCAGGTACGAAAAGTTACTTTGTAAGCCAAACAGTTAGTAATTGTGAAAGCCCCAGGGCTGAGATAGTGGTTACCGTAAGCGCATGTACACCACCTGCTGCTCCAACGGTAGCCAATAAAAGTTATACAGTTGGTGACGCTGCGGTTGCATTGACTGCGGCAGGAGCTAATTTGAAATGGTATGATGCCCCATCGGGCGGTACTGGTTCAGGAACTGCTCCAACCCCTTCTACGGCTGCGCCAGGTACAAAAAGTTACTTTGTAAGCCAAACAGTAAGCAACTGCGAAAGCCCGAGGGCTGAGATTGTGGTAACTGTAAGTGCTTGTACACCACCAGCTGCGCCAACGGTTGCTAATAAAAGCTATACTGTTGGAGACGCCGCCACCCCATTAACTGCGACGGGAGCTAATTTGAAATGGTACGCTGCCGCAAGCGGAGGAGCTGGCTCAGGTACGGCTCCAACACCTTCCACAGCTTCGGCAGGAACGACCAGCTATTATGTATCACAAACTGTTGGAAGCTGCGAAAGTCCTCGTGCGAAAATAGACGTTACCGTTAGTAACTGCACACCTCCCGCAGCGCCAGGCGTAAGCAATGTTTCTTATTGTATCAATGGCCCCACCGCAACATTAACCGCCACTGGAACAGGCTTGAAATGGTACACTGCCTCATCAGGTGGAGCAGGATCGGGCACCGCTCCGAAACCTTCCAGCGCAGCAGAGGGCACAACCAGTTATTTTGTAAGCCAAACAGTAGGTGGTTGTGAAAGCGCCCGGGCGGAAATTAAAGTAACAATCAACAAAACGGATCCGCCTGCGGTTACCAATCTTGAATACTGCCTGAATGCCACGGCTTCCACATTAACGGCTACCGGAACAGCATTGAGCTGGTATGCCGCAGCAAGTGGCGGGACTGGATCAGCCTCTGCTCCTACGCCGACTACCAATGCTATTGGCACAAAAAGCTATTATGTAACCCAGACATTGAATGGTTGTGAAAGTGCAAGAGCGGAAATTAAGGTTTCTATTAAAAATCTTTCTGCTCTGCCTACCGTTGCCGCGATCATCAATATTTGCCAAAATGCACCTGCTACTGCGCTGACCGCAACGGGAACTGATTTGAGATGGTACACCGCAGCAACCGGCGGTAACGCATTAGGATCAGCCCCGGTACCAGCCACGGCGACATCCGGAACAACAAGTTATTATGTGAGCCAAACAGCCGCAGGACTATGTGAAGGCCCTCGTGCCAAGATAGATGTTGTTGTGAAGGACACCCCAGTTGCACCGACGGTGACACCTGTTAACTATTGCGTATCAGCAACAGCAGTTGCATTGACACCTGCCGGGGGGACTTATAAATGGTACACTGCACCAACAGGAGGTGCAGGTTCAGCAACCGGCCCAATTCCGACTACTACCACTCCGGGAACTACATCTTATTATCTGACGCAATCCAATACTTACGGTGCCCTTTCCTGCGAAAGCCCTCGTGCGAAACTGGACGTGATCGTGAATGCTACTCCGGCGCCATTGCCAACGGTTTCTGATATTTTCTGCCAGGAACGTGTTGACAAAGTCTATACTTTCCCAACCAAGGCATCAGACGGAAATACCATTAATTGGTATACCGTCGCGACAGGCGGAACAGCTACCACTACCACACCTTCCGTCAATTTGAAAACCGCCGGTGAAACCACTTTCTACGCCACACAGATTAGCGGAAAAGGTTGCGAAAGCATAGCCCGCATTGTTCAGAAAGTAAGAGTAAAACCACTTCCGGCAGTGCCTGGGATTGAAAAACCACTTATCGAGTACTGCCAGTTTGTGCCAGCCGTACCCTTGACCGCCATACCTATCGCAAACGGAATTTTGAATTGGTACAAAACCAACGACCAGGGTGAAGCTCCTAGCGGTGCTGCTCCTACACCTTCGACGGCGGAAGGTGGTACTACCTCTTATTTTGTAGGCCAAACATTGGAAGGCTGTATCGGTGACCGTGGAAAAATTGATGTAAAAATCAATACAACTCCAAAGCCGACCACAACTACGGCACTTGCCTATTGCCAGAACGAAGTAGCCCCGGTATTGTCTGCAACCGGAACCGTTTTGAAATGGTACCGCGAAGCCAATGGTACGGAATGGCAAGGAGTTCCATTTACACCTTTCACCGAAAAAGTACAGGATTATTCTTTCTATGTAACTCAAACAGGGACCGTCAATGGTTGCGAAAGCCCGAAAGAGGAAATTAAAATCCACATTAAGTCATTGCCATCGGCTACGATCTCCGGCAGCTCGACCATTGATTTGGGACAAACTGCGACGGTAACGATCAAATTCACAGGTGACGGCCCATGGATATACGCATTATCTAACGGCGTTACCGACACGACCGATCAGGTTAATCACCAGGTTCAGGTGAAACCAAGTACTACCACTTCATACCTGGTAACAGAGGTTTCCAATGCATGTGGAAAAGGATTACCGATCGGTACCGCGCTGATCACTGTCAAGGTACCGACAATCAGTTCAGGAAATCCCTCGGTGGCGGAAGCTTGTGCCGGTAAGACGTTCAATGTACCATTCCAGCAGTCGGGAGACTTTCCGGCCGGGAACACCTTTAAATTACAAATCGCAACTGTGAATGAGGATGCGAAGTTCTTTACTATTCCTTCGGTAGCGACTAGTAATTCCGTCACCGCCACTTTGCCGGATACGACCAAAGGTGGAACTTACTTTCTGAGGGTGATCAGTTCAGGTACCAATGCTGATTTCACTGTAAAAGGAAGCATAAGCGCCATCACGATTACGGCCAGCCCGCTACCAATAGCTACGTTATCAGGTGCGCAGACCATTCTGATCGGCGAAAGTGCTGACCTCAAAGTGGAAATCACCGGAAAATCACCATGGACATTCAGCCTGAACAACGGGGTGAAAGACTCGCTGGTCACCGCTGTTGCGACACCATTCACATTTAAAGTAACACCGAAAGTAACTACGACATATACCATTACGAAGTCAACCAATGGCTGCGGAACCGGTAAAGGCACAGGTTCGGCCAGAGTACAGGTAGATCCCATCCTGGGCGTAGAACCTCCCGCTCCTGCTGACTGGGTGAAGATTTATCCGACACTGATCGATTCAAAAGTTACGGTCGAGATTACAGGCGTCGTTTCTCCAAAAGAAGCAAGTGTTGAGGTGATAGATCTGAATGGTCGTTCAAGGGCAATGAAAGCGATCCGTCAGAAAACGACAGACGTCGATTTCGGAAATTATCCTTCGGGACTTTATCTGATCCGCATTCAAAACGGTAACCTTAACACAGTTCAGCGTGTTATGAAACCTTAATTTGTATTATAGAACATTGAATGGGACATTTGTTGCTTCGCGATAAATGTCCCATTTTTTATCACCCATCGGGAAAAAACATTGGATATCCAGACCGACATTCTTGATCATCACTTTATGGCAGAAGCGCTGCGTCTCGCGCAGGTTGCGTATGATGAAGGAGAAATACCCGTCGGGGCAGTGGTTGTGATCGGAGAACGCATTATCGGTAAGGGCTATAACCAGACCGAGAAGCTCAATGACGTCACCGCCCACGCCGAAATGATCGCCATTACGGCGGCCTCGGACCACCTGGGATCGAAATACCTGCAGGACTGTACATTATATGTGACGCTCGAACCTTGCGTGATGTGCGCGGGCGCGCTGTATTGGACGCAGATGAAGCGGGTGGTGATGGGTGCGACGGACGAAAAACGCGGTTTCTCCAAACTGGGAAAAGGCATTTTGCACCCCAAAACAAAGTTGTCAAGCGGAATTCTGGCGGCAGAATCGCAGGAGTTGTTAGTCAAATTTTTTAGGCAATTAAGAACATAAAGCGTTTTTCTGCTGTTAGCCAACTAATCAAGCATATTCATTTATCATTTAAACTACACTTAAAATGGCATTTACACTAGATCCCTTACCTTACGCAAACAATGCATTAGAGCCTCATATCGATGCATTGACCATGGAGATACATCATGACCGCCATCACCAGGCATATGTTACCAATCTGAACGCAGCGGTAGCAGGTACTGAATTGGAAGGCAAAACAATAGAAGAAATCATTGCAGGTATCAGCAAAGCACCGGCTCCGGTTCGTAACAACGGCGGAGGTCACTGGAACCATACTTTTTTCTGGAAATCACTTTCACCCAGTGGCGGCGGATCGCCAACAGGAGAACTTGGAGAGGCTATCACAGCGAAATTCGGTTCTTTTCAAGCATTTAAAGATGAGTTTAAAAAAGCATCAATCGGTCGTTTCGGATCAGGCTGGGCGTGGTTAATCGTGAAAGAAGGCGGCGAAATCGCTATCACTTCTTCTCCAAACCAGGATAACCCATTAATGGACATCGCGGAAGTGAAAGGCACGCCGGTAATCGGACTGGATGTGTGGGAGCACGCATACTACCTGAAATATCAAAACAAGCGTCCGGATTATATCGACGCATACTGGAATGTAGTGGACTGGAAAGCTGCTGACGCTCTTTACGTTGCAGCGAAGTAAGCTATATATTTGAGGAAATGGGTTTACAGCTTGCAAAAAAAGTTAAGAAAAATCTTGCAAGCTGTAAACCTTTTCATAGTTTTGTACCCTGAAATGGAGGTTGTAGCTCAGTCGGTTAGAGCGCTAGATTGTGGTTCTAGAGGTCGCGGGTTCGAGACCCGTCTCCCTCCCAGGTTTTTAAAAGGTCCCTTTTTGGGGCCTTTTTTTGTGCCCATATTATAGCTCAGCCGGTTTGAGCGCTAGATTGTGGTTCTAGAGGTCGCGGACGGTCGGCCGCTGCCGGTCGAGACCCGTCTCCCTCCCAAAAGTTTGAAAGGTCCCTAAAAGGGACCTTTTTTTGTTTCGAAACAGAGGTTATGGCTCATTACAGCGGTGTGCTTAATTTTATCCCGATCGCCTTCCGGGTCCGCTACTTTTCCATCTTCCCAACCTCCTGAAAGAAAAACACCAGCTCTTTGAAAGACACAAACCTGTCGTGACCTCTTGGGTCGTACCCCGCCTCTTGGCTGAATAAAGTGAAGCCCGTATACATGTCCCAGAGATCCTCGATCCAGATGTTGGCATCACTTTGAGAAAGTAACTCCTGAACTTTGCGTCCGTAGGCGCGGTGGAGAGAGTCTTCCGACTCGTCGTTTTGATTGGTGTGCATATTTGAAGGGCTAATGTATTCGATTCAATATTAACAATACATTTAAGCAATTCAAATTATTTTAGAACAGACCTGTACTTCAAAATTGCATTAATGTATTGAATATAAACACATTAACATCTCATCGCGTTTACAATCATTTTTTTGTACAAATTCTACTCAAATATTTAATTTGCATAGTTAGCGGTTTCTGCTAATCTTTGTTTAGTTAATCAAACGTAAGCAATGCTTATCCGGGACATCGCCAAAATTCAGACAGGTATACTTGCAAAGCCGGAAGCGGCGGGAGATGTTGTATACTTGCAAGCTAAACACTTTGATGAAAATGGCAAGCTGCAATCAGCTTTGAAGCCTGATCTGAAAGCGGGTTATTCATCGAAAAAACATCTGTTGAAGCATGGAGATGTGTTGTTTGCGGCGAAGGGTTCTAAAAACTTCGCAACCTGTTACGAAAATGAGAATGCCCCGGCTGTCGCGTCAACTTCGTTTTTTGTGATCAGGCTCGTAACGGATACCATTTTACCTAAGTTTCTTGTGTGGTATTTGAATTATTCCAAAACACAAAGGTTCTTGAAAGCCAATGCAGCGGGTACCTCAATGGTCTCCATATCCAAGTCAGTATTGGAAGATCTCGAAATACCGGGCCCGACGATTGAAGAGCAACAACTTATACTCCAGATAACCGACTTGCAAAACCAGGAAAAACAATTGAGGAAACAGATAAACTTGCTTCACGAAAAGAGAGTCCAACATTCAATAGAGAAATTAATCAGACAATCCGCATCAATATTTTAACCAATGTCTAAAAAAATTACCCAAAAAGATATCAATGATGCCGTTTGGAAGGCCTGTGACACTTTCCGCGGAAGCATAGATCCGGCCATTTATAAGGATTTCGTGCTGACAATGCTTTTCATTAAGTACCTCAGCGACGTGCATGATGATAAGTACGAGGCGTATCTCACCAAGTATAACAACGACAAAGAAAGGGCAGACCGCGCGATGCGTCACGAACGCTTTGTGATCCCCAAAAACAGCCATTTTAAGTATCTATTCGATCACCGCAATGAAAGCAACGTTGGCGAACTGATCGACATTGCGCTGGAAGACCTGGAAGAAGCGAACCGCGAAAAATTGTTCAGTCAGGATGGAAAGGGGATTTTTCAGAATATTAACTTTAATAGCAGCGTACTCGGCGATACCAAAGACAAGAATACCCGGCTGAAAAACCTGCTGCTTGATTTCAACAAAGATTCCCTCGATTTGCGTCCTTCCCACCTTGCAGGTATGGACATCATCGGTGGTGCATATATGTTCCTTATTGAACGGTTTGCAAGTGACGCGGGAAAAAAGGCAGGCGAGTTTTTTACCCCAAAGGAAGTTTCGATGCTGATCGCCAAACTTTCTAAATCCAAGCCCGGTTCACGGATTTCAGATCCTACTTGCGGTTCGGCTTCGTTGCTGATCAAAGCCGGAGAGGAAGTTGGTTCTGATAATTTCTCATTATACGGGCAGGAAGCCAATGGGAGTACATGGACGCTGGCCGTGATGAATATGTTTTTGCACGGGTTTGATAATGCGACGATCCGCTGGGGAGATACGATCCGCAATCCCAAGCTGAAAGAAGGCGATAAGCTTATGAAGTTTGACACAGTGGTCGCCAACCCACCTTTTTCACTCGACAAATGGGGGAAAACTGAGGATAAAGAGGAAAAGCCCGAAAACAAGGCAGTCGACAGCTATGATCCCGAGGCCGACCCATATAATCGCTTCTGGCGAGGAGTGCCTCCTAAGAGCAAAGGCGACTGGGCGTTTATCAGCCACATGATTGAGACTGCCTACGAAGGTCACGGGAAAGTGGTGGTGGTGGTGCCTCACGGTGTGTTGTTCCGTGGGAGCAGCGAAGGCCGGATCCGCCAGCGGACGATTGAAGATAATATTCTTGAAGTGGTGATCGGCCTGCCTGCTAACCTGTTCTTCGGCACAGGAATCCCGGCGGCGATCCTGATCTTCAACAAAGCGCGGACTGAAAATGGCCATGATCCAGTACTTTTCATCGACGCCAGCAAGCATTACGAATCCGTAAAAAACCAAAACAGACTCCGCGAGGCAGACATCAATCACATTGTAGACATTTACCGGCAGTTCAATGCAGGAACGCTGCAGCCTGGCATTGTTGAAGACAAGTTCAGCTACGTCGCTACTTATGAAGAGATCCTGGATAATGAATTTAACCTCAACATTCCGAGGTATGTAGATACTTTTGAAGAGGAAGAAGAAGTGGATATTGCGGCTGTGCAAGCTGAGATTGAGCGGCTTGAAGTGGAGTTGAAAGGTGTGCAGGAGGAGATTGACAGGTATTTAAAGGAATTGGTGGGTTAAGGGAATGTGAGTTGTTCGGGATTTCCGGACAACTGGATTTTGAAGGGAGGCGAGGCACATTTGACTTTTAAAAAGCCGCAAATCACCGACCATTTTCCTGACGTCAGGAAAATGGTTTGCATAGAAAACAGGAAGAATCTGGTTTCAGAAAAATACGCCGTTACAGGCGAGTAAGTATTTTGCGCAAGCGGTTAACACAGTAAAGGCGCAAGCGGAAAATAGCTGACAATGAAACACTTAAACCTAATACCGCTTGCGCGTTTGTACGAGGAACTTTATACTTATCAAATTCGCGCAAGCGGTACTTCGAAGTTACTATATAACCATCATGAGTAGAGAAAATACATATGTCTCGCAGGATCTAGTTGATGATACCGAATTGTCAGATGAGAATTATGCACCTGTCAGCAACAATAGGGGCGACTTTAAAACTTTTGGAAATGTAAGAATCCCGAAAGAATGGGATGTAAAACCTGTTGTGGAAGCATTCAAGATTTGCAACAATCTCAGAATGCCAATTAGTGAAATTGAGCGTGAGAAAATCCAGGGCGCATACCCATACTACGGCCCCACAAAAATTCAGGATTACATTAATGAGTTTCGAATAGATGGCAAATATGCATTAATTGGCGAGGACGGTGATCACTTTCTCAAATGGAAGGAACTGCCCATGACATTACTGGTGGAGGGGAAATTCAATGTCAATAATCATGCACATATTATCCAGGGTGTTGAAAATCTCACCGAATGGTTCTTTTATTATTTCAATCACAAAGAATTAACACCGCATCTTACAAGGCAAGGTGCAGGCAGATATAAGTTGACAAAAGATGCGCTTTCCAAAATCCTATGCCCATTACCTCCTATTAATGAACAACGCGCAATAGTTGAAGTTCTCAGCTCATTAGATTCCGCAATCAACCAAAACAACAAACTCATCGCCCAAAAAGAACTTCGCAAAAAATGGCTCATGCAAAATTTGTTGACGGGAAAAAAGAGGTTGAAGGAATTTCAAGGCGAATGGCAGGAGATACATATAAAAGATGTTTGTAAAGAAGTGAGCATTCGGAATAAATCTGACGAACAGTTGACCGTTTTATCTTGTACTAAATATAATGGGCTGGTCCCATCACTCGAATATTTTGGGAGAAAAATATTTTCAGATGATGTAAGCACATATAAAGTGGTACCTAGAAATCATTTCGCTTATGCCACTAACCATATTGAAGAGGGAAGCATTGGTTATCAAAATATTTTGGAAGAATCCTTGATAAGCCCGATGTATACTGTTTTTAAAACTGACTTATCGGTTGATGATGCTTTCTTTTATAAATTACTTAAGTCGCACAAACTTATTTACGAGTATCAAAACAGAATGGAAGGCTCCATTGACCGGCGCGGTGGATTGAGGTGGAACGGCTTCTCTCTGATTAAGATTTTACTACCAAAAATCGAGGAACAAACAGCAATCGCTCAAATACTTGACACCGCCGACAAAGAAATACAACTATTAAAAGCCAAAACAGAAAAGCTACGGGAGCAGAAAAAGGGAATGATGCAGGTTTTGCTGACGGGGAAGAAACGATTGAAGATATAAGATATGAAATTCCAATTCTATGACTTGGGGCAACTCAAAAGAGGGCAACAAGTGCAGGTTACACTTTCAGGCAACCAAGCCAATGTAAGGCTCATGGACAGCTCCAACTTCCAGAGTTACAAGGCCGGGAGAAGTCATAGATATGTTGGTGGGCTTATTAAAAAATCTCCGACAGTACTTGGTGTGCCGAGTTCTGGACATTATTATGTTACGGTTGACCTGGCTGGTCTTGGAGGAACCGTTAGATCTTCGACCCGAGTATTACCATCCGCATTACCAACTTACGAGGATCGCCCTTTGTCGTCAGTACCCTCGCTTGTACAGCACGATGACACGCCAAATGGCCCAGACGCATTCAGCAAGAGTTATGATGTTTTTATCTCGCACGCGTCAGAAGATAAAAATGATGTAGTTCGGCCTTTGGCAAATGCTTTGGTTGAGGAAGGACTGTCGGTTTGGTATGATGAATTTGAATTGAGAATTGGGGATAGCCTTCGCAGAAAGATTGATAAGGGCCTTGCGAATAGCCGGTTTGGAATTGTGGTTTTATCGAAAGATTTCATCAGCAAAGGATGGACTAACTATGAACTGGATGGAATAATCACAAGAGTTGTTTCTGGCGAACAGGTCGTACTTCCGATTTGGCACAATATCACGAAAAAGGAAGTGATTGATTTTTCACCATCATTGGCTGATAAGCTGGCGCGAAACACTTCTTCGTTCACGGTGGAAGAAATTGCGGCTGAGATTGCTGAGTTGATAAATGAATCGCGATAACGAAATAAGGAGATATGGACTTTGAAGTTTATTGCGATGAAAGTGGTTTAGAGGCTCTTACTCGCAAAGATGCACACCTTTACACGGGTATTGGGGGGATTTGGATCCCCTCTGACTGTCGTGATGCTTTGAAACATGGCATTGCGGAAATTAAAGAGAAGCATAAAGTGTATGGAGAGCTGAAATGGCAGAAATTCTCACCGGCTTATTATGAACTCTATAAGGATGTCATCGACTTCTTTTTTCAGTCAAATTTCATCCGATTCCGTGTTGTGCTGATTGAAGCCACGAAAGTGGACCACATTAAATTCAACAACCAAGATGCCGAGCTCGGGTTTTACAAATTTTACTATCAGCTTTTGCAGCATTGGATTTTTGACTTCAACAACTATGATATTTTCCTGGATTTAAAAGTCAACCGAAATAAAGGTCGACTTCGAGAATTGGAGAAAGTACTTGATAACGCTAACCTTACATCAGACATTAAACAAGTCCAAGGTCTACCGTCAGAGCAATCTGTTGGAATACAACTTGCCGATGTTCTTACGGGACTAGTTGTTGCCAAATTTAATGGAGAAATAACCAGTAAAGGGAAGTTGTCCTTAATAGAATATGTCGAGAAAGCACATTTGAGTAGATCAATTTCTCCCACCGGCAAATGGGAAGAGAAGCTCAATGTTTTCAAGATAAATCTGAAAGGAGGCTGGTAAAATGAGCTATAAAAAGATTAAAGCTCAAAAGATGACCGAAGCTGAATTTCGGCAACTCTGGAAAGATGAGTATTGTGATAAAGCCAATCCAATATTTACTTTCGACAAGATTCAAGTGAAGTTTTTTGAAGATATGTTTGATCACGCTTTTTACGAGAGTGATGACAGACAAGCAAGAGACAAATCTATTCTTTCTCTTAATCGGCTGGAAAAAATGCTATGGATAAAAGAAACACTATGTGATCCTGACGCAGTGCTGAAACAGGGATGGGATAGAGACCAAAAAACCTATCATAACAGCCGTCGAGTTGCATTGGTGAAAAACGGATATGTTGTCATTATCCGTTTTACGGGCGAACTAAGAGCGAAATTTGTAACCGCATATGAAATACAATCGACTGACAATGTGAATACTATCATGGACAGCCCTGATTGGATCAGAGATGAAGCATATGTTGGAAAGAAAAGGGATGAAAAATAAAAAAACGCTGATTGCGGGTTCAGCGTTTGAGACCTTTGTAGATTCCCCACCAAGGGTAAAGAACGCTGCAAAGATAAGTAAAAACACCGAAGAGTACAAACTCAGACAAAAGATATATCGAAAATCTGCATTCTTACCCGATAGCGCATGGAAGTTCCAAGTTTCAAAGAAAACCACATCAGTCTGATCCCCGCTTTGCAAATATTGCAGAAGCTAGGTTACACATATCTGAGTCCTGCGGAGGTGAGTCAGCTGCGTGGAGGGAAAACGACGAATGTGCTGCTGGACGATATTCTGCGGAAGCAGTTGAAGGAAATCAATGCCGAGAAGCGGATCAGTTCCACGAAGTTCACCTATGTGAGCGATGCCAACATTGAGAACGGGATAAGGGCATTGCGCGACTTGCCTATGCAGGATGGTTACATTGCCGCCTGTGAAGCAGCATATAACCTGATCACGCTCGGAAAAGCATTTGAACAAAGCTTCGACGGTGAGAAAAAGAGCATTTCCCTTCAATACATTGATTGGAAGAACATTGAAAACAATGTATTTCACGTTGTCGACGGCTACTCGGTCACCCGCACCACGAGCAAGGAACATTACATTCCTGACCTGGTATTGTTCGTCAACGGAATCCCGATGTGCATCATCGAATGCAAGCGGCCCGACAAAAAAGATTCGTTGGTGCAGGCGATCAGCCAGCATTTGCGAAGCCAGCAGGACGACGGTATCCGATCATTGTACGTATATGCGCAAGTGTTAATGAGCATTGCGACGCAGGATGCCGTGTACGCGACAAACGGGACGAAAGAGAAATTCTGGGCCAAATGGCAGGAGAAATTCCAGCACGAAGAACAGGAGGAGCAATATCGAAGCGAGTTACAAGCATTAAAGAACAGACCGGTCAGTGCGGAGCAAAAGGCAAAATTGTTTGCTGATCGGTTCAAATACATGCGCTCTTACTTTGAAGAACTGGAAAGTGAAGAGATAATGCCAACCATTCAAGACGAATATCTTTTCGGTTTGTGCAGGCCCGAACGATTGCTGGATATTGCATTCAATTTTGTACTGTTTGATAATGGGGAAAAGAAAATCGCCCGGTACCAGCAATTCTTTGCGATCAAAAAAACCATTGATCGGATCAAAAACATTGAAAACGGAAAGCGACAAGGCGGGGTGATCTGGCATACGCAGGGAAGCGGAAAATCGCTGACGATGGTGATGCTGGCCCAGGCCATCGCTATGGAGAAGTCAATCAGAAATCCCAAAATTGTACTGGTTACGGACAGAACTGACCTGGACGATCAGATTACGAAGACTTTCCGAAAATGCGGCAAATTTGTCGAAAATGCGGGAACAGGTCAGCGGCTGGTTGAGCTTCTGGAAAGCAAGAGCGACGCAGTTGTGACAACGATCATCAACAAGTTTTCGGCGGCAGTAAAGAAAATAAAAACGCCACTGGAAAGCCCGGACATTTTTGTACTGGTAGATGAAGGTCACCGTACCCAGCATGGCACATTCAATGTGGAAATGCAAAAGACTTTGCCTAATTCCTGCTTCATTGCAATGACTGGGACACCTCTTTTCAAAAAAGACAAAAGTACCGCTGCGAGGTTCGGAGGGATCATTGACACTTACACGGTAGATCAGGCGGTGAAAGACGAGGCCGTAGTGCCGCTTTTGTATGAAGGCCGGGTGGCAAGGCAGGAGGTCAATGCGGGGCCAATTGACAAATACTTTGGAATGGTTGCGGAGCCATTGAACGAATATCAGAAAGCCGATTTTAAAAGAAAGTTTAGCCAGGCGGATCAACTGAACAGGGCCGAACAAAAAATAGACGCTATTGCCTGGGATATCAGCAGGCATTTTCGGGACAACTGGAAAGGCACCGTTTTCAAAGCACAGCTGGTTTGCGACAAAAAAGTTACTGCAATCAAATACAAAGAGGCATTGGACGCCAAAGGGATCGTAACTAGTGAGGTTTTGATTTCGGCCCTTGATGAAAGGGAGGGTGAAGAAACTGCCTATGGAGAAACATCCGACATTGAAAAGCGTTTTTGGAAACGGATGATGGAGGAGCACGGCAATGCGAAAACTTATGAAAAGAATATCATTAACCGTTTCAAAAATCAATCGGATCCGGAAATTATCATTGTTGTCGATAAGCTACTGACGGGATTTGATGAGCCGAAAAATACAGTGCTCTATTTGACCAGAAACTTGCAGGAACATAAACTGCTGCAAGCGATTGCGAGGGTTAACCGAGTTTATGAAGAGAAAGATTTTGGCTATATCATCGATTACTATGGTGTTATCAAGAATCTGGATAATGCTTTAACCATGTACTCTTCATTCCAGGATTTTGATGCTGACGATCTGGAAGGGACTTTAACTAATATCAGTGAAGAAGTTAAGAAACTTCCACAGAAGCATTCGGAGCTTTGGGATATTTTTAAAACTGTAAGAAACAAGCGTGACGCGGAAGCCTACCAGGTTTTACTCAAAGATGAGGCTTTGCGGGTACTGTTTTATGATAAGCTTGCCAAATTTGCCAAAGCTCTAAAACTGGCTTTGTCTTCTATTGAGTTTCAAAGTCAGGCCAGTGAAGAACAAATCAATCGATACAAAGAAGATCTTACCATGTTTCTGCGGTTGAGGATTTCGGTAGTGGCGAGATATAGCGATGAAGTGAATTTCAAGCAGTACGAAGGACAAATTCAGAAGCTGATAGACACCCATATCACAACCGAAAACGTGGAAACGATTACGGAGCTCGTGAACATTTTCGATAAAGAGAAGTTTCAGTTGGAACTTGAAAAAACAACCGGACAAACTGCAAAAGCAGACAAAATAGCCAGTCGGACAGCGAAGCATATTTCCGAGAAGATGGACGAGGATCCAGCTTTTTACAAGAAATTCTCAGATATGCTTCGGCAAACGATCGCGGACCACGAGGCTCAGCGAATTGGAGAGGCGCAGTATTTACGCAAAGTTCAGGAAATCATGAACAATGTGTTGTCCTATACCGACAGCGGTATTCCAGGTGAGCTGCGGGATAAAGATATAGCGAAGGCTTTCTATGGAATAACTATTGAAGCGATAGGAACCAAGGTTGGCGATGAGGCAATCAAAAAAGAAATGGGCGTGCAGGCTGCGTTAAAAATTAGTGATTTGATTCAGGATGCAATATTAGATCATGGCAAGCCGGTTGTAGACTGGTTTTTCAAATCGAACATCATAGGAAAATTGCAGATCGACATTGGAGATTATCTAATTGATGAAATGAGGGACAGACATGAAATTGACCTATCATTTGAAGACATGGATGACATTGCAGCCAAGTGCATCAACATCGCTAAAACACGCTATAAGTGACAGATTACATCGTTTTCGGATCCAAACGGATCGATTTTGAACTGACATTTGCAAATCGAAAATCGCTGGGTATCACGGTAACTCCTGATTTGGACGTTCTGGTAAAAGCGCCTGACGGAACTCCGATTGTTGACATTAAGGAACGCTTGCGAAAGCGAGCACCCTGGATAATTAGACAGCAAAGTTTCTTTTTGTCTTTCCATCCCAAAAATCCGCCAAGAAAATTCGTCAGCGGTGAGACGCACCTATTTCTGGGAAGACCTTATCGGCTGAAAATCATAGCAAGCGATACTGAGGCAGTGAAAATCAGCGGCAAGTTCATTGAAGTTTTTACTGCCGACAAATCAAGGACGGAAACGCTCATCTCTGAATGGTACCTTGATAATGCCAGAAAGAAGTTTCATTCCATCGCTCAGCCCCTTATAAAACGATTCAAAAAGTATGAAGTAGAACCATCGTCGATAATTCTACGAAATATGCCCACTCGCTGGGGGAGCTGCACACCCCGGGGCAAGATTATCCTAAATCCGGAATTAATAAAAGCTCCGAAAGGATGTATAGAGTATGTGATTGTTCATGAGCTTTGCCATTTGGTCCATCATAACCACACGCAGAAGTTTGTTGATTTGCAGAACAGGGAGTTTAGGGATTGGGAGAAATGGAAGGGGAGGTTGGAGAGGTTGTTGGCTTAGGTATAGCTAGAGCGAACAAGCCAGCGATCGAAAAATCTCGAAGAGCATTCGAATAGGCCATGGTTATTTTTTATTACAAACAAAAGCACCCAAATCACATCTTAGTTTACATCGAAGAGGTAGATCTTTCTAAGGGCATTGTGATATTTGACTTCATTAACTTAGACGAATATGTCTCGTTTCAAAGTCTCATAGGTGGAGGAGCAGACTTTCAACATCCCTCCATGATTGAACTGAAAAATTATCGCGGCAAAAGAATCTTCGAGAATACTGTTTATGCAATGCTTCCTGAAACAATAGGAGCATGGATGATTCATGGACCGCTAACTCGCGATGAAAATGATTCATACCTTATCGGATACCGAGTCAGTTTGCAGGAAACGAATGACAAAGTTTTTGATAGCTCGGTCACTGTGTCTATTGGAGAAAAAATAGATCGCCCCACCAAATATTTTAACATACCACTGAATTGTGCCGGAAAAGTTACTGTCCAGGTACGAAATGTGAAGCAAGGAAGCTGGAACGAAGTGTGTTCCGAAGATCGGCCTGTGTTAATATTTGATTTAGGGACGTGCACCAATGCATCAAAATCTGAGATCGCACAACTAATCGAAAGTCGCACGGATATTTACGAGTCATCCAAGCCCGTTCTTATTCTTTCTCATTGGGATAAAGACCACTATCATTGCTTGTTAGGCATGAATGAATCTCAACTCGCAACTCATTTTCGATATTTCGTGTGCCGGGATGCACTTCCAAACTTAACTAGTCAAAATCTTTTCAATAAAATTGCTAATGCACTGGGCAGCACAAAGGTTTTTTCTATTCCAGCTTTCCACAAGAAAAGACTAAGAAAGGCTCTCCAAAATTCACTAGCATCACTGATACAAACTCCCAAGTGGTTTTATACAATGCCGAGCAAAGCAGGAACCGAAATATTTCCGGTCTTGCAGTGTCAATTAAGACTGCAAATAATACTATGATTTTATCAGGAGACGCACTGTATGAACAACTCTCTCGCGACATACTAGTTGATCTTAACTTTCAACATACTCATCATTTGCTTGTTCCACACCATGGCGGGAAAGCAGGCCGATTCAAGTATGCCAGGCCGTTTAAAACCTTATTTGGGAATGCAATCATCTCAGTTGGGAAAAATCCGTATGGGCATCCTATTGAGAACAATATAGAATCCTTGCGGGGAGTTGGCTTCCATGTGCGACAAACTAGGTTTGAAAAACAAGATATCGTAATATCATTGTGAGAGTTACAAGTGCCATTCGCGTCGCGATTGCCGAACTAATTTTCTTTTGAAAGAAACTTGCCTAAAACATAATGGACAAATCAAACGGATATGAGGACAACGCGGAGACATTCATTCGCTGTCGCTCGAAAGGCGTCGATGGAGTCGGCGCGGCATCAGTGCGGCGCTGGGCTAGGTCGCTATTTCCAAATGCGACGGTTCTGGATATAGGCTGTGGCACGGGCCTGCCCATTTCGAAAGCAATGGTAGATGAAGGTTTGACCGTTTATGGGATTGATGCGTCGCCTTCGATGGTTCAAATCTTCAGGCAGAACTTCCCAAATAGTCCCGTCGCCTGTGAAGCCGTGGAAGATTCCTCGTTTTTCAATCGGCAGTTCGATGCCATCATTGCCTGGGGGTTAATGTTCCTTTTGCCGGAAGAGACACAGGGAGTTGTGATTCAGAAAATGGCAAATGCGCTGTACGTTGGCGGAAAGCTGTTATTTACGGCTCCTTCTCAAAAATTGAAATGGGAAGATGCCATTACAGCAATAGAATCAATATCGCTTGGAGCGGAGAGGTACAATGAGTTGCTAGCTGCATCGGGACTTTCGCTTATCGAGGAATTCGAGGATGAGGGAGAGAATCATTACTATCATGCGGTCAAGCATAGCTACAATCAATCACTCTGCTTCGTTGAAGCTTGGTAGCGTTACTTTGTCTTTATTTATACGAAGGAGGCATAACAAGCGATTTGGTTTTCCTTACTCATTCAGGTTCATTTTGCGATCCGTTCAAATTTAGCTTTTTATATCGGTTAGTGAATTTTGGCGTCGGCTAAAAACAACTCCCGCCTCCACAGCGGAAGTCATTCCATTTTCAAAACCCAAACATACCCCCCGAAACGGAAATTTGCTCGCCCGTAATCCACGCGGCATCGTCGGAAGCAAGAAATACGGCTGCTTTCGCAATGTCTTCGGGTTGGCCTCTGCGACCAAGCGGAGTATTGGCGACGAACATTTTTTCATACTCGCTGCCAGGGGTGACGCCCGCACTAGTTGCGCCTTCTGTTTCCGTAGCGCCCGGCAAAATAGAGTTGATACGGACGTTTTTTGCACCCAGTTCTTTCGACAAAGAAATCGTGATGGCATCTAATGCTGCCTTGGTCGCAGAGTACAAAGAGATTCCCGCCATCGGCGATTTGCTTGCACCCGAACTGATATTGATGATATTGCCACCCTTATCGCTAAACAGTTTTAAAGCTGCCTGGATCGTAAGTACAGGACCCAAAACATTGACATTGAAATGCTGGTGAAAAGCTTCTGCCGATGCCTGTTCGATTGGTAAAAATTGCTGAAAGACCGCGTTGTTTACCAAAATATCCAATGGGCCGAAAGCCTTCTTGGTTTCTTCAAACAGCCTGGTTACATCGGCTACGTTCGAAACATCGGCCTGTATCGCAATGGCTGTGCCTCCATGATCTGTAATTTCCTTTACCACACGGTCTGCGCCTTCTTTGCTTGAGGCATAATTCACAACCACCTTGGCACCTTCGGCGGCAAAATGTTTTGCGATGGACGCACCTATTCCTTTGGAAGCACCGGTAACGACCGCTACTTTGTTTTCTAACTTATTCATGATGTTATTAATTAATATTATGATCAGTTGAACTTGACCAAGTCCTTAAAAATCAATTGGCCCCAGCTATTTCCCTGCGCCTGCACAAGTAATCCGCCTTCCGAAAGCCTGCCTAGCTTGACGGGTGAAAAACCGAGATTTTCTGCGAGCACACCTACCTCTGCTGCTGCGCCGTCATCGTCGCTCGCCAGGAACACGACTCTCCTTCCACCATGCACGGCCGGATCTTGCTCAATGACGGCAGCGACCAAATGGTTGAAGCCTTTAACGAGTCTGGCGCCGGTGAAGGCCCGGGAGACGACTATTGCAGAAGGCTGTCCTCCTAGCTTTTCAGGGGACACGCCGTAGGCATTGGTCACATCGACGATGATTTTTCCCTGCCAACCGGGCAGCGCCTTTGCCACATCCGGGTGCGATTCGAAGCGCACCGCCAAAAAGATCACATCCGCCTTTACGGCTTCCGACAGGGTTGTGGGAATGACTGTGGGTCCGATCGCTGCCGCGTCGGATGCAAAGCGCTCCGGGTCGCGCGTGGTTGCAACGGATACTTCAATGCCTTTGCGGGCAAACGCCTTAGCCAAGGCCTGGCCGATCTTTCCGAAGCCTACAATTGCGTAGCTAGCTTCTTTATTTTCTGATTGATTCATTTTGAAATTATTTTTTGACACAGGTTAATAAGCCTGCGTCAGTGTGGTCAATTATTTAGACAAATAGCTTAGTCCGCCATCAACAAGGAGTTCCGCGCCAAGCATGAACGATGAATCATCGGAAGCCAGGAAAACCGCTGTTTTGCCAATGTCAGAGGGTTGCCCGATCCTGCCTATCGGCATTACATCTGCCCAGTATTTTTTAACAGCTTCCAATTGTTCTACGGGGACAAACTTGTCAAATACGGGTGTATCTGTTGTACCGGGTGATATTACGTTTGCTCTGATTTTTCTATGCAAAAGGTCGTTTGAAAAGCCTTTTGCGAAATGAATCACAGCCGCTTTGGCAGCACCGTAAAGTGAAAATGAAGCATAAGCCCGGTGCGCTGCATTTGAACCGATCAGAATAATAGAACCACCATCATTCATATACGGCAATGCTTTATGGACCGTGAAATAGACACTTTTAAGGTTCAGGTCCATTGTTCTGTCATAGTCTGCTTCACTGGTATCTGCCACAGAACCAAATGCTGCTCCCGTAGCGGCACCACCTGCATTGGCTACAATCACGTCTATTTTACCGAATTTCTCTGATGTCTCTTTAAAGACCCTTTCCAGGTCGGCAAGGCTGGTTACATCGGCATTGATGCCAATGAAATTAGCACCTAATTGAGCCACAGAACTATCCAAAGTGCCCTGAGATCTGCCGACGATGGCTCCCACAGCACCTTCATTCTTGAATTCCTGGGCAATGCCAAACCCAATGCCGCTATTACCGCCTGTAATAACCGCTACTTTATTTTTTAATTTGTTCATTATCAGCTTTATTTAAATTTGTATTGCAAAGGAACCATCAATAGTTTATTTTTGAAACTATTATAGTCTATTCTGGTTACCAATGGGTAACTACAAATTTTTCCAGATATGAGAGACGACAGATTTTGCAGTTCAAATTGCCCGTTTACAAGAGCAATAGGCACGATTGGTAATAAATGGAAGCCCATCATTATCAATGTATTGGGCACCCGCACCATGCGTTTTGGTCAGTTAGGCGCCGTAGTGCCGCACATTTCAAGGAAAGTACTGACCGAACAGTTGAAAGAGCTGGAAGAAGATGGCTTATTGGAAAGGCTGGCTTACAAGGAATTACCGCCAAGGGTAGAATATCGGTTGTCCGAAAAGGGCTTGGCTTTTTTGCCGATTTTGGAAAACATTAAAGAGTGGAATTTGAAATATGAAGTTGCCACCATTCCCAAGGAGACTGATTACAAATATGCCGGATAGGACCAGTCCTTTAATCAGTTTTTTAAAAATACAGAATCGAAATCGCCCGGAGCGGAGAAATACAAGGAGTTACTAGCTGCATCGGGGCTTTCTGTTATTGGGGAATTTGAGAACGAGGGATAGAACCATTATTATCATGAGAAGAAGCTTTAAGCTACATGCTGGCTAAGTACGCGGACCACCTTTCTGATACATCAACTGCGGCCCATGGTTCAGAATAGCTGAAATAAAAAAAGGACTGTCGCCAACAGTCCTCCAATTCCTAAACTTTCGCCCCCATCTTCTCAAAACCCTCCCAAAGCACCTTCAAATCAAAAAGAGCAGTCTTTTCAACTGTATCAAACGGAACATCCGAATGATAAAGAGCCAGATCGTGGATCATTTTGAGCGAATGCGCCAGCTCCTTACAGCCCTGACATTCTACTAGATACCAAAACTCGGCTTGGGATTGCGTCAGCGGTGTGCTGACATTTGATGCTTGACGTGCATCATTCGTTGGGTTGACTGAATTTGCATTCGAGTCGACACCTTCGCCATTCGACGTTTGCATGGTGAAATGGATTTTGGTAAATGAATAAAGGAGAGGTCACTGCAAACGTCAGCGATGGAACACATCGACCAGGCTTCGGGACTTTCACCCGTATGCCTCTCCAAGACCATTTTGGCCTGGTTACTATTAATTGTTCCATAGATATTAATCAAACGTTTGCAGGGCAAATATAGGGGAAAATTTGGATGGGTGATGGAGACTAAAAGGCAAAAGTCCCAACTTTCAAAACATGGTAATGCGAGTCGAATAGATTTTTACAACGGCAGTCGAAATGTTGACCGATAAATAAATACTTCTTGCTACGGCAGACCGATTTAGTATTTTGAAGGAAAAATTTTGAACCTAACCTCTATTTTATGACCGCCGTAGTGGGAATACTTAATAAGACCGCAGTGGCTTTGGCTGCCGATAGCGCTGTGACTGTCACTGGCCCGAACCAAAACAAGATCTATAATACTGCTAATAAGATTTTTAAACTATCCAAATATCATCCTGTAGGAATTGCCATCTACGGCTCAGCGGAGCTTCTCACGACGCCTTGGGAAATCATTATTAAATCCTTCAGAGAATCACTGGGCAACGATAAGTTTAATACATTACTCGAATATCGTAACAAGTTTATCGAGCATGTCCAGACTAGTGACAAATATTTGACTCAAGTTGCGAAAGGACAAGCGATCAGGCGATTGCTGGATGAATTTATACGGAGGCACATTGGAAAAAAACGATTCAATCCAGCTGGATTTGATCATACAGCATTTGTTTCATACTTGGACCGGCAGTACACCAGGCTGTCCAATCAAGCAGAATCCGGCAGCTCGGGAATTAGCTCAGGCATTATTGATGATTTTATCAATTCTTACGATTTGCAGCAAATGATAAACCAGCACGGGATCAAAGCAGACAACGGCATTTTTGAGGCTGTACGTCGTACAATCGCTGCTTATTTTCAGTCAGGGGAGTTTTTTGACAATCTCTCTTCTGGCTTAGTTTTTGCGGGATACGGAGACAATGAAATTTTTCCATCTCTACAAAGTGTGACCTTTGGGGAACTAATCGGAAATGAAGCAAGATGGGTGGAGGGCAAATCCGATATTATAGACGATTCAAATAGCGGTTCTATCGTGCCATTTGCTCAAACAGATGTTATGGAAATGATGATTACGGGAATACATCCATATTTGACAAGGGTATATCATAATGGCATAGAGCAAGTTATCACAGATCTACTGAGCACAATATCTGGATTTCCTTTGGGGCAGCCCGCAGTAGATCAGCTTAAAGATCATCTTTCAAGAATAAATGTGGGAGATTTAGTAAAAAGATTCAACGATAACATTCAAGGCGCGTCCTTTAGATACTATATTGAACCAACTGTGAGTACCGTCGCGTTTTTATCAAAAGAAGATTTGAGCGACTTAGCCGAAAATCTAATTTACATGACATATATGAAGCGCAGGATTATGTCCGCCGAAGAAAGTGTGGGCGGGCCAATAGATGTAGCAATAATTTCTAAAACAGATGGGTTTATATGGATGAAGAGAAAGTATTATTTCAAGCAAGATTTAAACCCACACTTCTTCCACATATATTATAAGGAAAAAAATAACGCTAATTTTGAACAATCATAACCAATTCCCATATGACTTATCCGAGAGAAAAATCGAAAAAAGAAACAGGCCCGTTTTCGTTACGAGGACACCGTCCCGTAAATTCTGATGTTCTTGGTCAAATTCGAATTGACACTCCCCCGGAAAAAACTGCTTCGATAATTTCGGACAATGTTCGAGACTTGGTTCGTAAGCAGCTATTTAATGGCAACAGTCACTGATTACAATACACCTTGCAGGCCGGTTCAACCGGCCTTTTTTTATATCATCTTCGCGACTAAATTACTGGCACTTCTCAGATTAGACAGACAAACAATAATCTAAGCAAGTCGCTCATCCAGTGACGTTCATAACTATGACTCAATACAACAGACCAAACATCCAAAGCGGCACCTTCTCGCCGTACCCAACCTCAATTCCATCCGCCGCCACATAGGCATCTTCCACACCCGCAAGCTGTTGTCGTGATTTATTGGCTCCGCCTACTTCAATTGTGATTTGGCGGTCGAGCCTGAAATCCCCCTTATCGGTATACTCCACTTTATGCAAAGGCTGGACCTGGCTTAGAAAAAAGCTTTCCCGCAAAGTACCGGTATCGGGCCTGCTCTGGTGTAGCGCGTATTGAAGATTGGGATGACTCAGATATACCTTTTCCGGTTTTTGCAGCCGGGTAATGCCGAAACTGTCCCGGTGCAACAGCATCAAAACGCCTAGCTCTGCCAAGTAATGCATGTACTCCACTACCAAAGCCCGACTGGTATTAAGCGTCTCGCTTAACTTGCTGATATTCGGTTTCAATGGAACACTCTCGGCCAATACCACCAGCAATTGTTTCAGTTTATCAACCGATGCATAGCTGATGCCATAAACAGCAGGCAAATCAAGTTCCAAACTCAACAGGATTGTCTCGGTGAGTTTCTGCGCGTACGCCTCTTTGTTTTCCAGGAAATAGGGATAATATCCTTGTTTCAGGTAGTCATTAAAGTGTTCCAGAGGTTTGATTGTCTTCGTAAGGTCAAGTGCAAGTTGGGTATGTCCGCTCAGAAGATCCGCTAGCGATATGGCTGGCCAGGAAACGATCTCCTGAATCCGAAGAAACTCCCGAAACGCGAGTCCATGCAAATGGTACATCAATGCGCGCCGGCTCAAATCGATAATACAGTTCCCGCCGGTTGCTTACAATCACAACCGTTAGAAAAATATATTCTTGTCTTGTCGAAAAGATTGGCTGTTTTTGTGTGAATAATTCAAACGATACTAAGATGATAAGAAACGAATTGACAAATCTCGTAGGTTGGAATGATATTGGGGTGGGGACTTGCCGACTTTATATGAAGTTATTCGACGAAGAAGTCTTATTTACCTTTTTCTCATCAGATGTAAAGCACCCAAAAATATCGGAAAAGATGTTTAAAGCGGTAGAGGATGTTTTATGCATTGATGTTGATGCCCTTGGTCTCATTAAAGATCTTATATGGGAAGAATGCATTTTTGCATTTCAGGTAGCAGATTATGGGTGCGTCTCAAACGAAGGCGAGACACATTTGCAGGCACACCTGAGAGAGTTTGAGTTATTGGATAGAGAGGATGCCTATCGACAGAGTGAGCTAATAGGAGTTAAGCTAAATGACGAAAATGACAACCTTTTGGGCAGGTATGCGCAAATAAACATTAATTCTGCATCCAATAATTTGATCAGTATCATCATCAAAAATGGAGTAATTATTGATTTTGACGACAATGGCACGGATATAGCAAAGTTTGAAGACAAGTCTACATTCGCCAGGGTACAACGTAATCTGGTTTTGAGCAAGATGTAAAGTAACGAACTGTTTTTATAGACATCGGATTTCCACTAATTGCTTTTCTACCAGCATAGCACTAGTTGAGGATCAAATGCTCAATACTTTTTGACACAGGTACATTCATTCTCCCCAAAGGTGATAAACTGAAAACTGCGAACTATCTGCACTAATCACAATGTAGCCATTTATCTCTGTCTGAATTGCGTTACCGGGTTGAATTGCTAGGAAACCAGTTCTATGCCTAAAGACTATGAGATCTGAATCTATCCATCTCGGGAACGTAGGTTCGAGATTATCTGGCTTAGAAAAGTTGGTGTATGAAAAAGGAAAATAAGGTTTTCCGCTAACATGGTATTTCGTTACTGCATCCGATGAGACTAGAACAGTGTCTGCAAATTGCCAGCCATGATCTTTGGCAAATTTCAAAATGTCTTTTTTTGAGAAGTTACAGCTCTCAGATGCACGCCAATGCATTGCCGAAAAACCTCCGTAAGGTCCGAACTCGGAGATATTTTCCTTCAAAAACGGTTCTTGGTAACTTACCCAGAAACCTGCTGGTTTTAGCTTTTGGCAGCCTGAAACGATAACAAATAATACCAACAATATCTTTACATATCTCATTTGCACGCAGTATTAAGTTGGACGAGAAGGGTGAGATTAAAATATTTCTAGTATTTCCTTGAAAGTTTTTTCTCCCGAGGCATCAATCTAAGCAACTTCATAAAAAGGCAGTGTCATCAACATCGACTATGGTAAAGATGACATTAATTATTTGCTAGTTTTAAACACGGCCTGCAAATAATCGCCAGCCTTACAGTTTCCATGGAGAATAAACCCCTACTTCGCCAACTGCAAATCCGCTATACTCTTTATCCTATTCCGCTCCAAAAAAGCGTCAATAGTCTCAAAATGCTCAATCACACGTTTATCCTTAAACTCGAAAACCTTCTGTGACAAACCTTGTAAAAAATCCCGATCATGGGAGACCAGTACCAACGTGCCGTCAAAGTTTCTGAGTGCTTCTTTCAAAACATCCTTTGACTTTAAATCCAGGTGGTTCGTAGGCTCATCGAGAATTAACAGGTTTACAGGTTCCAGAAGCAGCTTCACCATGGCAAGCCGCGTTTTTTCTCCACCCGACAATACACTTACTTTCTTGTCGATATCTTCACCCTGAAACATAAAAGCGCCCAGAATGTTTTTGATCTGGGTTCTTACATCTCCTTCTGCGACCTCGTCTACCGTCTGAAAAATGGTCAGATTGGGATCCAATAACGATGCCTGGTTTTGGGCAAAATAGCCAACCTTGACATTATGCCCAAGCTGGCAGGTTCCTTCGACATCGATCTGGCCCATAATGGCCTTGATCATCGTAGATTTCCCTTCACCATTCCGGCCCACAAACGATACCTTTTCCCCTCTTGAAATGGACATGCTTGCATTGCGGAACACAACCTGATCACCGTAGGATTTTGAAACATCTTTCACGGTAACCGGATAATCCCCTGACCGTGGCGAAGGTGGAAAACGAAGTTTTAGGGCTGAATTATCAATTTCATCAATTTCAATAATTTCCAGTTTCTCCAACATGCGTTCGCGGGAGGAAACCTGATTGGTTTTGGAATATGTACCGCGAAAGCGTTCGATAAATTGCATATTATCAGCAATCATTTTCTGCTGCTCCTGATACGCCTTCACCTGGTGTGCTCTACGCTCCTCACGCAATACCAAATAATGGGAATAGTTGGCTTTATAGTCAAAGATCCGCCCCATGGTGACCTCAATCGTACGATTGGTGATATTGTCGATAAAGGCACGGTCGTGAGAAATAACCATTACGGCATTGGCCTTGTTCACCAAAAAATCTTCCAGCCACATGACGGATTCAATGTCTATATGGTTGGTAGGCTCATCCAGTAAAATAAGGTCTGGCTTTTGCAATAATATTTTGGCAAGCTCAATGCGCATCCGCCACCCGCCACTGAATTCCTTGGTTTGTCTCTGAAAATCTTCCGGCCTGAATCCCAATCCTTTCAAGGCTTTCTCAACTTCCGCGTCATAATTGACTTCTTCCAGCTGGTAATATTTTTCACCGAGTTCGGTAACCTGTTCGATGATGGCCATATATTCATCGCTCTCGTAATCGGTGCGGGTTTCGAGTGCAAGATTCAGTTTTTCCATTTCAGCACGCATTTCAAAAACCTGCTTGAATGCTTTGGCCGCTTCTTCGAAAACGGTACAATTATCTTCGGTCAATAAATGTTGCGGCAAATAAGCGATGACGGCGTCTTTGGGCGCGCGGACGTGGCCGCGATTGGCTTTTTGTTCACCAGCAATGATTTTCATCATGGTGGATTTCCCCGCTCCATTCTTACCCATCAGGGCAATTTTATCAGTAGGATTAATAGCAAAAGAAACCTCACTAAAAAGCGCAGAGCCGTTAAATTCAACGGCCAAATTTTCAACTGTAATCATCGTCTCATTTTTTGAAGCCGCAAAGGTACGATGATACGATTGAAAGAACGAAGAAATCCATTGAACCAATTGTTAATTAGCGGCGTATCCAAGTGAGGGACGACGTTCTACCAAATTACTTTACGAGCAGGTAACCAACTAAAATATGGACTTACGTACGACATTATCAGTAAATGAGACCTTTATGGAAATGCTGATAGATTGCAAAAACCGTGGAGCGAAAGCGGAAATGATTCTCGACATCAATGGACTGGAACGGGCTGAGGGAGTTATTAAGGAAATTCACCCTGACGAACCAAACCCCTACATTGAACTACAAGATGGGAGAAAGATTGTAGAAAAAACGATTGCCGCTTTGAATGGAATTTTCAGGCCTGAGTATGCCGGATGTTGATAGCCGTGATTGGTGCTTTTGCTGGCGTGCGGAGTGATAAATGATGCTCATCTCAAATCATTGATGCCATGCTGTACAGCTTGAAATGGGTCTTCACCGCCAAGCGGAATTGGTCAATGAATATTTTTTAAACGGGCTGATATTATTCTGCTCGTACAACCGGCGGGCTGTGCGTTTTCTGCGCATGGATTTTATCTTCGAGCTTACTGACCATTTCTGTCAGGTCCGAGAAATGGCTGAATCCCTTGAATTGTTTGAGCAACGCAGAAACTTCACCCAGCACCTTCAAATCCTGATTGCTCAATGGAATATTGATAATGCTGTAATTTTTATCTGAGTAGATATAATATTTTTTATCGACAACAAGAATAGGTGCCTCGTAACCCAGTTTATCGCTACGCATCATTTCAATATCTGCCTGCACAGAGCGACGGCTCACGCATTTATCAATTCCCTCAAACTCATAAAGTGCATTTGAGCAGGCCTCTATTAAGTCATCCAGCGTCCATTTACGAAAGCGGTTTTGCAGACAGTTGTCGATTGTTCGATAGCGGATCAGTGCATTACGGTTGACAGGCATAATGAGTCTTTTTCGAAAAAATATCAAAAGATTCTCAACTACGCAAAAAGACTGCGCAGTTAACTTTTTGCTTTGTAATGTCAAACAAGATAAATGTCATGGAAAAAGTAAAAATCAGTAATAGAGAAATAGGCGCACTAGGTATTAATGACCTTGACATGCTGGTTGCTTTCAGCCGGGTTGCAAACGGACTTCTGCAAAATGAGGTGATGGACAAAGAAACCATCATGGCTAATCTGGAAGCCTTGATTGAAGATCCGGCCCCCTATGCATTGAAGCGAAATGGTAAGTTCAAAAACATCGCAGACAAGGTGATTGAACTTCGGACAGCAGGAAAGTTCATCAAGCAAACAAGATCCATTCATCAATTGAAAAAGGAGCTGATGAGTTTTCCTGTATTTGGTCCGGAACATATAGAGGTAGGCGCTTTGGCACAAATGAAAACAGCCATTCAATTGCCCATTTCAATCGCCGGTGCTTTAATGCCCGACGCACACCAGGGATATGGCTTGCCGATCGGTGGCGTTTTGGCAACGAATGCAGATACGATTATTCCCTATGCGGTGGGTGCGGATATCGCCTGTCGCATGTGTCTGAGCATTTTTGATATGCCTGCGACATTGGTGGATACTGAAAGGGATAAATTAAGAACATTGCTGCTTGATCATACCCATTTCGGAATGGGAAGCAAAACCAAAGTGCATTTCGATACGAGTCTGTTCGACCGTCCTGAGTGGGATGCGGTCAAAACGGTTAAAACACTGAAAGACAAAGCCTATGCGCAATTGGGAACATCGGGAACGGGTAACCATTTTGTCGAGTGGGGTGAGCTGACTATTTCTGAAAATGCATTGGAGGGAATACCGGCCGGAAATTACCTGGCACTTCTATCTCATTCAGGGTCAAGAGGATTTGGCGGAAACATTGCAAATACCTATTCTGAAATCGCCATGAAGAAAACGCAACTTCCAAAAGAAGCAAAACATTTGGCGTGGCTGGATATGAATACAGATGAAGGACAGGAATATTGGTTAGCCATGAACCTGGCTGGGGATTACGCCTCTGCAAATCACCATGAAATCCATAACAAAATTGCCCGTGCCCTGCACATTCAACCCGCAATGCGGATCGAAAACCACCACAATTTCGCGTGGAAGGAAAAGCTGTCTGATGGAACCGACGTGATGGTGCACCGCAAAGGCGCGACACCGGCCGGAAAAGGCGTTCTGGGGATTATTCCCGGATCAATGAGCACACCCGGCTTTGTGGTGAAGGGAAAAGGAGATGAATCATCGATCAATTCTGCCTCGCATGGTGCAGGAAGGTTAATGAGCCGGAGCGCAGCCTTTAAAACGATTAATAAAGCAGATGTTTTACAAAACCTGATTCACAAAAAGATTACGCTGATTGGCTCAGGCCTGGACGAAGCGCCGATGGTTTACAAGGATATCAATGCGGTGATGGCGGCACAAACGGATTTGGTAGAAGTAGTTGCGAAGTTCCAGCCAAGAATTGTAAGGATGGCGGATCCAAAAGAGAAGGCGGAGGATTAAAAAATACATGAAAAAGATTTCGTTCGGCGCAGGAACGGTCACAGCTTCTCATTTTTTACGTATCCTGAAAAACATTCATCTGGTCCGACAAGGCACAGCCTATTCCAAAACCAACAACTCATCCAGCTGATTGAGAGTCACGGCAGTTCCGTTTTTAAAGCCTCCTTCGACGAACATTTGAATGGTCGCTTCATCAGTAAAGGTAATCACCGTTTCGACCTTCGATCTGTCACTGCCAATGGACAAGAATGTAACATTCCGGTATGTTTTCGGCGCACCAGCACCCGTATTGCCGTCCTCATCAGCAAACATACCTGTTGTTGAATAAGCGATGCAATTTTCTATCGCAGTAAATTCATATTGCGTCCAGTGTTTCTGCCCTTCCGGGCTCACCATGGCATACAGCCATACGCCACCGACGGTAAAATCCATGCGCTTGGTTTCCACCTTCCATGGTTTCGGCGCGAACCATTTTTCAAGCAGGTCAGGATCTGTAAAGGCTTTCCATACTTTCTCAACTGGCGCATTAAATTCGCGTACGATGCGGATCGTTCTAGCTGCAAGGTCTGATTCGAATACAAAATTGTTTGTCATGATTATTTAAGTTAAAGGTCATTTAATACGTCATCTAGCTGATTATAACTGTCCTCCCACATCTTGCGGAAGCGTTCCAGCCAGATATCGATCTCTTTCATTTTCTTAGGGTTAAAGTGATAATATATTTCTCTGCCGGTCTTCTTCTGGACCAGTACCTCGCATTCGGTCAGGATCTGAATATGCTTTGATATGGTCTGTCTGGCACTTCCAAAATGCTCAGCAATCGCATTAGGCGTCATAGCCCCCACTACCACCAAACTTAAAATGGCCCTGCGGGTAGGATCGGCAATGGCCTGAAAAACATCTCGTCTCATATTTATTCGCAGTTGATTGACTGCAAATATAAGCGCAGTTATTCGACTGCGCAAATTTTTTTAACCTAAAGTTGCTAAAAAATCAAAACTCCCAAAATCATTCATATCCCTGCCGGGTCTCCGCTTCCTTGTGAGGCTTATGAAAATCTGCTTTGCCAGGACTCAAAAGGAGTTGGCTTACTTTGCTGATAATGACCGCTGAATAAATCGCACAGACCACCTATTCGGCGGTTTTGCATATCGGTGATCTTCCGGGTAACTATGTCTCAACAAAGGGGTGCCTATGTGCGGCTATACCTTCAGTTGAGAACATTTAAGTTAATAATTACCCCTTTTTGACACTGCCAGACCATGAAAACATTTTACATCCTTTTGCTGACGCTGATGAGCCAGCTTACCATTGCACAGAACTTCATTACGCGATGGAACCTGGCCACTGCCGGCTCAGGAAACACTCAACTAACATTTGGTGTGGCCACTACCGGAACGGTCAACTATACCTGGCAGGAGGTGTCGCCGGGCGCAGCTTCGGGTTCTGGGACCTTTACAGGAAGTACGGCTACCATCACCGGCCTGCCTGCCGGATCAATCACTGAGCTCAGCATCACCCCAACCAATTTCAGTGAATTTAATATTAATGGCGGCCCTGATATCAACCGGTTGATCGATGTCAGCCAATGGGGAACCACAGCTTGGACGTCAATGAATACTGCCTTCAGGGGCTGCCACAAACTGCAAATCAGCGCCAACGATCTGCCTAATCTGGGCAGTGTCACCAGCATGATAGGTATGTTTATAGGTTGTACTTCCCTGAATGGACCTGCCAATATTGGCGAGTGGAACATGAGTAACGTAACTGATATGAAGGAAATGTTTTACGGCGCTAATGCCTTTAACCAGCCTATCGGCAACTGGAACACGGGTAACGTAACTTCTATGAGGCGTATGTTTTATAATGCATATGCCTTTAACCAACCTATAGGTAACTGGAACACGGGCAACGTAACGGATTTAAGTTATATGTTTTTCCATGCAGATGCCTTTAACCAACCTATAGGCAACTGGAACACGGGCAACGTAACTGATATGAGTTATTTGTTCTTTGGTGCGACTGCCTTCAATCAACCGATCGGCATCTGGGACACGGGTAAAGTAACTGATATGAGTTATATGTTTTTGGGGGCCAATGACTTTAACCAGTCCATCGGCAACTGGAACACGGGTAAAGTATTTGATATGTACGAAATGTTTTACGGTGCAACTGCCTTTAACCAACCTATAGGCAACTGGAACACGGGCAACGTAATTGATATGAGTGGTATGTTTTACAAGGCAGCTGCCTTTAACCAGCCTACAGGCATCTGGGACACGGGTAAAGTAACTAATATGGCTAGTATGTTTGAAGGTGCAACTGCCTTTAACCAACCAATAGGCAACTGGAACACTGCCAAAGTAACTGATATGAATGGTATGTTTGACGGCGCAACTGCCTTTAACCAACCAATAGGCAATTGGAACACGGCCAACGTAACCGATATGGTTTTTATGTTTGACGTTGCAACTGCCTTTAACCAACCCATCGGCAACTGGAACACGAGTAAAGTAAGGTATATGAGAATGATGTTTCACGGTGCAACTGCCTTTAATCAACCTGTCGGTAACTGGAACACAGCGAAGGTAGAGTCAATGTATGGTATGTTTTTCGGTGCAACTGCCTTTAACCAACCAATAGGCAACTGGAACACGGGGAACGTAACTTATATGACTGGAATGTTTGAAAGTGCAACTGCCTTTAACCAACCAATAGGCAACTGGAATACAGCTAATGTCACCGATATGTCTTACATGTTTAATTCCGCCAGTATGTTTAACAAGTCGCTTGGAACCTGGATTCTAAATGCCAAGGTGGATTTAAGTCAAGTGTTTACTGGCAGTGGCCTGGATTGCGATCACTATAGCGCAACGTTGATCGGCTGGAGTGCTAATCCTGCCACACCAGGTGGCCGTTTGCTAGGCGCCAATGGGAGATCCTATGGCACCAATGCTGTGGCGGCCCGCAACAATCTGATTACAGCAAAAGGGTGGACCATCGTCGGGGATGCGGCATCGAACACAGATTGCTCCGCTGCATTACCGGTCACACTTGTTTTCTTTTCCGGTAAAAAAACAGCTGAAAACCAAAATGCCCTCAAATGGATCACAGCCGATGAAAAGAATTTTGACCGGTTTGAAATACAGCGATCTTCGGATGCGAGGAGCTTTGAAACGATTGGAATTGTTTTGGGTCAAACGGGGAATGGTGAAGCGGTTCACGGAGGAACCCTCAATGCTTACAATTTCACGGATCCAACGCCGGGGCCTTCCAACTACTATCGCCTGAAAATGGTGGATCGCTCGACCGGTACACCGGAGCAGGACCATCGGGATGCTCCCTTTGCATATTCCCGCATTATATCCATGGAGAATTCATCGGAAAACGCCGTTGTGGGCAATTTTTATCCAAACCCTTCAAACGAAAAAGTATTTGTCGACGTGTATGCAGTGGAAAGCGGCAGCTGGACTTTAACAATCATCAATGCCGGCGGGAAAACCATTGGCACACAGGTACATGATCTACAAAAGGGAATGAACAAAGTGAGCCTCAACCAAGTGCCGCCCGGGATAACTTTGGTGCGTTTTGAGCAGGGATTATTCTCCGAAGTCAGAAAGCTGATCAGGGAATGACCCCGGTCACTTTTTACTTCAAGTAGCGCGGACGAGGTTCTCTGCGCGTGATCACTGACCAGTAACCAATTTCACATCCTTAAACATAAAAGCATTATCACTGACCCGCATCGGTTTCCCGCTGGCAGTTGTTACGTTCCTCATGATAACCTCTTTGGTTTTGACGTAGGGATATTTTTCCTGGTAGGAATCGCCGGTCATTTCGGGATTGAAATTGGTAAAAATGGCAGGTCCCTGGTAATTTCCCGGATGCTGGGAGTCGTCGATACTGAGATTTTCGATGGTAATTTTTTCGGGCATATAGCAGGTGTAGCCGAAGTCATGCTGGCCTGAATAGGAACCGCTTATCAAGGCGGAACTGAACGGTTTGCCGTCTGCCGGCACGAACACACAATTGCGGATCACCAACTCTCCCTGCCAGGTACTACCGTAGTCGGAGCGCAGGTTGACAATGCTCCTGCCGCGTATGGTGGAGTTTTCCACTAATAAAAGTCCGGTTCCTATAGCATTGATCCCCATATGTCCAAGCGTAGAGTTGCGGATAGTAGCATTGGCAACGCCCTGATGGGCGTCGAACCGGGAGAGGGTACAATGGTCATAAAGCAGATTTTTACAGAAATTAGAACCTAATATACCCCAGTACTTGCTATCGTTGATGTCATTCGTCTGACTGCAATTCACGAAGGATACATTCAGCGCGCGGTTGGCAGAAAGATCGTAAGTACCCATCGAAACAGGCTTATCTGCCGCGCCAATGGTGCTGTATGTTTTATGCCCCGTCAGGATCGTGCTCTTGACCGTTACATAGGAGCAGTCACTAATGTTAATAAACCCACCGTAGGGCGCCCCCTGGTCTCCCTCCCCCGTTATGCGATGTTCCAGTCCCTCGACAAGCACATTAGATCGCCTGATTCCAATGTTCCGGTTGTAGTAAGTATACTTCGATTCGGCTTTATTCGCAATGGTAGTGAAGCGTCCTCCGGTGATTTTCAACGGTTTTTCGTCAATAGGCAGCGCGGTAATTTCCGTGATCTGATCGAAATCCCAGATGATCGGAGCATTCTTATCTACATTGCCGCTTTTATCAACCACAAAAATATCAGTCTGTGAAGAGCCATTATTTTGATTAAGCCCAAACCGGATGTATTGCTTTACTTTAGCATTCGTAACCGTAATGAGACAAGGACCAGGCAAGGAAGCTTCGATTTTGCCCTGGTTTCTTTTAAGTGACGTTATATTTTCCAGTTTAAAACTTTTAAGACCGGAAGTAACCGAGAAAACAGAAGCATTGCGATTTTGGACTTCTGTATCGTCAATGATAAAGGCCGCTTTACCGAAATCAGTGTCGGTCTGGATTATTACCTGGCGCACCTTGCCACCAATGTAATAGGTAGCACCATCGTCCGCTTTCACCGAGAGTCTGTGCATGTTGGCAAATGCGTGAGCCCCTGCGATGATGTCGATGTCATCCGTTTTGCCGTCACCTTTTGCGCCAAATTCACTGTAATGAACCACTCCGGCAGCTTTGTATTTGGCCACATCCGCCGGGGATACATTAACCTGCAATTCCCCTTTCTCATTGGCGTATACCGCAGTTTTTCCTTTTTCAGAGGTGATCACTATATTGTCAAGCGGGCTTTTATTCTGGGAGTATGTTAAAAATGCACAGAAAAGAAGCAATGTCAGGAATGTGTACTTTGCCATAAGGGTCAGGTTTGCTGTCATGATTTTTAAAGAAGTTAGTTTGATAACCTTACCGTTGTTGTATTTAAAAAATTCATAACGTAGAAGTCGCTAAATCTTCATTGCAGCGGAGATCAATGTATGTCGCAGTTCGGTTACATTTGTTATTTTTGAATAATTTCTTATCCTCTACTCAGAATGCAAAGAATTTTACCTCTTGTCTTTTTATGTTTTTTGCTTCTTGCAAATGCCTTCGGACAAACTCCGTCGATCCTCATGAATGGCTCTGAAATGCCGCGACAGGCTTGTGTGGATGCACTTTTCCGACTTCCTGTAATTATTTCCGGGCGTTTTGAGCCTGGTAACCAGTTTAAAATACAGGTTCGCTATCCATACCATACAGAGATCGTTGCAGAGCTTCCCGCAACACTGGTCGGTGATTTTCTTGAATTTACATTTAAAAATGCGCAGCTATACGAGAGACCCGTCATCGAAATGCGCATCGTGGCTTCTGCTCCAAAAACGGAAGGTTTCTGGTTTGATCAGACGTTTAATGTATATAGTAAAGGCAGCATCGGCCTCACTCAGGTGGAATACTCTGATACGCTAAATTTGTACGACGATTACAAGTTCAGAATAGCCGGCTACAACACCAGCATCGCGTGGGCAACATTGAACGACAGTTCGCGGATCGAACTTCCATCCAACGGGCATTTCAGTATTTTACATCAGATCGTCATCTCAAAAGAAGGGCCGCTCGCTATCGCCCATGCAAAAAACGAATGCGGCGCAATGACTATTTCAGGGAGCCTGAGGCCGGTCGTGAACAAAACATCTATCAAAACGTTGTCGGTAGATCCCCAAGCGGTCTGCGAAGGAGCGGAGGTCAAGATTGGTTTCTCAGTGGCCGGGCCGGCATTGCCTGCGCAAACCAGGTACAGGATCCGTTTTTCAGATACCAATCCAGATGATGCCAAACCCAATTCCTTGGAAGTACCGGCGCAATTGCAGGAAGGCTATCTGGTAGCCCGTGTTCCCGATAATTTGTCAGTAACATTCCGCGGCGGCGTTGTAGCACAGGTGGTTACGGATCATATCGTAGCTTCCAAATCAAATAAATTCTGGGTGGCTCCGAAGGCCAGCGCTACTTTTGGCTCTCAGAACCAGACGATTAACTTTGGAGAGAGCCGGTTTCTGTATCTGGACGTTAAAGGCTTGCCGCCCCTGAGCGTAACCCTCAGCGATGGCACGACGACTAATCTTGGTGAACAGGGGCAGCTGCTAGCTACAGTGAGGCCTGATCAAACCACTTCCTACTCGATCAAATCCATCTCCTCGGGTTGTAGCAATGCAGCCTCTCTGAATAATGATGTTTTGCAAATCAAGGTCAATCCCGGCATCAGGTTCGCCAACGAAAAAGACCGGCAGATCTTCTGCGGCGGTAGTAAAGCGTCTGTTAAATTTGTTTCAAATGCTGCATTGACCAGCAGTACCCAGTTCTGGATAGAGGCTAAGCATATTTATAACAACGCCGACAAAATCCGTATACCGGCTACGCGCTCCGGAGACCAGCTTACATTCGACGCCCCTAATCGTGAACAGGGATTTTCTGAATTTGCCTATCAGATCATTACTGCCAATCCGGCATTGGAATCTATTCAAACGCAGCTGATCGAGATCCATACCATGCCAGGAATGGAGTATCATAACACCAACATTTATGATTATCAGATACCTTCCAATGTCCGGGTCAGCTACATGATACATGGCGGGTGGCCCTATGTGGTGGAAACAATGGAAGGCGAAAAATTCACTGATTCGGATGTTGGTCAATATGATTTCTACCTCAAACAAAATCGTGAATTTAGGTTCAAGTCTATTTCCAATGGTTGTTTCAAAAACGAAAATCTGCCCGCTAAAACTTTTCGCATACTGGGCAACGGAAACAACCCGGCGATCGCATTCGAACCGGTCATCAAACTGGTATGTGCGAACGATAGTCTGGAAGTGACATTTCAGCAATCGGGAAATTTCAATGCGGGAAACCAGTTTCAGGTTCAGGGAATGACAGATTGTTGCGAATTCAGAACGCTGGCAACGGTATCGAAAGACGGAAAACATAAGGTCAAATTCCCTGCCGACCGGTTCGCGCCTGCTGCCCAAATTCGCATTGTGTCCACTTCGCCAGTGGTGTACAGCCAGATCCAGGAATTTTTCGTCCAACTGCCACCGGAACAATTCCGGTTATCCCGGGAAGGCACGCCGGAAAACCCGATTGAATCATTGCCGTTTGAATCTTATCCTTCCCTCGAGATCCTGGCAGAGAAAGGTTTGCCCGCACGCATCGATTATTCACAAAATGGAAAGGATACCACATTTGTTAACACAAGCAGCCAAAGTACCACCCTACCGATTTCCCTGGTGCCTGGCAAAGTGAACGAATTTGTGGTCAAGTCGGCAACCAATGTTTGCGGAACCGTGCCGGTTAACCTGAAAGCCTACATTTACCCTATTCTTTACCGCATCGAACCGTCGGTCGGGGGACAATACTGCCTGGGCGGCCCAATATCCGTACCTTTCTGGGCTGTGGAACCGATGAGCAAGCCCGCGACCTTCTCACTGCAGATTGCGAAAGAAGGTACTACGGATTTCACCACCATTGCCACGACGGAAACCGGCAGGGTTCTTACTGGAAAGATTCCGGCAAACGCATCACCCGGAAATTATAAAACACGGATAATGTCATCTGATGGGATGCTTTCCAGGGAAGGAACCATCTTAATAGGAACGACGCCAACCGCGACAATCGGCAGCGGCTCCAACTCCGAGCCTCTCGTGATCGAACCGGGTGTGGACACACCCCTAAAAGTTACATTGACCGGCGGTCCCGATTGGACGGTCGTTTATGAAGACAATTCGAAAAAAAATTATTTGGACCCCGTTCAAACGCGTACTATCAGTCCCGTTCGCGGCGGCGAGTTTTTTGTAAAATCAGTTTCCAATTATTGCGGTTACGGCACAGTTTCGGGTTCGCAGATCGTGAAGGTTAATCCCAGTTTGCAGTTGAACACGACACCTTACAATGCGTGCGAAGGATCTGCATTTCCTGTGAATTATTCCCTCCTGGGAGACGTGGATCTGTCTGACGACTACATTCGTTTTGAACTGGTAAACCTGGAAACGAATGCGATCACCGTGCTCGATTCTACCAAAACAGTCACAGGAATACGTTCCTTAAACATTCCAAATCCTTTACCTTCTGCGAAATTGGAGATTAGGGTTGCTGTCAGGAAATATAATCTCCGGGCGACATTGAATACCCTTATTGCGCAAAAACCCGGCACCGTACTAAGCGGAAACACCGTCATTAACAGCGGAGAAACTACTTACATTGTTGCAAGAAATACCAAAGACCTTCCCGATGGCGCAGATGTAACGCTTTCAGACGGCACAGTAGCCCGTATTTTTGGCATGACAGGAGAACTTTCCTACATTCAGGTCAGCCCGAAGCAGACTACTACCTATACCATTAAGACCATTCAAAATAATTGTGGAACAGGGGTCGCCAGCGGATCGGCGACAGTGGAAGTGAATCCGGCATCGGAGCGAAGCATCACCACCGGAGTATACATTTCCCCGGATGCAGGAAGTTGTGCGGGCGATGAAATATTAGTCTCTTATAATACAAAAGGCACATTCTCCGCAGGCAATAAGATGACTGTTCAGATCTCCGATTCAACCGGGCGGAATTTTACCAATATCCCAACCACAGGTACGCAGAGCCCATTGAAAGCGGTCATTCCACTGAACCTGCCCAACGGCCGCCTTTACCGGATCAGGGTTGCAGCATCGGACCCGGGAGTCAGCAGCAGTGCGGCTAAGGAAGTGTCTACGATTACGCAAAAATCGAAGGCGCGCTTTTCAGTAGCATCGGTGACGCTAGACGGAGCTAATGCGCCTCGTGTTCAGATTTTGCTCGAAGGCATAGCGCCCTGGACATTATTCTATGGTTCTGAGTCTTCCGCGCGGTCGGTGACAACAAGTAACCCAACCTATGAGGTGGAACTTCTCCATGCAGCTCCCAATGAGCTCTACAGGATTTTCAGCGTGAGGAGTGCCTGTGGCGTTGGGGACGTGGGCACTCCCGGAACCGTACGCGTAGAAGTGATTACAGGCACGAACGAACCTTTTTCCCAAGAAGGTGTAAGCATTTATCCCAACCCCACTGCCGATCTGCTTATCCTTGACTTCCTTCATGCGGCGCCCCGCAGTATTGAGCTGTTCGATATTTCGGGTCACCGCATCGGAAAAATGTCAGCGGATAGCCGTGAAGATCATTTGGATATTAGCAAGCTTCCCGCGGGTACGTATGTGGTCAAGGTCATTCACGGTTCCAAAACCTCCTCCTACCGTATTATCAAGCACTAAAACTGTCATGGATGAATTCAGCCACTAGCCCTAAACTGTGAAACTACCGCAGGAAACATCAATGCAAGTGCACAAAAAACAGGTACCAATCAAACAAAAATTAAGAAAGAAGGTGAACGCGAGTATTGGGAAACCTTCTTGTTAACCGCTATTTTTGGTCAGGAACAATATACAAACGCAAAGGCATGAACAACTCCCGACGTAAATTTATCGCCAGCTCGGTTGCGCTGGCAGCTGGAACCGCTACCGCAGTGGCTTCCTCTACCAACTCCCAGAAAGGCAAATACCCGCTGGTTCACCACGTTTTTTTCTGGCTCAAAAATCCAGGTTCTGTCGCAGATCGTGACAAGATTGTGGAAGGGTTGAAAACGTTAAGAAAAATTGATGCGATCAAAGAACTTCGTATCGGCGTGGTCGCCAGCACGGAAAAGCGTGATGTTGTTGACAACTCCTGGGGCGTGTCTGAACTGATGTTTTTCGAAGATGTTGCCGGCCAGGCCAGCTATCAAACCCATCCTATTCACCAGAAATTTATCAAAGATTGCAGTCATCTATGGGATAAAGTGATCGTCTACGACGCAATAGACGTGTAGTATAAAAGCAAACAGAGGCGACAGCTTTCACTATCGCCTCTGTTTGCTTTTAATAAGGAATCACAGTCTATCTGATCACCATTCTGCTGCACTACCGTCTGCATGCGACCACAAAGGATTTTTCCAGTTGTGCCCTACTTCGGCCATTTTCCTTACCTGTGCCTCATCCACCTGAATCCCTAGTCCGGGTCCGGATGGGATATTGACAAAACCACCTTCGTAACTGAAAACTGATTTGTCTTCGAGGTAATCCATCAGATCATTTCCCTGATTGTAATGGATGCCCAGACTTTGCTCCTGAATAAATGCATTATGACACGTAGCATCCACCTGCAAGCAAGCCGCCAGCGCAATAGGCCCTAGTGGACAATGTGGAGCCGCCGCTACATCGAATGCTTCCGCCATCGACAGGATTTTTTTACATTCCGTGATACCTCCTGCGTGTGACAGATCAGGCTGAATAATGTCTGCGTATCCGTCAGTTAGCAGGTTTTTGAACTGCCAGCGGCTGAACATTCTTTCGCCCGTAGCAATCGGAATGCAAGTATGGTTGGCAATTTCGCGCAGCGCCTCATTGTTTTCAGGCAAAACAGGTTCCTCAATAAACATGGGCCTGAATTGTTCTAATTCTTTGGCAAGTACCTTCGCCATAGGCTTATGCAATCGTCCGTGAAAATCCACTCCAATATCCAATCCGTAACCCACCGCGTCACGTATCGAACCTACCCTGGCCAGCACCAGATCAATTTTTTCATACGAATCAATGTACTGCATTTCATCCGTCGCATTCATTTTGATGGCTTTGAAACCACTTTCAAATGCCAGCCTGGCAGCATCGGCCACCTCCGCGGGACGGTCCCCTCCTATCCAGGAATACACCTTGATCTTGTCCCTGCATTTACCTCCAAGAAGCTGATAAACAGGTGCATTATAAAACTTTCCTTTGATATCCCACAAAGCCTGATCGATACCTGCGATCGCACTCATCAGGATCGGGCCGCCGCGATAAAATCCGCCGCGGTACATGGTGTTCCAATGGCCTTCAATGTCCATTGGATCTTTACCGATCAAAGCTTCCATTAGTTCAATCACAGCAGCTTTCACTGTGGCAGCTTTGCCCTCGATCACCGGCTCTCCCCAGCCAATAATGCCCTCATCCGTTTCTATTTTCAGAAATAACCATCGTGGCGGCACCTGGAACAGCTCGTAACTTTTAATTTTCATTTTTCACCCGTTTATAAATTCAAATAACTCTGGAAGAAACAGCAAAGGCTTCCTCTATATTATTATTTCCACCGCTCCCCCAAAACCTTCATCCAATACCCGCCAACTACCGACCGCGCCCTAAACCCAACCGACTTTCCATTAACCGTTTCATGCCAGTCCGAAAGTGGAATGCGATCCGGGGTTTCTGTTGCGTATTTGTAAACGGGCCTGATTAGTGCGTCGAAATCTTTTGGATCGGTGGCTAATGTCGCCGTCCAGACGATCCAGTCGGATTTGCTGTATGTTTTGCGGCTGTCGAGCGGAAGACCGAACGGTTTTTGTTTGGTGAGGTAATATTTGATTTCCTTTTCAGCTACCGCTTTGGGGAATACGTCCAGTTTCAGCAGGCTATCCCACACCAAATTGTATTTCTGGCTCCATGTGTTTTTGTCGTCGAATGTGAGGGCATAGTGGTCGCCGCTGTCGGCTAGTTCCATCCACTTTTTGGCGAAATCTTTTACCAATCCATTCACTTCGGTCGCTTCTTTGGTGTCGCCCAGTTGCTCGGCCATTTTTGCGTAGCAGGCCAATCCCATAATGGCTTTGATAGACAAGTTTGCATTACGTGCCAGGTGACCGGCAAAATCGTCGGTACAAAGCTGGTTAGCAGGATCAAAGCCTTCTTTTTTTAGGTAATTAGCCCAAATACTGAGCACTTTCCAATGCTTTTTGGCAAAATCAATGTTGTTCTCCGCTTTGCAGATTGCGTACGTCAAAGTCAGCATATTACCCGATTCTTCTACCGGCATATCTTCTCCGTACGTTTGTCCGTTGGCCAGCGGATATGTGCCTACATCGTGCGCAGCGAAAGGTTTTGCCCATTTACCACTTTCGGAATAGTAGAAAATCGGTTCCATCATTCCTTTCAGCAATACGGGGTTGTAAAGGAGAAAAAGCGGCGCGGAAGGATAGGTAATATCCACCGTTCCGATCGATCCGTTACTGAAATTTTCTTTTGAGAAAAACAATGGTGTGCCACTTGGACCGGCTACCAGTTTGTGCGCCGCAATGGCCTGCCGATAGGATAGCACGCAAAGTTCGGCATACTGTTTACCACCAGCTTTCACGGCATCGTCATATATCATTTTGTCGGTCTCTTCGCAGGCTTGAAGGATTTTTTCAAAATCGGTTTCCGACTTTTTCAATTCACCCTGGAAAGTTCTGTTTCCGTCCTTATTCCACCATGGCCGCAGGTTTTGACCAAAATATTGAACAGAAAAACCATCGTCATAGCCCAACATCGCATGCAGGGATTTGCTGGCGGTTCCTACCTTGCCCGCTGTCAACACCAATGCCATCGATTTGGCGTCAGCAGGTGCGGCGCCGGCTTGATCGGTACTCAGCGTGCCTTTTTGAGTAAATTCTTTTACGATATCCGAAGGTGAACCAATCGCGGAGCCTTTAACAACACCTGCGGGAGCTGAAAGATAGGCTTGTCCCCAATCTATACGAACATCATCACCTTTACGGACGAGCACGTTTTGAGTCTGATTGGCGAGCGAAAGTGTAGTTAATCCGTCTTGATTAGCCTCTTTTCCTGTCACCGACTGGCTGTTATCATTGGTTACCCAAAGACCGGAAATCGAATTTAACACACTTACATCATGCGTTTTCCCATCATTGGATTTTACATCATAAACAATGTAATTGATGGGTCTGGCAAGTAAATCCAGATCTTTCATGATCAGCGGCGCCACAAACCGAACTGTCAGGTGTACTGGCCCGGCGTCAAACTCGTAAACGGATTGTGTGGCTCTCATTTCAAAACCGGTTTGTTTGGCAGCCAAGATCACATCGGCTCCTTTCGGTGCGATTTCGTCGGCGAGGCCAATATCAATGTAGCCCGGTCCCGCACCGTTTTTGCAGTAAGCAGCCAAAATATTCTTGCCTTTTTTGAGCGCTTTTCTAGCTGATGCACTGATCGGTTTGAATTCGTAGTCGCCTGTGAAGCAAGGTGCACAATCGAATGCGGGAACGCCATTGATGTAAACCTGCACATCATCATCATGGAAAATATTGAGTGTAGGCTTTTCAAAATCCACGGCAGAAAGTGTGAATTCACGACGGTACCATATCTCTTTCGCGAATTCGGTGCCGCCTCGCAGCATATTATCATTGCGCTCGTGGGTACCGAATGGTGCCGGGCCCTGTTTCCAGGTACTGATGTTGTAGCCTTCCTTATACCACCACTCGGGATCCGGTTTCTCGGTAGTGAATTTTGCGGTATAGGCAGCTTGCTTGGCAGTTGGCAAAATCGTTTTCATCACCGGCGTAGCTGCGCCGAGAAACCGGTAAGTCGTGCCATCAACACGGATGAGCCCGTCCATGGGGTATGGTCTGCCAGTCCAGTGTTTAGTAATTGAACCACCGAGCTGATCGCCAAAAGACCAGGCGCTGGTGTAAGGATCGATGGTTACCAGCGGAACTGCGGGCGGGCGGAGGGTTTGGGCAAATGAGGTTGGTGTGCTAAGCAAAAAAATACAAAAGAGCCAAAGTTCGCGCATTGGAGCAGTCAGGTTTTAGGAACTGAATAGTTGAGAAAAATCCTGCAATGATAGGAATACTTCCTCAAACAACCCTCCCTCAACCCAAGACTTCAGTCTTGGGATTACCACGGAGAACCTGAGACTCTGGCTTTAGCCAGATCCGGCTGGATGGTGACGTGTAGGCTGATGCCTATGGTGATGGATACTGGGATCCGGACCAGGGCTGGCAGCTAGGGACAGAGATTGAGGGCCCGGACGAGGACTACGATCTAGGACTACGAGCCTGGGGCTAACCCCAAGACTAAAGTCCTGGGTTAAGCAGGGATATAGTATATCTCAGTCCCTATCAGTGCGCGGGTCAGACAGATGGCTATCATCACCCTCACTTCCCAAACGCCGCCTTCCCGCTATCCAAAAACGCTGCAAAATTCGCTGGATTTAAATCGTAATTTTTAGGGGCTACCAACAGCTTTCCGTCATGGCCAACCAGGCAGTAATGCGGCTGCGCATTGTTGTTATATGCTACGATCTGCAAGTCAGCATTTTGCGCGCCGATGGTTTTTTTGACCTTGTCGTCATATTTGGAAGTATACCATTGCGATTCAGGAAGTTCTGTTTTGTCATCGACATACAATGCTACGATCACATAATCATTCCTTAACCGCTGCTGTACAGCTGGATCCACCCACACACGGGCTTCCATTTCCCGGCAATTCACGCATCCATGACCCGTGAAATCGATGAAAACGGGTTTGTTTACCTTTTTGGCATAGGCTAATGCATCTTTATAATCGAAGAAACCTTCCAATTCGTGAGGTAAATGAAATAGATCGGCATACTTCCGGGTTTCGCCGGGAGCAATGGTTGAGGCAACTCCTGCGCTTCGTTTGCTTAAATCAAAATCCAATGTGGATTGCGGGGGAAGATAACCTGCTAATGCTTTCAAAGGCGCGCCCCACATGCCTGGGATCATATAAACCACAAATGTGAAAGTCACGATGGATAACAGCAATTTTGGAACGCTCACTTTCTCAACCACAGAATCGTGCGGTGTCCTGATTTTACCCAAAAGATAAAACCCTAGTAAGCTGAATATCACGATCCAGAAGGCCAGGTAAACTTCCCGATCGAGCAGTCGCCAGTGATACACCTGATCGGCAATGCTAAAAAATTTCAATGCAAGTGCCAGTTCTAGAAACCCTAAAACAACTTTAACGGTGTTCAGCCAGCCGCCGGATTTGGGCAACGATTTGAGCCATTGTGGAAAAAGGGCAAACAGTGTAAACGGTATCGCAAATGCAGCCGAAAACGAAGCCATTCCTATAATAGGCTTCACAACTTCTCCACCCGCAGAAGCTACCAGTAGGCTACCCACAATGGGGCCCGTGCAGGAAAATGAAACCAGTACCAATGTAAATGCCATGAAGAAAACGCCCGCATACCCGCCCTGATCTGCTTTCTGGTCCATTTTATTAACAAACCCACTAGGCAGGACAATTTCAAAAAGGCCTAAAAAAGATAGCCCGAATACAAAGAAAATAGCGAAGAAAAGCAGATTGGGAATCCAATGCGTACTCAGAAAGTTGGCGAATGCCGGGCCGTTTAATCTGGAAACAACGGTACCTATCAAAGTATAGATCAAAACAATGGAAATACCGTAAATGAATGCTTTCAGCTTCCCTTTTTCCTGGTTTGTGAAGTAGCTTACCGTCATCGGGATGATCGGAAAAACGCAGGGAGTGAGCAATGCGACTAGTCCGGATAAGAATGCTGCCAATGCAAACCCCCAGAGCGATTTGTCAGTCGTAGCATCTTCTTCGCTCAACGGATCGGTGGTATCGGCACTAATTACATCGGTTTTTGAAGCAGAATCGGATACAACATTGGCGGCTTGTGCAGTGGTATCGGTTTCCGGGGCGGTGGAAATTACTGTTTCGGCTGATGTTTTTTCGATGGGCGCTGGTGTTGCGCCTACATTAGGCTGCTCAGCTGATTCAGCTCCGGCGGCTACTACTTTTAGTCCTTTAAATTCAAAATCCTCACTCCCGGGAATGCAAAGTCCTGTGACGTGGCTGCAAGTCTGATATTCGGAAGCTCCTTTGATAACAGGATTGTCCGCCAGTACCTTGATGGTTTGTTTGAAAACAGCTTTCCCTTCAAAATAACGCACATTTCCGCCCCACACCTCTTCAAATTTCGTTTTGGGATTCTGTGGTTTTAGTTTACCAATAACCTCAAATGCATTATTCTTTTCATAAGTAAAAGTCGTCAGCATTGGCCCAAGATCCGGATCGAAATCCGACGAATACATGTACCAGTCCTTGTCTATCACTGCCGTAAATATCAGGTCAACAGTTTCTCCCTTTTTTACCTCCGGCTTTGAGAACGTGTAGGTCCAATGTGCTTTGGCCTTTTGTATCTGGGAAAATGCAGAACAGGCGAAAAAGAGACAAATACCCAGAGAAAGGAAAATACTACGTTTCATGTTGCAGTTGGTGGATTAGCTGAATGCCTGAGCCTTCGGTTTATCGGCAAGATTATCTATTAAATTGATAGAGTTTTATACGGCTTTGCATAGTCAACGTAATTTTGCTAAAAAAATTCATCAATTAAAATTCCCTTTTCTGGCAAAAGTTGTTTCTGCTACCTTTGTCGCCTCAATTTCAGAATAGTAAAATACCGTTTCCATGTCCCAGGCACTTTATGTAGTTAAAATCGGCGGTAATGTCATTGACAATCCCGATGCATGTTCCAAATTTCTGAATGACTTTGCCAAATTGAAAGGGCAGAAGATCCTTGTGCACGGAGGAGGAAAGATAGCCACGCAGATCGCAGCCAAATTGCAGATCGAAACGCAAATGGTGGACGGACGTCGCATTACCGATAAGCCAATGCTGGACGTGGTAACTATGGTTTATGGCGGGTTGGTCAACAAAAACCTTGTCGCACAATTGCAGGCAACCGGAAGCAACGCGATCGGCCTTACCGGCGCTGACGGCGGGATCATACGTTCGGTCAAACGTCCGGTGAAAAATATTGATTATGGATTTGTGGGGGATATTGAAGAAGTAAATGGTCAGCAGATCAATGCATTGCTACAAAGCATTCTGGTTCCGGTCATCGCCCCGCTGACTTACAGCTCAGAAGGATTGTTACTAAACACCAATGCAGATACAATGGCATCAGCCACGGCCGTCGCGATGTCCGCATTTTATGCTGTGAACCTTATTTATTGCTTTGAGAAAAAAGGCGTTCTCTCCGATCCTGACGACGATAATGCAGTGATTTCTTCCCTCACCCCGGATTCTTACGAAGCATACAAAGCGTCTGGTGTCATCAACAAAGGCATGATCCCAAAGCTCGATAATGCATTTGCAGCATTAAATGCTGGCGTAACGCAGGTAACGATTTGCCATGCGGATGATCTGGAATTGGCTGTGGCATCAGCTGCCGGGACGAGGATTAGCATTTAATTGTCTTTGGGAAGACTGATAGTTAATTAGTTAGCAAGATTTTGTAAATTTAGGAATTGAATTCCTAAATTTACAAAATGATAGACAGAGATCTCGTTACCAAGCTGAGCGAAATGCTGGATAAGTATCCGATCATTAGTCTCACAGGGCCAAGGCAATCCGGGAAAACAACGTTAGCACGAATGGTGCGGCCAGATTATCAATACGTTAATCTGGAAAATTTGAGCGCCAGGGCATTTGCCAAAGATGACCCAGTCGGATTTTTGGAAACCTACCAAAACGGCGTTGTCATTGATGAAGCACAATATGTACCTGAACTGTTCTCTTACCTGCAGGTTTTCACAGACGAAAGGAAGAGAAAAGGGGAGTATATTCTGACCGGGTCTCAGAACTTCCTCACGATGGAACAAATCACCCAGTCCCTGGCTGGAAGGGTGGCCATCTTTTATCTTTTACCATTTTCACTCAACGAGCTAAATGGGACAACTTACCAACCTGAAAGCTGGGAAGACTACGTCATTTCCGGATCATATCCGCGCCGACTTGTAGAGGACATTGATTCAAGCACATTTTATGATAATTACCTCCGCACTTATATCGAACGGGATGTGCGGCAAGTAAAGAATATTCTTGACCTCGGACTTTTTCAGCGCTTTATCCAGCTTCTGGCCGGGAGGATCGGGCAATTGTTCAATCAGCAAAGTCTCGGCGTTGAGCTGGGTTTGGATAACAAAACCATTAACGCATGGTTGTCGGTTTTGGAAACTTCATTTATCGCATTCCGATTGCAACCATACTATCAAAATTTCAGCAAGCGAGTTATCAGTACGCCTAAGGTCTACTTTTATGATATTGGACTCGCGGCCCATCTGTTAGGAATAAACAGTGTGCAAGAGCTGAACCTGCATTTTTCCAAAGGTGCTTTGTTTGAGAATTTGATTATCAATGAATTACAAAAAAATGTTTTGAATCAGGGTAAACAGCCACGCTTTTATTTCTGGCGGGATTATAGCCAAAATGAGGTGGATTTGTTGATTCAGGATGGTGTGAATCTAAAAGCTGTTGAGATCAAATCCGGAAAAACCATTCAGAATGATTTTTTCAATGGCCTTCAATATTTCAAAAAAATGGCTGCCAATGCCAATCTGAATCTGGTTTACGGAGGAAAGGAATTTCAGAAACGCAGTGAGGTCACCGTTTATTCAATCGGTGATTTAGACAAACTATAAAAAGAACAGCATTTATTAAATTTTTTTAAAATCAATTTTCTATTACTAAATTGCATGAGTCAAACCCACTCATTACCATGCTGTTTCGTAAAGGCCTTTTTCTGGCGCTGCTGTTGTTTTGCAACTGGTGCACCGGGCAGGTACCGGAATTTTATAAGGATGTGCAGCCTATCATTCACGCTAATTGCGTGCCTTGCCACCGTACCGGAGAAGCAGCGCCATTTCCACTGATCACTTTCGAAGACGTTACGAAGCGTTCCAAGTTCATCAAACAGGTAGTGAGCTCGCGCTATATGCCGCCCTGGAAAGCCGATAATCATTTCAATTCTTTTGCCAATGATCGTTCTCTGAGCGACAAGGATATCAAAACCATTACTGCCTGGATCGATGGCGGTACCCCGAAAGGCAAGCAAAACCTGAAAGCGGAGCAAGAGTTGCAAGCGAGAGTGAATGCGGGTACTTCCTACAAAAGGAAACCTGATCTCAGTCTGAAAATCAAGGAAGCATTTTTGGTCAAAGGTGATGCGGCCGAGCGATTTGTGATGTTCAAAATTCCTTTTGAACTGGCGCAGGAGGCTAATGTTGAGGCTATTGAATTTACTTCAAACAATAAAAAACTCATTCACCACGCCAATTTCGCGATCCACCCGGTCCCCGATCCTGCTGTTGATCTGCATAATTCGGTTGACTTTGTGGATCTGAGTGGTCCGTCGGCTGACAAGTATTACGAGTGGGTCAAGTACAAAAAGGAGATGACTTACTACGGTGGCTGGATTCCCGGTACTACCGTGGAAACTTACCCGGAAGACATGGGTTGGGTGATGCCAAAACGTGGTGTCGTGCTGGTAACGGTACATTTTGGTCCGTCTTCGATTGATGCCGAGAGCATTGATGGCGTTAATATTTTCTTCAAAACAACGCCGATTAAAAGAAAAGTGAAGGTGATCAGTCTGGGTTCCGGCGGTATCGGTGAAAAGGATATCAGCCCGCCCTTTATGATTTTTGCCGATGAAGTGAAAAGCTTCCGGCTGAGAATCGCGAACAACCAGCCTGACGTTTCCTTACTCTATGCCTGGCCACACATGCATTATCTGGGTAAGGAATTCAAGGCTTACGCGGTTGTTTCTCCTGGCGATACCGTCAAACTGGTACATATACCAGACTGGGATTTTCGCTGGCAGGAGATTTATAAATACAAAAAACCATTGCTACTGCCCAAAGGCGCGGTTGTGCACGTAGAAGGAACATATGACAATACTGCGTCCAATCCGGCTAACCCGCATAATCCACCGCAACTGGTGATGTCCACGGGCAATATGCGGAGCGATCAGGAAATGTTGACATTGATTTTAATGTATGTAGAGCGCGAGGCCGGAGATGATAATCTGGTTTTTAAATGGAATTGAAATTTCACCGGATTTTGACCGTACGGCATGGGTAGACTCTACTTTTTATTCTTTCTTCTTCTTGCGTCTCAGGGTTTTTCACAAACCGTTTTTACCAAAATTTCTCCCAAGGATACCAGGGTCGGTTTTGTGAATAAAATTGAGGAGAACGATTCCCTGCACATTTTCCGGTACGAATATCTGTACAACGGAAATGGCATTGGTATCGGTGATTTTAATAATGATGGTACGCCGGATTTGTTTATTTCAGGAAATACGGTTGCCAATAAGTTGTATATCAACAGGTCGGTTAAGACAAAGATCGAGTTTGAGGATATTAGTAAAAAAGCCAAAATCGAAGGAAACGGGACCTGGGCGACGGGCGTCAGCGTGGCTGATGTCAATGGCGACGGCTTGCTCGATATTTACGTTTGTCATTCCGGGTTTTTCAGGAAGCTTTCGGACAAGAATAACGAACTTTTCATCAATCAGGGCATTAAAAACGGGATCCCGGTATTCAAGGAAGTAGCTGTGGAGAGTGGCTTGAATGCAATCGGGTCACAGTCTACCCAGGCTGCTTTTTTTGATTACGACCGCGACGGCGACCTGGATATGTTTTTGTTGAACCACTCCAATCATAGCGTCAATCCATTTCTCAATACGCGCGAAATGCGTGCGACACCAAATCCCTACTTTGGAAACAGACTTTTTGAAAACATCAGTGAGAATGGGAAACTGAAATTCAAAGACGTTACCCAAAAGGCTGGCATCATTAACAATGCATTGAATTTCGGGCTGAGTGTCATCGTGGCGGACATTAATCAGGACGGCTGGCCGGATCTTTACACCACGAGCGACTACACGGAAGTGGATTGCTACTATGTCAATAACCGTAACGGCACATTCACCGAATCCTTAAAAAAGTCATTTACGCATGTTTCCAAGTTTTCAATGGGTGCAGATGTGAGTGACTTTAACAATGATGGAAAGCCCGATGTACTGACGCTTGACATGTTACCCGAGGATAATCACCGTCAGAAATTACTGAAAGGTCCGGACGTTTACGATCAATATCATTTGTTGCTCGACAGCGGCTACTACCACCAGAATATGCGGAATATGCTGCATTTGAACCGGGGTACCGATGCAACAGGCAATGTGAAATTCAGTGAAATCGGGCAGCTGGCTGGCATATCGAATACCGATTGGAGCTGGGCAGGGCTGATGGCGGATCTCGATAATGATGGCTGGAAAGATATGCTGATTACCAATGGTTATCTGCGGGACTTTACCAATATGGATTTTCTCAAATACACGGTTGCCGACGAGCAAATGAAGGAAGTAGGCAAGGGAAATCTGAATTTCAAGACCTATAACCTGGTTCAAAAGATGCCTTCCAACAAGTTGAGGAATTACCTATTCAGAAATCAGGCACTGACCGCCGCGTATGCTTTTGAGGACGTATCTAAAAAATGGGGCTTTACAGATGAGGCTGTTTCCAATGCAGCGGCTTATGCAGATTTTGACGGTGACGGCGACCTGGACCTGGTGATTTCAAACATGAACGAACCGGTTTCCATTTATCAAAATAATACGAACCAAGGCGGCTTAACTGTAAGATTGGCAGGTTCCGGCAAAAATTCACAGGCTCTCGGAAGCAAGGTCTGGGTGTATGCCAATGGTACCACGCAATACACTGAGCTCTATCCGGTAAGAGGCTACCAGTCAACGGTGACTACGGATCTTCATTTTGGTTTGGGAAAAAATGGCAATGTCGACTCCGTTAAGGTACTTTGGCCGTCGGGAAAAGTTACATTGCTGGCAAAGCCAGGGCAATCTTTGCTGACATTAAAAGAAGCCGATTCGAATGTTGTCACGTTGAAAAATGACATTCAGATTGCCAAAAACTGGGTTCGCAAAATCTCTGCCGACAGCATAGGGATTGATTTTGTGCACCAGGAAAATGATTTTGTGGATTTCAAAGTGGAAGTGCTGCTACCTTACCAATTGTCCAAACTCGGGCCGGCTATGGCGAAAGGCGATGTGAATGGGGATGGTCTGGAAGATCTATTTTTGGGCGGCGCCTCACATCAATTCGGGGTACTTTATTTGCAAAAAAAGGATGGGACATTCACAGGTGCGGCTGCACAGCCCTGGCGGCAGAATGCGGTCTGTGAAGAAGTGAGTGCACTGTTTTTTGATGCGGACAAAGACGGCGACCTGGATTTGTACGTGGTAAGCGGCGGAAATGAATTTGAAGAACAAGCACCCGAGTACCGCGACCATTTGTATATCAATGATGGAAAAGGGGCCCTGCATGAAGAGGTACTTGCGCTGCCATCAATGAAAAACCCGAAGCAATGTGCGGCTACTGCCGATATTGATGGTGACGGTGATCTGGATCTTTTTATTGGGGGTAGAGCGATTCCAGGCTCGTTTCCCATGGCGGCGAGAAGCTATATTTTAAGAAATGACAGTAATGGCAGCAACATTAAATTCACCGACATTACCCAGGAATGGAGCAAGGATTTGCTAAATCCCGGCATGATCACAGCAGCTGTTTTTACGGATTTGGACCAGGACAAAAAACCTGACCTGATACTGGTAGGCGACTGGATGCCCATTAAAGTTTTCAAAAATACGGGCAGTGCTTTTGAAGAGAAGCAAGACCCTGAGCTAAAAAACTCCGACGGGATGTGGGCAGCTTTGATGCCCATTGACCTGGACAATGACGGCGATCTGGATTTTGTGGTAGGAAATGCGGGATTGAATAATCAGTATAAAGCGTCTGTGGAAAAACCGGTCGCGATCTACTTTGATGATTTTGACAAGAATGGCGTGGTCGACCCGGTCTGTACTTACTATATAGGAGAAAAAAGCTACCCGATGTTCTCGCGGGACGAAATGCTGGATCAGATGACATTCCTGAAAAGGAAATATACCAGCTACGAATCCTATGCCGACGCTACTGTGGAGGATGTATTCGGAAAAGAGACCATTGCGAAAAGCAATAAGGTTTATTGCCGGCAGCTTTCCAGCATAGTTTTGGAGAACAAAGGGAATTTTCAGTTTCAGGTACACGAGCTGCCGCAAGAAGCGCAAGTGTCGCGAGTGAGTGGGATTGCCTTCTACGATTTTGATCAGGATAAAAAACCTGAACTGATACTGGCCGGAAATTTCTCTCCTTACCGTGTCCAGCTTGGCCCGTGCGACGCGTCGGTGGGAGCGATATTAAAACAAATTACGCCATTCCAGTTTGAAATGATACCTGCCAACCAGACCGGCTTTTGGGCAACCGGCGACATCCGGGGCATGGAGATAATAGATAATAAGCGTATAGTATACTCCGTTAATAGTGAACAGCCAGTATTTTTTCAAATCGTTGAATCAAGATGAAACAACTGGCACTCCGTATCAGAACTGTATCGGTCATGCTGCTCGCAGTAGGCAGCTTGACTGTTTTCGCGGCTGGGCCTTCCACTCAGATATTGCATAGAGCCGAGAAAAACCTCACACGGGCGATTGTGCACGACATATTTTCTCCCCCGGTGGCCAGCCGGATTTATTTGTATGCCAATGCGGCTGCTTATGAGGTACTTGCATTGAATAACAAGCAGTATAACAGCCTGCAAGGCCAGACAAAGGACTTCCCGAACGTTTCAGCGATTCCAAACGCAGGTAAGGTAAACTATGAACTGGCGGCAGTATATGCCTTTTTCAAAACCGGCGGCAAACTCATTTTTTCAGAACATCTGTTGAAGGATAGCATGGACGTGATCCTCGCCGATTTTCGGGAAAAAGACATCGCTGTTTACGATAATTCATTGAAACTCGGGCAGATGGTCAGCGACAGCATCATAGCCTGGTCCACAACAGATAACTATGCATTGACCAGAAAGAAGCGCCGGTACACATATAGCAAACAAAAAGGAAAATGGACGCCTACGCCACCTGGTTACATTGATGCTGTGGAACCGTATTGGAGTCAGATTAGGCCGGTATCACTGGATTCGGCAGGTCAGTTCAAGCCGGTACCGCCGCCTGCTTACAGTACCGACACGAGTAGCCGGTTTATGAAAGAGGTATTGGAAGTGTACCGATCCACCCAAAAGCTGAGTAAGGAAGAAATTGCGATCGCAAGTTTCTGGGACTGTAACCCCTTTTACCTCAACACACAAGGGCACCTCAATTTCGCCACAAAAAAACTTTCACCGGGCGGCCACTGGATTTCCATCGTTGGTCAGGCAACAGAAATTGCAGGAAAGAGCTGGATTGAGACATCCGCCACCTATTTACTGACATCAATCGCATTATTCGACGGCTTCATCAGCTGCTGGGACGAGAAGTACCGGAGCCAGCTGATCAGGCCGGAGACGATAATTAATGCATATATGGATGAAAAGTGGCGTCCCTTTCTGCAAACGCCACCTTTCCCGGAGTACACCAGCGGGCACAGCGTAATCTCCACGGCAGCTGCGGAGGTACTTACGGCGGTTTTGGGCGACAACTTCGGATACGACGATTACACCGAAACCGACTACGGTCTTCCCATGCGTCACTTTTCTTCTTTCAAAAACGCATGTAACGAAGCCGCTATCAGCAGGTTATATGGTGGGATACATTACCGATCGGCTATTGAAAACGGCCAGTTACAAGGTACGGGCATTGGCAGGCAGGTACTTCATAAAATAAAGCTCAAACGATAAAATAACCAAATAGTCTACTCCAATTGTATGCTAATTATTAATATTTTTTAATAAATGTTATATTTTTGTTAATAAAAATATTTATTTTTGAGCTTCAATGATTATGATGTGAAAAAGTTGGAAATCAACAGACGTTGTGAGTTCCGATCTCTGAATCAGAGTACGTTGTGCGAGTAAAACTTAAAACCAACCCAAAATTCATTTTATCAAGTTTACCATGAGACAAAAGTTTACAGCTTTAACCCGTCTGGTAACATTGCTCCTTCTTCTTACAGGAAGTACATGGAGTATGGCCCAGGACAGAAAGACCGTTAACGGAACGGTGCTTGACAAGGACCAAAATCCTTTACCCGGCGTTTCCTACCTTATTAAAGGAAGTAACACTGGTGGTGCGTCTGACGCAAATGGAAAGTTTAGTGTGAGTGTTCCTTCCAACACATCGGTTTTGGTTTTCTCTTCTATTGGATTCATAACCAAAGAAGTGGAAGTAGGTAACGCAAGCCAGTTGACAGTCAATCTGGTAGAAGACAACAAGACGCTGAATGAAGTGGTTATTACGGGTTTTGGTATGTCAACCGAAGCCAGAAAACTTGCTTATTCAGTTCAGTCTGTTCAGGGAAATGACATTACCAGAACTGCAAACGCTAACATGGTAAACGCACTTCAGGGCAAAGTGGCAGGGGTAATGATCAACCAGGGAACTGGTGGACCCATGTCATCTTCCCGTATCCGTATTCGTGGTAACGCCTCTCTAAGCCCCAACACGCAGCCACTTTTCGTAGTGGATGGTGTGTTGATCCGCCCTGGAACAACCGGTGCTGACTCATGGGGAGCTGCGCAGGATTTTGGTAACATCATGAAAAACATCAACCCGGACAACATCGAGTCTATGACCGTGTTGAAAGGCTCTGCCGCAAGTTCTTTGTATGGATCTGAGGCTTTGAATGGCGTGGTTGTGGTTCAAACTAAAAAAGGACGCCAGGATAAAGGTTTGGGTGTGACTTACAATCAAACTTCCACATTTGAAACGGCTTATAAATTTCTTGACCTTCAGAACGAATACGGTGCAGGTTTAAGCCCGACCTTCACGAAAGGTGCGGACGGAGTTGACGAAGTAGATCGTCCAAACTTCCCATTTTCTTACGGTCCTAAATTTGAAGGCCAGACAGTACGTGACCTGGACGGAAGAATGGTTGAATGGAAAGCCAACGATCCATTGAAATTTTTCCAGACTGGTAAGTACATCAACCACAACGTTGCCATAGAAGGTGGAAACGATCGCAGTTCATTCCGCGCGTCTTTCTCTACATTGAAAAATACTTCTATTATGCCTGCGGGTACTGAATTGAAGAGAAACAACTTCAACATTCGTGGAACGCAGAAAATCGGAAAGATTCTGAATCTTGACGTAAGTGCAGATTATACTGACAATGATATGGTGAACCCGATCCGTCAGGGTGGTAATTACAATCCGGTTTTCCGTTTTGCATACAACCGTCCCCGCAGCATGGATATCGAATATTGGTCGAAAAATTATATAGATCCAGTTGCAGGCGGTCGCCGCAGAGGAACTGCTGACCCATACAACATTACCGAGTTTATGTTTCAGACATTTGAATACAAACAATTCCGTAATGAAAAAGTGTTCAGGGGAAATATCGATTTGACTGGAAAGATCACAGATTGGTTGAGCTTTTTGGTACGTGGAAACGTTCAGAACGAGTTGTATACCGGAAATAATAAAAACAGAGGAGACAATGTTAACTTCTCCGGCGGTGAATATCGCGAGTATTCTGAGAATAAAAGCCAGACTCGTTTTCAAGGTTTGATTACCGCTACCAAGCAAATTGGAGCAGATTTCAATTTCAGTTTGTCAGCTGGTGGAGAAACCAACAGATTGATCGGTGGACGTAAATTTGATATGAGAACGGATGGCGGACTTCGTGTTGCTGACGTGTATTCTCTGTCAAACAGCATTAATGTTTTGAGGACAGAAAGCATTGCGCTTACTCCGTCAAAGAGAATTGACGCACTTTATGCCTATGGAGATTTGACTTACAAGGACGCGTTAACATTGAGCGCCAGCTTTCGTACTGACTGGTCGTCGACATTAACTTATGCAAACGGAAGTGGTGACTACATTTATTCTTATCCTTCTGTTGGTCTTTCATGGATCGCAACTGAGTCATTGAAAAACCTTCCGTCATGGCTTTCTTTCGGAAAAGTTAGGGCCAGCCTTGGATACACAGGTGGTGATACAGAAGCATGGTCTACAAACCAGACTGGTATTTACGAACCAAAAGGAACCTATACTCAGGCAGACGGAAGTGTTGTAAACTGGTCAGGTTTCCGTGATAATATCCTTCCTAACTATGGCTTGAAAAACCGTTTGGCAAGAGAAGTTGAATTTGGAGCGGATATCCGTTTCTTCAACAACCGTTTGGGAATTGATGCGACAGTTTACAACAAGATCACAAAAAACGAGATTCTTAACCTTAGTACAACATCTGAGTCTGGCGTAAGCAGCAGAGTTGTGAATGCGGGTAGAATCCAGAACAAAGGAGTTGAGATCTTGCTGACTGCAACACCAATCAAAAAGGGGGATTTCGAATGGAATACGAGCATTAACTTCTCCCGTAACCGTAACAAAGTATTGGAACTGGTTGAAGGAACCAACACTTACGAATTGAACCTGGGTTTTGGAGCTGATATTAAGTCAGTAGCAAGAGTAGGAAAAGATTACGGAACGATCATCACAGGCTACGGTTTTGCAACTTACGAGTCGGCTGATGCTAACAATCCTGCAAACGGACAAAAAGTAATCGGAACAATTTCGGGAGAAGGCGGTATCGGTTATGTGCGCAATGGCTCATATGGATCGAAAGCTGACAAAGAGCTTGGAACGGTTATGGAGAAATTCCTTGCCAGCAACGTGAACAGCATTCGTTACAAAAACTTCACTGCGACAGTTCAGGCTGATGCTAAAATCGGAGGTTTGATGTCATCTGCAACTCACCAATATGGTTCATCAACAGGTGCATTTGCATTTACACTTCCAGGAAGAAACACAGAACTGGGCGGTGTGACTTATACAGATGCTGATGGCAATACAAAAACTGACGGTATCGTTCCTCAGGGAGTTCTTGCTGACGGATTCCAAGTTGTGGTTGACGGAGCACCAAAAGACTTGGGTGGAATGGCTTATGCAGATGCAGTAGCGGCTGGTTATGTAAAACCAATTCCTGCTTATGCTTACTACCTGAACCTTACACAATGGTCATCTGGTATCCGTGAATATTCAACTTTCGAGAACTCATGGGTTTCACTTCGCGAAGTTTCAATTGGATACAACGTTCCTGCTTCATTGTTGAACAAGGCGAAAATTCAGTCATTGCGTGTAAGCCTTGTAGGACGTAACCTTGGCTACCTGTACAAAACTGCTAAGGATGGTATCAACCCGGAAGGTTTGTACAGCAACAAAGCGGGTGAATTTATGGAATATGGTGGTCTGCCTTTCTCACGTAACCTTGGATTTTCAGTGAGCGTAGGATTGTGATCCTGAATTGTTACAGCCCATTCAAAATAAAATTGATATGAAATTTATAAAAAGCAAAATATACCTACTTGCTGCCGTCGGATTTCTGTTTTCCTGCGAAAAGGAAGCATTTGTAGACGTCAACAAAAATCCCGATGCATTATCGGCAGTTCCGCCGCAAAACCAGTTTTTGCAGGCAACGCAGCAAATCCACGGCCAGGACTTTGAAGCGTTCTACGACCTTTACCGCCGTATCATGCCATGGATGCAATACAATACGTTGCAGAATGGTAATCAGGGATCGTTCACATTGAACTTTGATAACTTCTCAAATCGTTACGGACGCCTGTATAACGGTATAGGTGATAGGTTATATGACCTTGAACAATTGGTATCAAAGCTTGATGCTGCCGAACAGCCACGCTACGATCAGATGATCCAGATAGCCCGTATTTTGAAAGCATATTATGCTTTCTACGTTTCTGATATCTATGGAAGCATCCCATACACTGAGGCCTTCCAGGGGCGCTATGGTGGAACGCTTCAACCGAAGTATGATACCCAACAAGAGCTTTTTGCCAAATTGGATGGTGAAATTAAAGCAGCAGTGGCTGCATTGAAAGTAGCTCCGTCTGCTCCTCAGTATTCACTTGGTGCTTACGATCAGTATTACAAAGGTGATGCGCAAAAGTGGATCAAAGCAGCCAATGCGCTACGTTTGAGAATGGCATTGCGCGTTCAGAAAGCAGATGCGGCAGCGGGAACTGCAATCATCACTGAGGTATTGGCTATGCCAGCGACAGATTTGATGAGTAGCAACGCAGATGCATGGATATTTATCGGCAATGCTACTTTCACTGGTGATGCTGGTGGTGGTAACTGGAATACGGACGAATTGAGAGCGCCTAAGCCTATGGTTGACTTTATGTTCACAAAAGGTGACCCGCGTTTGGATGCTTTCTTCACGCCTAACCAGTACACTCAGGCGAATATCAATCTCTTGATTGCTGAGAAACAACTTCCAGCAGGAACGAAAGAAGGAAGACGTTATGTCGGAAGCTTCACGAGTCCTGACGATTCCAGACAGACCGCTAATATCCAACGTTATTACACTCCCAAGGCCATTAAGTCAAATAGCCAGACTGTTGATACGTTGTCATTCATTCAGCCTCGTTTGTTTAATACAGGAAAAGCGGATGCAGCTGGAAATGCTGGAACAGGACAGTCGTATCTGCCTGTGATCACCTATGCTGAGTATTGCTTTATGCGTGCCGAGATTGCGTTGAAATCAACTGGTGCAGCATCAGCTAAGACCTGGTATGAGGATGGCGTGAAGAGTTCGTTGGATCTATACAATGAGATCGGTTTGAAATCTCAGTTGACTAACTATGTAGCAACAACTCCTGCGGAAATTACAGCATACATGGCCCAGCCAGGAATTGCATTCGACGCTACCAAAGCATTGGATCAAATTGCAAGCCAAAGCTATCTGAACTTTATGAAGCAGCCACAGGAAGGCTGGGCACTTTACAAACGCACAGGATTCCCTAACGAAACTTCTGTTGTACCGTTGCCAAAAGTAACCTATCTGAACGTTGCCCTGGTAGTTCCACGTCGTGCGCCAATCTCTTTGCCAACACAAACAGATCCTAATTTTGCCAACAAAAAGGCAGCTTACGATGCAATGGCAGCATTACCTGGATTCGGTGACCTAACCAGCGCAGCAGGCCGCGTATGGTGGGATAAGCCTTGATTTTATATTTTAGATTTAGTTAAAGTGAAAAAGGTAAGCCGCTTGGCTTACCTTTTTTTGTGATACAATGGCGGCTACCTCATCATGTCGGTGCATGTTTTGTTTCATCCCTGACGGGATTTTACATCCAACCATATATCCGTATTGCTACCGAGGTTTCGTCGCTACGCGACTTTTTGCACCGTGATTGCCAGCAGCAAAGCTCTGTGTGATGGCCAAATTTTATAGTTGTACGCACATCAGTGCCGTAGGCACGCAACCTCGGTAGGGAAATGTTGATGTAGGAATTCAAAATGCCGTCAGGCATGTAACGATTAACCCAATCACATATTAATCAAGCACCCATAAGCCTCCGTCCGGCTTTTCAGTACAGGATTACCATCCAATGTCGCGTCGATCGCATTGCGCAGGTAAAACTCAGTCGCTTTTGCGCGGCTTTTGCCGAGGCCGTAGTACCAGTCGTCAATCGCGCCTTTGTAAACGATCATACCAGCAGAATTAACGAGAACTACCTCTGGCATCACAGTCGCCTGGTATCGTTTTGCTCTTTGCAGATTAGCATCGGAATGACCGGGAATAGTGGTATTGTACTTTTTCAAAAATGCCCTGATCGCCTGATCAGTAATGGTTGACATTGGAAAAACCGCTTCGAAGGTGACGCCTTTAGCCGCATAGTCGGCATAAATGCTTTTAATCTCCTTCATATAAGCATTGGAGATCGGGCATTCCGGGTCCAGGAAAAAGATCACTTTTAATTTCTCTGATTTTGCCTGGGTTGCAAATGTATTTCCCGAAAGAATCATTAACCCCAGCAAAACCACCCAGATCAACCGAAATCCGCTCATTTCATCTATTTGTTTAGCAGGCTTTCCAATGCCGCAGTAACCTTATCATACCCAAAAGCAGCCAGTTCCTGCTGCATTCTTTCCCGGATTTCGGCGGTTTGTAAATTACCAATGCTCCCTTCATGCGTATGCTTCAATTCACGTGGCGCCGCGTAGCTTCCGTCACCAATTTCCGCTCCAACTTGCCGGTAAGCATCTCGGAACGGTACACCGTTGATCACCAGCTCATTCACACGTTCTACACTGAAAAGCAGATCGTATTTGGCATCGTCCAGCAGGTTTTGTTTCACTTTCATATTTTCCAGCATGAATGCGGCGATGTCCAGGCAGTCGAGTATTTCATCGAATGCAGGCATCAGGATTTCTTTCAGCAGCTGCATATCGCGATGGTATCCCGACGGCAGGTTGCTTAGTACCATCGTTACCTCCATCGGCAATGCTTTCATGCGATTGGTTTTCGCACGCAGCAATTCCGCCACATCCGGGTTTTTCTTGTGCGGCATAATGCTGCTGCCGGTCGTCAGGTCGTCGGGCAGTACGATGAAGCTGAAATTTTGGCTGTTATATAAGCAAACGTCCATGGCCAGGCGCGAAACCGTTGCTGCCAGCGATGAGATCGCGGTAAGCGCGGCCTGTTCCGTACGTCCGCGGCTCATTTGGGCATAAACTACATTATGATGCATTCCTTCAAAACCCAGTAAATCTGTCGTTAATTGGCGGTTCAAAGGGAATGAGGAGCCATAGCCTGCGCCGGAGCCCAGCGGATTACGGTTAGCAAGGCGATATGCTGCATTGAGTTGGATAATGTCGTCGATCAGCGCTTCCGCATAGGCGCCAAACCAGAGGCCAAAAGACGATGGCATAGCGATCTGCAAATGCGTGTATCCCGGCAAAAGATCGTTTTGATGTTCCTCCGAGCGGCGGGCCAGCACATCGAAAAGTTTTTCGGTGGCTTGTACTACTTCAAACAGCCGGGCGCGGGTGTAAAGCTTCATGTCCACCAGCACCTGGTCGTTGCGGGAGCGGCCGCTATGGATTTTCTTACCAGTATCACCTAGTTTACGCGTCAAAAGCAATTCCACCTGTGAATGCACGTCTTCAACACCATCCTCAATCACAAATTCACCTTTGGCTATTTGAGAATGGATCGCTTTCAGCTCGGTTTTTAATGCTTCAAGATCCTCGGAAGTGAGCAGACCAATGGTTTCCAGCATGGTAGCATGCGCGAGATTTCCCAGCACATCGTATTCAGCCAGGTGCAGGTCCATTTCGCGGTCGCGTCCTACCGTGAATTTTTCTATTTTTTCAGAAGTAACCGTATTTTCTTTTTGCCAGAGTTTCAAAATGCGATGCAGTTTGTAAAGTAATGATCAGATCGATCCGGCAAATTTACGAGCAATAAAATGAAACCGTTACCAAATGGTTTCGGAAATTGAATTTTTTGGTGTGATCAGAAAGAAGCAGTCCAAATGGTTTCAGTCAATCATTCGCTTGATCGCAACAAACCTCTTGTGATAATAAGAAGCATTGAGCATATCGTAGCGGATGCCGCCTTTCCAGGCCGAATGAATGAACCGCACATAACCGGGAGCCACTTCAGTAATAATCCCAACATGGCCAATGCGGCTGCTTTTTGTACTATTTCCTTTGAAGAAGATCAGGTCCCCCGGTTTGGCATGGTCCAGTTCGACCGTTTCGCCATGTTGTGCCTGCGCTGCGCTCGAATGCGGCAATGCAATGTCCCATTTATCGAAGCAATACCTGACAAATCCGGAACAATCAAAACCTCTTTTCGAAGATCCACCCGAGCGATAAGGGATATGTAAATGTTTGGTAGCGAAAGAAACCAGCGATTGCATGGTAGTAACCGTGTCTGCTGCTGCCTGCGAAGACTTTACGGTCTGTGCCTGGGATACACGAAAAGAAGTTCCAATGAGCAGAAGGGCAAATAATGTAACAGAACGAAACAAAAAAGGCATGCAGGTCAGGTTTGGGTAAGGCATCAAAACTCTTAAACAAGAGATTCTATGGTTTTTTTTATGATAACCGTAGAATTATAAAGCTAAGAAGAAATTTGTATTTATCTAATTCTAACATTGAGTTATTTTTTGCAATATTTCATAACTTCTTGATTTACCCGTTTCAGCACTAGTTTCATTAAAGTAAAGGTTTAAGCCCCCTTTTTGCCTACTTTTGTGGCTCAGATAGGATAGCTATATTTACTAAAAAAAGCTCAGATGAATACTACCGACCGTTATCTCCAGCGCGGCGTATCGGCATCCAAGGAAGATGTACATAAGGCAATTGAAAAGATCGATAAGGGGCTTTATCCCAAAGCTTTTTGCAAAATTGTCCCCGATACATTAGCTGGCGACCCCGATTATTGCACCATTATGCATGCTGACGGGGCCGGTACCAAAACTTCCCTGGCTTATTTATATTGGAAAGAAACCGGTGATATATCTGTTTGGAAAGGCATTGCACAAGATGCGATCGTGATGAATACCGACGATCTTTTGTGTGTGGGTGCCACCGGACCTATGCTTTATTCATCGACCATTGACCGAAACAAAAACCGCATTCCCGGCGAAGTCATTGCAGAGGTGATCAACGGTGCGGAAGAAGTACTCGACATGCTGCGCAGCTACGGCGTTGAGATTTATAGTACCGGCGGCGAAACGGCGGATGTAGGCGATCTGGTGAGGACTGTGACGGTCAACAGCACGGTCATTGCCCGTATGAAAAGGTCGGAAGTAGTGGATAATGCGAATATCAAGGCAGGCGATGTGATCGTGGGGCTCGCTTCTTATGGGCAGGCCAACTATGAAGACAGCTATAACGGCGGCATGGGAAGCAATGGCCTTACCTCTGCCAGACATGATATTTTGGGTAAATATCTTTCCAAATATTCGGAGAGTTTTGACCCGGAAGTGAGCGAAGATCTCATTTACAGCGGCAGTAAAAAACTGACCGATCCCGTGGCAGGTACACCCCTTAATGTAGGCCAGCTGATCCTATCTCCCACGCGTACCTATGCTCCTGTTGCGAAGGCACTCCTCGACGAAATGAGACCGGAGATTCATGGCATGGTACATTGCAGTGGCGGGGCACAGACAAAAATTCTACATTTTGTTGATAACCTTCACATTATCAAAGACAACCTGTTACCTGTCCCTCCTCTTTTTGCAATGATCCAAGAAGAAAGTGGTACGAGCTGGCAAGAAATGTACAAGGTATTTAACATGGGCCACCGGCTCGAAATATACCTCGCTCCCGAACATGCGGAACGGGTCATTGAAATTTCCAAATCATTTGGAATCGATGCCCAGATCATTGGAAGGGTGGAAGCGTCTCCAACAAAGAAACTGACGATCAGCAGCGAGTTCGGAGAATACTTTTACGAATAAGAAAATATACCGTTTTGAAAGCCTTTTGGTCACCACACCGGAAGGCTTTTTGCTTTCTAAGTGTCCGATGAACATGACTCAGGCACAGCTATTGTAGTAAAAATTCTCAATTTAATATAGAATAAATATTATGTAATTTTCATCTACAATCTAAATGTGTGTGTTATGAAAAAACTTGACCACCGCTTTGTATTAACTTTTCTCCCGTTAATATGTTTCCTGATCATTTCTGATCCAGCCATTTCACAAGAACCCAATGTTACGATCAAAGAAACGCCGGTCATCACCGGATTGACGGCGCCGATGCAACTCGTGCACGCAGGCGACGGTTCCAACCGGATTTTCATTGCTGAACGTGCCGGGATTATCAAATTTTTTGCGCCTGGCGCATTGGGTACACCCGTCACTTTTTTGAATATGAACAGTATTGCGCCCACCGTGGGTACCGCTGGTGAAGGTGGGTTGCTAAGCATTGCTTTTCACCCGGATTTTGAAACAAACGGCTATTTCTATACCTATTACACGGATGTCCCTGGGGATTTGGTCGTAGCGAGATATACTGCTACCGGTAATTCCGCGAATGCCAGTTCACGACTCGAAATCCTTAAAATCCCACATCCTACCAACAGCAACCATAATGGCGGCGTACTTAGGTTTGGCTACGATGACGGGTTTCTCTATTTATCAACGGGTGATGGCGGAGGAGGAAACGATGTACCCGGAAATGCACAGAACACCAGTAGTTTGCTGGGGAAAATGCTGAGAATCAATGTGAACGCTACCAGCCCAGGGAAAAATTATGCGATACCTGCTACCAATCCTTACACCAATGAAGTGTATGCCATTGGCTTGCGTAATCCGTTTCGGTGGAGTTTCGACCGCCTTAGTCATGATATGTGGATAGGCGATGTGGGTCAGGGTGCACGAGAGGAGATCAATCACATTACCACTGCGGCCGCCCTGGGGGCTAATTTTGGCTGGCGGTGTTATGAAGGTGATATCGCCACGCCGGGTATCGCGGACCGGACTGGTTGCGATGCGCCGGGTGTCACTTACACTCCCCCCGTTTACACTTATGTGACCGGATCTGTTAGAGGAAGATCGGTGGTGGGAGGCGTGGTTTACCGCGGTACGGGCTGGCCACTGATGTATGGCTACTATATAGGAACGGACGTTTATTCGGGAGATATCCACAAGATTTTGGCAGATAACTCTTTCAAAACTTTCCAGACCTCGGCACTCGTCAATATCCTCAATATTGGAGAGGACGAAGCGGGCGAGATCTATGCGGTGGCGGGAAGCTCCGTTTACAGCATTGTGGCTGAGGATGCATTGCCTGTTACACTCATCAATTTTTCGGGAAAACTTGGCAATGAAGGTGTTAACCTGACCTGGGAAACTTCTTCTGAGGAAAATTTCAAAGCATTTGATGTGGAATTTAGCCTGAACGCCAACAGTTTTGAAAAAGTAGGAACGATTACCGGCGAGAATGCCGCCACCGGTTTCAAATACAGCTTTTCACATTTGGTGGCTGATAAAGGTAATCTATACTACCGCCTGAAGATGATCGATACCGACGACAGCTTTGAATATTCGAGGATCATTACTGTGAAAACAGGCGAGGAGGACATCAGCGGAAACTTCGTAAGACCGTCTTTGATCAACAATAGTACATTGACGGTGATGATTGATCAACCTTTTGAATCCGTAGAACTGATCAGTACGAGCGGGGTTGTTTTCCTGAAAGAAGAAATTTCGGGCAGGAGCGGGCCGCTCAGCCTTCCCATTCAGTCGGCCGCGTCGGGGATTTACATTGTCCGCATGCGCAACCATGAAAAGGTGGTACAACAGAAAGTATTGGTCTTAAATTAGTTAGAAGTAAGTATTTCAGAAAAAGAGCCGTATAGAGAGATTTGCAGACGTAGTTCTTGCATTTCACTCTACACGGTTTTTTTATGAAAACAACTTCTATTTTCTACCGGCTTGTTCAGTTTACTCTTATTAGCTTTCTAAGTCTTCAGGTCGCTTCTGCGCAATGGTCTACTGTCGGTACTGCCGGTTTTTCTGCCGGCATTGCGTTTCAGAATACCATTTCTTTTGATAAAAACGGGGATTTGTACGTAGCCTTTTCCGACGCGGGTGTGGGCCAGCGGGTCACAGTCAAGAAACTGGTTTCGGGCGTATGGACGACCCTGGGTGCTGCCGGATTTGCCGGTGGGCAGGGTAACCAGTCGTGTTCGATGGCTTTGAGTTCGACCAATGTTCCGTATGTCGCCGTGATTAGTTCGGTTGATTTACAGGCTTCGGTTTGGAAACTGACGGCGGGTACCTGGGAAAAGGTGGGTGCAGATGTGTCGGAAGAAATGGCCGGAGGAGTGGAGATAGCCCTAAACAGCGCCGACGTTCCTTACGTATTGTATCGTGATCAGAAAAGTATCAATGCGATATCCGGTCGCGCTACTGTCAAGAAATTCAATGGCCTGAGCTGGGAATTGGTTGGCACGGAAGGGTTTTCCGACAATTTTATCCAATCTCTCGATATTGCCATTGATAAAAATGATGTTCCTTACGTTGCCTACGAAGATGGCGGGCATGGGTTACAGGCAACAGTTCAAAAATTCAATGGTGCTTCCTGGGAGCTAGTAGGTCCGGTTGGTTTCACAGGTTCCTGGGCCAAATTCATCTCGCTAGCCATTGACCAGGACAATGTTCCCTATCTGGGGTTTCAAGATTTCGGTGCGTTTTCGAGGGCCAGTTGCATGAAATTTAATGGGACTGCGTGGATATATGTAGGTACATCCACGGGTATCTCCCCGTCGCAGGCAACCTATATTTCATTGACCATCGATAAAAATAAAATCCCGCTCATTGCCTACAAGTCTGAATCCTCCCCTTTTTCCGCGACCGTTAAAAAATTCAATGGCACTTCCTGGGTCGCGATCAGTACTGAAAATTTTACAGGAAACACAGCCGGCTTCCTAAGTTTGACAACTGACAAATTCGCCAACCCGTTTGTAGCCTTTCAGGACGCCAACAATGGTTTCAGGGAAACGGTAGCAACATTCCAGATCTTCGATCCGCTGCCGGTCAACCTCATTGCATTTGAAGGAAAATATTCAAAAACCGAACAAGCGATAATGCTTGAGTGGTCCACAGCAGAGGAAACGAGCAATGATCGTTTTGAAATAGAAGCTGGAAACACGCCGGGCACATTAAAGAAAACGGCCGAAGTGATAGGTAAGGGAAATAACCGGGGTATTGCCTACTACTCTTTTACAGACAATATTTCGAAGGGTAGCATTACCTACTATCGCCTCAAACAAGTGGATTGGGACGGCACATTCTCTTACTCGCGGATCATTAGTGTGAGTCGGCCGGGAAGTGGGGGCGTTTACATTACAGAAAATCCTGTCCGTGATAATCTCCTGCGTATACATACAGGCGGAAAATCAGCAGAGGAAGTCGACGTGAGTCTTTTTAGTATGAATGGAAAAAAGATGAGTCAATGGACATTCAACAAAGAAGAAGAGCTCAGAATGAATGTAAATGGTCTTTTACCAGGAATGTATTTACTCAAATATGCAGACAAATCGGGGGTACAAAGCCGTAAGTTTATGAAGGAATGAAACAATTTGCGGCGACTACATGGCGGATCGTTTTGTTTGCTATATTTAGCTAACTATCAGTAATTTACGAGTTCAGTTATGAATCCCTATCCTGGAATTTTGCTGCGTATTGTTTTCGTGATCCTGCTGATCGTCGCATCACCCTATGTCCGTGCCGAGGATTATACGCCAGAACAGGGGCGGGCCGCGTGGAAACGGTTGAAAACAAAACCTGTAACAGAGGAAAGTTTCAGGGAAGTATGTGATCTGGCCCAGGATATCGCCAAGAAGAACATTGACATCAGCTACGAAATATTAGCGGAATATCTGCCAATGGTTCAGAAAACAGGGGACAAGCGCAAGGTTCACATTATTTTGATGAACTGGGCCAAGGCAAAAGAGTCGCTGCATTTTTTTGAAGAAGCCGAAAAATTGTACGTCAAAGCAAGGGGTAATGCTTTTGGGAGCGGACAAATGTACCGGGAGGCACTGGCGAATACCGTGCTGCTTTATGGAGAATGGGCAAATCCGGATTCGTCCAAAAAATACATTGCATTGGGGGAGAAAGAATGTATCAAGGCTGGTGATAAGGAAAATCTGTCCTTTATTTATACATTCAAAGCAATGGCGAATACGGCCGATACGGCTACTATGCACCGGTACCTCGTCAAAGCGATTCAGCTCGCGGCGGGATTGAAGAACAAGAATGCGTTGTTTACGGCGAGATATAACTATGCGAATATTTTTCTCCAGTACAGTCCGAAAGATCAGGTAGTAGAGCTTGAATCATTACTCGAACTGGCCAAAGATTCGTCGCTGAACAAGTACCCGCGCAAATTGTACGAGCGCACGGCATTCACATTCAGAAACGCCGGGCCCAGCATTTACTACCAGCTGATGCAGCTCAATCTGCTATTGACTGACTTTGAATCTGCGGGGAAATTTGCCGAGCTGTTTTACAATTCCAGCATTAAACCCAATCCAGAAAGCCCACAGGCGGCTTATTTTAATGCTGAAATGTCTATCGTGAAATCATGCCAGCAGGATTTTGCAAGTGCGGCGGAATTCCTGGATAAAAGCAGGAAAATCTTTAAGCTGCCCGAAGAAAAAATACCGTTTATCAGCTATTTTATTGCCGCAGGCTTGCTGGCCGAACATCGGAAAGAGTACGACAGGGCGGAAACCTATTATAAGAAGTTTGCCAGTACGAACGATTATTCCAAAGGTTTTCACGTACTGCCCGTGGAGCTTTATTACGCACATATCCTGACGGTTAACCACAAATTTACGGAGGCGGAAAAGATGTTTTCCTTCTTTGAAAAGGCTTTGGATAACAAGAAGTATTCCGCCACGGGCTATTATTACAGCAAGTTTAAAGCGGAGTACCTAAAAGCAAAAGGAGATTTTAAAGGCTATACTACGGCACTGGAAAACTTTTACGACATCAAGGATTCGCTGACCAATCTTAATAAATACCGGGCGATCCAGGAGGTGATGACCAAGGTGCGGATCAAGGATAAGGAGCAGCAGATTACGCGGCTGAATGAGGAAAGCTTCAATCGGAATGAGGAAATAAAGAAGGAGCGGATATTTTACAGCCTTGTTATTGGCTTGTCTGTGCTGACAATCGTACTATTAATCCTGCATTCCCGGAGCCGGCAAATCAGGAACAAGCAAAAAGATGCATTGCAGCAAAGTGAAATGCAACGGGTCGAAAAACAGCGGCACATTGACCTGATGCAGGGTGTGATGGAAGCGGAAGAAAAAGAACGGCGAAAGATCGCGGATCAGCTGCACGATGAGGTAAGTTCGATGCTCGCACTCGCCTCATTATCCGTTTCGTCCACATTGGAAAAAGGAAGAAATGACGAACAGGGAGAGCAAAAATTACAAAAAACACAGGAAATACTGTCGTCCGTGTCGAGTACCATACGCGATTTGAGCCACCAGCTCAATCCATTGGTCATTGAAAAATATGGTTTCAGAAAAGCAGTGCTCGACTCTGCGGAGATCATCAATTTGTCCGGAAAAATTGCTTTGGAAACGGTGGTAGTAGGTTTTGAGGACACCGGTAATTATGATCTGCCTTTTTTTCACGATCTGTACCGGATCATTCAGGAGCTGCTGCATAACATCCTGAAACACGCCAGGGCCACAAAAGCCTCGCTGGAAGTGATCGAGCATACGGATATGGTGACGATCATCATTGAGGATAATGGGGTGGGAATGGACGAGACTCCGCAAACGGAGGGACAAGGCCTGAGTACGATCCGTTCCAGGGTTGCTTATTTGAATGGTAAAATGGAGATCAGCAATAAGCAGGAAGGCGGCGTGCTGGTGGTGATTGAAATATATTTGGAAAAAGTGGCCTGAGCGCGCTATGTCTATCAAAATTATCATTGCGGATGACCATCCAATGCTCGTCGAGGGCATAGTGAGTGTAGTGCGCGAGATTGAGACCGTCGAGCAGGTCGATATGGCTTCAAATGGGCGGCTGCTGATCGCAAAATTGAAGCAAATGCATTTCGACATTGTTTTGCTGGATCTCAATATGCCCCATATGGACGGTGTGGAGACATTGAAAGTGATCCGAAAGGAATTCGCGAAGGTGAAGGTGATCGTGTTTACGAGTTACGGCCAGCCCGAACTACTGCGTGAGATCAAAAAGCTGGGCGCGGAAGGTTACCTGATCAAGGATTGCACCTCCATTGAGCTGAAAGAGGCGATCACTACGGTTGCTGCCGGCGGCAAGTGGTTTCAGGGAATCCTTTCCGACGCCATTTCCCCGCCATTTCTGATTGATGATTTTTTAAAAAAATACCAGATCACGCCACGGGAGGTAGAAATCTTACGCTACATTACCGACGGCCTTACCAGTCGTGAAATTGGTGAAAAGCTGTTTATCAGCGAATTTACGATCAATGCGCACCGACGCAACATTTGCCGAAAGCTGAACATTTACACTTCGGTTGGCCTTGTTAATTTTGTCAGAAAAAACAGACTAGTGCTGTAACGGAGCTAGTTATTCGTTTGAAAACAGCACTTTAATCAGAAACACCCTGCTGGTATGACCTGCAGGGTGTTTTCAATAATACAACCTTAATACCCAATTATCCATTATTGCGCATAGCTAATAGATTGAAGTGTCCAAATATATGGAAATTATCCTAGTTATTGGAGATAATCCAAAAATAAAAATTTGAATTTCTTAAACCGGATAATATAGAATTGCAGCCGTTTGTTAACTAGGGAGCTCGAACAGTACGATAATCATCTATATTTGTTATAAAAGCTGTTGATTATTAACAAATAATAAATTATTCTACAAGTTACTAGCACCCCTTCGATAACGCATTATGGGTTTTTGTTTACTATTGCTGTCGGTAGCGCTGAGTTTTGTTATTTTCTTTCTCAGTTCTTCCAAAAATGACCTGTATACCAACGCCCGGGAGTCATTTATCCTATCACTGATCGCAAATGCAATACTGGTATTTGTTTACAATGAGGTGTTTTCGACCTTCAATCAGCTTAACACCAAGTCGGCTGTCATTTTTTGGTCAGTTACGGTTATAAATATTTCAGCGCTGCTACTGTACTTTCATTATACCGGAAAGGTCCATCTTTCAAAACTAGCTGCTTTGAGAAAGACTTTCCAGCTCTCCGGACTGAAAACAGGCAACAAGATCATCATCGTTTCCGCGCTGCTATTTTATATTCTTCCGCTGCTTTTCCTCGCCGTATATGCCGCTCCGAACAACTTTGATTCCCATATGTACCATCTTAATAGGGTTCTGTTCTGGATCAACAATGGTAACCTGGATCATTTTCCGACCGTGCATTTACAGCAATTGTATCTCAATGTTTTTGCAGAATACCTCGTGCTGGACACTGTACTCCTTTCGGGCGGCGATCATTTTGCAGGCCTCATCCAGTTTGGTTCCTTTATAGGATCCTTAGCGGGTGTCTCTTTACTAGCCAAACAACTCGGCCTGAAACAGGATGGACAGCTCCTGGCAGCCGTCTTTCTGCTCACATTGCCGATCAGTATCCTCGAAAGTACCAGTACGCAGGTAGATTATTGTGCCTGTTTTTTCTTCATTTCGTTTGTCTATTTTGGATTTAAGTTGCTTGAAAAACGGTCTCTGCTTACATTATTCGCGTTCCTGCTATCATTGTCGTTCGGAGGTTTTTCCAAATACACCATCTTTATTTTTGCCATACCCTTCACCGCGTACTTTGCGATCAGGATTCTGGTGCAGTACCGGTTTTCGTATGCTTTAAAAGTATTGGTCTTGGCCATTGTTTTGCTGGGAGGTACATTCGCTCCATTTTTTTACCGGAACTATACATTGTTCGGGCATATTATGAGCCCGCTGAGAAATACCGTTTTTGCGTCCGAGGAATTACCCGCACTTAAACATTCGCCACTTTTTACTTTTTCAACACTGATCAAAAACGCAGGACTTAACCTCGGCCTGCCCGATACCCGTTTTAACCGGATCGTGGATGAGGGTATCAGAAACCTGCATGAAAAAATGGGTGTGGAAATCGATGATCCTGATATATCCCTTGATCCTTTTTCCGTCAAATATTCAGTACACGAGGATATGATACCCAATACAATTCATTTCTGGATAATCCTGTTTGCAAGTCCCGGACTACTGTTTTTGGCCAGGCAGTGGGATGTCAAATGGTTTTGGATTTGCGCTGTGTTGGGCCTCATCATGTTTTGTACTTTAATGAAATTCCAGCTGTGGAGCACGCGTACCCAGATGCCCTTTTTCGCGATGGGGGCGGTGATGGTAGCATACATTTATAGCCGCAAACCACAATGGAAAATCGCCTGGATGGCGATACCGCTGATGTTGATCTCGGCCCCGTTCGTATATGGCAACCCCAGCAAAGAACTCATCTCGATCAATTATCTCACACGAAAACTACTTGCACACATTCCAATTGCCATTTGTGAAAACGGCGGTGCACAGCGACAGCTCTACCAAAAGCACCTCGGAGCGTACTATGATTTTCCTGGTGAAGATGGCTGTCATCCGCTGAAAAAATGGCTGGATTACAGTGAACGGAAAAAGGTCTTCGATCTGCTCACACAAGTTGGCTACTACGATCAGGACCGTTCGTCGAACATATTGAACATGGATCGCGACAGAGCTTATTTTTTGAGCCACCCGAACGATTATCTGAGCTTCAAACCATTGCTGGCGCATATCAAAGGTGACCATAAGAATGTTGGCGTGTTTTTTGAAAATAATAATGGATTTTACCACTATTGGAGTGCGATTGCTACGAAGATCAAGCAGCCCGGGACGATGGAATACATTCGCTATAACCAGGAGCTAATGGTACTTCCCAATGCACAAAAGGACTTTTGCTACGATTACATTTTGTCCGATGATCCTGTTCTGCTTGCCGCTTTTGTTCCCAAAGCAAACATTGATACCATTTACTCGACACAGCTCTTTCAGCTCGTGAAGCTTAAAAACAAGAGCTGCGACAGAAGTTTATTTTAGATAAATTTCTGTATTACTAAAATTTGAACGTGGCCTGGGCTGAAACAAACCGTCCATGGAACGCAAACTGCGTTACCGTGTGGCTATATACGAAATGCCCGTTGAATGTATTTTCCCTGTTGGTCGTGAAGGTTTTTCGCAGGCCGCCGCGTAAATTGTTTCTGTTATTTCTGGGATCGGGATAGTTTTTGGCAGGATAGATGTCAAAAAGATTGTAGCTATGCAGTTTTCAGATCACCTTTAAGTTGCGTGGCAAAAGGCTTCTCTTCAGGCAAAAACACGAAGAACTTCGTTCCTTTTCCTTCTTCACTTTCAAACCAGATCCTGCCGCGGTGTGCGTCGATAATTTGCTTTGAGATATACAATCCCAGCCCGAATGGTTGTTCACCGGCCGTTCCTGTTCTTTTGGATGGTGTAAAGGGGTCAAATAGTTTTGCGGCATATTCTTTGGGGATTCCCAGGCCATTGTCTTTCACCGAAATGACGATACCATCACTTGCTAGTTCGGTATTGACCTCAATAATCCCTCCCTCGGGCGTGAATTTGATGGCGTTCGCGATCAGGTTGTTCAGTACCCGCAAAAGTTTGTCGGGATCGGCGGTAATCAGCATTTGTACGGATTCCCCAAGAATCAGCTGCTGATTTTTTTCGTTAGCCCTGAAAGTCAGCAGCGCTACCGCTTGCCGAAGAAAGCCCGACAAGTTGATTTGCTCCTTTTGAAGTTCCGATTCCTTAAAATCAAAATCAGTCTGTAGAAGGTCGCCTATCAAGTTGAGACAACTATTGCTCGACTCATGAATGAGCTGCATGAATTCGGAGCTTTCTTCGGCACTCAGATTTTCTTCCTGCAGCAACGTGCTCAGGGCATGAATGCCGCCAATGGGGTTGCGCAGGTCGTGTGCTACCATTTTGATCAGCTTCGCATAATTCTGATTGCTACTTTCCAATGCCTCTGTGGTAGATTCGAGCTGCCGGAATTGCAACGTGAGGACCTCATTGGTTTTCCTGGTAAGCCTCGTGTTTCTCCATAAGAAAATAATGCTCAGTATAGTTAGAAAACAGACTGCCAGAGCAAGCCAGAGCATTTTCGTACTGTATTCAGCTTCAACCTGCTGCGAGATCAGCTGCTGGTCTTTCACAGCATATTCAATGTAATCTATGCTGGAAAACCGGTCGATGCCTGCCTGCTCCTCGTACAACCTGAGTAGTCTTTGACTATAAATAAATGCGGAAGCATTATCTCCTTTGGCTAGGTAAATGTCGTACAGCTTTAAACAAATATCTTTGGCATACATCCGATAGCTCTTTTCCTCGGCGATCCCCAGTGCCCTCGTATAATATTGCAAGGCTTTTGCAGGAGCTTCGGCAAAGTAATTGTCCCCCAGTTCAATCATTATATCCATACTGAGATAATAAAGCTTCATATCCATGGCCGAGGCCAGCGTGCTGTCCAGAAGCTGTATTCCTTTGACACGTTCCTTATTGGCGATCAAAAGATCCGCCCGAAGTTGCTGAATGGCGAGTTTTAAACGCGGGTCATGATACTTGATTGCGATCTTGCTTGCCTTTTCCGTGAGTTCTTCCTTTTTGCTTCTATTAAATTTATGTGGATAAATCAGTAAGTAGTTGAAGATGACCAATGCGGTAATCGAGTCATGGGATATCTGATTTCCGAGGGTCAGCGCGCGATCAAAATTGGCCAGGGCCTTCTGGTCTTTCCCACTGATTCCATAAACTGTGGCAATGTTCATCAATGTCTGAACGATATTGGAGGAATCTCCGAGCACAGTATATTGATTATAAGCATCATTATAGTAGCGCAACGCAAGCTGAGTATTCCCTTTGATATCGAAAACGATGCCCAGATTATTGGTTGCGTCAGCCAGTCCTTTCGCATAATGCAGCCTGAATGCTATTTCACGGGCACGAAGACCGTAATACAGCGTGCTATCCGCATTTTGTTCATAAAAATGCATTGATATCTGGTTCATAACGTCCACATACTGCGTGCTATCCTGGATTAAAAGAAGGCTCTTTTGAAGTTTCGCGATTTTTTCGACCTGCCCACAAGCAGGTCTGACCACGAAGATCATTAAAATAGAGAGGATTTGAACCTTCATTGTGTCGGATTACATCATTCAGTAAGGCAAAGCCATAGAATAAATATTACACACTTAGCGTTCAAAAGCAAGAAAAATAACAGTTTGCATGATGGCCAGACTGCAATTCTTTTATGCCAGGCGGGCATTGCGTACGCGGGATGAATAACCCGGAATGAGACACTGGAATGATTATTGTTTAGAAGCTTAAAATGAACTCACACTTCTTCTAAACAGAATGATTAACGATCCTGACACTAAGCCGGACTCTCATAGTCCAGGCAATTTACTCAACCGCCGGCGGTTTTTTCTGCAATCCGGGGCCGCCATTTTTACAACAGCCTTATTGACGTCATGTAGCGATTTGCTGCACGATATTATCCCGGAAAAGAAAGATGCAGAGACGGAGAAGGAGCCAAAGGCCGACGAACCGAAGAGGGACCAGACGCTTGCATTTTTTGGAGACAGCCTGACTATCGGAGCAGGGGGAACGTTTCCGTATTGGACGCTGGTGGGATCAATGCTCCCGGGGCGGAATTGCGTTGGCGATGGCATCGGGGGCCAGGTCGCCCTGTCGATCTCGACCCGGCAGGGAGGTACACCGCTTAAAATAACCGTTGAAGGAGACAAACTGGACGGCACCAATGCTGTGAAGGTCACAAAATTGAGCAATGAGTTTTTGTCCACACCGATCAACTACAACACTTACAGCAGAGCAGGTACCGTTGCAGGGGTGAAGTGCACGATTACGAGAATGGCCAATGAGGCACAGGGAGAAATTTATTCGATCACTCCCGAATCTGCCAGTACCGCGGCCATTTCGCCTAATTCCGAATTCGTCCTCGAAGACTCTTCACGCCTCAGGTCAGCTACTCAGATCCTATGGTATGGTCGTAACAATGTGGAGCATGTAACTGCGGAAGACGAGATTGTAACAGCACTGGACAGTTCCATTGCCTACATTTCGGATCCCAAAAGGTATATTGTCCTGGGTGTGCTGCTGGCCGTGCCGGAAATAAAAGGAACCGAAAAGTATAACCAGGTCGTCGCAATCAATGATCATCTTTCGTCCAAGTATGGCCGCGCATTCGTCCCTATGACGCCGCCTACTGAGGCTGAAATGGCCGCGATTGGCTACACACCCAACGCTCAGGACATGAAGGATCTCGAAAACATGAATTTTCCGACTGGCCTGCGTCCCGATAACAAAGCGGACGACATTCACATTAATGATAAAGGCTACCAGATCATTGCCAACCGTGTTGTCGCGAAACTGAAAGAATTGAATTACTAGGGATTTTATCGACGGTTTAAAGCATGCGGAGCGTCCCTGAGAAATTCAGGGACGTTTCTTTTTTAACTATTTATTGAATTTCACTTTAAATTTATTGTTTATCAATAATATTTTATTGATATTTGATCGTCACTTTAAAAACGATCTATATGAAATTTGAAACACAAACACGGACCGGGCAGGTGCTCACGGTTATGCGGATACTGGCTTGGGTGGCATGCATCGGGTTTATGGTAGAGGTTGGGGCTATCCTTTTTTCTTACTGCGTTAGCATTGTAAAGCCCGAGGGAGCCAAGAACTTGTATAACGGACTGAATCTGTACAATCTCGAACAGTTCGGTTTTTGGTACTACACCTTGTACATTTCCCTTTTATCGGTTTTGCTGATCATGAAATCTGTGATCGCCTTACTGGTTATCAAAACCTTGACCAATTTTAACCTGCAGAACCCATTTACGAAGGAAGTGGCATGGAGACTGGAGAAGATCAGTTATTACTCATTTGGCACCTGGCTTGTTACCATGGTAGTCAATGCGTACACCGTATGGCTGGAAGAGTTAAGCGGGGAACTTCATGGAAAATGGCTGTCGGGCGAGTTTATATTCATGGTCGGCCTGGTGTTTATCATTTCACAGATATTCAAGCGCGGCGTAGAAATCCAGTCTGAAAACGAATTAACCATATAGCCATGCCCATTATTGTAAATCTGGATGTGATGATGGCTAAGCGAAAAATGTCATTGAATGAGCTTTCCGAAAAGGTGGATCTAACGCTGGCTAACCTCTCCATTCTCAAAACAGGAAAGGCAAAAGCAATCCGGTTCAGTACACTGGAAGCCATTTGCAAAGCATTGGACTGTCAGCCTGGGGATCTGCTGGAATTTGGGGAGGATTGATGCTATGTTTAAGATCTTGCACATCATTTTTCTCCTGGTCCGATCTGTTGTACAGATTCAACAAAGGTATATCCACCGCAATTGAATCCGTAAGTCGCCACTCAATCATCTCAATTGAGAAAGGAAATATTGTTGTTTTTTGTATGAATAACGTCTCCACGATCTGCCCTATTGTGCACAAAAAACTATAGTCAAAAAACGATGTTTTGATACATCGGACCTTCTATTTTTGACTTTCAACATTTCAAAATATTGGCCAATATGAACAGATACGTGTTTGATTTTCAGGAGATCGACAGATCGAAGTTGATGGTTGTGGGAGGCAAGGGCGCCAACCTGGGAGAGCTGTCAAAGATCCGGGAGATACAAGTGCCGGAAGGTTTTTGCGTGACCACCGAAGCGTATCAAAAAATCACCGAAAACAACCCGGAGCTAAACAGCTTGCTGGATGCATTATCGCATTTGAAAGCCGAGGAGCGATCGGCTATCGGTGAAACCAGTGCAAAAATCCGTGATGCTATCGATGGTATACCTATCCCTGATGATATAGCGAAAGAAATTGCGGATTATCTCAGAAAGTATGGTGAAAAAGATGCTTATGCCGTACGGTCCAGCGCCACGGCTGAGGATCTTCCGACAGCCTCCTTCGCAGGCCAGCAGGATACGTATCTGAACATTACCGGCATCAATGCGATCCTGAAACATATCAGCAAATGCTGGGCGTCACTTTTTACGGACAGAGCTGTTATTTATCGGTTGCAAAATCAATTTGACCATCGAAAGATCCATCTGTCTGTTGCTATTCAGAAAATGATTTTACCCGAAGTGGCAGGGATTATGTTCACCGCAGACCCGGTTAATGGTAACAGAAAAGTTGTCTCCATTGACGCCAGTTTCGGATTGGGAGAAGCATTGGTTTCCGGACTGGTGAATTCGGACCATTATAAAGTTCGCGAGGGCAAAATTGTCGATAAGAAAATATCCACCAAGAAACTGGCCATTTATGCTTTAAGTGACGGCGGCACAAAGGAACAAGAGATTGAACCTGATCAGCAGGGCCGACAAGCATTGACGGACGAGCAGATTTTAGAATTAGCCCGCATCGGAAGAACGATCGAAACACATTTCGGAAGCCCGCAGGATATTGAATGGTGTTTAGCTGATGATACATTTTATATTGTCCAGAGTCGGCCGATCACAACCTTATATCCAATTCCCGAGGTGAGTGATGAAGACCCGACCGATCGCGGTCCGCGCGTCTACCTATCCGTCGGTCATCAGCAGATGATGACGGATGCGATGAAACCGTTGGGATTGGCTTTTTGGCTGCTGTCGACTCCTGCGTCGATGCGGGTAGCTGGCGGAAGGCTATTTGTCGACGTTACACCCATGTTGATTTCGCCCGCTGGCCGGGTAACGATTATAGACACACTGGGAAAATTCGATCCGCTCATCAAAGACGCACTTACAACGATCATAGACCGGGGAGATGTAATAAAATCGTTACCGGATGATGAACAAGAAGCAGGTTCCGGCAAAAGCGACAAAGCTGAGTCGCCTCCGAATTATCTGGCATTAAATGATTACGATTCACTCGGCGGCGCTGCAGCGGTCGTTTCTGATTTGATCAAGACCAATCAAACATCGATAGAAGCATTAAAGGAAAACATCCGGATGAAATCAGGATCGGACCTGCTTGATTTTATCCTGGAAGATATCCAACAATTAAAGAAGACAGTACATGCCCCACTGAGCTTTGGTGTGATCATGACCGGTATGAATGCTGCATCATGGGTCAATGAAAAAATGAACGAATGGTTGGGGGAAAAAAATGCGGCGGACACCCTTTCCCAATCCGTACCAAACAATGTTACTTCGGAAATGGGCCTGGCGCTACTGGATGTTGCCGACGTGATCCGTCCTTATCCGGAGGTAGTGGAATATTTACAACGGCATACTGAGCTAAGTTCAAAAGGCCATCACTTTTTAGACGAGCTTGCAAAGTTTGATGGCGGACGGGAGACCCGGGACGCTGTTGATGACTATCTCGACAAATACGGCATGCGATGTCCCGGCGAAATCGATATTACTAAGACGCGTTGGAGTGAAAAACCAGCTGCTCTTATTCCGATCATTGTCAGTAACATCAAAAACTTTGAGCATCATGCTGGCAAACGGAAATTTGAGCAGGGTCGACAGGAAGCATTAAAGAAAGAAAAAGAGTTATTAGAGCGATTGAAGCAATTGCCGGATGGTGAACAAAAAGCCAGCGAGACAAAACGAATGATAGACCTGATCCGGAATTTGAGTGGCTATCGTGAATATCCGAAATATGGTATGATCAGTCGCTACTTCGTTTATAAGCAAGCGTTACTGAAAGAAGCCGAACAACTTGTGCATGCCAATGTTATTCCTGAAAAAGAGGCTATCTACTATCTCACCTTTGAAGAGCTCCGTGAAGTGGTACGCACTAAGACATTGGATTACCAGCTCATCAACCAGCGAAAAGGCGAGTACAAAATTTACGAGAAACTGACTCCGCCACGCGTAATGACGTCTGATGGTGAGATCATTACAGGTGCGTATAAGCGGGAAAATATACCGAACGAAGCTATTGCGGGACTGGCTGTTTCCTCGGGCATTATAGAAGGACGGGCGCGGGTGATCCTCAGCATGGAGGATGCTGACATAGCAGATGGAGACATATTGGTTACCACATTTACCGACCCAAGCTGGACGCCATTGTTCGTGTCCATCGCGGGCCTGGTCACCGAAGTGGGCGGACTGATGACCCACGGAGCCGTTATTGCTCGTGAATATGGCTTACCGGCAGTGGTCGGAGTGGAGAATGCTACCAGGCTGATCAGGGACGGGCAGCGGATCCGTGTGAATGGGACCGATGGGTATATTGAAATACTTTAATAAGCTTTTGTTTTAAAATCTTTGCACAAAATCCAGAATTGTTTTTATTTTTAGACCACATGTTGAGACATTCAAACTTTAAACTTCCGATTTAAGATGAAAACAAAGTATTACTTCCTGGTGATTTTTGCACTTAGCATCTTCTCCATTGCAGCGCAAAAAGCAGTCACGGCCGATGATGTAGTTGGCACCTGGAAATACCTGATCAGCGACGTTCCTCCTGAGTACGAGTCGGGATTCTTTACTTTTGAGCAAAAGGACAACAAAACGGTCGGATACGTAGGTGACACAGAAAAGCAGGAGATGAAGGAGCTGACCGTGGATCAGGGCAAAGTAACTTTCACCACAGAAAGCCAGGCGGGCGTATTCAAATACAGCTTCGCACAAAAAGGCGATACATTAACCGGCATAGTGTCGTCTCAATACGGAGATTTTCCAATTAAGGCGGTGAAAGAGGTTAAGAAATGAGGTTGTTGGAGGCTACTGGATGAAGGTTTCAGGGGGTGGAAGTGGAAGTGAGTAACCCAACGAATAGCCTGGCTTTAGAAAAGTGGTCGCCCCAAAAACCAGGGCGGCCACTTTGATGTTACTTAACCTAATTTAAAGAACCTTTTTGATCGAATTTTTATCTACAAATATGTGCGCGTAGGCGAAATGGTCATGTTCCGATGCAGCGCTAAAATAAAAGGTAGTTTTCCCTGCCAAAGCGGTAAATACAATGCTCTCTTTAACCCATTCCGCTTTTTTACCCACCAAATCGATATCTTTGGGAGTGGATGGGTAACCGATTTGAGCAATCACTTTCCTTGCGTATCCTGCCTTGCGACCGCCGACTGATGTACTTGAAACATAAAAGTCGATGGAGTATTGCTGACCGACTTCTAAATACTTAATTTCAGCAGTCACATCGGCTCTTTTTGTAGCATCAAATTCAGATGATTTTGTTGTTATTGTAATAAATGAGTTTGCATCAGGCGCGGATGGAATTTCTGGCAAAGGCTTAACCCATTGATATGCGACGCCAAAATTTCCAAAGGCATGTGTACGATTCGAAACCCCCGTGGGAAATTCCGCAACAGGAGGTGTGCCAAGATATAATGCTCGCGTCCAGCCTTTTGGATAGATGTCAAGACCCGTAACTCCTATTGTTGAAGGAAATTGTGGCAATGCAATAACTACATCCGCTTTTCTAGAATCAGAATGTTCATTCAAACTTCCCATTTTATACTCAGGAGTCAGAGCATTTTCTTTCGAGCAACCGCTCATCATCACTATACAAGCCAGGCTCAGGCCCATTGGTAATTTCTGTACTAGGTTCATCTTTCTGTTGTTCTGTTTAAACAAGTGATTTTGTTACTGGTACAAAAGAAGTGTTTGTTCGGCGAAGAGGGCCTTGACAATGAGCGAGAGGACGGAGGTGGTTACTGTCCGGCAAAATGGAAGATTTGTACGCCAGATAGTAATTTTCGTATAGAAGCTATTACTAATATTACCTTCGATTTTGTTTGTTATTTACGAATTGACTGGGATAAAGTATTCTACAACTTGTCTATATAATACAAGTCAGGCGACAAGTAATTATCAACATTTGGGACTAGCACTCCACTTTCAGACTGGCATAAAACGGTGGAAGGCACCAGATGCGAAAACGCCGCCTCAGGATTCTGAGGCGGCGTTTTCGCATCTGGTATTTCTCCTGTTACAGCTGGATCGGTGTAACTTGAAGTGCTTCTTTCACTGCATTGACGTCTACGAAGAGATGTATATAAGAATACACATTCCCCGGCTGGGCTAGACCCGAGAAGGAAAATTTAGCATGATCCGTCTGCGGCGTAAATGTCACTGTTTTCTTAACCCATACTGCCTCTTTTCCCGTCAAATCAACATTCACGTTAACCGTCCCGGAATTGGACTGCAAAAGTTTTATCTCTGCGGATTTTGCATATACATTCTTTGTATTGACGCTCAAAATTCTGTTCGTAATAGTACTTGCTACATAGAAGGTAGCTGTGTAAGCTTTTCCTGGAATCAAGTTCTGGATCGTCGTATGCACATAGGATCTCTTCTGTGTTTCGGCGGCGATGGAAGTAAAGCTTCTTACCGTTACCATGGAATTGGCCGTCAAATTTGAAGGAACCGGAGGCAACGGCTTTATCCATTGACAATCCTCGTACCAATGTCCCCAGAGTGAAGTCCTTGTTGACGATCCGGTAGGATATGCGACGAGGTTATCCTGCTGGAGGACAGATCTTTCCCAATACCTTGGGTAAGAGTCAAAATTCACAATTGCGTCGGTCGTTGACGGGAAAAAGGGATGCCCAACTACTTCTCCTGCATTTGTCTTCAAACCTGAATGCGAGTTTGACACGGCTGCCTGTGGTTCCGGAGTTTGAACATCGTCCTTAGAGCAGCTGCTCATCATCATGACGCAGGCAATTGCCAGGATCGCAGGTAATTTTTGTACTAATTTCATTTTTCTAAAAATTTAGTTAAACATTTATTTCTGTTAATGGTCGCAAGAAAGGATTATCAAAAAGGCATTACAATTAAACTGACCCAACGGAGAACCGTGTTTATTCTTCGGGAACGAATGTTTTCCGACTTAGGTGTAGATCGATTAAGAACTGTAATTATTCCTTATTTGACTTCCGAATTACCTCGCAAAAGCACATAAGAATTCATTGCGAGTTGACAGCAAACCTCAATTAGTTCACCAGCTTAACCGCGTTGTCGGCAATCAAAAGATGTGCGTAAGAATACTGTCCCGTCATCGGAGGTGTTGCCGAGAAAGCAAAATCCATTTGAGAGCTCGTTGCTGTAAAAGTGACGATTTTTTGTACCCAGCAATACTTGTAGCTGGTTAAGTCCACAACAGTCTCTTGGGACCCAGCTTGACTAGCGACGCTTAACAAGCATGATTTCGCGTATTTTAATGAAGCTTTCCCGGTCCCTTCGGGTATAGTAGAAGAAACATATACCGTAAGCGCATATTTTTTCCCTATCAGCAGGTTGTTAATTTTGGTTTTTAAGGAAGACTTGCTGGTATTCCAGGTACCCGAAGTGGTGACCGTAATAAACGTAGACATATCTGCCGCCCATGGGATCAAGGACAAGCTTTGCACAAATGGCGTTGAAGGATCGCCCCATAAATTTTTCATGCTTGAAACTCCTGTTGGATACGACATCGTATTACTAGAATAGCCAGCGAGATTCCGAGACCAGTTCGCAGGGAGAATATCAATACCCAGGTATCCCTTTGTCGATGACATAAAAGGCGTAGAAGCATCCACCTTCAGGTTGGAATTCATATTCGCACTCTCCACTTTCGGCTCGGGAGTTTGAACATCTTCTTTCGAGCAACTGCTCATCATCATGACACAGGCAACAGCCAGCGCCACAGGCAATTTTTGTACTAATTTCATTTTCTTAAAGATTTTAGTTAAACATATATTTCTATCAATGGCTACAAGAAAGGGTAATAAAAAAGGCTCTGCAATTAAACTGACCCACCGGACACCCAGGTTTATTCTTCGGAAGCACCTGGTTTCAGGCCTATATGTAGGTCGATATTAAATTGTACTTATTTAATAATAAGCATACGAAATAACTCGCATTGGGGTACTGATTCCTTGCGATTTATTTTGGTAAGCGTGCGAGGACGTGGCCCCGATTGGCTACCCGGCAATGTCCGTCATTGAAGCGAACTGGATGCGAGTTTGGAAGTAGGTGCACTTGGGTATTGGTTGGAGGTTTTGATGGAGAAGTGGAAGTGAGGCGAGCAAACGAATAGCCCAGCTTACAATAAAAATGGCCGCCCCGAGAATCAGGGCGACCGCTATGGCGTTCTTCAATGTATTTCTAACGAACCTTTTTGATTGAATTTTGATCTACGAAAATGTGTGCGTATGCGAAAGTATTATTTTCCGATGCGGCTGCAACACTGAATGTCTCTTCTTGGTAGCGTGCTTTAAATACAAAACTTGCTTTAACCCATTCCGCTTTTTTTCCGGTCAAATTAATATCGACAAAATAGTTCGGGTAGGCAACTTGGGCAATAATACGCTTGGCATATCCTGATCCAGAGACCCCGATAGAAGTTGTTGCAACATAGAACTCAATGGAATATTTCTGACCTACAACTAAGTGCTTAATTTTAGCTTCAACATCGGCTCTTTTAGCAACATCAAATTCAGAGGAATTTGTTACAAATGTAACAAACGAGTTTGCACCGGGTGCGGACGGAATTGCTGGCAATGGCTTAACCCATTGATGTGCTATTCCAAACGCATGGGTACGATTCGAAACGCCAGTTGGAAACGCCGCAACAGACGGTGTACCCGGCCACGACGCGTTCCCTGGATATATTGCTCTCTCCCAGCTTGTGGGATAAATGTCAACACCCGTCGCTCCAAATGTTGAAGGAAATTGTGGCAATGCAATCACTCCTCCTGCACCTCTCAAACTCGAATGCACATTCACACTCTCCACTTTCGGCTCGGGAGTTTGAACATCTTCTTTCGAGCAACTGCTCATCATCATGACACAGGCAACAGCCAGTGCCACAGGCAATTTTTGTACTAATTTCATTTTTTTAAAGATTTTAGTTAAACATATATTTCTATCAATGGCTACAAGAAAGGGCAATAAAAAAGGCTCTGCAATTAAACTGACCCACCGGACACCCAGGCTTATTCTTCGGAAACACCCGGTTTTAGGCTTATATGTAGGTCGATATTAAATTGTACTTATTTAATAATAGATCTGCGAAGTAACTCGCATCGGGGGACTGATTCCTTGCGATTTATTTTTGGCAAGAAGCTGAGGACTTGCACCTATTGCTTCCCTGACGAAGTTTGGAATTTAAGTGCACTGAATGCATGTTTTGCAGAAGGTGGCCCTAGCTGTTATTAAGATGCATAAATACAAAAAGGCCGAATCAGTGAGCTGAGACGGCCTTTAATAGCAAAGTAGCGATGAGAAATCGTTTTACTAAAACTTCACAATTGCATCCTGGCCAACAAAAACATGTGCGTATGCATACTGACCCTCCTGCGCAGGCTCAGCGCTAAAAATAAATTTCATTACCTGAGCCTTTGCTTTGAACATGATAATTTTCTTGACCCAGCAATTTTTGCTATTTGTTAAATCGACATTGAACACCTGAGGCTCAGCTCCTGGAGTCGATATCGACACATGACCTTGCTTTGCAAAAGTTGCGACTTTACCCGCTGGAAGTGTGGAAGCGACATAAATTGTTAAAGCATAATTTGCCCCTGGGGTCAGAAATTGAATGTTCGTTTGAACCATAGATCTCTTTTTAAGCTGCAACTTACTTGAAGTTGCGACTGTCAGGAAGCTACTCCATGGTTGATTTGGGACGGCAGACAAAGACTTTACCCAAGAGAATGAACTGTTTCCCCATAAATGTGTCAAGCTTGAAGTGCCTGACGGGTACGCGACTGGATCACTAGCACCAGAATTAGGGCTGTACCTTTCCCATAGGTTTGGATAAGTATCGACACCGGTGTATCCTTTTGTTGGCGGCATCCAGGGAATCATGTCCGTCTTGAGATTCGAATTTGTATTAATGCTCTCTACTTTCGGCTCAGGCATTTGAGCATCTTCCTGCGAGCAGCTACTCATCATCATCAAACAAGCTAAGCTCAGGCCAATAGATAAATTTTGTACTAAATTCATTTTTTCTGTTTTGAAGTTAAATATTTGTTTCCGTTACTGGCTACAAAACAAGGCATTAGCGCACTCAAAATGGCACAAAACTGACTGGAAGGAAGACATCGCTTATTCGCCGGTAGAAAAGGATATTTTTAAGAGTGATTGTAAGTGTTGCATAGCAAATACTACTAAAAAACTGTTCGATTTAGCTTGTTACACAAGCTATTCTTTTACCCCAACAATTACGATAGCTCCACAAAGTAGTACTAACACTGCATAGCATAAGCAAAATGCCGCCCGAACCTTGTTCCAGCGGCATTAATGATAAAAATGATAGTAGAATGCTATGCTCCTGATCAGTCTAGCTTTATAATCGAGTTTTTATCGACAAAGATATGAGCATATGCATATTTACCCTTCTGAGTGATTGCGGAAAATGCTAAATCTGCTTCTGTTGAGCCAGCCGCATAAGTCACGGTTTGAGCAACCCACTCTGCCTTGATACCTGTCAAATCCACGTAATAATTGCCGCCTCCATGGCCTTCGTCGCTTAAACTTACCCGCACTTTTGTAGCATACGATGAAAGGCCATTTGAATCTTGTAAAGCATGAATCGAACTTGCTACGTAATACGTTATTGCATACCGTTTTCCTGGGATCAGATTTTTGATTTTGGTTTTAACAGATGCCTGATTTTCAAATTCACCGGCCCATGAACATGCCTTGGTAGTGACAGTCACGACTGAATTAGCCTTGGGCGCGGTTGGTATTGTTTCCAGGGGTTTAGCCCATTTAACCGAATTTCCCCAAAGCTGCGTGAGGCTTGACGTGCCGGTTGGTAGGGTCACTGAATTGGTGGAAAAATAATTCGTGTTATTTCTCTCCCAATTGAGTGGATAAATATCTAACCCAGGCTGACCATTAGTACCAGCCAAATACGGAAGGTAAGCCGAAATAACTCCTCCTCGTAGATCCGAACTCGTATTCACGCTCTCTATTTTAGGCTCTGGAGACAAAGCATCTTCCTTGGAGCAACTGCTCATCATCATTAGACAAGCCAGGCTCAGCCCCATTGGTAATTTGTGTAGTGAAGTCATTTTGCGTAATTTTTTTGGTGAAACAATAGTTTTGCTGTCACCACAAAAAAGCCCTCAAAACTGAAATGGAATATAAAAAAATGAGTGTGTGGACGAAAGCGATTATTAGCCGGTGAATAGCCCTTTTATCAGGGCAAATAGTGTTTATCTGAAAATTAGATAATGCTAGAAAGCACTTACAATTAGCTATTGTTGCTGTTAATTGTTTAACGTAAAGTAGTCTTACAATCCACACCTATCCGGGTCTCAGGACCCGATGTGCAAGGCGTATGCCCAGCAAGTACAACAGTTATTCGAGCTCAACACGCCCGCCCAAATGGCGGAGCATCTTTGGGAGATTTACAGCGGTTTTCAAACTTATGACCAGGAAGCCGGTCATAACCCGCGCAAGCTGGACATCTTCTACACTTTTCGTGATCTGCTGTTTTTCTGCCAGAGGATTGAGGCGATGAAAGCGGCGTAGGAATAAATGTCATGAATTGTCAAGAGTGGTCAGGTGATAGAAATTAGTCACCTGGCTACTTTTTTCTTCTAATCTATGTTATATTTGAAAAAAAGCTAACCGTGGTTATCGAGCGTCAAAATCAGGATATTGTGATTCGCTTCAACGCTTCTCTCGTCGATATGGAGGAAGTACAGAAGCTGACAAGCTATTTCAGGTTCCTAGAATCTAATGCGAAGAATCAAGGAACTGAAGAAGAAGCGACCCAGCTAGCCCAGGATGTTCACAAAGACTGGTGGAAAAAAAACCGTAGCCGTTTTATTAAGTGATAGTCATCGTAGATGTAAATATCCTTTTCAGTGCGCTCATTACCCCAGACGGTAAATTAGCAAAAATCCTCAAACATCCTGACTTACCAATAAAGCGCATCAGTTGCTACTATGCTGTAATTGAGTTATTTAAACACCAAACCAAAATCGTAAAGCTTTCCAGGAAATCCGTTGACGATGTGATCGGAGATCTCTACGATCTTCTGACCAGCCTGCAACTTTACAACGAAACACTCATCGAACAAGAACATTGGAAAGAAGCAGAGCGACTTACCAGAGATGTCGATGCTTTCGATATCAATTATGTGGCTCTTGCATTACAAACTGGCGGATGGCTATGGACCGGTGACAAAAAGCTTACTACTCATTTAAATAAAATGGGATTCAACCGCATTGTTAGTACTTCTGAACTTTTCGATAAGGTGATGTAGATTGTTGGCACTACTTAGTCACCTCATAAGCACAAAATCCCCTTTCGGGGATTTTGTGCTTATGAGGAAGATTGACGAAATATCATTCAAAAACTTACGCCTCCAAAACCAACTCTTCCTTCCGCTGCTGTTTCCTAGCCTTCCTCCCCGCAAACCGCTCCTTAACCCTATCCACAACATAATAAACACTTGGGACCAGGAACACTGTCAGCAACAATGAACTTGTCAGACCACCGATGATTACCCAGGCCATACCGTTTTTCACTTCTGCTCCGTCGCCAGATGCTAATGCGATGGGTAGCATACCGGCGATCATGGCGATGGTGGTCATCAGGATCGGGCGGAGACGTTCTTTCCCGGCTTCGATCAATGCGTCTTTTAATGCGTGACCTTCTTCCTTTAATTGATTCGTAAAATCGACGATCAGGATCGCGTTTTTGGCTACCAAACCGAGGAGCATGATCATACCTACGATGGAGAATATGGTCAGGCTTTCCATTGTTAATGCTAATGCTGTCAATGCGCCGACCAATGCGACCGGGATCGAGAACAATACTACGAATGGGTAAATAGTACTTTCGTAAAGCGCGACCATGATCAGGTAAATGAGCACAATACCGAGTACCAGCGCTAGTCCCAGACTTCCGAATGCGTCCGCCTGATTTTTGAGGTCACCGCGGTATTCTATAAAAACACCTTCAGGAAGTTTTACATTTGCCATTTTGGCTTGAATGTCTGCTCCGATCGAACCGGACGGACGACCTACTACCTGTGAATTGATGGAGATTGAGGAGAGACGATCGATACGTTGCAACACGCTTTCTCCAATTCCTTCTTTGATCGTCGCGAATTGTGATAGTTCAAATGCCTGGCCCGCGCTGTTTACGAAACTCAAATGACGGATATCATCGGCCTTTGAGCGGTTGAATTGGTCCAGTGTAACCATAATGTCGTATTCCTTACCATTTTCTTTGAATTTCGAACGGTCGTCGCCACGGAATGCGGTTTGCAATGCAGCACCTACTTCGGCAGCATTGATGCCCAATTGTGACATTTTTTCGCGGTCCAGTGTCACACCTACTTCCGGTTTTGGATCATCCACTGAATAATCGACATTCGCAGTACCCGGCACAGAAGCTACAACCTGTTTTACCTGGGCGGCTATTTTACGGATCGTCGCCATATCGGTACCTTTCACCGCTACCTGGATCGGTGCCTGGTTAGCATTACCGGTAATTGAGGTTGGAGCCACAGTCACTTTTACACCCGGTATTTGCAAGATTTCTTTCTGAATTTGAGTACCAAAATCTTCTGACGACATGGTACGCTCTTTTTTATCCACTAATTGAACCGTCAGATCGGCAATGTTACTATTGGATGTCGTCCCCAAACCAGTACTACTATAACCGACATTCGTAAATACCTTCGTCACTTCTTTTCTGCTCAAAAGTAGTTTTTCAACTTTCTGTGCAACCTGATTCGTTTGGTAAATAGAAACAGTTGGCGCCAGTTCGACGGACACATTCAACTCTCCACGATCGCTTTGCTGCATAAATGCTGCACCGATAAATCCGCCCGGTACCAAGGCTATTGAACCTACGATCAATGCCAGAGAAACGATAAAAACATATCTTTTATGGCCCAGTACCCACGTCAGCATTCTGCCGTATTCTTCTTTGATTCTGTCCAAAAATCTTTCAAAACAAATGTTCAGCTTGCCCCAAAGGCTGTTTTTATCTAATACTTCTATTTTGCCAAAACGCGAAGCCAGAAGCGGGGTAAGCGTAAATGATACGAACAAGCTCATTAATGTCGAGAACACAACCACGAGGGAGAACTCTCTCAGAATGTTGCCGATCAAGCCTTGTGTCATTGCCAATGGTACGAAAACCACGACATCTACCAGTGTAATCGCCAGGGCCGTAAACCCGATTTCTGCCCGTCCGTCCAGTGCGGCCTGCCATCTGCTTTTCCCCATTTCCATGTGGCGGTTGATGTTTTCCAAAACCACAATGGAGTCATCGACCAAGATACCCACCACCAGCGAGAGCGCCATCAATGTCATCAGGTTCAGTGAGAAACCTAGTACGCTCATCAAAATGAACGTAGGGATCATCGACGAAGGCAACGCCACGAGAATAAACATCGAGCTGCGGAAACTGTGCAGGAACATCAACATCACCACGGACACGATCAAAACCGCAAGCCCAAGGTCAAATACGACGGCATCGGCAGAAGCTAACGTATAAATGGACTGGTCAGAGGCAATGTTGAATTTCAAACCGGCAGAAGCATACTGCTTTTCCAAAGTCGTCAAACGTTCACGAGTCAACTTACTCACGTCCACGGCATTGGCGTCAGATTGTTTCTGGATCTGTAAAGCTACGGACGGGCGACCATTGATGTGGTTCACCGCAGTAGCATCGGCAGTGCCGTCGTATACTTCTGCAATATCTTTCAAAAATACCTGTCCACCCGTGTTGTTACGACCTACAATGACATTGCGCAGGTTTTCAACCGTCGTCAATTTTGCATCAAAACGGATCGAAAGCTGATCTTCCTGAGTTTTCACCTGACCAGCTGGATACGAAGTATTTGCGTTGTTGATAGCCATCGAAACTTGTGCAATCGACAAACGATATGCTTTCAATTTGTCCTGGCTGATATTCACCTGGATCTGGCGCTCGGTACCACCGATAATCGTTACCTGACCTACGCCAGTTACATTCGAAAGCTGTGGTTTCAGTTTATCGTCGATCAGGTCATACAGTGCTGAGGGTGACATATTCGCGGTAACGCCCATTCTCAAAACCGGAATTTCGTCGGTTGAGAACTTGTTGATTACCGGGCGGTCGGCATCGTCGGGCAGTAATGAAATCACCTGCTCCACTTTCCGCTGCGCTTCCTGTTGCGCCAAATCGACGCTGATACCTTGTTTTAATTGGATAATGACAGATGAAACTCCTTCCTGAGAAGTTGAATTGATCTGGTCCAAGCCTTCGATCGCCGAAACAGCGTCTTCAATATGTTTGGTAACATTGGTTTCAACTTCGTCCGCTGCGGCGCCGCGGTAAGTCGTCATTACACTCACTACATTGGCCTCGAACTTAGGTAATAAGTTGTAGGACAATTGCTTATAGCTGATCACACCAAATAGTATCAACACCGTGAATACTACTATGATGAAGAGCGGTCTTTTTACTGCTACTTCGGTGATTGACATTTTCTGATTCGTTTACTGATGAAAACTATTTAGTGACATTCACAACCGCACCTTCACTGACGTTGATCTGGCCGGTGGTAATCACGGTCTCGCCCGATTTCAATCCTGTCAAAACCTCTATATTGTCGCCCAATTCGCGGCCTACTTCAATTTTACGTTGTTTCGCTACCCCATTTTCCACCACATACACATAAGGGTTGCGAACGCTTTCTACTAATGCGCTTCTAGGGATGATCAATGCCTGCTGGCTGCTTTTTTGGCTAAATTCAACACTTACGAACGTCCCGGCTCTCAGTTGATTTGAGTTTTTGATCACAATCTCCACCGGATAATTGTGCGATTCATCGCCCTGAGGAGCAATGTAGGAGATCAATCCATCGATTTTTTTATCTGGAAAAATGCTTGAACCTACCTTCACGTGCTGACCTTCTTTCAATTTGTAAACATCATTTTCAGAGATCATTACCTGTACTTTCAGACGCGAAACATCCAGGATCGTTCCTAATGAAGTACCTACATTCACAAATTCACCCGGCTCAATGTTCTTTTTGATAATCCGCCCGCTGATCGGGGCTGCAACCGAAGCATCATTAATTTGTTGCTTGATCTGCTCAGCCTGGTTCAATGCATTTTCGTAGTTGTATTTGGTATCGTTCACCTGAACTTCCGTCGCAGCATTTCCTGCCAAAAGTTTGTTATAACGATCCGTGTCTTTTTTCAATTTATTGATATTCAACTCAGTAGCTTGAAGTGAAAGTTCTTTTAATTTGCTATCCACTTTTACCAGTGAAGTTCCCTTTGTTACATAAGTACCAAGTTCATATTTCACTGCCATCACTTTTCCTGCCGAGGTAGCCATAATTTCCGCCTGTTTGAATGGGATCAGGCTTCCCGTGCGAACCAATTGCTGATCCGTGCTGCCTTCTTTAACAGACACAGCCGTTACCGGAATGGTAACATTTTTGTTATCCGGCATTACCTTCTTTGCGTCCATTTTAGACTTGTTAGCCACCAACCGGAAGCCTATCAGTACGCCAATGATCGCGATGGAACCGATTATAATGAGTTTTCTTTTCATAACTAATTTTGAATGACTGAATGATTGAATTAGTGAATGATTTCGAATTTGTCACATTGAGCGCAGTCGAAATGTATTAATGACCCAAAGACTACCAATGACTTTTTATGGCAGCGCTGTGTAGAAATCGTTAAGTGTTCCAAGCGACTGTTCGATGCCCAGTTGCGCCTGGTAGTAGCTTAGCATGGAGTTGATATAATTGCTTTGTGCTTCTTTATAGGAAGTTTCTGCATTGAGCAGGTCCGATAGAGGTACCGTTCCTTCTCTGTATTGAAGTGTGGTTACATCGTATACTTCTTTGGCCAGAGTAACGTTGCTTTCGTCGCTCGCAAGGTTCAGTTTTGCCTTTTGAAGCTGCGTGGTAGCATTGTTGTTCTGCAATTCATAGTTTAATGTATTAAGCTTCAACTGCTCTTGCTGCGTCATCAGGTTCAGGTCGGCCTGCTTGTATTGTGCGTCCCTTCTGAAACTGTCGAAAATTGGAATGGTCAATTTCAATCCCACCGCCCCGTAGCTGAACCAGCTACCCCACGAATCACCCAAATTACTTCCCAGCGCCTGCATACCATAGCGACCATAAACAGAAACTTTTGGTAGATAACCTGCCTTAATGCGCTCCTTTTCAATTTGTTGCAATTGCATATTGACATTCTGGATGCGGAAGTCAGTCAGGTTGGAAGCTTCGAATTTCCCTGGTTCGATCAGCTTGAAAGGTTGGTTCAAAGGATTATCAGTCAGTTCCAGCTGTTCCGCAAGTGGCATACCCATTTGAAATTTCAACTGGTTGTTAGACAAGATGAGGTTGCTTTCAGCAAGTGTCAACTGAGACTTAATGTTGTTCAAACTCACCTTGGTACGATCGTAGTCGACCTTTTTAATCACGCCGTTATCCAACTGTAATTGCAATGTTCCGAGGATCTTCGAAGTTTTATCAAGGTTGTCTTTCAACAGATCGATCTGTTGCGTCGTCACAAATACCTGGTAATAAGCGTCCGTGATATTGTAAATGATCGTTTCCTTTACCTTCCTCGAATTCAATTCAGAATTCGTAATGTTAGGCTTATTCGCCTTGATACCAGCCAAAAGGGCCTGATCAAAAATTACCTGATCCACCTGGGCCGAAACGTTGGTCGTATACTTGGTACCCAATGCAACCCGTCGGTCCTCACCACCAAACAACGCACCCGGGAGCACCGTCGATTGTAGTTTAAGGTTATCATCGAGCGCACCACTACCGGCAACCTGAGGCAAATAGTACGAAAGTGCTTCCCTCGATTGCTGGCCAGCGATTCCTTCTTTATACTGAGCAATTTTGACGTTGCTATTGTTTTTAATCCCGTAGGCAATGCAGTCCTTCAGGCTGAGCTTGGTCGTCTGCGCCGAGGCGGCCCCCGAGATCAGGACCAAAGCGTAGAATGCCCATATCTGTTTCAAATTCATTGGATTTTTCATTTAATTATTGTGGCTAATCTTTTAATGGTTGACACCTCTACTGGTGATATATCAACTATTATTCTAAATTTTTTTATTTTTCGATGACTGATACAACTCTGTCCAGAAAACCTATAAAATGCTTACGTTCCTCTTCTGAAAAATGCTCCATTACCTGATTATCAAAAGCGATTACCAAGGCCTGGATCCTTTCACATACAAACTTACCGCTGGCAGTGAGCGTCACCATATTCTTTCTTTTGTCCTCAATGTCACTTTCAATTTTCAGAAACCCGTCCTTATGCAATGTCTGCACTGACCTCTGAATACCCGCTTTATCCTTTTGAAGCAGATTTGCGATATCCTGCTGGGTCATAGCGTTTTCCTGGAAATATACAACCATCAGGATCGGCAACTGCTCAGCCAGTACCGGAATACCTTCCTGAACCAACTGCGCATTCATTTTTTTAAAAACAATCTTGGTAACAATCCCCAGCTTAAACTGAAGGGAGTTCTTCAGATCTTCTTTGATATTGACAAATTTATTTAATGTTGTGCTCATCGTGATACAAAAGTAAATAGTGTTGACATATCAACCAAATTTTAAAAGAAAAAGTTTTTTGAATGGCTTAAATCTTTGGTTGAATGGTATAAGCCAAAAAAAGAGCCCCGCCAGGCGGAGCTTTTTTTGTTTGTCTTATTCTCCCTATCCCTATCCTTGACGGCCAGGGCTCAACCCCTGGGTTAACTAATCCCTGGGTTTATTTACCCAGGGTTTTGATTAGCATTCCCTTGGTTACTTTATCCGAGAGAGACATGCCATTGATGATTGCCAGTTCATCAAATTTGCCGTCGGCCTGATTGCTATCTTTCAATGCGTCTTTCAATGAACCATCGCGCTGTACGGATTTGATGCGAATGCGCTCAGGCTGGCGATTAATGATATTCGGGTCACTTACAGACTTGAAACCTTGCGCTACCGATTTGAATTGACCTACATTCCCCGCAAAGTTTGCAGCCTGCGCCACACCGTGGATCGCATAAATGTTGCTTCCATACTGAATCAGCCAGGTTGCAACTTGAATTGAATTTGCAGTAGCTGCTGCTTGCTGGCCCGTCTGTGACTGTGCAACCTGTGTTGAGATCATTGCGATCGCAGGGTTACCATTAATTGTTGTTTTGTTGTTTTCAGAAACCTGTAGACTGTAATTTTTGATGACTGTCTGAGCCGCTTCTTCAAGGCTTTTGCCAGGAGCAAGCGTGAACAGCATCATTGATTTTCCGTCTTTGGCTGCCATTTGGAATTGCGCCGGAGAATTTTCGTATTGCCAGCCACTTGGGACAGGTAGCTGAAATCTCAGTTCAGGATGGTAAAACACATTATTTTCTACAAATCCCTGTTTTGGATCCGTACCATATATTACACCTTCAATTTTACGCAGGTAGGCATCGCGGTTCACATTGTATTTTGCCGGATGCTCTGTTTGATATTGAGTAGCAAGCTTTTCAACTTTATTCTGCCTGCCGCCCGGATCCGGGTGAGTGGATTGGAATGTAGGAATGCTCTGCCCACTCTTTTCGCTGATCTTCTTTAAGGTACCAAAGAAGTCCGCCATTTGATGGGCATCATAACCGATCTTACTGGAATATTCCACACCGATCTTATCCGATTCAGTTTCGTGCTCCCGGCTGTAACTCAGCAAGAGCAATCCCAAAGCCTGTTGCGTCTGGTCAGCAAGGCCCCGTACTGTTTCTGAAAGCACCATTCCGGCCATTAAACCTACTTGCCCGAATATCTGCGACGTTTGCTGGCGCGCAGAGTGGCGGGCGGTAATGTGCCCTATTTCATGACCTAGTACACCAGCGAATTCAGCCTCATTGTTGAAGTGTGCCATGATACCCCTGGTGAAGTATACGTAACCGCCGGGCACAGCGAAAGCGTTGACAACCGGGGAGTCTACAATGTAGAATTGATAGGGTAAGTCAGGCCTGTGAGAGATATTGGCCATCGCCTTTCCTTTCTCATTAATGAAGGCATTCAGGTTTTTATCATCATAAATCCCCATTGTGGCCACAATAGAAGGGTGTGATTCCGCGCCAAGTGCGATCTCTTTTTCTTTGGACATAAAGATGATCTCCTTCTTGCCCGTAACCGGGTTTTTGGAACATCCGGACAACATTCCTACGGCTAAAAAGCCTGCAAGAATGTGAAATTGAATTCTCATTTTCATATAATTGAAACGATGACGGTAACTATGGAGTTGGTCAAAATTAGTTTATGTAATGTATTTTACGAAAGAATCATGCCAATTCCTTGTTACGAACCTCGTCAGCCATATTCTGATAAAAATATATTTTACATTAACTCCGCTTATTACATAAATTACGTCCGATTGGTACAAAAATTATCCTTCCGCCAGTCAGCCCCACAGCCGGGAAAATGGCAGAACACCTGACTTAAACTATGAATTTGAAGAAGCGTACATACAGTCTGTTACCATCCTGGCTGGTCCGGCTTGACTTTTTTGGCATTTTCGAAAAAGACCCTTTCGGTAACTCCCTGCTCCTCAAACGTTTTTTCATATTCGTATTGGGCTGGTTTACCTACTACCGATATACGGCCGTTAACAAGATCACCATTATTGGCAGCGACGAATTGCTGGAACTCCCCGACAATGGCGTACTTTTCCTCTCCAACCATCAGACTTACTTTGCAGATGTAATTGCTTTTTACCATATTTTCTGCGCTGCCAAATGGGGTTATAAAGACACTATATCTCCCCCATTCTATCTCTTTTCCCCGCGTGCCCGATGCTATTATGTGGCAGCATCGGAAACCATGAAAGGTGGCATATTACCCAGGCTGTTCAGCATTGGCGGCGCTATTACCATTGAGCGCTCATGGCGGGCGAATGGTGAGAATGTGGCCAGGCAATTGGATAATTCCGCACAGGACCGGATTGGAATGGGACTTAGCCACGGCTGGGTGGTGAGCTTCCCGCAGGGTACTACCAAACCTTACGCTCCGGTAAGAAAAGGAACCGCGCATTTGATCAAAGACCATCAACCGATTGTGATCCCGGTGGTCATTAACGGTTTCAGAAGGGCTTTTGACAAAAAGGGGTTGCGTTTTAAAAAGCGTAATACGAAGATCACCGTTCATTTTAAACCTCCCATGCATTTTCTACCCGATGAATCCATTGACAGCATGATCGAGCGGGTTACGAAAGCCATTGAACAAGAGGCGCCCAAAGACGGATCCATTCCCGCTAATCAATAACTGGCCTTGGTACGCTTTTTACAGTTACAGCAAGTATGGGCAAAAAAGTATTGATTACCGGAGGAACGGGACTGATTGGAAAACGACTAACCGAATTATTGTTAAAAAAGGGCTACGATGTGGCCTACCTCAGCCGCAAAAAGAAGCCAATTCCCTCTGTTCAAGTATTTGAATGGGATGTCAGCAAGCGCTACATCGAGGAAGGCGCATTGGACGATGTACATTTTTTGATCCACCTTGCGGGTGCCGGGGTCGCGGATGAACGCTGGACGGAAGAGCGCAAGAAAGCTATCATTTCGAGCCGCACCGAATCCATTGAATTAATAGCTGATCAATTTAAGGAAAAAGGAATACTGCCCGTTGCTTTCGTTTCTGCATCCGGTAGCAGCTTCTATGGCGAAGATACCGGCGACATTCGACACACGGAAACTTCACCCGCAGGTCATGATTTTTTATCCAAAGTCACTGTTTTATGGGAAAAAGCTGCCGATTCGGTTGCTGCACTGGGCGTCAGAACTGTGAAGCTCAGGACCGGAATTGTGTTAAGTAAGGATGGCGGGGCACTTGAAAAAATGGCACAACCAGCCCGTTTAGGATTCGGCGCTCCACTAGGCTCAGGCAAGCAATGGATTTCATGGATTCACCTCGACGACCTATGTAATATGTACATGGACGCATTGGAAAATGAAAAATGGCATGGCCCCTACAATGCCATCACCAGCGCTGTTACGAATGAAGAACTGACCAATGCAATATGCCATGCCCTTAACAAACCGCAGTGGCTACCTCATGTGCCAGCATTCGCGCTCAGGATTGCATTTGGAGAAATGGCCAATGTAGTACTGGGAAGCAGTTATCTGATCAACCAACGGATCAGTGAAGAGACCGGTTTCCATTACCAATTCCCTGAGCTGGGAGCAGCCTTGCGGGACGCACTGGGGTGACTTCGGCGGTAGGCAGTCAGCTATCGGCTTTTTTTAATCGAAAAAATAAATCTTGACGGCCAAAAGCCCAAAAACTACTCCTCTTCCTCCTCTTCAACAGAAAGCACCTGTACTGTCGCGAGCCATTTATCTCGCTGCAATTTCGCTTTAAAGTCGTCGAGTACATTCAACTGAATGTTACCATTACTGAATGTCGACATTTGAAGACCAACAAAAGCAAGTGCTTCATTTAATCTGAATTCCAGAGGTTCGCTTGTGAAAATACAATCATTCCAGTACCATTCGAGCGTTTCGCCAGCCACTTCCTCTACAGTGCTAATGTAATCTTCCAGTGTATAACCGATAAAAGGTTTACCAAAACGCGCCCAAAGCAGCCGCATCACATCATCCAGCGACTGGGTATGATTGGTTTTTTTCCTGAGAAATAAATCCAGTATCAATGCTACCAATGCACCTTTGTGGTAAACCGAAACTTTGCGATTGGGAATACCTTTTTCATAACCATCCAGCCAGAGATCAAACGATGAGTCAGCCAGGGATTGGGTAGCATGCGCGCTGTTTTCAAAATGCCGCTTCATGTAAACCTGCAACTCCTTAATGTAAGTCTCGTCGTTGAAAACACCTGCGCGTTTCAGAAAAAGGTCGCCATAGTAAGTCGTACAGCCTTCCGCTACGAAGCAGGTACGGAAGTAATTTTCTTTCGTAAAATCATAGGGAAGCATTTCTTTCGGGCGAATGCGGATAATGTTCCAGGCGTGGAAAAGCTCATGCGAACTTACCCCCAGCAAATCAGCATATAATCCTTCACCCTCATCGTCTGGCCCTAGTACGATCATGGTAGAGTTATGATGCTCAACACCATGATAAAATGCGTTGGGAAGGATCAGATTGAGAAAATGGTAGTCCGTTTCGGGAAACTCCCCCATCATGGCGATCTGCTCGCGGGAGAAGCGCCGGAAATCTCTTTCAATGCGACGCCAGTTGGGTTTCAGATTCCCGTGCATCCATATATTAAATTGCACGCCTCTGATCACGTATTCACATTTTTGCAAAGATTGCGAAGCCAGCAATGGGCTGTCCACGAGTTGATAAAAATCTTTTGCCGACAAAACATTACCACTTGAAGGCAACCCACAGGCGATCTGATAACCGCCGGGCAGCTCTAAATGAACGGTGTAGGGCTCTGAAATCCGCCCCTCGGTGTACATACAGAAGTTGATAAAATTCAGGTACCAGAGTTCCTCATCGACATAACTGGTTCCGGCATTCTGGCTAACCGCGTAGTAAGCATAGCGAATCTTTACTTCTTTTTCTCCTGCCGTTCCAACCCGCCAGCGGTCTTTCGTTACTTTATGAATAGATAGTTTCTGCTCGCTAGCGGAGATCGCTTCGATAAATTGAATATTTTTGGCGAAATTTTGAATTTCATACCGCCCCGGCCTCCATGCGGGTAACTGAATTTCGATATAGTCATCATTGATTTCAGGAATTGTGTAGGTAATCAACAATAGGTGAGACTGAGGATCTGATACCGAAACGTTATAATGCATAGAGAATTAAATAGTGGTTACCGAATTAGAGGGTTTCTGCGTTACTACTTACAATATTATAAAATAAACGATTTTAAGATGAAAAGTAAAATCCTCCTTTCATGCATAGTGCTGCTTACTGTTTTTATTTGCCCGTCACTAATGGCCCAGGACGAATACTACCGCCCCGATTCTCTTAAAAAAGAAAGGCCGGAAGAACAGCCGGTACCTCCGGTGGAACCCAGGAAGTTAGAGGAGAAAAAGAAGTTGGCGGATTTTCAAGACCGTCCATTTATCGAACGGGTGAGGTTGGGAGGCAGTTTTGGATTGAGTCTGGGAACAGTTACCAACATTAACCTGTCGCCGATGGCTGGTTATGAACTTACCGAAAAGCTGGTTGGCGGTGTGGGAGCTACAATGATGTATTTCAGATATAAATATTATGATATCAATACGATTTACTATGGCGGTCGCGGCTTTTTAATGTACAATGTGGTGCCGGTAGTGAATATTATAGCAGAATATGAAGCGCTGAATGTCGAAGGATCGTATCAAAAAAGAAAGTGGCTGGGCTCGCCATTGGTCGGAGCATCGTATTCGCAGCCCTTAGGCGGCCGGTTCATTAAAGCCGTTCATTTTACAGCATTATATAACCTCAGTTACAACAGCCAGATCGATCAGTACAGCGGGCAAAATCTTTCCCCATACGGTAGCCCCTTCGTTTTTCGTGTAACTTTCCTTTAAAACCGGTCTTATTTATATGTAACACTGCGACCGGCAGTGGTCTGATTTTTTAGTCATCTGCGGACCTTCCTGTCTGAGATGACTTTTTACTTATTTAACATTAAACATAATGGAAAACCCCGTTTTAATTTTTGGCGCAGGAGATCTGGGCGTTCAGGCACTGGATATTTTCAGACGAAACAATGTGCTCGTTTATGGCCTGCTTGATGACCACAAAGAGCTTCACGGAAAAGAATTTGGAGACGTAAGCGTATTGGGTGACACTGATGACACTGGTTTTCTCAGTATACTAGGTTCAAAATGTGAGGCATTCGTCGCTATCGGTGAACGATCGGTGCGCGAAAGGATCGTGGAAGCGTTGAATGATGATTATAAAATAATGCCTGTCAATGCGATTCACGACAGCGCCATTATTTCAGATATGGCGTTGATCGGGCATGGTAACCTGATCGGTGCGCGGGTTGTGATCGGTGCAAAATCAAAAATCGGCCATCATTGCCTCGTACAAACTGCCGCTGTGGTGGATACTTCTGTGGAAGTAGGTGACTTCGTTACCATCGGAGCAGGTGCTGTCATTAATGACCGGGTAAAGCTGAATAATGGCGTTTTTATCGGCTCAGGAGCGATTATAGTGGCAGGAATTGAGATCGGTAAAAATGCGCGCGTGGGTGCGGGATCGGTCGTTGTGGAAAATATACCAGCAGGAGCTACCTATTTCGGCAATCCCGCTAAAAAGATCTGACCTTAACTAACTGGTTTACGGCAGTAATAAAATTTCTTCATAGTTTTTTTATTAAATCGAAAGACATTACCTTTGCAGTCCTTTTTGGCAGATGAAGTGAAAGAGCTAAGTAAATACAACATAGACATTTACGGTTTGGAAGACAAACAGTATGACTATGACATGGAATCGGGAGATGCGTTTTTTCAGGAACTGGAACAGGATCTGATCGAGCATGGTAAGTTCAAAACACATGTTGTTCTGAACAAATCAGCTACCATGATGCAGCTTAATTTCGAGACTAAAGGCGTAGTAACCCTGATTTGTGATAGAAGCCTGGAACCTTTCGAGGAACCCGTTGATTCAAACGACCGCATCATATTGAAGTTCGGCGATCACGATGAGGAACTGACGGATGAGATTGAGATGATAAACCGGAATAGCAACAGGATTAACATTGCCCGTTATATTTTTGACTTTATCGCTCTTTCGTTACCTATCAAAAAAATACATCCGGATTTACGGGACCAGGATGACGAATCCGATCCGCTGGATGACGAAGAAGGAGTACTGGTGTACTCTTCCGAGGATCAAAAAGAAGTAATAGAGAACGAAGAAGAAGAAAAAATTGACCCCCGCTGGGAAGCATTAAAAAAACTGAGAGGGGAGTAATGGTTGGTACAACCGATAATTTTATAACCAGGGGTTTCAACCCTTGGATCAAAACAACAAAAATAAACAACAGAACATAAAGCATCATGGCACATCCTAAGCGGAGACATTCCACTACACGTCGCGATACACGCAGAGCGCATGACTTCCTTACCGGAAAGCAATTAGCTACTGATTCTTCAACCGGAGAAATTCACCAGTTACACCGTGCCCACGTTCACGAAGGTAACCTGGTTTACAGAGGAAAAGTGGTAGTTGAAAACTACACTAAAACAGTTTAGTTTCAGTCGATGAACATATCAATTTCGCAGCAGCCCTATAAAAGTTGTTGCGAAATTCTTTTTTACTACGACACATCTGCTAAATTTACACCTTCGATTTCTAACTTATTAGTCTAAAATAACAGCGTGTAAATGAAAATTGCGGTAGATGCTATGGGGGGAGATTTGGCTCCACAAGCAATTGTTGAAGGGGTTATCAAGGCCGCTTCTGAGCTACCATCCGAGGCGAGAATCGTTTTAATTGGTCGTGAAAGTGTTATTTGGGATATTTTTAACCAAAACAATTTCACACCCACTAATATTGACGTCGTTCACGCAGAAGATGTTATTGAGATGGGTGAGCATCCAACGAAAGCCCTTTCTCAAAAACCCAATTCCAGCATAGGAGTTGGCTTCAAGCTTCTGAAAGAAAAAGAAGTAGATATATTCTGTAGTGCCGGTAACACCGGAGCAATGCATGTAGGTGCATTGTTTAGCATTAAAGCTATTGAAGGAATCATAAGACCCGCCATTGCAGGGTTTGTGCCACAGGTTGGCGGTGGATACTCGATTATGCTTGATATTGGCGCTAATGCCGATTGTAAACCCGAGGTTCTTGCCCAATTCGGAGAAATTGGTTCTATCTTTGCCCAATATACCTTTCAAATAGATCGTCCGCGTGTAGCGCTGATGAATATCGGAGAAGAAGAGCAGAAAGGCTCACTCACTTCCCAGGCGACATATCCCCTTCTGAAACAGAATAAGCGAATTAATTTTATTGGAAATATTGAGGGAAAAGACCTCTTTACCAACAAGGCTGATGTGATTGTTACGGACGGCTTTACTGGTAATATTTTGTTTAAGCTGGGAGAATCGCTTTATGAGATTTCCAAAAAACGAGGTTTCCAGGACGATTTCATCGATCAGACGAATTACGAATCAATAGGTGGCAGCTCCATTATCGGAGTTAACGGAAATGTCATGATCGCTCATGGGATTTCTTCACCGTTAGCTATAAAAAATATGATCGGATGGGCCTATAAGCAGGTCAAATCCAAGGCATATTTGCATATAGCACAAGCATTGAACTAGTCAAGCAGGCGACAACCACATTATGAATAAACTGATATTATCCTCTTTACCAAAATCTATTCGGAGTGTGAATAGTTAATTTTATCATGACCCAAATTAGAGCCTCTATAACAGGAATACAAGGGTATGTGCCTGATTATATTTTGACAAATGCCGAACTGGAAACAATGGTGGCGACAAACGATGAATGGATCGTAAGCCGCACCGGTATTAAAGAAAGGCGTATCCTCAAAGGTGAAGGTTTAGGAAGTTCACATATGGGTGCCGAGGCTGTAAAAGGCTTGCTTGCCAAAACCAATACACGCCCGGAGGAAATTGATCTGCTGATTTGCGCCACTACCACCCCTGATTTTATTTTCCCATGTACCGCTAACCTGATCTGTGATATGGTGGGTATCCGCAATGTTGGAAGTTTCGATATCCAGGCTGCCTGCTCAGGTTTCGTATACGCACTTACATTGGGGTCGCAATTCATTGAGACAGGGAAATACAAGAAAATCGTGATCGTAGGTGCGGATAAAATGTCGGCTATCGTAGATTATACCGACCGTAAAACCTGCATACTTTTTGGTGACGGCGCCGGGGCTGTCTTGCTTGAACCTAATACGGAAGGAAATGGCATTATCGATTCCATTATCAAGTCCGACGGTGTAGGTTACCCTTATCTCAATCAAAAAGGAGGAGGAAGCAGGTACCCGCCCACGCACGAGACCATTGACAAAAAATTACATTACGTTTTCCAGGATGGCGCGCAGGTATTTAAATTTGCCGTTACTAACATGGCCGACATTTCTGGGGAGATCATGGAAAAGAACGGACTTACCGGAGACGATATCGCATGGCTTGTCCCGCATCAGGCCAACCGCCGGATCATAGAAGCCACAGCCAACCGAATGGGTGTGGGGATGGATAAAGTGATGGTGAACATCCAGAAATACGGCAATACCACGGCAGCCACCATACCTCTTTGCCTGTGGGATTATGAATCACAACTTAAAAAAGGAGATAACCTGGTACTGGCCGCATTTGGCGGTGGGTTCACCTGGGGTGCCATTTATTTAAAATGGGCCTACGGTGCTTGATCATGTCATTGACCTAAAAAGCATTATTATAAATTTTATTGAATAAAAATGGCAACTACTGCAGATTTGCGCAACGGCTTAGTGATACATTATAACCACGATCTTTTTCAGGTTATAGAATTTCAGCACGTTAAACCTGGTAAAGGAAACGCCTTTGTCCGCACCAAACTGAAAAGCCTGACATCCGGAAAAGTGTTGGACAACACTTTTTCTTCCGGTGCCGGCATTATTCCCGTTCGCGTTGAAAGACACAAATTCCAGTTTTTATATAAAGACGAGGTTGGCTACAACTTTATGAATTCCGAAACATTTGACCAGGTCCTGATCGACGAAAAACTGGTTACCAATGCGGACCTGATGAAGGAAGGACAGGAAGTAGAAATTCTGATCAATACCGAAAATGATGTTGCCTTGCTTTGCGAGCTACCTCCATTTGTGGAGCTGACCGTTACTTATTCAGAACCGGGATTAAAAGGTGATACTGCTAACTCGCCGAAAAAAGCGATCGAAGTGGAGACCGGCGCTAGAATTATGGTTCCTTTGTTCATTGAAGAAGGCCAAAAGATCAAAGTCGACACCCGCACTTACGACTACGTAGAAAGAGTAAAATCATAAATTTTGTTTTCTGTGAAGGTAAATGGTCCGGCTTACCTGCTTATTTACAAAGCCTCAACGGATATTCCCCACAGTTTAAATTTGACTAAATGGAAACCAAAGAAATCCAAAAATTGATTGACTTCATTGCCCAGTCGGGTCTTGATGAAGTGAACATTGAAACAGCAGATCTGAAAATTAAGGTAAAGCGTTACGGTTCCGCCCCTACTGCATCTGTAACCACAACGCATCCGGCCGCTCCTGCGCCATCTTACGCGCCTGCGGTACCTACGACTCCGGTCACTCATTCAGCTTCTGCAGAACCGGTGGTTTCCAATGAACCGACTTCTAATTTAATTACTATCAAATCCCCGATGATCGGTACATTCTACCGCGCATCCAGCCCTGAAACACCCGCATTCTCTAATATCGGAGATGAGATCAAGCCTGGGAAGGTGGTTTGTGTGATTGAAGCCATGAAGCTTTTCAATGAAATTGAATCTGAGATTTCAGGGAAAATCGTAAAAATACTGGTTGAAAACGCAACACCTGTTGAATTTGACCAACCATTATTCCTGGTTGAGCCTGTATAAAAGGCAATGAACGATCTATAAAACTTAATTCATTTTCATGTTTAAAAAGATACTCATTGCCAACCGGGGTGAAATCGCGTTACGCGTGATCAGAACCTGCCGGGAAATGGGAATTAAAACCGTAGCGGTTTATTCCACAGCCGACCGGGATAGCCTTCATGTGCGATTTGCTGACGAAGCAGTGTGCATAGGGCCTCCTCCAAGCAGACAATCTTACCTTAGTATACAAAATATCATTTCAGCAGCAGAAGTTACCGGCGCGGACGCGATCCATCCCGGCTACGGATTCTTGTCTGAAAATGCTGAATTCTCTCAGATATGTGCCGATTATGGCATTAAATTCATTGGTGCAACTGCCGCACAAATCAATGGAATGGGCGATAAAGCAACTGCCAAAGCTACCATGATCGCCGCAGGCGTTCCGGTAGTACCAGGTTCAGAAGGATTGTTGGAATCCGTTGAGCAAGGCAAAAGACTAGCCGAAGGAATTGGTTATCCCGTGATCGTGAAAGCGACTGCCGGTGGTGGTGGACGCGGAATGCGGATCATTAACAAGCCCGACGAATTCGAAAAGGCATGGAATGATGCCCGTACCGAATCAGCTGCTGCTTTTGGAAACGACGGTCTGTACCTCGAAAAATTCGTAGAAGAGCCGCGCCACATTGAAATCCAGATTATCGGCGATCAGTTTGGTAAAGTTTGCCACTTGTCCGAGCGGGATTGCTCAATTCAGCGTCGCCATCAAAAACTGGTAGAAGAAACACCTTCACCAATCATTACCCCCGAGCTTCGTGAGAAAATGGGCGCCGCTGCTATCAAAGGAGCGCAGGCCATCGGATACGAAGGAGCTGGTACCGTAGAGTTTCTGGTAGATAAGCATGGAGATTTCTTCTTTATGGAAATGAACACCCGTATTCAGGTTGAGCATCCAATTACAGAAGAAGTTACCGATTTTGACTTGATTAAAGAGCAGATTAAAGTAGCTGCCGGCGAGCCGATTTTAGGTGTCAACTACACGCCAAAGCTTTTCGCAATGGAGTGCCGTATCAATGCTGAGGATCCTGCTAACGGATTCAGGCCAGCACCGGGAAAAATCACTAATCTCCATTTTCCGGGCGGACATGGTATCCGTATCGATAGTCATGTTTACAGCGGCTACACCATTCCGCCGAACTATGATTCGATGATCGCCAAACTGATCGTAAGTGGCCAGTCGCGTGAAGAGGTCATTACCCGCATGAAGCGTGCATTACAGGAATTTGTGATTGAAGGAATCAAAACCACCATTCCATTCCACATTAAACTAATGGACGATGCCGGATTCAAATCAGGAAATTTCACCACGAAGTATCTTGAAACATTTGATTTCTCTTCGTTGAAAGGATAATATTCAATACCATAAAAACAGCCAGCCGAAATTAATTTGGCTGGCTGTTTTTATTATGCATGTATTGATATTTGTTCATTTGGTACCATAAGTCTAGTCGGCAATTTCAATGAATACGGCCGGTTAAAAGCCTTTTGATTTACCCTAAAATGGTCTGCAAGCTTTCTGATAATTTCTTTTGACATACCTTTTTTATAATGCAAAATGTCTGAGACATACCCTTTGCTAACATTCAAAATACTCGCTATATCACGAGCTTTCAACTGATGATCAGCCATTAAAGATTGTAGCAATTCGATAGGATTATAGTCGGAAAAAGTATTTCTTTCTGCATCATAAGCCTCAATCAAAAGAGTAAGAAGTTCAGCCTCATCCACAAACTTGTCAGCATCCCCTGAGTTGTCTAACCTCTCAAGCTCACGGCAGTAGTCGTCGTACTGCTCTCTCGTTTTGATTACTTTGTATTTCAGAATTTCCATGCTAAAATTGATTAATCGAATATTGATGACCCCGTTTGCACAAAAATGTGTAATCGGCATGTGTTCCAATCCAACATATATATAGCCGCACATAAGTAGCGCCAAATACACACTTACATATTAAACGATAATTATTTCCTCCAATATCAAAAACCACCCTGTTACTACCATTTCCAAGGAAATCAGCTGTGTTGAATGTCATTTTTATGTCTTGCTTATTCCAGTTTACATATTTCACCTTATTCAACCAATCTTCAAACGACACTTTGCTGCGGGAATTTCGTTCAATAAAATCTTCAATACTTTGTCTCTTAATTAGATGAACTCTCATGAACAAGTGTGTAAATATAAAAAAAGTTCTCAAAACGAGAACTTTTAAAATCATATGATTATTAATTTCCTAAATCGCCGTCGGAATAGTGTACGGTGCGCGATATTTCCTCGTCAGATACTTGTTTGCATCATCATCGCCCACAAACTTCTCCGTCTTAGGATCAAATGTCAGAGCCCTTCCGGTTCTGTACGCGATATTACCTAAATGTGCCAATCCTGATGAGAGGTGGGCTGTTTCGACCGGTCCATTCAGCAACGAAGGATCTTTCGCCACTACTGCATCAATGAAGTTCTTGTAATGATCTCCTCCCGCTTTGCGTGTTGGGCCGGGCTTCTTTTCTTTACCCAAAAAGGTCTCGTAGTAGTCATAACCTTTCACCACCATATAGCCCTCTGAGCCGTAGAAGATGTTTCCGATACCAGTACCGCCTTCATCATTCGTCATCCAGGGACGCACTTCAAACTCAATGATCTTTTTCTCTTTTGGATAAATGAATGAAGATGTCAGTACCTCAGGCGTTTCCTTGGCATCATTCCACAAAAATTTCCCTCCCGACGAAGTGATCTTTTCCGGAAAACTATCCACGCCCAGCCCCCACATACACATATCCGTTTCGTGAATTCCCTGGTTACCAATGTCCCCATTTCCATAGTTCCAATGCCAGTGCCAGTCGTAATGCACGTAATTTTTAGAGAAAGGCTTCATCTCCGCCGGACCTGTCCAAAGGTCATAATTAAGCCCTGCTGGCACCGGCTCAGTACCTTTGTCACCAATGTCTGGCCTCCATTTGTAAACAAGCCCTCTGGCCATGTACACATTCCCGATCAAACCGTCACGCAGGTGCTTCACTGCCTCTTTCAAAGCCTCTGAGCTTCGCAACTGCACGCCATGCTGCACAACGCGCTTGTATTTATGTGCCGCTTCTACCAGCTTTCTGCCTTCATGTAAATTATGAGATCCGGGTTTTTCAACATACACGTCCTTTCCCGCCTGGCAAGCCCAAATCGCCGCCAGCGCATGCCAGTGATTGGGCGTCGCTATGCTGACGGCATCGATTGTTTTATCTTCAAAAACCTTACGCAGGTCGTTTTCTGTTTTTACCTTTTTGCCTGTCTTTTCTTCAAATTCTTTGGCCCGTTTTTGAACAATGTTGTTGTCCGGGTCACAGAACGTCGCTACTTCAACATTACTTAAATTATTAAATCCTTTGATATGGTCCTGTCCGCGCCCATTCACACCCAAAACCGCCACACGCACGCGGTCATTAGCGCCAAATGCCTGCGCAGGAATGATATAAGGAATGGACAGTGCTACCGCCGCACCTGTTGAATTCTTGATAAAGTCCCTTCTCGAAACTTCGTTGTTTTTTTGCATAGGAATACGATTTAGGATTTCAGACTTGCAATGATCATAGCTTTGGCCTGCAATCAGTTAGACGATATAAGTTTCAAATGCCCTTATTGCTTTGTAATAAAAAGTACTACTAATTTGCCTTTAAGTACTATACTGATTCACATGATTTGTAAAATTCCGTATCCGCTAACGATCAGGATGGAGGCGACACTGATCCAGAAAAATATATCATAAGTGACTGAGGGAGAAAGCGAAGCAGGCAGCTCGCGATACCGAAATACCAGCGAGACGTACACGATCAGCAATAACAGAATAGAAGTAGCAATTCCGCCCAGGATCACCATTCTTACCGGTGCTTGTAAAAACAGATAAAGGATACACCATACGGCCGGCAAAACCCACGAAAATATGGCAATTGATTTGCGCTGCTGGGCAGGCGTATCAAATTTCATCCATCCTAGCTGGCCAAATGCATCGCCCCAAACCCTTGCCCAGCTCGCAGTAGCAGTGAATAAGGTGGAGTACAATACAAAAAAAGCGCCTACCAGGAACAATGTCTTGGCCCAGGAACCGAGCGTTTCAGTAAATATGCGGGACAACACCTCGATCATGTCGTAACCCTCCGGCACGGCTCCTCCGTCGTGCAAAACGGCGGCCCCGAGCAAGTAAAAAGCCGCGGTAACAATGGTATAAACTACCATTGAAAGCACCGCATCAAGATACATGACTTTGAACCAGCCTTTTGCGCGTTCGGCCCATTCCCTACTTCCGTCATTCGGGCCTGTATACGCCGCATAACCTTTTTCAATGCACCAATAGTTATAGTACATGATCTCGTCGCCACCTACGCCGGTAATCCCAAAAGCCCCGAATGCCATAGCGACCATTCCGACAGGCAGGGAGAACTGAAGACCGGTTTTCAACTGATCCCAATGAATGGCGTATTTCGTTCCTTGCAGCAATAGCAAGGAAACCAGAATGACCACAGTAAACAGAATGATCATCACCAGCGCTCCTTTTTCAATGGCCCCGTAATTGCCTCGGTACACCAGAAAAGAAGTCACCAGCACCGAAATAATCGCCCAGAGATTGACAGAAATAAAGGGAAAGCCCATGTTCAACACAATGGCCGCGCCACCCACGATACCGCCAACCTGCAACAGTTTTAGCCCTTGCAAGGATAGCCATAACCAAATGCTCCAATGTGATTTTCCTAATTTTACGCCCGGCAGCTGATTGAAGTTATGCATGATAAAAGTACCGGTATAAATGGCGTTTTTACCGAATTCCAGCTGTAATGCTACTTTCACCAGACAACTCAGTATGATCAGCCAAAACATAACAAAACCTGCTTTGGCCCCTAATGCGGTGGTAGCAATGAGCTCCCCGGAGCCCACAATGGCAGCCGAAAGAATAAAGCCCGGTCCGAGGTAACGAATTCTTCCTGAGAAGGTTGTAGGTGGATTGCGAATCTCGGCCATGCAGGATTTAATTTATAGCAAAAAGCAATTTGCTACTTTGGGCTACTCCTGCGGCGGCGGGTCATTTATTTTAAATGCCACGAATGCACGAATGTTCACGAATAGCAGTATTTATTCGTGAACATTCGTGCATTCGTGGCAAAAAAATTCAAAGATTTCCCACAGCCTGATGGATCTGTTTGACAGTATCCACATAATTATCTTCGTTGGGCAACCCAAAAAGTGATTTTTCCTTGATGATCTGAGCTACATTTTCCGGTACCAGCTTTTCCCAGCCCGGCTCACCTCTTTTTATTTTTTCAAGAACACTATCCGTAGTAATGTGCATGTGTTCTTTGTTATAATTCACGATATCCTCGATCTTATCATTAATGACCAGATACTGGAATAATGGCCTCAGGTGATCGGGAACAACAAAATTCTCGCAGCTGTAAACCGATCCGTCGGGTTGTAATGTTGGATAAATGAACAGCTTTACTTTTCGGCTGAACAATGTTGCAAATGATTCGAGGATGCCGCCAGGAAGAAATTCGTAATGCTTTTCTTCAAAAATATCCTGCAAACTCGGGCTACCCAGCAAAAGTCCGGCCTTCAATTTTGTTAATCTTGACAAATAAGCTACCAAACGATAATATTCGTGGTGATTGGAGATCATTACCATGTGACCCAGCGAACAAAGAATATCCACGCGGTCGAGGAAATCCTTCTCGTCAATGTCACGATCACCGCCTTTGAGATTATGCAAAGTAAGCTCCGAAATGAGTACTACTTTGGATTCGTCTACATCCGGTTCAGCCAAAAATTGCTTCTGGCCATTGCTGATCAGGTCAATGTGCACATTGGTAATAGGCCTCAGGCGGCCGCGCAACATGAGAATGTGCTTTTTATATAATGCCTCCGAAGGCTGCAAAACGCCGCCATCGCTTCCAAACAATGCGGCGTCTGTAAAACCATTTTTGACCAGTCGCAAACTCATCAATCGATTGTCCACTTTGGCGAAATCGGGCCCGCTGAAACGTACCATATCAATTTCGATCCGGTCGATCGTCAGGTCATCCATGAGCGACAATAACAGGACTTCCGGCGATTTATAATAGAAAAAACAGCCGTACATCAAGTTAACTCCAATGATACCGAGCGCCTGCTGCTGAAGAATATTTTCATCGTCACGCATCCGCACGTGGATCACCATGTAATTGGTAGGCCCCATCGGTGTCAGCTGAAACTGTAACCCGATCCAGCCGTGTGATTCATTGGTTTTCTGAAAATTGAGCGCCACTACGGTATTGGCAAAAGCAAAAAACTGACTGTCGGCGCCACGTTTCTCCGAAAGCCGCTTTTCAACCAGATTATATTCCCGGTTCAACATTTTCATCAACCGGGATTCCACTACATATCTTCCTCCCTCTTCCGTTCCATATATTGCATCACTGAACGTCATGTCATACGCGGACATCGTCTTGGCCACTGTGCCGGATGCCCCGCCGGCTTTAAAAAAGTACGCAGCTGTTTCCTGGCCTGCCCCTATTTCAGCGAACGACCCGTAAATTCTGCGATCCAGGTTGATCCTTAACGCTTTTTGTTTTGTACCGAGGTTCTTTTCGTACATAACTGTATATTAGTAAGTTGAAAAGCTTTACATGTAAATATAAGAAAAATACACTTATTATATTAGCAGATCTGTTTGGCTTCTGGTAGAAGAATGGAAAAGTTCTATAATTTATTACTATTAACAATTTGCCCCACACCTTCGTTACCATGACCTCCGACCTAGGCTATTTATTTACATACGGCACACTAATGCAGGGATTTCAAAACTCTTTCGCTGAAAAACTGCACAAGTTATCGACCTATGCGGGCAAGGGTTATTTCAATGGTTTTTTGTACCAGATCACCTGGTATCCCGGAGCTATTTTTGACGTAAACTCGGATGGCAAAGTGCACGGGGAGATTTACCTGTTGGCACCAGGGAATGATTTATTAAAGGAGCTGGACGAGTATGAAGATGTTTTTGAAGACGAAAGCGCAAGTTTGTACGTTCGCCGCATTGTTCCGATCACTACGGAATCACGATCTGTAATTCCGTGCTGGGTTTACTTATACAATCAGCCGGTAAATGATTATCTACTGATCAGCAGTGGGCATTTCCGCCATTAAGCCCTGATACTTTCTCCTATCACACGAAGTCCGTCGAGCGTCAGTTTTCGGTCTATTTCAACAAATTCGTCTTTCAATGTCTCAATAATCGACGACAATCCGCCGGTTGCGACTGCTATACATTCCCCTCCCAGCTCCGTGCGGATACGTTGCAGCAATGATTTTACCAAGCCTTCATAACCCAGCAAAATGCCTGCCTGAATGGCTTCCGTTGTGTTTTTACCGATAGCAGAAGTCGGGAGTTTAAGCGGTACCTCGGGCAATTGTGCGGTGTTGGCAAACAATGCCTTCACCGCCGTAACCAGGCCCGGCAGAATAGCAACGCCCAATATTTTTCTATCCTTCGACACGGTCGTGAAAGTAAGGGCCGTTCCAAAGTCCACAATGACGCAATTTTCGTGATAGCGGTTCATCACAGCTACGGCATTGGCAATGAGGTCTGCACCGATTTCGTGCGGATGCTCGATGGCAATCGATAGACCCGGATAAATGTCGGGACCCACCACAATCACATCTTCTCCAAAAAGCGTTCGAAGCATTTTCAGGATCGCAGGAGTCAATGCAGGCACTACGCTACTCAAAACCACTGTTTCAACATCGCCAAACCACAATCCTGCTTCCAGAAAATGCAGGCGGAGCTTCGATTCATAATGTATCTCATTCTCCTGCACCAGCGATCTCGTGCGCCATATATAATCCCAGTCACCAGATTGATATAACCCAAAAACAGTATCAGTATTGCCAACGTCGACGGCTAAAAGCATAGTGAAGAATTTACATCCACAAGCAAAATAAAGGCATTATTCAAATAAAACTTCATGATGATATTGATTTACATCTGTTTCTTTTTGATAATCTATAATTTTAGCAAAAAAATGAAGCTGCCGGTACCTCCTGCTATTTCATATACATCGCCAAATATCTGTTATCAAGAAGTTATATGCACCTCTCCATTCGTTATGGGTTAACTTTACTAGGTTTTTTTCTTGTAATCCTTTCTTTCAAAGGTCATTCTCAGGCCATCCCTGAATGGCAGGACCCGCAGGTAATCAGCATTAATACTGAAAAGCCACGCGCCGATTTTACGCCGTACCCGACTGAAAAAGGTGCTTTGTTAATGGACAAAAAGACGCCATTTGTCCAGTCGCTGAATGGTACCTGGAAATTTAAATGGGCCTCGCACCCCTCCAAAGCATTACCTAATTTTTATGATCCGAAGCTTTCAGATGCCAGCTGGGAAACCATTCCGGTACCGTCCAACTGGCAGGTTTTTGGGGCAAGAGAAGGCCGCAATTACGATCGTCCGATATTTACCAACATTAAGCATCCATTTAAAGCTAATCCGCCCCGCATTACAGCTGATACTAATTCGGTAGGGATGTACAGGACCTCATTTACCGTTGGGGAGGCTGCCAAAGACAAGCAGATTTTCTTACAGTTTGGCGGGGTACAATCAGCATGTTATGTGTGGCTCAATGGCGAGGCGATCGGCTACCACGAGGACGGAATGACGCCATTTGAATTTGAGGTGACCGATGATGTCAAATCCGGGATCAACCAACTGGCGGTGCAGGTGATCAACTGGTCGGACGGCAGCTACCTGGAAGATCAGGACTACTGGCGCTTGTCGGGGATATTCCGGGATGTGAACCTGCTGGTCCGCCCAAAAGTGATACTGACAGACTATTCCGTGAGGACGATTCTGGACGCGAACTACGAAAATGCAACATTGAAATTAAGTGCTTTTGTAAAGAATTACAGCACCGAAGCCATTCATGCCCATCAGGTTTTATTTACATTGTATGACGCCAGCAAATCGGTTGCGGCCACCCCCGAGAGCCAGATGGTAGGTACATTGGAACCCTCCAAAGAAGGTTCGGTACGGGTAGAAATACCGGTAGCCAACCCTGCCAAATGGAGCGCTGAAATGCCAAACTTATACACACTCTCGATCCAGCTCATGAATTCGGATGGGAAAGTGATCGAAGCGGCGAGCCAGCGTGTGGGGTTCAGGGAGGTGAAGGTGAAAGGTGGGCAACTACTCGTTAACGGAAAGGCAATTACCATTAAAGGCGTAAACCGTCATGAATTCGACCCGGAAACGGGGCGGGTGATCAGTCGCGAATCCATGATCCGGGACATAACATTGATGAAACAAAACAACATCAATGCCGTGAGGACGTCGCATTACCCCAACACTTCGGAATGGTATGACCTTTGCGATCAGTATGGCTTGTATGTGGTAGACGAAGCCAACATTGAAAGTCACGAACTATGGAGCCGCAATGTGATCCTGGCCGATAATCCGCAATGGCGGTCCGCGTTTCTGGCGCGAGGTAATGCTATGGTGGAACGGGATAAAAACCATCCATCCGTGATCATCTGGTCGTTGGGAAATGAATCGGGAATGGGACAGAATTTTACAGCAATGGGCGACTTTATCCGCCTGGCTGACCCTACGAGGCCCATTCATTACGAGGGAAGGAAAGACTACAAACCGACTACATTGAGCAGTTTCGACATCATTTCGGTCATGTATCCTTCCACACAGGATATGATCGAGCTGGTCAAAAAGGACAAGACGCGCCCATTGATCATTTGCGAATATGCTCACGGAATGGGTAATAGCATTGGTAATCTCAAAGAATATTGGGACGTGATTGAAAAGTACCCGACCATGCAGGGCGGCTTCATCTGGGACTGGGTTGACCAGGGATTAAAATTAAAAAAACCAGACGGCAGCACTTATTGGGATTATTTCAATTATATCGACGGCGCCAATGCAGGTGACGGACTCGTAAATCCTGATCGCACGCCTCAACCCGAGCTGAACGAAGTTAAAAAGGTTTACCAATATGTAAGATTCGAGACTGCCGACACATTAAGGCCCGGCCAGAAACAGATTACGATCCACAATGCCTACGATTTTCAAACTTTGCAGGGTTATGAGCTGGTGTGGACATTGCAGGAAAACGGTAAACCGGTTGGCAAAGGCGGTACCATTGCAAACCTCAATATCCTGGCCCGACAAAAGCAACAGATCACCATTCCATACGAGCTGCCTGCTACCAGCAAACCGCACTCCGAATATTTTCTTAACCTCAGTTTAAGGCTAAAAGATGCCACTATGTGGGCTCCAAAAGGGCACGAACTGGCCTGGCACCAGGTACCTGTTGTAAAACTTTCCGCCCCGCTTCCTAACCTCAGTCTTTATAGTGAAAAGCCACTGCGGGTGGCTCAGATCAGTTCAGGAAAAGTCCAGATCAGCGGGCAGGATTTTTCTGTGACCTTTGATAAAAGTGCCGGAAGAATGACCTCTTTCAAGAATAAGAAAGAAGAAATGCTCGACCAGGGCCCCTTCCCCACTTTCTGGCGGGTACCTACCGATAATGATGAAGGCGGAGCTGCCAAAAGCTACGCAACCCGCTGGCGTGAGGCGGGACTGGACACGCTGGAAATTGTTTCGTCCGACATTAAAACTCAGAGACTGACTACGCAGATTTATAGAGTTACGCTGAACCAGACATTGAAAACCTTAAAGGGGCAATTGGAAGTTGCTTCGGAATACATGGTGTACGCCTCCGGCGATGTTTACTTGAAAAATACTTTTACACCAAGTGGTGAATGGCCAGTGTTAGCAAAAGTCGGCATGCAGTTTCAAATGCCTGCTACCTTCAACAAAACGCAATGGTATGGCAACGGGCCGCACGAGACTTACACTGATCGCAAAACCAGTGGAAGAATAGGGCTCTATCAGGGTTCAGTGGCTGATCAGCATTTCGCCTACATTACGCCGCAGGAGAACGGAAACAAAACCAATGTCCGCTGGGCGACCATTACTAATGCGGAAGGGATAGGCCTACTGGCGATCAGTGACTCTGTATTCAACTTCAACGTACATGACTATACGGACAAAGATTTATTAGCTGCAAAAAAACGCGGTGCAACGCTGAGCCGGGGTACTGAGACGACTGTGAACATTGACCTGGCACAAATGGGACTCGGCGGAGACGATAGCTGGTCGCCGCGCGTACATGAGGCTTACCTGCTGCCGACCAAAACTTATTCATACGCATTCAGGTTGAGGGCTATCGAGAGTACCAGTAACATTGATCAGCTGACAGGAACGAGACTTCCTTATACCAGTAAAACTTCATCAGGTGAAACGGTAAGTGTGGAAAATGACGCGACAGCTACTGTTGTTGAGGAGGAGATTGCGGAAGAAAAGGTGAAGGAGCCTGTTAGGAAAAAGACGGTTAAGAAGGCTCCTGTTCGTAAGAAAGTGGTGAAGAGGAAAAAGTCTTCTCGGCGACGTCGCCGGAGATAATAAGACTTGCCAAGTCTTGAAGACGGGGTCGCCCAGACTTGGTAAGTCTCGGCGACCCCGTCTCGTTTATTTTTTATACGGAGTCAGCACATAATTCGATTTCACACCGATTACCTGCGCAATTTTCACAAAAACAACACTGGGAACTTCAATTTTATGGTCAACCAATGCCACTTCGAAATCAGAAGTAATGGTGATCTTACCTCCTTCAATCTTCATTTTACCATTAATCGTCCTCTCTTTCGTCACGCCGTGGACTGTAAATTTCCCGGTTGCGGAGAGATCATATTGCCCGTCTTTGGTATAATCCGGTGCCTTATCAACCTTTCCACTGAACGTCGCCGTCGGGTATTTGACTGATTCAATGTAGTTTTCGTTGAAATGCTCCTGCATCAGCTTATTAGGAAATACAAAATCACGCATGTTCATTCTGATCGCGATCTCATTGTTCGTGGTGTTCAGTATAGCCTGCGACTTTTTATTCTCCGCCTCGATATTTTCCAAAGGTGTTGACGCTGAGAAACGGGTATTCCCTGCGGTAGCTGCGAACATGCCTCCCTGCGCCGAAACCTGAACTGAATGCAAAGTGATACCTAGCAAGGTTGCGAGAACCATGCGAAAGAAATACGTTTTCATAGTATGTTATTCGTGAGTTGGCTTCTTTTTGTTCTTTTTATCAAAGCTGAAAGTCCGGGAAATGTTAAACCCGTAGTGGATATCCCCCTTGCCCCAGGTTCCGGCTGTTTCGCCGATAAACTGCTTTTCGATCATACCAAGGGAATTGGTAAAATGAAGCTGAAAAACGTGGCCGCCAGTCTCTATATCCACACCGAACGACATTGAATCGTAATAAGGTGCATTGACTGTGTTTTTCTCCCGGGCAGTGTAAAAGTATTCTCCATTGAGGGAAACACGTTTCGACAGCTTAAACCGGCCTCCTATCCCAACTGCCAGCAGCACTTTTTCATCACCCGTCACTTCCGGACGGTTGCGATGCAGGAATGTTGGCGACAGTTGTAATGATAGTCTTTCCCCAAATTTCCGTGCGATCAGTACCTGCGCGGTGTAATAAAGCTTGTCCTGGAATTCCAGCTCTTTATTGAGCGTCGCGATGCCCGTTCCTCCAAACAGCGTAACCGAAACCGGAATGTTCCTGGCACCGCTGGATTGTTTCAGCAATTTATATTTACCAAAAAAATCATAAACTTTCTGAGACGTGCTTCGCCCCACTCCGATCATCAGATCATCGGTGAGCCCGTATTCAAAACCCATACGCATAGTAGCCTGATCGAGGCCGAAGAACTGGTAAGCCCCCGAATTGAGCCTACCAAAACGGTGAGATATCCGAAAGTCGAGATGCTTCTTTTTCATCGTTTCGACTGACTGACCATTCACTACCCTAGTGGATTTGAATGTGGCCGTTACCGGGATCGCTTGTGCGCTATCCTGCTTGGAAAGCTCGCCCAGCAGATCGTCCTGGGCATAGAGTATGGATGAAGTTGAACAAATCAACATCATTACGAGGCGGAGAATTTTCATAATAATTGGTGATTAAGCCGTCACTGTCAATGTATTTCCGTCGGCTGAAAGGGATGTTTTATAAGCTTTCAATGGGGCTGCTGCAGGACCTTGCTCGACCGCACCGGTGAGCGAAAACTCAGACTGATGGAATGGGCACAGAATATCGTTTTGCGCTTTTCTGTATCCCACAGTATTTCCTTCATGTGTACAAATTTTGGACAATGCAGCATATGTGCTGCTGGTAGAGAATGCGACCAGCACGTCTCCGAATATCTTGAACTCGCCAGCAGTTTTGAGCGAAGTGTTTTTGGTAAGATCAATGGTGAAATTAATTGCGCTGCCTGTGGTCGTACCTGTTACGCCGGTTCCGCCTGATGGGTTAGGATCAACAGGATCTGGGTCATCCTCCTTGGAGCCGCAGGCCGTCATGGTGGTGCCGAGGCAATAAAATGCCATTAACGTTGAGGTGCTCAGCCCAAGGCTTCTCAGGAACTGCCCTCTTTTCATTTTGTCTTGCGTTGTAGTCTCCATAGTGAATAATGAATGGTAAATAAATTAGCAGATATAATTCGGCAATCGAATTGCGGGATTATCTAAAAGCAGGCGTGTAGCGAAGGGACAGCCACATACCAGTCGTAATGAGGTTGACTTTACCATAGCCAACACCTTTCAGAGGAATTCGAATATAGGGTTCGGCCAGGATGGACAGCTTTCTGGTGATCGTACGCTCATAGCCGACGGATGCATTGACGTGACTAAATAAATATAGTCCTGTTTTACCCTTCCAGCCTGGTTTCTGCATATGGACATAGTCTTTGTACCGGTATTTATAAGTCTCACTCTGAGCATAGTACGATGAAAACCCGGTACCCGCAAACCATCTTGAGTGTGCCGTTTGAGTTAAATCGTATCGTACTCCCAAGGGTATTTCGTACATCGTACAAGTTCCATCTACTCCATAAGGGGTGTTGACCGCAGTCACGTAACCAGGCAATTTATAATCGCTGGCGAAGGCGTAATAGTCTTTTACACTTCTAGCCAGACCTGTCTGCAGATACAGTCTTTCCGATATTCCGTATTCAAACAACAATGAAAATGCGGACCCCGGCTTGGTAAGGTTTTTAAAACCGACAGTGGTTAAATCGGGAGAGTATCCAAGCCTTACAGCCCATTTAGGAGATTCTACAACCTCGTCCTTTTTTGTTTGTTCCTCATCTGTATTTTTCAATACTTCATCCTGAATTGGTAATGCTGAAGCCGGTGCGATAATCTCAGGATATGGAACCTTGCTGTCCAATCTCAGCGCCCTGTTATTAAGGTTTGCTGCCGAAATCAACATTCGTTCATCCTCTGCCACACTGGTAACCCCATTGGAACCAATAGCCTGCCTTGCCCCAAGTTCGGAGGCATTGGTTCCGTTGGAGTCATTTTTTCGTACTTTATCAGATACTGCTAATGAAAGAGCCCCGTCGCCTCCTTCCACCTTTGAGCGGTTAGGCTCTAAGTACACTCCGCCTGCCTTAGACTGGCTCCGGGGCAATGATGTGCTGCTTTTTGCAGCAGCGGCCTTCAACACTGATTTTGAGGAGGATTCCGAAAGACGGCCATCCTTTTTGACTAATTTTTTACGCTCTGACTTTTCCTTCGCATTGACTGTTGCAGAATTTGAAGGACTATTTTTCAAACCCAAAACCTCGGTTTTCTTTGCTGTAACACCATCACTTTCCGGTTGCTCTACATTGACAACCGCATTTTCCTTTTCCAATTGCGCTTTATCTTCTGCCTTAGCAATAATGTCGGCTTTCCGGCTTTCGACTGCTACTTGTTTTTCCGTAGTTACTCTTTCCGTATTTGCCAATTTTGGATCATTCAGTCTGGAAACCGTATCGATCTTCACCCTGGCCTCATTCCCTCCTCCTTTACTTAACAAATAATAGGACGCAATACCGCCCGGAATGAGCAACAGCAATAGCCCCAAAGGCCACCACTTCCTGAACCATGCGGCCGGATTTCTTCCATCCGTCTCGTCCAGACGTTTTTTCAGGCTATTCCAATCTTCCGGATCAAATTGTGGATCAAACTCTTCTGATGACTTTCTGAAGAGTTTATCCAGTTCGTCATCTGGTAACTCTATCATAATCGTCAATATTAATTTTGGACAACATCTCTCTCAATTTTTCTCTTGCACGCGACAAATTCGACTTCGACGCCCCTACTGAAATGTTCAATTGGTCTGCAATTTCTTCGTGTGTATAGCCGTCAATAACCGATAAACTAAAAACAATCCGGTAAGAAGGTGTAAGTTTTTGGATCAACCCCAGCAGCTCATCATGCGATAGTTTCGCTATCACGGTTTCGTCCACAGAAACATGTTCCGCAACCTCAACGTCGTCAAAAACGTCTCTACGTACTTCCTGCCTGTAGTGATCCAGCGCTGTGTTAATCATAATTCTTCCCAACCAGGTTTTAAATGAACGGCTTGAATCAAAACTTTCCAGTTTTGTAAAAACCTTCATAAATCCATCGTTGAGAATCTCTTTTCCCTCTTCCCTGCTCCGTGTATAGCGTAAACAAATGCTCATAGCATAGCCGTAAAACTGTTTATACAACAGCTCCTGACTGCGGCGGTTTCTCTGTAAACAGCCGTCGAGTAGTTCAATAAGAACGGCGGAGTTATACTCGGGCATGCTATTTGCTTTTTTATCCTAATACGGCGAAACTAAAATAACGGTTGCGTAAGCGTTTATAAGAATTTTATAAAATTTTATAACTATTTGATAATGTAATACTTAATAGTTAAAAATCACTTGAAATTTCTCATTTTTTAAATGCCAATGTGGGGAATTTTCTCCAAATTAGTAGTAGCCAATAATATTACTCGACGTTAAACAGAAACTACGGCAGCAATGCCAGCAAATTGTTATGCTTACTCAACATCCTAACAATCAATCCGTATCTCCCGATGCGCGTCTGGTGGAACTTGACGCGCTACGCGGACTAGCAGCGCTGAGCGTTGTCCTGTTTCATTTCACGATCAATGACAACGCAAAATTGCTCGGATGGGAATTTAGCTATGGTGTCACCGGAGTCGACATATTTTTTATGATCAGTGGCTTTGTGATCTTCCTGACCGTGATGAAAATCAGACGGTGGCAGGATTTCGTAGTGAGCCGTTTTGCACGACTTTATCCTGCTTTTTGGTACTGTATGTTTATTACCCTAGGATTTACAGTATTCTCCGAGCCAGATTTCGTGAGTCCATTCAGGATCTTTGCCAATGCCACCATGATGCCCGTTTATTTCGGGATCGAAGACCTCGACGGTTCGTACTGGACCCTACTGGTAGAAATAATTTTTTACTTATGGATCCTCGTATTGTTCATAACCAATAACATAAGAAACATCAACAAGATAGGGTTTATTACTATCCTTTCAATGATGCTTTTTCATCAATTTTCGGCCTACTACGTCGATTTTTATGAATTCACGGTGAAGAAAGTGCAGCTCCTCAACCATTTTCCCCTATTTTTCTCGGGGATCTTATTTTACCAACTCAAAAAAGGCGAAAAGCGGACTGAAAATATTGCGTTGCTCGTTTTTAGTCTCATCGCATCCTTTTATCTACATCATAAAGGCGGTCGGTCGCAGTTTCACATTTCTGCTACCGCGCATTATCTGTTGTTAACCTCTTTCCACTTGCTATTTGGCCTTTTCATCATGGGAAAGCTTTCATTTTTGAAGTTCGGCCCGTTGTTGTTTTTGGGTAAAATCTCCTACTGTCTGTACCTCATTCACCAATATGTAGGCCTGCACCTCATCTCGGCTTTTACTGACAAGCTGCACCTCAATATTTATATCGCACTTTTCCTGGCATTTTCCATTTGCATTGCCATAGCTTACTTGGTCAATACCTTCATTGAAATACCTGCAAACAGGCTCATCCGAGGTTGGTACAGTAGTAATGAAGCTGAAATTTTCGGTCGCGAGGGCCGCAAGGTTGCCATGCGCTGACCTGCATTTTCAGGTAACCGCTTACTTAATATTATTCCTTACTTTTGCAGCCTAATCGTTAACCGTTTTATAACAAAATGGTCGGATTAAGGATTGTTTAAAGCACTATATGGCTACCAATGAAAATGATAGTGACCGGGTTTCTCCTTTAAAAATAAGGAAAATGAGCTGGCAGGGGTTGAAAATCACCCTCGACCTTTTTAGATATTTGAGACCCTACCGCGGTACATTTATCATAGGGCTCATATTCCTGGCGCTGTCAACCGCTACCTCACTCGCCTTTCCAAAACTCGTCGGCAGCATCATCGAAGTGATCGAGGGGAAATCGAAGTACACAATCAACCAGATCACCCTCCTGCTCTTTGTAATCCTGATATGCCAGGCAATATTCTCTTATTTCAGGATTTATTTGTTTACCAAAGTGAGCGAGCTTGCCATGAACAACATTCGTTCGGATGTTTTCAGCAAGATCATCACATTACCCATTTCGTTTCTGGAACAACGCCGCGTTGGAGAGCTCACGAGCCGCATTACTTCTGACGTTTCACAGCTACAGGGCCTGTTATCATTTACATTGGCCGAAATATTCCGCCAGATCGCAACATTGATCGTCGGAATTTCGATCCTGTTTTACACATCCTGGAAGCTTACCTTATTCATGCTGGCCACTTTTCCTGTGCTGGTGGTGGCATCGGTATTTTTCGGGCGGCATATGCGCAAGCTCTCCCGCCAGGCGCAGGACGAACTCGCCGCGGCTAATGTGGTAGTAGAAGAAACATTACAGTCCGTGAATGTCGTAAAGGCATTCACCAATGAGCCGCTGGAAATAAACCGTTACAAAACCATCCTGCAACGCGTGGTGGACTTATCTCTTTATGCAGCGAGATTCCGTGGTGGCTTTGTATCATTTATCATTTTCGCATTATTTGGCGGAATCGTCGGAGTAGTATGGTACGGCGCGGCATTGGTGCAGGCGGGGGAATTTGGCCTTTCTGATCTTTTTACTTTTATTCTATATACCACATTCATAGGCGCTTCCATTAGTGGAATGGGCGATCTGTATGCGCAGATCAACAAAACCATCGGCGCATCGGAGCGCATTTTCGAAATCCTGGAAGAAACCCCGGAAATTACCGTAGAAGAAGCATTAAATGCGCAACCGAGCCTGATCGACGGAAATATCACTT
>NZ_JBDSFX010000088.1:0-46036 GCF_039919315.1 Dyadobacter sp. | reverse complement strand
CACAATATATGACGGCTACGACGGATTTTGCGGCGCAAGCCGATATCCTTGAGGCGGCCGCTACTTCACTAATCGGCATTGACCTACCCGGCCTTTCCACCGCTCCGGGTGCGGCCGGCAGTTCTGGTCAAGCTATTACAGCCAACGACGTCCTGGAACTGGGCAAGGTCATTGCAGCAGTAGAATTGCGCAGGGAAACTAACTGTTTATTTGCAACAATACTGAAACCTGCTCCTGCCTTATGCGAAGGTGCCAATTCAGGACTGGCCCTGTTTTTCGAAAATTTTGAGGCCGGATTGGGTGGCTTTACCACCTCGTCCCAAACATCTTCCGGAACCTGGACAAACCGTGCCTGGGTACAAGCTCCTGCTCCGGCGGGCCATACCGGCAACGTTGCCTTTGCCGTCAACGGAGGAGGAAGTTGCAGCGACGGCTCAAACGAGGCCGGGATCATCCGGATAGAAAGCCCTGTGATTAACATTCCTGCAGGAACAGCCGGGAACCTCAGCATGGCTTTCGACCATTATGTAGCCATAGAGGACACCTGGGATGGGGGAAATATTAAATACGCGATTAATGGCGGCGCCTGGACGTTGCTTCCGGCATCTGCATTTACCGCCAATGGCTACAATAATTTCCTGAATGCCGCCGGTGCAGGCAATAACAATCCAATGCAGGCACAACCTGCTTTTACAGGCACTGATGGTGGCTCCGTGACCGGATCATGGGGACAGAGTCAGATAGACCTGACTTCCTTGGGCCTGGTAGCTGGCAACACGATCCAGTTACGTTTTGAATTAGGTACAGATCAGTGCGGTCGCGTGGACGGCTGGTATGTCGACGATATCCGTGTGTATACCTGTGCTGTTACGCCGGCGGTCCATTTTGTAGCAGAAAGTGCCACCATCAATGAAGGGGAAGGAACTACTCCGGCTGGTTGCTTTGACTATGTGGATAAAATAATCACTCTGCAAATCGACAAGGTACCCACACAACCCGTAACGGTAACGTTCAATACCCCGGGCGGGACTGCCAAAAACGGGGCGACCGGAGACTATACCATCTTTCCGGCCTCCGTTAGCCTGTCATCGGGTTCATTGACCCAGAATGTTACGCTAAGGATTTACAATGACGCCTACGTGGAGGGAGAAGAAACGATAGATCTTTCCTACAACATCAACACCAATGGTGGTAACGGCTATGCGGCAGCGGGATTTCAGACTTTCCGGCTAACCATCATTGACGATGACCTGACGCCCGGGAATTATACAGAAGAATTGCTTAGCTCAAACTTCGATAACGGACAGCAGGGTTGGCTGGCGATTAATGGAGGAAACAGTTTTCACACCTGGGAGGTTGCGAAGTACAGTAATGCCGGCTTGGACGCGCAGCGGTCGCCTTTCTTTTTTATGAACTCGAATATCGTTAACGGCAGTTTTTATTTGATGGACGAAATCCTTGAATCACCGCCTATCAACACAGAAGGAAAGAAAAATCTGGTACTGACGTTCTCACAAAACTGGCGCGTGCAACTGGGGAGCTATCCCGAAGAGGGATTGGTGGATGTGTGGGATGGCACGACCTGGCATAATATCCTGACACAAAACGAAGCAACCGGATCACGCGGAGACATTCTGTCCAATACACCTGACATTCAAAACCTGGCCATTCCTGATGCATATGCCAATGTAAATATGAAGGTGCGCTTCCGATATAAATCCAACTCTGAAATTTGGTGGGCAATTGATTTGGTAAAAGTGACTGCCACCAACTCCACGGATATTCTGACAACCATTAACACAGGGAGTGCTGATCAGGAATATCTGGGTCCCAACGAAACGGCCGTCTTTTATGATCCCGCAACCGGAAACCTGATGGCTAAAATCAAAAACCTTAGCGCACATGATTATGGTTGTACGACCGTGGAGGTCGACCGGCAGGGTGCAAACGGAACCGCCTGGATGGGTGGGTACCAGGTGACTAACAAAACATTCAAGGTTACGCCGACAACCAATAATCCAAATGGTCAGTTTGAAATAACCATTTATTACAAAGCTTCGGAGCTGACGGCTTCGGATTTGTCCGCCTTTACAGTGGACGATGTAAATTCGATGGGTAAAAGTTCCGGAAGCATTGCGACCGGCAACGCGGCCACCACAGCCCTCGTCGATGTTGTTATGAACCCCGTCTTCAATGGCGACTATTCCTTTACTTCCACCTTTACGTCAGGTTTTTCAGGTTTTGGATTGTCTGATGCTCCTGCCGGCTCCGCATTACCAGTAACGCTGGTTCAATTTGAGGGCAAAAACACGGCAGAAGGCAACCAATTGAATTGGACGACTTCCTCCGAAGTCAACAACGCCTATTTTGTCATCGAGGAAAGTCTGAACGCTCGCATTTTTACAGAGAGCGGACAAGTACAGGGAATGGGCAGCTCAGCTGTGACCAACGAGTACAGGTTTACCGACGTGGGCTTCAATACGGGCATTACCTATTACCGGCTCAAACAAGTCGACACCGACGGGAAATTTGCCTACAGCAAAATTATCGCAATCGACGCATTGAAAGCTGGTAACATTAAATTTTATCCGAATCCCGTGCAGTCCGTGCTGAATGTGGAGTTACCGGATATGACGACGTCCTGGGTCAATGCAAGGATAATCAATGCCTCGGGCCAGGAAGTAATGAGCAAGGAGAAGGTTAATATCCGGAATGGAAAACTGAATATGTCCCTGGGCCGATTGCCATCGGGAATCTACCAGGTATTGATATCCAATGATAAAGCCACTTACCATTTATCAGTAGTCAAGCTTTGAACATTCAATTCTCAAACAAAAAGAAAGCGGCCGCACCCTATGGTGACGGCCGCTTTCCTTTTGAACTGATCAATAAACCTCGTCTGTGATCTGGGTAAGCCAGTCTGCTATTCCCTTGGCTTTCGAATCTTTATTATAAATCACTACGTCTCCTGTTTGTTTCAATAAAATTGCCTTATACACCTTTCTGGACGGATCATATTTGTACATTAAATAACTGGTACCGCCCATGTCCGCTCCTACATTCTCAGGTTTAGTAAAATCCGCATCGCTAATCTGCGCAGCTTCCAATTTATATTTGTCCAGCTCAGTTATCGGAACGGAATGGCTCGAAATAGCGGTTTTGGAGAGGTTAGCATCCAACTCATCCACTGTAATCGTGGTTCCTCCTTCTACATTGACCCATTTAGCCGGTAAGTCATACGTCCTGATCCTTCCTTCCTTATCAATTAAAAACCCTTTGAACTGGTAAGTCCATGCATTATTAGCGTAGTTGACTTCAAAAAAAATCTCCTGTTCATTGGAAAGGTCGATATCGTCTGAACAACCGGAAAACAAAAGGATGAGCAGGCAGGCATAAGCACCGGACAGTAATGATCTTGTTCTCATGATGTAGTTGCCTTGTTTAAATAAAGTTACGAATTTTTCATCAAACTTATTTAATGACTAATAGTAACTCAAAACAGTTGGCTCACACACATTAAAAAAACTAGTAATGCACTGATCGAAAACCCGCACCATCAGGAAGGGACTAAAACCACATTAATATTATGACCAAAATTTATGATAGACATTTCCATTTTCGCCTACTGCGTAAACATCTCTGTGGTTAATATTTAAAGAAACAACTGACGGTGACGAAATGATCTTAAAGTCAGCATCAAGCTTAAAGAAGTCGCCCCATTTGCAATTTTGCCAAATTTTCTGCCATAGCCTGTTATCCCAGCCTCTTGCATAAAGGTCTGTCGCATTTATCTTGGCCAACACCAACCCTGAAACGTCACCTGCGACCTTTCCGCCAATTTGTTGCCACGGGTGCCATTGCCCGTCCCAATTTTTAAGATATAAGTTACCATCCTGTCCGGTTGCATATATTGCGCGATGAGATTGATTTGCGGATAGCACGGTAGGCGTACACGTCATTTTAAAACCTGAATCCACTTGGAACCATCCACTCCATCCATTGGACCAGTACTGCTGCCAAAGCGTGTCATCCATACCCCGCGTGTACAAATCTGTCACATTGGTTCCCGGCACCCCGACGGCGCCCACATTGCCTTTTATTTTTCCGCCCAAATTTTCCCAGTTATGCCATTGCCCGTCCCAGTACTTATGATAAACACCGCCATCTGCCCCCACTGCGTAAATGGAACGATGCATGGGTCCTGATGAGACAGCCTTGGGTGAGGAGAAGATCTTGAAACCAGAGTCAACTTGTGTCCAATCGATCCATTTACCATTATCCCATGCCTTTTGCCAAAGTGTGTCATCCGTGCCGCGAACATATAGATCTACAATGTTAGTATTGGGAATTGCGACCGCGCCGACATTCCCTTTTATTTTGCCACCAATGTTTTCCCATGGATGCCATACGGGAATGTGGTCATTTCCGCCTTTCGAGAAAACCTTTTTACAGGCACATTCGATAAAATTATTAGAAATTGTCCCACTAATTTGAGCATTCTGGGCAATCTGCCTTCCTAATTTCAAACAAGAATCGAAGTCCGTAACCGATTTGGTGTGTTTGGCCGTTTTCAGCGACGCAACGGTTGCCCAGAAATAAGGATTGACTGTATTGTGCGTACACTCATCGATCCCTAACGTATCCTCAAAGAAATTTGCAATGTCTCCGAAAACTCCCATACATCAGTTTGTTTATGTTTGCGATTAATTTTAATGTTTCATCAAAGAGATTTCTCTTTCTAATTGATTTTCATAAAATTATAGCGCTTTATAAGAGTATCATAGCCGTAAAATAACTCTTTGCGGTGTTATAAAGGACAGAAGCAAAATCGGATTAAAATAGCAAAAGGGGAATGCGGTTTATAAGTGTGGCCACCCAGTCAATGGCCACATTTCCGCTCGCAGAAATTCTGATCTGCTCAAATTTGCGGCTTTTTGAAAGAATGGAGAAACCCTTTGATAAGGGTTACAAATCCGGCAATGACCAAGCCGACCACCAAACCGGCGATAAATTCTATGACGGTATCCGGTAGCGTCGGAAACACATTGTGCAGGAAGTGAATGTTATGAACAAATATGCCGCCTGCAACCAGCAAAAGGGCAAGTGTTCCCACTACGCCTAAAATCCTGATCACAACTGGCAACGCCCCAACCAGCACATGACCGAGCTTAGAGAGGATACCTTTATCATTTGAACGCTGAATCAGTTTACGACCCGCATCATCCATTCTTACAATCAGCGCAACAATGCCATATACTCCGGCTGTCGCCAGTAATGCAACCGCAGACACAGTCATGATTTGTATCATTGAGTCTTGCTCAGCGACGGTACCCAGGGCGATGAAAACAATTTCCACGGAAAGGATGAAGTCTGTCATGATGGCGGACTTGACTTTGGCCTTTTCATGATCCTCAGCGGAACTATCTTGCTTGCTATCGGCAATGTCCGGTTGCTTATGTTTATCGGTCTTTAAAAAGTATTCTATGATCTTCTCCCCTCCCTCATAGGCCAGGTAACAACCGCCTAGAAGAAGAATGTAGGTGATAGCGACAGGCAAGAACGCATTTAATAAGAGGGCGATAGGAACTATGATGAGCTTGTTGATCAATGAACCCTTGGTAATCGACCAAAGAATCGGCAATTCTCTATCAGCCAAAAACCCCGTTGCTTTTTCCGCATTAACTGCCAGATCATCACCTAAAATACCTGCCGTTTTACGCGTGGCCAATTTTGTTGCCAGCGCAACATCATCCATTAATGCTGCTATATCGTCCAGAATTGCGAAAAAACCCGATGCCATTTATCGATTTGAGATTTAATTGTATTAAAATTTTTGCTGCCGTAAGATACGCACAGATTGTCAGCTGGCGATATATCTCTCACAAAAGCACATCGAAAGGTCACAGGATCCAGGCCGCCTGGTTGCGCCCTCTGCCATCGCCATCCACGAAGTGATACGCGTTCCTGGCAACAGCTACCAGCCGCCAATAGCCCTTGCGGTCCCGATTGAACTGCAGGAGATAAAAGTTTGAGTATTCGGTTTGCCGGGCCGGTACAATTTTTACAAATTGAACTTGTGTTCAGTTCTTCCAAAAGAGGCTTAGCGCATGAGTGATAGCTAAATATGCCTTTTTCTAATTCTATGACTCCATTCAAAAGAGCGTTTTTGGTATTGCTTCCCATCATTGGATGCGTGATTTGGTATCTTCTCAAAGTACTGCAATTTCAAACCAGCCCTGAGCAATATGCTGATGGGATGGTGATACTTCAGCTGAGCAGAGGTTGGTTGGAAGGCAGGCCATTTCTATTTGATACAGTTTATGGACATCATGCCCAGCAACACAATTACTACTTTATTCCACTTGTAGGAATTTTGACCAAACCTATGGGCGTTTATGGTCTTTTTACGGCTTATCTAGGTCTAGTTGGCTTTTTTTTCTGGAAGTATGACCGAAGCATCGCTGGTTTTAATGCTTTTGAGCGCACCACAACCTGGCTCACTGCATTTTTCTTCGTCTTTGGACCAATGGGCTACTTTATCTATCTCGATTATTTTGGGTGGCACCCGGAGCACTACCTTATTCCTTTGCTTGCACTGCTCTCACTGAGTCTGGCCGAGAAAAAGCGAGGTTTGATTATCCTCTGGCTTTTACTGGCTCTTTCCGTAAAAGAGTCTTCGGTAGTGCTACTGTGCTGTCTCTTGCTGTTTTGCTCGGTGGTTGATATGGTTCTCTCCAATCCGGCCAGGCACAGGTCAGCTTATATTTTAAATAGAAGAAATCTGATCATAACCGGAGTCAGTCTGGTCGTTTTTCTATCCGGGTTGTGGCTGCTTTCTTATTTGAATGGTTCCAAGGCTTCCCGGCTTGGCCTGGCACTGTCTCGTGTTGAGCTAGGGTCTACATTACTTTGGTACTTGGTATCATCCTGCCTGATTGGATTGCTCACATTTGGTTTAGGAATGCTCCCTTTTATTCCCTGGCTTCGTTTATCCCCTCACAAGAAGATCATTGTATGGACTCTTGCGGGTGGTTACGCAATTCTATTTGTCATGTTTGCGACCGAAGCCCTGTTTTATTTCCCTGTCATCTATCCGGGTGTTTCTTATCCAGCCAGGCTAGGCGGCTTGTGGGCATTTATGTTGAGTGCTTTCATTTTTTTTAGCTACCGGCTTACACAATCAGGCACCATGCCCAGTCAGACGGCAATCCCATGGATATTAACAGGTGGCTTGCTTCAATTCCTTTTGGCACCGTTCCTGGTAGCACACTATTTTACTTTTGAAGCCAGGCCGAGCGTCCTAAGCGCAAACGTGTCCTACATGGTAAAAACCCGGCTTGGCCTAGACCCGTATCCGGAAGGAATAGCCAGGCAACTCTATATGTTAGCAAGAAGGATGCCCTATGGTTCCGAGGTTATCGTCCCCTTTCATTATACACGCTTCTTCGAAAACATTTATCCCGCTTATTGGGAAGAAGATGGGCGTCGTCCTGCCCATATTCTTGGCCAACCATTGTTGTACATGTATGAAAAGGATTTAGTAAAAAACGGGCATTACCATGACTTTCCTGGAAAAGACTACACCATGGTCCCCAACGAGCATCTTTTAATTCTGGTAGAGTCAAACTGGTACCAATCAAATCTCAAATGACAGGCGAGGAAAGGGAACAATGGATCAGCAAGAACGACTATTATGCAAGATCTCTGGTAGCGCACCTAAAATTTATTGTGCCGGAGGGGTGTGCTGTGCTTGAAATTGGATGCGGGACAGGCTATCTTCTGGAAGAGTTGAAACCGGCAAGAGGAGTCGGCATCGATGTTTCGCCTGAAATGATTCGTTTTGCAAGAATTCGCCGGCCGGCCAACACCTATTATGAGATGGATGCGGAGCATTTATTCCTAGATCAAACATTTGATTATGTGATCGTCAGCGACACCATTGGAAGTTTCAGAGATGTTCAAAAAGCATTTGAAAAAATCCATCAAGTATTCACACCTCAGACCCGTCTGGTTATTACATCCACCAATCTGATTTGGAGGCCGTTATTACATATTGCAGAGCGCCTGGGCCTGAAAATGCCCCAAGTAAGACAAAACTGGCTGGATATCCACGATATCATTTCGCTACTCAACCTTTCTGATTTCGAGTTGATCAGCAACCAAAGGAAAATGATTTTCCCAAAGTACATCCCTTTATTGTCCCCATTTTTGAACCGCTATGTAGGTAATTTTCCTCTGATCAATAACTTGGGGTTAATTACCTGCCTGGTAGCCAGAAGTGCAAGGTGTGTGCAAAGACCCATTGACAATGTAAGTGTCAGCGTAATCATTCCGGCCCGAAACGAAAAAGGAAACATCGAGGCACTTATTCAGCGTATGCCAAAAATGGGCGGTCACACGGAGATCATTTTTGTCGAAGGGAATTCGACGGATCAGACCTGGGAGGAAATTCAGCGGCAAGCTTCCCGATATAAGGAAACGCATGATATCAAGTGGGCGCAGCAGGATGGCAAGGGCAAAGGGGATGCGGTTAGGAAAGGCTTCAATATGGCCAGCGGAGATATTCTCATGATCCTGGACGCTGATATTACTGTGTCACCAGAGGAGCTGCCTAAGTTCTTCGACGCCATCGCTTTTGGCAAAGCAGAGTTCATCAATGGGTCCCGGCTTGTATATCCTATGGAAAAGCAGGCAATGCGTTTTCTGAACCTGGTAGGCAATAAGTTTTTCAGCTTGGCATTTTCCTGGTTGCTGGGCCAACCTTTAAAAGATACACTCTGCGGTACCAAAGTAATATCGCGGGAAAACTACATCAAGTTAGCGGCCAACAGATCCTATTTTGGAGAATTTGACCCATTTGGCGATTTCGATCTGCTATTCGGAGCGGCCAAGCTCAGTCTGAAATTTATTGAAATCCCCATTCACTACCGAGCCCGTTCTTATGGGGAGACCAACATTTCACGTTTCAAACATGGATGGCTACTGCTGCGCATGACGTTTTTTGCGTTGAATAAAATCAAATTCAGATGAAGAATTAATCGTTCCATAACCACTAATTAAGCTAGAAACCAATGAAAAAAAGCACATTCAAAATGAAGGATGATCCTTCTCAATCAGTCAGATTCTCCCTCGATGAGGTCGAGGAAATTATTCCGGATGCCGACATGCGGAATACCCTGGTCATCCTTAAAAATGGGGATAAACATTTCGTGCAGGGAACAGAAGATGAAATCAGGGGTCAATTGAAGTCCAAGTCAGAATAAAGGAATGATCGCAAGATCAAGCCTGTTTCATTTTTATGGCTTCAATCTAGTTCTGTGTAGCCATCGTCTCCGAGGATATCATGGCCATTGCACAATTTAAAATCCTGTATAATGGCCCGTTTTTCTTCCTCGTTTCGTGGATCTACGCTGATAATAATGCCGCCTTCGTGCATATGATCGCTGTAAGATTCAGCATGCTGATCGGGAATTCCGGAGCTACTTAAAGCATGGGATTTTCCGTAAGGAGCATCCTCATCGGGTTTGATTGGCATCTTTTTTTGCAAAGTATTCGAAATCGCAATACCTATGCCAGGCAATGAAATCATGGAAGTAATTGAGATAATGATCCCGGCAAATGCATTTTTGGCTTTGTCAAGGCTAGATTCGTCCTCGGACACCGTCACACTTTGCGCTGTATCTCTGCCCGGATCCTGGTGCTTATTCAAAGTCTCGTCAGACATCAAAACTGAAATATCATCAGCTGTATGCCCGCGCTGGAGCAGTGCATTGTATGCATGATCGGCGTCTGTTTTTGAAAAAAAAACACCGGACACGGTCCCGATTGATCTGGACGTAAACCCTGAATTTTCCATATAAATATAGTCTGATTTCTTTCAATTTGATCAGCTTAAAAGATCATTCCCAAAGTATGGTTAATGGGTTCAAAAATGACAAAGTCGAAAAATAAATTTGTCACCCGGTGGTCTCACCGGGAAATCTATGATCGGGTTTAGTTATTTTTGAAGTAATCCATTACAATTAAATTATCGGGCTATGAAAGGCTACTGCATGTATGCGTGCCTGCTGGTTATTTTAAATGCAACCCAGCAGTTTTCTTTGGCCCAGCCCACCCCCGTGATCCAGTCGTTTGTAGCAGGATTTACCCGGCCTGTGCGAGTAGTTAATGGTGGCGACGCCAGATTATTTGTGGCAGAAATCGGTGGCAAGATCAGGATTATCAAAAATGGAAGTATTCTTTCTCAGCCATTTCTGGACATTGGGAGTAAAATAAATGATCCGGATTGGGCGGGTATTTTCAGCCTGGTATTTGCACCCAACTATCAGACCTCGGGTTACTTTTATGTATTGTATGTTTTGAAAAACAGTACAGAAGTGCAACTTTCGCGGTTCACTCGCTCCACCTCCGACGCTGATCTTGCCGAGGTATCTTCGGAGCTCAAAATTCTGACCATACCTTACGAAAATATACTTGGCGGGCATCGGGGCGGGGATCTGGCTTTTGGAATGGATGGATTTCTGTATGTTTCTACCGGCGACAACGGTCCTGGGAGCAGAGGGGCAATTGGAGATCCAGGTAATAATTCACAAAATATGGGAAAGCTTTTTGGTAAAATCCTCCGACTGGATGTCAATAGCGCCTCACCTGCGGATAATATCCTAAACAAAATCTTCGCACTGGGCCTTCGCAACCCCTGGCGTTTCAGTTTTGACCGGTCGTCAGGCGATCTTTGGATTGGGGATAATGGACAGGATGCCTGGGAGGAAGTCAATTACCTGAAATATCCTTTCACAGGCACGCCAGCAAACTTTGGCTGGAATTGCCTGGAAGGAACCCAGACTTATAACGCAACCCACTGTGCCGACGGGACAATCTACTCGCCTCCAAAATACACTTATCCCGGATTCAGCAACAATGGGGGCAGTAGCGCATCAGTTATGGGGGGCTATGTTTACCGTGGCAGCAAATATCCTTCGCTCAAAGGCTATTACTTCTTCGGGGATTATCAATCGGGCAAAATAGGTTTGATCAGCCCGGCTGGTAGCGGGAGCTTTCCGACTGGTTTGAATTATGAGTCCCTGATTTCATTCGGGGAAGACCATGAAGGAGAATTGTATACACTGTCATTTTTGAATGGTACCGTATCTAAAATAGCCAATCCTGGCGATCCGCTTCCGGTAACACTTGCTTATTTTATGCTAAATTCCAAGGACTGTTCCCAGCAGCTGGATTGGAAGACTGAATCGGAAATAAATTTTAAGGCCTTTGAATTGCAGCATAGCACGGACGGTAAGAAGTTCGAGCGCATCGCATCCATCCCAGCCTTGGGTGAGGGCCATATTTATCACTACAACGACAACCTGCCCTACGCTGAAACAGCCTACTATCGGCTTAAAATGATCGATCAAGACGGCCGCTATCAGTATAGCAAGCTGATAAGAGGCGCAAGCCATTGTCTTGAAAATAGCATTACCATATTTCCAAATCCCTCTTCGGGCTCATTTACCATCAATGGTCTTAAATCAGGCTATGTCGTGAATGTTTACCACGTTTCGGGACGTAAGATATTTGGTCGGAAAGCGATATCAGAGGATGGCTTGGTGCTCGATTTGAAGGGCTATGCTAATGGCGTTTACACAATGAAAGTGATTGACCAACAAACCGGTTTTTCTCAAAGTAGTCAATTAGTGAAGGAGTAGTCGTTTTACTTCTAACCTATTAACCTCTCTTTGAAGAGAAAAACTCCATTTGTAAGACCAATTTAGGCTATGTCAATGATGGCCTTTTACTATGATATTGCTGGCATGTCACTCGTAGATGATGGTAAAAATATACATCATCAGGTTCACCACCAAGACCGTTCCGTACAAGAGGTTGGTACGGCCCTTATTGAGTGAAAGCATTACCGTAAAAACAGAAAGTCCCAACAGAATCATGGATTTCTTATCAAGGCCTAAAACAAGTGGCAGATCCATTGCGGTACAGAGTATAGCCACAGTAGGTATACTTAACCCAATACTTGCCAGGGCTGATCCTAATGATAAGTTAATGCTGGTTTGAAACCTGTTTTTTGAAGCGGCACGAACCGCGGCGATACCTTCCGGCAATAGGATAACCGCGGCGATCAAAACACCAACCAACGCGGTTGGCAGACCGGCAGCAGCTACGCTGCGCTCAATAACCGGCGAAAGCGCCTTTGCCAGCAGAATAACAACCCCTAAGCAAAACAGCAAAAGAAGCAAGCTGATCAAGGAATCTTTCCGGCTAATGATCGTTTCCTCTTCGGATGCTTCTGCCAGGAAATATTCACGGTGGCCAATGGTTTGGGTAAACAGAAAGGACCCGTATATGAGCACGCACGCCACTGTCACAATAATCAGTTGAGGGTCGCTATACCGCGGCCCGGCAACGCTGGTTGTAAAGTTGGGCAACACAAGGGTAAGCACCAAAATCGAAACGAGCGCAACCAGGGCAATGGTTACAGACTTGGTTTGAAACGTTTGCTCCTTATGCTTTAAAGCACCCACCACCATACTAATACCCATTATCCCATTTAAGATCAGCATCACCGCTGCGAATAGGGTATTTCTGGCATAGCTCTCAGCACCTTTTCCTCCCGCCAACATCAATGATACAATGATGGACGCTTCCAATAATGTAACTGCCACTGCCAGGATGATTGTGCCGTATGGTTCGCCTACTCGATGGGCTACTACTTCTGCATGATGCACCGCTGCCATTACGCTGCCAATCATAAGCAGCCCAGCTAGCAAATTAACAATCAGATCATTACCAATCGGAATGGCAAAATACAAGACCCAGGCGAGCAACGGTGCTAAATAGGTCCAATTGAATATTTTTTTCATACAGTCTGGGTTTGGCTGGCCGAGCCATAATTTAGGCCCGCTGATCACATCGTTTCCGGTAAATATAGTACACCAGAGGCATTAACCTACCAGAAAAGATCCTCACAATCTATAAATGACCTGGCCCCAAGCCACCTGTCAAGGCTGCTTGGGGCCAGTTACGGAGATCTCGACGGCGGCTTACAACACCACTTGCGCAGTACTTAGTTTCGTTAACTAAACTACTACTTCCCATCCTTTTGCATACTCGCGCGACCATAGCTTCTCCGCGTCTTTATCGCCGATAATGTGCCCGTTTTTAGGGTCAATTTTCAGGTCGCGGCCTACTCGCCAGGCGATGTTACCGAGCTGCATGGCAACCACGCTCTTGTAGCCGAGTTCTACATCACAGTTGGGCTTGCGGTTGTTACGGATCGCGTCCAGGAAGTCGGCCACGTGAAGATTATCCATGCCAAGGCTCGGGCTGGCCAGGTTGCGGCCTTGCATACCCGCCTCTTCTGTCGGTGAGTTTACTTCCTTAATGAGCTTGCCATCCAGATCATATACTTTGTAGGCGTCGCCACCCGTGTCGAGGCTACCGTTTTCCCCGTAAAAAATAATACCTCGGTCCAGCCCTTCTATCTTCCGTCCATTAGAACTTCTCGACTCCCAGATCAGGGAAATCCGGCCGGGGTAATCCATGGTGATCACCTGCGTATCGGGGGTTTCCCAATCGTCCTTAAATTCATACCGCCCTCCGATGGAGCTTACGCGGGTTGGAAAGTCTACGCCCAAACCCCACCGGGCCACATCCACCTCGTGCGTACCATTGTTGAGCGCTTCCCCGGTACCCCAGTGCCAGAACCAATGCCAATCGTAGTGGATGAGCCCCTCCTTGTAAGGCATCCGTGGCGCAGGTCCCTGCCAGAGCTCATAATCAAGCCAGGAAGGGACGGTACCCGGTTTCAGAAAAGTGGCTTTGCGTTTGTTGGTATACCAGGTCTTAGCCAGATAAACGCGACCAATAATTCCCTGATGCAATTGCTTTATTCCTTCTGTGATCACCGGCGCAGACCTGCGCTGTGCGCCCATCTGTACCACCCGCTTGTACTTCCGGGCAGCCTCAATGGCCAGCTCGCCCTCGCGCGGGTTGTGACTCAATGGTTTTTCGACGTACACGTGCTTGCCTGCCTGGCAGCCCATAATCGTCAGTGGTGCATGCCAGTGGTCGGGTGTTGCAATGTATATAGCGTCTATGGATTTGTCTTCGAGCACCTTGCGACAGTCTTTTTCCGACTTGGGTGTTGCGGTTTGCTTGGCTTCCATCACCGCCTGAATGGCCTTTGGGATTGCCCTTTCATCTACGTCGCAGACAATGCCCACTTCCGCATTCTTCTGACCGGCAAATGTGCCGCTCATACTTTTACCACGGCTGTTGACACCAATTGTTGCCACACGGATCAGGTCATTGGCGCCGATAATGCGTTTATAGCTTTTTGCACTGAAACCCATAGCGGTACTCCCAATAGCAACGCCCAGCGATCCTGCGGCAGTAGTTTTCAAAAATTCACGTCTGTTTGGCATGACTTATAAAGCTTTGATTTTGATGTTTTTAAATGAAACTTCGGCTCCGTGCTCCTGCAAAAGAATGTGCCCCTTTTCAGGAGAGCCGAACGCGGGAACAGCCTTATTGAATTTACTAAGCGCCACAGCCTCGGTATATACCTTATCACCGCGATTAAATTCAAGGATTTTCACACCATTGAGGTAATGCTGCACATGATGGCAGCTTGGCATAATCTCCATCCATTTCCTGCATGTTTTACGACAGACGGTGTAACTATGCCCAACACCCTGAAAAGCCGATCATTTTGATGACATCAGCAACAGCAACGTTCCTATCTATACGCAATTAAAGTAACATTGTCTATCCAGAAGTGGAACTTTACTCCGGGCGTTTTCGGTTTAACAGTATATCGGAAAATACCGATATACCGATATGATGAACCACGTAGAAATTTTCAAAGCGCTATCAAACAAAACCCGGTTAGAAATCCTTGAATGGCTTAAAGAGCCTGAGACGAATTTTCCGGGCCAGAAAGAGTATGGCTATGTACACGGCGTATGTGTAGGACAGTTACAGATCAAAGCTGGTCTTACGCAGTCGACCGTTTCTGAATATTTATCGATTTTGCAGCGGGCTGGTTTTGTTCAGGCAACGCGTGTGGGGCAATGGACCTATTACAAGCGCGATGAAGCAGCATTTGAAAAGCTAAGCAAGGTCATTAGTGAATTTCTCTAATTTTCCAATTTACAAATATGAGTACCAAAAGTTTGTTTTTGCCCTTCCAGTTAAAATCACTGGACTTGAAGAACCGTGTCGTTATGGCACCTATGACGCGTTCATTTTCCCCGAACGGCGTACCCACATCAGATGTAGCCGCCTATTATCAAAAAAGGGCAGAGGGAGAAGTAGGATTGATTTTATCCGAAGGCACTGTCATCAATCGCCTGTCAGCTTCCAACGACCCTAATGTTCCGCACCTATATGGTGAGAATGCCATGGCTGGCTGGCAAAATGTAGTGGAGGCTGTGCATGCAAAAGGTGGAAAAATGGGTCCGCAGATCTGGCACATGGGTATTATGGACAATCACCACTCAGGATGGGTGCCGCCCGTACCATTTGAGGGACCATCCGGCTTGAACCGTCCTGGTAATCAAAACGGAACCACAATGACTGCACAAGACATTGAAAATACCATTCTGGCTTTTGGCAAAGCAGCGGCAGACGCAAAAGCGGCAGGCTTTGATTGCATTGAACTACATGGTGCGCATGGTTATCTTATCGACCAGTTTTTCTGGGAAGCAACCAATTTACGCACAGATGAATACGGCGGAAAGACGCTGCCGCAGCGGACAAAATTTGCGACCGACGTGATTCGGGAAGTGAGAAAGCAGGTTGGTGAAGATTTCGCGATCATTATCAGGTTATCGCAATTCAAACCCTCAGCCTATCATAACCAACTGGCCACAACACCTCAGGAAATGGAGGCCTGGCTTACACCACTTATAGATGCGGGTGTTGATATTCTGCATTGTTCACAACGCCGTTTTTGGGAGCCTGAGTTTGAAGGGTCTGATCTGAACTTTGCGGGCTGGGCGAAAAAATTGACAGGAAAAGCAACGATCACAGTAGGATCAGTCGGGCTTACCGGTGATTTTTTTGGCTCATTTGCAGGAGAAAGTTCAGAACCAAGTACATTGGAAGAGCTTAACCGTCGCATGGACCGCGGAGACTTCGACCTAGTGGCAGTGGGACGCCCCATTTTAGCCGATCCAAACTGGGTGACAAAAATTAAAAATAATAGAAACAACGAACTAAAAGGATTTAAAAAAGAAGCGCTGGCCGAACTTGTTATGGAATAATCAGCGCCTCGAAATTGTGCTCCGGGAGGTGTTTGCTGCTTGTTGATATCATAGCTCTTTATCCAACGCCGGTCTCTGCTTTTTAGATAGATGTATCACCTATTCAGTCCGAAGACTTTTGACCGGATTAGTTAATGCCGCCCGGATGCTCTGAAAACCTACCGTTAGCAATGCGATCCCAATAGAAGTAAACCCGGCCAGCGCAAATACCCACCATTCGATCTCAATCTTGTAGGCAAAAGTTTGTAGCCAGGTGTGCATCAGGTACCAGGCTATTGGCGCGGAAATAACTATGGCGATCAGGACAAGTTTGAGGAAATCTGCTGACAAAAGCGCAACGACCCCTGCTACCGACGCCCCCAGCACCTTCCTAACCCCAATTTCCTTTGTGCGTTGCTCAGCCGTGAATGTAGCAAGTCCGAAAAGCCCAATGCAGGCAATTAAAATCGCGATTCCAGAGAAGGTCAGAAACATCGCGCCCCTGCGTTGATCTGAGCTATATTGCTTGGCAAAAGCCTGATCAAGAAATTCGTATTCAAAAGGCTGGTTTGGGTTAATTTCTGTAAAAGACTGTTTCAAGGAGGCAATGGTAGCGGAAATGTTGTGCTGTGAAATTTTGACCAGCAGGTTATTAGCGCCTTTCTTTTTCAGAATTAAGATCAAAGGCTCAATCTGATTGTGCAAAGAGCGTAAATGAAAATCCCGGACCACCCCGGTAATTTCAACTTTACGGGTGTCCACCTCAATCTGCCCATCGGTGAGGGTTTTCCAGCCCAGTCTTTTTAACATTGCTTGATTTACCAATACTGCGCCGGACGAGTCATTGTCTAGTACGCTCGAAAAGTTACGTCCATCCAATATCGGTATTTTGAGCACATCCAAAAACTGCTCATCGACTTTGAAATGCTCTGAACTAACAGGGATATCAGTGGTTTTCGTAGAGAAATTGAATGTAGACTTATTGTTAAGCTCAGAACCGATCGTTCCATTGGTCAGGCTGACGCTTATTACACCTGCTTTCTTAAGTATTTGATCCCTCAAAACGATTGCAGATTGCTGTAAGGACGGGCTTTTAAGCGGAATGGACACCACTTGCTGCTTGTCAAAACCCAATTCTTTATTGCTCATATACGCCAATTGCTGGTAAACCACGATGGTACCCACGATCATCAGCATTGAAACAGCAAACTGAAATACGACCAGCGATTTGCGCAAAAGTGCTCCCTGGCCTCCTAAATGCGAAGATCCTTTCAACACAATGGCGGGATTGTATTTTGATAAAATAAATGCGGGGTACAAACCGCTCACCAACCCAACTACTGAGGCACATACCGCGAAAAAGGCGATGAGGTTGAAATCGAAAAGGTTGAATGTGAGCTTTTTGTCCGCGATCGAGTTGAAAGAAGGAAGTAAGACTTGGAGCAAAAACAAGCTGCCCAGCATGGCTAAAACCGATATCAGCATAGATTCGGAGAGAAACTGGCCTACAAGTTGAAACTTTTGTGAACCGACTGCCTTGCGTATCCCGACCTCTTTGGCCCGGCCAGTTGCACGTGCCGTCGCCAGGTTGATGTAGTTGACGATTGCGATCAGCAAGATGAAAAGTCCAATAATCGAGATCGTGTAAACGTACCGCACGCTGCTACCATTCTCTTCGCCGAGCAAATGGGAAGAATGGAGGTGAATATCATTTAAAGGCTGGAAAGTGATACCAAAATGGATCTTCTCTCCGCCTGAGTCACCGATCGCTTTCGCAATATATTTTTCATAAAAGGCAGGCATTTTACTCTCCAATTTTTTGGCGAGCTCAGGGCTGTCCATCATCAGGTAGGTAAACGTGTTAAAATTGCCCCAATTTTCCGGATCCGCGTTGCTTACCCTCCTATTGGCATAAGGCAGCAAGGCGTCAAATTGCAAATGGTGGTTAGCCGGGGCTTCGCTGATAATTCCTGTGATGGTGAAAGGCTCATTATCTTTTACAAGCACGGTTTTCCCGATCAGCCCTGAGGTTTTGCCGAAGAGTACCATCGCCAGTTTTTTGGTCAAGACGACGTTGGTTATACCATTTAATGCTGTTTTGGGATCGCCATCAATAAAGTCATAATCAAAAAACTTAAAAAGGGAAGGTTCAGTATAATAAAGGTGTTTCACATTGCTCACAGTGCTTCCATTCCTGAACGTCTGGTTGCCTTGTTTTACCCGCACGATATTTTTTATCTCTGCAAATTCGCGTTGCAAGGCAGGACCAAATGGTGTGGCCGCAGTAGCCATATTGTACCGGTTGTCGGCCCATTTAATATCGAGTATCAACCGGTACACGCGGGCTGCATTTTTGTGGTAACCATCAAAATCAAGCTCATCTTTTACAAAAAGCCCCAAAACAATTGCGCACGTCATCCCACTGGCCAGCCCTGCCAGGATTAAAATACTATATGTTTTACTTCTAAGCAGGTTTCGCCAGGCGATCTTAACATAGTTTTGCAACATGGTCAGGTGAGTTAGGACGTTGATTGGAAGATAGTCAAATGTTATGCCCGAGAAGCAAAATACTATAAAACATTGTTTTACAGCTATTTAAAATTTTCAAACTGTACGATTCCGAACAACACATGTCCGGTAACCTTTTTGTATAAGTCCGTTTTTCAATGCATACCCTCCATGACTTGGAGCAGGAGAGAGAAATAGAACCAATGACACTTAGCGTCATCGCTGCGGAAAAAGATCCAGGTTAGGAAGTGAGGTTTTATTTTCATGATTTGCCATCCTATCTGCTATTTAAATTTGTACATGGCAAAGTTCGGGAGGGCGCCACAAACGGGAATATCCGAAAAAAGATTCGGTATGATTTACGCTTTTCTTTTGACAGAAGTTGGTTTGGATTTATTGTAAGATAGACCTTAAAAACGACCATTCAAGCCATTGTTTTTTTCATTGCTAAGAATCTTTGTGAATAGTCATAAGGGCCGAATAATGGGGAATAAGGGTTAACTTAGAAGAAATCAACCTGGCAAAAGCATGAAGATTGCATTTATAGGCACGTTCCCGCCACGGGAATGCGGAATCGGAACATTTACCAGAAATCTAGTTGATTCGATGGTAGGTGCAGTGAGCTCAGAAGGGCCTAATAAGGGGATAGTGGTCGCGATGGACGACAATGGGCAACATTACGATTACCCAAAAGAAGTAAAACTTACCATCCGCCAGGAAGAGCAGGCCGATTACCTCGAAGCCGCAAAATTCATCAATTTCAGCGGTGCCGATATCTGTGTGCTGCAGCATGAATTCGGGATATTTGGCGGGCAAAACGGGATTTATATTCTGCCGTTACTATATAGGCTAAAAATTCCACTGATTGTCACATTTCATACCGTTCTGAAAACACCATCTTACAACGAACGGGCGGTAATGGCAGAGATTTGCAAAATCGCCCAATCGATCGTGGTGATGACCCGAACGGCGGTGGATATGCTGGTTACTGAATACAACGTACCCCAGGAGAAGATCATAGAGATTGCTCACGGCGTCCCTGACATTCAATTTGATCAGCTTCTGGCAAAAAAAGAATTCAAACTTTCGTCTAAACATGTGCTGCTGACATTTGGCTTTATTGGAAGAAATAAGGGCATTGAAACTGTTTTGAAGGCGCTCCCGGCAGTGGTCGCCAAGTATCCGCAGCTTGTTTATATTGTGCTTGGCAAAACCCATCCCAATGTGATCAGGCATTCTGGTGAAGAATATCGGGTATTTCTTTTAGGTTTGGTCAAAAAGCTCAGAATTGAAAAACACGTCATTTTCCTCAACGAATTTATAGATCAGTCTGAGCTTTTCAAATACCTTTCTGCCTCCGACATTTACATTACACCTTATACAAATGAGGCACAGATCACCAGCGGAACTTTGTCGTATGCGATCGGTGCGGGATCGGCCGTGATCTCAACACCTTACTGGCATGCCGCGGAACTGCTGGCTGATGGCAGAGGCCGATTATTTGGTTTTAATGACGTCGAGGCACTGACTGAAATTTTCCTTGACTTGCTGGATCATCCGGAAACAATGCGCGAGCTCAGGAAAAATGCACATGATTACGGTAGAGAAATTACCTGGCCGAAGATCGGCGAAAAATATGCCCAGCTCGCAGAAAAGATCGTAGCGCAACAGCCGGATGTGGAGATTAATAGGGAAACCATTCTGGACCCGCTCATGCTGCCACCTTTCTTGCTGGACCACGTGCAGCGGCTAACCGATGACACAGGCATTATTCAACACGCCAAATATGGTATTCCGAACCTGAAAGAAGGCTATTGTCTGGACGATAATGCCAGAGCACTTTTAATGGTTTTGATGACCTACAAACGCAACAAACATCCCCTGGCGCTCAAATTGTCACCAACGTATCTGAGCTACATTAATTACATGCAAAACCCAGACGGGGCTTTCCGGAATTTTTTGAGCTTCAACCGTAATTTTCTCGATGAAGTAGGTTCGGAAGACTCTTTTGGAAGGACAATCTGGTCTCTGGGTTATCTGCTGGGAAATGCGCCCAATGATGCTTATTACCAGACTGGTCGTGAAATTTTCTTTGATGCTGCCCCCAATTTTGTCAAGCTCGAATCGATCAGAAGCATTGCCAATACAATCGTTGGGATCTGTCATTATCTCAAAAGCAATCCGACTGATGAAGGAATGATTGAGATTTTAAAACAATTGACCGGGCGGCTGATCACGGATTATGAATTGAACCGTACAGAAAAATGGCATTGGTTTGAATCCCTATTGGCTTACGATAATGCATTTTTACCCCTTGCATTACTGCACGCAGCTGAGTTTTTGAATGATGATAAAGTAAACCGTATTGGCCTTGAAAGCATGACTTTCCTGTCCGAAATCACGCTTAAAAATGGGTATCTATCCATTGTGGGCAATGAAAAGTGGTTTCTCAAAGATGGCGAGAGTTCCATGTTTGCGCAGCAGCCGCTGGACGCGCTTGCGATGGTACTTATGTTTCATCAGGCATTTCGCTTAACCAAAGACCAGGCTTACATCACACAACTCTATATTTGTTTTATGTGGTTTTTGGGAGAAAACGATCTTCGGATTAGTCTTTACGACTTTGAGACAAAGGGTTGCTGCGATGGTCTGGAGAGCTATGGTGTAAACCGTAATCAAGGCGCAGAAAGTACACTGGCCTATTTAATTTCCCATTTGAGCGTACTGGAAGCCTTTGAAGAAGTTTCAAAAATGGAAATCGAGCTGGTATGAAAGTAGCGATTCTATCATCCATTGCCTGGCGAACACCGCCCAGGAAATATGGCCCCTGGGAGCAGGTCGCTTCACATTTAGCAGAAGGTCTGCATGCAAAAGGCATTGAAGTAACACTTTTCGCAACCTCGGACTCAGTCACCAATGCAAGACTGGATGCGACCTGCAAAACGCCCTATGCCGAAGATCCAGATGTAGACCCCAAAGTAGCCGAGTGTCTGCATATTAGCAATCTGATGGAAAAGGCCGATCAATTTGACCTGATCCACAATCATTTTGATTTCCTGCCCCTATCCTATTCCAGACTGATTGGCACGCCGATGCTAACTACCATTCACGGGTTTTCATCACCGAAGATCCTGGAAGTTTATAGAAAATACAATGCAAATACGGCTTATGCTTCGATCAGTAACTCTGATCGGCATGCGGACCTGGACTATGTGGCAACGGTTTATAACGGTATTGACTATCATGATTTCGAATTTGTTGAGAATCCATTGGATTACCTTCTTTTTTTCGGAAGGATCCATCCCGACAAAGGCACTAGCGAGGCGATTGAAATTGCCCAACAGACCGGTCGTAAGCTGATGATAGCAGGACTTATTCAGGACGAGGGTTATTTTGAACAAAAAATAAAACCGTTTATTGATGGCCGCAACGTCATCTATTGTGGCAATGTAGGTCCCCAAGAACGAAAGCAACTTCTTGGTAATGCTTTTGCGCTGCTCCATCCGGTCAAATTCGATGAGCCATTCGGATTAAGCGTGGCAGAATCCATGTTCTGTGGCACACCTGTGATCGCTTACGACCGCGGCTCTATGGGCGAGCTGATCCAGAATGGCAAGACGGGCTATTTGGTAAATTCGCTGAATGAGGCCACTGAGGCCGTAAAGCAAATCAGCCGGATCAAACGATCCGACTGCCGGGAATGGGCCCAGGCTATGTTTTCGAAGGATAAGATGGTGGAAGGCTATATCAATGTCTATGAGAATCTGCTAAGCCGCTGAAACGGTTGCGTTCTCGGCCAGCATGGCCAGTAATTCTTTCAGATCAACGGTCGCGTAAGTGGATGCATAATCCGAAACCGCATACGGAATAATGAGGCTCTCGTTGTGAATCAGCGCGCCGCAGGAGTATACCACGTTAGGAACATAGCCTTCGCGCTCTTTTCGGTTGGGTACCAGCAGTGGTTGCACAAGACGACCGATCTCTTTTTGAGGATTGTCCAGATCAAAAAGGGAGGCACCGAGTACGTATTCCCGCATAGGACCCACGCCATGTGTCAGCACCAACCACCCTGCTTCGGTTTCTAGTGGTGATCCACAATTGCCAATCTGAACAAATTCCCATGGATATTTGGGTGATTGGATCATGGTAGCCTCGCGCCAGATGTTGATATTATCCGAAAATGAAATGTAATTATTCACGCCATCGATCCGGCAGAGCATTGCATATTTCCCATTGATTTTTCTGGGAAACAATGCCATTCCCTTATTTTGGGCTATGTCTCCATGGATTGGCAAAACTTTAAAATGATAAAAATCACTGGTCACCAGTAACTTAGGCAAGATAGAACTACCATCATAAGCGGTATAAGTCGCGTAGTAAGTCTGATCATTGTCCTCATTTGTAAATTTCACAAACCTGGCATCTTCGATCCCCTTTTTTTCGGTATCAGCGATCGGAAAGATCACACGCTCCGAAATATCAGTATCAAGTGAAAAATCCATCTCGTAATGCGACGAGGCAAGCCACATGGTTTCACGAAGGAAAACAACACTTAGCGGATCCAGCTCGATTTGCTTCTTGGTTTCTTCCACGTAACGTTTGAGCTCTTCGTAAGTGAAAGTTTCCGTGAGTTTCTGAGCAATCACAGGATAGGCTGCATTTTCAATGTTCTGCATCTCCCCAAGCTTTGCCAGAAAAGTTTTTTTCCTGTAAACGTGATTGCGCACATGCTCCGGGGCATTCAGCATTCGTCCGGGCGGCTCCACCATGATCAGGTTATCCTGGTCAATGATGGCCGACCTGAAGACAATCGATGAAATATGACCCTCGCCAGTGGCCCGGAAACTTAGGATTACCCTTTTCTCACCGGGTCCGATCCGCGATTGGTCAGGATCTTCCACAATGGACGGATTAAAAAAGGCGGCTGCTTCGATTGAGTATTCCATCGTGAAATAGGAGCCTATCAGCAGTTTCTGGTTTGTAGCCAAATTGTGGGGATCAATGCCCATCGCATCTACCACAGTTGACAACCTTTGAAAGTGCTTTTCAAATATTTTGATGATGTTCCGGTGACGCTTGGCGTATTTTCGAAAAACGTTACTTAATTCCTGTTGTTGCTCTTTTTCAGACAGGTTCAGGATCAGCGCAATCAGATGTTTGCTTCGTTCATCACTGCTGTAAAGAAACCGTGCGATCACACGGCTGGAGTCGGGTTGGAAACTAATATCTTTCCTTATGATGTGTACTGACATTGAAAGTTTTTGAACAAGATGATGCATTAATTCGGCATAAGAACATGAATATCTGGATTTTGTTTGCTGGACCCGAGACCGGGAAATTTATCCCCTCCATTTTACTTGCTTTGAGGACGGCCAAGCTTTTCAATACAACTGTCGGAGTTTTATTTCAATTGGATGACACTCAGTCTCCATATGCCTAACTGTTTGATAAATCATTGTAAGTACAACTACCCGTCTCCAACATCTTCGATTACCCAGGCTTTTGTGTAGAATCCGGAAATAAGTCGAGAAAATTTAGCCTCATGTCTACAACTATCGATTGTCAATGAGAGTCTCATGGGCAAATCATTAATTTATAATTATTCTAAGTTCAAAGCATAAACGTTGTTACAGAACGATTATCGCAAATAAAGATCATACGATAAAATAGATTAAAGCTTTAAATACCACATATGTAACCAAAAGGCTATTTATTGCATGTTTTTCGTTCCTGAATTTTGCAGCTTGGCACGAAAATTGATACATATCCATGTCTGCTAAGGATCGCACTATCCGCATACTCTATGAAAAATAAAAGTACTTTACTAATAGCTTCCCTTCTGCTGATGATTTGCGTCCTGCTGAAGGAGTCCCGTTTTCGAGCGGCAGTAAGCAATAATCGTAAATCTCATCATCCAGGGGAGTTAATCAGCACACACCTGCCGAAGGAGCATTTTCAAAGATAATAATGGCAACTGCGACACATGATCATCAGATTATGTGTCGCAGTTGTATGTGTCTCATCCAGATGTCCTTGACAGCGGGAAGTTTCATAATCGTAGTTCGCTTAACGGTTCTTGATTTCAACTTAACGCTTTTGAATCAACATGTATCTTCTGCCGATCTTTATAACTATATTCTTCAATTTGGCAATGTGCAACATTGGAGTGATTGCACAAGACCGATTGATGCTTTCAGTCATCAGTGAGAAGCCATTTCAAGGGGAGGCCGGGTACTATTTTGGTCTTGAATCTATACCCCTATCTCAAAATCAGTATATTTTTGTAGCCACTCCGCTAAAAAAAGCTTATCTGATCATTGATGATCAAAAGATCATTGTTGGCCATACCATGACCGTCAAAGACCGAAAGGGCTTCACGGAATACTTCTCCGGGGAAAAATACAATGCTAAATTGATGATCAAGGAGGAAAGCAAAACTATCGCGGGTATCACCGACTATCGTGGTATCTTGGAGATACAGCAGGGCGCTAAAAACCGCAGATTTAAGATTCATGGAAGCTTCCATCAGTAACTTGAACGCAGCCAACCTTATTTTCCCTCATCAATTATTCGAAAATAGCCCGATTGCGGAAAACGGTTTTCCGGTTTATTTGCTGGAAGAAACATTGTATTTCAAACAGTTTGCATTCCACAAGCAAAAAATCGCATTTCACAGGGCAACGATGAAATGGTACACTGCGTTTCTGAGATCCAAAAATGTAGAAGTGATTTATATAGAAGCAGCAAACCCGCTTTCGGATGTAAGGAATATGGTTGCCGATTTAAAGTCAAAAAAAATTGAAACCATACATTACATTGACCCGACCGATAACTGGCTTGTACAACGTGTGACCTCAGCTGCTGCCAAATCAGGCATTCAAATAATAGAATACCGGAGTCCATTATTTTTAAATAGTAAAGAAGAATTAGTCGCATTTTTTCAAGAGAAAAAGAAGAAATTTTTCCAGACCGAGTTTTACATTCAGCAACGAAAAATCCGTAAGATTCTGGTAGACAACAACAATGAGCCGGTCGGTAGCGCATGGAGCTATGATGTCGATAACCGAAAGAAATACCCCCGAAAAAAAGAACCACCTCATATTAGCTATCCTGAAACCAATGAGTTTTATGAGGAGGCAAAAAATTACGTTCAGCAGCATTTCAATGACAATCTCGGTCATTTAACCAAGTACTCCTTCTATCCGGGAGACCATGCCTCATCTAAAAAATGGCTACAGGACTTCCTCGTCACCCGCTTTCAAGAATTCGGCCCTTATGAAGATGCCATCGTCAAAGAAGAAAGTATTCTACATCACAGCATGCTCACGCCAATGCTCAATGTTGGCCTGATCACCCCACAGCTCATCATCGATACTGTAATTAACTATGCCGAGCAGCAGGACATTCCATTGAATTCTACGGAAGGTTTTATACGTCAGATCATTGGTTGGCGGGAATTCATGCGAGGTTTTTATGAATGCAAAGGTTCCGTTGCCAGAACCAAAAATTACTGGAATTTCACCAGAAAAATACCAAAGTCATTTTACGACGGAACGACCGGAATTGAACCTATTGATAGCACTATTAAAAAGGTTTTGGAGCGGGGTTATTGCCACCACATTGAACGTCTGATGGTTTTAGGAAACTTCATGTTATTATGCGAGTTTGACCCGAATGATGTTTATCAATGGTTTATGGAATTGTTTATTGATGCCTATGACTGGGTGATGGTACCGAATGTATACGCCATGAGCCAGTTCGCAGATGGTGGGTTGATGGCGACCAAACCCTACATAGCAGGCAGCAATTACATCATGAAAATGAGTAACTATGAAAAGGGCCCGTGGCAGGAAATCTGGGACGCACTCTTCTGGCGCTTCATGCACGTGCACCGGAGCTTTTTCCAGCAAAATCCCAGACTAGGCATGCTGCTGGGTAATTTTGACAAAATGGAGGTTGAGAAGCGGAAGGCTTTGCTGAATACTGGGGAGCGGTTTTTAAAGTCGCTGGATTGAGTAATTACTTCAAAGTTACCGCGTGGCAGTTAAATGAAAAAATTCTAACAAAATCAAAGTTTAGTAGAAAATTTTCATACATTTATCTGCTGCAATTTTGATTTAGTCGAAAAAATTCCAATGATAAGGTTACAAGAACTACTCTTCGGTTCGTCAGATAAATCTGAATCTGCCAGGCTAGCCAGGATGGAGAAAAAAGGGATTATCCACAAAATAGCGCCTCGGATCTACACTTCAAACTTCGAAGAAGCTCCCGGAGTGATCATCAGACGAAACTGGTTTAGAATATTATCTAATCACTATCCAGGCATATTACTTAGTCACAGGAGTGCATTAGAATTCGCGCCTGCCGATGGAGGACATGTCTTTCTTACTCATACTTACACACGAAATATCCGCCTCCCAGGTTTGACGATCCATTTTTTGGAAGGTCCGACCAAACAAGAAAATGATAACGTTTTTTATGAAAATCTGTTTGCGTCCCAGGAAGCGAGGGCAATGCTGGAAAACATGCAGGAGACCAGAAGTGCTGGCGAATTACCTAAAACTTTGTCAACGGAACAGATTGAGGAAAGACTTGATCTTCTAATCAGGTCAAGAGGTGAAGACGGCATTAATCAGCTTCGGGATAGAGCCCGGGAGCTGGCACCTGTTTTGGGCATGGAAAAGGAGTTCATAAAACTTAACAAATTGGTCAGCGACCTCCTTACTACCGGCAGTTCAAAAAACCTTCGGTCCCCATTAGCCATTGCCAGATCACTTGGTGAGCCGTTTGACCCAGAACGAATTAAAATTTTCGAGACTTTATATGGAGCTTTAAGTACGAAAACGTTTCCATCCTACAAGGATAGAAATGAGTCAATAAGATCCTACCGCAACTTTGCCTTCTTTGAAAGCTACTTTTCAAATTACATTGAGGGAACAGAATTCACAGTAAGTGAAGCGCTACAAATCATTCAGTCCGAAACGCCCCTGCCGGATAGAGACGAGGATTCGCACGATGTCTTGGGGACCTATCAAATCGTTTCTGACCGGAAGGAAATGAGGGTAACGCCAGAATCTGCAAATGGACTACTGCAATTACTTCGAAGCCGACATGCCACGTTGCTGAGAGCCAGGCTAGCCAAAAAACCTGGTCAATTTAAGGATAAGAACAACCGGGCGGGCAATACCGAGTTTGTCGATTGGCAACTGGTAGCTGGTACGTTAAAAAAGGGTTTTGACTGGTATACATTACTTAAAGATCCGTTTGCCAAAGCAGTCTACATCATGTTTCTGATCAGCGAAGTCCACCCTTTCCTAGATGGTAACGGCAGAATAGCCCGCGTCATGATGAATGCCGAACTCTCTTCGAAAGGCCTTTCGAAAATCATAATCCCCACTGTCTTTAGGGAAGATTACATGGGAGCGCTTCGAAAACTCACTAGGCAACATGACCCCGCTCCCTACATCAGGATGTTGCTCAGGACATTCGAATTCAGTTATAACGTTTACGGCGAGAGTGAGGAAAAAATGGAAATGTATCTTATGGCCTGTAATGCATTTGACGATCCGGAGATTTCGAAGCTGATAATTTTGCCTCAATGAAGTAGCAGCTCATCACTAGGAGAAAATATTCTAACAAATACCCAAGGTTAATGAAGAGTATTCCGTTTGCTCTTCCAGATCACGATATTTAATGTAAGAAATTACTTGGTTGCCACCTTGTAAATTTCACTAAGAGTTCTCAGCTCGGTCAGCAGGCAACCCTGCTGTCAAAGGGTTCCTTAATCCAGGGATATAACATTACTAGCGCGTCATATCCTCCTGTTTCATGTGTGTAGTATACTAATTCTATAATCCCCTAATCCAAAAAATCCTAATGCTGACTATTTCCCGATACAATATGTATTATGAATTCATTTTAAGCACTTTACACTCATATAGGTACAAAAGAGGTACAAACTCGAACTTAATGAGTAAAAAGCTTCCAAATTGTTGCCAGCCATTTTTGGACTTGCACATATTGAAAAAGTACTCTTGAACATGGATAATGCCTCCATACAACATCTGTACTTACCCTCAAAAGTAACGATTTTGTGTGTTATGCCTCGTTGGTCAGCTTTACATAAATCTGGCGGTGCAACTACCGAGGAATTCTCGGCAGTTGAAGCTGGAATGTAGGGTGAAACGTGTTCCGCACAGATTATCTGTAGATTCAAGATAAAATTCTGTCTCGGGGACTTTTGATGTAGCGGTTGCTTAGCCTGACAGCATATGCGTTTTTCTTAGAGGATTGTGGGCAAGTAAATGACCACAAAACTTGACATTCATTACTCGGTTACCTACGAGCCACATTTCCATCAAGGGTATTGGCCTTTGTTTAAAAACAGGATCTAATACTTATAATTTCAACTTTAAAACCATCTAAGTAAGGCATTCTTCGCTTTCAATTAACTACATTTGTAATACAATAGTATTAATTATTAGGTTACAAGGCCGATAGGTACTACAATGATATCACTTATATCACCATCAAAGGCACTTCGTAAGCTTGCAGAAAATGTGAGATCCAGGCGTCTAAGTGCGGGCCTTACTCAGGAAGGTTTAGCAGAGCGTTCAGGCGTTGCACTACCAACTCTAAGAAAATTTGAGCAGAAAGGGGTCATCTCTTTGGAGTCATTCCTTAGGCTTCTTTTGGTTGTAGGCGGCATCGAGGAAGTGATTGAGGCTATCAAGCCTGTAAAACCAACTTTCTCTTCAATCGATGAAGTGTTGAAGGAAGAGACTTCAATCCGTAAACGAGGTCGTCGCAAATGAAACATCTTATCACAGAACTCAAAGTAAGATTGGATTTCGGCAGCGGAATTCTTCCGGTTGGGCGTTTGGCTATTCGCGACCACACCATTTATTTTGAATATGATGCCTCATTCATTCAAAGAGGATTGGAGATTTCTCCTTTACGATTGCCTCTCAAAACAGGCGTTACTGCTTTTGACACAAGACCTTTCGAAGGATTGGCAGGTGTTTTTAGCGATTGCCTACCCGATGGTTGGGGGCGTTTATTATTTGACCGCCTTTTGCGTTCTCAAAACATATTGCCGTCAGATATTACTCCACTGGATCGTTTGGCATATGTGGGATTTCACGGAATGGGAGCCTTAGTCTATGAACCGGATTATAGTCCGTCTGATATAGACGATAGCTTTATTGATCTGGATCAACTTGCTCAGCAAGCCGGTGAAGTTCTTACAGGAAGTTCAGAAGAGCTCATTCAGGAGCTACTTTCTTTAAACGGATCATCTGCCGGGGCAAGACCCAAAGCGCTCATAGGGGTTGATGAGACCCGTCAGAATATAACCCATGGTGCAAAGCAACTTGCCGATGGATTTGAGCCCTGGCTGATCAAGTTCCCGAATTCTCAAGACGGACTTGATTCCGGCGCAATTGAATACGTTTATGCTCTGATGGCAAAAGAGGCAGGCGTTGTAATGTCAGAAGCTCATTTATTTGTAGCTAGCAAAGGATGCGGATATTTTGCGGCAAAACGCTTTGACCGGAATGGTACAAAACGATACCACATGCATACGGTAAGCGGGTTATTGCATAGTGATTTTCGGACACCATCATTAGATTATGAAGATTTACTGACGCTTACTGGTCAGCTTACGAAAGACATCCGTGAGGTTGAGAAAATGTATAGACTAGCTGTATTCAATGTCCTGGCCCATAACCGTGATGACCATGCCAAGAACTTCAGTTTTCTGATGGATAGTAAAGGGGAATGGAAGTTATCGCCAGCTTATGATCTGACGTTTTCTAATGGCCCTGGGGGAGAACAAAGCACAATGGTAATGGGAGAGGGAAGAAACCCCAGCGACAAGCAGCTTATAAAGTTGGGGCTTGAAGCTGGTCTGTCCAAAGCTCTTGTAAATGAAATTATTGCACAAACAAAGGCTGCCTTGAGGCAGTGGAAGACTTTGGCAAAAGAATACCGTATAAGTGAGGCAAATATAGATTTGATAAATAAAAGGCTGGCATAAAATAGATGGTGTATCCATTTCATGCCGAGATTAACGTACTCACGTTCGAGAAGCCCATACTATTCCATTTCAATTCTCTACGACAGGCTATCTAAAATAGTCAGCATAATGCTGCATCATGACCTTGCGCTGCCACTCAAAAGCACTGCGATTTTTGTCTTTTGCTTCATTCGCCTGCTTTTCCTTAATTTGGCAGAGTTAAAAATAGGCAATGGAGAATCAAATTGAAATTTATCGAGGTGCGGACGGGCAAACTCAAATCGAAGTGAAGTTTGAGGAAGAAACCGTTTGGTTGAGTCAAAAGCAGATGTCTGAATTGTTCGAAAAGGACACCGATACAATCGGGCTACACTTGAAAAATATATACAGCGATGAAGAACTCGATGTGGCTGCAACTACCGAGGATTACTCGGTAGTTCAACAGGAAGGTCCCCTAAATCGTTAATTTTTGTACCTTTTTGTACCTCGGCCTAAAAATACCATAAAAGGTACAAAAAGGTACAAACCACTCGGATATTATCGCAAAATATCAATAAATCAAAAACCCCATCAGAATGATCCTGACGGGCTTTTATATATGTTTGTTTATATATATTTATGGTTACTTACTCTATATTACTTCCCGATACAAAACTTCGAAAAAATATTATCCAGCAAATCATCCGTCACAATAGTCCCGGTAATCTCCCCCAAATGGTGCAGCGACAACCTGATATCCTGCGCTAAAAAATCACCCGTAACGCCAGACTCCAACCCGTTGATCACATCCGTGAGGGCATCATTGGTTTTCATCAAATGCTCATAATGGCGCAGGTTGGTTACAACTGTGTCACCAGCCGCCTGCCCGTGTACCACTGAGACTAACTTTTCGGTCAATGTAGGTAAACCTGTTTGTTTTTGGGCGGAAATAGATATGATCTGTGGCGCTTTGGCTGCCAGGTTTTGAGCCAATTCCGGGCTTTCATCTATTTTGTTGAGTACATATAAGATCTCCTTATCCGTAGGGAGACTTTTGGCTAGCTCCTGATTCTCTTTTAAAGTTTCCTCGCTATCGAAAAGAAAAATAACAATATCAGCCTTTTCCATTGCGGCCTTGGACCGCTCTATACCAATGGACTCAACCAGATCAACTGTTTCGCGGATTCCGGCTGTATCGATAAATCTAAATTTCAACCCATTAAGCACAATGGTATCTTCGATCACATCACGCGTAGTACCCGCAATGCTGGTCACAATCGCTTTTTCTTCATTGAGCAATGCATTCAAAAGTGTCGATTTCCCAACATTCGGAGAACCGATGATGGCGACCGGTACGCCTTCCTTAATCGCGTTGCCGAAATCAAATGATTCAATCAGTGGCGCAATCGCTTCGAGCAGCGCATTGATCAGCCTTCGCAAGTCTTCCCTTTCTGCGAATTCTACATCTTCTTCGCCGAAGTCGAGTTCAAGCTCTATTAATGATGCAAAATGGATCAACTCTGAACGTAATGATGCTAATTTTTTGGAAAAACCACCTCGCAATTGGTTTAATGCGGTTTTGTGACTGGCTTGCGAATCGGCCGCGATCAGATCTGCGACTGCTTCAGCTTGTACCAAATCGAACTGGCCGTTCAGGAACGCCCGCTGGGTAAATTCTCCTGGTTTGGCAATTCTGGCGCCTTTTGTGATCAATAATTTCAGGATCTGCCGGATGATATAATCCGAGCCGTGACAGGAAATTTCAACCGAGTCTTCTTTTGTAAATGATTTTGGTGTTTTAAAAACCGTCACCAAAACCTCATCAATGATTTCATCTGCTGAACGGATCGTGCCAAAATGAACGGTATGTGTATCAGCGTTTTCAAGATTTTTGCCATTGAAAATTGAATTGACCAAACCTATACTGCCCAGGCCTGAGACCCTTATGATGGCGATTGCTCCTACGCCTGAGGGGGTAGCAAGTGCACAAATTACTTCCTGCTGATGGATCTGCATTGTATTCATAATGCAAAGATGCGACTAAATCGAAAATGGAACATCGAAACGATCAATTTTGAATTTTGTACCTTTGTGGGATTTTCCAACCAGTTTGGTTGTTGTACTTTTTTTGAACATTTGTCTTTTTGAATTTTGCTTACTGAAACATTACCGATCCTTACCCAGCAGCTTCCTGTCATGGAGGCCTTTTACACCTTGCAGGGTGAGGGGCAGCATAGCGGACGAGCTGCCTATTTTATCCGTCTCGGTGGCTGCGAAGTGGGCTGTCACTGGTGTGATGTGAAGGAATCCTGGGATGCCAGCATCCATCCTAAATTTACGATCGATGCTATTGTAAAAGGCGCACTGCAGTTCCCTGGCCGGCTGGCTGTCATCACGGGCGGCGAACCGTTAATGTATAATTTGGATGCGCTGACGGCTGCACTGCAGGAAGTCGGCTTTAAAACCAACATTGAAACATCTGGCGTTTATCCCTTTACCGGTCACTGGGACTGGGTTTGTTTCTCGCCAAAAAAGTTTAAAAATCCTCATCCTGACATTTACAAAAATGCCGACGAGCTGAAATCGATCATTTATAATAAAAGTGATTTTGATTTTGCAGAAGAGCACTCCAGGCTGGTTTCTGCTGAATGTACACTCCTTCTTCAACCCGAATGGAGTAAGCAAGAGGTGATGCTGCCTTTGATAATTGACTATATCAAAGACAATCCCAAATGGAAAATGTCGTTACAAACTCACAAGTTTATGAATATTCCATAATGCGCCGCGCACTGATTTTCTTTCTTTTTTTAAGCCTTTACACACCGTACATTGCCTCAGCCCAAGATGGTACCTTGCCAAGAAAGGCACGTGAAATCTACGAAAAAGCGCAGGCAGCCTGGCAGGCAAGACAATTGGTTGAAGCTGTCACACTCTTTGAAAAAGTACTCCAAGAAGTGCCTGACAGCTATGACACGCACCTGCGCCTAGCACAGATCTACGAGCTGCAGAGAAATGTGGACCTGGTCAAGAAACACTACTATAAAGTAATCGCCCTCAAACCAGCGGCGCCCCAGTCTGCTGCTGCATTCCAATGGCTGGGCCGCTATCATTTCAATGCTGAGCGCTACGATTCTGCACAAATTTATTTTGAAAAGGCCTATCCACTGTTTCCACCAAAATCAAGCCTTTCCAGGCTGGCCGAAAAGTCTATCGCTTCTTCCAAATTCGCTCAGAATGCGATTAAAAATCCACTGGTTATCAAAAAAACTTCAATGGGTGATACGGTCAATTTTCTGGGCACGCAGTACTTCCCGGTGATGACCGCTGATGACGAGACCTTAATTTTTACCGGCCTTACCGAGAACCGTGACGAGAATATTTACATTACGCACCGAAAGCAAAATGGCGGGGCCACGAATGTCTGGGATGTACCTGAGGAAATTTCAAAGTCCATTAACACGGCCAATAATGAAGGGACATGCAGTGTTTCTGCCGACGGCCGAACGCTGGTTTTCACTGCCTGTAACAGGCAGGACGGTTTTGGTAGCTGTGACTTATACATTGCTCACAAAGATGGCAAAGATTGGAGCGCGCCCATTAATCTGGGCCAGCAGGTCAATACCCGCGACTGGGAATCACAACCTTCCCTTTCGGCTGACGGCCATACCCTTTACTTTGCCTCCGATCGAAAAGGCGGGCAGGGCAAAAGGGATATCTGGATCACGCACCTGGATGAAAAAAAACAATGGACTGCTCCTAAAAACCTGGGCGCCACAATTAATACCCCGGACGAAGAAAACGCACCATTCATCCATGCCAACGGTCGCACGCTTTTCTACGCTTCCAATGGGCTGACAGGGTTGGGCGGTTTCGACATTTTTATTTCTCAAAGAATTGATACGGTATGGGCGCAACCAAAAAATCTGGGTTATCCTATCAACACCGTGGCCGATCAGGTAGGTATGTATATTGCTTCTGATGGTCAGAGAGCATATTATACGGATGATACCTCCGAAAGAGGCAAAGGCCGCTCGCTGATCTACACTTTCCAGCTTCCCGAATCAGTTCAACAAATGATTATTCCCACCCGCTATGCCAAAGGGAAAGTTTTTGATAAAAATACCGGCACGGCGCTGGCTTCTGACATTGATTTATTTGACCTGAAAACCCAGCAAAAAGTGGGCGCATTTACATCTGATGGTAAAACCGGATCGTTCTTGACAGTACTCAACAGTGGAGGTGAATACGCTTTTTACGTTTCTAAAACGGGCTATTTATTCAAGAGCCTATCGTTCACGGTCAGCGACTCAACCTCTTTTGTCAATCTCGACATTCCCCTCGAAGCTATTGAAAAAGATCGGGCTGAGGTGTTAAACAATATTTTCTTCCAAACCGGCCAGTACGAGCTCGACGACAAGTCTAAAGTGGAGCTCAATAAAATGGTGGATTTTTTAAATAAAAACAGAGCCATTAAAATCGAGATTTCCGGGCATACCGACGATGTGGGCTCCGATACTGAGAACATGGAGCTTTCCCGCAGAAGAGCATTGTCGGTACAACAGTATTTGCATAAATCCGGGGTAGGCGCGGAAAGAATATCTTCAAAGGGCTATGGAGAGACAAAACCTGTGGCTAATAATGACTCAGAAACCAATCGCCAGCTGAACCGGCGAATTGAATGGCGGATACTCTAAGAGAATTTGCATAAAGAACTGAAATTTCGCACTTTTGTCGATCAGCCAATGTTGTATTTGACGAGTACAACCATTGCATTGCCCCAATAAGCACACATGAATGCCTGGTTAGGCTCTTCTTTATTTTTAAGAAATAAGTTAACAACATTCGTCATTAACATTTAGTATTTAATAAATATGTCATCTGAGAAAGTTTCTTGTCTGATTATTGGCTCCGGCCCTGCCGGTTACACAGCCGCAATATATGCTTCCAGAGCTGGATTAAACCCTGTACTTTACCAAGGCGCCCAACCGGGCGGCCAGCTTACGATCACCACTGAGGTAGATAATTATCCCGGTTATCCGGATGGAATTACCGGCCCTGAAATGATGATCAATTTCGAAAAACAGGCCAAACGTTTTGGCACGGATATCCGCTACGGACTGGCCACTGCGGTTGATTTTACATCGCATCCGCTCAAAGTGATCATTGATAACAAACACGAGATCGAGGCAGATTCCGTGATCGTTTCGACAGGTGCTTCTGCTAAATGGCTCGGTCTGGAAGATGAGCAACGTCTGAACGGACATGGCGTTTCTGCCTGTGCTGTTTGTGATGGTTTCTTTTTCCGCGGACAAGATGTAGTCGTTGTAGGTGCTGGTGATACTGCTGCCGAAGAAGCTAGTTATCTTGCCAAATTGGCCCGTAAAGTATATTTATTGGTTCGCCGTGACGAAATGCGTGCTTCCAAAATCATGCAGAAAAGAGTGGAAATGTTGCCAAACATCGAAATTCTCTGGAATACCGAAACTGTAAAACTGAATGGCGAACACGGTCTTGAATCTGTTTTGGTAAAAAATAATAAAACCGGCGAGGAGCAACTTTTAGACGCAACTGGTTTCTTTGTAGCAATAGGCCACAAACCGAACACGGATATCTTCAAAGGTTACCTGCAGATGGATGAGACAGGGTACATTCAAACCATCAAAGGAAGCTCTTGCACGAATGTGAAAGGCGTCTTCGCTTGTGGTGATGCCCAGGACAATGTTTACAGACAGGCTGTTACTGCTGCGGGTACCGGCTGTATGGCTGCATTGGATGCCGAAAGATTTTTGATGGAGCGCGAAGTGGACATTATTATTGAAGAGACAGCTTAATTATTTGCCATACCCCTAATTTGAATCAGACTGCATTGTACCACTAAAACGGGCAGTACAGTCTGATCTGATTTTTTATACCTATGAAAGTAAAGCTTATTGTAAGTTTGCTAATGATCGTGTGTTTGATCTCCTGGAACACGCAAGCGCAAGAGCGAGGAAAATTCAAAAGAAATCCTAAGATTAATCAGTCCGGAAACAATGCTAACGAAGGACCGACCACCAAGGTAACCGTCCCCCAAGCTGAGGACGAATACCAGGTAGAGACCTCCAATTTAAAATTTCAAAGCCAGTTCGAACCCGTCAAGCCACTCAATCCGGTCGTCAGCGAAGATACGACTACCATTGATGAAGGGGAAACAGAAGTAGTACAGGTAGAAGATTCGCTGCTCGTAGCAGACGAATGGGTAAAGGCAGCAGAATATTATGTGATCTGGGACGCCCGTAGTATTAACCCCTACGGTTTGAGCGCGCTGGAATTTGACGAGCCTGTCGATTTGAAATTATACGATCAGGCCGCCAACCGTATGTGGAGCACGCCCATGACCCGCACCCCCACCACATCCAATTTTAGCTACCGATGGGGCCGCTGGCATAATGGTACGGATCTGGACCTGGAAACAGGTGATACAGTACGGTCCACTTATGATGGAATGGTCAGGATCGTTGCCTGGGATGGCAGTGGGTATGGCCGCTTTATTTTAGTACGACATTATAACGGACTGGAAACATTGTATGGTCACCTCTCCAAACAATCCGTGGAATCTGGTCAGTTGGTAAAAGCCGGAGAGATGATCGGCCTGGGTGGTAATACCGGCAGAAGTTCAGGGTCTCACCTGCATTATGAAAACCGGTATGAGGGAAACCCTTTCGACCCCAGAAATATCTTTGATTGGGAGAATGCAGCTATCAAGTCTGACCATTTTCTGTTAACCAGCTCGGTCTGGAACCACCTCAGGGGAAAATCCAGTAAAAGTGAATTCGAGGCCGGTGATGCACCGGTGGCCTACACCCGAACCATTCTGCACAAAGTACGCTCCGGTGACACGCTGGGCTCTATCGCAAGCCGGTACGGTGTGAGCATTTCTTCTATCGCAAGGCGAAACAGAATGTCAGCCCGTTCCACATTAAGGATCGGCCAAAAGCTTCGCATCAAATAACCTGAACAATTTTATGAAACTAGATATTTTAGCCATCACAGCGCATCCCGATGATGTCGAACTGTGCTGTGCAGGGACCCTTTTGTCTCAAATAGCGTTAGGCAAAAAAGTAGGAATTGTAGATCTTACCCGCGGCGAGCTTGGTACCAGGGGCACGCCCGAAGGTCGGATTCAGGAAGCCAAAGACGCGGCTGCGATCATGAATATCTCCATAAGAGACAACGCAGGCCTTGCCGATGGCTTCTTTGTCAACAATGAAGCCCATCAAAAAGCGATCATTCCCTACATTCGCAAGTACCAGCCCGATATCGTCATCACCAACGCGGTCATTGACAGGCATCCGGATCACGGAAGGGCCGGGCAGCTTGTAGCGGACAGTTGTTTCTACTCCGGGCTAAGAATGATCAAAACTTATGATGAGCAGGGCGGCGAGCAGCAGGCATGGCGCCCCAAACATATTTTCCATACGGTGCAGGACAGATATATTTCACCTGACTTTGTGGTAGATATCACTGCCTTCCATGATCTGAAAGTAGAAGCGATCCGAGCCTTCAAAAGTCAGTTCCATGTGCCTGAATACAATGAGGAAGGCGAGCCGCAGAGCTATATTTCTACACCCGAATTTCTGGAATTTGTCATCGCCCGCGCCCGTGAGATGGGTCATTCTATCGGCGTTACATTTGGCGAAGGTTTTACAACTGCCAAAAAACTGGGCATCAGGGATTTGTCTTCATTTATTTGATTTTATAATTCTTCAATATGCTTATTTTTTCGCACAAGCCTACGGCGAAGTAAAGACGTGCACTACTCAACTTTTAGCTGTTGGATTTCGTATATAGAATAAATCATCCCATCAAATCAGCATGAAAAAATCAATAATGCTTGCGCTGTTAGGAATGTGCTCCGTTTTGCTACAAACCTGCTACGGACAATCTTCCGGCGAGCAAACCAGCCCGGCCAAAAAGAGTACTGAGTACTCCCATACCGATACCTCCAAATTAAATAAAAACAATAGCGATTGGCAGAAAATCCTATCACCTGAGGTGTATCAGGTAGCTCGTTTGAAGGGAACAGAAAGGCCTTTTACCAGCGAATATGAGCATTCCAAAGAAATCGGTACGTTTTATTGCGCCGTTTGTGGAAACCCGCTTTTTAAGAGTGACGCCAAATATGAAAGTGGTTGCGGGTGGCCTAGTTTCTTTGAGCCTATTGATAAAAAGTCAATTATTGAAGCAAAGGATAGAAGTTTGGGTATGACACGGATTGAGGTCATGTGCGGACGTTGCAAATCACATTTGGGTCACGTTTTTGACGACGGCCCCCCGCCTACTGGTCTTCGCTATTGCATCAATGGTGTGGTACTCGATTTTGAGAAGGCCAAAACCGCTGAAAAGAAATACAATGGTAAAAAGAAAGCTAACGCAGGCAGTTAACCCTACAATGGTTTTCTGATACTAGTCTTCAAATTTGCCCAATATAATTCCCAAGTGAAAACCCAGGACCAGGCTTGGCACCACTTCTCTCGATCCTGGGCTGGTATCTGACCACATTTCTCTGGGCCTGGAATACCTCATGTTTTGCAGGCCCGGCGTTATGGCCTTTACATGAATGCTTCGTATACCAAATCCAGTAAACATATCGAGGGCCATCCGGCTTCCAAAGTAAAACTGCCAACCCATCCTGAAATGGCCCGCGCCTACAAAGCGTCCGATCTTTACTTCCTGATTTTGAAAAAAGCCACAGGTCCCAAATTCACTACAATCCATTCCTACCCACTGATCATTGCGGTAGACCACTTTTTTCAAGAGCAATTCCCCAGCCATATAACCCCTCACTTTTCGCCCGTCGAAATAATAATATCGGAGCTGTGTCCTGCTCTTAAAGGTTGCTTTGTTGGGAGGATTTGTGTAATCAGAATACCACATACTAAACTTTGAATGGCCGTAACCTAGGTCCTGCTGCAAGCTAAATCCCCTTTTGCCCAATGGCACTTCCACGCCAAACTGAACGGTATTATCAGCATCGAAAAGCGGCAAAGGTGAAAATTTGATGATGACATGATTTTTGGCTGCCTCCGCATTGATTTGCCCAACAACTGTGCTGAACTGAAAGAAGCTACATATAACACAAATCAGGAGAAGCCTCATAGAACCGGTATTTTGCTAAGTAGTTCAAGGTTGTCGGCGTCATCATACTCATACTGGAAGAGACCTTTCTTACCGGTAATAATCAGATGTTTACCGCGGGAGATCACATCATAGGAAGGAAGATCGTGGAAATAGCTCTTGTATATGGGCACAGCCGGATTTGAAATATCCATTATCCTGAATCCCTTGTCACCTTCACAGACAAACAGCCGGTTTCCCGAAGCACTTAGCCCATAAGGAGAGTCCATGGCCTGTGTGTTGATCAGAAATGGCTTGGAAGGATCGGTAATGTCGATTACATCCAATGAACTCAGCGTATTGCCCGCCCGGCACACGACCCCGCTCCTCAGGGTTACATAAGCGTATTTTCCCTGTACTACTACGGGATCACAGGACTGGATATGAGTAAATTTTGAAATTTGTACCGGGTCGGTCGGTTTGGCATTATCGAAAATGTACATGCCGTCACTGGCGCCGATAAAAAGATTATCCTTAAAAGGAAAAATGGTTTCAATGCCCAGTCCGATGTTTTTGGTAAGGGCTTTAACAGGGCTTGCGCCATCGCTAATGTTATAGACTTCCAGCGATTGCTTGGAGACAATGTAAAGCGTGTTGCCGGTGATGGCAAACCGTGCCATAGAGCCACCAGTACCGGTTTGTGGGTTCAATGCTGAATCATTACCGCCGTCGCAGGAGGTCAGAATAATCACCAGACCGATAATGGCCAGTCCGAGAAAAAATAAAGGGGCCAGTCTTTTCATGATGCCATTGATATTAGATAAGTCCAGCATGGATTGTTTTTGAAGGGAGTAGTAGCACATACTTTACCTGTAACATCGCGGTTTTTCGGACATAGTGACTTTTTCCCAGCCTATTACTAAGCCCTTTTTGCTTTCCACACATTCAAAGTAAATGTTCTGATAAGGTGGATAATTATTGACCGGAATAGCATTCGCAATTGTTTTTACCAGCTTAGGTGTTTTGGGATCGCTAATGTCGAAGACTAAAAGATTAGAAAGATTATCCGCATACAGCCACTTGTCTTTGGCGGCCATATCATAGTTACCGGTGATGGAGATGAAGGATAGATTTTCGGGATTTTTCGGGTCGGCGTTATTAATGATGTGAATTCCCTTTCCCATTTCATTGATAAAGAGATAAGGGTCTGAAACGTAGATTTTACCAGGTTCTGTCAACGGCTTTGCAGCCGTAAATTCGATTTTGGCAATCTCGTCTGCGCTGGCATAAATGGGTTTATAACCTGTACCGTCAAACTTGACACCAATGACATTTTCATTGTTCTCCGGCAAACAGGAGACCAAGACAAAAAGTCCGAGCAGCAAAAGAGGAGATTTTTTCATAGCCAGCATAGTCAGGATTCCCATTTTTATTTTAGACACCCTGTTGCATAATAAGGTTGCTTCTGTTTACTAAAAAATTCATGGTCAACTCAATGATGTGAACTGCGACTTTCATAGGCTACCAGCAGATAGGTGGATCAAGCCATCTGCGATAACCTGAGCCTCGTTTTCAGGCATTTTTACAAATAATCACAAAAAAAATTAAAAAATTAACAAAACCGGCAAGGGTAGCACCCCCCTATCATACTCTTATGGATAACTACTTCCATTATGTTTATGAATCATAAGTCTCCTATTGAGCGTAAAGCGCTTACTACCGAACCAGCCAGCTTGTCCTCAGATTTCCCGGAAGTCAAAAATACGCTGGCAGATTTTGTTGATTCAGAAGTATTTATCCGGCAGGCTTTTGAAGAGGATCCGGGGAGGGGTTATGAATTGCTCTTTAAACGCTATTACAAACAATTATGCAGCCATGCAGTCCGGTTTGTTTATGCCAAAGACATCGCCGAGGACATTGTCGTAGAGGTGTTTGGCCAATTCTGGTCCAAGCAGCTGCATACTTCTGTAAACACTTCTTACCGGTCCTATTTGTTTACCACCGTCAGGCATGCGGCGTTTCATTATATGAAGAAAAACTTCGGTAAAGAGACCCTAACCGCCGATTTCGACGATTTCTCAGTAGCCTCGCCAGCAGACACCCCTCAGCACGAACTACAATTTCAGGAACTGGTCCTGAAAGTCGAACAGGTAATCCGCTCACTATCACCTCAAAACCAGAAAGTGTTTCTGATGAGCCGGTTCGAAGGAAAGAGAAATGCCCTGATCGCCGAAGAACTGGGTATATCTATTAAAACCGTGGAAGGACATATCACCAAGGGCTTATCCATTCTCAGAAAAGCGCTACAAGATCACGGACTACTTTCCATCATTCAAATCACTTTGCTATTCATTTGACGGATTTTTTTCCCGTCCTCACATCTCATACTGAATTCAACAGAGCATGAAGAAACCATTTCTTTCCAAACAGGTGATCCAGAACTTCTTCGAGGGGAAAACAACCCGGATGCAGAACATTCTGATTCGGGAATGGCTCAACAATCCGGTCAACCGGGAGCTGTATTTTCAATGGCTGGAAGAGTGGGAGACCGAAAACCCACAGTTTACCCCCAATGTGGATCTGGCCTACGAACGTTCACTACGTACCGTTCCGAATTATGCTACTGCTATGGAGCAGTCCGCCTCCTTGGCAAGCGCGTTCTATACGTCTTTCAGGCGTCGGCTTCTTTTATTGCGATGGGTGGCGGCGGCTTCTTTTACACTCATTATTGGTGCCTACTTGCTTTCGGATGTGTGGCTTTACACGCACTATGAAACCGGTTACGGCGAGATCCGCATGGTGAAATTGCCCGATAGCACACGGGTAACATTAAATGCAAACTCGGTGCTGACCGTTCCCCGCTTCGGGTTCGGAAGCGGAACACGGGAAGTTATGCTGAAAGGGGAAGCTGAATTCGCTGTAAAACATACGCCCGATCACCGCAAATTCGTCGTCCGCACCCCGGATAAGCTCGAAGTAAGGGTGCTGGGTACCGAGTTCATCGTGTACAGCCGCGACCACGGCTCCAAGGTGGTGCTCAGCCAGGGAAGCGTTCAGCTTCGCGCGCTCAATGAGCTCAATGCCAAGCCAGTGCTGATGAAGCCCGGTGACATAGCCACCATGTCGACCCAGGGAAGGCTCACGCTGAGCCATAGCGAAACATTGTCTGCGCATCAGGCCTGGAAGCAGCATAGGTTTATGTTCGAAAATACGCCTGTGTCCGAAATTGCCTACCAGATCAGCGAGCATTTCGGAGTGAATGTGATTGTTGCCGATTCCGCTCTGGCCAAGCGGACCATCGGAGGTACCTTCAATGCAAATGACCCGGCAAATGTGATCAAAGTGCTCTCTGATGTGCTCAATGCACGGGTAAGCCATTCCCCACAAACCGATCAACAGTCGGAAACCTTCGTGCTCAATTCCAATCATTAGTCCGTATCTTAAATCGTTTATTGTTATGACCAAATTAGTACACTTTCAAGTGTTGGTAACCTTAATGGTGGGATGTCTGCTGGATATTGCGCCTTTAAAAGCCCAGCTAATGGCCCAAAATCGTGCGAAAAGTAATGCTGGATCTGCTGCCACAATTCCCAGTAACAAGCTGACCTTACGCGATGCGCTTATGCAGGTCAAGAAGCAGTTCAAAGTGGATATTCTGTTTGAAGAAAAATTATTGGAAGGTGTCTCCGTCCAACCCGCTCAGCTTCAAACTACACAATCGATTGAAAACAAGCTTAATAGCATACTTATACCAGCCGGATTGCGCTACAAAAAAGTAAGCCAGCAAACCTACCTGATTCTGACCAACCAAGAGGAGAGCAAGCCAGGCGCCCAGCAACCCCAGCAGGAAAATATCGACGAGGCCCCTCCCGCTTCCTACCAAACCCCAACGGCCATCCTGCAAACTGCTTCTGCCACCACGGAAGTAGCAGGTAAAGCAGCAGAAAGGGTTATCAACGGGGTGGTGAAAGGCGATGCCGGAGAAAAATTGCCAGGCGTCAGTATACTCATTAAAGGAACGACGAGAGGAAGCACTACAGACGCTGATGGCCAATACAGCATTGGTATCCCTGATGACCTCAAATCGAATGTGACATTGGTTTTTTCCTATGTGGGATATCAGAACCAGGAAGTGGTTGTGGGCACCAAATCCAGCATTGACATTGCATTGTTACCCGATCAAAAAAGCCTTGAAGAAGTAGTGGTTGTGGGCTATGGAACGCAAAAAAGAGAGCAGATCACAAGCGCCATTGCCAGCGTTAAATCCGAAGACTTCGTGAAAGGCCCCGTTCAGGATGCGGCCCAGCTTATTCGTGGCAAAGTGGCGGGACTGACTGTGATCACACCCAGCGGCGATCCCACTGCATTGGCCCAAATTTCACTGAGAGGAAACGCAACTATCAATGCAAGTTCCGAACCATTGATCCTGATCGACGGCGTACCCGGTGCGCTCAACACGGTCGCACCCGAGGACATTGAATCCATTGATGTGCTAAAAGACGGATCGGCAGCTGCCATTTACGGCACGCGCGGAACGAACGGGGTGATCCTGATCACCACCAGAAAAGTAAAAGGAGAAACACCCGCAATCCTGGAAGTGAGCTCTTATTTCACCACACAAAGAATGACCCGGAAACTGGATTTCATGAACGTGGATCAGTATCGCCAACTTGCTGCCCAGCAAAAACCCGGCGCTATTGATTACGGCCACAACACCAACTGGCTCAACGAAGTGACCCAAAAACCATTGTCGCAAGTGCACAACATTAGCTTGCGAGGCGGCTCGCGGACAACGAATTACATTGTCAGCCTGGAATATCGCCATTTGAACGGTATTATGAAAAAATCGGATAACACAACGCTCTTTCCACGCATTGAGGTTAACCATTCCATGTTCGACGGATTGTTGAAGATCAATGCAAACCTGAGCGGCTACCAGCAAAAGTACTTTTCCATCGATGGTGGCTCGTACTCCGGCCTGGTGTACCGCAACTCGCTGACTTTCAACCCTACCGAAGCATTAAGGGATGAAAACGGCAAATGGACGGAGCGGACTGACAAAACGGATTATATGAACCCACTGGCAGCCATTGAAGAGTCTTATGGACAGAACAGAAATAACAACCTCAGGACTTACGGCACCATTTCGCTGGCGCCCATTGAAGGATTGGAAATTAAAGCGCTGTTTGCCAGGGACATGTATAACAGCACGAGGGGTTATTACGAAACCAAAAACCATTATTCAACAGCCCGGAACGGACGAAACGGCTTTGCCTCACGTGGCACCAGCCGCTCGCAGGACGACCTCTTTGAATTGACTGCCAACTACAATAAAACCATTCAGGACCACAATTTCGTGCTGCTGGCCGGACATACATGGAGGCGCTACAACATGGAAGACTACTTCATGCAAAACTGGGATTTCCCAACCGATAACTTCACTTACAACAACATTGGCGCAGGTTTGGCGCTCAGACGCGGACAGGCTCCCGAAACATCTTCTCAATCTGAAAACAAGCTGATCAGTTATTTTTTTCGGGTCAATTACAGTTTCATGAACAAGTACCTGTTAACGGCCAGTGTGCGTCACGAAGGTTCCTCGCGGTTTGGATCTAATCACAAATGGGGCAGCTTTCCAGCATTTTCCGTCGGCTGGAATTTGAAAAGAGAAGGTTTTCTCGAAAATACAAACACGGTCTCTAACATGAAATTAAGAGCAGGTTACGGCGTAACCGGAACAGAACCAGGCAGTTCCTATATTTCACTTAATAAGATCAATTTTAACACCAATGTGCTCATCAACGGTCAGTGGGTGCAGGCGATTAATCCGTCCAATAACGCTAACCCCGATCTGCGGTGGGAGCGCAAGGAAGAGGTCAATATTGGTCTGGATTATGGTTTTATGAACGACCGTATCTCGGGCTCCGTAGACCTTTACCGGCGCACCACCCGCGACCTGATCGCCAATTTCCCGGTCCCTACCCCGCCCTATTTGTACAGTACCATCACTGCCAACGCGGCTTCGATGGAAAACAAAGGTGTTGAGATCCAGGTGAATGCTATACCGTTTCAAACAGCTTCGTTCAGATGGACGACTTCGGCCAATTTTTCTACCAATTCCAATAAAATCCTGACCTTATCCAATGACCGTTTTGCCCTCGCCAGCGGCTATTTCGATACGGGA
>NZ_JBDSFX010000087.1:0-114331 GCF_039919315.1 Dyadobacter sp. | reverse complement strand
TCTGCGGCAAAGCATCCATGCAGCGCTCACGGACAAAATGCAGCTTCCGTCCGCTGCGGCCACGGAGGCGAAGGTCCTGCACGAAGACTTTTCGGCCAAATACCCCCTTGCCATTCTGGTCGCGGAGGACAATCTGGTTAATCAGAAGTTTATCGACTATGTGCTGAGAAAGCTGGGGTACGGGATTGTGATCGCCAACAATGGAAATGAGGTGCTCGACAAGTTGTCGCAAGGCTCATTCGACCTCATCTTGATGGATGTACAAATGCCTGAAATGGATGGCTTAGAGGCGACCAAGGCAATCCGGCATCAGTACGGGCCTATGCCTTACATTGTCGCCCTCACCGCCAATGCGATGACTGAGGACAGAAACAACTGCCTGAGTGCCGGAATGGATGATTATATGTCCAAACCGATGAAGCTCGATGTGATCAAAACCGTACTCAAACGAGCATTCTACAAGATTCACCATCTTCAAATGGATGTATAGCCTGGGGTACATAATCATGACTTCTGGTGATATTTTTCAATAAAATGGTCATAAAATTATAAAAAACATCAAAATACAGTCAGTACTAATCAAAACAAGGAATGTTTTTAGCATTATTTTGCTTTAAAATTGTATTGTGAAAATCGATCGATTTATACGTATTAGTTTTGATTCGTTGGTAATAGAAATACTACCCGACGAGGTTTTATACATTTTTGGGAACAAATCACAGCAAACACATGAAAACAGCAAATCATTCTTCCTTTTGGAAATTACTCTGAGCCGCCAGGCAGTTTAGAGTTCCGTCAATGCTTCTGAACGAAGCGTCTTAGTCAATGATGCTACGAAGCCGCGAGGTTGTGGAAGGTAGCCGCTCTGCTCTATTTCCGGTTTAAATGGAACAATGGCAAGCGTTACGAAGCTTCCGGGTAGTATCAGATGTATCAACTTCAAAAAACAGGATGCCTATGGAGGTGGAAGATAGCAGTTGGTAAGTTACGTGTATACTAAACCGTTCGTTTTTTTTTGAGCCAAGTAATCTGGCTGTGTGATATGACCATATTTTTTCGAAACATTCTGACTGATTACGGAATCGGTTAGCATGAAATGATATTGCCCAAATTTCCGAATCTCATCTTAACAATTTAACTCTATGAACAGAACTATACAAAGCTCCATCATGGGGCGTTGCGGGCTTTTTTGTGCCGTAGTGGTCACAGGAATGCTAGTATCCCGGGCCCCGGTCCAAGCCGCAAAGGCTTTCGGAGCAGCCAGGCCCAATGTCAATCTTCGGATCGACAAAACCCTGACGGGCAAGGTTGTGGATGAAAAAAATGGCCCGCTGCCTGGTGTGAGCGTGATCGTGAAAGGAACCAGCAAGGGAACAACTACGGGCAGCGACGGAAATTTTACGCTGACTGTGGAAGATGCTGCGCCCACGCTTACATTTTCCTTCATTGGTTACACTTCTCAGGACGTAGCGATCGGAAACCAATCATCATTCAATGTAACATTGGTGCCCAGCAGCGAGGAACTTACTGAGGTTGTGGTAGTTGGGTATGGTACCCAGTCATCCGCTGCGGTAACGGGCGCGGTGAGTAATATTCAGGCCAAGGACCTGATCCGGACCCCTTCCATCGGAACTTCGGATGCCCTGGTAGGCAGGGTACAGGGTATCACCGCGCGGAAGGCCGACGCCCGTCCCGGTGCGGCCACCTCGATCCAGATCCGGAACCTGGGTACTCCGCTCTACGTCATCGACGGTGTACCTTCTGATGCTGGAAACTTCAATAACCTCGGCCAGAATGACATTGAAAGCATTTCGATATTGAAAGATGCTTCGGCCGCCATTTACGGACTTCGGGCTGCAAATGGGGTGGTGCTGGTCACCACCAAGCGTGGTAAAGCAGGCGACGGGCCGGCAAAAATCAATCTTTCGGGTTATTATGGTTTACAAAACTTCACGCGCTATCCGAAGCCTGCCAATGCGTATCAGCATATGCGCGGCCTGGTGGAATCGGACGTGAACCAGGGGCGTGTACCTACCATTACACCGGAAGAACTGGCAAAATGGAAAGCGGGAACTGAAAAAGGCTACCAGAGTTTTGACTATTATAAAATGGTCATGCGTCCGAATGTGCCACAATTTTCTTTGAACGCCAATGCCTCCGGTGGTACCGAAAGGATCAGTTATTTCCTGTCGGTAGGTCACCTGAGCCAGGATGCGTTGATCCGTGATTACAGCTTTAAGCGTACCAACATTCAGGCGAACATTGAATCCAATATCACTAAAAAACTGAAAGTAGGAGCACAGATCAGCGCCCGTATCGAGGACCGTTTTCAGGTGGGGGTACCCGGTCTGGACGATTACTTCAATCCATTCCTGAGCATTTTCACCATGTGGCCGACCGAACGTCCATACGCCAATGATAACCCCAAATATATTAATCAGACCCATAATGTGAATGTGAACCCTGCTACCTATAAAAAGGAAGTAACGGGGTACATTGACGAAATAGACCGGGTTGTGAAAGGTAACTTTTATGCTGAATACGACTTCGCATTTGGCCTGAAAGCAAAAGGTACCTACTCGTATCAATACCGCAACTTTGATTTCGACGGCTTCGAGTACACTTATGACGCCTACTCGTACGACAAAGCCAATGACACCTATAATGGGGTAGCAGGCGGTGGTAACCAAAACCCCTGGCGTGAACGTCGGAAAAGGAATGTAGTGGACCGTTTCGCACAGTTTCAGTTGAATTATAGTAAAGCTTTCGGCGACCACGAGCTATCCGCTGTTGCGGCTTATGAGCAGTCGGACAATGTGAACACTTATATGATCGTGCATACGGTGCCGCCTAATAATTATGTTCCATTGATGTCATTTGCCAATCAGGACTATCTGCTGGACGAGTGGAGTACGGAGGCCAGGGCGGGTTACATTGGCCGGGTAAATTATAGTTACAAACAAAAATACCTCATTGAAGGTGTGGGACGCTATGACGGTTCATTCCTTTATGCGGAAGGAAAACGTTTCGGTTTCTTCCCCGGTGTATCGGCGGGCTGGCGCATTTCGGAAGAGGGTTTCTTTAAAGGAAAGCTTGAAAAAGTATTCAGCAACCTGAAAATAAGGGCTTCCTATGGTCGCACGGGTAGTGACAGACTCGCGAATGATGCGTTCCTGGTGGCGCCGTTCAGTTATTTGCCAGGTTACAACTTTTTGCAGGGAAGCGCCATTTTCAATGGTACCTATAATATTGGTGTAAGACCAAGAGGGTTGCCGATCACGACATTGTCCTGGATCACCAATATCTCTACCAACATTGGTTTGGATTTCGGTTTATTAGGAGGGAAATTAAATGGTCAGGTTGATATTTTTGAAAGAAAAAGAGAAGGACTTCCGGCTGCACGTTACGATGTGCTGCTGCCGTCCGAGGTAGGTTATACGTTGCCGAATGAAAACCTGAACAGCGATACGCACCGCGGGATCGAAGGTGTGCTGACGTACAAAAGTTCTGTGGGCCAGATTGACTACACCATCAGCGCCAATGCAACACTTTCCCGCCGCCGTGACCTGGATTTCTACAAGCCACGCTTCGGGAACTCTTACAACGAGTACCGCGACTCTTTTGTGGACCGCTGGGGGAACATCAACTGGGGCTACCAGGTAACAGGGCAGTTTCAGTCGCAGGAAGAAATAGAAGCGCATACGGTCAATAACGACGGCCAGGGCAACAGGACGCAGTTACCGGGAGATTTCATATATAAGGATGTGAATGGCGACGGGATCATCAACAACCTCGACGAACGTCCGATCGGGTATGCGGAAGGAGCCAATCCATACCTGAGCTTTGCATTGAATGGCAGTGTTTCTTACAAAGGCTTCTCCATGTTCTTTGACTTCGCCGGTGCGTCGCTTCAAAGCTTCCAGCGCAATTTCGAGCTGAAAATTCCTTACCAGAACAATGGTACCTCGCCGCATTTTATGCTGGAAGACCGCTGGCACCGTGAAGATCCGTTCGATCCGAACAGTAAGTGGATTCCTGGAACCTATCCAGCATTGCGGAAAGACAATTCGAGCCACGTTAATTTCAGGAAAAGTGATTTCTGGATTACCAACGTCCGGTACATTCGTCTGCGTAACATTGAGCTGGGCTACAATTTTGACCAGAAAATTTTGAAAAAACTGGGACTGCGCATTTACGTCAATGCCAGCAACCTGTTCTCGATCGACAATGTGAAAAAGTATGAGATCGATCCGGAAATTTCGTCAGGTAACGCGCTCGTTTATCCGCAGCAGCGTCTGTTCAATGCAGGCTTTAATATCACTTTTTAATTCCAATCAGCTATGCCACGATTTTCAAAATATATCCTAGTCTTCGCGATCCTCATTCTTTCGGGATGTGCAGAAGAATGGCTCGACAGAAAGCCGCAAAACATTATTCTGGAAGAACAGGTCTGGAACGATTCGAAAATGATCACCGGTCTGCTAGCCAACTACTACGATCGCTTGCCGGCGCATACGTCGCTCACCACCGGCTGGGCCGAGTTTGCCGCTTATGATGAAGCCATGTGGTCAAACAATGACGACGGTCGGAATAACATTGTTTCCTATCCTTTCGATCGCTGGCGGTATTGGGATTATGGCCTGATCAGGGACATTAACCTAGCCATTGAAAACATCGAAAAATTCAGTACTTCGTTATCTGAGACTCAAAAAACGCAGTTTTCTGCTGAATTCCGTTTCCTCAGAGCATTTGTATACTTCGAATTGGTGAAGCGCATGGGTGGAGTGCCACTGGTAACAAAGCAACTCATTTACGATTACAATGGCGATCCTTCCTATCTTCAATTGCCCCGCAGCAAAGAAGAAGAAGTTTACGACTTCATCGCCACGAAGCTCGACGCGATCAAAGAACAACTTGGTAATGGTGGCAGCAATACCCGTGCTAACAAGTTCACGGCCATGGCATTGAAAAGCCGGGCAATGCTTTACGCGGGATCAATTGCCAAGTACAATAATCTGCTCGCATCGCCGATCAAAACCCCGGGTGGCGAAGTAGGTATTCCGGCAGCACGGGCCAATGATTATTATGCCAAATCACTCGCTGCATCTGAGGAGATCATCAATAGCGGAGCCTATCAGCTTTACAAAACGAACCCGAATCTGGGTGAAAACTTTTATGACGCGATTACCAAGAAATCAGCCAATCCAGAAGTAATTCTTGCGCAGGATTTTCTGGTAAGTAAGGACAAAAGACACGGGTTTACCTACGACAACATTGCCCGTAATGTGCGTGAGGACAATCTTTCGTCCTCGTCCATTACGCCGTCGCTGAACCTGGTGGAAGATTTCGAATACCTGGACGGTACCTCGGGAGAGTTGAAAACCAGGAACGCGGGTAATACTGACTACATTTACTACGACAACGTTCAGGGGATTTTTGCAAACAAAGATGCGCGTCTTTACGGTACGGTCATTTACCCGGGCACATCCTTCCGCGGCACACCTGTACAGATACAGGCGGGCGTGAAAGTCTGGAACGGAAGCGCTAACAGCTTCCAGAACGTTGAATCCAATACATTAGGATCTACTTACGAAGACGGCGGCCTCCTCACAGGTTCATCCGGTCCGCAGCGTTCACAAACCGAGGTGACCAACTCTGGTTTTTACCTGAGAAAATATGTGGATCAAACCGCTATGTCCAGTACCCGCGGTATCCGCAGCGATATGTGGTGGATACGGTTCCGTTTAGGAGAAATTTATCTCAATGCCAGTGAAGCTGCATTTGAATTAGGACAAAATACGAATGCATTGAAATACGTAAACCTGGTTCGCGAGCGCGCAGGATTTGGGGCCAACAGCCTTAAAACGCTGACATTCGATCGGTTGAAAAACGAGAGACGCGTGGAGCTGGCTTTTGAAGATCACCGCGTTTGGGACCTGGTACGGTGGAGAACTGCTCATGAGGTGTGGAACGGAAATAACGCCAATCCTGATGCCGTGATTTACGCGCTGTATCCGTACCGCGTTGTGCGACCAGGACACGCCACGCACGGAAAATATGTATTTGACAAACTGGTGGCCCCGCGTTTCCGCGCCCCAAGGTTTTTTCAAATGGGCAACTATTACTCGTCCATTGAGCAGCTTGTCATCGATAACAACCCAAAAATCATTCGGAACCCATTCCACTGATCCATTTTATGAAAACGAAAATATTCTCTACGGCGCAACTTTTGCTGGGTGTGCTCACATTTGCCACCATGCTGTCGTCCTGCGAAAAGGATAACCGCCCCGAACCCAGGTCTGTTTTAAAAGGCCGTATTGTTTACGACGGTAAGCCTGTCAATGTACGTTCCAATGGTGTACAGCTGGAATTATGGCAGCGGGGCTACCAGTTATTTACCAAAATTCCGGTTTACATTAATCAAGATGGTACTTTTTCAGCTTCCCTTTTTGACGGAAACTATAAGCTGGTACGCTTGCCTGGCAATGGTCCCTGGCTGGATAATAAAGATACCATTGAAGTAGAATTGCGTGGCACCAAGGAGTTGGACGTTCCGGTTCAGCCTTATTTTGTTTTTCAAAATGATACCTACTCGAAAGGGGAAGGGAAAGTGTCTGCTACGTTTACATTGAAGCAAACAGATCCTTCACGTACCCTGGAAAGGGTCAATTTGTACATTGGCAAAACGACGATCGTCGATCCTAACAACAATGATGGCAATGCGCAGGAGGTAGCAGCCAACATGACCGATCTCAGCAAACCAATCTCGCTAACCGTAACGCTTCCGGCCGCATTAGCCGGCCGCGAGTACATTTATGCCAGAATCGGTGTGAAGACGTCCGGAGTAGGAGAAATGCTGTTTGGAGCGCCTCAGAAGATCATGTTGAAGTGATGGTGTGGGGGTTCTAGTTTGTCGCATTGAGCGTAGGCGGTCGCTGCTTTACCATCAATTAATTTTGTAATTAATTGTTAATCAAATGTTTACTTTGTCAAACTGAGCGCAGTCGAAGTACAGATGCACGATGCAAAGGCGCTGTACCATGCTAGTAACGTCCTTCGACTGCGCTCCTGGATGACAAAATAAAAAACCAAAAAAACTTTCAAAATGTTTTGTACCGATCGGTAAAGTATTGTACATTTGTTTCATCAAAGAGATCAAAATGGCAGGCAGACCTAAAATATACGACGAATCGGAAGCATTGGACAATGCTGTGAAAGTGTTTTGGGAGAAGGGCTATGAAAATGCCTCTGCCAATGATCTGCTTAAAGCGATCGGCATCGGTAAGGGCAGCTTTTACCTGGCGTTTAAAGGTGGTAAGCAAGAGCTGTTTGAAAAATCAATGCAGCGTGTGGTGGACCAGAATTTCAAAGAGTTCAGGAAGGCCGTCGTGAATTGCGATGATCCGGTCAGGCTGGTGAAGGACTTCTTTTTGTCCCTGGCCGGGGCGGATTCTCCGATCGGGAACCAGGGCTGCTACTTTGGAAATGCTCTCGTTCAGATCAGCGGTCACGAGTCTGGATTGAAAATGATGGCGGCGGAAAACCTGCAACTGTTGGAAACCATTTTTGCGGAAGCGATGCGTCGCGGTAAAAAACTAGGTCTATTGCAAACGGAGCAATCACCCGAAATGCTGGCGTCTTACCTGATCAACCTGTGGAACGGATTTAACGTGACAAAAAGAATGGAGAATGATCACGGCAAGTTGCTGGATTTGATCAAAATGAATCTCAGAGTAATCGAATAAATTTTTTTATCCTATTTTGTACCAATTGGTACAGTATTATCTATTTTATCACTTTTAAATTTAAATACAATGAAACGCAATGCAACAGCCGTTTGGCAAGGAGACATTAAAACAGGTGCCGGACATTTGACCACCCAGAGCACAACGCTCAACAAAACGCAATACTCATTCAATAGCCGGTTTGCGGATGGGGTAGGGACCAACCCGGAAGAGTTACTGGCAGCAGCCCACGCTGGTTGTTTTACCATGAAGCTGGACCTTGACCTTACTCAGGCCGGTTACCAAGTGGAGTCGCTTGAAACACAATCTGTGATTACATTGGACAACGGCAAGATCACATTGTCGGAACTGACATTGCAAGCAAAAATCCCGGGAATCGCGGAGGACGAATTCCAGAAAATTGCCAAAGGAGCCGAAGAGACTTGTCCGGTAAGCAATGCATTCAGCTTCGAAATCAAACTGAACGCCACATTGGTTTCATAGTTAAAAACGTAGGCCTTCTCTATTTTGACAAGAGAAGGCCTTCCTATTCAACGATATTCTTCCTGAATTTTTTCGAAAGAAACCCAGAAATTCTCCGGCGTAGTTCCATTCAGGTTTGCTTCCAGAACGCCCAGGTGCGTATGCCATCCCGCCGACACATTCTGTCTTGTCGCTTCGGAATCCGCGAGTTTCCGGTGTGTTAGTACCAGCAGCACCCCGCCTTTTGCTTCTGTGAGTTCAAAGGTTACTTCCGAGTCGTCGTGCCAGGTAAATGTCAGTAAGTGAGGAGGATCGACCTCAATGACCTTTCCTGTAAATGTGTGCCCTGCTTCCATTGCTTTGTGCATTTCTGGTATAGTCCCCGGAAGCGGGCTCAGCTCGCTGTGCAAAAAATGCAGGGTTACCATGCCACCTGCAAAAAGCTCCATTTCACCACGCGCCAGCCATTTGCCGCGCTTGTCGGATTCTGTCACATAGGACCATACTTTTTCGATTGCGCTGTCAAAAAAGCGCTCAAAACAGAGTACTCCGGGAGCAAGTATTTTTCCTTTTCCAGTCATGATGATGTCTCGTTTAAGATAGGGAAGCCAGCTGGATCAGATTGCCAAAAGTGTCTTCAAAAATGGCTTCAATGCCCCAGTCGGTCTTTTTAGGGTCCTTACGGAATTTGACGCCTGCCGCCACCAGTTTACTATGTTCGTCATAAATATCCTCTGCTGAAAATGTCATGATCGGGATATTTGCCTCATAGAGTTGTTTTTGATAAGAAGACGCGATGGGGTTCTCGTTGGGTTCAAGCATCAGGGAAGTTCCCTGCGGATCAGCGGGAGATGCCACAATCGCGATCATTGCTTCCGGCACATACATCTTCTCAACGAAGCCCAGCACTTCCGTATAATATTTGAATGCCTTATTCACATCACTTACATAAACGCTAACCATCTCAATTTTCATGACATCAATTTTTAGTGAAAAACATTACTCCCGACCGGTTTTTAGTCTCTATCAACATTATATAACCGTTCGGTTATTCAAATGTATATATTACCATTCGGTTTGTCAAGAAAATTAATTCATCCGTTTGAAAATTATACCTGATTTTAAGTTTTGAATGCGAGAACCATACTCGACTGGGGATTACCCTCTGAGATAGGATAGAGTATTGTGCAGCAATGCTGCAAATTAAAGAAGGTAGTCATTTTTATTATGAAAACCTCACATACTCCGGTCAGGGAGGCAGGCATTGCATTTCGTCATGTTGAAAGAAATGCAGTGATTGCATTTTGAAGATTACAAACAAAAATCAGCTAACCGCTAACCAACCTGAAAACGGATATGAAGTTCAAGAATCTGCTTATTATTGCCCTTACTTTATCTAGCAACCTGCTTTTTGCGCAGAAGGGGAAACAACTTTTTCCGGAGATGCCAGGCATGGTATCGTTTACGTATCGTTCGAGCTTGTCCAAAGATGCTGCGGCTACGCTAGATACATTGAAAGGGTTGGGAATCAAGGATATGGAATTTTCCAGTCTGTTCGGAAAAACGGCCGCGGAACTCAGAAAGCTGCTGGACGAGCGTGGTATGAAATGCTCCTCTTTTGGGGTAAGTTATGAGCAGGCACTGAATAAAACGCAGGAAGTAGGAGAGAATGCCAAAACGCTGGGTGCCAAGTTTGTACGTGTGGCCTGGGTGCCTCACAAAGGTGCATTTACACTCGCCAAGGCTGATAGTACGGTAGCAGATTTCAACACGATCGGGAAGAAATTAAAGGATGAATTTGGCCTCACATTCTGCTACCATAATCATGGCTACGAGTTCGAAAAGCATGAAGACGGCACATTAATGGATTACATTATCAAGAAAACGGATCCTAATTATGTAAGTTTCGAACTGGATATTCTTTGGGCATTTTTTCCTGGCGGCGATCCTGCTGGTCTGCTCACGAAGTATCCGACACGTTTCAAACTCATGCACATGAAAGACCTGCGCAAAGGCGTGGTGGGAAACTTGTCGGGCGGCACACCAGTAACGAATGATGTTGCCCTGGGGACCGGGCAGTTGGACATTCCGGCCATACTGAAAGCTGCTAAAAAGTCGGCGATTGAGCATTACTACATTGAAGATGAAAGCCCGAGCTACGCTACACAAGTGCCGCAGACGATGGCTTATCTGAAAAGCCTGAAGAAATAAACTTGCAGGTCCTTTGGCCAGGCGATATCTCAACTATCGCCTGGCCATTTTTTTTTGTCTGCCGCTACCATCCCTGCGATGCGTTCCCATCCTGAGAAAAAAATTGACTCATTTGAAAGCATTAGTTGCGAATGACTGTCAACATAATTCAAATACACTATGCGACGGCGGATGATTTTCTGTCTTTCAACGGTTGCCAATGATACCTGGCTCTTCTAAGTTTGCAGTGGATCCGGTAACTGCGATTTCTTCTCAACTCTTCTGATTGCTTCCTAATTGACTCATTGATCATTCATTAAAATTCGAAATGAATATTTCATTTCATGGCGGAGCTATGCTTTTACTTTTGATTTTCCTCCAATAATATTTTTACAATGACATTAAAAAAACATTGCACACACAAATTCTTAATGGTAGCCGTGGCACTGATTTTCTCGTTCCACAGCACTTTGTATGCACAGCAAAAATTTGAGTCCAATCAGTATATCAACCGAAGTCTGGTCACAGCTTCGCCGGTTGCATCAGGATTTGGTGTTTTTGGCGATACTCCTGTCAGCCATTTTACGGGGACTCCCGACATTCTTATTCCACTCTATCAGGTAGCATACAAGGAGCTTTCTATTGATTTGAGCCTGCGCTACCATCAGGCCATTGGCACGAAGCCGGATGCATTTCCAGGAATTACAGGTAATGGCTGGATGCTGAATACGGGCGGTGTTATAATTCGGGTATCGAGAGGAACAACTCCTTATAATTTCCCGGATAATGTTCCGGTCCCGGTTAATTTCAATCCTACGAATGATCCAAACTGGTCGTCGGCGGCGACTATGCAAACCCATCTGAAGAATCAAACCGTTTTCGTAAATGCAGAAGGCCGCTATGATGAATACCAATATAATTTTGGCGGACGTACTGGTAAATTTTATATAGACCATACCGATGCATTACGTATGAAGACCGAGCTAGGTGAAGATATTTTGGTGCAAAAGGACCCCGCTCTGAGTTATAAGGAATTCACGATGCCGATAGAGCCGCAGCTCCCGCTTTCGTGTCTGGCGACAGGAGTAGCCTACACGAACATAATCAAGCAACGCAATTTTGTATATAAATTCACTCTGACCGACAGTCAGGGAGTCAAATATACATTTGGAGGAACCGATCAGTCCATTGAATTTACACGGCCCGGCATGATTTATAACGGGTTTGATTTGAAGGACGAAAACACCCTCCCTACAAGTTGGTATTTAACCTCGATCGAATCTCCAAATGGATACAAGATTGACCTGAACTACAAGAGGGACAAATTTTATATGACCAGTGAAGCCTATGTCAGCGATAGGATTATTCTGCCCGGTAAGTTTGCCGACAATGACAATGCTCCAAAAGGAAAGATCATCAAAAGCACACTGTATCATCCCTGTTATCTGGACGAAATTGTTACGCCCATCAGCAAAGTCAAATTTAACTGGAGCATTGCCAATCAGCAATTGGGATACACGTTCAATGTGGTGAATCCGCCTCTTCCTAATTGCGGTGCCGTACCCGCAGATTTGCATAGCCAGTTTCATTTTACCAAATATCCGGAGATCAGGGATGCGACGATCACTGGGCGGTTTCCAAACAAGCTGGACAATTTTGTGGTGTCCAACTCGGTTGGGGTTCGCAAGAAGAAAGTAGAATTTACATATACCAATTTGGTCACGACCAGGCTTAAATTGCTGTCTGTTAAATTAAGAGGTGACTCGGATACTCCCCAGAATATTCCTACTTATAGCTTTGAATATAATCCGCTTGCGCTACCCGAATATCTTTCCTACAAGACAGATGATTACGGATTTTACAACAACAAAAACCCATACATTACCTCTTCCGATCCAATATACTATTATAATCTGTTCACCAATGCAGCTACGCGACAGCTTTACCTGGATTCCCGTAAACCTGATATCAACTTCACCAAAGCAGAAGTGCTTCAAAAAGTGACCTACCCGACGGGCGGGTATACGGAGTATGAATTTGAGAACCATGAATACGGCCGCACTGCAAAATACTGGCCGGCATCGATCCAGGAAAATGCAAACGGAACCGTATATACAGGAGGGTTAAGGATCAAACGGATCAGTCATTATGATTATCTCAACCACAAAGCCACCGAGAAAAAATACTTTTACAAGCTTAATTATGCTGCGGCCGATGGATCTTCCAGCGGTATTTTAAGCTACGAACCCATTCATTTCGCTTATTTCAATGGTGTAGTGCAGGCACCTGCGAAGTATGCCGGGACACCCGGAGCACCCAATTTCGAGGGTAACATCACCTACACCCAATATAGTACAGATGCCTTGAATGCGATCAGCAACAAAGGCAATCATATCAGCTACTCGGAAGTGGCGGAGGTGGACCTGGATGGCAGTTATAGTGTTTACAAGTATAAGAACTACGACAATGGATACCACGACAAGGCAGCCGAAAATGCAGTATCTGATAATGCCAATGTAGGGGACTTCTGGAAAGAGGATGAGATGAACAGTATGGAACTGGAACGTGGACAAGTATTGTCGGAACAATCCTATAATAGTGCTAATTCCTTGAAGCAAGATGCGGCCTACGGCTACAACGATGATGCAAGCCGGTTCAATTCCCATGTTCGCCGGATCAAAATGGTACCTAATCCGATTTTTACGGCCAATTACCCTTCGATACGCTACACCGCGTCATTAGTATATTCGTATTATCCATTCCTGAAAACTAAAACCACAACCCGTTATGAAACAGGCGGTATCATTGCCGACGCCGTCACAACTACCTATCACGCACCCAACAGATTAGTTACTTCTCAGACTTCGGTAGATAGCAAAGGGCAAACCGTGGTGATTTCGTATAAGTACCCACACGATTATCCGGCGGATCCGGTCAGTATGGCAATGACCAACAAGCATATGATTGCGCCTATGATGGAAACCAAAACTACGATTGCGGGTATTCAGGAGAATCTTGTGCAAACGCCCTACTATTCACCGTCGGCAAACATTTATGTTCCGCAAGAGGTGAAAGTGCAGAACGGTTCGGGTACTTTGGAGACCAGGTTGCAATTTACTCAGTACGATTCGCGAGGGACCCTGCTGGAACAGCAAAAGCCCGGCGATGTGAAGGAAAACTTTCTCTGGGGTTATTTCTCACATTTTTTGTTAGCAAAAATTGTGGGCAGTGATTTTGCCACCATCAATTCGTTCAATAATCAGTCCATTTTAGATAATGCGGAAGCAAGTGACCTGGCCGTTCCTGCCACACTTAGTTTTATTCGCAACGCTTTGGCCACTTCCAACCCGGCGGCACAAATGACCAGCTATACGCACACAAATGCGTCGATAACCGGCGTCCGAACTGTGACTAACCCGAATGGGAAAGCCATTCTCTATCAATACGATTCCTTCGGAAGGTTGAATAGTGTGCACAACACGATTGGGTCAAACGACCCGGGTAGTATCCGTGCGTCATATTGCTATAATTACGCAGGACAACCAGTGGATTGTTCCATCCTCGCCCCAACTGGCAGCATTGCCGCAACTTCCCTGGCGCTTTTGGGTGATGCAGCGCTTCCTGTCACTCTGATCAGTTTTGAGGCGACCAAGCAGGAAAACATCGTAAAATTGATTTGGTCAACAAGCTTCGAAACCAATAGTGACCGGTTTGAAGTCGAGCGGAGCATGGATGGGAGGCAGTGGCTTAAAATTGGAACGGTGTCATCCAGGGGAGAAAGTAACGCGGAAAATCAATATTCTTTTACGGATAATAACCCAATCAAGGGCAGCCCCAGCAAAGGAGAGAATCTGTACAGATTGAAAATGGTAGATGCCGACGCTACATTCGCTTACAGCCGAATCCGAAGCGTGGTTTTTGGACAGGGGAGCGAAGTCTCCCTATACCCGAACCCCATCACCATCGGAGAAGAACTTAGCGTGCTGACAGACGACATAGGCCAGATCGCTGACGTCAGGATCTATGATAATTCAGGGAACCTGGTGCACCAACTGCCTGCTTCCAAGCGGATCGATACCCACAAACTGCCAGCCGGTTTATATGTGGTGCTGATCACGTATACGGACGGGAGTGTGAGCTCGCACAGGGTTGTAAAGCAATGAAATTCGACTACCGATAGCTGCCCGCCGGGAGCCCAAAAACACACTATTAATATTGAAAAACCAATGAAGCATCTTAGTAAATATATGATTATGCTACTGGCATTTCTGGTGCCCCTCCTAGTACGATCCCAGCAGACTAACAGCCAGAACTACGTTATTTCCAAAATCTATAAGCAAGCCGGTGCTAATGAAAACGATGTCAGCCAGGTTATCACTCAAGTCCGGTATATCGATGGGCTTGGCCGTCCGTTGCAAAACGTAGGTGTGAAGCAAAGCCCGACCGGTAATGACCTTGTTCAACCCATTGAATATGATAACATGGGGAGAAAAGCGAAAGATTACCTGCCTTACGTTGCCGCTGGGAATGGCGCCTACCAGGCAAACGGGCTAACTACTGTGGCTGGCTGGTACACAGCGAACAGTGCCGGGCTTCAAAAGTTGGCTGCAAATGACCTGGACAGGCCGTTTACGGAAACATACTTTGAACAGTCCTTCAACAGGCCTTCGGGAGGGCGTGCGCCAGATAGCAGGAGCGCCAATTCCTCCATACAATATTCAGTCAATGCAGCAAACGAAGTAAAACGGTACGATTACAGTGTAGGGGCCAACACAATTGCTCAAAATGGGACTTACAGTGTAGGTACTCTTATAAAGGTTCAGGATACAGACGAGCAGGGCATTGTTACGAGCCAGTACATGGATAAATCGGGGCAGTTGATTTGTAAGTACGAACCGGCAACCGGTTATACCTACTATGTTTTTGACAATCGCGGATTGCTAAGAGGTGTTTTGCAGCCTAAGTTCCAGGATGATGCCAACTTTGGAAACTATGCGTTTTTGTATGATTACGATTCTCGAAACCGGGTCGTCAGAAAGCAAATCCCCGGCGCCGGTGCGGTGGAAATCGTGTATGATAAGTTCGACAGGCCCGCATTGTCCCGCGACGCAAACCAGTTAGCGAGAAATGTATGGGGTTTTACAAAATATGATTCACTGAACAGGCCCCTTGCAACCGGAGAAATAGCATCAACAGATACCAGGGCGCTATGGGTAACGACCATGAACGCAATTGTGACTCATCACGAAACAAGAAACAATGCGGTAATAGCAGGCTATTCATTAAACCAGACCGCGCCAACAGGAGCCAATGAAAGTAACTTGCTGACCATTACATTTTACGATGATTATGCATTTTCAAAACCTGCCGGATGGGCTTTTGTGCCGACTTACTACCCGGGTTTTAATGGAAAAGTGAAAGGCGAGCAAACGGGTGGGAGGGTAAGAATGCTGCCTGGTAACGGAGCGGTCGGTGGCTGGCTTTCAACTGTCACTTATTATGATACGGAATACCGTCCGATCCAATCTTTACGCCAGTTACATGACCTGGGCGCGACCGCATACGAGCGTATTTCGATCAAATATAAATATGACCTGGCATCCGTTGTGGAAGAGCAAAAAACGGAGCAGGTCCTTTCCGGTGCCATCACTCATACGCACCTGGCTACGTATACTTACGACCATGGAGACCGGATGCTGAGTGTAAAAGAGAAAATAAGTACCGGTACAAAGACGAAAGAAGTGTTCACAGTTGCCCAGCGGTACAATGATCTTGGCCAACTGCAAAGTAAATGGCTGCATGCTTATGGCTCCGGCACGAAATACCGCCGCCGGATCGATTTTACCAACAATATCCGCGGCTGGCAGACAGATGCGAAAACAGTTTACAAGCCAGCGGCAGCCGAACTTCCCTTTTATGCCACACATGTCAGTTACAGAAACGGCGCAAATTACAGCAATGGCAGTGTGGATTCATTGGCCTGGCGGGGGAAGGACGAAAACGCGTTTTCAGCAGGTTTGAAATTTACCTATGATGGCGCTAGCCGCCTGACGGGCTCTACCGGGATATTTGGCAATGCGAATACCGAAAGCGGCATCAGCTACGATAAAAATGGCAACGTTACGACGCTGACCCGCAGTGGTGTTGCGGTAGATAATCTCATATATACTTACGTCGGCAATCGGCTTTCGGTCGTTGGCGATGCTTCCGGAGATAATACGGGTGTGAAGAATGGCGGTAGCAATTATTTGTATGATGCCAATGGTAATATGCTGAGCGACGGTAACCGGGGAGCAACTCTAACCTACAATTACCTGAACCTGCCCAAAACTATCACGATTGGCGCCAACCCCGCATTGACCTACGACTATGATGCGTCAGGCGCCAAGCATAAATATGCGAATAGTGCGGACGCCTTTATAGCCAAGTATGCAGGCATCATTGAATATGACGGCTCGAATGCGTTCAAAAGAGCAGCGACCTCAGAGGGACAAGCGATACTGACCTCGGATTCACTCACATTCAATTATTACATCAAAGACCACCTGGGCAATGTAAGGATCGTTTTTAATGAGAATGGAGAGGTATTGCAGAATACGGAGTATTATCCTTTTGGGCTGGCGATTGCAAAGGACTCTCCGATACAAACTCCGGCTGCTAGAAATTCGGTAAACCGCTACCTTTATAATGAAAAGGAGTTACAGGTCGGGAGTGGGTATCTGGATTATGGGGCGAGGATGTATATGCCGGAGATTGGGCGGTGGGGTACAGCGGATCCGCTGTCGGATATATCCCGAAGATTTTCTCCTTATACATACGGTAATGATAACCCACTCCGGTTTATAGACCCGGATGGAAGATTAGCAGGTGAATCCCAAAAAGGAATATTACAAAGGATTTTCGATTTTCTCGGACTATTCCAAAAGCCAAAATCCCAAGAGGAAGCTGCTACCTATGCCAACAGGCAGGAGAGATTTAATGAAACCGTTGGTACATTAGAAAGGGCATCAGATGATTTAAAAAGCAAAGCAGAATGGGTACCTTTCCTGGGCGCTATTACTGATATTAGCCAAGGAGCGGTTAAGAAGGATAATACGCAGGTGGTTTTGGGAATGGCTTCGTTGGTCGGGGATGCTTTGCCGGGAGAAGGAAAGCTCGGATTTACGTTAACGAAGCATGGAGAGCTCACAAATGGAGTTTATACAGTTTCTCAGGAAGCAATGAAAAAGCATTTGTTTGGAAGTGTTCAGGGAAAGAGTGTTTTTTATCCTTATTTGAACGCTAGTGAGGCGGTTCTAAAAGCAGCACAATATGCTGATGAAGCGGGCCTATGGATTGGTAATAAAGCAAAAGTACCAGTGATAAACACTAGTATTGGAACATTAGGGAATGGGCAACCCACATATATTATTAATGTATATAGAAACTCTAATGGATTTATACACGGCTCACCAGGGTCAATTAGATAATTATGAAGGATATAACGAAATACATTAGAGAGTCGGCCTCTCAAAGCATTATATGGTCGTTCGGCGTATTATTTGATGTTATTGAGCACATGCGAATTATAGGTTATGATATCTCCTTTTGGGAAGAGGAAGAAAACTGGGTTGTTCTTTACAGAGAGAATGAAATTGTAGCGTATTTGTGGAGAAAATATCCTCTAATATTTATAAATTATCGATATTCGATTGTCATTCAGGAGGCTCTAAGGGAATATAATTTTATCACAATTATTGAAGTTGATGATTTTACTGATAAAAATTTGAAAATGGATTACGATGGGGTAAAGGAAGTACTAGATTATAGATCAATTTCAGATTTTTTTTCTGTTGAGGATTTATGGTTTCATACAAATATCCAGTAGATGTAATTATTAATGAGAGAATATTATTGTAGAGTATGTGGTCTATTCAATTACTACACAAATACCCAATGCCTAAGAAATCTAATTAAACATACAAGCGTTAATGGTGTCGAATTAACTAAGATCTTAAAATAATTATGAAAAGTAACTCTACTAGACATGCTAAATTCCTAAGAGTGGATATAAAAGCCGACTTTACAAAGTTATTTGAGGAAATTGGCGAAATCGAGAGAAATATCATTACCAGAAATTCTAAGCTTGTATTAAATGAATCAATGATAATATGTTTTTTTATCTAGTGATAAATATTGGTGGGTATTAAAAAATTTGAAAATAATTATAAATAAAAATAACAGAAATATTAGTATTCAACTAAGCGAAATAAGGAATGTTGAAATAAACGGAATCATTGATGATGAGGTAAGTGAGCAAAATTGTAGAAGTTTAGACTTAGATATTAGTGATAGTGAAAGCGTAAAATTGATTTTAGAATCCGGAACATGGCACGCTATGTATAACATATTTAAGTTTGTTGTAGGTTAGGAATTACCAAAAAATTATGAAAGTAATTTGCAAATTCAATGACCCTTCCAACGTTCCATCCAATATCCCTAATGATTTTGACTATGGACTTTGCATCGGAAAAGAATATATCGTAATGGGGATACTTACTTTTAGGAGGTCAAATGCCCTGCATTTTTTGGTTGATGAAAATGGTCGACCGGGTTGGTTTCCTTTTCAGATTTTTACTATCTCAAGCAATGAGGTACCTGTAAATTGGTTCTTCAATATTAATTTAGACGATATACATGTTGATTATTTGAATCTTCTATGCTTTGATGAACTCTGCAATAAAAAGGACTTTTTTAATCAGTTATTGGAACGAGACGAAGAGGCTACGAAAATATATTTTCAACGAAAAATTGAAATGGAAAACACCTAATCAATAAATTCAGAGGGACTTTGACTAGGCAAACCCTCAGCAGAAACCCACAAAAAAAAATAAAAACCACCACACTTGTGACCTCCAAAACAAAACCCCGTCATAAGGTAAACATATAACTTATGACAAATTCTCGACTACACTTCGATTTTGATACAGCATCCCCGCTGTTTGACGCTTTTGAGCGTAAAGCTGTTTCGTTGGACCTCCGAGAAGGTGCCCCCGTTTTCTATCCGAATCAGATGCAGGATAGTCTGTACTTTATAAAAAAAGGAGTCATGAGGAGCTACATTCGGCATAATGATGTCGAAATGACCCGATGGTTTTATTCGGCCGGGGATCTTGCTTACTCTGCGCTGAGCGTATTCCATGGGCTTCCTTCTGACATTTGCCTGGTTGCTGCATGCCCTTCGATCGTTATGCAAATTTATAAAGAGGACTACTGCAAATTATGTGATGAATTTCCAGATTTTAGACACACTGTCAACGACTTACAAGCCAGTTTTTTATACAGATATGCTCATTATAACGATTCGGCTAAAATGATGCTGCGTATTGAACGGTACCGGAAATTTCTGGATGAATTTCCGCTCGTGGCCGCACAAGTGCAGGTAAGGCACATGGCTAGTTTTCTTGGAATGACACCTGATACGCTTTCCAAAATCAGGAAGCAAATTCAAAGCTACGCTCCCCGTAGAATGACCATGATATAAATCCAAGAGCTATTGTTTTCCAGGTTTATACACGAACCTGGCTTGGATAGCCCGCATTAAAAGTCCAAATTTGCGGTTCATAGGAACATTTGATGAGGCTGCATTTTTGGAGTTTTTTATTGGTAGCTGCGTTAGGAGCATCATTTCTCTCGGTGCCTGCATGTCATGCGCAAAAAATATTGGACAAGTATGTATCCGTTTCCGTTAAAAATCAATCTGTTTCGGCAATCTTAAAATTGGTTGAAGAGCAGGGTCGGTTTAAGATTGGGTACAACAGTGATATTATTTCCAGCGACAGCATTGTTGGTAATTTCGTCAGGTCCGGCTCGGTTACTCAGGTGTTGGATGCATTGTTGACCGGCAAATTTCAGTACAAAGAGAAAGGCGATTATATCATTATTCAGAGAGCGGCGAGAGAAAAGTACTATCAGATAGCAGGCCAGGTGCTGGATGGCGAAACGGATAAACCGGTCGATTATGCCAGCGTATATTCCATGCAGCAACTGGTTTCTACGCTCACCGATGATGCCGGGGCTTTTAAAATTCGTCTGCGCGACCGGAATTTTCCCATCACTTTAAGTTTAAGCAAAGTAGGGTACGCCGATACCTCGATCGTGATCAATTCCGAGGCCGATACTGACCTCAAAATGCTGATTTATCCGAAAGCGATTGACCTGGATACCTTGGTCATCACAAATGCGAATTCTAGTAACTTCTGGCTGGCCAGACTATTAGTGTCTTCCCGCCTCCGCGCGCAAAGTCGCAATATTGGCCGGTTTTTCGTGGCATTGCCATTTCAGGCGTCTTTGACTCCCGGGCTGAGCACGCATGGGAGAATGAGTTCTCAAATCATCAACAAGGTTTCTATTAATATTTACGGAGGTTACACGGCTGGTGTGAACGGCGTTGAGATCGGCGGTCTTTTTAATATTTCAAAAAAGGATGTCAGATATGTACAACTGGCTACTACATTCAATATAGTGGCCGGGCATTTGACTGGAATTCAGGTGGCTGCCATTTACAACCAGGTGCTGGATTCACTCAATGGAGTGCAGTTAACAGGAGTCGGCGGCGTGATCAAAGGGCATTTGGAAGGGGTTCAGGCCTCTTTTGTCTTTAATAGTGTTTTGGGCAGTATGAGCGGCGCCCAACTTGCGCTTGGTGCGAATGTGGCGACTGGAAATGTAAAAGGGGTGCAAATGAGCATATTAGGTAATGTCAGCCAGAAGAATGTAAAAGGTCTCCAGCTGGGCGTATTTAATTATGCCAAGAGATTGAAAGGCGTTCAGGTGGGCTTTATCAATCTGGCGGATAGCTCGTCGGGTTATAGTATCGGTTTTCTGAATATTGTTAAAAAAGGAAGCGGCTCCCTGTCTGTACATGCCAATGAGCTGGTTCCGTGGAATATCACCTGGAAATCCGGGAGCCGTAAATTGTATAATATATTGACGGTCGGATCATCCCTGAACAGTGCGCACAAAGCATACGTGTACGGCTTTGGACTGGGCCGTCAATTTATTTTAAGTGATAACCTGAAATTGTATACGGAACTGGAACATCTGGATGTTTACCTCGGAGACGTGAAACCTCAATCGGTTTTGTACCGTTTTCAGGCTATTCTGGATCTCAAAATCAGCAAGCAATTCACATTGAATGCAGGTCCGTCGTTCTCACTATTTTCTTCCGGACAAAAGGAGTTTAAAACGGGGTATCAATCTTTCTCCGATAAAGGATTTTTGCGTTTTAATGTCAATAAGTACTCCAACGCCTGGGCGGGTTACCAATTTGGCCTGAGTTGGAATTATAAACAATGAAACTCTAACCCGCTGTTTTATTCAAAAACCGATATAAATACGGAGCCTTGTTGGCTGCGCCGGTGAACTTCTTTTCCAGACGTTCCAGTACATTGAGGTCCAGGATCTTTTTCTGAAAATTGTTTCGCGCAAAAGGTTTGTCAAAAATGGTTTCGTAGAGTTCCTGGACATCTTTCATCGTGAATGTTTCCGGGAGCAGGTTAAATGCGATGAGCTTTTCATCAAGATTCAGGCGAAGCGTTTCAAGCGCTTTTCCCACGATGGCATTATGGTCGATGATCATGTCCGGCAGATCCTTGATGTTGTACCATTCAATGGATTCGTCCAGATCTGTGTTTTGAGGGACTACCTTATTAATGTCCACCAACGCGTAGTAGCCGATCGAAACAAATCGCTTCGTAAACCAGTCATATTCTTTTCTTTGAAGCCATTCTCCTGTCAATTCGTTGGAGTTGAGTTCAATGAGTTTCTCGATGAATTTGAGACTGTTCCTTGACGCCTCTCCAAAAATGAAGAACTGTTCGAGGTAAATTTCCCCGATCCCCGTTCGCTGTTGTAGAATCCGGTGAGCGGCTACGTCAATGTCTTCTTCCTGATAAATAAAACCGCCGGGCAGCGCACAAAAATCTCCTTTGAAAACGAGCTTGGGCACTAATACTTTAAGCTGCTTGTCGTGATAACCGAAGATAACGCAGTCTATCGAAAGCTGCTGAATGTAATTCTCTTCACTGGGATTGCGCATAACGAAGGGTTCAGGGGTGAGGGTAACACGCTTTTAAGGCTTTACAAAATTACACAGACAAGTTAGAAATCGAGCATCTGTCATGGCAGTAGTCAAAAACCACAATCGAGTAACTGGTACTATACAAATGTATAATAGAAAAATATTTATTGTCTAGTTTTTAGACAATAAATAAAATAAGCATAGATTTGTCAGACCGAATTAAAACTTACTTATTCCGATGAAAGTAAAATCTTTGCTTACCAGTGTGCTGCTTCTGAGTCTTTGGCTGGTGTTCCATGGTGCTGAGGCTCAAACTCCTGCAACCCATTTGCTGGTATTTAGTAAAACCGCTGCGTTCAGGCATGCCTCAATCAATGCGGGTAATGCGGCGCTGCTCAAACTGTCGAAAGAAAAAGGCTTTGGTATCAGTTTTACAGAGGACGCGATGCAATTCAATGAGAGGAACCTGAAAAAATTCAATGCTGTCATTTTCCTGAACACGACGGGCGATATCCTGAATAATGAGCAACAGACTGCTTTTGAAAGGTACATTCAGGCAGGTGGGGGATATGTAGGAGTCCACGCTGCGACGGATACTGAGTACGACTGGCCGTGGTACGGGAAGCTTGCGGGCGCCTATTTTCTGGATCATCCAATGACCCCAAGCAATGTGCAGAAAGGCAAATTTATTGTTACCGAGAAAAACCATTGGGCTACCCAGGGCATGCCCGACGAGTTTGAAAGAATGGACGAGTTTTACAGTTTCAAAGACATTTCTACCAATATTAAAGTCGTCGTTAAGATTGACGAAAAGAGCTACATAGGTGGTAAAAACCCTGATTTTCATCCGATTAGCTGGTATCAGGAATTTGACGGAGGCCGTTCGTTCTACACGGCTATGGGCCATACTGACGAGACCTTTTCTGAGCCACTTTTCCTGAACCATCTTTTGGCGGGGATTATGTATGCTACGGGCGGCGATGCACCGAAGCCTGTTGATTTTTCAAAAGCGAGACCAGAGGAAAACCGCTTTTCGAAAGTGATTTTGCAAGAAAAATTAGACGAGCCTATGGAACTGAGCGTGCTGAACGACGGACGCGTGCTGTTCATTCAGCGGAAAGGGGAGGTAAGGCTTTATAATACCAAAACCAAAGAGCTGAAAACGATCGCCAAGATTCCGGTGAGTACCAAATATAAAAACAAGGAAGGTAAAGAATCAATGGGTGAAGACGGACTTCTGGGATTGAACAAAGACCCGAATTTCGCTCAGAATCATTGGATTTATCTATACTATTCAGTTCCCGAAGAGCCAAAGAATGTGCTCGCCCGGTTTGAATTAAAAGGCGACGAATTGGATTTTAATACAAAAAAAATACTCCTGGATGTGCCTACGCAGCGCGAGGAATGCTGTCACACAGGCGGCTCCATTGCCTGGGATAAAGCAGGTAACCTGTATCTATCGACGGGAGACAATACCAATCCACACGGCTCTAACGGTTATAGCCCGAGCGATGAACAGGAAGGCCGTATGGCCTGGGATGCACAGAAATCTTCGGCCAATACCAATGACCTTCGTGGTAAGATTATCCGCATTACACCACAGGCCGATGGCTCATACACCATTCCCGAGGGAAACCTGTTTCCAAAAGGTACTGCTCTGGCGCGTCCTGAAATTTACACAATGGGTCACCGGAATCCATTCCGAATTGCTGTTGACCAGAAAACGAGCTACGTATATTGGGGAGAGGTGGGGCCTGATGCGGCTAAGCCCGATTCGAGCAGAGGACCTGCCGGGCACGACGAGGTAGGGCAGGCGCGTAAGGCTGGTAACTTCGGCTGGCCGCATTTTGTAGGAGATAATAAAGCCTATACTCGATACGATTTTGCAAATAAAAAGTCACTGGAAAAATGGGATGTGAATGCACCCAGCAATACTTCACCCAACAATACGGGACTAAAAGTACTTCCACCCGCGCAAAAAGCATTTATCTGGTATCCTTACGGAGCCTCCAAAGAATTCCCGCTGACTGGTACGGGTGGCAGAAATGCGATGGCTGGTCCCGTTTTTTATTCGGATGATTTCAAAGGCGCTCAGCATTCTTTTCCAAAATATTACAATTCTAAAATCCTGACTTACGACTGGATGCGGGGCTGGATCATGGCCGTGACGATGGATAAGGAGGGTAACTATATGTCAATGGAGCGCTTTATGCCAAGTTATAAGTTCTCGAATCCGATGGACATGGAATTTGCCGAAAATGGTGATTTGTATATGCTGGAATATGGTACCGGCTGGTTTTCTGCGAATGATGACGCCCGTTTGATCCGCATTGAATACAATGGTGGTAACCGCAAGCCACAGCTGCAAATGGTCGCCAATAAAATGGGCGGGGCTGCACCAATGGCATTGAAATTGAGTGCAAAAGGAACTGTTGATGCTGATGACGACGCGTTGGCTTACTCGTGGAAAATCACTTCGAAAAATGGTTTTACCAAACTCATCAATACGCAGGATGCGAATGTAACGCTCGCCAAAACAGGCATTTACAAAGCGATATTGACCGTAAATGACGGCAAAGGTGGCGTAAGTACGCAATCCATGGAGATCACTGTGGGCAATGAGCCGCCGGTACTAAGCCTGGAAATGCCTATGAGCAATAAATCGTTTTATACTGCGGACAAGCCATTTAATTACGACATCAAAGTGTCGGATAAAGAAGATGGTACACTAGAAAAAGGCATTGATCCTGAACGTGTTGCTGTGAATATTGATTACCTCGCCGAAGGTTACGACAAAGTAGCCATCGCGCAGGGACACCGGTCGGCGGACGCTGGTGCGGCGTTTAGTAGCGGCAGAAAACTGATTGAGGCAAGTGATTGCAAAGCATGTCACGCCTTGGACAAAAAATCCATTGGCCCTGCTTATCGCGAGGTGTCGCAGAAATATAAGGGAGATAATTCGGCGGTGGAGAAACTGACGAAAAAGGTCATCTCAGGCGGAGGCGGCGTGTGGGGAGAGACAGCCATGGCAGCGCACCCGCAGCTATCGGCAGCTGATGCGTCCGAAATGGTGAAGTACATTCTGAATGTGGTGAATGAGAAACCCAAAGAAAAATCATTGCCGGTGAAAGGCAGCTACAATGCAAAACTTCCTTCCGGAGATAAGGGCAAAGGTATATTCATTGTGAGGGCGGCTTATGAGGATGGAGGAGCAGGCGGACTTCCTTCTTTAAAATCGGAGCAGTCGTTTGTACTGAGAAATGCGAAAATCGATGTGCATGGTTTTGATGCGTACGACAACATCATGAAGATTTCCAACGGTGGAATGAACCTGGCCATTGCTTCCAAAGCAGGTGCTTATATGGTGCTCAAACAAATTGATTTGAATGCCATTACTGCACTGAAATTACAGGCCATGGCGCCAAAACCCCAGCTGAATGCCGTTGGCGGGAAAGTTGAGTTACGGCTTGACAGTCCGACCGGTAAACTGGTAGGGGAATCGGAATTCCTGGAACCTTCTGACAAGCTGGACTTTAAACCAACATTGCTGACGGTACCTGTTAAGCTTACCGACAAGTCAGATGGCAAGCTTCATGATGTTTACGTAGTTTTCGTCAATCCCAAAGCCGAAGAGCATTCATTGATGTTGGTGATCGGATCCGAATTTGTACTCGGTTCTGATGCGCAATGAGATTTAAGAAATTTTAAAGTTGATCTCGAATGAAAAAAATCTTTATGCTGGCCTGGATACTTCCTGCTTTTGCCATTGCACAACAACCCTCCTCTCTCGAAAGAGGTTTTCAAAGTCCGCCAAATGCCGCCAAACCTCGTGTTTGGTGGCATTGGATGAATGGGAACATTACCAAAGAGGGTATTACCAAGGATCTCGAATGGATGAACCGGGTTGGTATCGGCGGGTTTCAGAATTTTGATGCAAGCCTTTTCACCCCACAGGTAACACCCAAAAAACTGGTGTTTATGACGCCGGAATGGAAGGATGCATTCAAACATACTACTGATCTGGCCAAAAAATTGCAGCTCGAAATGACCATTGCCGCCTCTCCCGGGTGGAGCGTAACGGGCGGGCCATGGGTATCTGCGAGCGATGCGATGAAAAAGTACGTCTGGACAGAAACAAAAGTGACTGGTGGACAGGCGTTTTCCGGCAAGCTTCCACAGCCCGCCAATACTACTGGTAGTTTTCAGAATGTACCGATGGGCGGCAGTGCGCTCGGAGGTCCCGTGGGGCCATTGCCAACCTATTATGCAGACGCTGCCGTGATCGCCTACCGTTTGCCTGCGACAGAAAAGTCATTGAGTGCATTGAACCCAAAAATTACCTCGAGCGGAGGTACATTCGCGCTGGCAGACCTGACGGACGGTGATCTGGCTAAGTCCACAGCATTACCACCGATGGAAATCGGGCAGGATATGTGGATCCAATACGAATTTGAAAGTCCGCAGACTGTGAAGGCATTTACCATTGTGGGGGCAACCAGCGGAGGCGCACTGGCAGAGTTCAGAGGTAATCCCGATAACAGGACATTGAAGGTAAGTGACGACGGCGTAACATTCCGGGATGTGGTAGGGATCAAAGGGAGTACGGTTCCTCAAAATACGATGGGCATTGTGCCCACCACAGCCAAATATTTCAGATTTGCATTCAAAACATTGGCACCACAGGGTAACCCATTTGCTGAAATGTTCGGCGGTGCCCAGGGTACTCCCAAGCCGGAGGGTGTGAATGTGGCTGAAATTGTGCTCTATAACACCGACCGGGTCGATCTGTTTGAAGAAAAAGCAGGTTTTGTGCCATGGAAAGAAAGCACGCATTCATTGATCAGGAAAGACGCTGATGCTATTCCTACCAAAGATGTGGTAGACTTGACGTCCAAAATGACGGCAGATGGGACATTGAACTGGACTGCACCTGCCGGAAATTGGGTCGTAATGCGCATGGGTTACTCGATCACAGGCAGACAAAATCACCCTGCCTCACCCGAAGCCACTGGTCTGGAAGTAGACAAGCTCGACAAAATCGCGGTGAGCAAGTACATTGAAACATACCTGGACATGTACAAGGATGCGACCGGCGGGCAGATGGGCACGGAGGGGCTGACTCACATGGTTTTGGATAGTTACGAAGCGGGACATATGACCTGGACGAAGGCTATGCCGGAAGAATTTAAGAAACGCCGCGGCTACGAGATTACGCCCTGGATTCCGGTGTTGGCGGGTAGGGTAGTGCAAAGTGCCGAGGCTAGCGAACAGTTTTTGTGGGATTTTCGGAAAACCATCGGAGAACTGATCGTTGAAAATCATTATGAGGTGATCGGTGACGCATTGCATGCACGCGGTATGAAACGCTACACCGAGTCGCACGAGAACGGACGGATTTTCCTGGCCGATGGAATGGATGTAAAACGCAAGGCTGATATCCCCATGTCGGCGATGTGGACGCCGGGTAGCCTGGCGGGTGGTGCGGACGAGGAAGTAAGAAGCGAGGCCGACATTCGCGAAGCTGCGTCGGTGGCGCACATTTACGGGCAAAATCTGGTAGCGGCCGAATCCATGACTTCGATCAGCAATGCGTTCAGCTGGCACCCGGAGAAATTAAAACGTACTGCCGACCTGGAAATGGCGTCGGGATTAAACCGGTTCGTGATACATACTTCGGTGCACCAGCCGCTGGATGACAAGAAACCCGGGATTTCACTCGGACCTTTCGGACAGTATTTTACAAGACAGGAAACGTGGGCCGAGCAGGCAAAAGTGTGGACAGACTATCTGGGCCGCAGCTGCTACCTTTTACAGCAAGGCAAACCGGTAGTGGACATTCTTTATTACTACGGCGAGAATAGCAATATCACACAGGCTTTTGCCCAAAAACTGCCATCAGTACCAGGTTACGAATATGATTTTGCTAATGCAACGGTCATTAAAAGTGCGATCAGGATTGAAGGCGGAAAAATAGTGGCGACGAGCGGGCAGCAGTATCGGTTGCTCGTACTGGATTCTACCGCTAAAAACATGACCTTGCCCGTTTTGAAAAAACTGGGAGAGTTGGTCGCAGCGGGGATGAAAGTAGCAGGTGCCAAGCCTGAAAAGTCTCCAAGTATGAGTGACAATGCGGCGGAATTTACTGCATTGGTCAACAAAATATGGGGTAACCCGAATGTGTCCACGAAGCCAGTGGAAGCGGTTTTAACTGAAATGAGCATACAGAAAGATGCAGACATTTCCGGTGCGAAATCGAAGATCCTGTACGTTCACCGTCAAACTGCGGATACCGACCTTTACTGGCTTGATAACCGCAGCGATAATCCCAATGAAGCCACCGCCAGCTTTCGGGTAACCGGTAAAGTGCCCCAGTTATGGCATCCGCAAACAGGCAAATTGGAGAAAGTTTCCTACCAGATTAAAGACGGGCGCACCATTGTACCGCTCAAATTTGAGTCATGGGAAGCATATTTCATTGTTTTCAATGGCAAAGCAACCGTAGCTTCTTATACCAAACCAGCTGTGACCGAATCGGAAGTGGCCGTGGTGAAGGGCGACTGGAAATTGACATTCCAGGAAGGTAGAGGAGCACCGGCGCAGGCCACATTGAATGTACTGGCATCACTTTCCGACAATGCTGATCCTGGAATCAAATATTTCTCCGGCACTGCTACCTACGAAAATACAATCACGCTTCATGCTGTCAGTAAAGACGCCTCCTATGTGCTGGATCTGGGGAATGTAAAAAACATTGCCGAAGTAACTGTGAATGGAAAAAGTGTGGGTACAGCCTGGAAAAAACCTTACCGCATCGATATTACCGGCGCTGTGAAAGCAGGAAGCAATGCGGTTTCTGTGAAAGTGACGAACCTTTGGGTAAATCGCCTGATCGGGGACGCTCAGCCGGGTGTGACCAACAAAATTACCTTTACTACCATGCCCTTTTACAAGGCTGACTCGCCTTTGCTGCCGTCCGGCTTGCTTGGTCCGGTGCGTGTGATGGAGGCCAAATAGCATTAATAATCAATTATGTTTCAGTTTAACAAATCAAATCAATGAAAAGATCAGGGATCATTTTAGCCATTTTATTTTTAGGAATCGCATTCAACGGCTTTTCCCAAACCGCCGCTCCCGCAGATTTTTTTGCAGGGAAATGGGAGATTGTAATTTTCGGCACACCGAACGGGGATTCGAAAATGGTGACTGAGCTGATCCGAAAAGATGGCAAACTAACGGGCGAATTGAAAGACCCAACCGGCCAGAATCCCGAAGCTTTTCCGCTGACTAATATCGTGGAAGCAGGAAACAAAGTGACATTGTACTTCACTGCACAAGGAACTGATGTTAACCTGGATCTCGAAAAAGTGGACGACGATCATTTGAAAGGCTCCATTATGAATGGGATGTTTGATGCTACGGGCGTGAGAGTGAAACCTTAATAGGAGATACCCAATCATCGTGCGATGTTGCAATTGAGCAGAATGATTTCTGTTTGGTTGCAACATTTCATTTTTTGGTTGATAAACATTTGAAACTAAACATTTAATTTTCCTGCTAACATTGACACGTAACGTGTCAGTGCTTATCTTTCTATGAATACACCACTATACAAATGAACAAGAAGTAGCTAGTTTTTAGTATTCGAATGGAAATTGCAGCTATACGACAGGCCCTCCGAGATTCGGAAGATGCAGAACTTATGGAGGAACAAGTTAATGGACTTTTGGATAGGTTAAGTTTACTTTTGGAGGTTGTGAAACAGTTGGAAAGCTAATCGTCAGCCAGGTGTCATTTCGAAACATACAGATTATGAATGCAACAGAAAAGATTAATATAGATGAGCTCCTGAAGAGGGCAGATGAGCTTATTAAAGAGGGCAAAGACTTTATGATGAGCGAAGGAAAGGTTTTGGAACTCAACAAATGGCTTACTATCGCAGAGTATGCAGAGAAGTATGGAGTGACCACGCAGGTGATTTCCAAATGGATTGAACGAGGGGTAATTAAGGAGGAGGAATATGTGGAGATCGGTAAGTTTGGAAAAAAACTCGTGAGTGATAAAGTTTACAAAGCCTAGCATTCGTACGAACCCGCACGTTTTTACCAAGAAAATGTATGTGAATCCGATCTCAAACCCCACATATTCACAATTCAATAATGTTTCCATAACATTCAGGAAAAGTTATTAGACTTCTTTTGCGGCGAAATTTAGTTACCACTAATAACGCTGACATGTATAAAAGGTTTTTACTACCCATAATTCCGGTCCTGATTTTTGCATTACTGAGCATTTCCAAGGTCAATGCGCAAACTACTCAAGCATCTATTTCCGGAACCATTACCGACAATCAGAATGCCGAACTTCCCGGCGCGACCGTACAGGTGAAGAACGTTTCCACAGGTTTTACGACCGGTACAGTTACCAATGCAAAAGGCGAATACGCTTTCAAGGAATTGCCACTGGGCGGTCCTTATACGATTACCGTTACTTACGTCGGCTACGGCGAGCAAAAACTGAATGGTTACCTGCTGCACCAGGGTGATGCGATCCGAGTGAAAACCAGCATGAAAGAATCCGGTGAGACATTGGAAGTAGTTCAGGTAGTAGCCTCGGGTATCAAAAATAAGATCGAAAATATCGGTGCTTCCACAGCTATTTCGGCCAAAGACATCACACGTCTTCCCGTCAACGGTCGTAATTTTACGTCACTGATGGATCTTTCGCCATTGAGCAAAGGAGGCAACATTTCAGGACAACTGGGGTCTTCTACCAACTATACCATTGATGGCATGAACGCCAAAAACCCTACCTCGGCGGGCTCTACGACAAGCCGCAGCGGCGCTCCGTACTCGATCTCGATTGAGGCAGTTCGCGAGTTTCAGGTGGTAACCAATCAATACGATGTGACTTACGGAAGAAGCGGTGGCGGAACGGTGAGCGCGGTGACGAAGTCGGGTACCAATAGGCTGAGTGGTAGTATATTCAATTATACCCGTGCCAACTGGCTATCAAGCAAATACGACATTCGTGGCAATAAACTGAACACGAAATTCTCGACCAATCAGTTTGGTTTTTCATTAGGCGGACCGATCATCAAGGACAAGCTACATTTCTTCGTAGCCTGGGATCACCAGCAGGATACCAGGCCATTTGTCATTGCAGATGTACTTACCCCAGCCGACGAAAACCGGTTTAATGTAACCCGCAGTACATTGGATAAATTCGTCGACATTGCCCGTAAAAAATACGGCGTAGCTAACACGCCGCAATATGGTACTTTCGATAAAAAACGCGGCTCAGACGCTGTGTTCGCGCGTATCGATTGGCAGATCAATGACAAAAACCTGCTAACGATCCGCGATAATTATACCAATGACCGTAACAAACTGGGCTTGCAGGACAACACGTCTATCAACATTTATGAGTCATACGGAAACGATTTTAACATCGACAACAGTCTGCTGGCGTCGCTCCGTTCGTCCATTAAACCGCGTGTTACCAATGAATTGAAAGTGCAGCATTTGTACACTTCTCAAAGCAGCGAACCCGGCGACCAGTTACCCGCCGCCAACATACCAAGGGCAATTGTGGAAGGTGTGGTTTCAACATTGAGCGATGGTACCACGAGATCAACGAATATCCAGATGGGCGGACACCGTTTTGCACAGGAGAAATTCAAAAACCATGTGGTGCAGATCGTCGATAACCTTTACTACAACACAGACAAAGTAGAATACACCTTCGGGCTGGACCTGATGTATACCCATTCCAAATCCACTTATGGTAGCGAAGTGAATGGCCGTTTCCATTATACGGTGGATGCGGCAGCTGGCAAAACGGCATTGGATCAGTTCGAAAGCCTGACCCCTTACCGCTATTACCGCGAAGTACCGCTGATGGACGACTGGTCGGTGAAAGGCAACATTCTGAACGCAGGGTTATATGGTCAGTTAAAAACCAACCTTGCATTGGGTCTGGATTTCACGGCAGGGTTGCGTCTGGATTACGCCTACTACCCCAAATCGCCATTGAACCAGACACTTTTTGATGAACTGAAAATACGTACCGATCATCGTATCAAGTCATTGGTGCTGCAACCAAGAATGCAGTTTACATGGGACGTGAATGAAAAGCATACTGACATTGTACGGGTCGGAGCAGGTGTTTTCGCATCCGATATCAACAATTATGTGCTGATCAATAACCTTACATTTGACGGTAAACATCTGGCCACTGTCGACGTTCGCAATCCTAATGTTCCGGCACCTGATTTTGCCGCCTATCGTTCCAATTATTCGAGTATACCAAGTTTGAGCGCTCTTCAGTTGCCGACGATCAACACCAATGGGGCCGATGCGCGAGTTCCTATTATGTACAAAGCGAATGCATCATACAGCCACTATATTACCGACAAGCTGAGAGTAGGCATAGCAGGTTATGCAACGCTCGGACGAAACAACTACATGTACGTAGACAGGAATATGGTCGACGAGCCGTTTTTCCGACTAGCTAATGAAGGTAACAGAGGCGTATATGTTCCGGCAGCTTCTATGCCTGCCAATGGAAATGGAGACTGGCTTCAGGGCCGGAAAAGTAAGAAGTTTGGCCGCGTGCTGGAACTGAACAGCGAAGGCAAAGTGAACCAGTTCGCATTTGTTGCCGACGCTACCTATCAATATTTCAGGGACGGTGAGATTTCGTTGAGCTATACTTACAATGATACCCGCGATAATACATCCTACAATGGTAATGTGGCCAATACCGCGACATTGTCATTGCCGGTCATCGACGATCCACGTAACCTGAGCCGCATGGCATATTCCGACAACCATTTTAAACATAAGATTGTGTTCTATGGCTCCCTGCCTACTTTTTGGGGAATCAATGTTGGATTGCGCTACTCAGGAATTGGCGGAACGAGGTACACATTATTATCAGGAGCTAACAGTAATGCCGACTTTGTTTCCGTGACCAATGACCTCGCCTATGTATTTGACAGAAATGACCCGAATGTTCCTGAAAATGTCCGCAAAGGATTGCAAGCTATTCTCGACAACCCGAATGCCAGCCAAAGCGTGAAGGATTATGTAGCAAAATACAATGGTAAATTTGCTGAGCGAAATGGCGGGATCAATGGTTTTTACGGTGTTTTTGACCTGAGAGCCACCAAGAAATTCAAGATTTACAGGAGCCAGAGCCTGGAAGTATCAGCCGATATTTTCAATGTGGCTAACCTGCTGAATAAAGAATGGGGTACCAACAAATCATTAGGCACGCAAGCGCTGTACGCCCTGGGTATTCCGGCTGCGAATGGCTCTCCGGCAGTAGCTGGGTTCGATAAAGCGAATCAAAAATTTGTTTACCGTGTCAATACCGCCGGTGTCGTGACGCCTTCGGGTAACCCGTTCCAATTACAGCTGGGTGCGCGTTACAGTTTCTAAGTTTTCTTTTCTTCTCAAAGTGACGGGCGGTCTGTGGATATTCCACGGGCCGCCTGTTTTTATTTTAAATACATATACTTGAAATTGAGGCAATAGCTATCTTTAAATCCAACATTAGAAATGATTTTCACTTAACTACTCACCAAAACTGAATTGAGAATATGTATGTAAATCGCTATCTCTCGCCCATGATCGTTTATTACTACTCTTGGCGAATGATCTTGTTTTCGATATTTACGGGCTCTGTGGCCATTTTTGTATATAGTTATCTGGAATGGACATGGGTTGCGATTCCCTGGCTGCCAGTTTCATTGGTCGGTACTGCCACTGCTTTTTTTGTTGGTTTTAAAAACAATCAATCGTACGATCGCAGCTGGGAAGCGCGCAAGATCTGGGGCGCGATCACGAACCATAGCCGATCGTTTGGGGCTGCATTGAGAGCTTTCACGGCAAGCGCGCCGGAACAGGAGCACGACGAAAATGATGTGAAAATCATGATTTATCGACACATTGCCTGGCTCTATGCACTGAAAAATGCAATGGCCCAGCGCACTGCCTGGGAGCATAAAGACCGCGCCAGCAAGCGGCAGCGCGACGCCCTGCACAAGTTTCAGTCAGGCAGTGAGCTGGAAGTGGGCAGGCATTTGCCTGATCAAGAACTCGATGCATTGAAAAATAAAAAGAATCTGTCTACCCAATTGCTGGACAGGCAATCCCAGCATCTGGCGGGGCTACGGAAAGAGGGTAGGGTGGATGGCTACCAGCATGTTGCGCTGCAAAACCTGATTTCCAGCCTCTATGATGAGCAAGGCAAAAGCGAGCGGATCAAGAACACACCATTTCCGCGTCAGTATGCGACTACTTCGAACCTCTTCATTTTTGTATTCATGACGCTTCTTCCGTTTGGGCTGCTGCCGCAATTCGTAGAACTGGGAGAGAAATACATGTTCCTGCTGATCCCATTCAACCTGATCGTTTCCTGGGTTTTTATGTTTATGGAATACGTAGGCGATATCAGCGAAAATCCATTCGAAGGCCTATTGAATGACGTTCCGGTAGGTACCATCGTCCGCAACATTGAGATCGATCTGAAAGATATGCTGGACGACGAAGACCGGCCTGAAAGAGTGCAGCCATATCTGGGGGTGTTGTTTTGAAAACCCAAATAACTGTTATAACATTTATTGCTATATTTGTTTAATAAGATCAACCAAGTTATAACATGATGAAGGCAAATATCATTAGTATCGGTAACAGCCAGGGCATCATTCTCCCTGCGAGTGTCTTGCGGCAGTTGAATTTATCCTTCAAATCTGCTGTACAGGTCGAGGTGGACAACGGAACCATTGTAATCAGACCAGAACCACGTTTGGGGTGGGCGAAGGCTGCCGAGGAAATGCGGGCTGAGGAAGATGACAAGTTGTTGCTGGACGATTCGCCAACTGACTTCGAAAAAGAGGAGTGGACATGGTGAAAGAGATTTTGCAATACGAAATATACTGGATATCTCTTGATTCGACGGTGGGCAGCTAGATCGCAAAGAATCGGCCTTGCGTAGTCGTAAGTCCGAATGAATTAAATCAATTTTTACGCACCGTGATCATTGTTCCCATCACGTCAACCATTAAAACCTATCCCTGGCGTGTGGATTGTCTGGTAGCAGATCGCAAAGGTGCCATCGCAACTGACCAGATAAAGGTGGTCGACAAGGTTCGCATCGGATCAAAAATAAGTGCGTTGTCAAAAAGTGAAATCACAGCTTTGAAAGAAGTAATGCGAAAAATGCTGATTGATTAGGTTATGCGCAAGAGAAAGGCCCGCCAAGAGTCCGGCGGTGCCAATCATCTCAAAGTTTAAATTACTGAGCTTCCTTCTTCTCAACCCGCACTACCTGATGATTGATCGGCTTTACTGAACTAAGATAGGCGAAAATAGCTGCCAGGTCTTTCTCCTTCATTCCTCCGTACATGGTCCACGGCATAGGCGTGTTCAGTTCGCCGGCGTGTAGCTTGGGAGATACATAACTGCTGTCGACGTATGCTTTGAAGCGGCTCACGAAAGCCTCTTCCGTCCAGTTTCCTATTCCCGTTTGTTTGTGCATAGTAATGTTAGGCGAGCGCAAAATACCACCCGGACTGGCGAATTCCATCCCGCCGCCAAATTCCGTACCTGGTATCACGCTCCCTTTGTCGGTCCGGCTGTGGCAATCCACGCAACCCGTAGCATTGGCCAGGTATTTACCGTAGGCTATCTGATCCGTTTCGGCAGGAAGGGTGGTGAAATTGGCCTCCTTAGGCATTGTATTGATGATAAAATTGACTGGAAAGTCGGCCTCGGACTCTTGAATGTCTTTTTTGACAGAAGGCAGCTCACGGATGTAGGCAATGATCGAGTACACATCTTCCTTGTCGAGCTGCCCGAAACGATGGTAGGCCATCACCGGAAACAATGCTTTTCCTTCCTTGTTGACTCCCGTCGTTACAGCCCTGAAAATCTCACCATCGGTCCAGTTACCGAGTCCATAAGGGGTAATATTAGGCGCAAAAAATTTACCGGGAAAACCCATTTCTTTTGTGAAAGCTTCACCACCTGCGCCAAACCCGCCATCCGCCATCGGTCCTGCATAGCGCGACCAGTCGCGTGAGCTGTGGCAATCCATACAAACGGTCACATGGTTGGCCAGGTATTTTCCACGTTCAATCCGTGACGCGGTTCTTTCTATTTTGATCTCCGGCGCGGGTCCGGTGTTGGGTAGGGCTGTTTTAACGTAGGTCATTGCAGCAGCAATAACGATGAGGAGACCGGCCAAAACTTTGCCAATTATTTTCAGTGCTTTCACTTTTCAAGGCGTTGTTTAAAATTCAAATTTGTACCATTCAACATCAGGGTAACCCGATTAGAATGATACAAATCTGCCTGAAACAACTCCATCGCCCTACTAGATTCGCACCAGACTGTCATGCAAGCTGGATGAACTGGAAAAAAGCAGGGGTGAAGAGCAATCTGAATGGCAACGTTACCTCACCACTGCGAATTTGGAATTGAAGACTTTGCCTTCGGTATGAATAAGCCTGATGATGTAATTTCCACCGGTTAATGCGGACACATTCACTTCGCCATCCTGGACTTTGCTTGCATTGTAAACCACCCGTCCACTGGTACTAATGATTTGAATGCTGCTGATCTGGTTCCAGGTGAAGCCATCCTCCAATTTCAGGTTCAGCCGGTCAACAACCGGATTGGGATAAACCGTTAATTTAAATGCAACGGTTGTAATTTCTTCTTCTTTTGGAGCCTCAAAAAATTCAGAAGCATCCATTCGGGCGGAGGGTACATTTTTGTTCAAAACACCCAAATTATGGTTTTGTAAATAAATCCACGGACCATAAGTCTGTCCTGATGGACGGACCGAAGACCAATATTCCACCCTGACCCGGATCCTGGTGTAGCGCCCTACTTTGGCAACCAGGGATTTTAGCTCCACACCGGCAGGGCCAATGTTGGTAAAGGAGCCGATACCTGTTCTGCCTACATAATTAGTAATCGACGAGCCGCTGCTAAATGGTGTTCCCTGCGGTTTTGTTTCCCATACTAACCTTGCATAAGCTGTTGTGCCAGCGGCAGGTCGCACAAAAAGTCCCACACCGAAACTGGTAGCCATATTATTTGCAGCGCTGATCCGGGAGGTCAGATCGGAATTGTAAAGCCGTAACGTGTTGTTCCGTTTTCCACCACCATTACCCATGTAGACGTAGACTGAATTACCACCATAAGTGGTCCCGACAATAACGTCGCTGTAACCATCACCATTGACATCGCCCGATGCCGAGGAACTGGAACCAAACCCATTGCCAGATCCATTAATGGTATTTGAATAAACCAGACCAGCCGCGCTGCCTTTGTAAATTTTGACATTCTGCAGACCGGGACCATACCCAGCGGCACCGATCACCACATCACTGTATCCGTCGCGGTTGATATCACCCGCACTGACGCTCAGCCCCAAATGTTCGCCGGGTGAACCCAGGATCAGGGTGTAGTTGCTGCTGGAAATACCGGATGGACTTCCTTTGTATAAATAAGCAGCCCCAGCCCCCGAATAAGAACTTGATGCACCGACAATGACATCACCGTATCCGTCGCCATTCACATCTCCCGCGTTTGCTATATCGTAGCCGAAACCGTTTGCCCCGGAAGGAGCGGAAATGACTGTCGATGGAACATTGGATAAGCCGATGGCGCTGCCCAGATATATATAGCCCATTTCAGGAAATGTCTGATCGGTGGTCTCATGGTTGGTTGCCACCATTACATCGCCATAACCGTCGCCGTTAACGTCTCCTATTCCCGCAGCCCCACGACCAAAGTTTGTATCCGGGCGGGTTAGCGTGGTAGTTGGCGTGGTGGCGACACCGGATGCAGATCCCATGTAAACATATGCCTTGGAAACTGTTCCTGATCCCACAATCACATCATCGTAACCGTCAGCATTGATGTCACCGGCACCAGCAACAATAAACCCAAAGCGTATTTCGCTGGTTTTTTGCAACGTTGCGCCAAGTATCAGCTGCCCCTGTGCGCTTCCATGTACTACATAAGCTTTTCCGGCATTGAGTGTGCCCACAATGATATCGCTGAAACCATCGCCATTCACATCTCCGGCGCGGGCAAGGCTAAATCCATAATGGTCCGAATCTGCAAACGTACCTGCCACAGACGACGAGCTGGTAGCGAGGCCATTTGCGCCGCCGAGATAAAGATAAACAAACCCATAACGCGAGCTATTACTCGTAGCTCCGACGACCACATCACCATATCCGTCGCCATTCATATCCCCCGCATGGGCCAAACTGTACCCAAAGTCGCCGGTACCGGTCAAAAACGTTGCCAACGATGTGATCATGACCGGGCTGCCTAGATAAACATAAGCATTACCGGTGTTGGAAGAAGTACCCGACGCACCGACAATGGCATCACTGTAACCGTCTCCATTGACGTCTCCCGCAGCAGCGACGCTGATTCCAAAATAGCTGTAATACACAGAGCCTTGGAAGGTTTGGCTGGGTGCAGTAGGTAATCCCAATGCGCTGCCCTGAAAAAGAAAAGCAGAGCCGGCATAGGTACCTGTACCGCTCGCCCCGACCATTACGTCAGCATAGCCATCGCCATTGATGTCACCGACACCTGCTACACTTACGCCTCCGTAACCGGATAGGGCTTTCACCTGCGTCGCCTGCGTGCCCGAAGCGCTGCCTTTATACACATAGGCCGCATTGTTCCCGTAGGCACCTACGATCACTTCGCAATAACCGTCACCATCCACATCCCCGGCTCCTGACACGCTGAGTCCGTATGATACATTAAAAGTAGGGCTCGTCAATGTGGTAGCGGGGGTGATGTTCATCCCCGTTGCATTGCCCTGATAAACATATGCCTTGTTGGCTTCGCTCGCACCTACAATGATATCACCAAAAGAATCCCCGTTTACATCGCCCGCACTTGCCACGCTGCGCCCGAAACGACCATTGGCAACAGTACCGGATAAGATATAACTGGGCGTAACCGAAATCCCTGTCGACACGCCCATATGAACCGTAGCCCTGCCGGTACCCGCATTGAAATTCGGAGCGCCAACCACAATGTCGGTGTACCCGTCTGCATCCATGTCCGTTGCTGATACGCTGATACCCAGCATACTGTTGGCTGTGCCAGTCAATGTAGTGGCTGGTGTGGCTGTGAGTCCCGTGTGAGATCCGTAGTAGATGAACGCCGCGCCGGCATTGTTTGAATATTGATAGGCCCCCACGATCACATCGCCGCGTCCATCACCATTCACATCGCCCGCACTGGCCACCGTGTAGCCAAAGTAACTATTAGCAGGTCCATTCAATATCCTGGCCGGGCTGGTAGATAATCCTGTCGCGCTACCCATATAAATGTACGCCGCGCCTGCATTGGCAGCCAGTCCGTAAGCACCCACGATCACATCACCGTAACCGTCCGCATTCACGTCACCCGCACTTGCCACGCTGCATCCGAAACTGGCATTGGCAGAGGGGCCGGTCAATGTAGTGTTGGCAGTGGTGGATAGCGGGTCAATGGTGACAGGATAAACTGCATTCGCAACCGCCACTACCAGACTAAAATCGTGATCATTACCTGTTTCCATTTTAGCAGCCAGGATGTTTCCATTTGCATCCCAGGCCTTAATGTCCTTATAAATGACTTTGGTATCCAGGCTTCCTTCCGCATTTTCCAGTGCAAATTGAAGCTCGTTTTGATCTGTCTGGTTAACCGTCCATTCATCTGAAAAACCCATTTTAACACGTAGTTCTTTTGCATTCACGGAAGGTTTATTTTTTACAATAAAATTCTGCCGCACACCATCTTCCCGGTTCTGGTACTGAACGACCAACTGGTTATGGTGGGTAAATGTGACTTCACTGGTGTCGGTAGCAACCTTTGAATTTTGATCATTTGAAATAGCCAGTACACCGTCCGCATACAAGCCCTGCACGATCATATTCAATTTCCAGTTTTGCTGTAACGAGTCTATTGAAACGCTGTTTCCTGGTTTTTCAGGGTTCTGGCGCTCTGGCATATTCGACAATGTAAAACCGTCGGATCTATACACAGCCTGCATTTTCTGTTTTGGATTAATGCTATTTACGCTATCCCCCGAGGAAGCCACGAAGTAGCTTTTGTGTTCGATATCGCTGACAACCTTTTTGTACCAATTGCCGCCTTTCAGTGTTTCAATGTCTTCTGCCGGTTCTGTTTTGCTAATATCGGACGACGGGGGCTGCCCTGCGAAAGGAGAAGTTTTAAGATGCAATGCCGGGTATTTAATAACCCGGCCGGCCAATTGTGTAGTGCCAACCTCGCTGGCGGGTGATAATGTGCGTTGTATACCGGAAACAATCAAAAGCGATGCTAGCATGCATGCTGTCCAGGTAGCGTTACGTTTCATGACGATGATTTAGTTTAGACCTTGTGATTTATAAATGAAAGGTATGGAGCTCCTAAATCACTTTTTTGAGGTTTGAGCAAATGGCATACTATTCCGAGAATCCGGTTCTGTTTGTCCGGAAACTGGTCATTCTGAAAGCGAAAATTGTATTACAGGGAAGCGAGCTTTTGCAGGAATTCGGCTTTGCGGCGCCTTGAAACCTCAATTTGTTCCCCATTGGTCAGGATCACATATTCTTCCAGGCCGGGGTGAAAATATTCAACGTAATGCAGGTTGATCAAATGGGACTGGTGTACCCGGAAAAAATCGCAGGGCGTAAGGATCTCTTCGTATTCCTTCAATGTCTTCGCTACCACTACTTTGGGTTTTCCGTCAATGTAAAAATTGCAGTAGTTACTGTCCGCTTCCACGCGGATAATGTTGGGAATGTTCGCCGCCAGCAGGCCTTTGCTGGTAGGCAAAAGTAGCTTCTGAGGCAGCGGCTGGTCTTTTTTTTGACCATCGGAACGAAGGAATTGTAATCGCTGGGAAGCCTTGTCGATAGCCTCGCCCAGTTCCGCCAGGCTGATCGGTTTCAGCAAATAATCAACAGCTTCGGTTTTGAGCGCCTGTAATGCGTACCGATCGTAGGCAGTTGTGAAAATCACAGCAAAATTTCGGTTCGCAACAGCGTCAACTATTTGGATACCATTGATATGCGGCATTTCAACATCTATAAAAAGCACGTCAGGCTGGTGCTGCGCGATCATTTCGGCGGCTTTACGACTATCAGTTGTGGAGCCAATCACAGATACTTTTGCAGAGAACCTGGCTTTGATCATGGCAGCCAATGTGTCAATGCAATGCTGCTCGTCGTCGATAATCAGGCAGTTAATCATATTTTTGAAAGAAGCGGTAAAGTGAGCAGAACGATCGTACCGGTCGCTTCGGTACCTTCCGATTTATCAATGATTTCAACAGAAGACTTCGCATGGGAGTCGGTTTTCAGCCATTCAATCCGCTGGCTGGATATGTTCATTGCCAGTGATTTTTTGTTAGTACCCTCCACCTTGATTTCGGCCGACCTTTTCCTGCCAATCCCATTATCTTCGACCCGGCAGATCAGATTTTCTGCTGTTTTTTCTATGACAATGTCGAGCTGGCCATGTCCGTCTTTCTGGCTGAGTCCGTGCCAGATCGCATTCTCGATGTAAGGTTGCAGCAACAATGGCGGGATCAGCGTGGCTTCTGTATCAACGTCTTCCGACACCGAAATTTGATAGTCAAACTTTTGATTGTTGCGCCTGTGCTCCATTTCGACATATAGCCTGAGCGATGCCAGCTCGTCGGTCAGTGTCACGGATTCGTGCAGTGAATTTTCCAGTACCAGCCGGATCAGCCGCGCGAATTTGGTCAGGTACTCGGACGCATCCTCCTGCCGGTTTTCCCAGATATATTTTTGAATGGAATTTAATGAATTGAAAATAAAATGCGGGTTCATCTGGCTGCGCAATGCCTTCATTTCCAATGTCGCTTTCAGGTTTTGGAGCACAGTTTTGCTACGAAGCTGACGAATGTAATACACCACCCCAAACACAAAAATTAAACCCAATATCAGCGTGATGAGCAGCGTTTTATTACGAAAAGAAGCTTCTATTTCCAGGTCTTTGATCTGATTTTCCTTTTGCAGCAATCGGATCTTTTCCTCCTTTCTGGATGTCTGATACTCCGTTTGAAGTTCCGCCAGCTCGGTTTGCGTATTTTCTGTTTTGATCGAATCGTTGATCGCAATGAAGTCTTTTTGAAGCTCGAAAGCCTGCTTATATTGCCCCAAATGTTGTTTTACAGCAATGTGTAATCGAAGTGCTTCCAATTGGTAGACCTTTACGTCCATTTTTTTGGCAAAATCCAGCAACAGATTCAAATGCCTGTCGGCCTCGCCGTAGTTATTTTGGGCCGTGTCCAGGGAAGCGTACGTCAGCAGGCAATTCATCAATTCCGTGCCCGGTTCCTTTTTTAGAAGGTAGTCGAGACTTTCCTGCAACGCAACTTTCGCGGGCGCGAAGTTTTTTTCGGCCAGCAGCACTCGGGCCTGTTTGAGCCCTATCGCCTGGATAGCCGCATCGTCGCGTAGTTTGACAGCGATAACTTTTGCTTTTGTCAGAAAATACCGGACGGAGTCTTTAATTTCAATATTTGAATAGTAATCCGTCAGATTGAAATAAGTTACCATCCTGTCGTAATCGTTTTTTCCCAGGTAAGGTAGCGCCTGCAAGGTGTAATAAATGGCGGATCTGTTATCGTCCAGCTGATTATACGTGAGCCCAACATTGACCAACGCGGTCGTGATGCTACCCGAGTCTTTGATCAGAATACTTTGTTTGACTGCAAGCCGGTAGTTTTTGATAGCATTTTCATACTGATTGATACCAGCGTAGCTATTGGCAATGGTGTTGATAACCTTGATCTTCCGCTCGTCGGTATCAGGTAGCGGCTTGATCGCATTTTCGAGCTCATGAATGTATAAAATGATGGAATCTTTTTTGTTGAGGGCCAGAAAATTGTAAGCCAGCGACTGTAAAAGGTACAACTTCTTCTTCAATGCAATGTTGCGAGGGGTAGACAGCGATTTTCGGAAATAAATGGCTGCGCTATCGGGGCGGCTCGTGTCATAGGCGTCTCCCAGATATTGGTACAGAATAGGGCTTAGCGTGTCTTTGCCCGATTTCTTGGCCAATCCGATCGCGATGTGACACCAATCGGGAACTTGCTTGAAAGACGATGCCTTAACTGAATCGGCAATGATTTTTTTTAAATAAAATGCCTTCTCGCCGTCCGTGCGGAGTTTGTAGAATGGTTCTGGGAAACGTTTGCCCTGCTGCCCGAATGCTATATAGGTAGGGTATAGCAGTACAAGGAAAAGTATAAAACTTCTATTCATTCGCCCACTTTAAAACAGCCTGATGAAAGGTTTTTATGACAAGCGGGACGAAACCCAGATCTACTCAAAAGCAGATCAGGTTGGCCTAATCAATAAGGCATGTCGTTATTTTCTGACGTATTTATGTCTGGGAAAAGTGGCACAGGACTCAATGATGATTTCATCGCCAGTTTGCTGAATATTCCAGGTCGGGCAGGTTGCGCAATCGATCAGCGCGCAGGTAGGGTTTACCGGCAGATCGGCTTTTGGTACTATTTTAAAAGGGACACCATTGATATTCAAAAAGTCGGGAGCGCAGCAAAGGGGTAGTCCCTTGCTATCCAGAAGAACCCCGTCGTTGCGAAAACTTAGGTATGTAGGCTGATCATAATATACCGCGGATAGCCAGGTTTTTTGCCCGTTTTCAGTTTTCTCTATTTCCGTGAGCTGCCACCTGCCAACAATGCCTGCCACTTCGGGTAAAGGATCATTGCTATCCTTTTTACAGCCGGACAACATCATTGAAATAACAATCAGGAATAGTATCTGTTTCATGGTCGAATCGTTTTTTGAATGATGCGATTATGAAACAAAAGGTTGGAACATGTAAGGTGAAGAGTTTTAGCGCAAAAAAAGACCGGAACGGCCTGGGTCGATTATGACCACGACCGCTCCGGGCAAGGGTTAGCTTATTGCCTGACTAGGAGAGTGTCCTGAAAAACGACACACCCCCATCCATATTGACTTTTAAAACTTCTTCATGTTTGCCTTTTGTGATGGTCACAAAGTAATGATCGGCGTCTTCAAACTGGGTGCCGTACAGCAGCATGTTGGTGTCATTAAGTTCATTATCATCAAACAGGATCACTGCTCCGATCACGTAATCTTTGTACTCTTTTTTGATCTCGTTCAGGGCTGCGGCGGGTAAGTCTGCGATTTTTTTGTTGGAAGTGGTTCCTACCAGCTCCGAATGGAAGTCATAGTAGGCAGTCAATGTTTTGCCTTCTTTGGTAAACGTAGCTTCGTCAAACTGAGGCGTTGCGACCCATTCTACATGACCAACATTACCAAAATCGCTTAAAAAGCTATTTTTAGACTTCACACTGACGCTGATGGGCCGATCATGGCGTGCTTCTCTTTTTTCTGCTTTCAATTCTTTTTTCGTATTGCTGGCGACAGTCTGTGCCTGAACTTGTACGGTGGCGATAGCGAAAACAGCTACTAGGGCGGATGCGATTAGATTTTTCATCGGGATCATTTTTGAGTGATAATTAAAAGAATGGGTCAAAGCTAATTGGCGCCCGCAAACCCCGAAATAGCAAATAGCCAGAAAGGCAAAAGGCATCGGCAAACGGAGGAAAAGTGTCTTTCTAATTTGTTTTCCTTACATTAAGGATTATTTAGTCAACCCCGATTTAGTTTGCAATTGGTTATGAATTGTCTGATCATCGATGATAATGTGGTAGCGCGCGGCGCCATGAAACAACTCGTCCGGCAGGATAAGGACCTGGTACTTTTGGGCGAATGTGAGAATGCGGTGGAAGCTTATCAAAAGATCATGAGTGAGCCTGTGGACCTGCTGTTGCTCGATATTGAAATGGATGGCATGACCGGAATTGAACTCGCCAAAAGCCTGGGTACCAAAAACCCGATCATTATTTTCGTGACCGGCCACCGCGACTACGCCATCGAAGCATTTGAACTGAATGTGGCCGACTACATGACCAAGCCCGTGACGCCGGTGCGGTTTTTACAGGCCATCGAAAAAGCAAAGGATATTTACAGAAGCAGGACCCAGGAAGTGAAAATGGACGACGAAAGTTTCGTTTTTATCCGCGATTCCAATGTGGTCCGGCGCATTAAAATCGACGATATCCTGTTTGCCGAAGCCATGGGCGACTATGTGAAGATCTATACTTTGGATCATTTTTATTCGATCCATTCGTCGCTGCGGCAGGTGGAAAGTAAGCTGCCCGTCGCTAAATTTTTGCGTGTACACCGGTCATTTATTATTCAGGTGGGCAAAATAGATACGATTGAGGGTGGAACGCTGATCATTAACCGTAAAACAGTACCCGTAGCCGACGCATACCGCGCCGCGCTGAACAAGCGGCTGAATATTCTCTGATACCGTCGACACTTCTTCCTTTTACAACGATATAAAAAGCCTTTCTGCCTTATCAGCATTGTATCCCGATACAGCCGGGGCTACATTTAACATCAGGATCAAGCATTATTAATACGCTTTCCAGAGTCAGTATGAAAACAAGAGCGCGCCTTTATTTTTACAGTATAGCAGGGTTTGTAACCGGGATTTTTGCGCTGATCGGCATTCAGTATACGACCAATGTCAATGTCGAAAACCTGATCAGCGGCAATGAAGAGCTGGTGAAGCAATACAAAATGAGCAGTAGCCTGGCCGAGTTGGAAAGCGATCTTTTGTTTATTGAAAACCGTATCAAATTGGCTGTGATCACCGGAGATTCCACGATGATCTCCCGATTTGGCGCGCGCATCGCCGAAATTCAAAAAGACGAAAACCTCCTGGAAAAATATAGCGACACGGTCAATTTGGCGGATGTGAAAAAACTGAACCAGCTGGTCGATGAACGCATCGTGTTCAACAACAGGCTGATAGATAGTTTTTACCATGCGGATAAAGCCGCTACGCAACGATTGATGGCCGACCTCAATGCGGGCAAACTGGGAGATTCGATCAGTACATTGGTTGAAGAAATAGATACTTCGGGCAAAGTCATACTGGCGCAGAAAATCAGATATGTGGATAGCAACGGGCAAAAGGTAGAGCGGTGGAACCAGATCCTGGCCGGGTTGGTGATCGTTTTAATGGCCGGTATTTTTATGTTGATCATTAACAGAATGAAACAGCAGACGGGCCTGATACATAAGCTGAACGAGAGCGAGAAACGGCTGAAAGCGGCGGCGCTGGTGAAAGAGAATTTTTTGGCCAATATGAGCCACGAGATCAGGACGCCGCTGAATGCGATCCTCGGATATACCCAGTTGCTTCAAAAAAAGCAGCTCGACCCGGATACTGGTTTTCAGATCAAAACCATCAGGCAATCAGGAGAAACATTGCTTTCCGTCGTGAATGACATTCTGGACCTGTCCAAAATCGAGTCCGGCATGATCCGTATCGAGGACGCGCCGTTCAGTTTGAGCGAACTCGTCTATTCCATTACGGCCATGTTCAATCAAAAAGTGGAAGAAAAAGGCTTGCTGCTGACTACTACATTGGCCGCTAATATTCCGGGTATCCTGAATGGTGACGCCGCCCGACTTACTCAAATACTGGTTAATCTGATTGGTAATGCCGTGAAATTCACGGATACCGGTGAAATTGTGCTGGGCATTACCGGTCAGCAGCTGGATATGGAGCACATTAAGGTGAGTTTCCAGGTAACCGATACTGGTATTGGCATTGATGAGGAAAAGCTGGACACCATATTCGAAAGATTCCGGCAAGCGGAAGACTCCACAACGCGCAAGTTCGGGGGCACGGGCTTGGGGCTGTCCATTGCCCGTGATCTCGTTCATCTGCAACACGGCAGCATTGCGATCAAAAGCAAATATGCTGCGGGAACCACCGTCACAGTCAGCATTCCTTATCGCATTTCCGACAATCAGAACGATCCTGCTCGATTGCAGAAAATGAGCGAGTTACCGGACATTCAACCCGGGCTGAGGGTGCTCATTGTGGAGGATAATGTGATTAACCAGGGATTGATGTCACGGCTGATGAGTGAATTGGACGTGGATAGCAAAGTTGCAGGCAATGGTAAAGAAGCCATTGAAATCTTAAAGAATGAAAAGTTCGACCTGGTGTTTATGGACATTCAAATGCCGGAAATGGATGGCTACGAGGCGACCAGGGAAATCAGAAACACATTGAAACTGAATGTGCCGATCATCGCCACGACGGCCCACGCGATGGCCGGGCAGCGAGAAAAATGTCTCAGTACGGGCATGAATGAACACCTCGCAAAGCCGGTCATGGAAAGTGAGCTGCAAAAGGTATTTCAACAATTTACAGGTAAGATTGTCGGCTTGAAAAGGCAGGTTGTTAATACACATAGTATTGACTATCATGTGATTGACCTTCAATATATGAGAGATATCAGTAATGGTGATCAGGATTATGAAAGAATGGCCGCCAGCCAGTTTCTCGATCTGATCCCAGCGGAACTGGCATCTCTGCAACGCGCATTTGATGTCCAAAATCAGGCGGCATTAAAGCGCATTGCTCATAATTTAAAATCAACGAGTTCAGTAATGGGTCTCGATGCCGTGCTTCGCGATGACCTGGACGCGCTCGTGTATGAGGAGCTCAGCCGTGAGCGTCAGCAGGAATTGATTCACCGTGTTGCAGCCGTGTGCCGACAAGCCCTGGAAGAAACACAGACGTTTTTTGATCACATTAATTGATTCACTTTCAGGATGATGTACTTCATTAAAAGGTCGCTGGCCTCGTTCCGGCAGCTGGGCGGCGCTTATGTTCGTGGGAACAAAAAACTGATCTGGCAGGCTATTTTCGCGGTATTTTTTATTGCCGTGGGTATCTGGTTTGTCACGCACGAGCAGACAGAATTGCATCAGGTCAGACGAATCCTGCTCACTTCCAGCTGGCAATGGCTGGTGACCGGGGTAGTGCTGACTGTTGTTTACATTTTGTTGCAGGCGATGATGTATGTCGCATCTTTCGCGGCTGTGGGCAACCGCATTTCGGTCGGAGACGCGTTGACGCTTTTTCTGAAACGGAATTTTATCAGCGTTTTTTTACCGGCGGGGGGCATTTCTTCGCTTGTATTTTTCACTGGGAGCATTGAAGCAAAAGGTATAGGCAAAACGCAGATTCACCTCGCTTCATCGATTTACGCCTTTGTGGGCATTCTTTCGGCAGTACTGGTGGCTATTCCTGCATTTCTTTTTGCTTTGGTCAATGGCGGGGTGGGGGCTGGCGAGTGGCTGGCGCTGGCAGGTGTGGCAGGCATCATTGTGCTGGGTTATTTGTTTTATCAATCGGTCATTTCAACAGGATATGCCTATCAAAAAATCATTCAGTACCGGCCGTCCGCGGAGGTGTATTTAGATGATCTGAGAAGTAATAGGATTGACCGGACACATTTTGCATTGACAGTACTATATAGTGTGCTCATTGAGCTGACGGGCATTGCACATTTGTACATTGCCATGATCGCACTGCATCTGGAACCTTCGTTGACAGCGGCTATTTTCAGTTACATCGTGGCGATCATTTTCCTGATCATTTCGCCATTTTTACGCGGTATAGGAGCCATTGAAGTGTCGATGACGTTTGTTTTGATGCGATTTGGCTTTAATGATGCTGCGGCTATTTCCATTACATTTTTCTACCGGTTCCTGGAATTCTGGCTACCACTTTTCGCCGGGGCAATGAGTTTTTTGTTAAAGATCAATAAACTGCTGATGCGCGTTTTTCCCGCGCTGCTGCTTTTGCTGCTGGGCGTCATCAACATTGTTTCGGTAGTGACGCCCGCGATAGGCGAGCGGCTGCATTTTTTGAAAGAATTTCTGCCTACCGGCGTGATCACAGTGTCCAATGTTTTTGTACTTATTACCGGGCTATTCCTTTTGGTAACCGCTGCATTCATGCTCAAAGGGCTGCGGGTGGCCTGGTATTTTGCGCTGGTTCTTTGCCTGCTGTCCATTGTCGGTCATCTTACCAAAGCCATTGATTATGAGGAATCATCATTCGCGCTGTTTGTGGCGGTCATTCTTTTTGTTTCAAGAAAAGAATATTACATCCGAAACAGCCGGAAACGTGGGTTGAAGAAATTATTGGGCAGAAAGGAAGACCTGGAATGGGCCAAAATGCAGATTGGTAAATATGGCAGTTCAGGAATAGATTATTTCAAGGCGTACCCCGATAAAATGATTTTTCGCGCCCCCAACGCGGATGGTTTCGTCGCCTTCCGTGTATCAGGCGACTTTGCGGTGGCACTGGGATCTCCGGTGACCGACAAAGGTTCACTGAAAACCTGCGCTGAATCTTTTGACAAATACTGCTTCCGAAACGGATTGAGAAGCATTTATTTCAGAGTTCCCGAGGATCACCTGGAAGCATTTCCAGGCAAGAAAAAGCTGTTTCTGGGTCAGGAAGGCATTATGGATCTGACCACATTCAGTTTGGACGGCGGTTCCCGGAAATCCATTCGGAACGCATTGAAAAAAGTGACTGACAAGGGGTACCACAGTAAAATTTACACCGCCCCAATATGTGACGAGATGCTGGGTAAATTAAAAGCCGTCTCAGACGAATGGCTGGCAGATACAAAAAGATCCGAAATCGTTTTTTCACAGGGTATGTTCCTGCGGGACGAGCTTAAAGAACAGACCATTATCACAGTAGAAAGTCCGGATGGTGAGGTAGTTGCATTCTTAAACATTATCCCAGACTACGCAAGTGGCGAGGGTACCTACGACCTGATCCGCAAAACCAAGGAGGCACCGAATGGTACCATTGATTTTATCACTGTCGAAATGTTTCACTATCTGAAAAAAGAAGGTTATAGTACTGTCAATCTGGGTTTTGCACCGCTGTCCGGTATCGCTGATCCCAGGAACTTTCCGGAGCATTCCATGAAATTTGCTTACGAGAAAATCAGGGCTTTTTCACATTACCAGGGCTTGCGGGCTTTCAAGGAAAAGTTTTCGCCGGTCTGGTACAACAGGTACCTTGTTTACGATGAGGATTATGATCTTTTCAAAGTGCCCGGTGCATTGTCGAATGTGATCAAACCTTAATGTGCTTTTCAAAAGGAGTTAGTTATGAAAAAAGCAGCTTTGTGTTTGGTGGGAATGCTATTGATCAGCCAAATCTGTCTGGCCGCGCAGATTAATTCGATCACTTATGGCCCTTTTGGGAAAATTATCCTGTATCATCCCACGGGAAAACCTACCTCTGTCGCATTGTTTGTGTCGGGTGATGGTGGGTGGAACAAGGGCGTACATGACATGGCAAAGAACATTGCGGCCCAGGGCGCACTCGTGCTGGGGATTGATGCCAAATATTATAAAAAGTCACTCGCAAAACTGCCAGACAAATGCGCCTATCCAGCCGGTGATTTTGAACAACTGAGTTTGATGATACAAAGGAAATACGCGTTTCCGACCTACGTGAAGCCTATATTGGTCGGTTACTCTTATGGTGCTTCTCTTATTTATGGGATTTTGGCACAGGCTCCGGCCAATACTTTCAAAGGCGCGATCGCACTGGGATTTTGTCCCGACATTGACATTAATAAGCCACTTTGCAAGGGTACCGCCCTGCTCAGCCACACCATTAAAGCAAATCACTCCTATTATCTGGACCGTACCCGGGGACTGACCGCACCTTTTGTAGTTTTGAATGGCGTAAATGACCAAACATGCCCCTATGAAGCTACCGGCGCCTTTTTGAAGGGACTACCCAATGCACAACTTGTCGGGTTGAATAAGGTAGGTCACGGTTTTTCGGTGAATGCAAACTGGGTACCGCAGTTCAAAACGGCTTATGCCAAAATACTGTCGGCGCCTTCTTTCAATCCAGGGAAGGGAGTTGATCACAAAAGCGCTGGGACTGATCTTGTCAAAACAAATTTACCACTGACATTACTTCCGTCAACTGCAAGGAACGATTTGCCACTTGTTTTCTTCATTTCCGGTGACGGCGGCTGGACGAGTTTTGACCAGTCTGTTTGCGAATCCATGGTGAAAGAAGGTATGCCAGTAGTTGGTTTGGACGTCCAGAAATACTTTTGGAACAAAAAGACACCTGGACAAACGACCGCTGACGTGAGTCGCGCGCTTACCATTTATATGCAGATGTGGCATAAAACCACATTCGTTCTGGCGGGGTATTCTTTCGGAGCCTCCGTCATTCCGTTTATAGCTAACCGTTTGCCGGTCGATATGCGTTTGAAGCTGGGAGGGTTGTACTGCTTTTCACCGGACGAGCGGGCCGATTTTGAAATTCACATTCTGGACATGCTGCATCTCAGCGGAGACCAGGGCGAGTACGATGTGGTGGCAGAAATGAGCAAAGTGAAAACCGTGCGGCCGATTTGCCTTTTCGGGAAGGATGAGGATAGCGCCGCCAGGAATAAGTTACGAAGTAATGGTATCAAAGTGATCATCATACCGGGTGGGCATCATTATGACAACAACTACTCAGTTTTGGCCAAAACCCTTTTGGAAGATGTTAAAGCGAATCGGCGGTGAGGTTGCATGTAAATATTGTCGTAAACAACCCCCGATATTGTCCTTTACGCACCCTTTTTGATCATGTATTGTTGCTTAATTTTGGATAAAACTTTAAGCCGTTTTCATGATTGCTGTGGAAGTAAAAATCGAAACGCCAAGATTATTGATTCGGGAGTACCAGGCAGGCGACTTGTTATCCATCCATGAGTATGCCAGCCAGCCTTCTGTGGTGCGCTACGAGAAGTGGGGACCTAATGCGTACCGGGATACGGAAGGATTTTTGAGGGATACGCAAATTTCAAAAAATGAAGAGCCACGTGTCACGTTTGAACTCGGTATTGAGCTGAAAAATGATGGTCGCCAGATTGGTGGTTGTGAATTGGACATTAGCAGTCTGGATGGCTGTGCCGCCATTATGGGTTACATTATCAACCCACTGTTCTGGAATAACGGGTATGCTACCGAGGCCGCAAAAGCGCTGGTAACATTTGGTTTCGAGGAGCATAACCTGGTCGTAATTCGCGGTACCTGCGACAGTAAAAATCTGGCCTCACAACGCGTCCTGGAAAAAACAGGCTTCGTTTTGGAAAAAGTAATTCCCCGTGATTTCATTCAGAAAGGGATCATGAGAGATACTTGCCAGTATATGATGGTGAGGTCACATTACATGCAGCATAAAAATAAAGGTCAGGAGTTGTCATAAAGGTCAGGAATTGTCACGAAGGTCAATGTCTGACAATTCCTGACTTCATGACAATTCCTGACTCCATTTCTACTTCCAGCCCCCACCCAAACTCCTATATAAATCCACTCGCGCTACCAGCGATTGGCTGCGGATGAACGCCAGGTTCAGCTCGGCCTGTAATGCATTGCCCTGTGCCGTGATCACTTCGAGGTAATTGGCCATATCACTTTTGTAAAGCAGTTGCGCATTGGTAATGGCCTGTTGCAGGATATTTACCTGGTTCGTCGCGATCACTTCCTGCTCCTTCAATTTTTGAGTTTGAACCAATGTATTGGAAACTTCGCCAATTGCGTTCAGTACCGACTGCCGGAACTCGATCACCGACTGTTCGCGCTGGATTTTGGCCACCTCATAATTGGTTTTCAACTGTCTTCTCGCAAAAATAGGCCGTGCAATCGTTCCTGCCGCAATACCAAACAAAGAACCCGGAATGTTGAACCAGTTGCTCGATTTGAAGGATTCAATACCGCCACTCGCTGAAATAATCAATGATGGATACATGCTGGCATGCGCCACACCAAGCTGCGCATTGGCAATTAGTACCGACATTTCGGCCTCGCGGACGTCGGGACGACGGCTTACGATTGCGGCTGGTACGCCCGTTGCCAGGCTGTCATCCGATTCAAAATCAGACAAGCTTACTTTTCTTGCGATGCTATTGGGCATCTGGCCGGTCAGTATCTGCAATGAATTTTCCTGAATGATAATGTCCTGTTCCAACTGCGGGATCAGCAGCGCAATGGATTCCCGCTGCGCCTCGGATTGCTGAATGGAAAGCGAGGTTGCTTCGCCAGCATCTTTCAATAACCGGGTAATTTTCAATGTGTTGTCACTCAATTCCAGGTTGCTTTTTGCGATTTCCAGCTGTTTGTCCAACATGAGCAAATTGAAAAAACCTTTCGCGATATCGGCTACTAGTTTGGTTTTTACGGCTTTGCTGGCTTCGTAAGTTTGCAGATACTGACCAAGCGTTGCTTGTTGTTGTCTGCGGATTTTGCCCCAGATGTCTGCTTCCCAACTCAGGTTCACGCCTGCAATGTAATTTTCAATGTGTTTGGAACCCAGGAAGTTACTGGCGCTGATACCATTCAAACTGTTGCTGGAAGGGCGGTTGTACTGGCCGGTTATCTGTAAATCTGCGCGTGGAAACTGTAAGAACCTTGCCTGTTTCACTTGTTGTTGCGCAATGTCAATGCGTTTCAAAGCCAATTGCAGGTCGTAGTTGTAAGCTATTCCCCGCTCGATAAGCCTTTGCAAGGTGGTATCGGCGAAGAAATTTTTCCACTCAATATCGGCTACGGTCGCTGTGTCCGCAAAAGTAGCATTCCGATATTCGGTCGGCAGGCTGAGTTCAGGGCGCTGGTAGTCTTTGGTTACTTTGCAAGATGAAATAACCATCGTCAACAGCAGAAAACCCAGGAAATGTGGAAGATCTATTTTGTTTTTCATGAATATGTTTCTAGAATTTTTGAGTCGTCGTTTTTTCTTTAATGGGGCGGTGGATTTTATTTTGACAACGCTTCATTAGCCAATTCCTTAGGCTTTCCGCCGACTTTTTCCTGTAAATATTGGAATATCACATACAGCACAGGGATCACGAATATCCCGAAGACCACGCCTGTCAACATACCGCCGACAGCACCGGTACCGATAGAACGGTTACCCAATGCAGAACCTCCTGTGGCGCGCATCAACGGGATCAGACCTACGATGAAGGCAAATGAGGTCATCAGGATCGGACGTAACCGGAGCCGCGAAGCTTCCAGTGCCGAATCCACAATACTCATACCCGCACGGCGACGCTGCACGGCGTATTCAATGATCAGGATCGCGTTTTTTGCCAACAGACCGATTAGCATGATCAGACCAACCTGTACGTAAATATTGTTTTCAATACCCGAAAGATTGATAAACAGCATGACCCCGAAAACACCGAGCGGAATGGTGAAAATCACCGCGAAAGGCAGGATATAGCTCTCATACTGCGCTGCAAGCAGGAAATACACGAACACAAGGCTCAGTACAAAAATCAACAGGATCTGTGAACCTGCATTGATCTCTTCCCGCGTCATACCAGTCCATTCGGTACGGTAATTGTTCGGAAGTACCTCTGCCGCAGTCTCTTTCACGGCACGGATCGCATCTCCTGTACTGTAACCCGGTTTTGGGGTTCCGTTGATCGCCACGGCATTGTACAGGTTATTTCTGGTTACGGTTTCAGGCCCAAATACGCGTTTCAACGTTACCAGCTGATTGGCCGGTACCATTTCGCCCTCTTTGTTTTTGACATAAATATTGTTCAGCGACGACGGATCTGCGCGGTAAGAAGCGTCAGCCTGCGCCATTACCCTGTAATATTTACCAAACCGGTTGAAATCGGAAACAAAGCTGCTACCATAGTAAATTTGCAATGTTTGCAGCAGCTCATTCACAGGTACATTGAGCTGCTTCGCTTTGGCATTGTCGATTTCAATCAGGTATTGTGGATTGGCTGTCGCGAATGTGGTGAATGCATAGGCGATCTCTTTTTTCTGCATCAACGCGCCCAAAAACTGGTTAGTAGTAGCGCTCAGTTTTTCAAGAGAACCATTACCGCGGTCTTGTAGCATAAATTCAAAACCACTGACATTACCGAAACCATCCACTGTCGGGAATGTGAAAAAGAATGCATTCGCATCATTCACCGCCCGTACTTTTTGGGACATCATGCCCACGATCTGGTCAAAATCCTTCACATCACCACGTTCTGCTTTGGGTTTCATTCTGATAAAACCAACACCATAAGGCGATGCATTGGAATTGGAAATAATGTTCATCCCTTCCACGACATAGCGCTGATCGGCAATAGGAGAACTTTTTACAATGCTGTCCACCTGTGCCATCGCCTTACTGGTACGATCCAGCGAGCTGCCCGGAGGCGTGTTCAGGGCATACAGGAGGAATCCCTGGTCTTCTGTCGGAATAAAACCGGTCGGCGTTTTTAATGTAAGCCAAAGTGTCGAACCCGTGATCACTAACAAGCCGACAATGGTAACCCATTTGGCACGGATCAGGAATTGCAGGCTTTTAATGTACTTATCAGTCATGGTTTGAAAGCCCGTATTGAATGCGGCAAAAAATCTTGCGCCGAATCCTTTGCGTTGATTTTGACCATTCTCATCAGCTGCATGCGGGTTTTTCAGGAACAATGCACACAATGCGGGACTGAGTGTAAGGGCGTTCAATGCCGAGATCAGGATCGCGATGGCGAGTGTGAATGCAAACTGCCGGTAAAATACCCCCGCCGGACCTTGCATAAACCCGACCGGTACGAATACCGCAGCCATGACCAGTGTAATGGAGATGATCGCACCCGAAATTTCATTCATGGATTCCGTCGTAGCCGGTCGCGCGTCCATGTGTGTCAGCTCCATTTTGGAGTGGACGGCCTCGACGACGACAATGGCATCATCGACAACAATACCGATAGCGAGTACCAATGCAAAAAGCGTCAGGAAGTTGATGGTAAAACCAAACAACTGCATGAAGAAAAAGGTACCAATAATGGCCACAGGAACTGCAATCGCAGGAATAAGCGTAGAGCGGAAATCTTGCAAAAAGATGAACACGACAATGAATACGAGTATGAATGCTTCGATCAATGTAGTACGAACCTGACCGATCGACTCATCCAAAAAGTCTTTGGAGTTGTACATGATGGTCGCTTTTACACCTTTTGGCAATGATTTGGAGAAATCAGCTAACAAGGCTTCGGCCTGGATCAAAATTTCGTTCGCGTTGGTACCGGCAGTCTGGAAAACGGCCACACCGGATGAAGCATCGCCATTCAGCTTACCGTTGGAAGAGTAGGTGTAGGACCCAAATTCCACCCGCGCCAGATCTTTCAAGCGGATTACCGAACCGTCGCTGTTGGCTTTGATAATGATATCTTCATATTCCTTATTCTGAGTCAGCTTTCCTTTGTATTTCAAGACATATTCAAAAACCTCTTTGCTACTCTCTCCCAAACGGCCCGGAGCGGCTTCAAGACTCTGTTCGCGAATGGCGTCCGTGACTTCCTGGGGTGACAATCCGTATGCTGCCAGGCGGTCAGGTTTCAGCCAGATACGCATCGAATAGTCGCGCGTTCCGAATGGCTGAGCCTGTCCGACCCCGGGTATACGCTGCATTTGCGGTACGAGGTTGATCTTGATATAGTTCAATAAGAAGGTTTCATCATAAGTAGTGTCTGAACTAGACAAGGCCACAAACATGATGATACTATTCTGCTGCTTTTGCGTAGAGATACCAGCTTGTACTACTTCCTGCGGAATCTGGCTTACCGCCTTTGAAACGCGGTTTTGAACGTTCACAGCAGCAATATCGGGATCGGTACCCTGTTTGAAATACACATTCAAAGCCATGGTACCGTCATTATTGGAGGAAGAAGTCATGTAAGTCATGTTTTCCACCCCGTTCACAGCTTCTTCGATGGGTGTTGCCACCGCACGGGCCACCACTTCCGCGTTCGCTCCCGGATATACGGCGGTTACCTGCACGGTAGGAGGGGCAATGTCAGGAAATTTGGTAATCGGCAAAGTTGTCAGCGCGATACCTCCCAGCAGTAATATCAGGATAGAGATAACCGTCGAAAGGACAGGCCTTTCTATAAATTTTTGAAACATAAGAATTGTGTTTCGCCCCAGCTAGCAGGGCGTGGTGTTGAGTTATTTGTTGTGGTGTTTGAGGCAAGCGATACGCTTGTCATCCTGAGCGCAGCGGCCGCCGCTGCGGTCGAAGGACGCCACTGTGTTCGCACTAAGCACTTGTTGCATTGTGCATTAGCACTTCCGCTCAGTGTGACAAAGCAAGGAGTGCTCAGGATGACAAATGCTTGCTAATAATGTTGCGCTCCGGGTTTAAATAGGGTTCGCCAGCAGCAAGCTATCCATTGACATCTTCTGCGGAGCGATGGCCATACCGTCCCTCAGCCTGTCCAGACCATTGTAAACGATCTTTTCACCTGGCTTCAATCCTTTGGATATCAGGTAGTAGCGACCACTTCTGTCGGATACTGTAACCGGGCGGCCTTCTACCTTGTTGCTATCCAGAACGGTGTAAACGAACACTTTATCCTGCAATTCAAAGGTAGATTCCTGCGGAATGAGCACCGATTTTACCAATTCACGAGGTATCCTGATCTTACCGGTGTTGCCTGAACGCAGCAGTCCGTTCACATTCGGGAATGTCGCGCGAAAGTTGATGGCGCCCATGGTTTTGTCAAACTGGCCTTCCACAATTTCAACTCTGCCTTTTTGCGGATAGGTGCTATTATCGGCCAGTAGAAGCTCCACAGGAGGAATCTGCTTGATCTTTTCCTCTACCGTGTTGCCAGGGAACTGATCTTTAAATTGCAGAAAATCCAGTTCGCTCATGGAGAAGTAGACGTGGATTTCTTTCGTTTCGGAAAGTACCGTCAATGCTTCCATCGTGCCTTTTCCAACCAAGCTGCCACCTTTGAAAGGAATGGTACCAATGTACCCATCCGCCGGCGCTTTGATCGAAGTATAGCCAATGTTGATCTTGGCAGCATCCACAGAGGCCTGCGCCTGGGATACATTGGCCTTTGCAGCATCGTGAGCGGCTTTGGCCGATTTCAGCTGTACGTCTGAAACCACATTGGCAGCCACCAGCGGCGTCAGCTTATCTACATTGATAGAAGCATTTTCCAATGCCGCTTTCGCCGATTGGAGGCTGGCCGTGGCATTATTCAGTTGTTCAAGATAAGGACGCGCGTCGATATGGAACAATACCTGTCCTTTGTGGACGTACGCGCCTTCATCTACGGAAATCTTGTCAAGGTAACCGTCCACCTGCGGCCGGATTTCGATATCGCGGCTGCCTTGAATGGAGGCGGTAAACTCTCTGTGCGCCGTTACCTGGTGATCGCTCACGGTCAGTACGGGTAAAGACTGCGCTGGCATTGCTGTGGCCGGGGCATTGGCAGTGGATGAACCGCAACTGTAAATGATTGCGGGTAATGAGGCAAGTAAAAAAAATACAATGAGCCTGTGAATTGAGGTTAAATGAGTGTTTTTCATGGATGTTGAAGCTCCTTTTGTGGTGATTATTAATTAATTAAGAGTAGATAGCGTGGTTATTATTACTAACGGTGTTAGCTTATTTTCAAAAAAATTACAAATTTTTGATGAATGCTTCCACAGTATCGTCCATTATTTTCTTGTTCATAGTGGAGTCATCAATATCGGAGCAGCGCATCATTACGATGGAAATCAAACCGTGTAGTACCGACCAGAACGCATAAATCTTAAAGCAGGTTTCATCGTCGGACGATTTTTTTTCTTTAACGATTCCTTCTATGGCTTCTCCTATGAAGTTACGGAAGCAATTGAATTCCGGTTTGATCTTTCCGACTCCTGAGCAAGGCATTCCCAAGCCATACATAAGCTGATAATACTCGGGATTTTTAAAGGCAAAGCTCCAATACGATTCTGCATGGGCCCTTAATCGATCCGTCGGATCCGGGTATTTTTTCTTGTTTTTTTCCAGCGTCCTTTCGAGTAACCTGAAACCATCCAAAGAAAGTTCAAACAGAATGGCTTCTTTATTTTCGAAGTGATCATAGATAACCGGCACACTGTACTCAATGGCATCCGCTATTTTTCGGATCGACAGTGACTGCCAGCCTTCATCCTTTACCAGCTGCAATGCAACTGACAGAATATTAGTCCGCATATTCTCTTTCTGCCTGATTCTTCTTTCAAGAATGCCCATATTAAATCCAAGTTTACCTAACGGTGTTAGTAAAGGTAGTGGCGTTTTTTTATTTTGTCAAGAAATTGTCCGGTGATATTTCAGCTGATGTCGTCTTTCCATTTAGAATGATCATTAAACCAGAAATAGTGATGCGCATAAATAGAAATACGTTTTTAAAAGAAATATCCCTGATGGCAGGCGTGGCGGCCATTCCGGCTGACCTGCTTGCGGAAGCACTGGCAACAAAGCCGCAAATGAAGCTGGGCTTTGTTACTTATCTGTGGGGTAAAGATTGGGACGTGCCCACGATCATTAAAAATTGTACGGATACTAAAATTCATGGCGTCGAACTTCGCGTGGAGCACGCACATAAGGTGATGCCCGAGCTCACAGCCGCCGAACGGGCGGAAGTGAAGAAAGAATTTGCGGATAGTCCCGTGAAAATTGTCGGGCTCGGGACTAATCAGCAATTCGATTATCCTGATCAGGCTAAATTGACCGCATCCATTGAGCGTGCAAAAGAATTTATCAAGCTTAGCGCCGACGTGGGTGGCTCGGGAGTGAAAGTAAAACCCAATGCATTGCACAAGGATGTGCCTGTTGAAAAAACACTGGAACAAATTGGTAAATCGCTTCATACCCTGGCGGCCTATGCCGCTGATTTGGGCCAGCAGTTGCGGCTTGAAGTGCACGGCGAGCAAACGCAGGAGCTGCCGAACATCAAGAAAATCATGGAATATGCGGATCATAAGAATGCCAAAATCTGTTGGAACTGCAACCCGCAAGACTTAAATGGGAAAGGTTTTCAGTCCAATTTTGATTTGGTAAAACAGTATTTTGGTGATACCATCCACGTGAGAGAACTCAACAGAACTGACTATCCTTACCCGGACCTGATCGCCAACCTGATCAAAATGAATTACAAGGGCTGGGTACTGCTGGAATGCCATACCAATCCCGACGATAAGGTAAAATCAATGGCCGAGCAGCGCGTGGTTTTTGATAAAATGGTGGTTTAGAGGTACTTTTTCATGTAAGAAATGATATGCGTCCAGTCGGTGGGCAACACGGTGTGCCCACCTTCGTGCATATAATAGCCCAACTCATTCATCAAAAGCGAGGTATCGCCGGCGGCAGGCATGTCTTTGGTTTCGGGGCCGTTCTCGTTAAAAAGCTTGTAAACCGGAGCCGCTGCGACAGCAGACAAAAACTCGCCTTTCGGATCCGACCAGTAATCTGTATTGCCAGTTTGAAGTAGTAACGGCCTTGGCGCAATTAATGCTACCAGCATGTGCGCATCCACAGGCATACTTCCTACATTCTCCGCGAATGAATGGTAATTGGGCGCAAACTGGTACAAATAGCGGGACGGATCGCTGATATGGCGAATCGTTTCACCATAATTTCGCCTGCTCAATGCCGCGCCACCTTCGCCGGAAATACTGGCAATGACCATTTTATAACGGGTATCTTTCACACCCGCCCAAAGGACAGTCTTGCCCAAACGGGACGCACCTTGTAATGCAACACGCTTACTATCAATCTGATTGTCTGTTTCGAAATAATCCATGGCCCGGGCCAGTCCCCACGACCAGGCCGCGATCGCTCCCCATTCATTGGCAGCAGTTTCGGTCTGTCCAGGTTTCAGGTAATGGTTTCGGATACCGTATTTGATACCATCTTTGAAGTCGGGTTCAATGTCTCCATAATACACAGTCGCAAACCCAAACCCAGCATCCAGAAATTGCTCGACATTCATTTTACCAAAAACAGTCGGCTGGTCTGCTTTGATCTTTTTGCCATCTTTCCAGATATAATTGATAAGCAACCCCGCGTCTTCAATGGTTTGATTATAAGCAGCAAAGGAAATATTCATCAGTAACGGAACAGGTTTCCGGGCCGCTGCGGGAATATAAATAAGCAGGTTCATTTGATGACCAGAAGTGTCTTTGGTAAAATAAACCCTTACCTGCTTGCGCACCGCCTTCCCATTGAATGCAGAAGTACCTTTGTCAAATACTTTGAAAGTCATTTCCTCCGGTTTAGGCGGTATTTTGCCAAACTGATTTTCTTCAAACAGTTTCACAAGCTCCGGCCGTCTTTTTTGCGTCCATTGCTTCGCGGTGGTGACCGCCTTGCCATCCAGGGATTTGAGCAATTCCGGAAGCGTATAGGTACCCACAGAATCCTCCTGGTAATTGACTGGAAAGCCGGCCACCACCGTGGGTCGGTTCGCCGCTTGTTGTGCAAAGCCGGTAAAGCTTAGGGTAATGAGGAAGCCAAGTAATAATGTTCTGGTCATGGTTCAGCAATGTTTCTAACACCCAAAGTGCTGTATCTGCCAGACTTACTACCTGTTTCCCGGGATCTTGTTCAGTGGCCCACCACCCACTGGTTCACCCTTTCCCAGAATGCCACCGGCTCATTAAACATCGGGCTATGGCCACTGTGATCAAAAATGGTAGTAGATACATCCGTGCTACCAATATGCGCTTTGATATCGTCAGCCAACTGGGGAGGGCACACAAAATCGTACTTTCCCCACAGCAAAAGAGTAGGCACCTTGATCTTGTGCAGGTTTTCGCTGCCTTTTTGAGCGTAGGCCTGCTTGTCGATTTCTTTGATGAAATTGTTGTAAACGCCATTGCTGAGGTAAGTCGTGACCGGATAATTATATTCTCTGATAAAAAACTTGATCAGTTCTTTGGTCGTCTTGCCGGTAGTGATTTCGCTGATCAGGTCTTCCGCGTCGTGGGCATGTCCATTGATTTTGCGGGTAACCGAGTAGTTGTTTTTTGGATCGTGATTGCGGCAATATTCTGCGATTTTCTTCCAATCTCCCGCATTCCTTCCCGCCAGTACTTCCTGCTCCGCGAATTGGATCAGGTTGTTGCGCGAAAGCGAATCACTAATGGCGTAGTTGTGCTCACCGTCCACCTGTATCCACCCGCTCACGAGGGATTGATTATCAGCCTGCTCCAAAAATAATGGTACGAGTAATCCTCCCCAGCTGTGTCCCAGAAGGTATATTTTCTTCGACTGGCCGTAGCGGTGGCGCAACAGAATGATCAGTTTTTTTAAATCGTCGAGGTAGTTGGGAATATTTGCTTTGCTGATATTGCCCTGCGTGGTACCGGCCAGCCGCTGGTCCCAGTAGGCGATTGCAAAATTCTTTTCCGCGATATTGGTGGCTTCGTCAATGTTATAGTACAACGATCCGTCACCCGGGCCGCCATGCACCATGACCAATATCTTGTCGCTGCTGATGTTCCCTTCGAGGTACACGTGCATTTTGGCGTCGTCATTTTCGAGATAAAACTGATCTTTGACAAGTCCACTGGTACCAATTTCTTCTTTCTGACATCCCGCCAAGAGCAAAACCATGGCCAGGGATATAATAACATTCATTTTCATAGCTAATAGATTGAATTATTTGAAACGTTGCTTGATTTTGACTTTGTGAGTCATGAGGTTGCTGAATTGGTACCCGGCACCAACCTCCATCATCACCCGGCCTACTACGAAGTTGTTATAGGGCAGATTAGTGAATAAAGTGGCTTTTGCAAATACCGAGAGTGGATTTGCAGGGTTTTTGATTGAAAAATCCTTGCCGAACCCTGCCGTAAGTGAGGGAGCGAAATAGAAGTCGCCCGCCAGTTTTCGTTTGGAAACGGCGCCATCATCACCAACACGATAAACAGTACCGTCAATGATCGTCCGGCTAATCCCGATTTGTGGTTCAAAGGTGGAAAACCAGCCATTCTGATTGATCCGCTGCCATTGATAGCCTGTTTGGAGAAAGACGTTGGTATTATAATCTTGGTGGTAATAAAATCCGAGATTGGCAGTAACGGAACGGTGGCGGTATATCGTTTTCCGTTCACCATTCCGCTTGGCTTTCCCGACCATCTTGCTGACTAAAAGGTAGTCCGCACCGATTTTGAGGCCAGGGTATTTGAGTGCGCCGAGTGCTGACGCATGTAGATTCAGGCCGCTTTCTTTGCTGGGAAATACAGACTGGGCGTAATTGTTAAAGGGAGCCAGGAGTAAAAACCAGGCCAGGTTCCAATATTTCATTTTTCAGGCTATTAGATTAGTTGAACATTATCTGGCTGACCGACAACCCAAGAATGGCTCACCCTAAACTGATTCCTGTATATTTTTTCAAAAGGGTTTTATCTGATTGAAAATCAGGCTTGTGTAAATAATCGTTAAAGCGCAACACCATAGCTTACCTTCACTTTGTCCATCACCACATGCGTGTAAAAATGTTTCAGATTAGGATTATCCATCAGATGTTTTTTGGAGAATTCTTCAAAATGGGCCATATCCCGGGCATGGGCTATGACTACAAAATCATAGGTGCCTGTTACATAGTAGCATTGAGCCACCTCCTTACATTGCTGCATCGCCTCCTTGAATTTGTCAATGGCTTTGGAAGTTCCTTCATGCAAAATAATGTCGATCACGCAGGTAATGCCAATACCGGCAGCGGCGGGGGATATGATCGAAACATCAGCCTCAATCACCTTCTCATTCCGCAACCGCGTAATCCTCCGTTGCACCGCGCTCTGGCTCAGGTTGACGATCCGGCTGAGCTCTTCGGTAGTCAGTCTGTTGTTCTGTTGCAGCTCACGGAGCAGCATTTTGTCGTGGTCATCCAGTATTTGCATAATTTACCCGGTTGGGTTCTAAGAATAGGTTAATTTATGATCATTTGAATTGATAATGCAAGAATTGAGCAGAATGAGGTCTTTAATTTTGCATAAAAACTTACAGATCAATGCACAACGAAAACTTTACAATCCCTGTCGGCAGCATATTTTCAAAAGCTGAAATAGCAAAATTAAGAAGCGAGACAAGGGGAGTTCAAAATGTGATCCACTTCAATAATGCGGGTTCGGGTCTCATGCCCGACATAGTCACCCAGGTGCAGCTCGACCACATTGCATTGGAAGCGAACATCGGTGGTTATGAAGCATCCGCTTTGCGGGCGGAGGCTGTGCAGGAATTTTATACGCAAACCGCCCTGTTATTCAACTGTAAACTGACGAACATTGCATTCACCGCCAGCGCGACGGATTCGTATACAAGAGCATTATCGTCGATTCCGTTTAAGCAGGGCGACATTATATTAACAGACAAGGACGATTTTGTCTCCAATCAAATTCAGTTTTTATCACTTCAAAAACGATTTGGAATCAAAATCGTGCACATTAACAATGCTCCGGAAGGCGGCGTGGACCTGGGTGATTTGGAAGAAAAGTTATTCAAACTAAAACCGAAGGTACTCGCCATTACCCATGTTCCTACCAACTCCGGCCTGGCGCAGCCCGTGAAGCAGATTGGTCATATTTATCAGAAATTTGTGGCTAACCAGGCGGACCAAAGCTGGTACATTCTGGATGCATGCCAGTCTGCCGGGCAGATGAAACTGGATGTGCAGGACCTGAAATGTGACTTCCTGAGCGTAACAGGCAGGAAGTTTTTGAGAGGGCCACGTGGTACGGGAATGCTATATATTTCCGATAAAGCCCTCGAATCGGGACTGGAACCATTATTTATAGATATGCGCGGCGCCGAATGGACGGATAAGGGTTCCTACAAGCAGCAGCCCGACGCCAGGCGATTTGAAGACTGGGAATTTGCTTACTCCACGGTGTTAGGAACGAGTGCGGCAATCGCCTATTGCCGTAGTATCGGCGAGGACAGGATCCGGGGCCAAGTAAAATTGTTATCCGGCAAAATGCGGAAAGAACTGGAAGCGATTGACCGGGTACGGGTGCTGGACAGAGGCCCGGAACTCGCAGGACTGGTCACATTCACGGTTGGAAATTCGGATCCTCTACTGATTGTCAATGAACTGGCGCGAAGAAAAATTAATGTGGTACCTAGTTACAGGGCATTTGGCTTGATTGATTTTGACGAAAAAGGCGTGAAATGGGCGATTAGGGCGTCGCCGCATTATTATAATACGTTGGACGAGGTTGAAGGATTTATTGAAAGTGTGAAGGAGATTATTTAATAGCTGTGAACAAGTGCATACTGCTGGCCAAGCTTCTGAAGTTGGGCAGAGTCGTAAGTTGGGCGTAGTCTCCGACTACGTCCGAGCGTCATCCGGTCTCTGACCGGTTTTCGGTTGTGCTTGTGCCGGTCTGAGACCGGCTTTCGCTCGGGCGTAGTTATAAACTACGCCCAACTTATCATTATTTATTAGCTGTGAATAAGTGCCTACGGCTGGCGCACTACGTCGTCAGCCGTAATTTTTATCAAGAAGGCCGCAGCAAATCATCAATCGCCGTATACCCAGTCGGCACGGAAACCTGCTCCCGTCTAGCCCCCGCTTTCAGCAATATTTCCACGGATTCCGGAGAGCGCCGATCAGTCCAGTATGAATGCACGCAGGCGCGGACTGCGTGTTGCAAAGGCGTCCATCCATTTCCGTCGGGTGTATCAATGGGCGATCCTCGTTCCACTAGTAACTTGACGACTTCGGGGCGTGCGCGCCAGGCTGCGACGTGAATGGCCAGGCTCTTTTTCGGAATTTCAAAGTAGCCGTCGCCTTCTTGAAAAACGGCATCTACCTTTACGCCAGCATCCAGTAACTGTTTGATACCCTCGACATTACCAGTACCTGCAAACTTGGCCAGCAACGTGCCGCCCATTAACAACATTTGATCCAAAAGTTCAGGTGCCTGTTCCAAAATGGATTTCATTAACTCGCTATTTCCCAACGCACAAGCTTCGATCAGCCGATCCACACCGTGCAGTGTATACGGAATTCCGCGCGTTTTGAGCATTGACAACACATCTCCACGACCTTCCCGCGCTGCACGTGCCGCCGCTGTGATGCCATTCGTAACAACCTGCGGATCGCCGCCATGATCAAGCAGTAGGGAAATGATGGCCAGGTGATTGTCGCGCATCAATGCATGGTTAAATGGAGAAGTGGTGGCCCAGTGACCATTCGGGTCCACGCCGAGTTCGAGCAGGTATTTTGCGCCAGCGTAATCGTGAACGTCGTGTTTTCGGATCAGCATCAGTACCAAACCTTCTGGCGTGACCTTGCCGGTTTCTACCAATGCCATCATCGCACCGTTTTCGTGGCTTTCGGGGGAATGGTACACTGCTTCGCCATCATTTGGGTTGGCGCCGTATTCCAGTAGCAGCCTGGTAAGTGCCTCATGATGTGCAATGCCAGCGGCGCCATACAATGCGGTTTCAAAGTCGGGATAATCGCCTTCTATCCAAAAGCCTGAGTTAGCATCCGCGCCAGCGTCCAGCAGCAGGCGTGCGGCCTTCAAAAAGTTATCATTACGTGTACTGTCCAGCCGGAGGTATTTTGACATACATAAATAAACCAATGCATTGCCTCCATAAGGTGCAGCGATCGCCGTAGCACTGGCAGGATCGGCAACCAGAAACGCGCGGACAACTTCAACATTACCTAATATGGCTGCTGTATGAATGCTCAGATCTGCCAGCTCAGGATATAGTGCCAGCATGGAATCTGCCTCCGTGAGTGACCCGTGCCAGATGGCTTCCCGGATAAATGCGGCCTGAATGTCCTCCGGTTCAACAGAATTTATAAGATTTTCGGTCATGGCTTTTTCTTTTTCAGCTGTAAGTTAGCAAAATTAAAATGTTCATTAGCGGACAGTTTACGTTCTTTTGCGAACAAATTATTTTTATGAAAAAACGCTTTTTTGAGCCAATTTGAGCCATTCAAGCACTTTTTAAAAACTGGCACGGATTTGTACGATAAAATAGAAACTAATAGCTAACTGCTTATGCGCCGAACCTACTTAGGAGAATTCGAGGAGATGGTTTTACTCATGGTCGCGATCCTGAATGGTGAAGGTTACGGCGTTACGATCAGCCAGGCGCTGGAAGAGCATACCGGCCGCAGCGTCACTTTCGGAACGGTTCACAATACATTGATCCGGCTGGAAGAAAAAGGGTTTGTGAAGTCGGAGCTGGGAGGCGCCAGTACTGAGCGCGGCGGCAGGCGGAAACGTATTTTCAAGGTTACAGCGCTGGGTAGCCGTGCTTTACAGGATATTCAGCAACTACGGCAGGATTTGTGGCAAATGATACCTTCGCAAGCTTTAAAACTGAGCAGTTTATGAGCCAGAATGCCCGACCAGACCCGCATCCACCAGGCTGGATACACAAATTATTATCCTGGCTGCATCCTGAAAATACACTGGAAGAGGTTGAGGGTGACCTGGACGAATTGTATGTGCATTGGTACAAAAAATCGGGAGGTACGATCGCGGATCTCCGGTATTTAATCAATGTCGTTTCGGTACTACCGCCATTTGTGCGCCGCCGAAAACCTGTTAATGAATTCGCAAAAACTCCAATCCTCCATACAGCCATGATCAGAGACTACATTAAAATTGCCTTTCGTAACCTCGCCAAATACAAGGCGAATTCTGCCATCAACATTGTGGGCCTGAGCTTCGGCATGACCTGTTTTTTTCTGATTTCGCTATACCTGTTCGATGAATGGACATTTGATGCATTTCATTCCAATGCAGACCGGATTTACAGGATCACTGAAAAGAAGACGTCCGAAAACGGCAAGCAAACGCATATCGCCTCGGTAGGTTATCAGATTGGCAAGTATGCCGCTACCGAGTTACCGGAAGTGGAGAATGCGGTCCGTGTGACGGCATTGGGACGAATGAATGTTTCCGATACCGCCGGCAGGAATGTGTTTCTCAGGGAAGTGACCATTGCCGATCGGAATTTTTTTCCGGTTTTTGACTATAAATTGATTGCCGGTGACCGTGCGACGGCGTTGCAGCAACCGTTTACAACCGTAGTCACCCGCCAAATGGCAAAAAATCTGTTTGGCACCGAGGATGCAATAGGTAAGATTATTAAAACCGACGGTTTCGATGCGCCTTTCACGGTAACCGGTGTTTGTGAAAACGTGCCAAAAAATTCCAGCTTTCAGTTTGACATATTGTTTTCGGAAAGTACCATACACGGCGATACATGGTATAAAGAGCGCTCCGACAGCGATTGGTCTTCTAATAGCTTCGTGACTTATCTTTTACTAAAAGATCAGGCGAATAGTCAGTCCGTTGCAGCGAAAATCAGGATCGCGGCCGCAGCACACGTAACGGAGAAGAAAGAGCCAGGTATTTTCTTCTTACAGCCGCTTCGCGACATCCATTTCTATTCCGAAGACATCGACAACAGCGCCGAGCGTAATAACAGCGTCGGTCGGATGGGCGACATTACTTATATCTACGTATTTGCGATTATCGGAATATTTGTCCTTTTGATCGCCTGCATTAATTACATCAACCTGACCACTGCACGCGCTTCGCGCAGGGCAAAAGAGATTGGCGTGCGCAAAGTGGCAGGTGCGCACAGAGGAAGTCTCACTGTCCAGTTCCTGATGGAATCTCTGGTGATTACATGCATTGCATTGTTAATCGCGCTGCTTGCGGTGCAGCTGGCTTTGCCCAAATTTAATGCTTTCACGGAAAAAGCGCTGGCGATGAATTTTGCATCTGATTATCGCATCTGGATGATAGTAATTCTGGCAACGCTTCTTACCGGTTTATTATCAGGAAGTTATCCTGCTTTCTTGCTTTCGAAATTCCAGCCATTATTACTGATCAAGGGGGTTACATCAACCCCGGGGACCAATAAAACCCGATTGCGACAAGGGTTGGTGGTTTTCCAGTTTACATTGTCCGTCGTGATGATTGTTGCCACGTTGGTGGTATACCTGCAGCTACGTTTTGTACGGAATAAAAATCTGGGTTTTAACAAAGAGCAATTAGTGATCGTGGATATTAACAGCGGCAAAGTCCGCGAAAATTTTCAGGCGATTAAGTCTGAATACGGCAAGCTCGCTGGTGTGAACCAGGTTTCGGTTTCATCCCGGGTACCCGGTGAATGGAAAAACCTGGCACTGGTTGAAGTTCATGTTCCGGCAGCCCGCGAAGGAGAGAATTCAAATATGACCTTCATTGGCGCTGATGAAGATTTTTTGAGAACGTTCGACATTAAATTGCTCGCCGGCCGGAATTTCGGAAATAGTGCTTCCGCTGATTCTTCCTCAGTACTGATCAATGAGTCGGCAGCCAGGGAACTGGGTATCCAATCGCCAGGGGGACAGTGGATAGAAATCCCTCGCAGGGACGGCAATGGAAATATGCACCCGCTTGATGTCCCTATGCGGGTACGTGTAGTGGGGATCGTTAAGGATTTCAACTTCCGGTCGCTGAGGGAAACCATTTCGCCGCTGGTAATCGGTTATCGCGTAAATCCTATCCAGTCGATCGATTACTTCACGGTCCGGTTGTCCGGTACAGACGCGCAGGAAACCGTGGCCCAGATGAAATACATTCTGCAAAAGATTGATCCGGACGATCTGTTTGAATACCACTTTCTGGATCAGCAACTGGCCTTGTTTTACCGCGAAGATGCCAAACGTGAGACCATTTTTATCGGTATGGTGCTCGCCACGGTGTTCATTGCCTGTCTCGGATTGTTTGGTTTGTCTGCATTCACGGCGGAGCAGCGTGCGAAGGAGATTGGTGTCCGCAAAGTGCTGGGTGCCAGCGTCGGCAGCATTGTTTCATTATTGTCAAGAGACTTTTTGAAACCTGTTCTGATCGGAATTCTCCTTGCTACTCCGGTGGCGTGGTATGTGATGCATCGCTGGCTGCAAGACTTTGCTTATAAGATCGACGTGGAATGGTGGATGTTCGCATTGGCTGGCGTATTGGCCATTGGTGTGGCATTGCTTACTGTTGGTTTTCAGTCCATGAAAGCCGCGCTGATGAATCCGGTCAAAACCCTGAGAAGCGAATAAGTCATGCAAAGCAAAGAAAATCGATCAGCCGCACCTCCCCGCTGGATCCGAAGGCTACTGACCTGGTTTCATCCGGAAAATACCGTGGAGGAAGTCTCAGGAGATCTGGACGAGCTGTATGACCATTGGCACGAAAAGCAGGGAAAAACGGCCGCTGATCTTAAATACGCACTGAATGTGATCTCAGTACTGCCACCGTTTGTGCGCAGGCGGGAACAGACAACACCCTATCTAGCAGAATACCGGACCACACCCAATTTTCAACCAGCCATGATTCGTAACTATTTCAAAATTGCCTGGCGTAACATCGCCCACAACAAGTCATTTTCAAGCATTAACATTCTGGGGCTAGCCCTCGGAATGGCTTGCAGCTTGCTCATTATGCTATGGATTCAGGACGAATTCAGTGTGGATAGCTACCACGCCAACGGTCCGCAACTTTATAATGTCATGGAGCGGCAGTTTTTCGATGGCAAGGTAGAGGCAGGCCCAGGTACCCCTGGTTTACTTGCCGACGAATTGAAAAAAGAGTTTCCTGAAATCGAATACTCTGCCGGACTTTCCTGGGAGGAGGAGCGTACATTCTCTGTTGGAGAAAAATTGAACAAGGAAAAAGGGCGATGGGCAGGTGAGGATTGGTTCAAAATGTACAGCATTCCTTTGCTGACCGGTACTGCCGAGAATGCATTAAGTGGCCCTACAAACATTGCTATCTCTTTAAAACTCGCACAAAATTACTTTGGTGGCGCGCAGGAAGCGATGGGAAAAAGCATTCGGATGGGTAACAAAGACGATTATCAGGTGAGTGCGGTGTTTGAGATACCAGAAAACAGCTCTGTGAAGTATGATTACCTGCTGACGTGGAAGGATTTGCTGTCGCACAATGAATGGCTGAAAGACTGGGGTACCAATGTGCCCGAAACCCGGATTCAGCTGCATACGGACGGTAACGGCGTTTCTGTCGATCCGGGCAAACTGGAAACGAAAATGAAGGCTTTTCTGAAAACCCGCAATCCTGGTATGCAGGCCAAGGGGTTCGACATTCAGCTGTTTTTGCAACCAACACAGGAAGCTTATTTGTATTCCAATTTCAAAAATGGCTTTCAGGACGGTGGTCGCATTGAATATGTCCGGCTGTTCGGCATAGTAGCCGTTTTTATCCTGCTCATCGCCTGTATCAATTTTATGAACCTCGCCACCGCGCGCTCCGTGAAGCGGGCACGGGAGGTGGGTGTGCGTAAGGTAGTAGGGGCAGGGAGGGGCTGGCTCATCGGCCAGTTTGTCGGTGAGGCGCTGGTACTGACCTCATTAGCGCTGATTGTTGCAGTCCTGTTCGTCTGGGCATTGCTGCCAACTTTCAATAGCCTCACTGAAAAACACATTACATTCCAGCTTGCCAATGCATCGTTCTGGCTCACATTACTAGGCATGACGCTGGTCACCGGCCTGATTGCCGGAAGTTATCCCGCATTGTTTCTGTCCTCGCTGAACCCGATTAAAGTATTGAAAGGCTCCATCCGTTTCGGCTCAGGAGCACGGTTTTTCCGGCAGGGATTGGTCGTTTTTCAATTTGCGCTTTCGCTGCTGCTTATTATTGGTACCGTCATTGTGTACAGGCAAATGGATTTTATTCAAACCAAAAATCTGGGCTTCGATCGTCAGGGCATGGTTTACGTTTCTTCCGAGGGTGAGTTGATGGAGAAATACGATACATTCAAGCAAGAATTGCTGGAAATGCCCGGGATAGAGTCGGTAACCAAAATGGAAGGAACGCCTACCAATGGTTTTGGAACAACCGGCAATGTGCAATGGCCGGGCAAAGACCCTACTACCAGCGTTCAGTTCCAGTTTTCACAAGTAGATTATGATTTCACGAAGACATTGAAATTAACGGTTGCCGGGCGCGACTTTTCGAAGGATTTTGGTTCGGATTCTCTCAATTATATCATTAACGAAACGGCCGCTCGCCGCATAGGGTATCAGGATCCTATTGGTAAGCCGCTGACCATGTGGGGCAAAACGGGTACCATCATCGGGGTAGTGTCTGATTATCATCAAAGTTCCATGCACACGGCTATTGAACCATTCATTGCCAAGTTAGGACCGGGGAAAATGATCATTGTCCGCATCAGGCCGGGTCAGACCAAGCAAGCTATGACTAGTATGGAAACCCTGGCCCGGCAGATGAACCCGAAGTTTCCTTTCACGTACAAGTTTGCGGATGAGGCTTTTCAGGCACTATATCGCAGCGAGACGGTGGTGGGAACGCTGGCTAATTACTTTGCATTTCTGGCTATTTTTATCTGTTGTCTGGGATTGTTCGGGCTGGCGGCTTTCACAGCTGAGCAGCGTACCAAGGAAATCGGCGTACGAAAGGTGCTGGGCGCCAGCGTGGCAGGGATCGTTACATTGCTTTCGAAGGACTTTTTGAAATTGGTATTGATCGCCATCGTGATCGCGTCGCCGATTGCGTGGTATGCGATGAACCAGTGGCTCCGCGACTTTGTCTACCGCATTGACATTGAATGGTGGGTGTTTGTGCTGGCCGGTTTGCTGGCTGTGGTGATCGCCTTGCTAACGGTGAGTTTCCAAAGCATTAAGGCTGCGCTGATGGATCCAGTGAAAACATTGCGCAGTGAATAAAAAAAGAAACCCTGACTGATCCGGTTGGCTCAGTCAGGGCTCTTTTGAGTGTGTGGGGGGACTTATAAATTAAATATTAGGTTTGTTACCAGATAATCGTACGTTGTTGTTTCAATCAAAGCCGCGCCGTTCACATTATACCAGTCTCTTTTGGTTACATATCCATCCGGATTGAGCGTGTAAACGTAGTAGTTACCACCTAGTACCGTATTTTCAGTTACAAGTTTCACCAAATGCTTGCTTGATTTGCCAAATACCATCAGGAAAGGATCAGGCAGGTTGGCCGCTTCACAATTGATAGGGGCCAGGTTGGCCAATACAGGATCGCCGGTAGGTTGGTCGTAATAAAGTGTCGATTCCGATTTAAAAGACTCATACGCCTGGCCGTCCCGGAAATTATATCCGGTCAATTTTGTCAGATCACCGTCGGCATTCCAGATAAATACTGTTTTCTCAGTGGCTACTTTTTTGTTGGTACGCGTGTCCAGCTGCCCCTTGGCGTTATAAGTGTAATGAAAATTACTTTCTTTCACCTGAAACGTATTGGGTCCCATTGGAATGTAATCCAGTTGCTTGGAGTCATAGCAGCGACCGGAATTGTCGAGCAGGTAGGTGGTTTCCTGCGCTACTTTATTGTTGTAATAGAATGTGGAGATAATGTAGTTAGCGTTGTATTTATAAGTTGCAAATATGGCCGGTGAACTGCGCGTACTGGGAGCATAGGTTACTTTTTGCAACTTTCCGTCGGGATAGTACGCCAGTTTGACGTTTCCGTATTTGCTCAGTTGATACTTTTTCGGAGCGTCAGGCGATAGGTTTTCACGCATTTTGGCGTTAATAACTTCGTCTTTTTGGGAAGGTTTTACGGCATTGTCCTGTTCGTTGCAGGATGCGATACCCATGGACAGGATGAGGGCGAATTTTAGAATATTTTTCATGGTAACAGATAAGTGATTTGGATAAAATTGTTTGGATTTGTTTTGCCTATCTTTCGAAAGAAGTGTTTCTCAGAAGGCGATGCAAACCTAGGCAGGATAGGAGGGGCCTGCAATTTTACCGGGTATACAAGAGGTTGATCTCTAAAAAATTGGCGTATACAAGAGGTGTATTTAGCAAAAAAGGCCTGCACAAATGATGTACAAGCCCCTTTTTTGAATGTCGATAACCTACTTTGGCGATTGCGCCCCGCTCATCTCGTTACCCGCCCGGAGCATGGCCTGTGCCCAGTAATCGTACAAACTAGTCCATGCTTCCTCGGTTTCAGGGTTCCATAAATCGTCGAGGATGCTTTTTAATGTGCCGATCAGGATCGACCCCACAAGTTGGTAATGTTCAGGGCTCACGCCGTAGTGCATGTGCCGCTGGCCGAGGAGCTCAATCTCGTGCTGGACCTGCTCCATGTTCTGCAAATTGGTCACCATGTAGGTGATCATATCAGTGAACTTGCTTTGCTGTCCTTCTATATCCGATTTGAACATCGGTATCAGGCATGGAGCGGCTTCGAAGAGCTTTTGGTAGAAAAGTACACCCGGATTGTCCGGCTGCGCGATCACCTGGCTCCAAGAATTTTTAATAATGAGCATATTACGAATGTTCATGGCTGTTGTGTTTTTGTGATTGAGGATAAGATTAGTGAAACCTCTGCGAGGCCGATATGGCTTGTTTCCGAAGATGATATAAACTTAGGGTGTCAAAATCGCCGATCCTATTTCTGGTGGTATACAAAAAGTAAACATTCCCTCTTCTGAGCGAAAAAGGAATGTTTAAGTGCTTGAAAAAGCTATTTTTTTCAAACTTCAGACTGTCATAAGGTAATCCGTCAGGTTGCTGTCCTCCGGTAAGTTGAGTTTTTTGCGGAGCCGGTGTCTGGCCGTTTTTACACTATCCGGTGCGATGTTGAGCAATGTCGCTGCTTCTTTCAGGTTAAGGTTCAGCCTGATCAATGCACAAAGACGCAGTTCACCGCTGCTGAGATCGGGGTATTCTTTTTTTAGTTTGGTAAAAAAATCCTTGTGCACGCCTTCGAAATACATTTTGAATTCGTCCCAATCCTTGTCGAGGTTAAAACTGTAATCGATCAGGTTAATGAGCCTGCTGAATAGGGTAGAATGTTCCTCGCCTTGTCTGGTTTTGAGGGCGAGTGAAACAGTTTGCCGGATGTCTTCCAGGATACTGTTTTTCTGGATCAAGTTTAACGTGTGGGTCGTAAGTGCCTTGTTACGGAATTCCAGTTCTGTGGTCAATTGCTGTTCTCTTTCCTGGCGGTTACGAATTTCATTCTCGGCAAGCGCATTTTGCGCGGCATGTATCTCTCTGTCTTTTTGCACTTTCAGGCGCTGGCGGTTAAATGCCAGGCCCAACACGACCAGCCCGCACACAAGCCCCAACGCGAGCATGTTCCGGTGCGCATAACCCAGATCTTTCTCGTTTTGAAGCAGCTTTATCTCGTTTTCTTTCCTTTCAGTCTCATAATGTACCCGCAGGTTCGCGATCTTATTGGTGTTTTCCGCGTTGAAAATGGAATCTTTCAGCGTATTGGAAAGCTGTTGAAAATGATAGGCATTAGGGTAATCCTTCATGTCGCCGTAGACCGTTGCCAATCCCTGGTAAGACATCTGCAATGCAGGCCTGATGCCCGAGCCTTCCGCCAGCGACTGTGCGTGACGGTAATTTTCAATGGCTTTGGTGGTGTTATGTTGTTTGGCATAAACCTGGCCCAACCCGTTATAAGAGGTGATCATCAGTCGCTTGCTCTGAAACTCCTGATTGATCTCCAGAGAGCGTTCATATTTTTGCAGCGCTTGCGGGTAGTCTTCTTTTTGTAAATAAATTTCTCCCAGGTTATTGAGGCAGATGATCTGTCCATTGCTGTCTTTGAAACTTTCAAACAGTTCCAAAGCTTTATTGGCACTGGTGATGGCAGCGTCGTACTTTTTTTGTTTGCTGTAAATGCTGGCAATGTTGATGTAAGAACCCGCGGTGGATTTTTTATCCCCGGCCTTGACCCAAATATCCATGGCCTGATTATAGGAAATCAGCGCCTCTTCGAGATTTTTCTGGTTCTTATGCACATTCCCAATGCTGTTGATGGTCGACGCCATTCTTTTTTGATCATTCAACTCCTGAAAAATCAACAATGACTGTTGGTAGTTGTCCAGCGCCATGTCGTAGTTGCCCTGCTCGCCATATATCATCCCGATATTCGTCAGTGTCCTGCCGTAGCCGAGATGATCTTCGAGCTCCTTATATATTTTTTTGCTTATTTCGTAATGGGCCAATGACTTGGCGTAATCATTTTTTTGCCAATAGTATATGCCAATTCCCTGATTACTTTTCGCTTCTCCACGATAGTATTTTATTTTTTTTGCCAGCATCAGCGCTTTTTCCGAATACTGTCTGGTTTTCTCGGGATCGGAACCCCAGTACTCCACGCCAATATCCGTCAGCAGGTTCACTTTTGTGGTATCGACGGTAGTGTTGGCGAGCACACTTTCGAGACTGTCGATTTTGGAAGATTGGGCAAAAAGAGATGTTGTAAAAAGAGAGAGCAATAAGACACTACTGATTTTCATAGATGCGGTTGAGTCGAGGAGTTATAATGCCCTCAAAATTATGAGAATTAAACAGGTATTTACGTACCGTTAACTTAGAAAACAACAAAATCGAATTAGACTCATGCAGCCGTATATTGGAATTGATGTTTATATTTGTTCCAAAATAGTTACATATACTCAACGTTATTACTTGTGAAGAAATCGAATGTTTTTGCCTTCATTGAACTGTCTAAACTGGTCGAGACTCTGAAAAATGATTCGCGTCACCCTAATCTTAAGGAAAAATTAAAGTCCCAATCTTCGTATTTCAATATTATTGACGCCAAGTATTTCTCTGACGGATTAACGGACGAATGGATTGACTTGCAAAAAACGGCCACCCGGATGGGCATCATGAGGGACGAGGCGGGGTTTGTGGTTATGAATGCAGTGCGCCATACGATTGAAAACATGACCGAAGAAGAGTGCGCGACACTGGTGAACAGGATTTATTCAATCGCCGATAAAGTAAAAAAAGAGTTCGAGTAAAAATCAGCAATGCATGTCTTCACAAAAATAACGTGAGATTATTTTTTGTAAATAAGTGATGATTTTGTAGTATTACTTTTATGTTGATCGCACCGACCACATGAATATATATAACCTCCATATCTATTTAAATGAAGACCTTGTTGCCCTTTTTGAGCCTGATTGTGTTCATATCCTTTTCCGGACTGGCTCAAAAGCCCGAACTTTCTTATAATAAATTTACAGGCGAAGTTACGCAGACCAGAGTTGTGGACATGGGAAAGGACCAGTTGGTCGTTTTCAGGAACGTTAGGACCTGGCTTACCCAAAAGTATTCCAATTATTGGGAGATCATTAAAGTGTCAGATGCTGACCGGGGAAGGATCGTTTATCAAGGCTCAGAATCTGTATATACGCCGGGATATGACGCTTTCTCGTACCGAGTGACCGTCGATATCAAGGATAATCAATATAGCTGCACCATTGATCAGGTAAAAACCAAACAGTCGGGAGTTAAGGCTTTTGAGTCGTCAGACACGGATTTTTCGACGATACATACTTATAGAAGACGGATCGCGGACATAGACGTCGCAAAAATGTTGAGAAAAGGTAAAGCTGAACAATCGCGCCTGAACCGGGAACGATGGTCGAAAACAACATACCTCGAAAACCTGGCCAAAATGCACGATATCATGGCATACCAGTTCGACAGGATCCAGATCGAATTGAGGAATGCGGCATTGAAAAGCGACCCAATGGTCAGGAGATAACATTCACAATTGGATGGGTAGAGCGGAAGCTTATTTTTGGAGATGCTAACCCGGCAGGCGAATGGTACAGGCTTTTTGCAGGCATTGCAAATGCGGTCAACAGTCCGCCGCAGGCAGTTGCGGTGTTTCGAAGGAAATTTCTCCGGTTAAACATATCTTTTTCTTTCATTTTGAACTGTCGCTGTCCGATTTTTATCACAAGGGGGCAGGTATCCGGATCCGTGTAGCAGGGGATCTGACGAAAGGTGCCAAAGAGTTGACGTCCCTGCACGGATCACCTCAATACAGGATTTAATGACGCTGTTTCTTGGCTAAGATAGTAGCGAACGTTAGTGGTTGGCTTTTGACATATATTTGAATGACCAATAGCCTATAGTAATGATACCTAACAAAACATTTTCAGCCGAAAGAGCTGGAAAGCATTCCCTACACCTCGTCGCGATCATGGCGGCGGTACTTATTTCCCTATCCGTTCTAACCCGAGTAGCTCTGCTGTTCAAATCAGCGGCTGGTGTGGATTTTACATTCCTTAACCTGTTGGGAATCTTCGCGATCGGGGTTTTTTATGATGTGATCAATGCCGCTTATTTTACGTTGCCGCTGGCTTTATACATCTGGATTACACCCCGGAAATGGTGGCGGAAGCGCTGGCACCGCTTCGTACTTTACGGTATTTTCGCGTTTTTCGTCTTTGGACTGCTTTTCAATGCTGTCTCGGAATGGGTCTTTTGGGACGAGTTCAGTTCGCGTTTCAATTTTATAGCCGTCGATTACCTGGTTTACACGAATGAAGTAATTGGCAACATCAGGCAGTCGTACCCGGTCGGGATCATTGTAGCGGGGCTGCTGCTGACGACTGCGGCACTGGTCTTTTTTCTGAAACCAGCGCTGAAAAGAGCCGCTTATCAGCGTTATTCTTTCAAGCAGAGATCATTACGTATGTTGGCCTACGTCACGTTCCTGGTGCTGTGCTTTTATCTGGTCAATAACAAATTCAGGCAGTTCAGTGATAACACTTATGTAAACGAGCTGGCAGGAAACGGGTTATACGAGCTATTTGCCGCATACCGGAACAATGAGCTGGACTATGCCCAGTTTTATCAGAAGATACCTGACCAGGATGCATTTAAGAAGATCCGTGAGATGATCAAGACTCCTGAAAGCAGTTTTGTAGACAATAACCCATTCAGTATCGAAAGAAAGATCGTGAATCCGGGTTCGGAGAAGAGGATGAATGTAGTACTGATCAGCGTCGAAAGTCTCAGCGCCGACTTTCTCGGTACTTTTGGAAATACACAGCACATTACGCCAAATCTGGATTCTCTTGCCAGCCACAGCCTTCTTTTTACAAATCTGTACGCGACGGGAACGCGTACCGTCAGGGGATTAGAGGCTTTGTCAATATGTACACCTCCGACGCCGGGGCAATCCATTGTTCGACGGCCCAAAAATGAGGGACTATTCTCCCTGGGTCGTGTTTTTAATCAAAAAGGATATGAAAGCAAGTTCATTTACGGCGGCTACGGGTACTTTGACAATATGGGTTACTTTTTTGCAAACAATGGCTATAAGGTAGTAGACCGGACGGAGATCAAGAAAAAAGAGATTGACTATGAAAATATCTGGGGTGTTGCCGATGAAAACCTTTTTACGCTGGCGACACGTGAAATTGAAAAAACAATACAATCAGGGAAGCCCGTTTTTGCGCACATTATGACGACGTCCAATCACCGGCCATTTACCTATCCGGACGGCCGCATTGACATTCCTTCTCATACCAGCCGCGAGGGGGCGGTGAAGTACACCGATTATGCGATCGGCCGGTTTGTCCGTGAGGCCAGGAGCAAACCCTGGTTCAAAAATACATTGTTTGTCATCGTGGCCGACCATTGTGCTTCCAGTGCAGGTAAGGCCGATCTGCCGGTGAACAAATACAGGATACCGCTTATGATTTTTTCACCAAATACCATCAAACCAGCTAAAATGGAACGGTTGATGAGCCAGATTGATCTCGGGCCGACGATTCTGGGACTGCTTAATTTTTCCTATCAGAGTAAATTCTTTGGTTATGACATTTTTAAACTGGAACCCGGGCGCGAACGCGCATTTATAAGCACTTACCAAAGTTTGGGATACATTAGAAAAGATTCGCTGATCATTTTGAGGCCTCAGCGAATCAGCGATTCATTTGTACCCAATTTTACAGACGGATCAGCAAAGCTTGTACAATCCAACAAAAAGCTCACAGAAGAAGGCATCACCTGGTACCAGACGGCGAGCTATCAATTTAAAAACAAACTGATGAAGTGATCATTCTCAATCCTACCTTATACAAATGACGGGTAAGCGACAGCAATGTCAGGCACGAAGGCCTGCCATTGCCGGGACCTTGCGAAAGTTGCTTTCGCCCGGGCAACGATCACCACTGCCGAATGCATTCAGGCGGTGATGTGAATTTGCCGGCCAGCTTTAAAGCAATGGTATACCCTGAACGTAAGGTTTTACAGCCAGCGGAAAGGTATCTTAAATGAATGTAGTAGTCAATGTTAATTAGTTTGGTTATATAATAGATTATAACTTCGTAAGTTCTGGAAATATTCCTTGTTTTAATTGATAAAGTGACTACTTTAAGCGGAATTATGAAGATCGAATCCGAGTCCCCCTCCACTGATCAACTGCACAAAGCGCTTTTCTTTGAAATATCACAGGATGTTCTTTGCATTGCAGGATATGACGGATATTTTCGGATGGTTAACCCTGCTTTTACCAAACTCATGGGGTATTCTAGCGAGGAGTTGCTTTCCAGGCCTATTGACACATTCATTTATATTGATGATAGGGAATTAACTTCCAAGCATCGTGAGGAATTGAAAAAGAGCATTCCGCTTTTAAACTATGAAAACAGGTATGTAACAAAGGCCGGAGAAATCGTGTGGCTCTCCTGGACATCCATACCCAGCGATGAGGAGCAGCTTGTTTATGCCATCGCTAAAAATATTACGCATAAAAAAACGCTCGAAAAAGACCGCAATGCCCTTTTGGCTAATCTCACCCGCATTAACCAGGATCTGAAACAACTCACCTACACTACCTCGCATGACCTTCGGTCGCCGGTCAATAATTTGCTTTCCGTTTTTGGGCTTCTGGATACTTCTAAAATTGAGGATGCAGAGACATTGCAATTCATTGACATTTTGAAATCGGCCACGGAAAGCTTGAAAGATTCGCTGAATCAGTATGTTGATATTCTCGTACAAAAGGACCTTCTGACCGTCAAAAAAGAGGAAATTAGTTTGAGCGCATCGCTCAATGTGGTGATGCATTCCTTGAAAACACTCATTGAAAATTCACGAACCACTATCCACGTCGATTTTTCGGATTTTGATGACATCAGGTTTAACGCGACCTATATGGATAGTATTTTTCTGAACCTGATCACCAATTCGATTAAGTACGTCATACCGCACCAAACGCCGGTGATTTCTATTTCAACGCAAAGATCAGGGAATATGAAGCAGCTGATTTTTACAGATCAGGGAGCCGGTTTCGATATGGATTTGGTGAAAGACAGGATTTTCGGACTCAACCAGACATTTCACAATCACAGTGACGCCAAGGGGATCGGATTGTATCTTGTACATAGTCATTTGAAGAGCCTGGGGGGCGACATTACCATCGAAAGTAAGCCTAATGAGGGCGCGAAATTTATATTGTCCTTCAAAAACTGACATGGCGTCACCCGCAGTGAAAATCCCTATATCAACTTATTCCCACCATTTTTCTCAGGAAATCCGCCGTTTATGAACCGGGAGGATCAGGTGTTGCTATTTGAATCAATTTTGGTTCAGAAATCAAAATCAAGCCTAACCGTTATGCACCAGGAAGAAAAAGTTACTGCATTGTTAATTTGGATGTTTTTAAAGAACGGCGTACGCCAGTCCGTCGCAAAAAAGTTTGATGTGCACGCCTTCCTGGTGATCGCGCTCATCGCTATGTCGGTCAAAGTGATCTTCCATTATTAAGTAACAGCAAAATATACGATTCAGCGTCATGGAGAAATTTTTATCATTATTTGACATTATGGAGGTCTTTGCTACGGTCAGTATGAGCATGCTGGGCGGTTTGGTAGCTTACGGATTATGGATTTGTTTCACGATCGACAGCCACACCCAAAAGAATTAAATCAAACACGCAATCAAATGGCCATTCGGAGTTTAGTCATCGCCCTTTTAGTTACCGGTGTTTTAGGTTATTCATTCACATTCGGTCTGACCGATCCCAATTCATTTTTGAAAAAAATACCGGATTGGTTGTCGGTCCCGATGCTGTTGGCAGGAGGATTTCTTTACTTATTGGCTGCGTGGTGGGCATTGAAAGGCTTTCATGAACACAAAATCGCCGCACTCACCTCTCTTGCATTTTGCATATTCGGACTAGCGGTTTATGCAACGGTTTTTTCAATGGAATTCGGGCGGGGCAAAGCTTCTCCCGGGCAGTATGAGTACGATTTCACGAGATTGGACTCCACCGAAAAGGTGCTGGTTGCGAAAATTGCGCTAGATGCAGGTTTTGATGTGAAAAACGTGGAGTTTACAGAGCACTGGCACGTTGCCGATTCCAGTAGCAATTTCAAGGTCTGTGTGCAGAAAGGCCACGTCACTGCTTTGAACGTCTCAAACTATACAATAAAGAGTTTGGCATTATTCAATCAGTTTCCAAATCTGGGCGATTTGTACCTGCGAAACTGCGGTTTGACCGATGTAAGCGACCTGCAAACCAAAAAGCTTGATCGTCTGGATCTGTCCAACAATCAAATGACAGATCTGAAAACACTGAGCGGCTGTCCTAATGTGAAGTGGCTCTTCGTCGCCGGGAACCCGTTGAAATCAACGGAAGGTATTGAAAATTTCAGGAACCTTGTAAGTGTGGATATTCCTGTGGATCAAAAGTATTAATAAAAACAGCTTACTTACGAACAGGCCGAGGATACATCTTCATCGTTTCGGACATCTGGATGGTCTTCTTAATAATATTATTGCCGGACATTTCGGTCTGCTTCGTAACCTTATCCTGCTTAGCTAAGCCAGAGTCGGTATTTGTTACAATTGTAGCGGACATGTTTCTGTGTAGTTGAAATGAAATTAACTAATAATTTCGAAATGTGCCATTTTTACCAAAACTAAAAAATTTACAAGAATCAAGAATTTCAACAGAATCTTGCAAATAGATGTAATCGTTGATATCTACCTGACAAGTTGAATAGTGTGTTATTTTCATTGAAATGACAAAAAATCATATTGCACAAAGAATGGAAATATCAACATTCGTTCCTAAAAAATGCAATAAAAAATATTGCTGTAACAACATAAAACGCGCTCAGGTCGCCTGAGCGCGTTTTTGTCATCAACGCATTTCCCTAAACCAAATTAATCTCAACTCCAATATTCCCACGAGTAGCTTTGGAATAAGGACATGTTTCGTGTGCGGCGTTTACGAGAGCCTGCGCGGTTTCGGTGTCAATACCCGGCAAACTTACATTCAGACGTGCTTGCAGAAAGTAGCCGCCTTTGGTCGTTCCCAGATCAACTTCTGCATCAACCGCGGTTTCAGCGGGCAGTGTAACCCTCAATTTAGCAGCTGCGATCCCTATTGCGCCGAGGAAACAAGCCGACCAGCCAGCAGCGAAAAGCTGCTCAGGATTGGTACCGCCGCCAGCTGAACCGGGAGAAGTGAGTTTAATGTCCAGCAACCCATCGTTGCTTTGTGATACGCCGTCGCGGCCTCCTGTGGTGTGCGTCCTGCCCGTATAAAGCACTTTTTCAATTTGAGTAGTACCGTTTTCAGTAATGACTGAGCTTGCAATTGTGTTCGTTTCCATTGTCTTGTTTTTTTTATTTGTTTGAATTGTAGGTCAAAATTATACCAGGGCGGGCCGGTGGACCATCGTCAAAAAAGGGAAGTGGACGAATTGGTGGCTGAACTGGACATCTGTAAATCCGAAGACGGCAATGTGCTTTTTTGGGTTGTACGGGCATTTTTGTTCGGTATATACCTTCCAGCCTGGGTCGTTCCAATTCAGGTTTTAACCTGTCCGGTTCAGCTGTGATTTGGCCTAACTGAGCCGTATTCTGATGTGTATTAATTCTTGCGGAATATACTTTTGAGGAAAAAATAGCAGATATGATTTTCTCAAAACAAAGACGTTACAGAAAAGCCACAGTCCTCATTGCCTGTGTTTTGTTTGCCGGGTTTATCGGCATCCAGGCTACCAGTCCTGAAATTTCCAATCCAGCAGTCACTGGTAAATTCCAGGGGCCGAAGGAGGTGACAAAGATTTTTGAGCGCGCATGCTACGATTGCCATTCCAATGAAACCAACCTGACATGGTATGATAAGGTCGCACCATTTTCCTATGTAGTAGCTGCCGATGTGATTGAAGCCAGAAAGCGTTTCAATTTTTCGGAATGGGACAGTATACCCAAAGCGGATCAGGAAGCGAAGCTGTGGTATATGGTCAATATGATCAGCGCAGGGAAAATGCCCCTGCCGAATTACACCAAGCTCCACCCCGGTGCAACGGTTTCGAAAAATGATTTGGCTATTTTAAAGAAATATGTGTCCCAACTTTCGGACCGAAACCATAGTACCGGAGATACGTCAAAAATCAACCGACCCGCGCATACGCGTAAGTTTCCTACGTCGGCCAATGGTATCACCTATTTTGATGACTATAAGAAATGGAAGGTGATCAGTTCAACCAACCGGTTTGACAACGGTACAACGCGCCTGATCTATGGAAACGACATTACGGTAAAAGCCATCAGGGAAAATAAAATCAATCCCTGGCCCAATGGTGCCATTATTGTGAAGGTGGTATGGAACAGTCAGCATGAAGACGAGAGCGGGAATGTAAGCGCGGGAAATTTCAACAATGTGCAAATTATGATCCGTGACGATCAGAAATTCAGCGATACCGAGGGCTGGGGCTTTGCGCGGTTTGGTGGCCTGGATTTGGTACCTTATGGAAAGACACTCTCATTTGCTACGTCCTGCATCAACTGCCACCGCCTGGTGCCTGAAAATGGGTTTGTATTTGATATTCCAACCAAAAAACAAGATTTAAACTAATAAACTTAAAAAATATGAAAGCTGTAATAACCACTTTTTTTGCCGCCAGTCTATGCATTGCAGCGACGGTACTGACCTCATTTGTTCAACCCAATGATGAATCGACAATGAAAAATACTAACACGGATGATGTTAATAGCCAGGGATTTGCGGTCGTTGAGCTCTTCACGTCGGAAGGATGTTCGAGCTGCCCACCGGCTGATAAGTTAATCGCCAAAGTTCAGGAAGAAAATGCCGGGAAACCTGTTTACATATTGGCTTTTCATGTCGACTATTGGGACCACCAGGGTTGGAAGGATGTGTTCGGCAACCGCGATTTTACCAAAAGACAGTACCAATATGCAAGCTGGCTTAAACTGGAAACGGTGTACACGCCACAGGCAGTAGTAAATGGCAAACAGGAGTTTGTGGGATCGCAGGAGCCAACGCTACGCAACGCTATCGCATCCGGACTGCGCACATCGTCACAGGCCAGCCTGACCATGGAGGCAAAGCGGGACCAAAATAAAATTACATTGAATTACCAAACGAAAGGCACAGGAAACAGCGCGCTGTTGCAACTCGCACTAGTTCAGAAAGTAGCGCAGACAGTGGTGAAACGCGGTGAAAATGCGGGACGTTTACTTCCACATGTTCAGATCGTTCGCCAGATCCAAACCCAGCAGCTCGGTACCAACGGCGCTGGCGATGCGGAGATCATGCTACCGGGCAACTTTGATCCGAAAGGCTGGGAGGTGATCGGGTTTCTTCAAAATAAAAGTAATGGCGAGATCCTGGCGGCGACAAAGCCTGAATTAAAGGAAAATGTTTAGTCAAAAAGTAATCACAATTTCGATGAAAACCAGAATCCTTTCCCTGTTTGCGATGGTACTGCTGTTGTCCGCCTGCGACAACACTCCCGCGCCCACGCTCGCACCTGAGACGATTTTTGATAGCCCGGATATGCAGGCGATCACCTCGGTTTTTAACCGGAAACTGGGCACGACTTCCACCCTTTACGGAAACAACGCAGCGCGAATTGCTGCCAGCGCGGCAGATAGTGGGCATTTGCCCGGAGAAATATTTACATTAGTGACCTGGGAACTTGTCCCGAACCCATACTGGTTTGGCGGAAATATCAACGGCGAGCGGCAAGTGATCGAAACTGTGAAGGTGCTACCGGCAGCGAATGACGGCATCCGCATTGACTACGAAATTGAAAATACCGAAGGGAAGATTTTGACAAGAAGCAACGATGATCAAGAGCAACGGATAAATTTTATCTTTGGCCAAAAGGCGTCCGTTTTTCCGTAAACAAAACCGGTTCATGATTAAAAAGACTTTTAAGGTTTCGGCGGGGATTATTTGGCTCAGCTCCATTTTTCTTGGGGTACTGACTACGGTACCTAAAATAGCCGAAAAGTATTTTAGTGTCTTCGAAGCGATTACCGACGCATTGATCACATCGCTTTTCACGCTGTTTGTGTGGTATTTCAACATTTACTCGCTGCCCAAATTTTCGAGACATACTACCGAAACCGGATTTTCGCCGCCGTTGCTGATCCGTAGCATTGGAGTAGGGGTTTTGGTGATGTTCCTGATGGTAGGCGCGCAAAAACTAATGATGCCCTCCCGGGAGTTCGGGCCGTTTATGCTGATGTTCGAAGTACGGGGGATACTGATCAATCTGGTGTTTTATATGTTGTTGCATTTGCTTTATCAAGCCCATCAGAATCAGCAAGTGATGGTGGAACTGGAGCGCACGAAGGCGGATAATATGGGGGCACAGTATGAGCTGCTGAAACAGCAGGTAAACCCTCATTTTTTGTTCAATAGTCTCAATACATTGAAATCAATGGTGGAACTGGAAGACAAAAACAGCGTGGATTTTATTTTAAAACTGTCTGATTTTTATCGGTTTACGCTGGAAAACAGGAAGCTGGACCTCATTCAGTTGTCGGAAGAAATAGAAATACTGGATGCCTATATGTTCTTGCTGAAAGCACGGTTTGAAGAGGGGATCAGTCTGGAATATAGGATTGAGGATGAGCATTATCACACCTGGGTTCCGCCGTTTACATTGCAGCTGCTGGTCGAGAATTGTATCAAGCACAATGTTGTTTCGCTGGACTATCCCCTGCATATTGTTTTGTATTCGGAGGGAGATCATTTGATCGTAGAAAATAAGTTACAGCTGAAAAACAACCCGGGCCGCTCTACTGGAATGGGGCTTGACAATATTAACAGGAGGTACCTGCACCTTTTGGACAAAAAAATTGAAATAGAAACTAATCAGGACTCATTCAGGGTCAAACTTCCGATCATTCATGAACGTACTAATCATTGAGGATGAGATCAAAACGGCCAAATCGCTGGCTCAGATCATTACTTCGATCCGCCCGGATGCAAAAATAGTGGCGACGATACAGAGCGTCGAAAGGGCAGTCTCCTTCCTGACGGATGGCCCGCAGCCCGACCTGATCTTTATGGACATTCAGCTTTCCGATGGGCTGTGCTTTCAGATTTTCGAGCTTGTAAAAGTGCTTCCGCCGGTTGTTTTTTGTACTGCCTACGACAATTACGCGATTGACGCGTTCAAAGCCAATGGCATTGATTATTTGCTCAAACCATTCAAAAAGGAACATATTGAATCAGCATTGGAAAAGCTGAGCAATCTGAAAACGTATTTTTCGAGCGAAAAGCAGCTGGTACCTGATCTGGAAATGTTACTGAGGAAACTCGGTGAGCCCGACGGCAAGAAAAGCTTCCTGGTTTTCAGGCAAAATAAGTACGTGACGGTGAAAACAGAGCATGTTGCCTTTTTCTATATTCATCATGAAACCACTTCCATCATGACGTTTGATCAGCAGCAGTACGCGATCGCGCAGCCGCTGGAAGAAGTGCAGGGAGTTGTACCGTCGTCTCAGTTTTACAGGCTGAACAGGCAATATCTGGTCAACTTCGACGCCATTAAGGAAGTGGAACATTATTTCTCCCGCAAGCTGTTTGTTAAATTATCCATTCCTACCCCAGAGAAACTATTGATCGGAAAAGAGAAAGTGAGCAGCTTTCTGATGTGGCTGGAAAACAGGTAGGTGACGCTTAATTGTTGAAAAGCACTAACTTCCGGTCCCTGTTTCCGGCTTGTCTGTGCATCAGTAACTTTCCATTCTTTGATCTTTTCAAAAGACTGGACATGTTACCTTCAAACCTTCCTCCCTCGGTTGAATCACCCCAGCCGCCTCTATATTGACCAGCTACAAAAACATAATCCCCAAGACCATAAATCCTGTTGTAATAATGCTTTACAATAAAGGACGTGTTTGATGTATAGGTTTTGAGCATTTTCGGCCTGATACTCTCCATTCCGACATGAATTGAATCAAAACTTGACAGAAGGATTGCGTCCTTTGTAAATCCATCGGCTCTCGCCATTGCGTCACCATTTGCTACGGCTTTTAAAACGACTGCATCAAATTCTTCAATTTCAGCAATCAATTTCTTACTTACATGATCTATTGCTGTGAAGTTAGTTTCTTCCACCCGGACATCTGCATAAGGAACCACTTCAGGCTCAATATATGTATCAGCTCCAAATGTCTCGGATATAATACTCAATTTTCCACCTTTTTCGCTTTTCCATAGGATCATATAATTTCCTTTGTATTCACCTTGTGGATTTTTAATGGATGAGTAATGGAAAGTAAAAGTGCCTAATTCGAGTAAAAGATCTGAGTATATCTCCACTGCGGCTATTTTTTTCTTGTATGTCCTAACGTCTCCTGCCGTAAACCAGTCCTTAAAAAATTTGTTTAACGCCTTAATTTCAAAAATGGCAGGTTTATACTCAGGGAAAAAAGTGAACTGACTGGCGTATAAGCTGGTCAAAGCATTCACATCTTCCGTTAAATATAACTGCTCTATTCTGTTGTTTATCGCTTCCAGTTTTATTCGGGAGTCATTTAAATTGGTAGTGATACTTTGGCTTTTTAAGTCAATATTTAAAGCACCTGTTAACGCGATAATTAATATTACTCTGATCATTTTCATATTTCTTAATTAGATATCTGTTTCCAAGATTCAATTTCTTGTGCGCAGTAAAGTTGAGTCGAGTGCTTGCACTTACTCAAAAGTACCAACCCCTTAATAAGGAAGAAATTAGATTGACTAACGGAGGTCATGGGTGTATCAAATACCCGTTTTTATTGACGAAAAGAATGTGTCTCCCAGTGCTGCCGGCTATGGCAACTGCGATTACATCAGCGCTGACTTCAGACGCAGTAAATTCAAATTAACGATTACATCATTTTCCGGAAGCATTGGGGCAACATGAAGTGGGTAGTTTTGGCAAACATATCCAAGAAGAAAGCGCATGTCCAAATTCTACGCTTCTCCAATAACCGCCTTGTTATTAATCTTATTGCCTTTTATGGTTAGCCAGGCCCCAATACATGATTACGCTGCCAAAAAGCATCTACCTAAATTAAGTGTTTCGGATTCAGGCAGCTTTTCAGCGATCACATACAACATCGCGGGGCTGCCCGAATTTATTTCAAGCGCGGTGACCAAACGCGCCGTCAGTATTGCCGACATTGGCGGGAGGCTCAATTCTTACGACATTGCGCACGTTCAGGAGGATTTCAATTATCACAAAAGCCTGTACCAAGGTCACAATCAGCATTCTTATCGAACCGAAACCAAGGGTGTGGTACCATTTGGGGACGGCCTGAATACATTGTCCAAATACCCGATTCACCGCCTAAGCCGCATCCGCTGGAACGACTGTACGGGTGCCGACTGCCTGACACCGAAGGGATTTAGCTACACTCAGATACAAGTCGCGCTGGGTGTTTTCATTGATTTTTACAATGTGCATGCCAATGCATATAACCATCCGGCTGCGGCCAGAGCGCGGTGCAACAATGTATTGCAGCTCAGTAAATACATTGCCAGTCACTCAAAAGGCAACGCGGTCATCGTCATGGGCGATCTGAATGGTCATTACAGTTTTTCGAAAGATAATATTCATACATTGCTCAAAAACAATGGTTTATCCGATGCTTGGGTTTTGTTACAGAACCAAAACGAAATGCCGGGGCACGGAGAAATGTTACCCGCCAGCAATATTCTCGATCTCCCACCGAGTAGTGAAACCATTGATAAAATACTTTACCGAAGTTCCTCAGAACTTGTTCTCGCACCTGAGAACTACAAACTGGAAAGCGAAGGCTTCCGCAACCAAAAAGGTATTTCGTTATCCGATCATCACCCGGTGAGTGTCTCGTTTCAATGGAAAAAGCGCCAGGGTAGCATTGCGAGGATGTAATACTGGTTTTCAAATAAAATAGCCGACATTAGCCGGCTATTTATTGGGAAACCATTAAGCCAACGCGATCAGTCCGAGTTGTTGTAAAGCAGTTACACCATCGTCCAGCCCGATCTCTTCGACGATCTTGCCGTTTTCTAATTTGAGGACGGTTGTACCCGTGAAATGCATTTTTTTGCCGGTTGCAGCTGGCAATGATCCGGCAAGAAAATCGCTGAATGCAGGACCAGTATGCGTGCCGCCTCCTTCCCAAGTATCGCTTTCATTATTTTTTATTATAAAAGAACTTCCTGAAAAGAAATAGTATTAGTGATATATAAAATGTGAAATTTAGCAAAGCAGAAGTAAGTAGTATAAATCTACTTACAGTCAAGTTTACGTTGTTCATAAACATATATAAACCAAGAAGGAAAACGATATTAGCAATAATAAATAACGTTAACAGGTTTTTGGAATTATTAAGTAGTTTCATACTAGATTAATGAGTTTAATAAATACCACATACTTATTTTATTATGGATTATAATCAAAGGCCATACAATAATCAAGTGCTTGTAAAGCCATACCCGCAGCACAGACAGGTCCTGAGGCTGTACAAGCAATATCACATACTGCATCATTGGTGCAACTGCTTTTAATACTTTGATAATAAAAGTTAAACTCATTGTATGTGCAAGTCGGTTGCAGTGCTACCCTTGCATTTTTTGTTGATTCATCAACCTCATGTGTCAATAGCTTAACGAATTTATTATTTTCGACAAACTCCTCAGAAACAACTTGTTCATCCATAGTTTTTAGTCTGGTAACCCCAGAGAACGTTCCTTCACTATTAAAATTTCCTTCTCTTTCTGTCAAAAGAAAACGATACGAACTAAAATTATTTTTGAAGTATACTATCAAATTTTTACTCAGCTTATTTCCTACGTTATCGGTATTTATAGGAATCATAATCGCTCTTAAGTTACTATTGTTTTCATTATCGAATTTAATTAAAACCATATTGTTAAAATCTAATGAAAAAGACTTCTCATACTCTTGAAATTCTGTAATCTTACAAATTCCTACAAAATCTTTAAATTTAGCATCAATTAACAAAGTACTTGTACCTCTTAGAACTAAAGATCCCGCTGGTGCCACGTCATTTTGTTTAGACTCAAAACAAGAATACAAAAATGAGGACATTAAAAACATGCAAAAAATAGCTTTTTTCATAAGATAATAAATTAGGTTGAAAGGTGAACTAAAGAACGCCCTGTTGACCACAAGTCACAAGCGGGTTTCTTATGAAAAAGACCTTTGTGTTCGAAATACTCGGAGGGAGGCTAGGTAGTTATTAGTAGGTAGGGTAGAGTTACCAATCGGTAAAAATGATCGTTGAGATAACGACTGACAACTTGTAGTGCCAGCTATCAAATAAATAGCCGACATCAGCCGGCTATTTATTTGAAAAGATTAGACTAACGCGATCAGTCCGAGTTGTTGTAAAGCAGTTACACCATCGTCCAGCCCGATCTCTTCGACGATCTTGCCGTTTTCTAATTTGAGGACGGTTGTACCCGTGAAATGCATTTTTTTGCCTGTTGCTGCTGGCAATGATCCGGCAAGAAAATCGCTGAATGCAGGACCAGTATGCGTGCCGCCTCCTTCCCAGCGACCTACTACATAATCGCCCTCCGCAATAAGATCGGCGGCACCCCAGAAGTTAAGGTCAGGGAATGCGCTGCGAAAATCCGTCATAAACGCTTTGATATCCTCCCGTCCATGACGAGGTTCATGAAGCGAATAGCGAAGGAGCATGTCGGGAGCGGCTAATTCGTCCACAATGTTGAGATCACAGGTTTCGCCCCAGAAATTTGTAAACCACCGGCCTACGATCGCTTTGTTTTGTTCTTCTTTTGACATGGTTTCTTTTTGTTGTGCATTCATGATTGTTAATTTTTATTCAAAACTACCTGTCGCATACAGCCCCTGAAACCCGATTCTTGCTGAGATAAATTAGCACGGGTAATATTTCACCGTTAGCGACCTTTTACGATGATATGATCCATTAGATTTAATTCATCATGAAAAATTCGCGACGAAAATTTATCAGTTCAGCTTCGGCTATAGTGGCAGGTGCGGGCATATCATCTGTTTTCCCGTCCACGCTGGCGGCTTTTCCTCAGTTTTCGTCTGTTGCTGACCCCATCCGGATGGGCGCGATCGGTGTCAATGGAATGGGCTGGTCGGATCTGACGGCTATATTGAAAAATCCGGGGGTTGAATGTGTGGCGCTGTGCGACGTGGACAAGAATGTGCTGGAAAAGCGTGCAGCGGAACTCGCCGCGAAAGGTACCAAAGTGAAAATTTATGGCGATTACCGCGAATTACTGAAAGACAAAAATATAGATGCCGTCGTCATCGGATCTCCCGATCACTGGCATTGTTTAATGATGGTAGAGGCTTGCCAGGCTGGAAAAGACGTATATGTCGAAAAGCCGATCGGAAATTCTATTGCGGAATGTCGTGCTATGGTCGCCGCTCAGAAAAAATCCGGGCGCGTGGTACAGGTAGGGCAGTGGCAACGGAGCCAGAAACACTTCCGGGATGCGATGGATTTTGTGCATTCGGGCAAGCTGGGCAGTGTCAGGCTGGTGAAGGTATGGTCGTATTTTAGCTGGGTAACACCTATTTCAAAGCTCCCGGACGGTACTCCGCCAGCGGGTGTAGACTACGATATGTGGCTTGGACCTGCTCTTAAAAGGCCATTTAACCCAAACCGTTTTCATTTCAACTTTCGCTGGTTTTGGGATTATGCCGGCGGGTTAATGACCGACTGGGGAGTTCATTTGCTGGACTACGCGCTTCTGGGAATGAAAGCACAGATCCCCAAAAGCATTATGGCAGCAGGAGGCAAATTCGCGAATCCTGATTCCGGCGCAGAAACGCCTGATACACTGACTACTGTGTACGAATTTGGCGATTTTAATATTCAATGGGAGCATGCAATCGGTATCGACGACGGGCCATATAACCGCCAGCACGGCATCGCTTTCATAGGTAATAACGGAACGCTCGTCCTCGATCGGGAGGGCTGGGAAGTATTTCCGGAAGGTAAAAAAATGGAAGCCGTAGCCGTGCAAAAATCCTCCGATAATGGACTGGATTTGCACGCGAAAAATTTCATTGATGTGGTACGTTCGAGAAAATTGGAGGACCTGCACGCACCGGTTCAGGTTGGGGCTGATATTGCTATTTTTTCGCAGATGGGAAACATTGCTTTCAGGACAGGTAAAAAACTGTATTGGGATAAAGAAAAAGGCATGTTCAATGATGCCGAGGCCAATAAGCTCATTGCCAAGCAATATCACAATGGCTATAAAATCCCGACTGCCTAACCTTCTGATTTGATTATGAAAACTAGAATAATTTTACTCCTTTGCGGGCTGGTAATTTTAAATGCCAAAGCACATTCACAAACGTTGGCATCCGTCAAAACTCAAAAAGCGGTAACGAAGGCTGCTGACAAACGCTACCTGTATGTCGCGACGCCCGGAATCCGCGACTATCTCGGATATGGCGGTCACGGGTTGCTGGTTTTTGATATGAATGATCATCACCGTTTTGTCAAAAGGATCAGTACGAAAGGCCTGCATCCAAACGGCAAACCGTCCAATGTGAAGGGTATTGCGGTCAGCATTCCGCTGAATAGCATCTATGTCAGTACCATCGAAGGCTTGCAGCGCATTGATCTGACGACTGAAAAAGTAGTTTGGGAGAAAACTTTCGAGGGAGGATGCGACCGTATGTCCATTTCGCCGGATGGGCAAACGATGTACCTCCCGTCGCTGGAAAAGGGCTTCTGGAATGTAGTGGATTGCAAAAACGGTGACATTATTAAAAAGATCAATGTCCACAAAAGGGCGCATAATACCATTTACGGCCCGTCGGGGAATTTTGTTTACATGGGCGACATTGCCAGCCCATGGCTGCATGTGGCGGATACTAAGACGCATACATTGGTCGGAAAAGTTGGGGTTTTTGCAAACAGCATCAGACCATTTACGATCAATGCGAAGGAAACAATGGTGTATGTGACGGTGGATAGTTTGCTGGGTTTTGAAGTAGGGGATCTCAAACAAGGCACAAAAATCGCGCACATAGCAGTCGAAGGCTGGGAAATGGGCCCCGTGCGCAGGCATGGTAACCCGAGCCACGGCATTGGCCTCACCCCCGACGAAAAGGAAATCTGGCTTTGTGACGGTCACAATATGCGACTGCATGTATTCCAGGCGAGCACGCCTTACCAGCAGTTGACGACTATTCCTGTGCAGGATATGCCCGGCTGGGTCACATTCAGTATGGACGGCAGGTACGCGTATCCTTCTAGCGGCGAGGTGATTGAAGTGAAAACGCGTCAAATGGTCGCTGTTTTGAAGGATGAATTCAATAACAATGTGGCCAGTGAAAAAATGGCGGAAGTTCAGTTCAGTGGTAACCGAGCTGTGCGTGCGGGTGACCAGTTTGGCATTGGACGAGCAGGTCAAAATTGATATATGATTTAAAAAAAGCTAATTTTGCGCACTTAAAGTTCTTTGTCTTGCTTCTCCACAAAAATTGGTTCACATTGATCATGTGAAAAATAGGGAACCGTGTAATTCACGGACTGTCGCGCAACTGTAAGTAACGATATCCAAAACGTTATAAGTCAGATACCTGCCTTTTTTGTTTGATGATGCTTTCGCGTAATGAAGCAAGTCAGGTACGGATCATTTTTCTGCATATCCTTTACGGGATATTTGCGGCGCTTCGCCATTTGCAATGCACAATGTTTCTTCTTTTCCTGTCTGGTTTATTTTCGCGGCATGACTAGTAATGTCTAAGCCTTTTATTTTTATTAATTCATTTTGGATTAATAAAATGCGAATTATTTCTTAAATCAGAATGCACAGAAAATGATAAATTTTTTATTGATAGACTCGCTTCTTTTGGGTGTACAACATTCATTTGAACCGGACCACATGGCAGCCGTTTCAGTATTGGCCACAGAAAAAGACCAAAAACCAGCTGATCGCCTCAAATTGATCTGGCGTTCATCACATTGGGCATTAGGTCATTCTTTTACATTAATTCTTTTCGCCTGTCTGGTTTTGTTGTTAAAATCCACCATTTCTTTAAGTATCGCCGAGAAGGTCGAACTGGTTATCGGGCCATTAATGATCTGGCTTGGGATACTGGCATTACGACGAAATTTTAGAAAATCAAAAACGTCAGTACAATCATTAAATGCAAAAAAAGTGAGCCGTTCGTTTTGGGTTGGTATGGTCCACGGACTGGCGGGAACGGGCGGTGCTTGTGCAGTTGCGTTAACACTCGCAGCGCGTGATGCATACACTGCTGTTTGGATTATTGTGCTGCAAAGTTTGGGAATTATTTTGTCAATGTCTGCGTATGGCTATTTCTTTGCTTTTTCAATAACTAAATTCGCTGCAAAGAAGGAAACAGTACTCAAAACGATCAATTATGTCGCTGGTTTTCTTTCTATTTCAATTGGAATGATCACTTTGTTGGAGGCTTTTTAAAAATTTTCCGCAAAAGTTATACATTAAGTCATTTGAATTAGGCTTTTAACTGATAATCATCTTGTAAGGATATGGTGAATTCGCAACCATCCGCTTCATTAAATTCTGAAATATCCCCGCGCGGCGTCCGCTTTTTTCATTTTGTGCCTGTTAAACCTATAAGTGTACCTCATTGATGTAAGCTTGCAAATAATGAACTGCATGGTGAACACCTAGAAGCCAGGCCTTAAACATTCTGCTCATAGGACATATTGGAAGCCACCAGGTCCAGCTCTCTTTTTACATAATTTTCAATGGCGGCAGGCATAGCCGCTGGTTCGGGGATAGGTGCAAGAGGTCTCAGGTTCAATCCTGTCATCACGACATTAGTTAAAGACCCTACAGAATTATTTGTAAGCGTCTTTTTGGCTTAATTGCCAGTAAGCTATCATTTCACCAGATTTGAAGCAATTATATTGAATAAATCTTCCGGTACGAAAGGTTTCCCAATTAACTCATTCATTCCTGCCTGAAGTATGCTGGCCCGTTTATTAGAAACCGATGAGGCAGTGATCGCAATGATAGGTAACAGCCGATATTTCTCTTCACGTATTTCCCTAATAGCCATTGCTGCTTCATAGCCGTCCATTACGGGCATCTGCAAATCCATCAATACAAGGTCATAGTCGTTTTTGATCACCATTTCCACTGCCACTTTTCCATTTTCAGCGACGTCACACACACATTGCCACTTTTCCAAAAACTTTTTCAGTACCAAAACATTGATTGGCTGATCCTCCACAATAAGAATTTTTGTACCATGCAAATTAGGGTCAACATTGTCTTTAAAGCTGACCCGTTTTATATTTTTAACTGCAACGTTTTTGAAAACAATCGTAAATGTAAATGTTGATCCAAATCCTGGTCGGCTTATGAGCCCGATCTCACTTCCCATCATTTGCAATAGCTTTTTGCTGATTGTAAGGCCCAGTCCGGTCCCTCCATATTTTCTTGTGATGTTGGAATCCGCTTGTGTAAACATTTCAAACACCTGACCATGCTTATCTTCTGGAATACCGATTCCGGTGTCCTTAATTTCAAATATTAAGGTCGTTGTATCATCTGTCTTGGATTGTGTGGTAACCGACACTGAAACAAATCCGGAAGGAGTGAATTTAATGGCGTTTGATATTAAATTGATCAGTATCTGACCAAGTCGGGTGGGATCAGCCATCACAAACTCAGGAACGTCATCATCAATCAACAGCCTTAAATCGAGCTTTTTGATATCCGCTTCCAACTGCAATGACATGATTATATTTTTAACCAATGCTTTTAGATCCACTTCCATTTCTTCCAGAGGCACCTTCTGGGCATCGAGTTTATTGTAATCGAGTATGTTGTTGATCAATACCAACAGATTCTCGGTAGAGAATTTCAAAACACTCATTTTCTCCAATTGATCTTCACGAGGGTCAAGCAACAACAGGTTAATAAATCCAATCACCGCATTGAGCGGAGTGCGCATTTCATGGCTCATCACGGAGAGGAAATCAGATTTTATGGCTGATGTTTCCTCAGCAGAAACCATCGCTTTCATAATGGCGTCATTGAATGCATGCCGCTCCGAGATGAGTGCCCCAAAAATGATAATGCCACCTGCGGTTTTGGACGGTTCATACCAAGGCCTGATTTCCCACTGCATCCATTCTGTTCGTCCATCCGAACTAAGAAAACTGTCTTCCTCCATCTTCAATTCTTCACCAGCCATACCGCGTTTGTGATATTGCTTCCAGATTTCATGCGTACCCGGAAAAAGCGCATAATGGCTTTTGCCGGTTATATCCGTATCGTTCAGATTAAAATGGGCCTTCCACACATCACTCGCAGCTATGTATTTTTGTTCCGAATCTACTATGGCGATGGCCACCGGCAGCTGCTTGATAAACGAAGCAAGTAATTGCTCATGAAGCTGTGCATCTTCTCTGGCTGCCCTGAGCTCGGTAATATCCTGAATACTTACGAACATCCTGATGCATTCCCCATTCAAATATTCAGGCTCTCCGACGCTGCGTGTCCACATTTTTTCTCCTGTGGCAGTCGTTGCAGGCAGCTCTAATACATAAGGCTTACCACCGTTCAAAGCGTTTATCAAATCATCATTATTGTCAAACCAATCAAGGACTTCATTCTTGTTTGGTTTGAAGTTATCCTGAACCTCAAAAATAGTTTTCGTGTATTCAGTCCAGTAGAATTCGTCTGTCCTCAGATCAAGTTCCCACCCTCCTATTCTAGCAGCATGATTGGTCCTTTCCATTAAGTTCCTCATACTGGCCAATTCCTTTTCCGCTTTTGCCTGATTAGTTACGTTCAGATAAGTCCCTTCCATCTTGGTTTGGGTTTCAGAAATCGACACAATCTTCCCGATGAAAGTTACCTCAAGGATCCGGCCGGTCTTGTGTATCAGCCTGACCCTCTGTACAAAAGGTTTACTATCCGGACTCTGTCGGGCCCGCATGTAATTTCGTTTTAGAAGCCACCAGTCTGCTTTTTCAAACACGAGTTTCCAGTTTGCCCAGGTATCCGGGAAACTATCAATTTCATAACCCAGAAATTTTTTGATCTCATCACAGGAAAAACGTGACTTATCTACCAAATCCCACTCCCAAAACCCACATTCCGGCTCTTCATGACTCGTTTCGGTGGAAAAATACATTCGAAGTTTGTTTTACCGGAATGGTGCAATATTGCACCGTAATCCCTACCCGCAGACATATGAGTGGCATAATTAAATAAGCTTGCTATACTGACGTCGATGTCTGCCTAGTTAAAGTTACCTAATTAAAACTGGTATTATTTAGAGTACTTAAATGATTGAAAACCTGAAAGTAATATAGGGGGGCTTTTGGTAAATAAAATGATTGAATTAGGCTTTTATGCAATAATAAGTTTATAGGGAAGGGGCGGTTTGTCAACCATTCGCCTCATTAGATTTTCGAATATTCCCGCGCGGCGTCCGCTTCCTTCATTTTGTGTCGATTGAAGCGGTAGGTATATTCAATGATGTAAGCTTGCAAATAATGAACTGAATGGTGAATCCCTCTCAACCAAGCGTTAAACATCATATACTGCGGTGCAATTGAGAAAAATTCTTTCCCTTTTTCTCTGATTTTCACGTGTTAGCTTAGGGAATTCTGACTCTAAGCCCTTGTAGCCAGTCCATCCATCAGTACGGACCTGAGCATCCTTGTTGATGTGCGCCTGCATGAATTTTTTGAGGTTTTTCTTGCTAGCAGTTTCGATAACCTGGCCGTACATGCGGGAAACACCCGGCGTCGGTCGTCCGATTTTCCTTTCGTTCGACAGCTACTACCATGATTTTCCGCATCGGCGGTCCAATTCTTACCCTTATAGCGCCCTATCGCCTGGTCATCCTGGCCACCGACGTAAGTTTCATCGACATCAACCTTGCCTCGCTTCGGCGATCCGATCCATTGGAAAATTCTGGCTACTCTCCATCGCTTTCATCACCGCGGCGGCGGCTTTTTTTTTAACTAGCCAGCACGTTTTTTGACGAAGGGCCATTTTTCGACTCAATTCGGTACTACTAATTCCGTTTTTGGTGGTCGCCAGATAATAGATAATGTAAAATGCCGCGCGGCGTCCGCTTTCAAAATCAGCACTTTGCTTTTGTGAAACATTGTGCCTGCAGTTGGCGATTCTATATAACGGCAGCTTGTGCATTGCCGATCATAAATGCCGTTACCACCACAATATCTTCCGTGGCCGCATTTGGAGCGCTCAAATCCATTCTTCCACTTTAAATTGGCCAGATATTCTTTACATTTATTCTCATCCGGAAACTGATTCTGAAATTCAAATAACGATAGGCTTGTGAGTCTTTTCTCCATATAACTTGCTTATTTACAGGTGAGTTAACTATTTTTCAGGTCTTAATCAAGTGCCTAATTCATTAAGTCATTTATAAAATTCAAAATAAATTACTTCGATAATTTCATGTCGGTGACATTAGTGTGCTTTATTTTAGCTCCTAACTAGCTGATTATAAATCACGTATAAACACTTGCTTAAATCAGTACAACTACGCTGCATTTTAGCATTAATACTAAACTACATTTACTTATTATTTTATTGCTCCCAAAGGCCATCCCCACTACTTCTCTTTTTTTGGCATACACAACATTTCCTGTTTGTAGTTAGTACAAGATTCCCATTTCATTCCGAATTGACAATTAACCTTTCATTACTATGAAAAAGATTTATGCTTTTGCGTTAATTTCGATGGCTATTATTGCCCTTCTGCAACTAGAATCGTGTTTCAAGCCAAGGCGGCCCGATCCAATCGCCGGACTTATTACTGGATATGTATTTACGGAGGTCAGGGTAAAAGATAAACCTGCTAGGAAAATGTTTTTGCCGGATGTAATTGTTACTATTAAGGATCCTTCCGGCAGCACTGTTGCCGTGGATACGACGGAACTCGATGGTGGTTATCGCACAAAAGATCTTCAACCGGGCAATTATATTATTAATCTTTCAAAGCAAGGGTTTATTAGTCAGGATTACAAAACGACTGTTGAAAAAGCAACCAATCATCCAGGCCAATTGAAAATAAATTTTCGTGGGAATAATTACATTTTTGGTACTGCAAAATTAGCTGACGGTTTTCCGGCAATTTTTAAAAATGAAGTATTTGCAGTTAGTTTTTTTACAACTGTTTTTGTTGATCTGAATAAAGATAAAACCGCTGTAAGATGCAATACGTCCGGGGAATTTATCTTAACGGGAGTACCACCAAAAGCAAGGTTTTCCATTACCGCAACTTGTCAGCAGGCAGTTGCCAATCAGACGGTACAGGCTAATGGTGAGATATATAATTTGGTTTTTAAAAATACAAAACCTGCTATTAAATACATTGTGGCATTCAATGAAAGCGGTAAGGCAGTGCTACGTACTTTGCCTTCGACCAAATTGAAAGTTGTAGCCAATACATTGGACAAGGAAGGGCAAGCCCTTACCTATATGTGGCTGCCGGGCGGTGATTATCCGGGCTCGACTTTTTCAAATAGTGCGGAAGCGACCTGGCAATTGACGGCAGTGAAAGCAAAGAATCTGTTGACATTGCTGGTGCTCGATGATTTTGGAGGCGCTGCATTTACCTCTTATTCCATCGATGACAATGATGGGAAAGTCGCATTTTCGGGTGTAGCGCTGAACATCGATGGAAGCGGAAAGATCCCCGGTGCCATGATCACGGTTAATGGACAACAAGTGGCGACAACCAACGGCAAAGGGTATTTCAGTGTGCGGGTAGATGAGGCGGAAAACAATCGATACGTGCTCAATGTAGAGAAACCGGGGTTTATGCTCAGCTCTACGATCTTTCAAAAGGAAGCTTTCGAGCAAACTTACAAACTGGTGAGTGCCACAGTGAAGGAATTCGATCCTGGAAATGACATTGTTCTCACGGAAGAGGAAGACAAGTTCACCAAGTTTATTACATTTGACAAGGAACAAAAACGACGCTCACGACCAGCTGCGACTATTAAAATACCTGCCGGAAGCATCACAGACAGTAACGGTAATAAGGTATTGTCAGCAGTGAATGTGCAGCTGCGAACCATTGACCTGTACAATTCGCAGGGATTGATGCCGGGAGATTACGCCGCGGTAGAAAACGGATCGGACAAAACATTGGTGAGTTTCGGAGCCATTGACGTTCAGATACGAGACAAAGCAAACCCTACTAAAAGGTATAACATCAACCCATCCGCCCTTGCGAACATTAATGTGCCTATTTCATCAGACATTCAGAGTGCTGCTCCGGCCAATATCGGCCTTTGGGATTACAACGAAAAGAGCGGTATCTGGGAGAAAATCACGACGGTCAGTAAAAGCGGTGATCAATATGTGGGCACTACCAATAAGTTTTCATCGATCAATACCGATGTGGCCATTATCGGCGGAACCTGCATTTATCTGCAAGACAACCTGAACAACCCGATTTTCCCGGGTGGAGATTGTGATGTGACCATTACGATCCCGACCGCCGGTGCGCCGAAAATAAAGCACGCTACGATCAGTGCCTCGGACCCGACATTGATCATTGCCCGGCTTCCGCTGAACACCAACATTTCGATTGAGGTAAAAAGAGGCGCGGACATCGTCGCTGCCCGTACCTTGCTTACTTCATCCGTATCCTCGGGAGCTGCATCCGCGATTGATCCGGCTGATCCCGGAACTGTCTGTACCAATGACTTTTATAAAAAGGATCCGCCTTTTGCTGACGTAACATCGGTACCTTTCCTGAGCATGGTTGAAACACTTACCGAGGCGCAGGCCATTGCCTATTACAGGTCCACGGGAGCCATTAAGGACACCGACGGCGACGGTATATTTGAGTTGAGCGAAGGAGAGACATTCGCTCAATGGAAAGCAAGGAATAATTTTGGGGCAGGTGATGACGCCCACGCTTCTTATTTCAATGCGGGTGATCTGGGATTTCACCGGGCAATGCATCAAAAAGGATCCGGTGGGCACATCGCGTACTATGTGTCCAATTATGCCAATGCCGCGCAGGCGGAGGACGATGTTTTCGGGGTGCGTTCGATTGTGCCCAATGCGACGGTAGCCATGGAGTATGATTTCAACGCGAACACTGGCGTCCGTGGCATCATCAAATTCTACCTGTTTACAGGCCCCGCGGAAACACTCAACACGCACGTAGACCTGGACGGAGGCGGGGAAAAGTTTGTTCCGGGATTATGCATTGTTTGTCATGGCGGAAGGGAAATTGACTATCTGGCTGTGACCAGTTTGCAAGACTACTATAAACTTAATCCCACCCATTCACCCGCGTTTCTGGCATTCGATGCGCAGTCGTTCAAGTATTCGGCATCGCATGATCGTCCTTCGCAGGAAACAGAGCTGAGAAAGTTGAATCAGCGGGTTTATGATGCCAATTCGACGCAGGCTATCAAGGACTTCCTGAATGCAGCTTATAGCAGCACGGGCACATTGGCAGGGAATTTCGCAGACAACAGTACCGCTGTGAATTGGCTCCCTGGGGCTACCAATGGCATTAATAATGCATTTTTCTACTCCCGCGTAGTCGGACCGTCGTGCCGGACTTGTCACGCGTCCAAGTCGGCGAATCCAAGTCTGCAGTTTAACACGCCCGGCGACTTTTCAGCGTTTCCGGTGTGTGGACCAGGCAAGTATATGCCCAATGCCAAGGTTACTTTTATCAATTTCTGGACGAGCTCGAATCCTTATCAGCCTGAGCAGCTGCGGTTATTTGTAGGAGACCAAATTTGCGAGTAGCGTTTTGGCGGTATTCATTTCAGAACAACCAGTTGTTTCAAACTGTTTTGGTCGTCATGTTAACGTTTTAAAAAATGAGTGGCGGCGAATTTGCCGCCACCATTCAAAATGGAAACCAGACAAAGTCCGATCATGAGCAGAAAGAATTCCATTCCTTCGCTCTGCTGGTTGCGGAACCAGTCCATAAAAAAGTATTGATGCTGTACACTGATGATCACACCGATCATTACTACCATGATGGCCGCAGAGACCACGCGAGTTCCTATGCCTAGAATGAGCAGTATTGGACCAAAGAATTCAATCATAATCACCAGAAATCCAATCTCATAGGGTATCCCGACAATGTGCGTGAAATAGTGCATCGTACCGCCGTAGCCATATCCGCTCCACCATCCGAGCAGTTTCTGGGCCCCATGCGGAAATAGGACGATCCCGATTGCCAGCCGCGAGACCAGGGCTATCAGGTCATGACTGGTTTGTAAGTTCTTGACTTCTAATACGTTTTTCATAAAAAGAAGAAAGTAAGTTGCAGCCGCTGAAAATGTGCCTTTTGCATTGGCAAAATTACATTGGACTGTTTCAGCCAGAAATGACAATTGGTAAAATTTGGCTGTGATAAATGTCACATGATGAACAAAGGCAATGGCTTTTATTGATAAATTTGGTGACATAAGAATCCGTTATGCATCCCTTACGAAAGCACATTGAACAAGTCGTATCGCTCACAGATGAAGAGTTTGAAGTGATATTGACGACCTGCCGGAAACGGGTCTTAAAAAAGAACCAATATTTGCTACTTGAAGGAAATCAATGTACTTCCGATTTTTTTGTGCTGAGCGGCAGTCTCCGCCAGTACTATACGGACGATAAGGGTAAGGAACACATTGTGCAATTTGCGGTGCAGAACTGGTGGATCAGCGATTGGGATTCTATTTTGCACCAAAAACCATCCTTTTACAACATCGACGCGCTGGAAGCTTCGGAAGTATTACAATTTGGGTACCAGCAGCTGGAACATCTTTTTGAAGAAGTGCCCAAAATGGAAAGGTATTTCCGGATCATGCTTCAACGAGGTTTCGCTGCCCATCAAAGTCGTATCCTATGGTTACAAAAACCTGCCAAAGCGCGCTATTTGGAATTTATATCTGCCTATCCTCATTTCGAACAAAGGCTCTCGCAGTCGCACATTGCTTCATTTCTGGGCATTACAAGAGAATCCCTCAGCAGGCTGAAAGCGAAAAACTGATGCAAATAAGAGTTGCGTTTTGTACATTGAGTGCTTCATACTCTTAAACCCACTTTTGCAAGACATCATGAATAAAAAGATCATCACTGTTTGCTGGATCGCCGCTGTTGTCTCGCTCACAGGCATACTTTATAGTTTCACGGAGCGTGGCACGATCAAGCCTTTGAAATGGAAAACGGGTGTAGCATTATACTCATTCAATCATTTCTCGTTTGCCGAGTCGCTGAACAAGGCGGATAGTGCGGGAGCTAAATATGTGGAAGGATTTTTCTTCCACAAGCTGGGTAGTGATTTTGGCGACCATTCCATTCCCGCATTGTCGAACGAAGAGATTACAAAGATGAAGACCATGCTGAGCAATAAGGGGCTTCAAATGAAGTCATTATATGCGGGCAATGGTAAAAATCTGAAAGAGTGGCTGGCGTATTTTGACTTTGCTAAACAGACCGGTGTTGAATTTCTGAACTGTGAGCCCGAGAAAAAGGACTGGAATTTGCTGGATAGCCTTGCCGGGGTTTATAAAATCAAAATCGCCATTCATGAGCACGCCAAAGGTTCCAGCTACTACTGGCATCCCGATTCTGTGTTGGCCGCGATGAAGGGCCGGCCCAATATCATGGCTTGCGCTGATCTCGGACATTGGGTACGAAGCGGGCTTGATCCTGTTAAATGTTTGCAGGCGCTTGAAGGCAAAATTATTTGTCTGCACCTGAAAGACCTGGACGCAGCTAATAATCTGAAAGCCAACGACGTGGCTGTAGGTACAGGCGTGCTCAACTACCCTGCTATCGTGAGAGAATTGAAGCGCCAGAATTTCTCCGGAATGGCCTACATTGAACGGGAAGGAAATTGGGACCACAATGTGCCCGACGTGAAACGGGCATTGAAATACATAGCATCGCTGTCAGCGTCAAATTAGATAAGCAACGAAGAGGCCCCTATTATAAGCTTCTTCGGAAAGCGTGCGCGGTAGGGGCGTGCCAGAAGTTTGTTAGCCAGGGGATCTCCAACGATTTCACGTGCCACAGGATCATATATGATCGGTCTGCCGATATGCACCGAAATGTTGGCTAGCAGGCAGGTCGCCGTGGAAATATGTCCCTGCTAGATGTCAGCCACCGTACGGTCACCTTTAATTATCAGGAGATGAGCAGGATGTGAATTTTGTCCCCCTCACGCACGGTTCCGTTTTGTAAACCCACCAAATTCTGGCCGAACAGTATTTTCCGGTCCTGTTTCCGGTAAGCAGCCAGGGTTTTTAATGGTTCGGTTTCTTTTAATGCAGTTTTAGGGTCGATATTGATCAGCACGCAGCGTTCGCAAGGTCTGGCTACTTCGAAACGCACGTCCCCAATTGTGATGTAATTCCACGAATCTTCTGCGAATGCGGGTACATCGGATACGACGAAATTGGGACGAAATCGCCTCATGCTCACAGGTTGCGGCAGCCTGCTATTGAGGTCGGCAAGTGATGCTTCGGAAATCAACAGGTAGGGAAAGTCATCGGCAAAGCTGACCTCGTCGCCGTGTTGGGAGTCGGTCACATTCATTTTTCGACTAGATGAGCCGGACATGCCTACTATATGTACATTTTTTCCAAGCTGCGCGGTCAGCCAGGCATCGGCATCCGTGCTGATGGTGTGTGCCCAAACCCAATCGTCCCAAATTTTTACTTCTATCGCACGACTTAAAATGCCTTGAAATGGAACTAGTACCTGGTTTTCGGCTTCCAACCGGGTTGAAAGTAACAATCCTTTATCCGTGATAGCTACATCTATCAAAGCCATTTTGGGGTTAGTCCGTTGGGTAAGGAACACACCTTTTTCATCCACCACCATCCAGCGACGATCGTATTTCAGTCCCCTGGCTTCGACTTCCGATTCTTTCAAACGAATGCCTCCCAGGGATTTGACGGGATAGATCCATATTTCGGATAGATGCATGGGCGTTTGTTAAAGGTTTTTTTGAAGTTTCTCAACAATACAATTGGAAGCTTCTTCACAAAAATCCAGCCCGGAATAATCAGGGTTATAACCGCCAATGTAGGGAACAGCCATCATGTAAATGCGTTCATTCTCAATACCGTACTCATTAACTATCTGGAAATCATCATTAATAGTAATACCGGATACTTTTAAAAAGTAATCTCCATTTAAATTGCGCACCACCGACTCATTTCCCTCTTTCAATTCCTGCGCACCAGCATCATTATCCTTAAACCGGATGACTGCCTGGCTGACGGTCTTCTTCATGAGCAGACTTTTGAACGGAAGGTCTTCGTAAGACAAATGCGGCTGTCCAACGCAGTTGACGAAGGTTTTGTAATTGATCGCATGTGCTTTGCCTCTCTCATCCGTGTATTGGTAAACAATACCGCCTTCTTTTTTGGGTACCACGTTACTATCGGGACCGACGGACATGATGTCTAGTCTTCCCGCATCATTCAATGCAAACAATTCTTCGCAGGAACTTTGCGGAACAAATGCGATCACGACCGAAATGAGCGGCATGAGCACCTTTTTCAGCCTAAGCATATCTTCCGCCGACAGATACTTGGCGGGATAGTTCATCGTAAAGCTCAGCTCTGCGAGCATTTCTTTCCAATAAATGGATTCTCTCTCTTCAATCGACTTTTCGGCCTCCGCATATTCCTCCCTGAAAAGTTGAAATGGCTCTTTTCCTTCCCGCATATCCATCACCAGCTCGACAAAGCGTTCGATCTTCATGTCACTGATCTTTTTATAAAACTTAGGGTCTTTTTTACGAAAACCGTCTTTAAAGTTTTTTTCAAAAACATAATCCAGTGAAAGAAAGCCACCGTTCTTTGCCTTGTTTTGCGCTATTTCCTCTCTTGTCAGCAGCGAGTCGCTGGAAAGCTGAGGCGCTTCAAGATGAAACCGGATCGCAGGCAACAAACCATTCCTCGAATGCATGACGATCTTGAATTTGGGGCTGTCTTCGGAAGGAATAAAAGCCAGTTTTCCATCTTCCATTTTTTGAAAAGAACCATTGTGGCGCGCCAGCGTGCGTATTGCGTCAATGGCTGTAAGCGACGACCCTTTCATGGCGATCGGGTGATTGATCACTTTTTGAAGCTTAGCAGGAGGGTAGGGAGAGTCATAGTAGCCAGGGATTTTTCCCTCGTGCTCCACGGGCCAGTTGTGACCCGTACAAACAATCACCGAGTCAAACTCCATCAGACCCTGATCCTCCACCTCGACCTGAACGGTACCTTGCTCAGGCCAGTCGATAATGTCCGTTATATTGCTCCCGAGATGAACCCTGGTGGTTATACCTGACCTTTCTGCCTGCTCCTGCAACAGTTTAAACTGCGCAGTCAGATATTTGCCAAACAACAGCCGGGGCAGCACATGATATTTGCTGAAAGTCTCACGATCAATCTTAAACTTGTTCAGGGTCGTCTGCGGAACCGTTTTGATCCAGTCCTCAATGGAGTTTGCAATCTCTGGTATTTCATTGTCGGAAACATTGGTAATGTGCTCAACATTAGCACCTTCCTCGCTGTAAGGCATTCCAGAGCCCAGTTTTGTCTTCCTTTCGAAAATATCAATTTCAAATTCTGTCTCCGATTCAACCAGTCTTTTGTAGACAAATAAGGCACTTGGTCCGCCGCCAAGTATGGCAATTCTCTTTTTCTGTGTTTTGGAGGTCATCGTTTTGCAGCCCTGAAACTGCCGTCGTTTTGAATGAATACTGTACCGTGTTGTTTGGGAAAAGCCCCTGTGACTGCTATTTACAAAAATCGCGCCGCAACCGAATGCTCGTATTTGCCGACGTACGGAGTTCAATAGAAATGCGGGATACCGAGAATCATTTTGGAAAATTTATTGCTAGTTATTTGTTCGTACGAAATATTTCCTACCTTTGAGGCGCAGTCACTTTAAAGGTAGGACGATGGGAAGCAATCTTTTTGATCAGCCTTATTTTCACGCAGTTATCAATGCGCTTTGCTGGACATTGATCCATTCGCTCTGGCAGGGATTGGTACTGGCCATTCTGACGGGAATCGTGCTGTTGGTCACCCGAAAGTCGGCACCTGCTTTGCGGTATAACCTGTTTGCGGGTCTGCTTTTGCTGTTTGTTCTAACGAATGCAGCTACGTTCTTCTATGTTTTGGAACAAAGTAAAATGCTGGCCGTACCGGTGAATGTACTTTCCGATTATGCGTTCGACAATGCGGTACGGACATCGAATCAATTGATCCCAGCTGGTTTTGGGTACGGGTTTATTGAAATGCTGACAGTTAACCTCAATCGGAATGCGGCTGGAATTGTAACGCTATGGTTGACTGTTTTTCTAATCAAATCGGCCAGGACTGCGGCTGGGCTGATGTATAACGAGCGAATCGGGCGGATGAAGATTTCTCCGGTGAGTGAATCCTGGAACTGGCAATTGCGCGAGCTGGCGGTCAGGCTGGGAATTTACGGTCGCGTCTTGCTCATGGAGTCTGGGATCGTGAAGGTACCGGTGATGAAGGGGTTTTTTAAACCGATGATCATTGTACCGCTTGGGTTTTTGACCAGCCTGCCACAGCAGCAGATCGAAGCCATTTTACTTCACGAGCTTGCGCATATCAAGCGGAAGGATTATCTGGTCAATTTCCTTCAATGCGTGGCTGAAAATCTGTATTTCTTCAATCCTGCGCTTTTGTGGGTATCATACCTGATCAAAACAGAACGCGAGCACTGTTGCGACGATCTGGTGATAGGAGTGACCCGGGACCAAATGGCTTTTGTGAATGCATTGGTATCATTCAAGGAAGCTGAAATCACCATCAGCAACGTCGGGATGTCATTTACCGGGAATCGAAATCACTTACTGAACCGGATCAAAAGGATTATTTTCAATGACAATAAACAACTAACTACCATGGAAAAATTCTCGATAAGTACCAGCCTGATCGCCGTAGCATTGTTATCAATGGCTTATTTTTCACCATTGAAACAACCGGAGAAAACATTAACGCAGGTAATTCCAAAAATTGAAGTGCCCGTTATTGCTCAAAGGTTACCAGTCGGCAAAGAGGAACATATAGTAAAGGCAAAACCTGTGAAACGATTGGCTAAGGCTAAGGCTAAGGTACCGGTACCTATCGATTCGCTGACAAGCATTGACAAGTTAATGGGCGATTTGAAAAAAGCAGTGGAGAGCAAAGATATAGAAGCGGCAGAAACGGTGAGGAAGCGGTTGTCACTTCTGATTTGGGATGAAAAACAGCAGGTAAAAGCGCAGACCGTTGAGGCTAAACTTCGCTCTGGTGCTTTTGCGATTGAGCAAACACAGACGGCGACCGGAACTACACTCGGCAATTTGCAGGAAGCAGTTTTAAAGTCCGAGGCGGAAAAATTGCAGGCCCGTTCGGTGCGGATCAATGCGATTTATGGGGAATTTGAGCAGATAGGAAAAGATATGTGGAGGCAACGGAGCCAGGTCAGTGCGGCCGAGGACAAGGTAATGCAGGAGGAATTAATTCAGGACCTGATTCGTGAAAACGTGATCAAGGATAGGGAAAACCTCTCATTCAAGCTGCATAACATGTTCCTGATCGTGAATGGCGTGGAGCAGCCGGAATCTTTACACCAAAAACTGAAAGCCAAATACCTGAAAAGAACCTGGACGGAATGGGTTTACAACTGGGACGGCGCGACCGGGCACCGATTTACGGGGGTAAGATACAATGGCTGACCTAAGCTGATATTAAGTATTTTACCAAAAAACTGATACTACTAACTAATTAGTTTGCAAACTAATTAGTTAGTAGTATCTTTGTTTCAAGGGGTTGTTATTTACCAGTCCTATCACTACGTTTATGGAGATACGTTCGCTTACCCGAGCCGAGGCAGAGATCATGCGGATCTTGTGGCAGCTGGAAAAAGCATTCATTAAGGATATACTGGTTCAAATGTCGGAGCCAAAGCCGGCATATACGACGGTTTCTACATTCATAAGAATTCTGGAAAAAAAAGAGATTGTCGCGCATAATACCTACGGAAATACACATGAGTATTACCCGCTGATCAGTGAGGAGGAATACAGAAGGCATGAAGTTCAGCAGCTGATGGAAAATTACTTTGACAACTCGGTAGGTAACCTGGTTTCTTTTTTTGTGAAGGAAAATAATATGAAAGACAAGGATCTGGACGAGCTGATGACATTTATAGCGAATAATAAAGGCAAATAAAACGATAAGATTTTATGGAGCAACTTCCTTACTGGGTCAAAGTGAACCTGTACTGGTTCCTGTTTTACGCTTGTTATTGGCTGCTTTTTAGAAAACACACCTTTTTCCGCTGGAACAGGGTTTACCTGGTCGCGACGCTATGTCTGGCTATCGCGCTGCCATCCATTGAGTTTTCAGAACCGGTGAAAATGCTACCGGTGGCGGTCGCGGATATGATCGTCAATCCGGAAATGACCATGACACCGGAAATCATTGAACCAGAGTCCAACTGGGCCGATGTCATTCCCATGATCTATCTGGCGGGCGTAGTTATGATGTCTTTTAAATTTTTGGAAGGTCTTTATAAATTGAGAAAGCTGATTGGTAAGAGTGAATGTATTGATTTGGAGCGTTTTACATTGGTGCTGCTCCCGGAAAGCCTCGGATTTGCGACTGGCTCTTTTTCATTTTTCTCGTACCTGATTGTCAGCCGCAATGACTACGAAAATCATTTTCAGACTATTCTGGAACATGAAGAAGTGCATATCCGGCAGTGGCACAGCATTGACATTATTTTGATTGAAATACTAAAAATAGTCTGCTGGTTTAATCCGGTACTGTGGCTTTACAAACTCGCGCTGAGAGAGGTTCACGAATATCTCGCCGACGAGCAAGCTGCCAACCGGGATAGTTATGCCACTTTTTTGGTACTGTATGCGAAGAATGCGGCGATCCGGTCTATATCCAATCAGTTTTATAATTCCTCGCTGCTCAAAGGTCGCATCAGTATGATTTATAAAGGCCGTACCTCTCAATGGTTCCGCGGCAAATATCTGCTGCTGATCCCTTTTGTGACTGTTTTGGTCATTATCACCGCGGCGCGCAAACAGATTATTTCTAGTGAAAAGCAGGAAGTTACCGCATTAACAAACATTCCGAAAGCCATTGACGAGAAAGAAAAAGTAATCACAAACAGGCCGCTTACTTTGAGTGACACGACCATTCGGACTAAGAAAAGAAGTACAGGAAAAGCCACCAGGAAAGCTGCGAGCCAGAAAAGTGCTGTTTCGCAGGAAGTTACAGAGAGTAAAGAAACGGAGCAGGCATCGGGAAAATCGCCGGTGAAAAAGAATGAAGAGTTGCGTCAGTTCAGTAACTGGTCTAACAATCTCGTACCGAAAAATCCCTTTGCTGAAACGGGTGAGGCTAAGAACTTCCGGAACTATGCATACAATCATGTAGCGATGAATTATTCAGACATCCTGGCGCCCAAACTAACTGTTATTGAGCCACCGAAAATGAAGTTTCACAGATATGGATTTACGATTGGGAGGCCCGTTTTGCGCGCTGTCGACATGAAATTTAACGTCAAATAAGTTATGAAATACCGTATGTTTTTGATTGCCTTGTTGCTGCTTCAAACGCTGGCGACAACAGAAAGCCATTGCCAAAACATGAAGATTGGTTATGTAGATGTTGGGTATGTTTATGACAATCTGCCAGCCTATAAAGCCTTTATCAAAGAAATTGAGGCTACTTCTCTGCAATACCAAAACCTGCTGAACGAAAAGATGACGAGCTATACCAAAACCTGCTGAACGAAAAGATGACGAGCTATAAACAGAAACTCGAAAACTACCAGAAGGCCGTGAAAGACGGCACTTCCGAGCCCATTCAAAAGGACAAAGCTATGGAACTTGAAAATCTTCAAAAGTCCATTCAGGAATTTCAGGCAAATGCAGAGAATGATGTGAGGACACAGTACTCGAAGAAATTTGAACCTATTCAACAGCGCGTCAGGCAGGTCATTCAGGATCACGCAAAGGAGCAGAGCTTTACCTATATTATCAGATTGCACGAAGATGAGGCAGTCGGTGAAACTCGTCCTTTTCTACTTTATGCCCATGACCAAACCGGCGATGTGAGTGACATTATCCTGTCGAAGCTGGGTGTGGCAGCACCGGTAAGTAAGCCAAATCGCCCGGTTGGTATGCAGGTGAAGTTCAAGAAGTAGGAAGTCCTGAACGTTAATGTAATACGTGGAAAAATATATCCACCTAATTTTATGGAACCGCTTTGAATTATTATATTATTTGTAATGTAATTTATTTTGAAAGCAATGCTAGTTGAACAATACACCACTATTGAAGTTAATACAGACGAGTATAAAAACGGAGAATTTTTCAAGAAGAATAACATATTTGCTGCCTGCAAATTTACCAGTACCGGAGATAGCGGGTCTTTTGAATTAATTGTTTTCATATTCAGGAGCAAGAAATCAAAATATCCTAATGACTATACGCTCGGTTTTGGGAAATGGAACGTGGATACATCGGAAGTTGACGATCTCTTCGAGACGCGAAACAGGGACGTAGAGCGAATCCTGGCAACTGTCGCGCAAGTAGCCGTTAATTTTCTAAAAAGAAGGCCAATGGCGGGAATTTACGCCCAAGGTAGTACGGCAGCGAGAACAAGGCTCTATCAGAAAGGCATCTCTCAAAACTTGGGAATTGTACCACCTTCATTAAGAATAGAAGGACTCGTGGTTAAGGATAATTTCGGCTGGGCCGATTTCAAAAAGGGAATAAATTATGATGCTTTTTTGTTACCAGCCAAATGAGTATTAAATTTGATTATAACTAAAATATAAAAATATGGCTAATATAGTTGTGAAAGAGAGGGCTAAAAAGACAGAATCTGTTTTTTTAGCGTATATAGAAGATAGTTCATCAATAAAGCGCTCCAAGTCTACGATAGCGACGAAAAATGTAGATGCATCCAAAAAGGATATGTTTGATAAGAAGGCAGCCCAAATGGAAGCAATGCTTGACAAATTTTCGCGTCCTGCAAGAAAGTAAGTTCAAAAAATAGGAAATCCCGGACGTTAACACCCGAAACTTCCCACCTTCAACACTATTTTAAGCCACAAGATCGGCTTCCGCACCAAATGCCTGGTCAATGATGATTTTCCAGTGGCCGTCGGGTTGCAACTTCATGACCTCAATACCTTTGGCGCTGATTTTCACTTCGCCGTTATCGGTAATGTTCCATTCGGATCGGCCCAGGGCGATATTGCCCGTTTGCAGACAATAAACCGTCTGGATTTCCATCGTTCCCTTAATGGACAAAATGGCGGTGATCGATTCTCTGAATTTGTCCTGGCCGGAAACAGGCTTGTTCGGTTCCGGCACGATAATGCCGCTCACATCGTACATACTCATTACGATATCGACATCACCCGTGTTGAACGCGGCCGCAAGTGTTGCGTGTGCGTCTTCTGCTCTTCTTGGTAAGTTCATGGTTTTTTGAGATAGATTAAATGGAAAATCAGGATAGAATGGACGAGAAATCGCTGTCGGTTTTAATGGATTGTAAAAGCTTTCCGACGTTTTCGTAAACTTTATTGAACAGAAATGGCCCCATACTGATCCTTTTGACACCTAATGATTCCAGCGTCGCGAAGTCGGGCAGGTTTGGAATGCACATTACATTCACGGGCAGGGAGGTGGCGTTCACTACCTGCTTGATATCATCGGGAGCAGAGATACAGGGGACGAAAATTCCCTTCGCGCCAGCATTTTCATAGCTGCTGGTCCGCGTCAATGTTTCCGCCAGCGCATTGGGCAATCCGAGGAGAAAGCCGTCGGTGCGGATGTTCAAGAAGAGGTGTAAGTTGTTCTGACTAATGTAGTTGGCTACCTGCGAAATCACCAGCTGGAAATCCTGGACAGATTGCAATGTTCGTTGCGGGCCCGGAATC
>NZ_JBDSFX010000086.1:0-53627 GCF_039919315.1 Dyadobacter sp. | reverse complement strand
CGAACCGCCGCTTCGCTCAATACTTTGGTTGTTTCCTGGAACGAAGCCGCAGAAACAAAACTTTCAGTACCTAGTGAAGCTTGTGTGATACCCATCAAAGTAGGTTTCGCAACAGCAGCCTGCGCATCACGGGCAGTAACCAGTTTCAAGTCACGACGTTTCAAGCTTGAATTTTCATCACGCAAACGACGTACTGAAATGATCATACCCGGTTTCAATGTTTCAGAGCTACCAGAGTCTTCAACCACTTTCATATCCAGGATCTTATCATTCTCTTCACGGAACACAACACGGTCAACAGGTTGCATTTCAAGGAAGTTGGTATCACCTGCATCGAGAATCTCTACTTTCTGCATCATTTGGCGTACAATACACTCAATGTGCTTATCATTGATCTTCACACCTTGCAGACGGTATACCTCCTGAATTTCATTCACAAGATATTCCTGAACAGCAGTTGGTCCTTTGATAGACAAGATATCAGCTGGCGTGATGGCTCCGTCAGATAACGGATCACCTGCTTTTACGAAATCACCATCCTGAACCAGAATGTGTTTCGAAAGAGCTACCATGTAACGACGCTGCGTACCATCTCTTGATTCGATATGAATCTCGCGGTTACCACGTTTCACACCACCATATGATACCACACCATCGATTTCAGAAACCGTTGCTGGGTTGGATGGGTTACGCGCTTCGAACAATTCCGTTACACGTGGCAGACCTCCCGTAATATCGCGGGTTTTTCCAACGACACGAGGGATTTTCGCCAATGGCTGACCAGCTTTAATCGCTGTACCGTTTTTCACAACCAAACGAGCTCCAACAGGAAGGTTATACCCTTTTTCACTCTGATCTTTCAACAGCGTGCTCTTACCTTTTACCACTAATGCAGGGTTTTTGGTTTTATCACGTGTTTCAATGATCACTGATTCCTGGAAGCCTGTTTGCTCATCAAATTCTTCACGGTATGTAATTCCTTCTTCAATAGCGTCGAATGAAACAACACCGGTGAATTCTGAAAGAATAACTGCGTGATATGGATCCCATGTACAAAGTTCCTGTCCTTTGAATACCTTATCGCCTTCTTTTACCAAAAGCTGAGCACCGTAAGGAACGTTGTTAGAGATCAGAAGCTGACCTGTTTCTACGTTAACAATTTTAACTTCACCTGAACGGCCCATTACTACTGTAATCGCATCGCCTTCGGAGTTAACAGATTCAACCAAACGTAATTCTTCAAATTGTATGGTTCCGTCAAACTTCGCCTTGATGTTTGCTTCAACAGAAATGTTGGAAGCAGTACCACCGACGTGGAATGTACGAAGTGTAAGCTGCGTACCAGGCTCCCCGATTGACTGCGATGCAATTACACCCACAGCTTCTCCGATGTTAACCATGTATGCCGAAGCCAGAGAACGTCCGTAGCATTTCGCACAAACACCATTACGCGTTTCGCAAGTCAGTACTGAACGAATTTCAACGGTTTCAATGCTCGTTTCGTCAATGTAGGAAGCGATTTCCTCCGTAATTTCCTGACCGGAAGCCAGAATCATTTCGTTGGACAAAGGATCAAATACATCGTGAACACTCACACGACCCAGGATACGCTCTGACAATGGCTCAACGATGTCTTCGTTGTCTTTCAAAGCGGAGATCGCAATACCACGAAGTGATCCGCAATCCGTTTCGATAACCACTACATCCTGCGCCACATCATGCAAACGACGGGTCAGGTAACCAGCATCCGCAGTTTTCAAGGCAGTATCGGCAAGACCTTTACGAGCACCGTGTGTTGAGATAAAGTATTCAAGAACGTCAAGACCTTCTTTAAAGTTAGAAAGGATCGGGTTCTCGATGATTTCACCTGCACCACCAGCGATGTTCTTCTGAGGCTTGGCCATCAAACCCCTCATTCCACCCAGCTGACGAATCTGCTCACGTGATCCACGCGCACCAGAGTGCATCATCATATAGATAGAGTTAAAACCACCCTGATCTGTTTCCAGTTGTTTCATCAAAGTCTCTGTGATACGTGAGTTAACACGTGTCCAGATATCGATAACCTGGTTGTAACGTTCGTTTTCAGTGATAAGACCCATCAAGTAGTTGCTCCAAACGTTTTCAACGTCCAGTTTCGCCTGCTCGATCAGTTTCACCTTTTCGTCTGGTACCATTACGTCATTCAATCCCATTGACAAACCACCTTTGAAGGCCATTTGGAAACCAAGTTCTTTGATTTCATCAAGGAATTGAGCTGTACGGGCAACACCCGCCAGTTTGAATACCAAACCAATGATCTGTTGTAATTTTTTCTTGGTCAACAGTTCATTGATATAACCTACTTCTGCTGGAACGGCCTGGTTGAACAGGATACGTCCGGCAACGGTGTCTATCAGCTTAATTTCAAAAGTACCATCATCATTCCGTACTCTCAGACGGCATTTGATGTTAGCATGTTTCGAAAGTTTGCCTTCGTTGATCGCGATAATTACTTCATCAGGACCATAGAAAATCATTCCTTCTCCAATAATAGGATACTCAGGAGTGCTAATGCGACCTTTTGTTACATAATACAGACCCAAAACCATGTCTTGTGATGGTACCGTAATCGGTGCACCGTTGGCAGGGTTCAGAATGTTATGTGACGAAAGCATCAACATCGAAGCTTCCAAAACGGCTTCTTGACCCAATGGCACGTGAACGGCCATCTGGTCACCGTCAAAGTCAGCGTTGAATGCAGTACACACCAATGGGTGCAACTGGATCGCTTTTCCTTCGATCAGCTTTGGCTGGAACGCCTGGATACCCAAACGGTGAAGCGTTGGAGCACGGTTAAGCAGAACAGGGTGTCCTTTCAATACGTTTTCCAAAATATCCCAAATCACTGGATCCTTGCGGTCTACGATCTTCTTAGCTGATTTTACAGTTTTAACGATTCCGCGTTCGATCAGCTTACGAATGATAAACGGCTTGAATAATTCAGCAGCCATATCTTTCGGCAAACCGCACTCGTGCAGTTTCAATTCAGGTCCAACGACGATTACCGAACGACCTGAATAATCGACACGCTTACCGAGCAAGTTTTGACGGAAACGTCCTTGCTTACCTTTCAGCATATCAGAAAGTGATTTCAATGCACGGTTACCTTCTGAACGTACCGCGTTTACTTTACGGCTGTTATCGAAAAGCGAATCAACAGCTTCCTGCAACATACGTTTTTCGTTACGCAAAATTACCTCGGGTGCCTTGATCTCTATCAGACGTTTCAAACGGTTGTTCCGGATGATTACGCGGCGATAAAGGTCATTCAAATCGGAAGTCGCAAAACGACCACCATCCAGAGGCACAAGCGGACGAAGTTCTGGTGGAATAACAGGTACCATTTTGATCACCATCCACTCAGGACGGTTTTCGATACGGGTGTTCGCATCACGGAAAGCTTCCACAACTTTAAGACGCTTCAAAGCTTCTGCTTTACGCTGCTGAGAAGTATCTGTTGCTGCCTGGTGACGAAGTTCGTATGAAAGCTCATCCAGTTTGATCCTGTTCAGAAGCATTTCAAGCGCGTCAGCACCCATTTTCGCGATAAACTTATTTGGATCCGCATCCGGAAGCATTTGGTTTTCGCGAGGAAGCTTGTCAATGATATCCAGGTACTCATCCTCAGTAAGGAAGTCAAGGTAGCTAACGCCATCCTCTTCTTTGATACCAGGCTGAACTACGGCATATCGCTCGTAGTAGATAATTTGATCCAATTTTTTGGTAGACAATCCAAGCAGGTAACCGATTTTGTTCGGCAAGCTGCGGAAGTACCAGATGTGCGCAACAGGAACCACAAGCTCAATGTGTCCCATACGCTCACGACGTACCTTTTTCTCAGTAACTTCTACACCGCAACGGTCGCAGATGATACCTTTATAACGAATACGTTTGTATTTCCCACAGTGACATTCCCAGTCCTTTACGGGCCCGAAAATACGTTCGCAGAATAAACCACCCATTTCCGGCTTATAAGTCCGATAGTTAATGGTTTCAGGCTGGGTTACTTCACCGAATGAGCTCTCAAGGATAGACTCAGGTGAAGCCAGACTGATGGTCATTCTGGAAAAATCACTATTAAGTTTTTTGTTCTTTTTGAAAGACATAATTAAAAAGTCGTTTGTCTGTTAGTCGAAACTCAATTTTGATTGCATTTCTAAGCGGTGCATTGAAAAGTGCACCGCTTACGACTAAAAATTAGTCCAGCGTAATTTCCAATGCTAGTCCACGAAGCTCGTGAACAAGTACGTTGAATGACTCCGGAATATTTGGTTTCGGAAGGTTTTCACCTTTCACGATTGCTTCGTATGCTTTGGCACGGCCAACCACGTCATCGGATTTGACCGTCAGGATTTCCTGCAAAATGTGGGATGCACCGAATGCTTCCAATGCCCACACTTCCATTTCTCCAAAACGCTGACCTCCAAATTGTGCTTTACCACCCAATGGTTGCTGCGTAATAAGCGAGTAAGGCCCGATAGAACGCGCGTGCATTTTATCGTCAACCAAGTGACCCAGCTTCATCATGTACATCAATCCAACTGTAATCTGCTGATCGAAACGCTCTCCACTCAATCCATTATACAGGAATGTACGTCCCCAATCTGGCAAGCCGGCTTCTTTCAATTCAGCCGCAACTTCTGCTTCAGTAGCTCCATCGAAGATCGGAGTGGCATAGCGACGACCTAGTTTCAGACCTGCCCATGCAAGAATGGTTTCATATATCTGACCGATGTTCATACGTGAAGGTACCCCAAGCGGGTTCAACACGATATCCATTGGTGTTCCGTCTTCAAGGAATGGCATATCTTCATCACGAACTATACGGGCTACTACCCCTTTGTTACCGTGACGACCCGCCATCTTATCTCCAACTTTCAACTTACGTTTCTTGGCAATATATACTTTCGCCAATTTCACAATTCCAGCAGGAAGTTCGTCACCTACTTCAAGTGCAAAACGATCGCGCTTGAAACGGCCCATCAATTCGCTACGTGAATTCAGGTAGTTTTTCAAAACCAATGAAACCTGGCCGTTGGTATCGCTATCCTCAGTCCAAGAGTCTGTTAGGACGTCACCGATAAGGTTAACTTCTTCAACAACTGCATACTGGCTTTCGTCACGGTATGGGTTGTTGGCAGGGAACAAGTTTTCTGAGATATTTCTCACATTGAACTTCATTCCTTTGCTGATCAACTCATCACCAAATTTATGCTTAACGCCCTGGCTGGTTTTTCCGTCAACCAGAGAAACCAGTTTGTCGATGATACGACCACGAAGCGCAGTCAGCTCACGGCCGTATTTTTTCATTAACAGACGAAGCTCATCCTTATGTTTAGCACGCTCTTCCTTGGTAGGACGGGAGAAAAGTTTGGTATCGATAACCACACCTTTCATTGATGGCGGTGCTTTTTTGGAAGCATCCTTCACATCACCGGCTTTATCACCAAAGATCGCACGAAGTAGTTTTTCTTCAGGAGTTGGATCTGATTCTCCTTTTGGAGTGATCTTACCAATTAATATATCTCCTTCTTTTACCTCAGTACCAACCTGAACGATACCATTTTCGTCAAGATTTTTAACAGTTTCCTCGCTTACGTTTGGAATTTCAGCTGTCAATTCTTCTTCTCCGCGTTTTGTATCACGAACTTCCAATTCGAATTCTTCAATGTGAATCGAAGTGAAAATATCTTCACGAACTACTTTCTCAGAAATTACAATCGCATCCTCAAAGTTGTATCCCTGCCAAGGCATGAATGCTACCAACAAGTTGCGACCCAATGCAAGTTCTCCACCCTGAGTTCCGTAACCCTGGCAAAGTGCTTCGCCTTTCTTCACCTTTTGTCCTTTAAGAACCATTGGTTGAAGGTTAAGGCAAGTATCCTGGTTGGTACGACGGAATTTAACAAGATCGTAAGAAACGCTGTCCTCGATAAAACTTACCAGACGTTCTGCATCTGTTCTGTCATATTTAACAACAATTTTCTTGGCATCAACAAATTCGATAACCCCGTCTCCTTCTGCAACAACCAATGCACGTGAATCCATTGCAACACGCTTTTCAAGACCTGTTCCAACGATTGGCGCTTGTGGGCGCAACAATGGAACGCCTTGGCGCTGCATGTTAGATCCCATCAATGCCCGGTTAGCATCATCGTGCTCAAGGAATGGAATAAGAGAAGCTGCCACAGATACGATCTGGTTGGCTGCAACATCCATAAACGACGCTTGAGAAGGATCAACCATTGGGAAGTCACCTTCAAAACGTGTCTTGATTTTATCTACCGTGAAGTTTCCTTTGTCATCCACAGAGGCATTTGCCTGTGCAATGTACTTGGAGTCCTCTTCTTCGGCAGTCATGTATATAAGCTCATTGGTCAGTTTACCAGAGCCATCGATAACACGGTAAGGCGTTTCGATAAAGCCCATTCCATTTACTTTGGCAAAAACGCAAAGTGATGAAATCAAACCAATGTTAGGTCCTTCCGGAGTCTCAATCGTACATAGACGACCGTAGTGGGTGTAGTGAACGTCACGAACCTCAAAGCCGGCTCTTTCGCGCGAAAGACCACCAGGCCCAAGTGCGGACATACGACGCTTGTGGGTAATCTCAGCCAATGGATTGGTTTGATCCATAAACTGTGACAACTGGTTTGTACCAAAGAATGAGTTGATTACCGAAGACAACGTACGCGCGTTGATCAAATCAACAGGCTTGAAATCTTCATTATCACGCACATTCATACGTTCTTTAATGGTACGCGCCATACGGGCAAGACCTACTCCAAATTGCGCATAAAGCTGCTCTCCAACGGTTCGAACACGACGGTTTGACAAGTGATCAATATCATCGACTACTGCCTTAGCATTGATCAGACCGATCAAGTACTTAACGATAGAAACGATATCCCCTGTTGTCAGAACACGAACGTCAAGACTAGTGTCAGAACCTAGCTTTTTGTTGATCCTGTAACGGCCAACATCCCCAAGGTCATAACGCTTATCACTGAAGAACAAGCTTTGAATAACGTCTCTCGCTGTTTGCTCGTCTGGTGCCTCTGCGTTACGCAATTGGCGGTAAATTTGCTCAACGGCTTCTTTGTCCGAGTTTGAGCTATCTTTTTGCAGCGTATTATAAATGATGTTATAATCCGCAACATTCATATCCTCTTTATGCAGAATGACAGATTTCTGTCCTGACTCCACGATCACTTCGATATCTTCAGCAGAGATCGTTGAATCACGCTCCAACAATACCTCGTTACGCTGAATCGAAACAACCTCACCTGTATCCTCATCCACGAAATCTTCTGTCCAGGTTCTCAAAACCCTTGCAGCCAAACGACGGCCCACTGCCTTTTTAAGGTTTGCAGGAGTAGCGCTGATTTCTTCCGACAATCCGAACAGGTCAAGAATGTCTTTATCAGAACCAAATCCGATTGCTCTCAGAAGTGTTGTGACTGGGAATTTCTTCTTACGGTCGATGTATGCATACATGACATTATTCACATCCGTTGAGAATTCGATCCATGAACCTTTGAATGGGATAATACGAGCTGAATACAATTTCGAACCGTTGGTGTGCTTGCTCATAGAGAAGAACACGCCTGGTGAACGGTGCAATTGAGAAACGATTACGCGCTCTGCACCATTGATTACGAATGAACCACGCTCAGTCATGTAAGGAATATTTCCTAGGAACACTTCTTGCTCAATGGTTTCGAATTCTTCATGATCCGCATCATTACAGATCAACCGTAACTTTGCTTTCAACGGTACTGCATAAGTCAGCCCGCGGTCAATGGATTCATCGACTGAATATTTCGGCGGTTCAAGAAGATAATCAATGAACTCCAGCACGAAATTGTCGCGTGAATCAGCAATTGGAAAGTTTTCAGCGAAAACTTTGTACAAACCTTCTCCTGAACGATCTTCTACAGAAGTATCCAGACTGAAGAAATCACGGAACGATTGTACCTGGATTCCTAAAAGATCCGGATAATCGATAATCTGATTAATCCTTGAGAAATTTTTTCTAGGTGTTGCTTTAATTGTAGCCAAGGCTATGTTTGATTTGGGTTAGCAGAAAAACTAATGCGGACAAGTAACCTTTACAGCACGCATGGTATTAATTAGTTTTAACCTAATCTAATGCCTCGTAGAGAATTAATAATCGCCCCTTTTCTATCTTTTCTACGAGTAAAGAAGTGTTTCGGGCAAATTATTTGGAAAGAAGATGGGTACCTGAGAATCTTGATGGTACACCCTTAATCCAAACGTCAAAAAGAATCTTTTCGTTTGGTAATAGGCAAAATAGGAAAAGACCTGACGCTAGCCAGGCCTATTTCCTTAGAATTATAGGTTGTTGTTGAAAAGCAAATTACTTCACTTCAACTTCTGCACCTGCTTCTTCAAGTTGTTTTTTCAAAGCTTCTGCTTCGTCTTTCGCAACTCCTTCTTTAACAGGTTTTGGAGCACCGTCAACTAGTTCTTTTGCTTCTTTCAGTCCAAGACCAGTAAGGTCTTTAACCAATTTCACAACAGCTAGTTTGCTTGCACCAGCAGCTTTCAAGATTACATCAAAAGATGTTTTCTCTTCAACAACAGGAGCATCAGCACCAGCACCACCAGCAGGACCTGCTACCATAACTGCACCAGCAGCTGCAGGCTCAATACCGTACTCGTCTTTAAGAATTGTAGCCAATTCGTTCACTTCTTTAACCGTTAGGTTAACAAGCTGTTCTGCGAAAGCTTTCAAATCTGCCATTTTTATTTAGATTTTTTGATTATACAATAAGATGATTTTAAAAGCTCCATTTTTAATTACCCGGGGAGCTAAGCCTGGCTATTTAATTAGTCTTCTTTCTCAGATAAAGTTTTGAGAATGCCAGCCAATTTGTTTCCTCCGCTTTGAAGAGCGCCGATAACATTTTTAGCAGGCGATTGCAGCAATCCGATAATCTCTCCAATCATTTCTTGTTTCGATTTCAGAGAGATCAGAACATCAAGCTGGCTTTCACCAACAAAAATCGCAGTGTCAACAGAAGCTCCTTTAAATTTAAGCTTGTCGCTACCTGATTTTTTCTTGAATTCTTTAATCAATTGCGCAGGTACTTTACCTGACTCCGGGTGAAACATTACTCCCGACATTCCTTTCAAGACTTCGTCAAAAGAGGAATAATCTGTATCTAATGCTTCTAATGCTTTTTTAATCAATGTATTCTTCACAACACGATACTCAATTCCACGTTCAAAGCATAGGCCTCTTAGTGTGTTAACTTCGCCAACGGACATGCCGGTTGCGTTAGTTATATAGAAGTATGGAGTGCTAGCGAATTTTTGACTTAATTCGTCTATAATTACTGCTTTCTCTTCCCGTGTCATATTATAATCCTGGAATCGTGTTTTTATCAATAGTAACACCCGGGCTCATCGTGCTTGACAAGTGAATGCTCTTTACGTAAGTACCTTTTGCCGAAGATGGTTTCAGGCGAACCAAGGTATTGATAACTTCCTGAGCGTTCTGTGTAAGCTGGTCGATTCCAAATGAAACTTTTCCAACGCTTGTATGAATGATTCCTGTTTTATCAACCTTGAAATCAATCTTACCTGCTTTTACTTCTTTAACAGCTTTCGCTACGTCCGGAGTTACCGTTCCTGATTTAGGGTTTGGCATCAGACCGCGAGGACCCAATACTTTACCTAACCGTCCCACCTTTGCCATTACACTCGGCATTGTGATAATTACGTCAATGTCAGTCCAGCCTTGTTCTATCTTAGTGATATACTCGTCAAGACCAACAAAATCTGCTCCTGCTTCTTTCGCTTCTGCCTCCTTATCCGGAGTACACAAAACCAATACACGAACTTCTTTTCCGGTTCCGTGTGGCAATGTTACCACGCCACGCACCATTTGATCAGCCTTACGAGGATCAACACCCAGACGGACGTCGATATCTACGGAAGAATCAAATTTGGTATAAGAAATCGTCTTAAGTACGTCCGCTGCTGCCTCTAGTGAGTAAGCCTGATTTGCGTCGAATTTCGAAAGAGCTTCTTTTTGCTTTTTGGTCAGTTTTCCCATGTTCTTTGTTTCTTTGGCGTATTAATTAATCTACGCTCAGTTGTTTTCTTCCCACGGGGCTTTGCCTGCTACGGTAATACCCATACTACGAGCCGTTCCCGCAATCATTTTCATAGCAGAATCAATTGTAAAGCAGTTAAGATCTGGCATCTTAGTCTCAGCGATCGTACGAACCTGATCCCATGATACTGAACCTACCTTCAAACGGTTTGGCTGAGCCGAACCAACTTTTACTTTTGATGCTTCCAGAAGCAGAATCGCGGCCGGGGGGGTCTTAATGACGAAGTCAAAAGACTTATCCTTATAGTATGTAATAACTACCGGCAATACCACACCCATTTTATCCTGGGTACGGCCATTGAATTGCTTGCAAAACTCCATGATATTCAAACCCTTGGAACCTAATGCAGGTCCAATCGGAGGTGAAGGATTGGCTTGGCCACCTTTTACCTGAAGTTTGACGTATCCACCTATTTCTTTTGCCATTGTTTTGGAATTTGTCGGTTCATTGTTTGATTAACGGCTCACATGCAAGTGGAAGCTTACCCTGCCCGCTATTCGCTCAACTATCCTTTTCTACTTGTGCGTAACTGAGTTCCACGGGTGTATTACGCCCGAATATTTTTACAACTACATTGAGTTTTTTCTTCTCATCAAATACTTCTTCCACCAGTCCGATGAATCCACTGAAAGGACCATCTACCACCTTCACAGTTTCACCCCTAATGAATGACATGCTCGGCGCTTCCTCGTGTTGTTCGGCTTCATCAACTTTACCCAAAATCCTGTTGATCTCGGATTGACGCAGCGGTACCGGAACTTTTGAATTGCCTTCCGCATTTCCTAAGAAACCAATCACACCTGGAATACTAGTGATAATGTGCAATACTTCACCCTTAGACAAGTCAGCCGAAATGATTATGTATCCTGGGAAGAAGTTCTTTTCCCTAACACGCTTCTTTCCATTACGCATCTCATATATCTTTTCCGAAGGAATAAGTATTTGAGGAACGAATTCATTAAGCTTCTGACGTGTTATTTCGTTTTCAATGTAGGACTTGATTTTTTTCTCTTGTCCGGACACTGCTCTTAATACAAACCAATTTAGACTACTCATACCATTAAGGGGTTGTGCCGCGATAATAAAATAGCCTTAGAAAGACTGATAAAACAGTTTCAGTGCATTCTCAAAGACGAAATCCATCACACCTACCACAAAGGCAAAAATGAGGGAGCCGACGAGCACTAGAGTTGTGTTGGCCTGAAGCTCATTAAAAGGAGGCCATGTTACATGTTGGGTTATTTCTTCCCAAGACGCTTTCAAAAAAGAAGTAAATTTTTCCATTTGTCCTTTTGATTATGCACGGGTGGAGAGATTCGAACTCCCATCAACGGTTTTGGAGACCGCTATTCTACCCTTGAACTACACCCGTTTATCACGCAACCGTTTCTTTCGGGCTGCAAAGATACAATTTATTTACAAAAAACAAGTGCATCTCATGAAGAAATGCACTTGTTTTAGTATTCTTTATGTTGATTAATCAACAATTTCTGTAACCTGACCAGCACCTACGGTACGTCCACCTTCACGAATCGCGAAACGAAGACCTTTTTCCATAGCAATTTTGTTGATCAATTTCACTTCAATTGTGATGTTATCACCTGGCATTACCATTTCAACACCAGCTGGAAGGGTAATTTCACCAGTTACATCCGTGGTACGGAAGTAAAACTGAGGACGGTATTTGTTAAAGAATGGAGTGTGACGTCCACCTTCTTCTTTCGAAAGAACGTAAACCTCGCCTTTAAATGCAGCGTGAGGTTTCACAGAACCTGGTTTGCAGATTACCATTCCGCGACGGATATCTTCTTTGTTAATACCACGAAGAAGAAGACCAACGTTATCACCAGCTTCACCACGGTCAAGGATCTTACGGAACATCTCAACACCAGTCACAACTGATTTAAGACCTTCTGCACCCATACCAAGGATATCAACTGCTTCTCCTGAGTTGATGATACCGCGTTCGATACGACCAGTTGCAACAGTACCACGACCAGTGATCGAGAATACGTCTTCAACAGGCATCAAGAAAGGAAGATCAGTCATACGTGGAGGAATTGGAATGTAGCTGTCAACAGCATCCATCAATTCTTCGATTGTTTTAACCCATTTTTCTTCTCCATTCAAACCACCCAAAGCAGAGCCTTGGATTACAGGAATGTTGTCTCCATCGTAATCATAGAAGCTTAAAAGCTCACGGATTTCCATTTCAACAAGTTCAAGAAGTTCTGGATCATCAACCATATCCACTTTGTTCATGAATACAACAAGCTGAGGAACACCTACCTGGCGTGCCAAAAGAATGTGCTCACGAGTTTGTGGCATTGGTCCATCAGTAGCAGCAACTACGATGATAGCACCGTCCATCTGGGCAGCACCAGTTACCATGTTCTTTACATAATCCGCGTGACCTGGACAGTCAACGTGAGCATAGTGACGGTTTGCTGTCGAGTACTCAACGTGGGATGTGTTAATTGTGATACCACGTTCTTTCTCTTCAGGAGCATTATCAATTGATGAGAAATCACGTAGTACAGCTAGACCCTTTTTAGCCAACACAGTTGTGATAGCTGCAGTAAGGGTAGTTTTACCGTGGTCAACGTGCCCGATAGTACCAATATTTACGTGGGGTTTCGAGCGGTCAAACGTCTCTTTTGCCATGACTTAAGTACGCTTAAAATTAAAAGTTATTACGAATTTATTAAACACTAATGATTGATCCTGTATTAGCTTACAATACCAAGCTCTTCAAAACCAATTAAACAAATACAAGGATCAAAATCTTCACTTATAACTGCCAATCAAGTACTAACAACTAAAAGCGAAAGAACGTTTTAAAAACATTCCCTGAGCCATTGAGGGGATTTGAACCGCGCGGCGGACCGTCCCTGACCTCTTCCTCACCAAGGAAATGCTCTATTATCTTCCTGAGCCATTGAGGGGATTTGAACCCCTGACCTCTTCCTTACCAAGGAAGTGCTCTACCCCTGAGCTACAACGGCAAAATTTATTTAACAACCAAAAAGCGATTAGCGAAAAAGTTTCAGTTGAATGTTTTCGCTAATCGCTTCGATGGTGTTTTCTATTGAGCGGAAGACGAGGTTCGAACTCGCGACCTATAGCTTGGAAGGCTATCGCTCTACCAGCTGAGCTACTTCCGCATTGTTTTTGCCTGTTCCTGACTGGTATTTCAAGAGCAAATTTTGGCATAAACTGTGGGGGCGGATGGATTCGAACCACCGTAGGCGTACACCAGCAGATTTACAGTCTGCCCCATTTGGCCACTCTGGTACACCCCCATTCAACATTTCAACACAACCGTGAAAACCGTTTGTCTCACTTTTTGGAGTCGCAAAATTATACCCTTTTCTTAAATTCTCAAATTGTTTTGAAAAAAAAATAAATAAAAATAGTGGCCGACTCGAAAACCATCGAATCCAGCCACTATTCACACTTTTTTTAATTTTAAAATAACCTTACACCGAAGCTCAGCATTCTAACCGAAGGTCCGCGGTTTGCCAGGTAGAGGTTGTTGAGGTCGTAGTTAACAAACAGATCCGGGAAATTTCTGATGCCTATTTCCGCTGCTAAGCCATACCTCATCTCTTCCAGATAAAAATTCTTCCGTACATGATCTTTATCCTTACTGCCTTCTCTACGCAATTTGGTATAGCTGCCGATCCTGTAACCTCCATACACTCCTGCACTGAGATAAGAAATGAATGAATGCGGAAAACTAATGGTCGGCATGAAAGATAGATTAACATAAGGAACGACCAACTTGCTTTTTTTCATCTCAACCTCTTTTCCCGCATCATCGGTCACCAGGGGAAATTCAACACGGTTATCGGTTTTCGAAATGGTATTGTTACCGTCAAACATTAAATTGTACCATGAAAAGTCCACTCCAAAATCCAGGTGAAATCTTGCATTTTCTCCTCTTGCCAAGGTGGTACTCGCGATGTATCCCAAACTTATAAACCTTGATCCGAAAGGTTTTAGATCATAGTCGGATTTGTTATAACCCGCTGTGGCTTCGTTAGTGCCATAAGCATTAAGACCAACTGCGATATTGAATCCTTTACGCGGGCTGGAATTTCGATTGGATTTGTAAAAACGCTTTCCGGTTCTTCGATAAGTAGAGTCTGACGAATCGGAGCTATCTTCGTCTTTGACTTCGACACCTTTCGAATCAATGGTAACCTGCGTATCCCCGTCTTTGATGTGAATCCCCCTCAGGCCGATCCGGACGTAATCCTTCTCACTTTTATCCTCTTTGCTTTTCAGATAAGTGTTACCCTCAAATTCTTCTTTAAGATAGGTCGTATCAGCATCGGTACTATCAAGGCGCACCTTTAAGTCTTTGAGAAGCGCATTCAGATCGTACTTCATAATCTTTTCCAGCTCCTTTCGGTTTTCACCGTAGATAATCAGGCGAGTCTTGTCGCCAAATGTTACAATGATCGAGTCCTTCTCAGAACTATTTTTTTCACTCGGCCTGCTCAAATGATTTGCGCCCGCACTCACAAATGAAAATATTAAGATTATCGCGGCACCTATTTTAGTTTTCATGGCATAACAGATTATAATTTTGTTCTTTCTTTTGGGGTTTGATCTTTTTCTGATGCTTTCTCATCGCGGCCATGCAAGCGGTCGTCTACCTTCGCTACCAATGTTTTGGGATTAAAACCCACTTCTTCCCAGTCTACCCGTTCGCCCGCTCTCGCATTTTTAAGCTGACGAAATACTCTTGATAATCTGGAATTTTTAGGTTTACCGTCCAATTCATCCCCGCTCGGTTCAACGGCCACAATAATAGTTCGTGTGGGTTCTGCATCTTGCTTACTTACCCGACTAACAGCTGGCTCATCAGGTAATATTTTTACTTCTTCAATGTTAGGGGTGATTGAAGGGCTTTTATGATGATCTGACTGGTCGATATCAGCGAACTCATTCTTTTCAAGTGCTGCGACAGCTATTTGCTTTTGCGTATTTGCAATCCTTTCCGGTTGTGCTTTTTCAGTTCTGTAACTCTTTTCATGGTTGGTGGCTGGAATGCTCTTCGAAATGATATGCTTCTTCTCGATTTCCACCACAGCAATCTGAGTTTGAGCATTCTCCTCTCGCTCAATTTTCCTTATCGGTGCAGCCTGCTCCTTCGAATTGACTTTCGCAACTACCTCCTGATTATTGTCTGGCTGTATCAAACCATTGACGTCACTTCTCCAAACTAGGTATCCCCCCAACAGCACAATCAGAACACTGGCCGCAGCGTACCATATCCATCCGACATTTCGCCGTTGCGTTTTACTTCTTTCTTGTATTTTGAGCCAGGCATCCGAAGATGGTTTTTTCTCCAATTCCGTTAGCCTGCGTTTGAAAAGATCATCAACCGGATGCTTTTTCATAATCTACTTTTTTTTTAAAATCATTTTCCCAATCAGAAACCATTCGTTGCAAAAGCGCCCTTGCGCGGTGCAGCTGTGACTTGGAAGTGCTTTCTGTAATATTCAACATTTGAGCGATTTCGCTGTGGGCATACCCTTCGATTGCGTACAAGTTAAAAACTGTCCTGTATCCGACAGGCAATCCTTCGATCAGGTTCAACAATTCCTGTGTCTCCAAATTCTGGTCTGCATGGGCATAGTCCGGTATATTATTCGCCTCGTCAGACAATGTGTCTTCCAATACCTTCTTTTGTTTTCTCAGATAGCCCAGCGCTTCATTAACCATTATTCTCCGGATCCATCCCTCAAAACTTCCGTCACTATTGAACTGCTCAATCTTCCCGAATACCTTCAAAAACCCCTCCACCATCACATCCTCAGCAGCCATATCATCACAGATGTAGCGAAAGCATAAACCCAGCATGCGAGTGCTGTATTTATCATAGACTTGTCGCTGAGCTTTCGGATCTTCCTTCCGTAGCGCTTTGACAAGCTGTGCTTCCTGGCTAAATAGTGATAGAATTCTACCCATTCTTTTTGGTGGTTTCAACTACAAGATGCGTATTCCTGACCATGAGGTTGCATCTATCTAAAAAGTTTTTTCAGATTTTTTTTAGCTTTGGGTAAATATCCATTTAACAGGTAAAGCACCCGCTTTACATTCTCCCATGCTTGACTCTTCGGCTCCGATAGGAATTTTTGATAGTGGTATCGGCGGTATGACCGTTGCCAGTGCAGTCACAAGACTTTTACCTCAGGAAAACACGATTTATTTCGGCGACACCGCCCATCTTCCATACGGAGACAAATCCACAGCTGCTATTCAGGCCTACTCTATTAAAATTTGCAATATGCTTTTGCAGCAAAATTGTAAACTAATTCTAATCGCCTGTAATTCAGCTTCCGCAGCAGCTTATGAATTAGTAAAAGAATATGTTGGAAGCAAAGCCAGGGTTATGAATGTGATAGATCCAGTGGTTGACTACATTAAGGAGCATTACGACGGCAAGACGATTGGTTTGATCGGGACAAAGCAGACAGTTCTTTCCAATGTTTACAAAAAGAAAGTAGACGCGCTGGGCAAAAATATCAATCTAAAATCGCTTGCTACTCCGTTGCTGGCGCCCATGATCGAGGAAGGTTTTTTTGATAACAACATCAGTGAAAGCATTATAGCAAGCTATTTATCCGATCAATCCATTGCATCTATTGAAGCCCTTATCCTTGGCTGCACGCATTATCCGCTGATTAAGAACCAGATCAGTAGTTTTTACGGAGATAAAGTGGAAATATTGGATACGTCTGAAATTGTTGCCAGATCATTAAAAGCCTGGCTGGAACAACATTATCTCGTCAATGAAAAAGGATCAGGAAAGAGACAATTTTATGTATCCGATTACACCCTTTCCTTTGAGCAGTCGACCAATATCTTTTTTGGCAGGCAGATTCAGTTGGAGCACTATCCTTTGTGGGAATAGATTAATTATAAATCAATGTCACCGGTCCCAGCAAACCCGAAGGCATCGGGACCCATTTGGAAGCATCGAATTTTTTATACGTAATGTCTACGATATTGATATCATAAAATTTCTTCCAGTCAGGCTTCTGCTGGTCACGGAGCCGCATATAATTGGCTGACAGATTGGTTACTTCTATTTCCAGAATATTCCCTTTTAATTTTAATTTTTCGAAAATTCTGACTTGAAAGGGAATATGCCAGGCAGTACCAAGCGGCTTACCATTCAATTTGACATTTGCTACCTCTCTCACATCACCCAGATCCAATCCGTAAGCCCCTCTTTTAAGTACATTGGCCGGTACATCAAATCTGATTTGATAGGTAGCAGTTCCTGAAAAATATTCCGCAGAGTCTGGCAATGTCGTCCACGATTTCAATTCTTTAACTTTGGCTGAGGCCGGTAGAGATGGCTTACCTTTTTCAAACTTGATCTGCCATTCTCCTGCAATAGGATATCGCTTTTCTTTCGATTCTATAAAACGAAACTCCGAGCCGTCTGATCCGCCCTCTAAAAAACAGGACTCGCCCGGAGGTAATACTAGGTATATCTCCACACCTTCTTTGGTATCGCGACCATGCATTAATGATTCTCCATGGATAGGGTGATTTTTTGAAACCATTGGCCCCTTTCCGATTTGAACCCAACCCTCTTGAAAGGTATTCCCTAGATTGGCAACGAAATACAGCACGCTGCTACCTTGCTTTTTACGAATGAATGTTAGGCCCTTTTTCGAAAATTCCTCTGCAATCGCACCATTTGTTTTCAAGTCTTTTTCAAGATTATTTGAAACAAGTACGCTGGGAGTTCCCATAAGCTTTTCCAATTCTGCGGAAAACTCATTTTGTCTGGTTGCGTGTTCAGCATACCCGGTAACTTTCAATGGTAACTGTTTTTCAAAGACAATCTTCGCACCCGCCGCAGCCAGACGCTTTAATTCTGCAACTGTTTCCGCCGGCATATAAGTGCTAGCGGGAATGAGCAATGTTTTATAAGAAGTACTTCCCGAATTAAGGTCACCGTTATTGTCGGTTTTCAATTTGGTCAATTGTAGATCCGATACGTAGTCGAATGCGTATCCTTCTTTCCAAAGCCATTGTGTGAGTTTTCCAAATGGCAAATCGAGTAGCCAGCGATCTACGTGATGGACTTCCAGTAAATGCACATTACCCGAAGACTTTGCAGGGGTAGACCAAAGATCATGAACCGGAAAATAGACCAGTACATCATTGTCTGGTGTGCTATTTTGAAGAAGCTCCTGGCAGCGCTGTACGTATCTGTTTAATAGAGAAAAGTGCTCAGCGAAATGTGAGCTCTTCCCAAAGTTGGTAGACGCATAGAATAACCATCCCGGATAAGGCTCATTTTCCGGAGAATAGGTGGTTCCATGATAGAAAATGTGATTGATACCTGCCGTAAAAAGTTCGTCAATCTGTGGTTTGATCTGGGACAATGAAACTTTGAAATGATTCGCAAGCCAGGTTCCTGTTTCTGAACTGACCAGTTTCTTTCCGGAAAAATTAGCAGCCGAAGACGCAAACTTCATAGCCAGCACATTGGGAGTTCCAAACTGGTCAATGGAATAATCCGGATCCACTCTCAGTCCTGGAATTCGAAAGCGGCTCGTTCCGAATGATTCTGTCTCGGGTATGTCGGCAGCGTCATAAAGATCCAGTAGGTTACCGGGTGAGCCGTGAGCTTGGTACCTGGTCAGGAAACCATGCGCCGTGCTCCATTTGGTCCAAGGCAAAGCATACCGTTCCAATAGCAGCTCAGCGATGGTTTGGTGATAATCTATTCTGACTAGTACTCCATCGCTTTGATTAGTCGTATCCGCCAAAAGTGTCAAATTCTTTTCAAGATCGTATCCTCTTCTTTTTTTAAATTGGGCTGCAAAATCGTCTGTCCAGTTCGCTCCATACGCCTCATAAGAGTCATTATACATTGATCTTGGTAAATCCTTGGTTTTGGTAAAAGCGGAATCAAACCTCGATAAGTATTTTTCCATTGCCGTTGCATTGAATGGATCCAGCACAAATCCATCTCCTCCCGGAGCAGCACGCTTTACTTTTTGCTTGGTAGGAGTTACAACAAGTTTACCATTCAGAACCGTCATATTCTTCGCAGCGGATTCAACGGACACATTCGGCCCCCCAAAAGGCCAGCCGGTTCCGGTCGTCATATCCACACCTAACCCGAGTCGTTTCCCTTCCCGTACCGTATGCTCCATCACTTCCAGCCACTCTTTGCTCAGAAATGAAATAGACTGAGTTTCGTACCCCTTTACTCCGTAGATCGGTATAATATGGACTCCGCCGATTCCTGATTTTGCAAAATATTCCAGCTGCTTCGTAATGTCGGGCTTGTTAACCGCACTACCCATCCACCACCAGAAAGTCCATGGTTTGGCAGTCGAAATATCTTGTGCATTGAGCAAAAAACATTTTAATAATAACAGAATTAATAGGATAGGCCGCATAGGAAAGTTTTTGATTAAAGGCTTCAAATCACTTTTCTACCTTGTGTACCTGGTATTTCTGATTACCGATTAGGCATAAAAAAAGCGAAACCGTTGACTGATTTCGCTTCTTCGATATGAATAAAGATCCTAGTTGTGAAAAGCCTGATTCACGCGGGACGATATAAATTCTCTCTCCCTTTGATTTTGCTTGCTATTACGATACCACAAATATCCGATGACACCAACCAGCAAATAAGGCATGACAAACAAAAACATAATGCCGGTATTCAAGCCAACCCCAACATTGTTCCGCCCATTGCCCATTGAACTTTCAACTGATCCGCGGCACATTGCGCATTGCGCCCAGCTGTCTGCTCCCACCATCACGAATAGCAACATTAAACCGAATATCACTGCAAATTTTTTCATACGTAATAAGGACTAATCATCAAATAAACGATAACACCACTTATACTCACATACAGCCAAATAGGTAGCGCCCATTTCACTGCTTTCCTATGCTGCGTAATCTGATTGGTATAGCCAAAATAAACTGCACGCAACACAAACCAAACGACCACAATCGACAACAAAATATGCGAAATCAGTAAAAAATAGTAAACAGGCCTGATAGCACCTTGTCCGCCGTAAGGAGTCGATTCATTCGAAACGTGGTACAAAATGTAGCAAACCAAAAACACCGCGCCTAGTAAAAAAGCAGCTGTCATCATCTGCCTATGCGCCGTGAGGTTATTGTTTCTGATAAAATAGTATCCCAATAACAACAAAACGGCGGTTAGAGAATTGATTACCCCAATCACATGTGGTAAAACCTTTGTCCATTCACCCAAGTCAATCTTCTGGCGTATGCCAAGCAGGACCGCAACAGCTACCGGAATTGCAATCGCAAGTACATTGATGATGCGCTCGTATTTTGGTTTCTTTTCTATTACTAATGTTGCCATAATTATTAACGTGCACTCGTTTTACTTTCATAATCAAGAATCTTAATTTCGGCCATCAGACGATCCGTTTCCTTCACATCCGCACCATTATAATATCCCCTGACATATCCTTGCCTGTCAATCAGTACCAGACTATTTGGTTTGAATTTGCTTACCGGATTCAGGTTAAATCCAAGTTCTTTAACGAAACAAGTATCAATCTGTTCCCTTGTAGCAGTGATCAAAGCCCAGCCCGGTTTTCCTATTTGCTCGGGTAAATCCTGCTTGTTATCGTTTGCTTTTATACCAACGGAAACAATGCTCAGATCCGTAATATCGCTTCTTATATCAAATATTCTTTGAAGCTGAGACAATGCCAAACTGGAACTATCATCGCGTATCTCTGGCAAATAACTCACTACGGTTAATCCCTTTATACCGCTATTGTCAGTGTCTGCACATAAACCAGAGACTTTACGAAAAAGCGTATCTCCGTTTTGGACAACTACCTTTCCATTTGCATCCAGTTCCGGATTGAAATAGGAAAGATCGTAGTGGTTGGTCGCAAAGAACCTCAGAAAAGCAAAAATCAAAGCCGGAATTACTAATGTGACAATCAGTAATCCGGCCTTGGGAAAATTTTTCATGTATACTTCTTAATCGAAAATAGCCTCGAAAATAGCATTGCCTTCCAGCATTAATGCAAGTATCAACCAGGCAACAAAGATAATCGGTACCATGATGGACCAGATCAATGACTTTGTTTCATGTTTTAAGTGCATAAACTCGCCAACAATATAGAATGCCTTCACGATGGTCATTACAATGAAAATACTGATTTTCAAAACACCGTGAGGAACTGTAAAAGCGATCACGAATTCAAGCGTTGTCAGGACCAATAGAATCCAAAACGTTTTCCAAATTGCTTTGCGTTGTTCCGCACCCGCATTAGGATCCTGATTGTGAATATGATGTACTTCTGCCATTTTTACTTAAAGATTATATTGTTCAGTAACTTAAACCAGGTAAAAGAATGTAAAAACGAACACCCACACCAAATCCACAAAGTGCCAATAAAGACCTACTTTCTCTACCATTTCATAGCTTCCTCTTTTGTCATAAAAACCAGTAGCTGAACGGAAGAAAATAAGGATATTCAAAATCACACCACTAAAAACGTGCGTTCCGTGGAAGCCTGTAATAAAGAAGAAGAAGTCTGCAAATGCAGGAGGGCCATATTGGTTTTCCGTCAGATTCGCGCCAAATATAGTCTTCTCAATCCAAGTACCGTTTTCAATCACCTTCATCACACTACCTGCTTCCGTTCCGTGGATAAAGTGAGACCATTCCCAAGCCTGACATCCAAGAAAAGTAAATCCTCCTAAAATCGTCCAAAGCATATATTTCTCAACATTCGCACGGTCCATACGATGACCCGCTTCTACGGCAAGTACCATTGTCACACTACTCGCGATAAGAATGAATGTCATGATACCGACAAAAACCAATGGCAGGGACACTCCATGCAGGAATGGTACCGACTCATATACCCGTTCTGGAACAGGCCAGTACATATTTGAAAATGTAAATTCCGAATGTTCCCCCGTAAATGCAGGGAAACTGAACCGGGCTGTGCCATATGCCACCAGCAGGGCGGAGAAAGTAAACGTATCTGAGATGAGGAAAAACCACATCATCAGTTTTCCGTAACTTGCTTTCATAGGCTCGATACCCCCCATCCACAATTTGGGTTCTACCGCGCCAGGTGTTGTTACATTTGCAGCCATTGGTAAAAATTATTAATTAAAGGTCAATAAAAAAACAAAAAGGTATAACCAGAGTATATCTAAAAAATGCCAATAGGTGGCGCAGATCTGAATTCTTCTCAAATTCTTGGCATGTACTTTAAAACGAAAAGCAGAAGCCAATGATACTAATAAAACAATGAGTCCGCTAATGAGGTGAAAACCATGCAGACCGGTAAATACATAGAAAAACGAGCCTGACGGATTTCCAACAAAATATACATTCATTGCAACAAGCTGTTTCCATCCTTCAAACTGCATCCAGAGGAAAATCAGACCTAGCACAAAAGTAATAGAAATTGCTATTTTCAATTGTTTGAACTGATCTTTTTTTGCCGAAAAATAAGCCCATTGCATGGCCATACTGCTGATTAACAATACTGCTGTACTGTACCAGAAAATCTTCGGCATCTCAAATTCCAACCAGTTTCCTTCCGCTCTCCGAACCAGATATGCACTTGTTTGAGAAGCGAATAGCATAATGATACTCACCAGAAATAGCCAGAGAATAAACTTCTTTGGATCCATCGCCAAGGTTTCCCTCGGCCCTTTTTCTATTTTATATTCTTGAACATTCTCCATTTTACCTACTATTTCAATTTCACAATTTATCCAAAAGGAATGCTATCTGCACGATCGGTAAATATATAAATGACCCAAACATCAACTGACGCGCAGTTTTATCGGTACAAGTTCTCATTAAATGAAACGTCTGCGCCAAAAATAATACGCCAAAAATCGTTGCGATGAACGCCGAATTGATTCCCGTCATTCCCAATTTATACGGTAACCAGCCAATGGGCAGCAGAAACAATGTATAAATCATGATCTGCAAAGTTGTATCAGAGTCTTTCAATCCGTTAGCCGGCAAAAGTTTGAAACCTGCTCTTTTATAGTCTTCATCCAAAACCCAGGCAATGGCCCAAAAATGCGGGAATTGCCAGAAAAACTGAATCGCAAACAAAATCCCCGGTTCCAGTCCGAAATGATTCGTTGCGGCCACCCAGCCGATCATTGGAGGAAATGCTCCTGGAAATGCTCCTACAAAAACCGCTATTGGCCCTACTCTTTTCAAAGGAGTATACACAAAACCATACAGAACCAGCGAAAGCAGCGATATCAGTCCTGTACTCAGATTGAATACCAACACAAAGATCAATAACGATGAAACTCCCAGAAAAACGGCCCACAATGCAGCTTGCTCACTGGTAATTCGTCCGCTAGGCAATGGTCGGGAAGCAGTTCTTTTCATCAATTTATCAAAGTCTTTTTCCAGAATTTGATTAATAATGTTTGCTGCACCGGTTATACCAATTGATGCGATAACGAAAAGAACAAGATCCGATGTCTTCACATGATCAGTACCCAGGCAATATCCCATCGCGCCCGAAAACGCTATCAGGGAAGCCAATCTGAATTTTAGCAATTCAAATAAAACTCCCGCTACCTCTCTGATCCTTCCAAAACCTCCTACTCCTTCTTCCGCTGAAATCATTTTACTCAATTATTTACTTTCAAATGGTTTATAACCCGATTTGAAAACTCTCTTTGTATTTAAGATATTTCGTTCCATTTACCACCAGCCATACTACAAACTGAAGGCCTATTAGTAAGATGGCAAAAGTCAAATGCAAAGGCTGTGCAAAAGGAGGAACTCCCATGTAAGCCATTATAACTCCTGTCGCTATCTCCGCTGCTAGTATCCAAAAGCACGCTTTCGCAATTTTCACAGTTACCGATTCTTTGGCTTCTGATTTAATGATCTTCGTAATCCACCAAATGTTCAATGCGAAGACGACAATTGAAAAAGAACGGTGAATGTAGAACTTGGTCCCCAAAGAATCTATCCATTCGCTTCTTGCTCCGTAACCGAGCTTTGCAATCACCTCATCCATTACTTCACGAACCTGCGTGCCTAATAAAATCTGTAACAGCGACAATGTCATTACCGCTAGTCCAATTCTGCTGATTCCTTTCTTGCTATCGGAATTCAATTTCAAGCTACTCTCAGCGTACTCCGCCCATGTGTACAGGTATAACAACATGAAGACAATTACGATGGCCAATAACATGTGTAATGTCACTACTGCCGGCAATAATTCAAAGGAAACTACCTTAGCACCGAGCCAGCCTTGTACACCCACCAAAATGAATGCGGCAAGACTGAAAAGAAAAATGTGCCTATTCCGAGATTTCAAAAAAGGTGTAGATGCCAGCAGGGTAAGAAAAATCATTATTCCCGTAAAGGCTCCCAGGAGGCGATTGACATACTCAATCCAGGTTTTGACCGGATTGAATTCCACTTCCCCTTTTAATTTAGCACCGTAAATCTCCTTATAATTCGATGGCAATTGCGACGCTTCTGTCGGAGGCACCCAGGTACCAAAGCATTTAGGCCAGTCGGGGCACCCCATACCTGCACCTGTACTCCTGACTACTCCACCCGCGATAATTAGAAAATAGAGTGTAATGACAGTATTTAAGGCCAATCGCCGGAACCGGCGATTGGCCTTAAAATCAATGCGAGGCTTTGAACTGGTCATTGAAGTTTTGTGACTCAATTGCTTTTTCCGTAGCGATCAACTCATTTTCATGAGGGAAGTTGGATTCTGGCGTTTGAGAATACGGTATATTTTGAGGAATAAAATCTTCCTTAGCTCCTGGTTTGCTGTAATCGTAAGACCAGCGGTATACTGCTGGTATTTCTCCTTCCCAGTTTCCATGGCCCGGGTGAATCGGTGCCGTCCATTCAAGAGTATTCGAATTCCATGGATTTTGAGGTGCTCTGCGACCTTTGAAAATACTGTAAAAGAAGTTCCAAAGGAAAATGAACTGCGCAAGGAACGAGAATATCGCCGCAACTGAGATGAACATATTCATGTCCATAAACTTATGCGTAAAGTCGTAGCTGGTAAACTGGTAGTAACGACGTGGGAAACCAGCGATACCTACATAGTGCATTGGAATAAATATCAGGTAAATACCAATGAATGTGAACCAGAAGTGAATTTGTCCCAATGTCGTATTCATCATTCTTCCGAACATTTTAGGGAACCAGTGGTAAACCCCCGCAAAAAGTCCGAAGGCAGAAGCCGCACCCATTACAAGGTGAAAGTGAGCTACTACGAAATAAGTATCATGAAGTTGAATATCCAACGCACTGTTACCCAAAATAATACCTGTCAAACCTCCTGAAACGAATAGAGAAACAAGACCGATAGAGAATAACATACCTGGTGTGAAAATGATATTTCCCTTCCAGAGCGTAGTGATGTAGTTGAAACCTTTAACTGCAGACGGAACCGCGATGATCAATGTAAGGAACATGAATACTGATCCAAGGAATGGATTCATACCGGTTACGAACATGTGGTGAGCCCAAACAATGAACGCAAGGAACGCGATACCCAACATGGACGCGATCATCGCACGGTAACCAAAGATAGGCTTACGTGAGTTTGTCGCGATAACTTCCGAAGTAATACCCAAACCAGGTAACAAAACGATGTAAACCTCAGGGTGTCCGAGGAACCAGAACAAATGTTGGAACAAAATCGGGCTACCCCCTACGTTTGGCAAAGCCTCACCATTGATGTAAATATCAGACAGATAAAAACTTGTTCCGAAGTGACGGTCAAAAATCAGCAGCAATACAGATGAAAGAAGAACCGGGAAAGAAATAAGACCCAGAACAGCAGTGATCAAAAATGACCAGATCGTCAATGGAAGACGGTCAAATGACATTCCCCGTGTACGAAGGTTGATGACAGTAGTAATGTAATTGATACCTCCTAGCAACTGAGATACGATAAACAATGCCATACTTGCCAACCAGAGTGTCATACCCATTCCAGAACCAGGGTGTGCCTGTGGTAGCGCGCTCAATGGCGGATAAATAACCCAACCTCCGGCGGCGGGACCGGTTTGTAAAAACAGGGAAACAAACATGATAACACTGGCCAGGAAGAAGAACCAGTAAGATAACATGTTCATGAAACCAGACGCCATATCACGAGCACCGATCTGCAATGGAATAAGGAAGTTACTGAACGTACCACTCAAACCGGCAGTCAATACAAAAAATACCATGATGGTACCGTGCATAGTCACCAAAGCCAGGTAAAAATTGGGATCCAATTTGCCCGACTCACTAATCCATCCTCCCAAAATAGGTTTAAGCCATGACAAATTAGAATCTGGCAGACCTAACTGGATACGGAAGATCACGGACATTGTAATGCCAATTACAGCCCATAAAATCCCGGTGATCAGATACTGCTTCGCTATAACCTTGTGATCTTCACAAAATATATATTTCTGCCAAAAGTTTTGTGCTTCATGGTGGTGTTCATGCTCAGTTTCGTGGTGATGAGCTGTTTCCAATCCTTCAATAGCTGACATATACTTTTAATGTATTTAAATTAACAAATTAGCGTAAACTAGTACTTGCTCCTGCACCGCCCGCAGATGTGGACGAGCTATCAGCTGGTGACGCGGCCTCGGCAGGCAAGTATTTCATTGCCTTTACTTTCAAATTCTCAGGTACTTTCGCAAGATATTCCGGATAAGTCTGCAAGAATGTTGCCTGTTCAGCGCTCCATTTCTTATATGAAGCTTCATCTTCTACGATCAATCTCATTTTCATAGAAAAGTGACCCTGTCCGCAAACTTCAGTACAAGCTATTTCGTAGTCAAACTTTGGATTATTTAGCTCAGAGCGCATATCCGCAGTAGTTTTGTCCGGCACAAACCAGAACTTGGTAGGCATACCTGGCACTGCATCCATTTTCACACGCATGTGAGGTATGAACACACTATGCAAGACGTCACGGGCACGAATTTTCAAAAGTACAGGACGCCCTACCGGAATGTGCATTTCACTTGGGTTCGTAAAGTCGTCAAACGAGTTCTCATCTGACAAATCGATACCGACTTCATTTTGTGCATCAATCAGTTTGTAATTGTAATCTCCAAGCTTGTTATCATGAACCCCCGCATAACGAACTATCCAGTTAAACTGCTTTCCAGTGATCTCGATAACTTCTGCGTCCCTAGGAGCGTCTGATGTAATGTCAGACCATGCTTTCCAACCCGTAAAAACCAGTAACGCCATTACAATCGCCGGAACAATGGTCCAGATCAACTCAAGCTTATGGTTTTCAGGATAAAAAGACGCGCGATGGTTCTTCTTATGTTGGTATTTCCAAGCGAAAAAGAAAATCAGGAAGTTAACAAAGATGAAAGGGATCGTCAGAATACCCATTGAAAACCAGAACAGGTCGTCCGTTCTGCGACCATGGATCGAAGACGCCTCAGGCAGGAAAAATTCACGAGCGTGAAGATATGACCAGGTAATGCTAACCGCGCCACCAATAAGAATCACGATAAACATCGCTCCATTCCATTTGTTGCCCGATGGCTCCGCATCCGGAGAATCCGATTTATTGACACTTTTAAGTACAGTCTGAAGTCTGGAAATCACAACACCTGTGAGAACCACGAAAACAAGAGCAACTAATGCGATAATAATATACATAATGATAAACTGGTTTTGCAATTAGGCGATATCGTGATGCAATGATTCCTCCAACATCGGGTGATTTCTTGGTATCAAATTCGCCTTTTCTAACTGACTAGCAATTGAATAACCAAACGCACAAAGGAATATCAGGAAAAATCCCCATTCCAACGGACCGAATCCGGCGCCTGCTCCTACTGAACCTGGCATTATATTGGTGTAAAAATCCATATAATGTCCGATGATCACACTCCAGCAAGCAACCTTAAGAATTGAATGTGTGAACTTCGCGTCCCTGGTCATTAAAACCAGGAATGGGAAAAAGAAATTCAGAAACAATGTGATAAAGAACGGAGCCTTGTAATATCCTCCGTAACCTCTGAAACGCTCAATGAAGTAAATGGTTTCCTCCGGAAGGTTGGCATAGTAGATCAAAAGGAACTGTGCAAACCATACATATGTCCAGAAAATACTGAAAGCAAAAATGAATTTTCCAAGGTCACGTAAATGGCTTGAATTGACCGCTCTCAAATAACCTCTTTCTCTCAGCATGACGATGGTCAATGTAATCACAGCCAAACCTGCTACGTGCCAGCTTGCCAGCGTATACCATCCAAACATAGTACTGAACCAGTGTGTGTCAATCGACATTACAAAGTCCCAGGCAGATGTAGATGATGTTACTCCAAAAACTACCAAAAACGCAGTTCCAAAACGAATCGACTTTTCGTAAAATTCAGTTCCGCCGATTTCATCTTCCTGCAATGACAGGTTTCGTATTACTCTCCACATCCCGTACCATACTGCGAAGTAAAATATCAAACGGCCTACAAAGAATGGTGTATTCAAAAAGCCTCTTTTGCCTGCGATAATAGGATCATATTCGGGTCCGCCCACTTCATAAAGTCCTTCATGTGTCCAGTGAAACAAGTCATGGCCTCCCAGAAAAAACGTTACCAGCATGACAATACCTGTGAAAGGCAGGAATGCAGGAAGTGCTTCGGGAATTCTTTTAAATACTGCTGACCATCCCGCCTGAGCCAGATAGTTATATGAGATAAAGAACATCCCTACTACTGAAAGTCCGGTAAAATAAACGGCATTCACCCAAAGATTTGCCCATACACGAGTCATCCAACCTTTTTCATGATGTGCGCCTGCTGCGGCTGCCTCATGTCCTGATGCGGCTGCATGCTCGGTTGTTGCGTGTCCAACAGCGCTTGCGGCATGCTCTGCTCCGTGGGCAGCTGCCTCATGTCCGCCACCGCCGTTTGCTGCAAGGTATACTCCCAACAAAACAAGAGCCAGTCCTACGCCACCGCCAATGAGTAAATTTCGCTTAGCTCCCGATGTAAATTCAAACCGTTCTTCAATAGAAGGAATCGAATGTGCTGATGCCATTATCTAATTTAATTTCTCTGTTATTAAAATTGTAATTAAGCCCCTTTCTGTAGTTTTTGTACATAGTGTACAATTTTCCAGCGTTCCTCAGGATTAATCTGAGAGCCGTGAGGCCACATGCGCGCTTTTCCGTGTGTAATGACATGGAAAATATGCCCTTCATTCAAGTTCTTGTATGCGTCGCTGGCGTAGTTAGGTACCCCTTTGTACATAGCTCCCACTTTACCATCACCCGCTCCGGTTGCTCCGTGGCAATGCTGGCAATAACGGTCATATAAAACTTTCCCCTCGGCCAATGATTTTTCATTCAAAGGAACCGGGTTTTTCAGAACTCTCTCCGCGATTCCAATGCTGTCCGCAGGAATGTTGTAAACCATTAGATCTACCAATGCCGAATCCGCAGTACCAAAAGAAGTTTTGTAGTTTCTTCTTGCCACTGTACCCGCCACCGGCAGGCGCATTGTCAATCCCATTGGATTGATTGGATTCGCCTTTTCTTGCTTATAAGGTTCATAACCTACCGGCAAATACATGTTTGGCGCGTATTCAGTACCCGGATTATTTGGGTCCTTTTTACAACCAGCAGCGGCAGTAAGTAATACTCCGGCAACTAACAGATATCTATATAAACTTTTGAATTTCATTTTCTAAACTCCATTAAAATTGCTTGATATTGACTTCCTCCGCTCCACTGTCCTTTAAAGCACGTGATATTTCCTCTACACTCATGGAGTTTCTGCCAAGGTCAATCGCCATCACAAATTTGTTATCTGTAGAACGAACGTCAAATCTTGGATGAAAATGAGTACCCGGCCCCAGTCCATTTGAGATAAAGAATGTTGTAACCATTCCGAATGCTGTAAACAATACAGTTAACTCGAACGTGATCGGAATATAGTTAGGAATCGAAATGGGGTCCTTTCCACCGACAATCATCGGCCAGTCAATACCCATCGTCCAGATCATCAATGTTAATGCAACGCAGCATCCTGTTACACCAAACATAAAGGCGGCAATCCCGATTCTTGTTCTCGGATGGCCTAATGCTTCATCCAATCCGTGAATCGGAAAAGGAGAATACACTTCCTTTATTTTTACCCCGGCCTTTCTAAGCCTTGGCACTGCGTGAAGAACAGTATCGTCATCGTCATAAACTCCGACTAAATATTTACCAGATAATTCTGCCATACTACTACTTATATTAAATGCCTGTAATCGCTCTTACGAAATTACTTTTACTCTTGATCCTTGTTGAAAGCCGGCTCTGCAGCTCCGCGTTGTCTTACCTTCGCCACACCTGCAATCTTGCCAGGAAGATTAGCCGAAGTAGAACGGATAACCGCTTTCACCTCTGCCATGTTCACAACTGGTAAATACTTTGAAAACAGCAGGAACAATGTGAAGAACAGACCAAATGAGAAGATATAGTCACCGATATCATATCTGGTAGGAGAGAACATTGCCCAACTTGACGGAACATAGTCACGGTGAAGAGATGTCACGATAATAACAAATCGCTCAAACCACATTCCAATGTTTACCACTACTGAGATGAAGAATGTAAAAGTAATGCTGCGACGTAATTTTCTTGACCAGAAAAGCTGTGGAGAAATTACGTTACAAGTCATCATCGCCCAGTATGCCCACCAGTAAGGTCCGGTCATACGGTTGAAGAATGCATAATATTCGTATTCAACACCGCTATACCATGCAATAAAGAACTCCGTGATGTAGGCAACACCCACCACAGAACCTGTCAGTGTGATTACCTTATTCATGGTTTCAATGTGTTCCAGCGTAATGTAATCTTCCAGTTTGTATACAACCCTGGTGATTAGCATCAGGTTTTGAACCATTGCAAATCCTGAGAAAATCGCCCCTGCAACGAAGTAAGGAGGGAAGATTGTCGTATGCCATCCTGGAATTACCGACGTTGCAAAGTCCATACTTACAATCGTGTGAACCGAAAGTACAAGTGGAGTTGACAAACCGGCCAGAATTAAGCTAATATATTCGTAGCGTGACCAGGTTTTTGCTGAACCGTCCCAGCCCATTGCAAAGGTACCATACATCAATCTCGAAACTTTGCTCGTAGCGCGGTCACGGATTGTAGCAAGGTCAGGAATCAGACCAATGTACCAGAATACGAGGGAAACGGAGAAATATGTACTGATCGCAAAAACGTCCCAAACAAGAGGAGAGTTAAAGTTAACCCAAAGTGAACCGAATGCATTCGGCAAAGGCAGCGCCCAATAAGCCATCCATGGACGGCCCATGTGCATCAGGATAAATGAAGCAGCACAAAGAACCGCGAAAATCGTCATCGCTTCCGCTGCACGGTTGATAGATGTTCTCCATTTCTGACGGAACAGGAGCAAGATAGCAGAGATAAGTGTTCCTGCGTGACCAATACCTACCCACCACACGAAGTTGGTAATATCCCAGGCCCAGCCCACAGTTTTATTTAGCCCCCATACTCCAAGGCCTTCCCACCAGGTCCATGCTAGACAAACAGAGCCATAAGCCAAAACCAAGAGAGAAATTCCAAAAGCAATCTTCCACTCTTTGGTGGGAGGGCCTTCTACATGGCGGCATATATCTTCCGTTACGTCTGCGTACGTTTTCCCACCTTGAATCAGCGGTTCTCTTACAGGTGAAGTAACATGCATACTACTATTATTTATAATGATTTAATCTTCAAAAAATTCTATCTCCTGGAAATTAAGCGTGTTCTTTTTTGTCTGCTGCTTTGGCCGCAACATCCTTATTCCGAACCTTGGTAAGGTAAGAAACCTGTGGACGAACATTGATCTCTTCCAGCATATGGAAGGCACGCCCTTCACGCTCTACCGCCAGAAGTTTGGTGATCTTACTTTCAGGATCATTCATATCTCCAAAAGTGATGGCATTGGTAGGGCAAGACGATGCACAAGCTACATTTACCTCTCCATCCACAATACGTCTTCTCTCTTTTTTAGCAGTCAATTTAGCATCCTGTATTCTATGGACGCACATTGAGCACTTCTCGATAACTCCACGTGATCTTACGGTTACATCAGGATTGATGGCCATTTTACCAAGATCATTATTGAAGTTGTAATCGAAGTTATCGTTATCAAAATATTTGAACCAGTTGAAACGACGTACTTTATATGGACAGTTATTTGCACAATACCTTGTACCAACACAACGGTTATACGCCATTTGGTTCAACCCCTCAGAGCTGTGAGTTGTTGCCAGTACCGGACATACAGTTTCGCAGGGAGCATTGTTACAATGCTGACACATCATTGGCTGGAATGTTACCTCAGGATTTTCCGAAGCTATTTCCAGTCCTCTCAAATCTTCAACATCAGCATCACTGCTATAATATCTGTCGATACGCAGCCAGTGCATTTCGCGGCTATTGATAATTTCCTGACGTCCTACAACCGGAATATTATTTTCTGCCTGGCAACTAACCACGCAAGATCCACAACCAAAACATGTGTTCAGGTCGATTACAAGACCCCATGAATGGTTTTTATATTGATGGCCATTCCAAAGTGACAGATCCGTCGCTTCTACCGTTCCTTCTGAGGTCTGGATTTGAGGAATAAACCTGCCTGCAAGAGGATCCTTCTGGAAATGAGCAAGCACGGTTTCCTGTAACACCGATTTACGGTTCATTACAGTACTATGTGTTTGTGTTTGAGCAATTTCTCTGGTATCGCCAGTTTTAGATATTGTCACTTCGCCGGGAGCAAATGACAAAAATCCTTCCGAGAATGATGCGAATGGATAAACATTCTTACCTACTCCGTTCGCAGATTTTCCAGCCTTCTCACGACCGTACCCTATCGCTACTGCGACTGTACCGTGAGCAAGACCAGGTTGAACAATTACCGGCACTTCAATTGACTTACCTTTCAATTCAACTTTAACAACATCCCCCTGAACTACACCGAGCTCGGTAGCTGTTTTCTGCGAAAGGCCTGCATGGTTGTCCCAGCATGCTTTTGTGACAGGTTCTGGAAGCTCCTGCAACCAAGGATTATTAGCTGCCGATCCATTACCTATACCTACGTTTTCGAAAATCGCTAACTCAATACCTGACGAGCTTGCCTTATATTTCTTAGCTATACTCGACGCCGCCGCATCTACACTGCCGGTGAACGTTGCCGCCGATGCTGTTACCGCACGATTGCTTGTAAAAACACCGTCATGCAAAGACTGCACCCAGAATTTCTCATAATCCCCGGAACCGCCTTGTGTATAAATATTCTGTTTCCAGTACGATTTAATGTATTCTTGAAAATCAGATTTCAATCCTGCCCATTTCAACAAACTTGACTGAGCTTGACGAGTGCTGAATATCAAGCTGATAGTCGGCTGACCTAAGCTGTAAAATCCTGCTTTCGGCTCTGCATCACTCCATGCTTCCAGGTAATGAGGTGCAGGGCAGATATATTTCAGAAGTGATGAAGTTTCATCAGCACGATCATTGAAAGAAATCCCTAACGCTACTTTCGGTAACGCCGAAACAAGCTCAGCGCCACGAGGGTGATCGTACACAGGGTTAGAACCGTAAACGATAACAGCAGCTACTTTTCCTCCTTTCACTTCGTCAATGAATTCATTCATCGCGACGTCATTTCCCTGACGGAAATAAACCGGATTGTCAATGTCAATGGTAGATCCGTAGCTCCCAAGCAAACTGTTCAGCGCATTTACCACAACCTGAACCGAAGGATCATTGATACCGCTCACAACCAAAGCTTGTCCTTTTGCAGCCACCAGGTCGGCAGCGGCTTTGTCAAGGTTTGCAACCTCAATCGAAGCAGACGCTATACTTTTCCCGCCTAATTTTGCAGCTACTTTATTATACAACGCAGTAACAACCAACCCTAATTGGGAAGGTTTAACAGCGGTACGATAATCTGCATTTGATCCAGTCAATGACAAAATCGCCTCGAACTGGTAATGGCGGGACATTTCTTTTTTACCTTCCTTCTCGCTGCTCAAAACACGTGTGGCAGCAAATTGAGCGGAATATGTTTCAGGCGCAATCCAGGTTCCCAGGAAATCCGCATCAATACCAACAACAAGCTTCGCTTTACTGAAATCGTAGGAAGGCAACACTGCCTTTCCGAATGAAAGCTCATTCCCTTTTACTATTGCAGCAGAGGAATTCGCATCATAAACGATATGCTTTGTAGTAGGATACTTCGCCGTAAAATCAGCGATAACCGTTTTTGTCGAAGGGCTTAAAATGGTTGGAGAAACAATCCGGATAGCTCCTCCTTTTGAAGAGATAGACGTAAGTTGCTCTAATATTTCTTTGTCAACTGCATCCCAGCTAACTTTTGTATCGTCTCCCTTTTTAGGGCCTTTTAATTTTTCATTATCATATAACCCCAGCAAAGACGCATGAGCACGAGCACTCACACCATTTGAAAATTTTGCAAGTGAATTGGCTTCGATCTTAATGGGTCGGCCTTCCCGTGTTTTTACCAGAATGCTTGCATAGTCACCACCTTCGGCGTAAGTCGAAGCGTACCAGTTTGCAATGGTTGGAAACTCCCCTTCTGGCTTATTAATGTAGGGTATTGCTTTTTTAACCGGCGTTTCGCAGGCAGCCAAAGATACTGCTGCCATTCCAAAGCCTAGTACTTTCAAAAAATCACGACGATGAGTACCTGCACCATCCACCAGACTTTCATACTGGTTTTCAGTGGGTGCTCCTGCGAACTCCGAGCTTGCATCCTTTACAAACTTTTCATCGTTTCGTAGCTCTTCAAGTCCCCGCCAGTATCTTTTATTAGTATTTTCCATAAAACTTATTCAATACAAATGAGTTGTATTCTGGTATTAAATTTCTATTGATTAATAGTGGCATTTAGAGCATTCCAAACCACCTATATCAGCTACTTTCAATGCTTCTTTGCTTTCGCCAGCGTGCAATTGTACTAACTTATCGTAGTACTTGTTGTCCTTGGTATTAACCTCCGTTTTACGGTGACAATCAATACACCATCCCATCGTCAAGGACGAACGTTGCTGTATCACTTCCATTTTCTCAACTTCACCGTGGCAGTTCTGGCATTCTAATCCGCCTACATTGACGTGTTGAGCGTGGTTAAAATAAGCCAGATCAGGAAGGTTATGAACCCTTACCCATTCAATAGGCTGATTGTTTTCAATGGAAGTGTAAATTTTCTGAATTTCAGGAGATTCCTTTTTGATGACGCCGTGGCAGTTCATACAAATGTTGGCAGAAGGAATGTGCGCTGACTTACCACGGTTAACACCTGTATGGCAATAGTTACAATCGATCTTGTATTCGCCTGCGTGCAATTTGTGAGAGAATGTGATAGGCTGCTTAGGAGCATATCCCTGCTGAACACCTACACTATACGCACCGTCAATAGTGGCTTTCAATACTAAAAGAACAAAAATCCAAAGCGTAGCTGACCTGATTGCAGGATCAACAGATATTTTTTTCAATGATGCTCCAAGTCGCGCCATGAAATCCGGCTTGCCAGCTTCTTCCGCTTCTCCCGAAACAGCTTTCGACAGCAATGATACGATCACCAGCAAGACACCGAGTACCAATACCATCACAACGACTAGTGCCGCCAGAACAATCACGAACAGATCAGATGGTGCACCACCTTTTGCATCACCAGAAGCAGCGGTAGCTCCACCACCACCAGCAGGCGCCGCGGCAGGAGCGGCGGTTGCGGCTTTATCCACATATGCAAAAATTCCCTTGATATCATCATCTGATAGGTTGGGAAAGCTTGTCATCTGAGCTTTGGAATACTCATTGTAAATTTTAACGGCATAAGGATCACCCGAAGCGATCACAGCTTGCGAATTACGTACCCATTTGGAAAGCCATGCAAAATCGTGACGGGCACTGGCGCCTTTAAGACCAGGACCAACAATACGCTCGTCAGTAGGAGCGTGGCATTGCGCACAATTGTTTTTGAAAATCGTTTCGCCTTTAGCAGCATCACCTCCACCGGCAGGGGCCGCCGCGGCGGTGCTATCTTGTGCAAATACTAAGTTGGGTACACTTAATAAGAGAGCTATGACGATAGCTACAAAAAATTTTGAGTAACTAAAGAAGGAACAAAACTTAGCGTCCTTTCGGAATGGTATATTCATAATCAACTATTCATTATTCTTCAACAGACAAAACTAGTTCACGATTTTTTATCCACAAAAGTATTTCAGGGATATTTTAAACCGCCTTCTTATTTATAATTTGTCTAATTTGTAGCCTTAATCTTAATTTAATATGTTCGTGATCAGAGGTTGATTTTCAGATATTTAACAAAAAAAATACCATTTGGAAACCCTTCTTAAAGTTTCTGCCAAATGGTATTTTTTTAGTATTTATTTGTGCGCCGAAATATTCAAAAGCGCAGCTCGAGTTAGGGAGGTTCCGAGCGGATTCGAACCGCTGTACGAGGTTTTGCAGACCTCTGCCTAGCCACTCGGCCACGGAACCAAATTTGGATTAGCTGCCGTCCATTAGGCTGACAGCTAATCCGGGTGCAAAAGTATCAAAAAAAACTCTCTACTTCGCACTTTTACTTATTTTTTTCCTTTCTTTTCACTTTCTTCCATCTGTTCCTTCAACGCAGACAGAACGCTAAGATCTCCAAATGTGGATTTCTCGGCATCCTTGCCAGATGATGATGATGTCTCAGTGGTAGCAGCTGCCTTAGGAGTAGAAGGTGCTTTCGCAGGCCTGTCTTCCTTCTTTTCTTCCGAAGCCGGAGCAGCTTTCACTTTGGAGTGAGTCAAAACGATCTTTTTCTCGTCTTTCAGGAATTCAAGAACTGTGAAGTCAAGACTTTCGCCTACTTCCGCAAATGTTCCGTCTTCCTTCGTCAGGTTTTTGATAGCTGCAACGCCCTCGATTCCGTAAGGAAGTTCAAGAGTCGCAAACTTGTCGCCTTTCGCAACGATCGTGGATTTATGAACAGAACCCACTTCAAAGATGCTTTCGAAAGTATCCCATGGGTTTTCTTCCAATTGTTTGTGACCAAGAGCCAGACGACGGTTGTCAGCGTCCAATTCAAGAACAACAACTTCCAATTCGTCACTTACTTTTACGAAGTCAGAAGGATGTTTGATTTTCTTAGTCCATGAAAGATCTGAAACGTGTACAAGACCGTCAATACCTTCTTCTAGTTCGATGAACAAACCGAAGTTAGTAAGGTTACGAACAACACCTTTGTGACGTGTTCCGATCGCATACTTCTCTTTCAATGAAGCTTGTGTCCAAGGATCCTCAGTCAATTGCTTAATACCAAGAGACATTTTGCGCTCGTTACGATCCAGTGTCAATACTACTGCACTGATCTCGTCATTTACGTTCATGAATTCCTGAGGATTGCGCAGGTGCTGAGACCATGACATTTCAGAAACGTGAATCAAACCTTCAACACCTGGTTTGATTTCAAGGAATGCGCCGTAATCAGCAACATTAACGATACGACCTGTAACTTTCGACCCAACCTGGATTTCTTCTGCAAGAGAATCCCATGGGTGAGACTGAAGTTGCTTCAAACCAAGAGAGATACGTTTTTTCTCCTCGTCGAAATCAAGAACAACCACGTTCAATTTCTGATCCAATGCAAGCAGATCAGATGGGTGGTTGATACGTCCCCATGAAATATCAGTAATGTGCAACAGACCATCTACACCACCAAGATCGATGAACACACCGAAGTTTGTCATGTTCTTGATAACGCCTTCCAGTACCTGACCTTTTTCAAGGTTATTCAGGATCTGCTGACGTTGTGCTTCAAGATCCTTTTCAATCAATATTTTGTGAGAAACTACAACGTTATCATTTGCGTAGTTGATCTTCACAACTTTCACTTCCATACGCTTTCCAACAAAAATGTCGAAATCACGAATTGGTTTCACGTCAATCTGTGAACCTGGCAAGAAAGCCTCAATACCAAATATATCAACGATAAGACCACCTTTGGTTCTTCTCTTCACATTTGCATCGATAACCACATCCTCGTCAAACGATTTCTGAATGTTATCCCATGCAGTAATTACTTTTGCTTTTTTACGTGAAAGAACAAGCTGACCCTGAGCGTCTTCCTGATTCTCTACGTACACTTCCACTTCGTCACCGATTTTCATACCCGGCAAATCGCGGAATTCATTGGATGAAACGATACCATCAGATTTGAAACCGATGTTAAGAATCACCTCACGGTCTGTAATTCCAACTACAATACCTTTTACTACTTCTTTTTCCTGTACAGGAGAAATCGTAGTCTCATACATTTGTTCCAGACGGTCACGGTCGGCAACTGAATAACCTGTACCGAAACCTTTGTCTGCTGCTTTATCCCAATCGAAATCAGGAAGTGGTTGATTTTGTTTTTCCTTAGACATAAATAGGAATTATTGCTCTGGAAGTACATCGGCTATCGAGCTAAATAGCTGAAAATTAGTTAAACAAGTATTTTTTGAAAAATGAGAGCGCAAAATTATGGTTTTTCAAACGCAATTCCATGAACGCAGGGAATTAATTTGAAAACAAGTGGAGAATAAGGCTATCGGCAGCCTGAGCACGTATTAGGAAGGAAAAATATTGGACAGGATTAATAACTTCTTTCCTTCACGCCGAGGTACGGCATCCATTCATCGTCGGCCAAACCGGAAAAATCACGAATGAACATTAAAAAAGAAGGCCGGAAAGGGCGCTGCCGCAATGGCATATCTACCTCCTCCGGCGTATGATCACCTTTTCTTGAATTACACCTTTTACAGGCGGTGGCAAGGTTATCCCAGGTCGTTTTCCCTCCTTTTGACTTTGGGATCACATGGTCCAATGTGAGATTATCATGCGTTCCGCAGTACTGACATCGGTTGCCGTCCCGCTTGAACAGGTTCTGCCTGGTCATAACCACGCCTTTATAAGGGATATGTATGTAGCGATGTAAACGGATAACGACGGGCATAGGGAATTGGTCGTTGACGGTCCGAAGGTAATGTCGTGGAGATTCGGCCAACATTTCGGCCTTATTCATGTAGACTAACAAAAACGCCTTTGGAACTGTGCAAACACTTAACGCACTATAATCTTGATTAAGAACCAGTACTTTACCCATGTGCCCTGTGGTAGTTAATTCCGACAATATAGGAATTTTTTACCAAAATTAACGCTCTATTTATTCCAAATATTGCGAAAGATTTTTCTCAAAAAAGGCGTTATATCGCAGGTTTAATATTTTTACAAAGCACTGATCACTAGTAGCTAATGCGGTCTGTTTCACGCTTTATATCCCTCTCCTTGATCGTGTCGCGTTTATCATAGAGCTTCTTACCTTTGGCCAATGCGATATGTAACTTCGCAAATCCCCTCTCACTGGTGAATAACCTCACCGGAATAATGGTTTGTCCCTGATCTTTAAGGCCTTCTATCAATTTCTTGCGTTCTCTCTTGGTAATCAGCAATTTCCGGTCACGCATGGGGTCGTGATTATAATGCGTACCTTCTGTATAAGGTGAAATATGCAGACTTCGTATAAACAACTCTCCATCCATAAACAGACAATAAGCGTCCTGGAAATTGACTTTGCCCTGCCTGATCGATTTAATCTCGGTACCGGTAAGGGAAATACCAGCCGTGAAATCTTCCAGGAAAAAGTATTCAAATGATGCTCGCCTGTTCTTTATATCTACTTTTTTGACTATTTTTTCTGACATATTAATTCTCCGAATTAGCAAAGAGCATCAAAATTAAGTTTTTGTTAAAACTATACCAACAAATGAAAGTTAACCATCATTCCGTTCGAAGTGTTTTGATGAGCTTGTTCGTGTGTGTGCTAGGCACTACCGGTACTTACGCCCAGGAGGCCTCAGCTTCGGTCCGCCAGGTCGTGGACCGTTTGTTTGAAGGAATGAAAATGGGGGATTCTACCAAGCTGAGAAGTGTTTTCACCAATGAATGCTCACTCACCTCGATTTCTAAAAACAGCGCTGATTCCGTCGTTATTCATAAAAGCGCCATCGGTGGATTTATCAAAGCCGTGGGAACTCCACACAAGGAAGTTTGGAACGAAACGATCTACGATGTGAAGATTTCCATTGATGGCCCCATGGCCATTGCCTGGGCACCATATAAATTTCATCTCGGAGAAAAATTCTCACACTGCGGTGTGAATGTGATCACATTGATACAAACCAAAACGGGCTGGAAGATCAATGATATAACGGATACGAGAAGGAAAGAGGCTTGTCCGTAAAGCTTTCTTTCCTTACTTACTCATTTCAATATCAGATGAATAAGTATATTAACGAAGCATAAAAAGGAGACTGGTCAACTTATCTTTCAAGTCTTTTCTGTCAACGATAAAATCAAGGAACCCGTGTTCCAGCACAAATTCTGCGCTCTGAAATCCTTTTGGAAGGTCCTTACCAATCGTTTCTCTGATTACCCTTGGACCGGCAAATCCGATCAATGCTTCCGGTTCTGAGATATTGAAGTCTCCCAGCATCGCATAGGAAGCTGTTACACCACCTGTTGTAGGATCGGTCAAAAGTGAGATATATGGAATTTTCGCTTCTGAAAGTTGCGCTAAACGAGCTGAGGTTTTGGCCATTTGCATGAGTGAAAAACCCGCCTCCATCATCCGCGCGCCACCTGATTTGGAAATCATCAAAAATGGAATCTTATAGTCGAGTGCATAAGAAATGGCCCGCGCGATTTTTTCACCAACTACTGATCCCATAGAGCCACCTATGAAATTGAAATCCATACAAGCGATGACAATGTCCACCTCATTCATTTTGCCATGACCGGTGCGAACAGCATCTTTCAAACCAGTTTTCTGCATAGTAGACTTAATCCTGTCGGGATAAGCTTTGGTATCCACAAAATGCAATGGGTCGCCGGAAGTCAGATTAGGATCCAGCTCTACGAATTCGTTGTCGTCAAATAAAAGATTAAAATACACATCCGATCCTACCTTTTCGTGGTAATTGCAATGGGGACAGGTAAAAGCATTCTGCTTATGTTCTCTGGTAGGTGTAATTTTTTTACAATTGGGGCACTGATACCATAATCCGTCCGGAGCTTCACGCTTCATTTCGGTGGGCGTATTGATACCTTTTTCTTTCCGAATAAACCAGGACATATTTGTAAGTGGGTTAATATCTAAATAAAATACTGTATAACAGCAGTTTATGGTATTTTTATGATGAATATTAGGCTCAAATATAACAATAATTGTCATCTATCCTGAAATCAAGCCTGGTATCGTATTTTATTGATCAGTAGTTTTGGCTACGGCTAATCCCTTTGCATGAACAATTCCGATCATAATTTGTTACATAATCAGCTTAATACCGAACCGGCAAAATTGACAACCCGGGACTTATTCATTGCTCACAAATGACAACACAATCTTCTCCGATAGTGATTATAGTTGGAACCAACAGACCCAATTCTATGTCACGAAAAATTGCCGAATATTATCAGGATATACTAACTCAGTTGAATGCTTCCAGCATCATTCTCGATCTGGTTAATCTGCCCAATGATTTTACAGTTTCCGCATTGTATGAAAACACTGGCAAAAATGAAGTTTTCAATGACCTGAAATCATTGCTCGAAAAAACCGACAAATTTGTGTTCGTGGTTCCCGAATACAATGGCTCCTATCCTGGCGTCCTCAAAGCATTCATCGACGGCCTGCCTTATCCCAACAGCTTTGCCAACAAAAAGGCCGCCTTGGTCGGATTATCTTCCAATATGCAGGGTGCAGCGATTGCATTGAGCCATTTGAATGATGTATTCAGCTACCTGGGAATGAACACATTAGCGCTACGGGTGAAGCTCGCGCAGATCCGTTCCCATTATAGCGACAAAATCATTTCCAATGCTTTGTACAAAGAACTATTGGAGATTCAGGCTGGACAGATCATTCATTTTTAGGATATAGCATTCAAAAATAAAGAGGAGCGAATTGCTCCTCTTTATCTCTTATTTCAACCAATGTTGTTCCATTTCGCTGGCCGGAATCCCGGGTCTTTTCCAGAGCTCTACCCTGTTACGACGGAATGCCGGGCCTTCCAGATCGGCGTATTTGACAAGCCCGTCTTTGAATGATAAAATCATCAATTCTAGCTTTTCTGTTTCTTCATTCGACCAGTCGCTGCTTTCGACCATATCGGTAATGGATCCTTGCAATGATTGGAAGCCGGGCGAAACAATGTCCTTTTCTATTACCAGATCAATTGCGCCGGTCGGTGTATTTTCTTCCAGTTCACCAGTCAGTACAAGCTCAGGATCGTCTTCAAATTCCACTTCCTCCACTTTCTCCTCATATACTACTACAACTGGCTCTGGCTGCTTTCCTTTCAGAGCGCTTTTTAGTTCAATTCCCGGAATTGGGGATTCAATGCTGTCAAAACCTGCTGCAACAATGGTAACCCGTAGTTTATCACCAAGCGAATCGTCTGTGATAGTTCCGAGCTTAAACATTCTTGCCTCACCGCCAACCTGCGAAAGTACATAGCGCCAAATGTCGCGCTGTTCTTTCATAGTAGCTTCTTTCTTCTTACTCGTCGCCAAAGTCACCAGGATACGTTTCGCACCCCGAATATCACGATCATTCAAAAGCGGAGAATCCAATGCTTCCTTAATGGCAAGCTGTGCACGGTCAGCGCCGGTAGCCTCCGAAGTTCCCATTACCGACTGTCCGGCATTTTTGAGCACTTTTTCAACGTCCTTGAAATCAGTATTGATATTACCATTGGTCGTAATGATCTCGGAAATACTTTTTACAGCATTCAGAAGAATTCCGTCCGCCTCTGCAAATGCCTGCGTGAGCGTCATGTCCTCGTAAAGCTCTTCCAACTTATCATTCAACACCACCAGAACGGTATCGCTGAACTCTTTCAGCTGTTCGATACCTTCCAATGCCTGTTCTTTCTTATCAAGTCCTTCCCAGGTGTAAGGTGCAGTCACTACCGCTACCGTAAGCTTGCCCATTTCCTTCGCAAGCTGCGCGATGACGGGAGCTGCGCCGGTACCAGTACCTCCACCCATACCCGCGGTGATAAACACCATTTGGGTAGCGCCTCCAAGTAATCCTTTAAGCTCTTCAATGGTTTCTAATGCGGCCTCTTTACCTTTGGTCGCATCCGTACCTGCTCCAAGTCCCTGCGTCAATGTCGCTCCAAGCTGGATTTTAGTAGGTACAGGGCTATTGGCCAGCGCTTGCCTGTCAGTATTACAAACGGCAAATTCTACATCTTTGATTTTTTTCTCAAACATGTAGTTGACCGCATTGCTACCTCCACCACCAACCCCGATCACCTTAATGATTGCTGGTTCGCTGCGGTTTTCGCCATTTGGCTGGTCTTTTATGATTTCGTTCACTATATAGTCCTGGTCTAACGAGTGCAACAAGCTTGTATTCATATCTTCCGGGGTTGATTGAGTGTGCAACTTCTTTTATGATTAATAGTCGTCGAGACTATCATCTTTTTTGCCGATAATGCTGTTAATGTTATCCCAAAACGTACCATTCTTCTTCACAGGCTCTTTCACTTCTTTTGGTTTCTCTTTCTGTACAATGCCAGCACCGGCGTTAAACCCCGTCGCAGGCTTACATACTGACTTTACTCTTGGGTCAATGGATTTAAGACCCGCCCAGGCAAGTCCGATCGCCGTGCTGAATGATGAATTGCTCACTGCATCAGCCTTCGCCGTCCTTTCCAGGTTCTCGGGATATCCTACCCGTACCGACATATCAGTTACTCTTTCAAATAAAACTTCAATGTCATCAATGTTCGCAGATCCGCCTGTCAGTACAATACCACCGATCAGTTTATCCAGATAGCCTGATTTGATGATTTCCGCATAAACCATGGCTGCGATCTCTTTCAGTCTTTCTTCAATGATCAACGCGACGTTTTTCTTCAAAACCTGCTTAGGAGCTCTTCCGGCAAGGAAATTTACCAGAATTTCGATGTTCAGGGGAATATCCGCAGAAACGGCAACGCCGTATTCCTTTTTCAGTTGTTCTGCATTTTCAAACTGAATGCCGCAACCAATGGCTAAATCGCTGGTAATGTGTCGTCCGCCGATCGGGAAGGTAGCAATGTGGCGAATGATCCGGTCCTGGTAAATGATCAGGTCCGTAGTATGGTCTCCAATATCCACCAAAGCAATTCCCGCCTTGATCTCGTTATCTGTCAAAACCGCAAGGCTTGTTGCCAGCGGCCCAAACACCATTTTATCACATTTCAGATTCTGGTCTGCATCTGCGAGGCTTTTCTTTGTACGCAGGATCGATTGGTTATTGGCCGAAATAATCAGAAAATTTCCGCCGAGCTTGATCCCGGTTCTACCTACCGGCTCCTTCACACCGAGGGAATTATCAACCACAAAATCCATCGGCAACACATGCAGTACGTCGTAGTTTGGCTCTATCTTGGCACGATACATATCGTCTACCAGCTGATCCACATCTCTTTGTGTTACTTCTTCGCCTGATGAAGCCGAAGGCCTGATCACACCGTCACTCTGGGCACTTATTTTTACATGGGTTCCTCCAAAGCTGACATTTACAATCCCAATATCAAGGTCAGAGCGCAAAGACGCCTCTGCAAGTGCTTCCCGAATGGCAGTACCAACCTGTTTTATATTTTCTACTGATCCGTTTACTACTGCACCCGAAGGCACTGGAATTTCACTAAATCCTAAAATCTCGATGTTATTCTGTCGGGATCCGGATGCGGCACCCTGCGCGGCAATCACGGTTATTTTCGTGCTTCCTATATCTACTCCTACTACAATTTTGTCGTGTGCCATGCTGATGGTGAATTATTATTCACAAACTATTTGATCTTGAAACTTAATACTAATCTTTTTATATCTGCCCCAGTCCTGACTTAGTACCTTTTCATAAAAAATTCTAAGCTTTTTAAATTTGGCCTGATAATCTTCGGCCAAACCAAATTCAATTCTCTGATCACCCAAAACCGTCATCAAAGAAATCTCTCCATACTTATCAGCATTGAGCTGGGCAATCTGCGCTTTCCAAAATGGGTCTGTATTTAAAAAATGCAGCAATTCCATAAAAGAAGCTCCTTTTACACTCTGTAATCTTTTAGGATCATTGAAATAGGACCCTGAAACCAATAATGTTCTGGCTGAATAACTATCTGATAGCGGGAAAAAAACGCCCTCATCGTTAATATAGTATCCCGACGTATTCCGCAATTCCCCATTGTCCGACGTATTAATCCAGCGCGCGAGCGGTTTCTCCTGTTCTACCTCTACAACTATATTTCCTCTAAGGTCACGAAAAACCTGACACTTCTTTATTAATTTGTTCCTTCTGACCCTGTTTTCAAGATCATTTAAAGCTACGTCTTTTAATCTGCTGCCCAGCAACGGATCTCCCCCGTTTTCGGTAACCAGCATTTGTACGTCCATCTGATTCAGAAAGCGCGTGCCGGAATCTCCCTCAATGGAAATGACAAGATTCTCACAACGTTGTTGCCCCAGCCTGCTTTCTGCCATACCAATACCGGCAATCGGCAGAATAAGCCACAAACTACGTTTCAACAAAAGCCATGAATAGTCAAATTTACGTAACATCTTAGTAATATTAAAAATGCTTTGACTAATTATTCGCAAATGGATTTTTAAGCAAGTTCTTCACCGGCTCTACCAAAGTATCAATGTCTCCGGCCCCGATTGTAACCACAATATCGGTATTTAAACCCGCTAAAACATTCAAAACATTATCTTTAGCAACCAATTGTTTATCTGCCGCAGTTACTTTTTCCAGTAACATTTCTGAATTCACACCCTCAATCGGCAGCTCTCTGGCCGGGTAAATTTCGAGTAAAAGAAGTCGGTCGGCCATAGACAGACTCTCTGCAAAACCGTCTGCAAAATCACGGGTTCTGGTAAACAAATGCGGCTGGAATATCGCCGTCACATGTCTTCCCGGGTATAATCCTTTCACAGACGACAAAAATGCTTCGATTTCGGTCGGGTGATGCGCATAGTCATCTATGTATACATGACTTTTCTCCTCCACCTGGTATTCAAAACGCCTTTTTACTCCGCCATAACTTTCAAGCGCCTCCTTTATTTTATCCGCAGCGACGCCAATGTAAAGTGCTACTGCGCTGGCCGCTACTGAATTTTCAATGTTGTGGTAACCAGGAATTTTCATGGCAATGTCCTTAATGACACCGTCAGGATAAACCAGGTCAAACACAAAACGTGCATTCTGAATATGAATATTAGCTGCGTGATAAGCCCCGGTATTCAGCGAGTATGTAAAGACTTTTGCCTTCGTACTTTCCGTTAACTCCAACCCATCCCGCATAAAAAGCGCACCATTGTCATCAATCTGGCTTACATAGTCACGAAAAGATTCCAGCACATTCTCATGTTTTCCGTAAATATCCAAATGGTCAGCATCTGTGGAAGTCACGATGCCGATTTCAGGAAAAAGCGTCAAAAATGACCGGTCAAATTCATCTGCCTCTACGACACAGAATACTTCTTCCAGATTTTCCGTGGGCTCATTCAGCAGCAGGTTGGTACCATAATTCTGCGTAATACCACCCAGAAATGCGGTACTATTCACCTCCGCATGGCGAAGAATGTGCGCTACCATTGATGAGGTAGTGGTTTTTCCATGCGTACCCGCCACGCCGATCGTCCGTAAATTCTTGGTCAGCAAGCCGAGTACCTGAGATCTTTTGAGGATCAGGAAATTTTGATCCCGGAAATAAATCATTTGCTTGTGCTGAACTGGCACGGCTGGCGTATAAATGACCAGGGTATGCTCAGGGTCTTCAATAAATGCTGCGGGAATACTTGCTATCTCGTCCTCCAGTGTTACTTCGATGCCTTCCTCCACCAGTTTTTTGACGAGGACGGTCGACGTTTTATCATAGCCAGCCACATTAAAACCATTGGCTTTAAACCACCTGGCCAATGCGCTCATGCCGATTCCGCCGATTCCGACAAAATAAATGTATTTCCAATTCGTCATAGAAGATGACATGCTATTCGTGATTCTTTGTTACCTGATTAATTTTAAAACTTCTTCCGCGATATCTTCCGCTGCCGTTGGTCGGGCCAATTTCCTGATATTGATTTTGAGGTCCTCCTGTTTTGCTATATCATTCAGCAGCTCCAATGCAGCGGGAACAAGTTCCTGCTTTGCCTTGGAATCTTTGATCAAGATCGCCGCGTCCTGTTCCACCAATGTCAATGCATTCTTGGTCTGATGATCTTCTGAGGCTGCGGGATAGGGTACTAATATGGATGGTTTCGCTGCCAGACAAAGTTCTGAGACCGATAACGCGCCTGCGCGGGACACGACTACATCTGCTATCGCATAGGCAAGATCCATTGTATATATAAAATCAAAAGCCTTAACCAGACCCGTCCCTAAACCCGCAATCGTTGCCTGCGCAGTATCAATGTAAGTCTTGCCGGTTTGCCACAATATCTGATAACCCGCATCAACTAATTGGTTAAGCCCTGCATTGATACTCTCATTGATCGACCTTGCACCCAGGCTTCCGCCCATTACAAAAAGCGTTTTCATGCCTTCATTTAATTTAAAATGCAGCAATGCTTCTTTCCTTTTGGAAGACACGTTCACAATGTCGCTTCTTACCGGGTTTCCCAGCAACCGAATCTTTTCCTTGGAAAAAAAAGACTCCATACCAGGATAAGCTACACAAATCGTGCTGGCTTTTCGGGAAAGCAATTTATTCGTAATGCCTGCATAAGAATTTTGTTCCTGGATCAATGTGGGTATACCTGCCAGTGAAGCCATCATTAACAGCGGTCCGCTCGCAAAGCCACCCACTCCCACAGCGACGTCAGGTTTAAAGTCCCTGATCACCTTTTTAGCTTTCAACAAGCTATCGACCAGCTTAAAAGGAAATGCAAGATTGGATACTGAAAGCTCCCTTTTTATCCCTACAATCGGTAATCCTATAATGTTGTAACCGGCACGAGGCACTTTTTCCATTTCCATTTTTCCCAGCGCGCCCACAAAAAGAACTTCCAGATCGGGATGTTTTTGCTGCAATGCGCTGGCTATGGCAATGGCCGGATAAATATGTCCGCCAGTACCACCTCCACTAATAATAACTCTTTTTGACATTTTAAATGCGTTTCTCTTCGAGCGTCTCGCCGCGGCTCACACTCAGGATCATGCCCATGGCAATGCCCGTAAATAACAACGATGTCCCTCCCTGGCTGAAAAAAGGTAATGTTTGCCCTGTAACAGGCACCAGCCCAACGGTTACCGCCATCGCTGAAAATGCCTGGCTGACTACAATGAATGTTAATCCGGCGGACAACAGTCCTCCAAATGGTCGCTTCGTTGCTTCAATGGCTTTGAGTCCCCGGTATAGCAGGATCAGATACAGAACAATGAGAATGGTGCCTCCTAATGTTCCATATTCCTCCACCGCTACTGCGAAAATAAAGTCTTTCTGAGGTTCGGGAAGGAAACGTCTCTGCCGGCTTTTGGCGACGCCTTCCCCATACAGCCCGCCACGCGCCATCGCCATGTACGACTGCTGAGATTGATAAACGACAACGTCTTTATCAAAAAATGTAGAGATCCTGCTTTGCGCTGTTCCGGATCTTTGGGTAGAATTGAGAAGAATGGCAATAGTTGCGAAAAATACCAACCCCATTGCCGTAAATAACAAATAATGAATGGGTACTTTCCCCACGAACATCAGCAGAAAGCAAATTCCCGCCAACATGACCGCCGTGGAAACATTACTGGTAAATATCAATCCACACACCACTCCTACCAGCGCCAGCGGCTCCATAAACAGTTCCCTGGTATTCCAGCCGCCTTTGATGTGCCGGGCCAGAATTAATGATAAATGCGCGATAAGAGCCACTTTCGCCCATTCCGAAGGCTGAAACCGCTGACCGATCACGGGAATTTCAATCCACCTAGCCGCATCATTCACAGAGGTTCCGAAGAACATAGTGAAGATTAACAGCAGAATTGAGCTCCATACCGCGAGCCTTGTGACGTACACAAACTTGATATAGGGAATGCGATGGACAAAATACATGACCATCAATGATAGGACGCAAAGCAGGACGTGCTTATACAGATAATACTCCGTATTCCCGTCCATCTGGCTGTACGCATCTTTTACGCTGGCACTGTACACGACCACAATGCTCCACAAAAGCATGATAATGCAAATGCCCCAGATCCAGGGATCTCCTTTCAGATTTTTGCCAAACCATGCCTGCGTATCCTCTCTCGACCTTTGCAAGAAATCCATATCGATTACCGGTTAATAATGGTTTATTGATTATTGACTGATAAGATTTCTGACTGCGGCCTTGAATTTATCTCCCCTGTCCTCGTAGTTTTTAAAAAGATCAAAACTGGCGCAGGCAGGAGAAAGCAGGACAATATCACCCGGAACACCCCATTCCTGTCCTTTATTTACAGCGTCCTGCACATCCTGCGTCGTGTAAATCTGAGGAACTTTACCGGAGAAATAGTCCTGCAACTTTTCAAAACTTTTACCTAAAACTATTAAACCCTTCACTTTATTACGCACCAGCTCCTCTATCTGACCGTAATCGTTGCCCTTATCCACTCCACCAGCGATCAAAATCACGGGTTGGTTGAAGCTCCCCAACGCATAAAAAACCGAATCAACATTGGTGGCTTTGGAATCGTTAACATAAGTAACACCATTGATCACTTCTACTTCCTCCAATCGGTGCGGTGCATTGCTGAATGATAATAATCCCTCACTGATTTCAGCGGAATTTATGCCCACAAGCTGCGCTACCGAAATCGCTGCCATCGCATTGATCGCATTGTGCGGGCCTTTTATTGGCAGTTTATCAAAATCCTGTTCAAAGGTTTTACCATTGATTTGGGAAAAGAGTTTGCCTCCGTTCAGGTACGAGCCGGATTCGAGTTTCTCTTCCAATGAAATGCCCCATTGATGCGGTAAAATGTTCCTTTTCTCAAATTCCTCCGAAATCACCTCACTATCTTCAAAATAGATCAAATGGTCGTTCTGCTTCTGGTTACGTACTATATTGAATTTGGAATTGATGTAATTCTGAAAGCTGTACCCATAACGATCCAGGTGGTCGGGCGTAATGTTGAGCAAAACCGAAATGTGCGGCCTGAATTCGATGATGTTGTCCAATTGAAAACTGCTGATTTCCAACACATAGTAATCAAACTTCTTCTCAGCAACCTGCCACGCGAAGCTTTCGCCTATATTCCCCGCCAGTCCAACATTCAAACCGGCATTTTTCAGAATATGGTACGTCAGAAGTGTCGTAGTAGTTTTACCGTTGCTGCCTGTAATGGCGATGAGCTGTGCATCGGTGTAGCGCGATGCAAATTCGATTTCAGATATAACTGGTATGCCCTTTGCTTTCAGTGCTAAAATCAACGGAACCGTGTCGGGAATACCAGGGCTTTTGACAACCAAATGACTGTCCAGGATCTTCTCGTCAGTATGTTGCCCTTGTTCAAAAGGAATGTTCTCAGCGATCAGAATATCGCTGTATTTTTGATTAAGCTGGCCTTTATCCGATAAAAAAACATCCAAACCTTTGGATTTGGCAAGGATAGCAGCTCCCGCGCCACTTTCTCCTCCACCCAAAATAACTACCTTATTTTGCACAAGACTTCTTTTAAACGTTGAACAACCAGCATAGAGCACGAAGGTAAATCTTTTGCTGAAAATTTTTTTTACTCTCCCGGCATTAACCTTAATAAAAAGAGAGGCATATCAGATATGCCTCTCTGTACCCATTTATTCAATGACTTTTCCTACTCTTTTTTCAATGATTCAGAAAATCTCAGCCTGTTAGCAGCTTTCACGATCAGGAATATTACCCAGGCAATGATCACAAATTGAATGAGTACCTGAATAAAATTTCCGTATTTGATAGCGACTTCCGGTGTTTTCCCTACCGCTTCTTTCAATACGATTTTCAGCTGGGTAAAGTCTACTCCGCCAATCACCAATCCAAGAATAGGGTTGATAATGTCTTCCACGAGTGACGTAGTGATTTTCCCAAAAGCGGCACCAATGATAACACCGACGGCCAGATCCAATACATTTCCCTGGGCGATGAACGTTTTGAATTCCTTTAGCATAACAAGTTGAGGTTAGTTGGGAGAAAATTAAAAAGAGTATAAAAAGCCGATGCTCAGCGCCTGGGCGAACTGAACTTTATTGCTTTGATCTTCATCATAGACAACGATGGCCCCCAGGTTCACATTCACAAATTTGTTCACTTTGGCGGTCAACATCGCGTCCAGGCGATTATCGATATTGAGAGGATGTTTGAAACTGGAGAATAGCAAATACCTGAATTTCAGGTTGACACTTTTTGCGATATCCTTATCAAAATTGGCGACTATTTGAACGAGCGCAGCTTCCGTCCTCACCCGCTTGCCGATCGGAACACCGTAGTTTTTCTGGTCCGGCGTATTCACGTACAATTCTTTATCCACCACGATTGTTTGACGCAATGCGCCTGGCGCAAAATCAATGAAAAAGTAGGGAACAGGCCGGTATTCAATACCTATTGCCTCGGTAAGATATGCAGGTGACAGGATACCGGAAACCTTTTTCTTCACATCCGCAGAGTCAGGGTCTGATGAATATTCGTAACCAGAACCGAATTGTGAAAGAAAGTTAATATTGGCAAAAAGGCTCCATACAGCAGTCAATTCGCGGTTATATTTGGTATCAAAGAAAATCCTGTCAACATTCTTGCGGCTTTGCTGGCCTTTGTTACGGACAATACCATACTGCGATTGGAAGTCGTTACGCCAGGAATTCTTACCTTTTTTCTTTTCACTCAATGCATTAAAAAAAAGGCCTAATGCTACTGAATTTACACCGCCTCCGGTCCAGTTAGAACTGAAAGATCCCTGGTTCAAATTAGCCCCGAATTCAATTTTTTTCCACGTCGTATCACCCGGCGTTTTCAGTTTACCGGCATTTAACGAGTTACTCAGGTCAACTTTTTGAGAGAATGTGGGTAAGGTTGATAATACAAATAAGGCAAGGGCAACAAAGGTTACGTTTTGGAGTTTTCCGCTCATTTTCAATATATTTAGTGAATCAATTAATTCCGTTTCCACCATTTTATTTGAACGAGTTGAAGAGGGCCCGCTTAAAGTAACGAATTTTAAAATTCGATTAAAAGAAATCAGCCAAATAGAATGCACTCCTGATACCTCTTCCTGAGCTTTTCCCGCGTACGCATCAAGCGCATCTTAACCGCACTTTCTGTCAACATGAAAATTTTGGCAATGTCGCGGATGCTACGGTTATCCATATATTTAAGGTAGAGCATAGCCTTTTCTTCTACATTCATCTGTTTGAGCGCTAGTTTGAGTTTCCGAGTATTGATCTCTTCTTCCTCAAAAATGTCATACATGTCGAAGTCATCTACAAAATCAGCTTTTTTCCCGTGTACCGTCACGATTTGCTTTTTGCCGGATCTTAGCAGATCCATGCAATGATTGTAGGTGATTGAGAAAAGCCACGTTGAGAATTTGGCATCTTTCTTAAATGTGTTCATCTTGAACATCAGTTTGAGAAAAACGTCGTGGGTGAGGTCTTCTGCCTTGGAGGCATCTTTGGTTAACGACAAACACTTCTGATAAACCTTAAATGAATACCTTTCATACAGTTTTTCAAAATAGCGGTTGTCTTTGGATTCCAGGAAAAGCTTAACTAATTCTTCGTCCGTTGAATTATGCCGTGCATAATTGTTAACTAATGTTTCAAGCATTGGTATTCCAAAATGTCGCCGATAGTGTGTGCAAAAAATTAAACTATTTCTTAATTTTTTGTAAATATTAAAAAACAACGCCTGGTATACAAATAGATACCAGGCGTTGTCAATATTATTTTATTACGGAATTTACTTATCCTCCAATGGCAATACGCTTAAAAGACTTAACGGTTAATCCTTTCGCAGTTTTTTCAAGCAATTGACGTATAGTCAAAGAAGAATCTTTTACAAACTCCTGGTTCAAAAGTGTATTGTCTTTGTAAAACTTCTGTAATTTACCCTGAGCAATTCTTTCAAGCATAGCTTCCGGCTTTCCTTCGGCTCTTGCCTGTTCTTTTCCAATTTCTATTTCGCGTTCGATCGTTGCAGAATCAACTTCGTCTTTATCCAATGCGATAGGTTTCATTGCAGCAATTTGCATAGCCACATCTTTGCCTAATTCATTTACATCGCTACCATTTACACCTTCAAATGCAACCAATACACCCAATTT
>NZ_JBDSFX010000085.1:0-68105 GCF_039919315.1 Dyadobacter sp. | reverse complement strand
ATCTAGTTTTTCCAAACCAATTTCATAGCGTATGGAGGCATTTTTTACGAGATTTCCGTTTCGCATGACGTAAATGGTGTACTGTACTTTTTCGCCGGTTTTATAAGTCCAGTCGTCATGATCGGTCGTCACGATTACTTCAATGGGCCTGCGAACCGGCTGTGCGTGAATGGCTAGCGTCGTTAGCCAGAGGAAAAAATGGGTAAGCAAAAATTTCTTTTTCATATAACGGTTAAGGATCTGTCTTGAAATTGAATAAATTAGAATTGTCAGTTAAAGTGGTAAATGGGCCGAATCTTTAATTATTGCGGGATAATTTTTACGATTTGCTGTAATTTGCCGGTGTTTTTTTAATTTTTACAATGATTGCCTGTTGGTTTAAGTAACTTGGATTTGATCAGAATTAACAAATTTATCAGCGAGACCGGCTTCTGTTCCAGACGTGAGGCGGATAGGCTTGTGGAGCAAGGCAGGGTCACATTGAATGGGAGACAAGCTGTGTTGGGCGATAAAGCTTCCGACGCTGATGATGTGCGCGTGGACGACAAGCCATTGAAAGCAAAGAAAGCAGGTGTTTACATTGCATTTAACAAACCCGTAGGCATTACCTGCACTACCGAGAGAAATGTGCAAGGCAACATTATTGACTATATCCGTCATCCCGAACGTATTTTTCCAATTGGCAGGTTGGACAAACCATCGGAAGGATTGATATTCCTGACCAGCGATGGCGACATTGTGAATAAGATTTTACGGGCCGGTAACAATCATGAAAAAGAATATGTCGTAACGGTTGACAAGCCTCTAACTCCTGAATTTGTAAGGAAAATGTCGTCAGGCGTGCCCATTCTCGATACGATTACCAAAAAGTGCTTCGTAAAAAGGGATAGCAGTTTCGTATTCACCATTGTTCTGACGCAGGGGCTGAACAGGCAGATCCGCAGAATGTGCGAGTACTTGGGTTACAAGGTTACCAAACTGAAACGGGTAAGGATCATGAATGTGTCACTTGAAAATTTGCCGACAGGAAAATGGCGCGACCTGACCGCGGAGGAAATGAAGGAGATCAATGCAGCCGTTGAAAGTTCGGTCAAGACGGAGGAAGGGTCTTATATGCCAGAATGGGAGGAATAAAATCAAAAGCTATGGTCAGATTTTTAACGATTTGCATTCTGATTTGTATGACAATGAATGCCGTGGCGCAACAAAACGACACATTGCTGCTCGAAAAACTAATGCGCGGCAGGCCCGAGCTGTTTTCGGGAATATTAAACCACCCTCAGAAAAATCAGGTACAGATCCTTTACACGCAGATTGACCGGGACAAAAACAACGTCCCGCATTTCAAGACTTACAGCTACAATCTGGACGATCTGCATTACTTTTTTCCTGCCAGTACCGTCAAGCTGCCGACTGTTATTTTCGCGTTGGAGAAATTGAATGAGCTGAACATCAAAGGTTTGTCGAAGCAAAGTACAATGATCACCGGTGCTGATTTTACAAAACAAACAAAGGTTGAACGCGATAGCTCCTCTGCCAGCGGTCTTCCTTCATTGGAACATTATATTAAGAAAATCCTGCTCGTTAGCGATAATGATGCTTACAACCGTCTTTATGAATTTGTTGGCCGCGCCGAGATCAATCAAAGGCTGCAAAAGCATGGGCTAACCACCAGTCGCATCCTGAACCGATATGCCGTGCGGGATACCGAGGAAACTTCCCGCCATACCAACCCGGTAACTTTCTACCAACACGGCCAGCCCGTATATACACAACCGGGAAAATTTGATCCTGAAAATTACCCGCTGAATTTGTCGAACACATTGATGGGCAAGGCTTATATGGACAGCTCCGACCGGTATGTGGAGCGTCCGTTCAACATGGCCAATAAGAATGCATTCAGCCTCACCGATCAGCAATCGGTCATGAAAAAGCTGCTGTTTCCAGAGATTTTCCCGGCCAGCGAGCGGTTCCATTTGAAAGAAGATGATTACAGGCTGATTTACACATACCTGAGTAAATACCCGACTGAGAGCGATTATCCGCATTACGACCCGGCCGAGTTCTGGCCGCTTTATGCCAAGTTTCTTTTCTATGGTGCGGATAAGGCGACGGTACCGTTGTCCAATGTTAGGGTTTTCAATAAGTACGGTGATTCCTACGGCTTCATTATCGACAATGCCTACATCGTTGATTTCGAAAATAGGGTCGAATTTATGCTTTCAGCAGTGGTTCAATCCAATGAAGACGGTGTTTTCAATGACGATAAATACGAGTATAAGGAAGTTTGCTACCCCTTTATGAAAAACCTCGGACAGGAAATTTATCAATATGAATTGAAGAGAAAAAGGGAATATGTACCGGATTTGTCTAAATTTATAATGAAATATTGAATGAATTTACCCCTAACGCTTAGCCATGAAATCGGTCTATATCCTTGTATTGCTCAGTTTATTGGCTGGAAATTTGTTTGCGCAGGCTTCCAAGGACGTTTATCGTTTTAAAAATGGTAGCGACATCAGCAAAATGTTGTCGGTACAGGAGCGATTTCAGTTTAAAGAATTTATGGACGGCGCGGTGATGTTCAGGGGAGGAAAAGTGACGAAGGCCAAGCTTAATTACAGTGTAGTGCACGGAGAGGTCATGTTCATCAGCGCAGGCAATGATACAATGCTGATCACTGATAATGATTTTGTTAAAAACATTATGGTAGGCCAGTTTCCCTTCATTTACCACCGGGGCCGTGGGCACATTGAGATTGCCGGAGATTACGGACAGGTGCGATTAGGCAGAAAAATGTTTCTTACTAAAATGGGAAACGAGCGCTACGCAGCCTATGACCAATATTCTTCCAGTTCTGCAATATCAAGTTATTCTTCTTTTACAAATGCGGATGGTAGGGTTCAATTTCTGGAAGGAAACGACCGGGTGATCCTCCGGCGCAGGACTGTATTTTTTTTGGTAGATAAAAACGATAAAGTTTACTCCGCGACCAAAGGCAATGTGCTGCGGTTTTATTCTTCTCAAAAAAGAAAGGTTAATGATTTTATGAGAGTCAATAAAACCAACTTTGATAAAGAGGACGACGTTGTGAATTTAATGGCATTTTGCAGCTCTTTATAAATACATTTTTCCGCTTACTAATCCCGATAATGAAACAAAAACTGGCGATCCTTTTCCTGACCGTTACTAATTCCTTGTGCCTGCTTGCTCAAAGCCTGCCGGTATTGCCCGCTAAGGCTATCAAAAAAAATCAAACTGACTGGCTCGTTCAGCCGGTCAATGAAGAAGCAGACGTGTATAAATCCGGCGACGGGAAGGACATTGTCTTATATAATGGTTTGATCAAAAGAACATTCAGGCTCGCACCAGACCTGGCGTGCACGGATTTTACGAACCTGACCAATGGTCAGCAATTGTTGCGCGCTGTGAAACCCGAAGCGCGCATTGTTGTCAATGGCAAAAATTATCCGGTAGGAGGGCTTATTGGACAAAAGGAAAATGCATACCTGCTGCCTGAGTGGGTAGACAAGCTACAAAAAAACGACAGCGCGTTCCATTATGTGGATTTCAATATAGAAGATGTAAAGCCCTACCTGAAATGGAAAACTTCGATGTGGACTGGAAACAAGAATCAGGCAACCGGAAAAACGATCACATTCCATTACAAATCGGCCTTGCCAGCATTGCAGGGAATGTCGGTGGCGGTACATTATTCTATTTACAACGGTATTCCGCTTTTGAGCAAATGGGTGACGATCGACAACAAAAGTAAGGGCACGTTCAGCATTGATCAGGTCGTGAATGAGATACTGGCTGTTGTAGAGGAGGAAAGCGCGGTGGTGGGAAGTCCTGAGAAAATGGCTAAGCCCAATGGTCTTTACGTTGAAAACAATTTTGCATTCAACAACGCTATGCGTTATAACCTGAGCGATCAGGCCACCAACTGGAAGGTCGACCCAGCCTATACCTCACAGGTCAATTATGATTTCAAAACGCCCTGTTTGCTGGAAGTTCACCCGGCGCGAAACATGGGTGTCGTCCTGAAAGCAGGCGAAAGTCTGGAATCGATCCGTACCTACGAGCTTTTGCAGGACAGTTACGACCGCGAGCGAAAAGGACTGGCGATCCGTAAAATGTATCGCACCATCGCTCCCTGGACTACCAGTAACCCTATTTTCATGCATTTGGTTAGCAAAAATGATGATGAGGTGAAAACCGCGGTCGATCAATGTGCGGTCACCGGTTATGAAGCATTGATCCTGAGTTTCGGAAGCCATTGCAACATGGAGGACACGACTGCGGCCAATTTGAAAAAATGGAAAGCATTAGCAGATTATGCACACAGCAAAAACATTCTGATAGGGAGCTACTCGCTATTCAGCTCACGGAAGATCAGCGACGAAGACGATGTGATCGACGCCCAGACCGGTAAACCAGGCGGGGCATTCTTTGGGAACGCACCTTGTATGGGAAGTAAATGGGGGCTGGGCTATCTTGAAAAATTGAAGCATTTCATGACCTATACCGGTTTCAATATCTTCGAAAATGATGGCCCCTATCCAGGTGATGTTTGCGCGTCCACCTCGCATCCCGGGCACGAAGGCTTGCGTGATTCACAGTGGAAACAAATGGAGCTTCAAAAAGGACTTTACCATTGGTGCAATGAAAATGGCGTGTATGTGAATGCACCTGACTGGTACTTCCTCGATGGTACGCACAAAGTGGCACTAGGCTACCGGGAGGTCAATTTTTCACTGTCACGGGACCAGCAAAAGATCCTGAACCGGCAAAACATTTTTGATGCCACCTGGAATGAAACGCCATCGATGGTATGGGGTTTTGTGCCTTTGACGAAGTACCAGGGCGGTAATGACGATGCGATTCTGGAACCGCTTTCGCAGCATCTCGATGCTTACGAGCAACTTATGATGCAATACTACGGATCAGGTGTGCAGGCTTGTTACCGCGGCCCAAGGCTGTACGATACCGAAGACACCAGAAAGGTTGTGGCGGGTGTGGTGAGTTGGTATAAAAAGTACCGGAACATTCTCAATTCGGATCTGCTGCATTTGCGGCGTGCCGACGGTCGGGACTGGGACGGTATTTTGCACGTGAACCCCAGCCTTCCGCAGAAAGGACTGGCCATGCTTTACAATCCTTTAAATGAAAGCATTACCCGTACTATCAAATTGCCGGCCTACTTCACAGGGCAGCATCAGTCAGTTAAAATCCGTGAAAAAGAAGGTAGCCCCAGGTCGGTGAAAGTGGACAGGGATTATAACGTAACCCTCGACGTGACGATTCCTGCCAAGGGTTACACGTGGTTGGTTATGGAGTAATGAGATCTCTGATTTTCTGACCGGTTTTAATGTCCCATTCTTCAAAACGGCGAAGTTCCAGGAACGAACCATACTTCCAGTCTGTGTTGACGATAATGGCACCGATCACAAAAAGGTACCTTCCCGAAAAGCTGGTTTTCGGGATCAGGCGGTCTATCATTTGCCCGGATTCTTCGAAAATGACTTCGGTTGCTTCCTTAATGGGATGAGAGGAGGTGAGTACCCGGTCTTTTTTGTTGTATAAAAATTCCTGAAGGCAATGTTGCTGGTAGTCGTCTACAGGTTTGTCCCCTGGTACGATCTCATTGTTTTTCAGTCTGTTCAATGCCAGCACTGCGGCTCCGCAACAGCTGGATTCTTCTTCCTGGCCTACACGAATGATCTTACCGAGCTCACCACTTTCACTTACGCCAATGTGCGGCGCATAAAAGACCATGGCTGCGCCTTCGGCCGGTACGTGATGCGCAAACGCGCTCATACCTGTGAGGCCGGTAAACGGATAACCATTCAAACCGCCCATATTGAAAGGGCCTAGCATCTGGCGGCCTTCTTCGGGATATTCGATCGCATTCACATCGTCCGAGCAGATCGAGTGGGCTAGCATGATCTGACTGGGCGCCAGGGCATAAGTTTCGAGCGATTTGTAAATATTCAGGACAAAATCGCTGGATGAAACAGCCTTGGGGAAATACTTGCGTACTTGTTCGAGCATAGGATTTACATTAAAATATTATGAACTGGTGTTATCGCAGCCGGTACCGAGTCTTCGTCCAGCATTTCGCGGAGGTCTATTTCAATGGTGCGGCATATAGCCGTCATTGGAATGTCGTTGATAGCATTTTCAAACGGATTTTCACTCGTATCGCCGACTACTTCCATGGTATTGAAAACCCAGCCGATGATCATGTAGCTTGGTATGGCCAGCCAGATGAGGTTTGGACCGAGTTTGGCGAACTCATTGATGAGCCCGAATGGCAGGACCAAAACAAACAGCCACACGAAAACCTTGCTGAAATAGGCATACTGACGTGGAAATGGAAAGTTTTTAATGCGCTCAGCAGCACCTTGCTGATTATAAAATTCCTGAACGACATTCATCATGTGAAAATAGAACAGCTCATTGATCTCTCCTTTTTTGAAAACTTCTTCCAACTGCGTGGCCTGGGCTTTCATAATGTGCGTCGCCGGGTTCTTTTTGGACAGGACATATTTCGTTTCACTTTCCGAAAGGAACTGAGGCAGCACATCTTGTAATGAAGATTCGTCGCTGGTATGGTGGTCTTTCACAACCGTGTGAGCGATGGAACTGGTACTGTTCCAGACACTTCTGGATCGCAGCTGTATCCGCACTGCATTCACATAGGCGATCTGGCGGTGGATTAATGCGGTTTTGGCAGCTCCGGCATCTTGCGACTGCACGTAGGTGCTGGCAAGCGTTCCCCAGGTACGGCTCGCATTCACGATCGAGCCCCAGATCCTGCGCGCCTCCCACAGTCGCTCATAGGAAGAATTGTTTTTGAAACCAACATAAAACGCCACCGCTGTACCGATCAGGCCGATTGGAACAAAAGAAATACCCAATGTGATACCGGAGTAGTAGCTCAGCCCACAAAGTACCGCGGAGTAAAAGAAAAAAAATAGGAGGGTTTGCCAGGCAAAGGAAAGAATGATCCCAGGCTTAATTTCACGGGCGGTATACATTGCTGTTTCGGTAAAAGAAAAGTTTTGAAGCCACAAGATTTCAAATTGGCTTCAAAACTTTTTTCAATGTTGCGCGAAACAGAAAATATGAAGGATCAAACCGATAAAAACGGAGTTGGAAATTTGCTGTTGCGGTTACTGTTCTTCAAACCACTTCTTGAAAACCGGTACCCTTTCCTTACTGATCAGGATCTGGTTGGAAGAGGAAGGAGAGGTGCGAACCAGTAACCTGCCATTGAAGTACAGTTCTATTTCAGTAATGCATTGGCGCGAAATAATGAACTGACGGTTGGCCCTGAAAAAATTGGAAGGATCAAGCTGGTTTTCCAGTTCTTCCAGCGATTTGTCCAGCACAAAGTTGCGGTCGTCATGCAATGTCGTCACTACCACGCTGTTACGGATCGTGAGCCAGGCAAAATCAATGTCTTTCAATGGGATCAGTTTGTCGCGATAAGGCACCAGGAAGCTTCTTCTGGGGCTTTTTCGGTTCAAAATCTGTGAATGCATTAGTTCTTCCAGGTACCTCACCTTGGTGATCGCATTCTCTTCATTCAGCTGGTAATATTTATCCAGGCTGAATTTCAATGCTTCCTGCCGGATCGGTTTGAGGAGGTAATCAATGCTGTTGAGCTTAAAGGCCCGCATGGCGTACTCGTCGTGGGCAGTCGTAAAAATGACCGGACAGCCGATCGAAATTTGTTCAAAAATCTGAAAACACGTACCGTCGCCCAGCTGTACGTCCAGAAAGATCAGGTCGGGAACGGGATTGGTAGTGAGCCAGCACACCGCATTCTCCACGCTTTCGAGTACATCCAGAATTTCGGTTTTCGGGTCGATTTTTTGAATAAGTTGTGTCAAATATTGCCCTGCTGGCTGTTCATCCTCAATAATTAGAATTCTTGTCATGGAGCTTCAATCAAGGGTACTTTTACTGTAAATTGTTGTTCATCTTCAACCAATAAAGGTTTTTGTCCGGTCTGGATCTTGTAACGCTTGTCCAGGTTTTGCAGGCCGATACCGGTCCCGGGAGAATTTAGTTTTTTGTTGACCGTGTTCATGACGATCACCTGCTTCTCAGTTTCATTGAGGGTTACTTCTATCATCAATACATGTTGGGAGGAAATCACATTATGTTTGATTGCATTCTCGATGAGTATTTGCAGGGACAATGGAATGATATACCACTGTTTGCCGGTTTCGGTACCAATGAATTCGAATGCAATTTTTTCGCCGAACCTCGCTTTATAAAGATCCAGGTAAGCCCTGGCTGCGGCCAGCTCGTCTGTCAAAAGGATCAGGCTCTGGTTTTGAACTTTCAGATTGTATCTCAAAATATCAGACAAATCCAGTACGATGCGCTGCGCCATATCCGGGTTGGTCGAAATCGAAATGTTGAGGATATTTAATGCATTGAACAGGAAATGCGGGTTCAGCTGATTGCGTAATGCTTCCAGCTGGGCTTTGAGCTGCTCCCGTTTCAGCTGTTCATTTTCAAGTCCTATCTTGTGATTCTCCTGCGTGGTCAGCAGAAAATTCCTGAAACCCAGTATCGCCAGCAGCAGCAGAATGTGGTAGAGATAATATACCACACGAAAGATCAGTATATCTGAATTATCATCGTCGAGCGCCAATTTCAGCTGAAAGAGAATTTCATTGATGCTCAGAAAAAGAATGATCATCATTAAACCCTGTACCAGCGGATTTTGCCGGTTGAACCAGCTGGGCATCTGATAGGTATAATGCAGACAGATGTACACGAAAATCCAGGCAAATTCGAAGCTGATAATGAACTGAATGCAAATGTCGAGAAGCCCCGCCCCGATGTCGGACTGGTGGAAAAGAGATGGCCATACAAATATCAGCCGCGGAATAGTTGCAAACAGGCTCAGAATGAAACAGAGCCGCCAACCTAATGACATCCCATTCCGGTAATTCAAATCTGGGGTCATACCTGGCTGGTCAGTAATTCATTATGGAGCCGGGATGATTTTTTTTGCAACAGATTGTTTGTTTGAATAAGGCTTGCGATGGATTCGATCAGCGAGATCTCAGCATCCGTCCATTCTCTGGAATTCAATGTGTCTTCCAGGGCAATGTATCCTGCCCAGCCCTCATTTTCCAGAATCGGAACGGCGAGCAATGACTGAATGTCGTGGCGACCGAACAATTGCTGCTCGTCCACGGGAAGGAATGATGTAAATTCGATAACAGGCTTGCCGGCAGAGAGCAAGGCGTTCCATCGTTTGAGATAGGGTATTTCTGACGGGCTTTTAGTGAAATGTGTTTTGGGAGAAACACCGGCTGCCGCAAGTTCAGCGCGCTTGCTGATCTGATGGGTACCGTCGGCGTTATGGTTTTGTGTACAAAGGTAAATCCTGCTCAGGTCCATTACTTCGAGCAAAACTGCGAATGCATTCAGCAAGAGGTCATCGGCCTTTTTACCGCTCCGGCCAGCCGATAATTCTTCTTCGCAACGTGCCAGTACTTTTTTATAAAGGTTACCATTATCGTGGTTATGCTGGTCTATTTTCTGCTGTGCGCTGTTGCGCCATTTCGCCAATGTATTTTCCAGTGCCGGGATCCATCCCAGTTTATTCGAGCAATTAATATAATAGTTGGTTTCGGTCACAGCCAGTACTCTTTCCGCAGTCACCGGACAATGTCCTTCCGTCATCACCAGGCAGGGCAGCTGGCTCCCCAGTACATGGGCCAGGTCGGTGATTTTGCCATCAGGCAGCAGGCAATTGGAAATGAGCAGGTCGTATTTGGATTCGTGGAAAGCTTTGATGGCAGACTGCTTGGAGTTAACCTGCTTGATCTGAAAATGATAACCTGCATAACTGAGGGAATCTTCCAGGAGGCTCAGCCACTCACTTCGAATTGCAACAATCAGGAGGTTTAAAGGTTTCATAGAAGAGAATGATTTAGTTGTGAAAGGTAGATGTAACCGCTAACATACCCAAGCCAAATAATAAAGATCTTACGAGAATATCTTCATTTAACAATATGTTCCTTTCCACCGGTCCGGCAGATGATTTTAGTGATGTGTTGTTAGAGCTTTGAGGCGTGTGTTGGGCCCGAAAAATAGTATGCTGATAAGCAAACAGATATTGTTACAATTATACTAATTTGAGTAGAAATAATACTACTGTATTGGAAGAAATATAGTGCAAAAGCAACAACTGAGAATTAGATCCAAATATATAGAAAATATTCCTGCACAGCGTATTCTATTCCATTTTTGTACTATTTATCGAAAATTTTGTAATTCGTGTGTTGCCTGCACATCTGTATTCTCCACCTCACCCCATCAGGCGCTGGTTTAAAACCTCCTTTTTCAGCTTCGCGGTATTTCCATCGGTTTGAGGTCAGGAATCAACGGGTTCACCTCTGTTTTTTTCAGTTTCAATCACTATTTAAAAGCCTGAGGCCGGGCTTGTAGAGATATTTATGACACAAAAAGGACAAAAGAGTAAAACAATATAATTTCTAAACCATCCTTCCACAGAAAAATCAACCAAGATGAATTCTAATAAGGTACTCTCGCGACGTTATTTTTATCAGATCATGAATGGGGTGAATGAGCAGGTTGCTCATGAGATCCTGTCTGAGGACTTTGTTTTTACATTGCCTACGCACCCGGAGCCATTCCACGGCCCCGACGGTTTTATGGGACTGGTTCGTATGCTGCATAGCTCATTCCCTGACTTCTATATTAACCCACAGGAAATGGTGGCAGGCGGCGACTGGGTAATTACACGCTGGCGTGGAGGCGGTACACACACAGGCGGACCACTGCTGACCGTGAAGGGCGACGTCAATGCGACCGGCAAGTTTTTTGAAATTGACGGAATGACCTGGCATACTATTAAGGATGGCAAGATCACCGAATCCATTGGTCATGAAGATACGCTTGGATTAATGTTGCAATTGGGTGTTTTGCCGTCCGAAGCTGCTCCTGTAACGCAGGATCTGGATCACAATCAACAACTTGCTTCGCGGTATTTCGAGGAAATCATGAGCCAGGGCAATCTGGACGTCATAGAAGAAATACTGGATCCGGAATTCGCTTTTATTATCCCTACCCAGCCAGAACCGATTGCAGGCTATCCAGCTTTCAAAGGGTTTGTATCCTACCTGAGAAATGCTTTTCCGGACATCAAATTCACGGTCATGCGCCAGACTGCGGAGGGCAACAAGGTGGCATCTCGGTGGAATATCGAAGGTACCCACTTAGGCGAATTCCTGGGTGCACCAGCGACGGGTAATCACGTAAAGGATTATGGTATTGACATTTTTACAATCAAAAACGGAAAGATCGTCTCTGTGCATGTGAACGAAAACGATTTCGGGCTTATGCAGCAGCTTGGCGCATTGCCTTCCTGAAAACTTTTATGAATTATGGGCCAGACAGAAGATAATAAAGCCATTGTGCGTCGGTACTGGTTTGAATTGTGGAACGACAAGAATATAGAAGTGCTAGATGAGATAGCGGTTGAAGACGTTGCTTTTCACTTCCCGCCAGGTCAGGCTCACCAGCCTCCTACCTTGCGGAAATGGTTTGAAACAGCGCTATCAGCATTCCCGGACGTTCATTTCACCTTGCATGATGAGCTGGCAGAAGGCGATAAGGTAGTAAGCCGCTGGTCATACGAGGCGACAAATACAGGTAATTTTCTCGGAAGGGAAACGACGCAGTTGAAAGTGAAGGACCTGGGGATAGATATCTTCCGCATTGAGGGAGGAAAAATAGTTGAAATGTGGGTAGCCCAGGATAGTCTGGGATTATTGCAACAGTTGAAAGTGCTTTAAAAAACACGGTTTATGGAAAGCAAAGGAGTTCGACATTTTCAGATAAGTAACGGACAACTGCCTGCAACGGCGGTGGTAATCGACGATTTCAGTACGGACTATGATGTACTGGTCATTGCCAATCCGGAATTATCCAGAAAAGATCTTCGCTTTCTGCAAAACGACAATGATACCATTGTCCAGTTGGCCGGTCAGCAAAAAGAGCTGGCAATCCTCAAAAATGTAAATGCGCTTGATCTTGATCCGGTAGCATTATTGAAGGGATTTTATGAGGCGCTGGAAAAAAATGACCTCGCGGATGTCCTTACTTTCCTTTCCGAAGACGTTTTTTGGGAAGTGGCAGGTCCTACCGACATTATGCCGTGGGCCGGAGGCTGGAACGGACACCTTGGGGTCGCCAAGTTTTTTGTTTTACTCAGCGAAGGTCTGGCATTTGAGAAGCTGGTACCAACCCGTTATATAGCACAAGGCAACACTGTTGCCGTTGTGCTTGATGGGCATGGCCAGTCCAGATACGGCGTACCTTTTAGCGGAGGAGTGGTGCATTGGGTAACGATCAGAAACGGCAAGATCAGTCATTTGCAATATTACCGCGACACTTACCCGATCATTGAAGCGATCTATGGCGGACGACCTTTTACAGTACAGCCAAGCCACACTGATTCACATTATCACGTGATCAAACCAGTGGCAGTAGACCGGGCTACCGACAGCATTGTTTTTGATCCTTCGGTTTTTGAAACGCCGCCAGGAACAGTAAAGACGGTTAAAGCCATGTATGCTGCATTACAGGGACTGAATGTGCCGGAAGTGCGGAAAGTGTTTGCCGACAACGTGGTATGGGACATTTTCGGTCCCGCCGACATGCTCTCGTGGGCCGGCGAACGGATAGGCCCGGATGCTGCGGCGGAATCAGCGAACCAGATCATTGAGACGATGCACTTTGATCATTTCAAACCAACGAGACTGATCTACGACGGTGACACCGCGGCTATAGTCATTGATGAAGCAGGAACCTCCACGGTAACGGGCTTACCTTTTCAAACCAGTGTAGTGCATGTAGTAGTAGCCAACGAAGAAGGCAAAGTGACATTATTCAAAAATTACATTAACACCGCCTGGATCGTAGAAGCATTTTTAGGCGGGCGACCTTTTACCGTAAGCAAGTAAGAGAGCGACTAATTACCATGAATGACAATAAATGACCATTGCCTGACCAATAATTGATTGCCGAAAGCCGACGGCCCAGAATTAACCAAAAATCAACCCTTAAAAAAGAAAGACCATGTCATTATCAGCAGAACAAAACAATGCTATTTGTGTCGAATTCTTTGAAGCAGCCTGGAATACAGGAGTAGTAAGAGAAGATTTATTGTCATCCGACGCGATCGACCATTCGCAAGTTGGCGGTAAAACCGTTTCAGAACCTGGTTCAGCCAGTTTTAAAGGAATCATCGGAATGTTTCGCGGCGCTATGCCTGATGTAAGACTTTCCATTGAAGATCAGATATATGTGGCCGATAAAGTAGTGCACCGTTGGAGACTGAATGGAACTGATACAGGCGGCGTAATGGGCATGCCACCATCAGGCAAATCACTTTCGATGACCGGTACCTCCACTGTCCGCATGAAAGACGGGAAAATCGCCGAACGTTGGGCCAATGTGGATGAGCTGGGCTTGTTGCAGCAATTGGGCGTCGTTCCTCCTCCTCCCGGCCATTGATATAAATAGTAAATCCTCCTCTCATACAGTTACCATTTGATTTTTCCCTGTAAATCCAAAATCCTATGTCAAAAAAAATACTCGCCGTTTTATCAGAATACGGATACTGGGGCATTGAACTGGTCGGCCCTCTCGAAAAGCTTGAAGAGGCAGGTTATACCGTCGAATTTATCACGCCTAACGGTAAAAAAGCGGAAGCATTGCCGCCTAGCTATGATACTACCTACGTAGATCCTCCGCTGGGAACCTGTGTTACCACGCCATTGGCAGCTGAAAAAGTAAAAGCATTCGAAGCCTCCAACCGTTTGGATGTACGCCAGAATTTGTCGGAAGTCATTCCACAACGTCCCTATTTCTCGACGCCTGATTTCCTGAGGGCTTTTGAAAAATATTACGCAGACCTTAAAATCGCGCAGGAAAAAGTAACCGAGGAATATGCTGCGGTTTTCCTGGTAGGAGGGAGCGGCCCTATCATTGATATGGTCAACAATCAGCGCGTTCATGACCTGGTTTTGGCTTTTTACAACAAAAAAATGCCTGTTGCAGGAATTTGTTATGGCGTTGCCCCATTGGTTTTTGCAAGAGATTTCAATGAGCGCAATTCCATTATCAAAGGCAAGCACGTGACCGGCCATTGTATCGAATACGATTACCACGATGGTACCGGCTTCCTCAACACTGACCTGAACATGGGGCCACCGCCATATGTACTGGAATACATTCTTTCCGATGCGGTAGGTCCTGAGGGGCAGTACCATGGCAATTTTGGAAAAGAAACCTCAGTAATTGTTGACTATCCATTTATTACAGCACGTTCATTGCAATGTTCATTCGAATTCGGAGAGCAGTTTGTGAATGTTCTTGACAAAGGTCTCACGCGTTATGGCTGGTAAAACCGGGAATCAGAAGATCATTGAACAGTTCCTTGCCGACGGCATGGACTTCATGTTCGGGAATCCGGGCACGGTGGAACAAGGCTTCCTTGACGCCCTGGCCGAGTATCCCGACATGAAATACATCCTCACTTTGCAGGAAACCATTGCGGTCATGGCAGGTGACGGCTATGCCAGAGCTACGCAAAAACCAACTTTGGTACAGCTTCACAGTTCGCCAGGGATTGGAAATGCGGTAGGCGCTGTGTATCAGGCCAAAAGGGGGCATGCGCCGCTGGTCGTGATCGGCTCTGATGCGGGTGTGCAGTACATGAACATGGATGCCCAGATGGCCAATGACCTGGTCGCCATGATGGCACCGGTAACGAAGTATGCCACGATGGCTACCTCTTCGAAATCATTGCTCAGAACGATCCGTCGCGCGGTTAAGATCGCGACCACCGCACCCATGGGTCCCGTATACATATGCCTGCCGATGGACGTGCTCGACGAGATCAATGACGAACCTGTGTTCCCAAGCTGCATTCCTTCCACGAGGGTAGCTCCATCCAAAGAGCTGATTGCGCAGTCGGCGGAAATGCTACTGGCAGCCGAGAAGCCAATGATCTTTATCGGAGATGGTGTCGCTTACTCAGGTGCGATTGAGGAACTGACGAAAGTAGCGGAGATCCTGGGCGCAGAAGTGTACGGTGTAGAATTTGGTGATCTGGTGATGGATAACACCCACCCGCTTTACCAGGGTACTACCGGGCACATGTTTGGATCTTACAGCAAACCCATTACTTCCAAAGGTGATGTGAACCTGGTAGTAGGCACTTATATGGTACCCGAAGTTTTTCCTGATCTGGGAGAAATTTACGCGCCAGACGCGAAAGTGATCCATTACGATCTGAACGCTTATGAGATCGCAAAGAACCACCGGGTAGACCTTGGTGTAGTATGCGATCCTAAGCTTTCACTGGCGGAATTACACCAGGCCATTGAATCGCTGATCACGCCGGAACAACGCGCAGCAGCAAACCAACGTATAGAGCAAATCGGTAACGCTAAAAAGCTGAAACTAGCAGGCGAAAAGGAGCTGGACGACAAGCATAAAGGAAGTCATCCCCTGCATATGGCGCAGTTCACCAGTGTACTCGCTGAAAAGCTGAACCAGGACGAAACCATCATATTCGACGAGGCGCTGACCAACTCGCCGGCATTGAGCAGGTACATTCCGCCCAGACTGGCAGGACAGTATTTTTTCACCAGAGGCGGTTCACTCGGCGTAGGATTTCCAGGTGCGATAGGTGCAAAACTCGCGCATCCTGAAAAAACCGTGATTGGATTTTCCGGTGACGGGGGCAGTATGTACACCATTCAGGCACTTTGGTCCGCGGTGAGGCATCAGACGGGAGCGAAATTCGTAGTCTGCAACAATGGTTCCTACAAACTTTTACAGCTCAATATCGACCAGTACTGGCAGGAAAGGGAGATTCCTAAACACGATCACCCGCTGCCGTTCGACTTGTCTTACCCAGCGATCAGGTTCGACCTTTTAGCAAAATCAATGGGTGTGGATGCGGTCCGTGTTGAAAAGGAAGAGGATATTTTGCCGGCTATTGAGAGAATGCTGGCCGATGATAAGCCCTTTCTGATCGACCTGGTGCTGGAAGGCGACCACCGGTCAGATTGGGTAAAGGTAAATTGTTCACATTAGCTGACTAATTAACGCTACGCCAACAAGATGCAGAATAATCAGATATACGATTACGTCATTGTGGGAGCAGGTGCTTCGGGCAGTGTACTGGCCAATCGTTTAAGTTCCGATCCTGCCAACAGCGTGTTGCTGATCGAAGCAGGCGGTGAGGACCAGGAACCGAACATTAAGGACCCGGGGGGATTTGTAACCCTTTGGGGATCAGAACTGGACTGGCAACTGGAAACCACCCGCCAGGATGGCCTGGGCGGTCGCCAGATCCTGATCAACCAGGGGAAGGTCCTTGGTGGCAGTACCTCTCTCAATGCAATGATGTATGTACGGGGAAATCCCGGTAACTATCAGGAATGGGAAGCATTGGGGGCCGAAGGCTGGGGATACAATGATGTTTTGCCGTATTTCAAAAAATCGGAGAGCTTTGAAAGTGGCGCCTCAGCATACCACCACGATGGCGGCGAACTGAGCATTCGCGACTGTCCTGACGAGGTAATGCGTTCCGAACATTTTTTGGTCGGCGCGACGGAACTGGGTTATGATGGCCCGAATTGGGATTATAATGGTGCGCGCCAGGAAAATGGCGCCGGACTGTTACAATTTCACATTGATGAAAATGGTAACCGGGATAGCGGCGCGTCAGCGTTTCTTGACCCGGCCCGGAAAAGGGATAACCTGACCATTATCACCAACGCACAAGTGTTGAAGGTCTTAATTCAGGACCAGAAAGCATTTGGGGTGGAATTATTTTGCGAAGGTCAGGAGTGGCAGGCATTGGCGTTGAAGGAAGTCATCCTTTCCGCAGGTGCGCTGGCTTCACCCAAGTTGCTTTTGCTTTCAGGAATAGGCGCTGCCGATGAACTTGCTGCATTGAAAATACCATTGGTCGCAGACTTACCGGGTGTTGGTAAAAATTTGCAGGACCACTTGCAGTTACCGATGATTTTTAGATCAAAAATTCCGATGCCGAATACCACATTACTGACTGGCAACGCCCTTTTTGTATCTACAAAGGATGATAGCAGCCTGGTGGATTTGCAGATCAATTTTACACCAAGTTTGCCCCAGCCGCTTGCACCGATATTGCCGGATCTGGGCGGGCCTGTATGTATTTTCCTGCCGATCCTGGTTCAACCTGAAAGCCGGGGAGAGGTATCGCTGAGGTCTAAAAACCCGCTGGATGCACCGCTGGTCAATCCGAACTATCTGAAAAGTGAAGCTGATATCCGGGTGCTTACCAAAGCGGTGGAACTGGTTAGACAACTGGCTAATACTCCTAAATTCCTAGAACTGAATGGCGGAGAAATGGTACCGGGTGAGGGAGCAGACATTTCTACTTTTATACGTAGCCAAAGCACGACGATCTGGCATCCGGCCGGGACTTGCCGCATAGGACAAGATCCTGACTCCGTGGTAGATCCACGACTGAGAGTACACGGAATTCAAAAGTTGCGCGTAGCCGATGCGTCGGTGATGCCCACGGTAACGAGCGGCAATACGGTAGCCGCGTGCTTCATGATCGGCGAGAAAGCTGCGGACATGATTTTAGAAGATAATCGGAATAAGTAGTTGATATAGAGTTGACTATTTCTAAACAATTAACCCAAAACAAAGCAATGTTAACACAGGAAGCGATACGATCATTGGCCGAAGACTGGTATAAGAAACTGGACGTGCACGTTCCCATGGTGGAAGTGTTGCCGCTACTGGCTGACGCAGAATTGGAAATGGTTTTCCCGGAAGTGACCATTTACGGTCATGCCGGATTTGAAGGATGGTTTCAGCGCGTGATCCGCATCTTTTTTGATGAAGTTCATACTGTTAAAAGTGTAGAGTCCGAAATCAATGGTGATACCGCGACGGCAAAAGTGGTGGTGCAGTGGGAAGCGAGCGTCTGGAATGCGCCGGAACCATTCAGCAAACGCATCAAATGTGATGCTTTCCAGACCTGGGAGGTGAAGCTCAATGACGCAGGTAAAGTGGTCATTACCAAATATATCGTGGACGGTCTCGAATACCACGAAGGCTCGGCTACGCTTTAAAAAATTTCGTTAACCCCCTTTATTTCTTTCATTATTATGAAAAATGTACCTGATACCAAGCTTGGTAAAATGTATAAAGAGCATATCCAGCACATTCTGGACAAGAACATTGATGCTCTTCTGAACCAATACACCGACGACGCCACGTTGATCAGCAGCTTTTCCAAATCGCCGGTTGTTTACAAAGGCCGCGACCAGGTGAATGAGCACATGCAGGGGATTCTGGGAATTGACGGGCTGGAAACCGAGATCATTTTCTGGGCTGAAACCGAAAATCCTGAAACGCTGATGATCACCGAGCAAATCACGATGACAGTGGGAGGAGAGCAAAGTGAAATGCGGTTTGCAGACAGCTGGGTACTGGAAAATGGTAAGATCGCCATTCACTTCGCAGGAATGGTCCAGCATCCCGACGGTTCACTGGCGTAATCAATTTATCAACTACCTAAATGCTGTTACCATGAAACTCGCGGGAAAGAAGATCGGCGTTCTGTTTGAAGCCGATTATTTTGAGAATGAAATTTTCTATTACAAATTCCGCTTTCCCGAAGAAGGGGCAGAAATCCACTTTCTGAGCCGGTTATGGGGACAGGATAAGCTCACATTCCTGGGGCACGAGCACCGTGCACCGATGGACTGCTGGGAGACTTTTGAAAACATGAGCGACGAAGAACTGAGAAGCTACGATGCCATCATTGTTCCGTCCGGAATGGTTTCCGACCGGCTTCGCTATACCGAGGACGTTGAAAAAATACCCCCGGCCACGGAGTTCCTAAAACGCGTTTTTGCGGAACCCGGCATTTTGAAAGGGATCATTTGTCATGGATTATGGCTCACTGCTCCGGCTACGGAATTGGTACGGGGGCGCAGACTGGTTTGTCACAATAATCTGATCGGCGATGCGAAAGCTTATGGCGCCATTTATGTCAACGAAGATGTGGTAGTGGATGGCGACCTCATTACCGGACGGTCCGGTGGTCATGCGCATTTGTTTGCCAAAAAGATCATTGAAACCCTTTCTGCTAACCAGAACTGATATGGAAACTTCATTTTTTCACCTGGCACTTACAGTAAAAAATCTTGCGAAGTTCGAATCATTCTATTCCCGGCATTTTGGTTTTAAAAGGGCCAGGGTGATTAGTTTGGGCGACGATGCAGAGCTCGTTTTCCTTAAAAATGCGGACAACTTTTACTTTGAGATTTTTCCTCCCGAAGAAGAACGTCCCTGCCCAATGTCAGAAGCGGACGGCCCGCATTACCCGGGGCTGAGGCACATTGCGTTTTCGGTGGATGACATCGATGCCAAAGTCGCATCCATGGGCGAAGATGCGGTTATTACACTTGGTCCGCTGCATTTTGACGATGTGATCGAGGGATGGAAAACAGTGTGGCTGAAAGACCCTGAGGGTAATATCATTGAAATCACGCAGGGCTACCGCGACCAGGAAGACCTCGTGGTCTAGTCCCCTTCGACTGCGGCGGCCGGTACGCTTAGGGTGACAACCCTCTTGTCACTGAGCGCAGTCGAAGTGCACATGCACGACGTAGAAATCCTTCTTTATCAAATAATTATAAAAACACCTTAACTATTGCAGCATGAATATAAATTTCACTTTTTCGGATACCATTGCAGGGTATATCACGGGATATAATGCACAGGAACGCTGGTTTACGCTGGAAACTTCGGATAAAAGACCATTCAAGGTCAACCTGATCCCTTCCACTTATGCCCGCAGCGTACAGAATTTGACAGAAGGCTGGCAGGATCCAGGTGATATCACTGCATTCCTGGCTACGAACGGACAGTACGTTTATGCTTACGGAACGTTTTATCCCAATGCTGGTGCAGACGAAGCAGCATTTGAAGCACAGCAACTGATATTCCCGGGCAAGGAGCCGAAAGCTTACCGTCACGAAGAGCAAAACTGGTGGATCACGCAAATCAGTTCTATTGCTTCGAGTTATTTGAAATGGCAGTTTGATTATCCGAAGGAGGAGATCAACTACAAGAATTACCGTACCATGCTCCATTTGGGAGGTGCGAAAAAAGGTGATTATTTGCAGGAAACAGATACCATTTCTCGGATGGTGTACGGTTTCGCATCAGCATACCTGTTGACAGGAAAAGATGAATTCCTGGAAGGTGCCGAGTTGGGAACGGAATACCTACGTGACCACATGCGGTTCTTCGATCAGGACGATGACCTGGTGTACTGGTACCACGGATTGAAAGTGGAAGGCCAGAAAGAAACGAAATTGCTGACTTCCGAGTTTGGCGACGACCTGGATTCGCTTCCTATGTACGAGCAGATCTATGCGCTTGCTGGGCCTACACAAACGTACCGGATCACAGGCGACAAGCGCATCCGTGAAGACATTGATAAAACCATTGATCTGTTTGAAAAATACTTTAAAGATCCGAATGGCATAGGCTACTACTCTCACTTGCACCCGATCACATTGGATGCGCACGAAGAGTCGCTGGCACACAACAAAGCACGTAAAAACTGGAATTCAGTGGGTGACCACGCACCGGCTTACCTGATCAACCTGTACCTGGCAAGTGGTGAGAAAAAACATGCTGACTTCCTGGAATATACATTTGATACCATTACCAAATATTTCCCCGACTACGAGAACAGCCCGTTTGTTCAGGAGAAATTTTTCGAAGATTGGAGCAAAGACCAAACCTGGGGATGGCAGCAAAATCGTGCGGTAGTAGGCCACAACCTCAAAATCGCATGGAACCTGATCCGTCAGCAATCATTGACCCCGAAAGATGAATACCTGGCTTTTGCCAAGAAAATTGCTGAACTGATGCCGGCCGCAGGCTCTGATCAGCAGCGCGGCGGCTGGTACGACGTCGTTGAAAGGGTTCAAAAAACTGGCGACAAACATCAGTTTGTATGGCACGACCGCAAGGCATGGTGGCAGCAGGAGCAGGCGATACTCGCTTACCTGATCATGTACGGGGTACTGGGCGACAAAGAATACGAAAAACAAGCGCGTGAGGCGGCTGCATTCTACAATGCGTTCTTCCTGGATAATGACGATGGCGGTGTGTATTTCAATGTGTTTGGCAATGGTATGCCTTACCTGCTCGGGACAGAGCGTTACAAAGGTAGCCACTCCATGAGTGCGTACCATAGTACTGAATTGTGCTATCTGTCAGCGGTTTACATTAACCTTTTGATCACCAAGCAACCAACGTACTTCTACTTCAAGCCTTATCCGAACAGCTGGACCGACAACATCCTGCGTGTATCACCGGATATCCTGCCTGCTGGTAGCATTTACATTAGCGAGGTGTTTATCAATGATCAGCCTTATACCGACTTCGACGCATACGGATTAACCGTGAAACTTCCTGAAGCAGAGGAAAGTATCCGAGTGAAAGTACAGATCAGCCCAGCAAAATAATTGACCGTAAAAAAGCTAAAAGCTAACAGCTAATCGCTAAAAACTATGAAAGTAACAATTACGGATCACGAAGATATCACGGTTGTAGAGGTGACGGGTGACATTGATAGCAAAACCGCGCCTGAATTTGAAAGAAATGCCAAGCTGGCGACAGAAAAAAGCCAAAAGATCGCGATTGATCTGACGGCCGTGGAGTTTATGTCCAGCGCTGGACTGCGTGTGTTGCTGATGGTTTACCGGAATATCAAAGGACAAAATGGGAAGGTAGTTCTGGTAGGGGTTTCGGAAGATATCCAGGATGTCATGTCCACGACCGGGTTTATCAACTTTTTTAGCATTGTTGAAAAACTTGATGAAGCACTTGTCATTCTTAAACAGGACTAGCCCATGGCAACAGATATCAGGATAGATTATTATCCCACGCACGAGCAGCAGGGGATTAAATTCAGACGCGGTCATGTGCTGCCGTTTGGAGCCACGATGGTTCCGAACGGGATCAATTTCAGCATCTATTCCAGCGAAGCGATCGACTGTACATTGGTACTGTTCGAACGTGGCGAGGCGGAACCATTTGCCGAGATACGCTTTCCGGAAGAGTTCCGGACAGGTAATGTCTATTCCATGATCGTCTTTGATCTGGACTACGAACGCCTGGAATACGGTTACCGGATGGACGGCCCGTTCAAACCGGAAGAAGGACACCGGTTCGACAAAAGCATTATCCTGAGCGATCCTTACGCCAAAGCCATCGGCGGACGGGACTCGTGGCTGGCCACACCGAACTGGGATAACATTTATCCTTACCGTTCGAGGCTGGTATTTGAGGATTTTGACTGGGAAAACGACCACCCGCTGGAAACCCCGATTGAAGATTTGGTGATCTATGAAATGCACGTAAGAGGCTTTACGCAGCATCCATCGTCCAAAGTCAAAAACCCGGGTACATTCGCCGCCATTCGTAGCAAGATCGCCTATTTGAAAGAGCTGGGGATCAACTGTGTGGAGCTCATGCCGATCTATGAGTTTGACGAATGGGAAAACAGTAAGGAAAACCCGGTTACCGGCGGACTGATCGTCAATTTCTGGGGATATAGTACGGTCAATTTCTTTTCTCCAAAAGCAGGTTATGCTGCGACGGGAAAATTTGGAATGCAGGTTGACGAGCTGAAAACGTTGGTTAAAGAGCTGCATAAAAACGGTATTGAGGTCATGCTGGACGTGGTTTTCAACCATACCGCAGAAGGGGACCACCGTGGCCATACCATTTCGTTCCGCGGTATCGACAACAAGACTTATTACATGCTGACGCCCGAGGGTTATTATTTCAATTTCTCAGGAACCGGAAATACATTGAACTGTAATAATCCGGTGGTGCGTAATATGGTGCTCGACTGCCTGCGCTACTGGGCCGCAGATTACCATATCGATGGCTTCCGTTTTGACCTCGCTGCCATTCTTGGTCGTGATCAGAATGGTGCCCCGCTCAGCAATCCGCCACTTCTGGAATCACTGGCTTATGATCCTATCCTTGCCAAATGCAAGCTGGTAGCCGAGGCCTGGGATGCGGGAGGATTGTACCAGGTAGGCTCATTCCCGGCATATGGCCGCTGGGCCGAGTGGAATGGTAAGTACCGTGACTCGATCCGTAAATTCCTGAAAGGCGACGAAGGATTGATCGGGGAACTTGCCCAATGTATCCAGGGATGGCCGGACTTGTACCACTACCGCGGACCAACGGCAAGTATCAATTTCATCTCCTGTCACGACGGTTTTACCCTCTATGACCTTTTTGCGTACAATGAGAAACACAACGAAGCGAACGGAGAAAATAATAATGACGGCGGTAATGATAATCATTCATGGAATTGTGGTGTGGAAGGTGAAACAGATGATGCGTTCATTAATCAACTCCGTCACAAGCAGATAAAAAATGCATTGTCGATCCTGATGGTGAGCCAGGGCGTTCCAATGATCCTGTCGGGCGATGAGGTAGGGGTTACCAAATCCGGTAACAACAATACCTACTGCCACGACAATGAGCTGAACTGGCTGGATTGGGGACTTCTTGAAAAGAATGCCGACATCTACTATTTCGCCCAGCGCATTACCAGGTTCCGCCGCGCGCACCCTGTCCTCAGAAGCCGGACACATTTCCAGCATCGCGATTATGTCAATAGCGGCTACCCGGACATCAGTTTCCACGGTACACAAGCCTGGCACGCAGACTTTTCCGAATCAAGCCGTTGTCTCGCATTCATGCTCGACGGCGCACATGCGAAGAGTGGTACCATTGAAGATGACACCGTGTACGTAGCCATGAATTCCTACTGGGACGCATTGTACTACGAACTACCGGCGCTACCCAATGGAAGAAACTGGTACCTGGCCGTAAACACCGATATGCCGACAGGCGACGATATCTACGACATCGGAAAAGAGCCGAAACTGGACGATCAGGGCAGGTTCCTGGTGGGGGGGAGAGCGACGGTGATATTGATTGGGAAGTAGGGTGTAGTTAATAGAAGTTCGGCGTAGTCGCGAAAGTTGGACGTAATCGAGAATGTTCGGCGTAGTCTCCGACTACGTCGTTGCGATAACCGGTCTCAGACCGGTCTACTTGTACCGGTCGGAGACCGGTTATCACTCGAACGTACCGGGCCGCCGGGCGGTCGGAGACTACGCTCAACTTGCTAGACTACGCCGAACTAATCACACTTGTGACAAAAAAGTTATTAGAAATTATTCATTTTAAAAACATTACAATCATGGCATTTCAAATAGAATCTGTAGTCGAAAACCAAATTGCCAAGTTGACGCTTCACGGCGAGTTGGATTCCCTTTCTGCAAGGGTTTTTCAAACTGAAATTGAAAAAATTGCCAATCAGTCCATTGATTCATTGGTACTTGATATGGAGAATCTTAACTTTATGTCATCCGCAGGATTGAGAGTGCTTATTTATTCAAAGCAAAAAATCGGTCCGAAATTAGCCATTTACATTGTCAAACCACAGGAGCTAATCGTTGATACCCTGGTCAAAACAGGTCTTCAGCACAGCGTTACTATCGTAGATCAATATCCTGTTTAACATGAGCCATGATGGAAACGAAAAGTTTTCCCGGGGTTGTTGACTCTCTGGATCCCTTGCGGGATTACATTAGTGAACTTGCTCAAAAGGCTGGCTTGGTCAAGAAGGCCAAATATAGCCTCACGCTTGCCATTGATGAGATTGCTACTAACATCATTTTATACGGTTATGAGAGGGCAGGGCTTGAAGCGGATTTCAATGTTTTGAGTGAGATCACTGAGCATGAGCTCATCATTATCCTGGAAGACCAGGCTGCTGCTTTTGACCCGCTCGGACGAGAAATGCCCGATGCTGATTACCTGTCCAAGCCTTTGGAAGACAGGGATATCGGCGGACTTGGGATTTTTCTGACGGTCAACGGTGTCGATGACTTTTCCTATGAATATGCTGATGGCAAAAATCGTAACAAGTTTATTATGAAAATAGCGGGGACCTGAAATGTATGGTCGATAAATCTACATTAGCAAATCCTTTTCCTGGACTTAGGAGTTATGAATACGAAGATCATGCACTGTTCTTCGGAAGGGATTCGCATATTCTTGCGCTAAAAAACAAACTGCTCGAAAGCCGGTTCCTTGCATTGATCGGCTCTTCGGGTAGCGGGAAGTCATCGCTGATCAAAGCCGGCCTGATCCCTTCGCTGGAATCGTCGGGTAGCCAGGACGAATGGGCTGTTGTTCTTTTCAAACCGGGTGCATATCCGGTGAAAAATTTACTAACAGCGTTAAAAACAAAGCTTAGGAAGCAGCAGGGCGTATCGGCAGGGGGAGACCTTGCGAATCCCGAATGGTCTGCGGATACAATTATGGAAACAGTAAGGGAGCTTATTTCTGCTTTTGGCAAGAATAAGCTTCTACTGGTTATCGATCAGTTTGAAGAAATTTTCCGGTACGATCTGGGTGGTGGTGCTCAAAAGGAGGCCAGGAATGAGGCGGCGATTTTTATACAGATCATATTAAACCACATTAACGAGCCGGCATTAAAATCCTACGCGGCCATCACAATGCGTTCTGACTATTTGGACCATTGCACTGAATTTAAAGGACTTACCGAAGCGATCAACCAGGGGTACTACCTGTTGCCTAAAATGACAATTGAGGAGGTACGGGATGTGATCACCAAACCGGTAGAGGCAAAAGGTACCCGGATATCGGAAGATTTGGTGGATAACCTTTTACAGGAGATCACCATGAACCCCGACTCACTCCCCATTTTGCAGCACGCCCTGCTGCGCACCTGGAACAAATGGGCAGAACTCCCCGCAAGCCATGAAACGATCACGACAGCCGAGTACGAGGCAATCGGTACCATGAAAAACTCCATCAACGTCCATGCTGAGGAGCTTTTTATCCAAAATCTGGACGACAGAAGGAAAGTTGCTGCGGAGAAACTGTTCAAAACATTGATCGTGTCGGGTGCTAGTGACACGCCGGTACTCCACCCGATCGCGTTGAGCGAAATCGTGAAAATTACAGGTATTCCGGATTATCAGCTCATTGATGTCATCCAGGTTTTCAGGGCGAGAGGCGTATCGTTTCTTAGCCCCAATGCCAATGTACGACTGAACCACGAATCGGTGATCGACGTGACAGTGGAGAAAATACTGCTGCTGTGGACACGATTGAACCGGTGGATTGAAGAGGAACTTGAATCTGCCAAATTATACAAACAACTGAGCGCTAACGCCCAGCTGTATCAGGATGCAAAAGCGGGGTTATGGGTCAACCCGGAATTGCAGCTTGGGCTGAAATGGCAAAAGGATAATCAGCCTACCAAAGAATGGGCGAGAAGGTACGATCCGTATTTTGAGCGGGCGATCAACTATCTGGATTACAGCCGGAAACAGCACGAATTTGACCTTCAAAATCAGGAGGAAAAACAGCGAAAAGCATTAAAACAAAGTCGTTACTTTGCTATTTTAGGCGTAGGTATCGGTATAGTAGCCACGGTTGCAGTGCTGTACCTGACGGTTCTTCAGGCAGAGACGAGGCAGGCATTAAAAGAGTCCGCCAGTAAGGAGCAGAGCGCTCAGAGTGAGCGTAAACGCGCAGAGGAACAGTCGAAACAGACATTGGTGCAAAGTAAAATTGCCGAGCAGCAGCAGGAAATTGCAGAACAGCAGCGGTTGCTTACTGATGAACAAAGACAAATTGCATTGCAGGAGAAGGTACGTGCCGAAAAAAAAGAACAGGAGGCTGTTGTGGCGAAGCTACAAGCCAACCGCAACGCAGAGGTTGCGGAGAAAGCATTGCTGGAAACAAAGGAGCAAAAGGAAATTGTAGAAAACGAGAAACGGGAGGTGGTCCGCCAAAAGGAGAAGGTCGACACGCTGATCGTAGTGGCCAACAAGCAACGTGAAAAAGCGGATGCTGCCACGGAAAAAGAAAAGAAACTCCGGCTGCTGGCAGTGGCGCGGTCTATTGCCATTCAATCGTATCAAATGCCTGATAGCAAAGATGATATATCTGCCTTGCTCGCCCTTCAGGCTTATAAGTTCAATGACAAGGAGTCACCTGATATCTTCAATGCATTGTCGAAAGTAGCAGATTCGAAAACCGTGATGAGAAGGCATAGTGACGTGGTGCGGACGCTGGCGATCAATCCCGGGCATACGAAGCTGGCTTCCGGCAGTGATGATGGAACGCTCAAAATATGGAATATGAATGATCTCGCGCAACGTCCCGAGAGTTATGGACTTCCTAAGGGTGTGAGACAGGATATTCGCTCGGTTTTGTTTACATCGGATGATAAGGCAATGATCGCAGGTAGCGACGTCGGGCAGATTTTCAAGTGGAGAGGGGAAACCGGCAATGCCACTCCCGAGGTAATCCGGGCTCATAAAGCGTCCATTCACTCGCTGTTGAATGTCAAAAACACACTGGTATCCGTCAGTTCCGACGGTGCAGTGCGTACCTGGAAAATAACCGACCGTTCGCTGGATTCGATACAACATATCAGATCCGGCTTTCCGATCCTGTGTGCCAAAGTCAGCCCGGACAATAAGGTACTGATGTGCGGATCGACGAACGGGAGAGTTTTATCGTTCGATCTTAGTGACCTGAAAAAGGCACCGACGGTTTACACTTTTCTCCAATTCGGAAGCCAGGTTTCATCACTGGCATTCAGTCCGGACGGAGGAAAGCTGATCACCAGCAACAACTACGGCTCATTACACGCCTGGACATTGGTTAATAATGCATTGACAGGCTCAGTAAACACATTGACCGGACGACATACTTCGCCGGTTAACAGCATTATTTTCTCTCCAAACGGTAAGCTGATGGCGACTTGCAGCTACGACGGCTCTGTGCACATTTGGAATTACAAAGACATTTTATTGCAGCAACAGCCCATTGTGATACACGACTATGATAATTGGGTCATGGGACTGTGTTTTACGGCCGATGGCAACAGGCTGATATCCTGCGGGGCCGATAAGTCGGTGCGGGTTTGGGACATTAATACGGACCAGCTTTATGCCAAGATATTTAAGACCGTTAAAAGGAATTTTACCACCGATGAATGGAATACCTATATCGGGAAAGACATTGAATATCAGAAGATTTTGCCAACAGAATAACCAGAACAGCCGGGTATGAAACGAGTTATTTACATGCTGTCAGTCTTGATGTGGGTGCTTGCCATTCTGGTAGCGGGGGAGGTGCGTGCGCAGGAGAATTGCGGAGAGTTTAAAATCACGGAGGCGCAGCGGAGATATAGCAATGGTAATTTTAACGACGTGTTTTTATTGTTGAACCCATGCCTGGAAGACGGCTTCACCAATAATGAAAAAGTAGTCGCCTATAAGCTTACCGCGCAGAGCTACCTGGCCATTGATTCATTGGGAAAAGCCACGGACGCGATCCGGAAGATGCTGCTGTTGAATCCTTCCTACGAGCCGGAGGGCGATCTGGCTGTGTCCACGAAATTTGCAAGGATCGTCAATTTTCTGAAAAATGCAACCGATCGCGTCATCCAGGTAAGTTCGGTTTCTAAAAAACTGGAAGACATTAACAAGGCTCCGGCCACGGTAATGGTCCTGACGAGCGAGGAAATCGTTCAAAGAGGCTACATTGATCTGGAAGCACTTTTTAATGACCTCCCGGGCTTTGACGTTTCGCGTACCTACGGATCCACCTATTCCAATATTTATCAGCGGGGTTACCGGTCGAGCAATACGGACAGGACGCTTTTCATGATCAATGGCATTGAGGAGAATGATTTCTGGGGAAATTTTGTATACTGGAACCGCCAGTTTCCGATCACCAATGTAAGCAGGATAGAGATCGTATATGGCCCAGCTTCAACGATGTACGGTGCCAATGCATTTCTCGGGGTGGTGAATGTGATCACAAAACAGCCTGCCGATGTAATTAAAAACAACAAGAATTTCGGCGTCAAGGCGGATCTCGGTTATGGCAGTTACAAAACCAGGTACGCCGATGTTACGACGGGGGCAAAGTTCAAGAACATTGTTTTCTCACTGACTGGCAGGGCCTATTTCTCGAAAGAGCATGATCTGTCAAAGTATGAAGAATACAATTTCAGTCCGGACGATTACGATAAGGTTAATTACAAAAAGATTCTCAGCGTAACTTCCAATGCGGCCAATTTTGTGAAAAACAATAAAATTGGCGACGGTAATGCGTACTATAACGTCGTGAAGGACGGTAATGGCCTGGTAACAGCTGCTAACCTGACCGACCAGGGCGAAATCATTGCACGTAACCTGGATAAATCAGCATTGAAAGGCAATCTGAATGGCAGTCCGATCGGTTACTCCAATTTGCTGGAACATTACTACATCAAAGGCAGTCTGAAAGTGAGCGACTTTACGCTGGGTTTTCAAAACTGGCAAAACATTCAGGGGTCGATCAACTATTCCAATGATAATTCGAGGCCAGGCTCATCCAATGGCAATATATGGGAACCGCGTCAGTCGCTTTACTATGTTATTTATGAAAAAGAGATCATTCCCGACAAGCTGGCGATCATTAACACGGCACAGTACCGTACCACGCAAATCAACGATCAGTCGCGCATTGTAACAGTTCGCAATTATTCCAACAAGGGATTAACACCGGTGAATTTGCTGAACAACAAGGCACCTTTCTGGCGGACACAGTTCTACTATCAGCAGTCGCAACAATACCGCGACGAGCTGAAAATCCTGTACACACCGTCGCCCAGACTGGATATTGTGGGCGGTGTCGAAATCCGTAACAGCCTCATTCAAGGCGACTATAAGAAAATTACAATCGATTCCACCTTGGTTGACGATTACTATGTAAGCGCCACCGAGCAGGGAAGAAGCGATTTTGACAACGTCCCGGGCGGTAACCTGTTCGAGCATCATAACTTTGGTGCGTACGCGCAGGGTACCTACGAGGCGAGCAAGGCATTACGCATTACATTAGGCGGGCGCTTTGATCATAACCGCATCAGGACCACCGGCGGCTACGGGAACCAGTTTAACCCGAGGATGGCGGTGGTGTACGCGCCGGGCAAGTTTGTCGTCAAAGCCATTTATGCCCAGGCTTTTCAGGACGCATCCAGCCGCGACCGTTACTCTACTTCGGCTCCTACGAGGCTGGTAGCGAATCCGGGGCTTCGCCCCGAGCAGGTTAATAATTTTGAAGTATCATTCAATTTTGCACCAATGAAGGGCGCCAGGCTGGATGTAAGTGCCTATTATGCAATTTATAAGGACATTATCGAGGAGATTTCGGTGCCATATAATAATGGTGTCACATTGCAAAAAAACAATACTGGTAAGTCGTATGTGACTGGTGTACAGGCTGTATTCGATTATAAAATCTCCAAAAAAATTAATCTGTTCAGCAACTACACATTCACCGATGCGAAAAAAGACTCTATCGCCGGAACAGTAGTGAAAGATGTGGTGACTAATAAAAAACTGATCGTAGGCGACATTGCCAGGCATCACTTCAATGTGGGGGTCAATGGTGTTTTTCTTAGAAGTGAAAAGCTGAATGTCAACCTCCGGTTCAATTATGTGAGCGGCCGCAGGGTAGGTCAGGGCACTTCCGTTCCGCTCAATCCGCAGCCTAATGGCCTTTTTCCGGCATACAAACTCGTCAATACTGCTATTACTTACACGATTAGCAATGCGGTTCAGGTGCAGGGAATTGTTAATAATTTACTCAACGAAAAATATTCCGATCCCGGAATAAGAAGTGCGAACGGGATCGACCAGGCCTATCGCACGCCTCAGAAAGGCACCAATGTGATGTTACGTGTAATCCTCAACCTATGAAATAATGACAAACCCTACTCTTATTATGAAGAATTCTTACGACGACAGAGTGATCCGGTACGAAACGGTCACCAACTTCAGCGACGAAATGTTCGATGAGCTTGTCAGACTCATCAACCCGCGCGACGGGCAAGCCATACTCGACTGCGGAGCGGGTTATGCGCCTGTTACGCAAGCCATTATCAGCAGGCATCCATCAATCGACGTGGACTATTGTATCTTGGAATACAGTGAGATACAGATCCAGCGTGCCAAAAAAGAAGTAACGCAACTATTGCAATTGCTGGGCGAAACCAAGCATGTCGCCTATCAGCAAAACAGCGCCGCGGACATGAATTACGACGATAATTCCTTCGATACGGTCATTACCAAAATGGTTTTGCACGAATTGCCGGCTGCCGAGCAGGTCAAAATGATCAATGAGATTTATAGAATATTAAAGCCAGGAGGCAAATTCATACTCTGGCAAACCATTCTGGACGATAGTACTGTGGAGTTTTATAGGAATATGTTCAGGAAAAAGGACAGTCTGGCAGGTTACGAATCGCTGGTAGAAAACAGGAATTTCATTACTCAGGACGCATTCTATTTTCTGTTGGACAGTGCGCGTTTTCACGAGTATGAACTTGCCAGATCGTTTACCTACAATTTCAACAGCAAGTACCGGCTTTATTCAGAATTGCAGGGCGACTGGACCAAGCTACGTTTGTTGAATGAGTACCTGGTAAACCTGGTTACGGACGAGGGAGACGATTTTTCTGAGAAGACGAATTTTACATTTGAAGACGATAATGTGAGCCTGTTTTTCAAACAGGGCGTATATCTGGCCAAAAAACCATTGACAAACGAATAGGATGATGCTGTCGAAACAGTCTGCATACACCGCATTGAATATAAAGGCAGAAGAGGAAAAACCTGTTCTGTTGATGCTCTGCTATTCCTTTTTTAGCGGCGTATCAATCTATATATTTTACCTGGTGGCCAATGCATTGTTTCTGGTTAATTACGACAAATCCATGCTGCCCGTAGCCTATATTGGTGGCGGGGTTTTACTGTTTTTTATCGGCAGGATCAATGTTTCTTTTCAGCGCAAGGTCAATTTTTCGCGCCTATCCATCATGCTGATCGTTTTTCAGCTGGTAGCCGTTGCCGCGATGCTATACTTTTATGAAACAACAGCATTGAAATGGATCACGCTGGTGATGTTCATCTGGAACAGGATTTCCGTATATGTCAACAATGTGACTTTCTGGACGTCTTCATCCAAAATCTTTAATCTCGAACAGGCCAAACGCATTTTCAGCCTCATCGCTACCGGCGATGTAGTGGCTTCTATCGTCAGTTATTTTTCGGTGAATGTGTTGCTCAACAGCAAAGCCATGCGGACCGAAGAGCTGCTGTACATTTGCATGGCCGCGCTGGTGGTTTCGCTGGGTTTTATGCTGGCGATCATTGGCAGTTATCATCAAAAGTTGGCGGTAAGGACAAAAGAGGCAAGTAATGAGGCGACTACTGAACATGAAGATCAGCCAGTTTTCAAAAGAGATTACCAGATCCTGCTGCTTTTGCTGGGGATGCTGCCGGTTCTCGGGGTTTACTTTGGCGAATTTATATTTTCGGTTGAAGTAAAGCGACAGTTTCCTGTCAAAGATCAGCTGACCTTGTTTCTCGGGCAATTTTTCTTTGTGTCCGCCATTATCGAGCTTTTGGTCAAAGTCTTTTTTTACCGTTTTGCGATTCGCACATTTGGTCTGGTTTCGGGCATTATCATCCTGCCCGTCGCGCTGATCATTGTGCTAAGCCTTGCCATTCTGTTTACTTCCCTGGATTATACGGTGTTCTTTTACATTCTTTTGAGCAGGTTTTTGTGTATTTCAATCAAAAAATCTTTCAGTGATACCTCATTTCAGATTTTATACCAGCCTCTTTCAAAAACGGAAAGCCACGAGCTGCAAAACAAAGTAGAAATCTACGCCAAGCCGCTGGGTTATATTCTGGCCGGGGTCATTTTGTTGGTCCTGATGTACATTGGCCTGGGAGAACCGGTTCAGATCATGATGGTTTTTGTGGTGATACTCATCGGCTGGACTTTCGCGGCGTTTAGAATGCAATCGGCCTACCAACTGATGCTGAGTAATCTTTTTTCAGGACTGTCAGGTATGTTTCAAACCAGGAGGTCAGAAGCTGAACCTGTTAATAGTGAGCCTGGTACGCCGGTAAATCTGCGCCCGTTGCCATTTGAAGAAATAGCAAAACTGGCAAGCTCTGCGATTATGGAAGATAGGCTGGAAGCGATCGAAATGCTGGGACAGTCCAAAAGATTCCTCGCGTACAAATACCTGATCCCTTTTTTGCAGGATAAGAATGACGGTTTAAAAACCGCCGCCATCAAAGCTTCCGCTGCCAATGGTAACCCCGAGTTATGGCCTTACCTATTTGAAAACATTTGTTCTGACACGTTCTTTGCGCCCACCACGTACGCGCTCACCCGCATGGGCGACCGGATATTGCCCGCGCTGAACGAGTTCTTTGAAAAATCAGACGACTTGCCGGAAATACAGAATCGCGTGATCGGTATCGTGAAGCAAATCGAGTCCGACAATGCATTGCGTTTTCTACGGCAAAAACTCAACCATCCAGCCTTGTCTATCCGCCACCGCGTTTACGACGCACTGGCCTCCAAGGGTTATGGCGTGAAATTGAATGAGCGGCCCGGGGTGGTTCAGGAAGTAGGGCAGCATATCGCTTTCATGGTCTGGATCATCGCAGCGCAGAAAGACCTGATCAGAAGCCGGTACTTGCACAGCGAGGTTTTGCAAAACGCGCTGACACAAGAATATCTGGATGCGGTTTCCCAACTGATCAACATACTTACCATTCTGACAGGCGAAAAGCGATTGTACTTCATTCAGGATTCGGTGCGGTCGAGGGACGAAAATACGAGGAGTTACTTGCTGGAAATCCTCAACATGGCTATCCCTGCTGAGCACAAAAGCCGTGTTTTACCGCTTTTCGAGGACATTCCGTTAACGGACAGGCTCGTCAAGTTGCAAAGCTCTTACCCGCAGCAGAAGCTTTCAGGCGAAGAGCGCCTGCACGACATGATCAATAAGGATTTTTCAAGGTTAAGCATTCATACCAAAGCATTAGCGATCAGGGAATTGGAGAATTTTCCTTCCGAAGACACTTCTTTCACACTAGCCGCCAATGCCGTTTCTCCCGTAAAGATCATTGCCGAAGCCGCTCTCGACATTTTGCACAAAACCGATCCTAAAAAGTTTGAAGAATTGTACCAGACCATGCAATGGAGTGAGGATGATTTTCACTGTTCAGTTTGCCGGACCATTGAAGCCGCGAAAATAGAAAATGAACTTCTAAACCCGGCAAACTCATGAGGTATCTCCTATGTATATGTAGCCTGATCATGCTCGCGGCCACGGTGTCCGTTGCGCAGGGCACGTCTTCACAACTGAAAATCTATTCATCCAAAGATTACAAGGCGCATAGTCAGAATTTTGCAATTGTTCAAAACAAGCAGGGTGTTCTTTATTTTGCCAATTTCTCGGGGGTACTGGAATACGACGGCGTATTTTGGAAAACGATCCCTACCGGGAAGATCACGAAAGTTTCTGCATTATTTCTGGACAAAAATGAGCGGTTGTATGTCGGTGGCAAGCATGAGTTCGGCTACCTGGTGCCAGGCAAAGCAGGTGCTCCAATATTTAAAAGCATTAGCGACAAATTTTCCGGATTTGGTGCGGTTCTGAGCATTTTTGAAACATATCAGGGCATTTATTTTGTCACAAAGAATGTGGTTTTTCGGTGGGACGGAAAGCAATTGAAGCAATGGAAATCCGGTCCGGCGATTACCAGCGCCTTTTTTGTGAATGGTACCATCTATGTATTTCAAAAAGGGCCGGGGCTGAGAACGTTTAACGAAGGCGTTTTTACCACGGTACCGGTGTCCAATGAGCTGGACAATTTGCAGGACGTCAATTCGATGATCTACGCGAATAAAAAGACATTTATCCTGACCACGAACCAGGGACTTTATGCATTGGAAGACAACATTATTACCCAATTTTCGGGTGAAAGCAATGCATTTCTGGCTGGTAAGGAAGCTTTTAGTGGCAGACTGTTAAAGAACGGGAAGCTCGCCATTTTCGCGGCGGAAGGGCAAATCCTGATGGTTTTTCCGCAAACCGGTAAGGTAGAGAAGCTAAGCGAGAATTATCGTCTTGCCGATGAGCACGTTAACTATTGGATGGAGGACCGGGCAGGAATGTTATGGCTTGCGCTCAACAATGGCATTGCTCAATTGGATATAGCGTCTCCGGTAACCGAGTTTGGTGAAGATAATAATCTGCGCGGGCAGGTTAATGACGTTGTCCGGTTCAATCATACACTTTACGCGGGCACCAGCAATGGTCTTTATTTCCTGGACCAGGAGATCTTTAAGGGAGTACGGTCGATCCGGCTGGCAGTATGGTCGCTTTGTGAATGGAACGGATCGCTTTACGCGGCCACCAGTAAAGGCGTTTTTAAGATCGATAAAAATAATACCGTTTCGCAGCTGACGAGTGAATTCTCACTTTTTGTCTACGCTTCTAAAACGCATCCAGGTAGGTTGTATGTGGGATTGCAAAATGGTGTCGAGCGACTGGATGTTGGAAGTAATGCGGGTAAATCGGTTCATTTGCAGGGAATTACGGAACAAATAGAAAGGATTACTGAGGATGCGGACGGTAACCTGTGGCTGGAAACACAAACGAACGGTGTAATCCGTGTCCTGCCCGACGGCGTAACCGTTACCCGATACCATGAAGGAAATGGTCTTCCGACTTTACTTTTGAATCGCATTACCAACACTTCGGCGGGGCTGCTGGTCAGTAATGCCAATGGAATTTACAGGTATGAAAAATCGGTTGATCAGTTTACACCATTCAACAGCTTTAGAAAGCAACCGGGCGCTGTGTGGAAAGGTGAGCTGAGAGAGGATTCGGAAGGTAATATCTGGACGACCCATGGTGATTCGAGGGTTATTTCCATGTACCAGAAACACGGAAATGAATATCAGGAAGTTCTCAAACCCTTTCTGCCACTTTCCGACCGTACGATCAATGTCATCTACCCTGATGCTGGCCAGCTAGTTTGGTTCGGCGGGAGCGAAGGGCTCGTGCGATTTGACAGGAGCATCCGGAAAAATTACATGCAGGCGTATCCGGCGTTTATCAGAAAAGTTACGGCGACGGGTGATTCTGTGTTGTTCGATGGCCTGATCGGCGGATCAGATACCAGTACCACTATGGCTGGCTCCATGAAATTGGATTACAAGTTCAATGATGTGAGTTTTGAGTTTTCAGCAACCAGTCTGATTCCCCAGGACAATCTTGAATTTCAGTATTACCTTGAAAATTTCGACCAGACTTGGAGTGCCTGGACGGACAACAATCAGAAGGAATACACCAACATTCCGCCTGGAAATTACCGGTTTCTGGTGAAAGCTAGGAACATTTACCATACCGAAAGCGCTGAGGCTTCCATTGGATTTAGAATACTGCCTCCGATTTATCAGCGGTGGTGGGCATTTGTCCTTTATGTGCTGCTCATCATCGGCGCTATTTATTTTATTAGTAGAAAAAGGCGTGAGTTTATTCTCAAAAAAACCCGCGACCTCGAAAATCTGATCCGTGAAAGGACCGAAGAGGTCGTGAATCAGAAAGAAGAACTGGAACAGCAGTCAGAGCAACTTTCTGCGACAAATGATCAGCTGGAAAGGATTGATGATTTTGTCAAATCCATTAATAGTGAGGTCAATACGAGCAAATTGTTTCAGCTGGTACTCGAACGCCTCTGTCTTTTTCAAAATGTGGACAGCGCTTCTGCATTGATTCACAACAAGGCCACGGATACCTACCAGTTTATCGCGATCACGGGAGGCATCGAGCTGGCCGACCTGGAAGATGTTTCTATCACTTTTGACCAGGCTGAGCAACGCTATATGGAAAATGGGATGGAGGTATACGAAGATATTTTCGTGAAAAACAATTTTCGGGCCGAAAACCTGGATGATTCGATTGAAGATATATATGCTCCCAAGTCTCTCATTACCATTCTGATCAGGGTGGAAGGGCAAGTGAAGAGTTTCATTACCCTTGAAAACACAGATCATGAAAATGCATTCGGCGAGCGCGATTTTATCATGGTCAGAAACCTGAAAGAACATTTGATCGGGGCCTACATAAAAACTGACATTCTTGAAAACCTTGAAAAAACGCTTACGAACCTCAAATCCGCGCAGGAAGAATTGATCCGGCAGGAAAGACTTGCTTCGGTCGGCAGCCTCACCAAAGGTATTGTGGACAGGATACTGAACCCGCTGAACTACATCAACAACTTCTCTCAATCGTCCGGAAGTTTACTCAAAGAGATTACTGAAGTAACGGAGAAGCATCAGGATGGTCTCTCGGAAGATGAGCGCGACGACCTGGAAAGTGGCTTTGATATGCTCAAAAAGAACCTGGAAAAGATATATGAGCACGGTAACAGTACCACCAGGATCGTGAAAGACATGCAGAAATTGCTGAAAGGTAAGTCGACCGAATTTTTTGTGACAGACCTCAATCCTTTTCTGGAATCCAAAACCAGATCAGCCCATCAGGAAGTTTCGAATGACTATAAGGATGCGAATGTGAAATTAACGGTCGCATTGGATATCCGGGCTGTAAAAGTCAGTTTGCTGCCTTATGAATTCGCACAGGTACTCACCAACGTGATCAGCAATGCGTGCTATGCGCTGATGGAGAAGGTAAAGACCGACAAAGTATTTGTCCCGGAAATAACCGTTACTACCTGGCCGTTGGAGAATGCGATCTGCATTCGGGTGAGGGATAACGGCAAAGGCATTCCGCAAAAGGAAACAGAGCAGCTTTTCAATCCATTTTTTACTACTAAACCTACCTCCAAAGGCACAGGACTGGGTTTGTACATGAGCAAGGACATCATTGAATACCATAAAGGCCGAATGTCAATCAGTTCGAAGGAGGGAGAATTTACTGAGGTCGAGATCATTCTTCCCGTTGTCAGTTAACCCATTAAAGTCAATATACCGTTTTTAAAATTTATGAATATGGGGCCAGAAACTACCGATAAGGAAATTGAAATTTACCAGCAACGGATCCTCGAACTGAACAGGCTAGCCGAAATTGGACAGCTGAGCGCCGGTATTTTGCATGAAATAAAGAATCCGGTGAGTTTTGTCAACAACTTTTCAAGGCTATCGCAGGGACTGGTGGACGATATGAAAGACATTGTTCAGAAGCAACCGGCGGACATTACTGAGGACGATCTGGCAGACGAGAAGGAAATGCTCGAAACATTGTCGCAAAACCTGTTGAAAATCAATGAAAACGGGAAGCGCATCGAGCGGATCATCCAAGGTATGCTCGCCCAGACGCGATCGGATAGTGCCGTACTGGAACCTGTGGACCTGAACCAGTTATTGGAAGAATATAGCAAACTGGCCTACCAAAGTGTACGTGCCGAGGACCGGGAATTCAATGTTACATTGAAATATAACCTGGACCCCGCCATCGCCAATGTGATGTTGGCAAAAGGAGAATTCGGGCGGGTAGTGCTTAATCTCACGAACAATGCCTGCTATGCCGTCAATGAAAAACGCAAACAAGGCATTGAATCCTACGAACCTGTGATCGAGATCATTACATCAAGGCAAGAGCATGAATTGGTGATCCGGATTTGTGATAACGGGATTGGCATTCCGGAAGAAATCGTATCGAAGCTGTTCGACGCTTTTTTCACTACCAAGCCACAAGGAAAAGGCACTGGCCTTGGACTTGCATTGACGTACACGAGCGTCGTGAACACGCACAAAGGACAGATCGCCGTGACGTCGGTACTGGGCGAAAAAACAGAATTTAAAATCACTTTGCCGGTTTGAGGCCGGAGAAAAATTAAAATATTAACCTAAAATACAAAGGTAATGGCTATCAGGATATTAAGCGTTGACGATGAACAGGACATGGAAATGCTCATTCTCCAGTTGTTCAGGAAGCAGATCAGGGATAAAAAATACGAGTTTGTATTCGCCAATAACGGGGTGGAGGCACTGGAGCGGCTGGCGGAATCTGAGGACATTACGCTTATTCTTTCAGATATTAATATGCCGGGAATGGACGGGCTGACTTTTCTTTCTAAGATCAATGAAAAGCAGAATCCGTTGTTGAAGGCGATCATGGTGTCGGCATACGGTGATATGGACAATATTCGGACCGCGATGAACCGTGGCGCTTTTGACTTTGTCACCAAGCCGGTCAATTTCGAAGATCTGGAAATCACGATTGCGAAAACAGTAGAGCACATTGAAATGCTGGCCAGTCTGGAAAAGGGTAGGGAGCAGCTCATTGCGATACAGAATGACCTGAGCGTTGCGAAGGAGATCCAGAGTTCCATGCTTCCCAAAACGGTACCTGCGAACATTGGTAAAGCGGGTGTTGATCTGCATGCATTTATCCATCCTGCCAAAGTAGTAGGAGGGGACTTGTATGATTATTTCATGATGGATCCCGAGCATTTGTTTTTCATGATCGGCGACGTTTCGGATAAAGGAATACCCGCTGCATTGTTTATGGCGATCAGCAAAGCGATCTTTAAAAGTCAGTTTTCAAACCGGAATGGAGATAGTATTACTGAGAAAGTGAGGATTGTGAACGAGTTTTTGAGCGAAGACAATTCATCATATATGTTCGTTACGGCATTTGTATGTATTTTGAATGTCAAAACCGGCGTGATTGAATATGTAGATGCAGGGCACGAACCCCCGCTGATCATTCGCGCCAACGGAGAAACGGAACTCATCAAAAAAGAGGGCGGTATGGCGCTATGTTTCGACAGCACATTCGTTTTCGAGTCGCATACTGCTCAATTGCATCCCGGCGACAAGTTTGTACTTTATACAGATGGTGTCACGGATGCAAATAATCTGGCTGGTGCCCGATACGGCTTACATTACTTTCAAGATTTTTTCACCACCGGAGAGGGATCGACTAAGGAAACGGCGAAGGAAATGAACGATGCCACGCTGGAAAGTCTGATCGACTTTATTGGCGGTGCCAATCAGTTTGATGACATTACGATGTTGTCGCTGAGGTATTTGCCTGGTTGAGATAAGTCAAATCATTAAGGCCACTCTTGTTCAACTTTTGTTAGATGAGAGTGGCTTTTTTTTATTTGTCGAAATAAATGTGTGACCGATTGAAGTAGGTACGTCTTAATAGAAATTGTACTTAAATACTTCACAATGAAACACATTCTATGCTTTCTATTTTTCTGCACCAGCTGTTTCGCTCAGCAAACGAACACCCGCAATTACATCATCAGCCGGAGCTTTAAACAATCCGGCGCGGACCCCAATGATGTTAGTAAAGTAACAACCCATGTTCAGTACCTGGACGGTCTGGGCAGGCCACTGCAAAATATGGCAGTCGGCCAAAGTCCCACAGGAGCCGACATTGTACAGCCCATTGAATACGATGCTGCCGGTAGGTTGGTCAAGAAGTATCTGCCCTATGTTGCGGCAGGAAATGGGGCCTTTCAAAACAATGCAGTCTCAGGCGCTGCTAGTTGGTACACCGCCAATTCTGCTGACCTGAACCCTGCCGACCTGGGCAGGCCTTATCATGAAACTATTTTTGAGCAATCGCCGCAGGGCCGGGTTTCAGCGAAGCGGGCTGCTGGTAACAAAAGTGTTAACTCGGTAATCAAACACAAAGTCAATGCTGTCAATCAGGTCAACCGCTATGACTATGATCCGGCTTTAAACACCATCGTGCAGGTTGGTCAGTATGCGCAGGGCACGCTCAATTATCTGAACATCACGGATGAGCAAGGCAATGTCACCAATGAATTTACCGATCTGCTGGGACAAATGATCTGCCGACAGGTGATTTCCGGTGCTGGTACATTGACTACAAACTATGTTTTTGATGACCTTGGATTGCTAAGAGCGGTTCTGCAACCCAATTACCAGGATGTTGCCTCTCTTGTCGACTATGCATTTACTTACGATTACGATGACCGAGGAAGGATGACGGTCAAACGTATTCCCGGCGGGGTGTGACTGAAATGGTCTATGACCAATATAACAGACTGGCCATGTCGCGGGATGCTAACCAGCTTGCCCGTGGCGTTTGGGCTTTCATTAAATATGATGCATTGGGCAGACCCATTGTTAACGGCGAGATCGCCTCCCCGCTGAACCGCATCGACTGGTCAGTTGCAATCGATGCCGCTACCCAGCATCATGAAGAGCGGAGCAATGGCACAGTTGCAGGTTACACTTTGGACAAAACAGCCCCTAAGAATGCAAATGAAGCCAATTTGCTTACTATTACTTTTTACGACGATTATGCTTTTTCCAAAGCTGCAAACCTTTCTTATAATGTCGCATATTATGCATCCAACAATCCCAATGTAAAGGGACAAATTACCGGTGCCAGGACAAGAATGCTTCCCGGAAACGGCGCCGCAGGGGGCTGGCTGACAAGTGCGACTTATTATGACATTGAATACCGTCCGATCCAGACAACCAGTGAGTTATACGATCTTGGCGCAGGCGCAATCGAGAGAATATCAAGCCAATTCAAATATGACCTCGCACCCGTAGTTGCAGAACTAAAAACGGAGCAGCTATTGGCAGGTAATGTTACCAACATGCATTTGGCAACTTATTCCTACGACCATGCGGACCGGCTTTTAAGCATCAAAGAAAAAGTAACCAGCGGGGCCAGCACCAAAGAAGCGGTCACAGTTGCCCAGCGGTACAATGCATTAGGCCAGTTGCAATCCAAGTGGTTCCACTCGGCAGACGGTGCAAAATTCAGGTTGAGGACAGACTATACCAACAACATCCGTGGCTGGTTGATGGACGGAAAAACCGTTTACAAGAAAGATGTCGCCGGGCCTGATGTTCCTTACTTTGGTGTTGGGCTGGCTTACGCCAACGGGGCAAACTACACCAACGGGAACATCAGCCAAATGCAGTGGCTAAACAAAGATGATGCCGCTTTTACCAAAGGCCTCAGTTTCAGTTACGACGGTGCCAACAGACTGACCGGATCAACCGTGTTAATGGGATTTGCTGACATTGAAAGCGGCATGAGTTACGATAAGAATGGGAACATTAAAACTTTGGCCAGGGCTGGGGCGGCAGTTGATAATTTGGCTTATGCTTACCTCGGCAACCGGCTTTCGGCTGTCACCGATGATTCTGGGAGTAATTTGGGTGTGAAGAGCGGGATTAGTAGTTACGGCTACGATGCAAATGGAAATATAACCAGCGATGGAAACAGAAACGCAACTTTGACTTATAATTACCTGAATTTACCAAAAACCGTTACCATTGGAGGCAAAACGTTGACTTACGATTACGATGCGTCCGGGACAAAGCATAAATACGCAGCCGATACGGTAACATTCAAATACGTTGGGGCTTTTGAATACAAACAGGTTGGGGCGGCGAACGGCTTAGACCGTGTAAGTTTGAGCGAAGGCCAGGCAGTTTTCAGGAAAGGTGCATTGAAGTTTGCGTATAACCTCAAAGATCATTTGGGGAATGTCAGGGTAGTTTTCGATGAGTTCGGGCAGGTTTTGCAGAAGACGGATTACTATCCGTTCGGGTTAGAGATCGATAGAAACAATCCTGTTCAGACCCCGGCGGCAAGAAATGGGATTAACCGTTATACGTTCCAAGGACAGGAAAAGCAAATTGGTACAGACTATGTACAATTTAAATGGAGATTGCACGATCCTTTGACGGGAAGATTTTTATCGGCGGATCCATTGAGCGAAAAGTACCCGTTTTGGACGACGTATGCTTTCAGTGGAAATATAGTAATTAATGCCAGAGAGAAGGTTTGGAGCCATATCTAGTTACTGGGCGTTCGTTTATTCCCGCCAATAGTGTACCCAATCCAATGGCACCAATGTCAAATACGAAATCCTTCAAAGGCGATAATAGGCAATCTTATCAAGCAAACGCATCATCATTCAGAACAGAACAAAAAGTCCGAGTTGATTTTGACAATAAAAAGGTTTCTACATTAAGTAATGTTGCCAGCGGATCTATTGGGGTCGACAATAAAGGCTTGGAAACAGAAAAATCTTTGGCAACAAAAGCGGGACCTAACCCTTCTTACGATAAAGGATTGCTGGAAAAAGGGAATTCCACGACTATTGGTATGCAAGTTGATGCATCAAATAAACTTGTTAATGGTGCTCCGGCGATAAACTATGATGTCAACATTACGATATCTCAACAAAGCAATGGCTCACTGGATTACAAAATCAATGGGGCTAGTGACGGATTCCCAGCTTATGAATTTTTTATAACTAATGAAGCTACTGGAAATTCTACATTAATTTATGGCAGTAATCCAACCAAAACAGGAGATACACCCATGGCGTTGTTTCCTCCAATGGAAAAGAAAATAAATAGCTCAGGAAACATCAACGATAGAAAGGAAGACGAACAACATTAATTATGAGAAAAAGAAATTTAATACTTCGTTATTTTGGAATAACACTTCTTATAATAGGGGTTGTTTTAAATGTAAAAATGTACCTAAACCAAGAATGGCCGACGTACCTATTTTTTCTAGTTTGTTTAGTTGGATTACTACAAACAATAATATCCGTGATTTTATCGCAAATGAAAGAGGGTTGGCAAATACTATTGTCCTTGCTACCGATAGTAATATTGTTACTGATCCTATGGGTATAGGATCAGTAACAATATAGTTATTACAACAGGCTGATTACTGTTCCATTGGGTTGAGTATTAACCGGGATGGGGCATTGCCCAAGGTGCCGAATTAGGCGAACCGGTATGACTATGATCCAGCGGCTAATACCATCGTTCCGGTCGGCCAGTATGCGCCAGGTATGCTCAGTTTTGTAAACTTCACCGACGAGCAAGGAAATGTAACCAACGAATTTACGGATCTGTCCGGCCAGATGGTCTGCCGGCAGGTGATTGCGGCCGCCGGGATTACGCTTTCTACCTATTATGTATACGACGAAATGGGGCTGCTCAGGGCAACTTTGCAACCCAATTACCAGGATGTAGCCTCATTGTCGGATCATGCATTTACATACGATTATGACGAAAGAGCGCGGGTTATGACGCGCAGAATCGCCCGATTGTAACAGGTGAAATTGCCACAAACGCCACCCGGGCAACCTGGGCCGCAAATGTCGCCGCCATTGCAGAGCATCATGAAGAGCGCAGTAATGGCACGACGGCGGGTTACACATTGAACAAAACAGCGCCATTGAACGCTTCTTAGGCCGACCTGCTCACCATTACTTTTTATGATGACTATGGTTTCTCAAAGGCAGGCAACCTGGCCTATAATGCGGGCTATTATCCTGCCAATAACCCCAATGTAAAAGGGTACATGACTGGAAGCCGGGCCCGGGTGCTGCCCGGAAGCGGTGCAGCGGGCAGCTGGCTGACCAATGTTATCTACTATGACGGAGAATACCGCGCGATCCAAACCGTCGGCGAACTTTATGATTTGGGAGCGGGGGCCATTGAAAGAGTATCCAGCCAATACAAATCTTTAATTATGACGGTGCGAACAGGTTAACCGGGTCGACAGGATTGCTGGGGTATGCTGATACAGAAAGCGGCATTACTTATGATAAAAATGGCAACCGCTGTGGTGGATAACCTGGGTTATGCGTACGTCGGCAATCGGCTTTCGGCAGTCGCGGATGGTTCGGGGAGTAATTTGGGTGTGAAGAGCGGGGTTAGCAGTTATGCCTATGATGGTAATGGAAATATGACATCCGATGGGAATAGGAACGATATCCAATAAGCACAGAGGTTTGACATTGAAAATCCCGGTCTGAGATCGGGATTTTTTTTAAAATTCTAAAAGTTCCGTGTTACTTTTTTGAGAAGTTGCGTCTAAACAAAAACTAGGAACTTATCCCAAACTTATGAAGCAACTAACTACATTGAAATCACTGAGCTGTTTGGTGCATTCGGTTCTATTTGCATTCGTATTTATTGCTGGTTGTAAAAAGAATGAAGTTGTACCACAATCAAATTTTTTTGGAAACCAATGTCGGATTACCAGAATTATTTTCAATAACCGGCCCTACCTTGCCAGCTATGATGAGAATAATAACTTACGAGGGTTAGGCCCGGGATTGAACAAAGAAGGGCAACAGTATATTTTTGAGTTCTCCGGAGAAAGATTAATGAAGGTCGATTATGTCCTTTCCCAAAATAAGCCCGAAACCATTGTTCAATACGAGTACGGACCCTTTGGCTTAAATCTGGTTCGAAGGTTTGCATTCCGACCAGATTTAAACAACCCCCTTCCAATGATAGAAAGAACACGTTGCGAATTTGCTTATGATAATGAAATTAATAAGCCTGTTTCATTGAAGGTATTTTCAAATAATAGCGATTCAACAAACTTTCCCGACGATTTCAAATTAGCCACGACTCGTAATTACGAGTTCGACAAAAGCGGAAATCTTGTTAAGGAAACAGTTTTCGGTGTAACTGATCAAGGAAAAACGCCTTTCAGTTACATATTGAAACACTTATACGATAACCATTTAAATTCTGGCAGGCCATTATATTATATGTTATATGGCGGTCAAGATTCTGGGTCTTACCTATTTTCCGAAAATAATAAAGTAGCTACGGAAAAATTCATGTTCGGCGATTCTTCGAAAATTCGTTACAACGTTAAGTATGACGGCAATGGGCAGGTAGTCGACGATGGTTTTATGTTTTCTGGAATAAAATGGAAATGTGAGTAGCTGCTGCCGTAGATTTTCAGAAACACCACACCTCAATACAAATCAGCCACAGGCTGATACCGCATCAATGCCAGTTTGTAATTTTCATGATAGCGTTGCTGCAGTTCCGACCAGCAGAATGTATCCATAACTTGTTTTGGCAAGCTGGCGCGGGGGACGTACTGGTCTTTTTCGAATGCTTCAGCGAAGTCGCACATGGTTTGGGTCAGCTGAGCTATTGCCTGCTCTTCGGTCTGGTGCCTGCGGTTCAGGATTTTGACCTCGTGGTCGGCATCGGAAGGGATGATAGTCCGCATATATCTCCCGAAACCGGATAAATCGCTCGTAATGACCGGCGTACCGTGCATGATCGTTTCCATTGGCGCGTATCCCCAGGGCTCGTACAACGAGGGGAAAATGCCAAGGTGACAGCCACGGACGAATTCCAGGTAGTCGAGTGAAAAGAGAGACGTCGCGCGTTCAATGAAATCGGGGTGATAAATCACTTTGACGCGGTTATGGGCATCATTGTTCAAACCATTGCGCTCGCAGAAGTCAGTAACTTCGTCCGCACTGTCCAGGTGGTGGGTTACAACCGGCGGTAAACCTTCGCGTTTGAAATTGGCCAATGCCTGCCGCCAGGTCATTTGTAGATCATCATCGATCAGCTCGTTAAGATCGGGAAGTTTGTGACCGCCCGTGCTCGTTACATTCGAATACATCCGGGGACCGATTTTGGCACTGATACTTTTGCAAATTTTTTGAAGATCCTGAAAACGCTGCCTCGATTCGAGCACGTCGGGACGAATGTTATGGAAAGGTTTTTTCGAAATAATAAAAAATACGACCGTCAGTTCGGACTTGCGACGGATCAGCTCCTGATTTAGCCTGGCAATGCTTTCCAGTGTAATGTTGAATCCTTTGTTCCGATATTCGTACCGCCCGGACGTGAAAAAGTAAAGGGTTTTTTCTGTCTTAACTTGATAGCTCGGCGAAAACAATGCTTTAACAAATGCATCAATTTTAGAACGATGCGCTAAATGTTGCTCAAAAACCTCGTGGCCCACTCCCGGTTTTCTGTGAATACCGCTACGGATAACGTTGTCGGGGGTACGTTCGAAAAAAGCCTCACATTCACGTGAAGTAATCTCGCTGTTGGCAACCAGCGTATGTGCGCTCCGGACCGCTGCCCTTTCCAGTGCAACCCTGCTTTCAATGCCGTACTGTCTTGATTTTTGCTGCCAGTTGTACGTGCGCGATTGAAGGCAGTAATGCTCCTCATTGGGTGAAAGATATCTGCCGAGTAATGTCGCATGTGCAGTGAATACGGTAGCCAGCCGGACCTTTTCATGCATTAAACCTGGAATGCTACCGGCCGACATCCATTCGTGGTAATGAGCGATTACATCCTGGCAAATTTCCAGGTTATCAATGAACGTGGTCAGAAATATTCTGGTGATTTCACCGAATGCAATCACCTGATCAATTAGCGGATCGTGTTCAATGGTGGAGACAGCATGGTTTTGCCATAGTTTTGCTTTGGCGTCATTGAGATGTTCCAGGCCGACGACCGGACTGATCAGGAGTACTTTCGGACGGGCTTCTTCGAGCAACCAATAACCATAATGTATTTCATAGCCGAGGCTGCGAACGTATTGTACGGCCTCCGCAAGGGGAATATTCTCGATTTCGCGTACCGGTCGGAAATCCAGTTTCGCTTTTTCCGGAAAGTAGGGACCTATGGCCATATAGTTATCCCCGTAAGTATCAAGCATGGTAGGAACTTTCGACTTGATGTATGTGAAAATTCCGCCGATCTGATTACAGACTTCCCAGGCAATTTCAAACAGAAGGGTATCCGGTTTCAAAATGTTAAGAGATTCGGCTGATGAAATTAAATAACGTTAAGCTTCGACTTTCGGAGTGCATCGTTCCCTGCTTAGCAAAGCAGGATATTTCAATTAAAATTAATAACTAAAAGAAGTCGCGGTTGGAGATAAAATGCTAAGCAGAAAAATCGTAACCTAAAACTGACAAAAGTGGTGCTGAGTTGTTAATGTCGTCGTATTGCTTTGTATCGGGGAAATAAATTACCTTCGAATTCCTAAACCTATGATTTAATAAAATGCAGAATTCAACCCCTCCATCCCTTCGACTGGACTCTATCGACATTTTTCGGGCGCTTACCATGTTCCTGATGATTTTTGTGAATGACCTAGGCACATTGGAAAATATTCCTACCTGGTTACTGCATACCAAGGCCGCGGAAGATGCCATGGGACTGTCCGATGTCGTATTTCCCGCATTCCTTTTCATTGTCGGTTTGTCTATTCCTTTTGCTATTTCAAACAGAAAAAAGAAAGGGGATAGTGACGGTGCGATCCTGATGCACATTGCTGAACGGACATTTGCACTGCTGTTGATGGGCGTCTTCATCGTCAACCTGGAAAGTGCAATGGATCACGGAATGATCATCAGCGTGGACTTATGGGGCATTTTAATGGTGGTCGCATTCTTTCTGATCTGGAATGTGTACCCCGCCAATCCTGACAAAAAAGTATTGTATAGTGCATTGAAAATTGCGGGTTACCTGTTGCTGGTTGGGCTTGCACTGATATTTAAAGGCGGCACACCCGAAAATCCTTCAGGAATGGAAACCAGATGGTACGGTATACTTGGGCTGATCGGTTGGTCGTATTTCTTGTGCGCGCTCACCTACTTCATCACCCGCGATAGACTGCCATTTGCGATTGCGGGCTGGTTGTTTTTTGTACTTTTCAATCTGGCGGATTTCGCAGGGATACTGGGCTTTCTGGATCCGGTCAAAGCATACGTTTGGATCGTCGGCGGCGGTTCCATGCCTGCTTTTGGAATGGCAGGAGTGGTCGCTTCGGTGGTGTATCGGCATTATATGAAGCAAACTGGCGTGAATTACACCTATTTATTCATTTTGCTCGCATTAGGGATTGTATGTCTGCTACATGGTTTCGGAACGCGTCCTTTCTGGGGAATTTCCAAGATCAGGGCTACTCCGGCATGGGTAGGGGTTTGTAGTGGGATCAGTTTTTTCGCGTTTGCGGCTCTGTTCTGGATTGTTGATTTAAAAAAAACAAAAAAATGGGCGACTGTATTAGCACCAGCGGGTACTGCTACACTCACTTGTTATCTCATTCCTTACGTATGGTACAGCGTGATCTCAATGCTTCAAATCAGCCTGCCCATGTACTTGCGGACAGGCGTGATCGGGTTAATGAAATCTGCCTGCTTTGCTCTTTTGGTGATTATTCTGACGGGTATCATCAACCGCTTCGGAATCAAACTTAAGATTTAAACATATAGGTGGTAAATTTTAAACTCTTCGTCTTTATAGAGTAGCAGTCAATTTTAAACTTTAAATAATGAACACGAGGAGATCATTTGTCAAAAAGAGTTTCGCGGGGCTGGTAGCAGGAAGCCTGGTATCGTTTCCCGAAACAAGCGGTGCCGGCACTCTCAAAGAGAAGAAAGAAGATACATTCAAACTGGCGATGGCGGGTTATAGCTTTGTCAATTTCAAGCTGGATGAATCCATTGAAATGATGAAAAAGACGAATGTTCATTATTTATGTATCAAGGATTTTCATTTACCATATAAAAGTACGGCTGAGGAAATCGCTGCATTTCATGCCAAGTTGAAAGCCGCCGACATTACCGGATACGCAGTAGGGCCGATTTATACCAAAACCCACGAGGACATTGACAATGCGTTTGACTATGCCAAAAGGGTGGGAGTGAACCTCATTGTTGGTATCCCCAATCATGAGGACCTGAAATATGTGGAGCAGAAAGTGAAGGAGTATGATATTCGCTATGCCATCCACAATCACGGTCCTGAGGACAAGCTCTACCCGAATGCAACTTCCGTTTATAACTTCGTCAAAGACCTGGACCCACGCGTTGGGCTTTGTTTTGATATGGGCCATAATAGAAGGGATAACCAGGATTCGGTTGCAGATCTGGGCAAATATGCCAAACGGATCTTTGACATTCACCTGAAAAACGTTTCCGGTGCCACCAAAGACGGCAAAACCTGTGAGCTGGGCAGAGGAATTATTGATATTCCTGCTTTTGTAAAAATGCTGCGAAAAGTGAAATATTCAGGCTCTTGCGCCCTTGAATATGAGAAAGATATGAAAGATCCACTGGCAGGTATCGCTGAATCGGTCGGCTATTTCAGGGGAGTTTGTGATGTTGTATAGGCACGAAAAAACGTGTAAACTGCTGTAAAGTCATATTTTTGCAGGATCAAGGTTGATTTTTTACCATAACGCAATAAGAAATGCTCAAAAACGTGCCCTTTGATCAATTATCTGCTTATAAAAAGCTGAAAACGCATCACAAAACCATATCTCAGAAGCATTTAAAGAACCTGTTCGAGGAAGAAACAGACCGTCATAAGAAGTTTTCCATTCGGTTTGGCGACATTCTGCTGGATTATTCTAAAAACCGGATCACTTCCCGTACGCGCTCTTACCTGGTGCAGCTTGCGGAAGAAGCGGGTCTCGCGGATGCGATCGAGCAAATGTTTACCGGAGAAAAAATCAATGCTACCGAAGGTCGCGCTGTACTGCACACCGCCTTGCGCAACCGTTCCAACGAGCCTGTATTGGCCGATGGCAAGGACGTGATGCCTGACATCAATGAGGTATTGGCCAAAATGAAGGATTTTTCGGGAAAAGTGAGATCAGGTGCCTGGAAAGGATATTCTGGCAAAGAAATCACGGACATCGTGAATATCGGCATCGGCGGCAGCGACCTGGGCCCGGTGATGGTGACCGAGGCTTTGAAAGCATACGGGAAGGCTGGTTTGAATGTGCATTTCGTATCCAATGTCGACGGTACGCATATCGCTGAAACGATAAAACCGCTGAACCCGGAGACGACGCTGTTTATGATTGCTTCCAAAACTTTTACCACGCAGGAAACGATGGCGAATGCTCACAGCGCGCGCACATGGTTTTTGGAAAAAGCGGCGAATCAGGAATATGTCAAAAAACATTTCGTGGCCATCTCTACCAATCAAACAGAAGTGGAGAAATTTGGCATTGATCCTGAAAACATGTTTGGTTTCTGGGATTGGGTGGGGGGCCGCTATTCCTTGTGGTCAGCGATCGGATTGTCCATTGCATGTTTCGTAGGTTTTCAAAACTTCGAGCAACTACTTTCTGGTGCGCACGAAATGGACAAGCATTTCCGTACTACCAAGTTCGAACGTAATATTCCGGTCATTCTGGGCTTGTTAGGAGTTTGGTATAACGACTTTTTTGACGCGCAAACGCAGGCGATCCTTCCTTACGACCAGTATATGCACCGGTTTGCGGCCTATTTCCAGCAGGGAGATATGGAAAGCAATGGCAAAAGTACAGGACGTAACGGCCAACCTGTTGGTTATCAGACGGGCCCTGTCATTTGGGGAGAGCCAGGTACCAATGGGCAGCATGCTTTCTACCAGCTGATCCACCAGGGTACCAAGCTGATACCTTGCGATTTTATCGCTCCGGCAGTGAGCCATAATCCGCTCGGAGACCATCACAAAATGCTGCTTTCCAACTTTTTTGCTCAAACGGAAGCATTAATGAATGGTAAGACCGAAGAAGAAGTGCGTGCAGAATTGAAGGCCTCGGGTAAAAGTCAGGAGGAAATAGATTTTATCACGCCGTTCAAAGTTTTCTCAGGAAACCGTCCGACCAATTCATTTTTGGTTAAAAAGATCACTCCCAAAGTGTTAGGAAGCCTGATCGCCATGTACGAGCACAAAATCTTCGTTCAGGGTATCATCTGGAACATTTTCAGCTTTGATCAATGGGGTGTTGAGTTGGGCAAACAATTGGCCAATAAAATTTATCCGGAATTACAGAACGACTGGCCGGTTACCAATCACGACAGCTCTACGAATGGTTTGATCAATCAGTATAAGCGCTGGCGATAACGATCCAGAATCGTTGTTTTGATCAAAAAACCTAAAATAACACCAGCAGCATCTGCTACTGCATCCCACCAATCAAAAGTGCGATCGAAGGGCAGAAGCTGCTGGTAAAATTCCAGCCCCAGGCCATAGGCCATTCCTAATACTACCAGCATCAGGCTCTTCTGCGGATGTGCAAGCAGAAACAGTATAATCCAAACTGTAAAGAGGCTTGAATGCACGATTTTATCGAAACCCATGATCGGAGCTGCCGGGATATCTTTCCCCGGCCATGTGCAGGCCACCAAAATCAGCAAAGTCCAGAACCAACCCAGCCACGGCTGTCTTGCAATAAAGCGGGTAATTGTAGTAATCAAATTAGAAATCATTGTTTTGTAATTAATTCGCCAAGTTAAAAAGCATTTTTCCAAGTTTAAAGCAAAGTCTTTAATAATGATTTTATTAATTATCTGCGACGTTATTTTTAATTTTTTTTATTAAGTTTAAGTTCGACAAAACTGTTCCCTTATTCCAAATGAAAAAATTAAGTTTTACACTGTTTTCACTATTCCTATTCCTTTCATCGCAAGCGCAGGTTATATACCATTTTGAGGGAGGCCTCGGTGTTGGACCGTGTCACCAGTATGGCCGCGAGGCCCTATATACCGACCCATTAGCTTACCAACTTTACAAAGGAACTTTAGCAAAACCGCAGGATGGAATTGCTCTTTTGAAGAATGCCAAAGGTGAAGAAATTAAATGGCGTAAGGTACAGGCTGACTCCACACACCGTTTCCGCGGGGATTCGTTCTCAAATGGCTACGTTTATTTGACCTATGAATCAAAAAAGGAGCAAACTGCGGTTCTGACATTGACTGGTCATGACATGGTTTTTGTCAATGGCGTTCCCCGTGGTGGCGACCAGTACCGTTATGGCTGGATGCATCTGCCCGTTGTTTTGAAAAAAGGAAAAAATGAATTCTACGCCCGTGTGGCCCGTTTTGGTAGATTCGGCGGGATTACCGCGAATCTGACTTTTCCGGAAAAACCTGTTTATTTGAATACCGAAGACCTGACAGTTGCTGACATTGTACCAGGACTTAAAAATGATTCTTTGTGGATAGGTCTGGTGGTTCAGAATGCTAGTTCCAAAGCCATTGACGGATTGCAAATTAGGGCCGAGTTATCCGGAAAGGAAGTTTTGACAAGCATTCCGGCTATTCCTGCCATGAGCTCGCGTAAAGTAGGTGTGCTAATCAATGGTGCAAGCATTAATTCTCCTGGAAAACAGGATGTGGCTGTTACATTGATTCAAGCAGGAAAAACCATTGGCCAGACAAGAATCGCAATACAATCGGTTGAAGAAGGTAAGCAATATAGCCGCACATTTGTGAGCGATATGGATGGCAGTGTTCAGTACTACGCAGTTTCACCTCAGATCAAAGGCGGGGAATCGGGCCAGCCAGCTCTTTTCTTTTCGGTGCACGGGGCAGAGGTTCAGGCGATTAGTCAGGCTCGTGCTTACAAACCAAAAGATTGGGGCGTACTCGTAGCACCTACAAACCGTCGCCCGCGCGGGTTCAACTGGGAAGACTGGGGAAGATTAGACGCGCTGGAAGTTTTAGAGATTGCCAAAAAACAGTACAATCCTGATCCGTCACGTATATATCTGACCGGACATTCAATGGGCGGGCATGGAACCTGGTTTCTGGGTGCTACTTACCCTGAGAAATGGGCAGCGATCGCTCCTTCGGCAGGATACCCTACATTGTCGTCTTATGGTTCACATGATGGAATGATACCCGATAGTGCCGGGTCACCGATCGAGTCAATTCTGCTCCGCGCCAGCAATCCAAGCAATGTTCTGGCGTTGACCTCGAATTACAAAAATCTGGGTGTATACGTAGCGCACGGGGATGCGGACAGGACTGTTTCGGTCAACTACGCACGTCAGATGCGTGACATTCTCGGCAAGTTTCACCGCGATTTCAGTTACTATGAACACATTGGGGGAGCGCATTGGTACGGCGATATTAGTGTGGACTGGCCGCCAATTTTTAACTTTTTCAGTTGGCATTCGATCCCAAAAGATTCTGCGGTTAATGCGATTGATTTTACAACGGCTAATCCTGGTATTTCTTCTAAAATGCGTTGGGCCAGCGTGCAGCAGCAAGTCAAGGCATTAGAGTACAGCCGGATTCAGTTGATGCTGAATAAGAAAGATGCCCGTATTCAAGGCACCACAAGCAATGTAGCCTTACTTTCTCTGAATCTTGATGCATTTACAACAGGTACCAAAGTGAAAATAATGTTGGATAGTCTCGCTGCCATTGAGTACCAGGTAAAAGAACAAAACGAGACGATTTATCTTAAAAAGGAAACGCAATGGCAACTTGCGACCGCTCCCGGGAAAAGTGAAAAGAATCCATGGCGAAACGGAACATTGAAAGATGCATTCAGAAATAGAATGGTCTACGTGTATGCGACCGGTGGTACGAAAGAAGAAAAAGACTGGGCCTTTGAAAAAGCAAGATATGATGCTGAGACCTGGTACTTCCGAGGAAATGGTGCGGTGGATATAATAGCAGATAAGGATTTTGACCCTAAGAATTTCAAAGATCGCGGCGTCATTTTGTACGGAAATAAAAGTACGAACGTAGCTTGGGATAAGCTTTTGAAAAACTGTCCGGTTACTGTAACAAACGGGAAAATCTTAGTAGGAACGAAGGGATTTTCGAGTAATGACCTGGCAACATATTTCATCTGGCCGCGTGCTGATAGCGACGTTGCATCGGTTACGGTCATTGCTGGAACCGGCAAGAATGGTTTTCAGGCAGCTAATGCAAATCAATATTTCAGCGGCGGCAGTGGCTTTCCTGACCTGATGATTTTCTCAGCTGATATGTTGGAAAACGGAATGAAGGAAGTAAAAATGTCAGGGTTCTTCGGCAACGATTGGTCTGTTGAAAAGGGAGAATTTGTAACCCAGTAATTTGTCCTTATCAAAAAATAGAAAAACGTCAGGTTTGCGCCTGACGTTTTTTTATTGCTGATGAAGTAAGTCTTATTATTCAGAATTAACCATTGTCTGCAAATTCCGGGTACAGCGTCATTCCGCCGTCAATGTAAAGTGTTTCTCCATTTACATAGTCGGAATCGTCCGACGAGAGCCAGGCTACTGCTTTGGCAACATCCTCAGGAGTTCCGATGCGTTTGTATGGGATCAGCTGTAACAGACCTTTATATTTGTCGGGATCAGACCAAACTTCCTTGTTAATAGGCGTTTTGATCGCTCCGGGACTCACCGAATTGACGCGGATTTTGTGTGGTGCGAGTTCCTGGGAAATGGATTTCATAAACATCATGATACCGCCTTTACTCGCTGCATAATTAACATGCCCTGCCCAGGGAATGACATCGTGCACAGAACTCATTAAGATAATTTTTCCAATGGAAAGTTCGCTATGGTTCACCTCCTGCGCATTCTCCTGTTGTTTGACAAATTGCCTTGCAGCTTCCCGGCAACACAAAAATTGTCCAGTCAGGTTAACGTCAATGACCTTTTGCCATTGTTCCAGAGTCATTTCCAAAAATGATGAATCCTTTTGCAAACCTGCATTGCTAACCAGCACATCGACTTTTCCGTACCTACTAACAGCCTCTGCAAAAAGCGCTTTAACATCATCTTCGCGACTCACATCTGCCTTAACAAGAATTGCAGATCCTCCGTTGGACACGATTTCGTCCAGCACCTGCATTCCTTCGTGGGCATTGGAGTTGTAGTTAATTACCACTTTTGCTCCGTGATTCGCAAAATGAACCGCACAGGCTTTGCCTATTCCAGAACTCGATCCGGTCACGATAACTACCTGATCTTTGAATTTCAGATCGGGACCTATCATATGATTTCTTTTTCTATGGACTTTAATTTTTTCCAGACTCTGCGGTTGACATTTTTTACCGCCCAGTTTTTAGCAATCAAAATTGCTTTGGAAACAGCCTCGCGTGGAGAGATGTTATTTCTTCTTAAAAGATCTTGTGCAATAGCAACCGCTTTTTCGCGGGTAGTAGGGGATAAATACATCAACTCTGGTAATGCGATCCTTGTGTCCATATTTGAAGTGAATTTTAGTAACAGGTTTTTTAAATTGATGATTTGTGTAATTCTTTTCAATAAAAATCAATGCCAGTCATTGTGTGTGTTTTTTTGTCATGATAACGAAAGTGTGCTCCCCAATTTTGCAGCAAGGCGTGTAAAAAAAATCCCCATCTGGTTAAAGACGGGGATTTTTTAGTTGAAGCCTTATTTAACTTCTTCGAAATTGACATCCGTCACATCGTCGGTAGCACCGGTGCTGTCGGTAGCACCCGCATTACCAGGGTTTCCGGCAGGTTCGCCCGGCTGGCCCGGCTGTCCTTCGGCACCCTGAGCGTACATTTCTTGCGAAGCCGCCTGCCATGCACCATTCAGTTTTTCCATTGCTGTATCGATACCCGCTACATCCTGAGTTTGATGAGCAGTTCTCAATTCCGCCAATGCACCTTCGATGGCCGATTTATTTCCAGCTGAAAGTTTGTCTCCAAATTCTTTCAATTGTTTATCAGTCGAGAATATCAGACTGTCGGCAGCATTGATCTTTTCAATTTTCTCGCGCTCTGCTTTATCAGAAGCTTCATTCGCTTTCGCTTCTTCACGCATACGAGTGATCTCGGCGTCGGTCAAACCGCTTGAAGCTTCGATCCTGATTTTTTGCTCCTTGTTAGTTCCTTTGTCTTTCGCAGAAACGTGCAGGATACCATTTGCATCCACATCAAATGTTACTTCGATTTGTGGCGTACCGCGTTGTGCTGGTGGAATATCCGACAAGTGGAAACGTCCCAATGTACGGTTTTGAGTAGCCATAGGACGTTCTCCCTGCAAAACGTGGATCTCAACAGAAGGCTGATTGTCAGCAGCAGTTGAGAATGTCTCGGTTTTTTTCGAAGGAATGGTTGTGTTCGCTTCGATCAGTTTGGTGAAAACACCACCCAACGTTTCGATACCCAATGACAATGGAATAACATCCAATAAAAGAACGTCTTTCACTTCGCCTGTCAAAACACCACCCTGGATAGCTGCACCAACTGCAACTGCTTCGTCAGGATTGACGTTTTTAGAAGGTTTTTTGCCAAAGAACTTTTCAACTTCTTCCTGAACTCTTGGAATACGGGTTGAGCCACCTACGAGGATCACTTCATTGATATCGCTGTTGGTATAACCTGCATTTTTCATCGCTCTCTTGCAAGGTTCCATCATTCTCAGGAACAAAGAATCTGCCAGTTGCTCAAATTTCGCACGGGTCAGAGTCCGAACAAGGTGCTTTGGAATACCATCTACCGGGAATATATAAGGTAGGTTAATTTCAGTTTGCGCAGAGCTGGATAGTTCTACTTTTGCTTTTTCAGCTGCTTCTTTCAGACGTTGCAAAGCCATAGCATCCCTTCTCAGGTCAACAGCTTCGTCTTTCTGGAATTCGTCAGCAAGCCAGTTAATGATCACCTGGTCGAAGTCATCACCACCAAGGTGCGTATCACCGTCCGTCGATTTTACTTCAAATACGCCTTCACCCAATTCAAGGATAGATACGTCGAAAGTACCACCACCCAAGTCAAACACAGCGATTTTCATATCGATATGCTGCTTGTCAAGACCGTATGCAAGCGCTGCCGCAGTAGGCTCATTGATAATACGTTTCACATCCAAACCTGCGATCTGCCCCGCTTCTTTTGTAGCCTGACGTTCCGCATCGTTGAAATAAGCAGGAACAGTAATCACTGCTTCTGTTACTTCCTGGCCCAGATAATCTTCCGCAGTTTGTCTCATTTTCTGTAAAATGAAAGCAGAAACCTCCTGTGGCGTATATAACCTGTCACCGATGGGGATACGAGGGGTGTTATTAGGTCCTTTTTCGACGGTATATGCAACAGTTTTTTGCTCACTGCTTACATCGTCATATTTTTTACCCATAAATCTCTTTATGGAGCTGATAGTATGCTTGGGATTAGTGATCGCCTGACGTTTGGCCGGTGCTCCTATTTTACGTTCACCGTTGTCCATGAACGCAACTACAGAAGGAGTTGTGCGGGCACCTTCGCTGTTTGCAATTACAACCGGCTCATTGCCCTCCATGACAGCCACGCAGGAGTTCGTTGTTCCTAAGTCTATGCCAATAATTTTTCCCATTGTTCTATATTAAAGTTAAGTATAATTTGATGCTGTTTCTTTGACGGAACCGATCTTCATATCGGCCGTCCAGAGTTTTTGTTAAAAACCCCGTACCAGAATCTTTGAGATAAAATGAGAGTGACAAAGTGTCAGGCCGGGAACCGGCCTGACTAGGAGTAGGGGATTAGCTGATCATCTGACCCATCAACGGATCACTTTGGCTGGTCTTACCGGTTTCAACGTGACCCGCATAACGCATGATCATGTCGGGTTCGCCTTCGATTTCTACGGAGAAATCGTACCAGTTGAAGCTTTTATCTAAAATAAGAGAAATGACCTTTCCTTTGATTGCTCCCTGGGAGTTCCGGGGAATCGTTACGAATTGACTTTCAGTGCCATATACGTTATCTTTTACGGTAACGGTACAGTCTTTTGACGAGCTGCTATTCCCGATATCAAGCAAAATATTGCCCGTCGGCTTTTTGTTTTTATCCAGCTCATACCTGGGCGTTACCTCCACGTAGGAATTGTTTTTATTTCCCGAGAATTCCCTGAAAAAACCGTTTGGACCATATACCCGCAAATGGTACCGCCCGTTCTCAAAATCGGCCAGATCCCATGAAGCATCAAGCGAATCACCAGCCTTGACTGCATAATTCCACACTTTGACAGCCTCATTTTTATACTTGCCAGGCGCATAAATGACAAATGGAGAACCGGCAGCTTTGTCGCGAAGTATGTCATTTCCGGCTTTCAGTTTAATTTGAAATGCATTTTTGGCAGAGTTGTAAGAGCCATTAACATGCAGTTCGTAAGGTAGAGCGCAAGCTGCACGGGTACCTTTTTCCTGTTTCGGCATGACGGGTGAAAGCAATGGGTTTTTATTGACACTATTGATTTCTTCCGGAGTCAATGCTTTATATCCATTCGGGAGTTTTTTGAAACGTGCATTATAAATGCTCTCCATGAATTCATCTCTCGCTACAAAAGTCGGCAAGGGGATCTGCTGGCCGTCGTATGGCGTAAAGGTGGAGGTAAGATCACCACAAATCGTCCGTCTCCATTCACTGATATTGGTTTCCTTAATCGCCTTTCCGGATTTGTGGCTCGCGAATTTTTCCAGAAACTGCAATATAGAAGTATGGTCAAATACCTCTGAACATACATTACCACCACGATTCCATGGTGAGGCGATCAGGAGGGGCACCCTGTAACCCAGGCCAATGGGACTTTCCCGACTTTCCTTTTTAGGCTTTTTGGTCATATCCTGTTCCAGCGTCACGAATTCGGTCTTGCAATCAATCCCCTCAGAAACTGCGCCTGTGTCAGCTTTATATGGATTAGGAACAGAAAACGGTGGAACGTGGTCAAAGTAACCGTCATTTTCGTCATAGCAAAGAATGAAGATTGTCTTTTTCCAAACCTCGGGATCGGAAGTGAGAATATCCATTACTTCCGACACATACCACGCACCATACCAGGGTGAAGTAGGGTGGTCGGAGAAGTTTTCAGGTGCTACCAGCCAGGATACTGTCGGTAGGGTACCACCTTTAACATCCGCCCGGAACTGATGCAGGATATCTCCCTGCGGAGCCTTAGCTTCATGTTCAATGTCGCCATCCTGGTATTTTACCGTTGTGATCTCCCTGTAATCCGGGTCTTTTTTATTGGTAGTAAATGCCTTTTGATGCAGATTTTTGCTCCGCGCCGAGAGCTTTTCGTAATTCTCAGGACTCCACCGTACGAGCTCTTCTTTGGCAAGTTGCAGCAATGCTTGTTTTTCCTTAATTATTTTTTCCAGTGCGGCGGCCTCTTTTCCAGGAGAAACTGTTTTCAGCCTGGTCTGAGCCTGCTCAATTTCTGCCGGTAGGGCGCCTTTTCTTTCCGCTAGATATTTTTGATACCCCGTGTAAAAACGAATGTTGTACTGGGTAAACCATTCAATCGGGTTATCTGTAAAATTCGAAAGCCATGAATCCTCTTCTCCCTCAAAACCGGTGGAAATACTCAGCTCATTCTGGTAAATGCGCCAGGATACATGATTATCTTCCAGCCGCTCCGGGAATGTGGTCCAGGAAGCCTCTGCATTGTCACTGACATTTTCATTTCGGACATTCGCGTAATGTTTTGGATCCGGGTTCTCACGCACTGTACCCGTCCAGAGATAAAGGCGGTTGGGCGTAGTACCAGTTAAGGACGAGCAGAAATTCTGGTCACAAACTGTAAAGGCATCGGCGAGCGCATAGTAAAATGGAATGTCTTCACGATTATAAAATCCCTGGGTAAGGGGCATTCTGGCATGTTCCTTATTCCCGGATTGCTTGGCGATGAGCCATTGATCATATTTGCCGTCATTTCTCGCATCTACCTGATTAGTCCAGGAATGGGGCAATGAACCCATCCAGGTAGCCTTGGATTCCTTCATATTCAATCGGAAAGGCAAGTACGTCTCCCCAAATGCATTGGTTTGCAGCCATACAAGGTTTTTATTCGGTAAATTGATCGCCCTGGGATCATTGAATCCTCGAACACCGCGCAATGAGCCATAACAATGGTCAAATGATCGGTTTTCCTGCATCAGGATCACTACATGCTCGGCGTCGAGATACGTGCTTCCTTGTTTTGGATCAATTGCAAGCGCTTTTTGAATGGATTCAGGAAGTGCGCTGAACAATCCGGTTGCGCCGGTGAGCATAGTGGCTTTCCTGATAAATTCTCTTCTGGATTCCATGAGATGAAAAGTAAGTGGCTTTACGGTAATACATTTTTTTCCACAAATGTACTATCCCGCCAGGCGCAGGGTTTTATCCTTATATGATGTTTTGTATTATTTCTTGCCAAACAGGCCGCCCAGCATTCCGCCAAGATCAAGGCCGCCTGACGATCCCTGGCCGGATTGCGGAGCCGAAGATCCTCCTCCCATCAAACTTCCGCCCATTTTGATCAGGTCGTGCATGTCCAGTTTTCCGTCTGCCATGGCATAGCCGATCTGGTTGAAATCAAAGCCGGAGCTTTGAGCAGGTGCCTGTGCTGAGCTGCCTTTCGTCAAGCTTCCGATTATATCATTGAAATCAATGCTGGAATCGCCTGGATTGCTCACCTTGCTGATCAGCCCTCCGAGCACGCCGGGAAGTACCGAGCTCACAATGCCTCCGGCTGTCTGACTGTTCATACCGAATTTTTCCATGATAGCGCCGATTGCTTTACTGGCAATGGAGGCCACAATAGGGTTATTCATGAGAGATGAAGATGATGTTCCGCTGTTACCTGATAACAGGCCCATTAAGCCTCCCAGGTTACCAGCTTGTGCGTGTTCCTGCAAGCCACCGGTAATGGATCCCAGGAGGGTATGCATTACTTCTTCGTTGTGTTCGTTGGGGACTGCGGGATTTTGGACGATGGCCTGTTGTGAGTTTTCCTGAACGAGGCCTAGAAGTTGTTCTAACATGCTTATTTGGTTATGAGGTACGTTTGTGATTATGACCTGCAATATCCAAATTTATGCAAAAAAAAATCCCGCCGGAGAGGCGGGATGCTGTTTTATTTAACCTGATCAACGATTGCTTTGAATGCATCCGGATGGTTCATCGCGAGGTCAGCGAGAACCTTCCTGTTTAGCTCTATGCCTTTTGCACTAAGTTTGCCGATGAAAGCTGAGTAAGATAATCCGTGGATACGTGCCCCGGCGTTGATACGCTGGATCCATAGCGCGCGGAAATTACGCTTTTTCTGCTTGCGGCCTTTGTATGCGTAAGCCAAACCGCGCTCTACTGCGTTCTTGGCAACTGTCCATACATTCTTGCGACGGCCGAAATAGCCTTTCGCTAATTTTAAAACTTTTTTACGTCTTGCACGTGACGCTACGTGATTTACTGAACGTGGCATAATTTAACTGTTTTTGATGGTCGGCGCTCTCTTGAGTCTTGAAAAGCCTTCTATCGGGTTGAACAAAAAACCAGAATTTGGTATTTAATTTTTAATGGCTTTGGATTATTTTCCAAGCATTGCCATTACCTGCTTGTGGTTAGACTCATCGATCAGACCAGTTTTAACCAAACCACGCTTGCGTTTGTTTGATTTTTTGGTCAGGATGTGACTGTGGAAAGCGTGTTTGCGCTTAATTTTTCCAGTGCCGGTCAGCGAGAAACGCTTTTTAGCCCCTGAAACGGTTTTCATTTTAGGCATGATTCAAAAAAATAATAATTGATAAAAAATAAAACAGCCCGCAAAATTAGTCAAAAGGTTTATAAAATGAAAATCGTGTCCCGACTTACAGTCAAAAACACGATTTCTATATCTAATGAAGACTATGCTTCAGGAACTATTTACTTTTTGCAGGTGCCGGAGCGAGAATGATCGTCATTCTTTTACCTTCCAGTTTCGGTTCCATTTCCAGCTTGCCATATTCCGAAAGTGCTTCCGAGAATTTTTTCAAAAGGTTAACCCCTCTTTCCTTAAACACAATGGTACGGCCAACGAAATGGACGTAAGCTTTTACTTTTGAACCTTCTTTCAAGAAATTGATCGCATGCTTCAATTTGAAATCGAAGTCATGGTCATCCGTGTTCGGGCCGAAACGGATCTCTTTAATAACCACTTTCATCGCCTTCGCCTTGATCTCTTTCTGTTTCTTCTTCTGCTCGTATTTGAACTTCGAATAGTCCACCACCTTGCATACAGGAGGGACCGCCGTCGGTGCAATTTCAACAAGATCAAGGCTTTGCGCCTTCGCAAGTGCTCGGGCAGTAATGATATCAACTATTCCCGGTTCAATGTTTTCTCCAACCAGGCGTACTTCTTTTGCTGTAATTCGTTCGTTTATTTTATAAGGTTCTTCGGGAACTCTTAACCGTCCACTAGGGGGTCTTAATGCCATATAATTTGGTTTGGTGTTATTTTAGGTTTTTAGGTGAAATCGAAATCGTTAACACTCCGGTCACAAAAATAGTGCCTTAGTGCGGGAATAATAACAAAAAGTTAGAAAATCGTCAAATAATGGCAGCTTCTTTTTTGAAAAAGCCGATAAATTCTTCTATTGTCATGCTTCCAAGGTCGCCTTCCCCTTTTCTGCGGACTGACAATTTTCCTTCTGCCATTTCTTTTTCACCTACAATCAGCATAAAAGGTACTTTGGTAACTTCCGCATCACGGATTTTCCGTCCGATCTTCTCGTCCCTGTGATCTACAAATCCGCGAATGTCGTGGTCTTGCAATTGGAAGAATACATCTTCTGCGTAATCTGCAAATTTCTCAGATATCGGTAAAATTGCGATCTGGTCAGGTGAAAGCCACAATGGGAACTGTCCGGCAGTGTTTTCGATCAGGATCGCTATAAATCTTTCCATGGATCCAAATGGCGCCCGGTGGATCATAACCGGCTGGTGTTTCTGATTATCGGAACCTGTATATTCCAGGCCAAAACGTTTTGGCATCTGGTAATCAACCTGAATGGTACCCAGCTGCCACTTTCTGCCCAATGCATCGCGCACCATGAAATCAAGTTTCGGGCCGTAGAATGCCGCTTCGCCCAGTTCGGTAACTGTGCTTAATCCACGTTCCTGCGCAGCTTCAATGATCGCACTTTCTGCTCGTTCCCAGTCCTCGTCCTTACCAATGTATTTTACTTTATCATTAGGATCTCGCAAAGAAATTTGTGCGCTATAATCCTCAAAACCAAGCGATTTGAAAACGTAAAGTACCAGGTCAATTACCCTCACAAACTCTTCTTTAACCTGATCAGGCCGACAGAAAATGTGTGCATCGTCCTGCGTAAAGCCGCGTACACGGGTCAAGCCGTGCAATTCACCGCTTTGTTCGTAACGATAAACGGTACCGAACTCGGAAAAGCGCAATGGCAGATCCTTGTAGGAGCGGGGAGAGGTTTTATAAATTTCGCAGTGATGCGGGCAGTTCATGGGTTTCAACAGATACTCTTCGCCCGCATTAGGTGTTTTGATAGGCTGAAAAGAATCTTTTCCGTACTTATCCCAGTGGCCAGAAGTAACGTAAAGCTCCTTGCTCCCAATGTTAGGCGTGATCACAGGCAGGTAACCAGCTCTGGATTGCGCCTTGCTAAGGAACGCCTGAAGTCTTTCGCGAAGCATCGCACCTTTAGGCAACCATAATGGCAGACCCTGACCAACTTTTTCAGAAAAAGCAAACAATTCAAGTTCCTTGCCCAAACGACGGTGATCCCGTTTTTTCGCTTCTTCCATCAACGTCACGTACTCTTCCAGCTCTTTTTGCTTCGGAAAGGTAATCCCGTAAATGCGGGTAAGCATCTTGTTTTCCTGCTTATTACGCCAGTATGCGCCGCCAATGTTGGTCAGCTTCACGGCTTTGATAAAACTGGTATTGGGGATATGCGGCCCACGGCATAAGTCGGTAAAGCCACCTTGTTGGTACAAGGTAATGGAGCCATCTTCCAGTCCATCGATGAGTTCCAGCTTGTATTCGTCGCCTTTGGTTGTAAACAATTCCAGAGCGTCGGCTTTGCTGATCGGTTTGCGGATATATTCATTTTTCTGACGCGCCAATTCAAGCATTTTAGCCTCTATCTTCGGAAAATCATCCTGGGACAATGTTTTATCGCCCAAGTCGACGTCATAGTAAAAACCCTTTTCAATAGAAGGCCCCGTACCGAATTTTACACCCGGATAAAGCGCTTCCAATGCTTCCGCCAATAAGTGGGCAGAAGAGTGCCAGAATGTTGATTTACCGTCTTCGTCATTCCACGTCAGTAATTTCACCAGAGAGTCCTGTGTGATCTCGCGCGTAGGATCCCAAATTTCACTATTCACTTTGGCGGCTATCACATTACGTGCAAGCCCTTCACTGATACTGAGTGCGATATCGAGTGCAGTTACTCCTTTCGGATAATAACGTTCACTACCATCGGGCAGGGTAATTTTTACTTGAGACTCGTCTTTCATTCAAAAATTTATTCTTGTGACTATGGTTCAAATCTTCTGCGGAGGGCCGCAGATTGCAAATCTATTCAATTTTAGCTTTTCGTGATGAATCTACGCGGATATTTGTCGTACCGCGTGGCTTTATCACATTTATTTTCACCCTCGATGTATCCAGTAACTTGTAAGTGGAACCAGCAGTTTCCTCGGGATAAAAATTAGAATAGGTACCCTCGTTTTCACGGAGCCGGATCCTGTACAGCCCATATCGCGCGTCCTGATCACCGGGACTTATTGTTAAAGCCGTCGTATAATACTCCCTTGCCCTGGCATAATCACCGGTTTTTTCATAACTAAAACCCAGCATATTATTGATCTCTTTCGACTTGGGTTTTAGTTTTAATAACTGCTCCAACGCCGGGAATGCCTTATAGAATTCTTTAAGGTGAATACCAAGTGCAGCAACCTGCATCAATGCTTCTTCATAATTGCTTTTCAAAGATGCAGCTTTCTGGTAATTGATCAGGGCAGTGTCTGGTTTAGCAAGCAGGTTAAAAATTTCTCCTCTTTCGAAGTACAAATTGGCCTCATTCGGAAATCGGCTGATCGCTTTTTCGTTGACCACCAACGCCTGATCTACATTGTTCAGCTTTCTTAATATGATAATGCTTTGTTCGTAGGCGCGAAGCAATCTCGGATTCACATTAATAGCATAATTGAAACTCGACAAACTAGCCAGCGAATCGCCTTGCCTGGCCTGCAGCATTCCCTTGACATAATAAGCAGATCCGTCATAAGGAGCCATTTTCATAGCCTGGTTCAAATAGCCAGCTGCTTCTCCGAACCGGTTTTTTGCTTGCAGAATGTCAGCAAGTAAAATGTAAAGTTCAGGACTGCTTTGTTGTAGTACCTCGGCCCTTTGCGCGTCTTCCAGGGCGTTGTCGATTTTACCGAGCTCACGGTTGATCTTACCACGCAGCAAAAAGTATTCGCTCACATTATCCTGTTCGTAAATCGATTCATTGATGTCGTCGAGCGCCTCGGAGTATTGTTCACGGTCGAAGTAAATACGTGCCCTTTTGAAATAGTTGACATCGGAATCAACGCCGCGGTTGATCAGGTCCGTCAGTGAAAGCAATGCGTCATTTTGCCATTCCGTCCTTGATTTTTTGATAACCGGGGGAATGCGCGTAGCATTTCTGGCGTCGCTCTGACAGGACTGAATGCATCCCGCGAAAGCGAAAAGTAGTAATAATGATATGTAATGAATGTAACCTGACCTCATGTAATGTGAATGAGCAAAAACAAAAATTAAATGCCGCTCATGACAATACAAAATTGAGCATTCTTCATGTATTTTAAATACTTTGATCAGAAAATCGGGAAAAAACGCCGAGCGGGAGGTTTTTACCAAATGAATCAGGAATATATAATTCTCCAAATTCATGGTTGATCTGTGTTCCAAAATGCGCCTTGATCAGGTTTTCTACGATCAAGGCCGAAAATCCGAGTGAGTACAGGTTAATGATGAAGAAGAAATTCTCCTTTTTCAATAATAAAGCGCATAGCTTCAAAATCTCGTTCAGACTTTCTTCCAGTAACCATTTTTCACCGTCAGGTCCGCGACCATAGGCAGGTGGATCGAGGATAATGCCATTGTACTGATTTCCCCGACGAACTTCCCGCTGGACAAATTTCAATGCATCCTCTACCACCCAGCGAATGTTATCCAATCCGCTCAGTTCCATATTTTCTCTCGACCAGCTGATCACCTGTTTCACTGAATCCACGTGCGTAACATCCGCGCCGGACGCTTTGGCCGCTAGCGACGCAATGCCGGTGTAGGCAAAAAGATTCAGCACAGAAGGCTTGCTTTCCGGAATCTGTTTTAGTTTTTTCGAAATATAGTCCCAGTTGGTCGCCTGCTCAGGAAATACGCCTACGTGCTTGAATGAGGAAAGAGCCAGTTTGCTCCTTAAATGCAGCGAATTGGTACGGTACTGAAAAGTCCATTTGTCAGGCATTCCGGGTTTGGAGACCCATTGTCCTTTTTCCTGGGAATTTTTATCTCTCTTAAAAACAGCATTAGACTGCTTTTCCCATTCTTGCTCAGAAAGTGATTTGTCCCAGATCGCCTGAGGCTCAGGGCGGGAAAGTATATACGGACCAAAACGTTCCAGCTTTTCAAAGCCACCAGTATCGATCAATTGGTAATCAGTATGTTGTTCGGGGGTAAGTAGGATCATTTTGGGGCGTTGGCCAATAGCTAGTAAGTAATCTTATTCAAATAAAACACATTCCGTCGCCCCCTCGTCTGCGGGTCGCCGGCTGCGTTGGTGATGCGTTGTTCGCCCCAGGCCAGGTAAAAGTTTCCATACCAGTAGTCAATGTCGTCGGTGCTGGTTTTTCGTACTTTGTCTCCTTCGACATTCGTTTCGTTCGGGATCACGCGGTCGCTGTCGACTACCTGGTTGCCTTTGATGATCTTACTTCGGATCGCACCGTTATGGCTGTAAACAAGTTTGGAATTGCCATTTGAAAATGTCTGCACTTTGATTTTTTCGCGTAGGTCCATACTCTTCACATTATCAAAGCTGATGCTGTTGTCCCAAAGCAGTTTTCCGTTCTGGTCCACATCCGCGATAACGGCGTGGGTATAGGTAAAGCCGTCGAAAATTTGCTGGTTATAGCCCCGGCCGCCATACATTGGGTTCCAGAGATAGGGATTATAGAGTCCCATTCCAAACGGATAGCCGATCATGCTGCCATAACCGAGCCCGCCCATCATATTGGGGTTCTGGTACCGGTATTCAGGATAAAAAACCTCTGCTACCAACAGGAAATTATTGTTTTTCGGGACAATGTCATGGACTAGCAAACGGTAGTTCAGTTTCAGATCATCGCCGCTTTCTTTCTTCTTCCGAATGCGTTTTTCGATTTTTTCCTGCTGCCGTTCATTCATGAAATTGAAGAAATTCTTGAAATCAGTGAAGCTGTGATAGCTCGTAAAAACAAGTTCTTTATCTATAAATTTGCTGATATACAGGCCTTGGGACGCGGCGTTATTGGTGCTCTGCATGTTTCGGTATCCGTAGGTACCTATCACGATCCTGACAGAATCATTGAGTACCTGCAGTCTTCCGCTCAGGAGCGAATAGTCTTCCTCCGGATCCACGGCTACCTGGGTGTAGAGCTCGCCGGTTTCTTCATACGACCGTGCC
>NZ_JBDSFX010000084.1:0-25309 GCF_039919315.1 Dyadobacter sp. | reverse complement strand
GATACCTGCCAGTATCTGTAAAAGGGTTGATTTACCCGAACCATTATTACCTATCAGTGCAATTTTATCGTGTCGATTGATAGCGAGATTGATGTCAGTAAATAACAAATCTCTATTAGGATGCGTGTAAGACGCATCTTGAAGAAAAAGCATAATTTCTTTCTTTAAAAGTGAATAGTTACAGAAGCCTTCTGGTCAGGCCCTGTTATTTTTTCTGAAAGAAATTACCTCTCACATAGAAAGTGCTTTTTTGATTGAAGGATACAAAAGTAACAAAAAATCTTCTTGGACACATTAAATGTGGTTTATCAGTACCGCCCGACTATAATTCCTTCCTCGGTTTCAATGTGAAGCAGCCTTTTCTGCCAGCGTTCCAGTTCAGTGTCTCGTTCTTCGGGTTTCATTCTGGCCGGGCCATAAACTGTTTGTGGTTCAAGAACCGTAAAGCCGGTAAATTCGAGTATGCCACGATGAACCGGTCTCAGGATACCTGCCAGATCACCCTGGAAACCATCTTCCAGGTAGTCGCTTTCATATCCGCCCGTAGTGAGAGACAAAAGCGCCTTTTTTCCTTTGAACACACCATTTTCGTACAACCTGCCCTGTCCGTAAGTCCTCCCCATAGCAAAAACACGGTCAACCCAGCCTTTGAGAATGCCCGGTACGCCAAACCACCAGAGCGGGAATTGCCAGATCATCAGGTCGCACCATTCCAATTTTTCTTGCTCGGCGGCAATGTCGGCTGAAAAATAGCCGTGTTCAGTGGCATGCAACTCTTCCAGTTGTTGTTTGAAGAATGCTGGATTTTGAAGTTTGGTAAAATTTTCACGATCGGAAACCGCGCGGAAATCCATTTTGTAAAGATCGGAAAACTGTAATTCGTGCCCTGCCGCCAGCAGTGTTTGCTGGGCTTTCGAGAACATGGCGGCATTAAAACTGAGCGGCTCGGGATGTGCATATACCAGCAATACTTTCATTATAAATCGTCTTTTTGTGAATTATGAATGCATAAAATTAGTTCTGCTTACATAAAATCTGAGAGACTCATCCCATTGTTGGCAACGAACAAAAAAGTATGTCCAAACGAAAAGAAACATCTACCAATAGCCTCAACCGGCAGGCACTCAATGACTTTTGTGGAATGGTATACGCCCTCGATATGCTTGGCGGACGGTGGAAAATGCTGATCCTGTACAAGTTGGAGATCCGGAAACGCAGGTTCAGCGAACTTCGCGACGAACTGCCTAATATCAGTGAGCGAATGCTGACACTGGTATTGAAGGAGCTTGAAAAAAACCATCTGGTCAAGCGGCTCGCCTATGCCGAGGTGCCGGTCCGGGTTGAATACGAACTGACAGAATCAGCCCGAATACTCAGCCCGGTCTGGCACGCGATGGAACAATGGGGCGACGACCACAAGAAGATTTATGGAGAAGTAGTCGAGGATTTGGTGTAGTTTAATGCGACGAGAGCGATATATTTACACGTAATGTTCTGTTAGAAAGCATATTGGCGTAATCCGCCATCGACTACCGCCACAGTACCGGTAATGTATCTCGCACGAGGCGATACCAGGAAAACTGCCATGTTGGCCATATCCTGTGGCTGACCGAAATCGCCCAAAGGAATTTCGTTGCCAGCATATTCTTTACGCTCGTCTGCGGAAAAGAACCGACGGATGTTTGCCGTGTCAATCAAGCCTGGTTGCAGACAGTTTACCGTAATACCATACTGCCCCAGTTGTCCCGAAAGCTGTTTGGACCACATGACGATAGCCGATTTGGCAACCGACGAAACATTGACCGTGCGCAGCTCGTAAGTACTGGCAAGGTTCAGGATGGCGCCTTGTTTGCGCCCGATAAAATGAGGCAAAAGCTGCTGCGTGAGTTGTCGGGGCCGATCAAAGTCCAGTGTCATGGACTCCATCCAAGGCTCCTCCGGCCCGACCACATCTACCGGGGAACTCCGGCCAGCATTGTTGATGAGAATATCCACTTGCCCAAGCTCGGCAAGCGCTGCCGCAGCAATGTTCTGCGGTGCGTCGGTGGCAACAAAATCCTGAACGAAAGTAGCCGGTACCACGCCGCCCGCCGCAGCGACCTCATCTTTTAGGCTGTTTAACAAATCCTCATTTCTGGCGGTGGCAAGCACTTTTACACCTTCCAGCGCCAATTCTTTCACGATAGCCCTGCCAATTCCCTGGCTTGCTCCGGTTACGACTGCGGTTTTTCCTTTCAAATACAAATCCATGATTTTTCCTGCTAATTGATGATACTATGCCTTTTTTGCTGACGATCTCAAACCGAAAAAATGGATCTGAAATCGTACTGCAAAAGAAACGGGTAGCATTTGAAATTACAGGCAATACATGCAATTGTGAGATACTAACAAATATGTAAGTAGGGGACTATTTTCTACCAGTACATTTTTACTAAAATAGAGCGGTAAAATATTTTCTGATAGCTGGAATAGAGGAAGATAACATTTGCTTATATGTTAAAATGACCATTGAAATGCAACGATACGGATGTCGATGAAGTAATGGTTTCAAAGCTCTTAATCTTTTCGGAACATGATTCGTAACTATTTCAAAATTGCATTCCGCAATTTGCGTTCAGGCGGTTGGTATTCTGCACTCAATATTGGTGGTTTGGCGGTGGTATTGGCCGTGAGCCTGCTGCTTTTCTGGTGGGTGAAAGATGAGCTGACCTTCGATCGCTTCCACGCAGACTCGGACCGGATTTACCAAATCAACGCGCATTTTGGGAAAGGAACGGACGAGAACACCTTCACTTCAACGCCGGGGCCGGTCGCGGCGGTTATAAGGAAACAGGTGCCGGAAGTAGAAAGCGCCACCCGAATTGGTTACTATCCATCGGGAACGTTCCGGGCTAATGGAAAAACGTTTAACGAAGGTGACAACCTTGCTTACGCAGATGATAATTTTCTCGAAATATTCAGCGGCTTTAAAGTAATGTATGGCAATGAAAAAGCGCTTTTTTCTGCGCCCAATTCATTGGTGATCACTGAAAAACTAGCTATGAAATTCTTTGGAACTGCTGATGCGGTCGGTAAAGTGATCACCAACATAGAAAACGACATGTCTTTCATTGTGAGCGCCATACTCGAAAATGCTCCCGACAATTCGTCACTCAGGTACAATATGTATGTGAACATGGATGTGCTGAGGAATACCGATCCGGCAAAAGGTGGCCGGAAGCTGATCGACGAAAATTGGGATGATTATGGTTTTGAAACTTACGTCAAACTGAACCCGAATGTCGATCCGGAAAGAGTTGGGAAGAAACTGACATTTATTCAGGCAACGGTGCTTAAAAAACGTGAAAACACTTCTGACTACCGTCTTCAATCCCTGACGGACATTCACCTTTACCCGGTGGAAGGAAACGAATCAATGGTGAAGCAGGTACAGATATTGGGATCGGTAGCACTGCTTTTGCTAAGTATTGGCTGTATCAACTACGTGAACCTCACCACTGCACGCGCCACCAGAAGATGCAAGGAGGTAGGGATACGGAAGGTCGTAGGGGCGGGGGCCTGGCAATTGGCCAGACAGCTGCTCATCGAATCGGCATTGACATTGGGTTTATCACTGGTGCTGGCCATCAGTCTTTTGCAACTTCTGATACCATTTTATTCCAGTATTACCGGCAAGTCAGGACACTTTTCGCTGGGCGACCCGCAGGTGTGGCAGGTGCTGGCCGGGGCTTTGCTGTTCTGTTTTCTTTTGGCAGGGATATATCCTGCATTACTGGTGTCAAGGTTCAATCCGATCATGGCATTAAAGGGATATTCCAGTCAGGTAAGTGGAGCGGGCTTGCGGAAATTATTGGTAGTAACCCAATTTTCCCTCGCTACAATGCTGATCGTGGGCACTTTTATCATTGGTAGCCAGCTGCGTTTTATTCGGGAGCGCGATCCGGGATATAACCGAAAACACGTATTTGCATTCAATGGACGACAGTTTACGCCTCAATTCAAACAAGCGCTGATGAGCGAATCGAGTATTCTTGGTGTAAGCACATCCACAGAATCGCCCGTCAATGTACTGACGGGAACCGCGTCCAGTGACTGGGATGGCAAGGAGAAAGACCGCGTCGTGGTGATGGCGCAGATGAGTGTGGATCAGGATTTTATCCCGAATTTCAAGATGAAACTTGTCGCCGGTCGTAATTTTAGCGGGACGAAAGCGGACTCTACCCACTTCATTTTAAACGAAACGGCTATAAAAGAAACTGGAATTAAGGATCCAGTTGGTAAGCGTTTCAAAAGAGAAAGTACCGAAGGTATCATCATTGGCGTTGTCAAGGATTTCAATACTACCACGATCCGTGAATCGGTTTGGCCGCTCATTATGTACAGTAACCCGAATTCGAATAACATCATCAATGTGCACACCACGGGTGAACTGGCACCGGCCGCTTTGGCGGCAACAGAAAAACTCTGGAAGCAGTATATACCTCAGTATCCATTTGAATATGCATTTCTGGACTCAAATTATGATCAGCTGTATCGGTCCGAGCAGCAAACCGGGCAGTTATTCAACTTTTTTGCCGGTGTCGCCATTGTCATTTCATGCCTGGGACTGTTAGGATTGGCATCGTTTACGACCGAACAGCGTACAAAAGAAATCGGGATCAGAAAGGTACTGGGCGCCACAGTTTTGAACATCACCACATTGCTTTCAAAAGACTTTATCAAGCTGGTCATCATCGCTATTCTGATCGCGTCGCCCGTTGCATGGTTTTTAATGGACCATTGGTTAAAGGATTTTGCATACAAAGTCAGTATCGAATGGTGGATATTTCCGCTGGGTGGCTCAGTCGCTATTTTTAGTGCGCTGCTCACCATCAGTTTTCAAAGTGTAAAGGCAGCATTGGCGAATCCTGTGAAATCGATCAGATCGGAGTAACCGGTTTCAACCCGGCATTTTGTAGCCATTATGATACTCTTTTTCAATCAATTTATTAGCGGCAGCATCGTCAAATTTTCCTTTTTCTTCATTCCAATTGACTTTATTGCCAGTCCGGTAAGCGATGTTTCCCATTTGGGATAGAATTGCAACATTGGACCCGATCTGTATCGGCGCGTGCAGGTCTTCGAGTTTCCGTGACCGGATTACCTCAATGAAATTTTTGGCGTGCAGGTCCAGACCATTGTCCGATGATTGCTGTAAAGTAACAGCTTCCATTTTTTTGGCTTGCGGTACCACTTCCCAGCCTTTCCTGTCAACGATAAGTGTACCGTTACTGCCCAGAAACGCAATACCATGCTCCCGGTTGTAAATGCCTGCGCCGTAACCGATTACGTGTTCCCACTGAATGTTAAAATCACCAAATTCGTAAACAGTCGTCATCGTATCCGGCGCATCCACTCCAAAATTAAAAGCTTTACTGCCGGAGGCCATGACACTTTTGGGGGCACCGGCTTTCATTCCCAGCAAGGCGTAATCCAGCAAATGAACTCCCCAGTCTGTCATGATACCACCTGCATAATCCCAGTACCAGCGGAAGTTGCCATGAAAACGGTTTGCATTAAAAGGCCTTTTCGGCGCAGGGCCCAGCCACATATTATAGTCGACACCAGCCGGGGCAGCACTGTCGGGGAGGCTGGCGAGTGGCGTACCATAATTGAAATATCCCCAAACCTTTACCAAACCGATCTTGCCCAGCTTGCCGGAATGTACAAATTCGATCGCATCACGGAAATGTTTCTGACTTCGCTGCCATTGCCCCACCTGCACCACACGCTTGTAACGCTCCTGTGCCGCGACCATACTCCTGCATTCGGCGATAGAATTCCCGATCGGCTTTTCAACATACACATCCTTCCCAGCCTCGCAGGCCTCTGCCATCATCAGGCAATGCCAGTGATCGGGCGTGCCGATGACGACTGCATCTATGTCTTTATCTTCCAGGAGTTTACGGTAATCTCCATCAATTTTTACTTTAATGCCTTTTGCCAAAAGTTCAGCAGCGCGCTTATCGAGTACATTCTTGTCCACATCACACAATGCCACACATTCAACGCCCGGATTTTTCAGGACAGCATTCAGGTCCGCCCAGCCCATTCCGTTGATGCCAATAGCAGCTACGCGAATGGTATCCGCAGCTGAAAAGCGATGGGGGTAAGCTGATAACGAGGACGGTATAACAGACGAAAGCCCGGCGCCGGCGATGAGGGCCGAAGTCGAGCTGATAAATTCTCTCCTGGAAGTTGTCATGATGGATAAAGCGAAAATGGTCGGCCCAAGTAACAGAATATTATAAATATAAAGAAATATAATACCACCTGATTGCCTGTGCCGACCATCTTTTACATCAAATCATGCCAATGTAGCTAATGTCAATCTTGCTCGCTGGTAGCTTTTGAGAACGGCATTGTGCCTTTTCCCGTGGCCAGAAATGCCTGCAAACTGATCAGTGAAACATCCCAACCCGCCTCGCACACATCGAAGCATTCGAAACTTTGATTCAGACCTTCGTGCAGGAAAGACAATGTTGTACCGCTTTCAGCCGGACTCAATGTCCAGATCAGCCTGGTACCGACCCACTCCGCCTTGTTTTGCAATGAAGGCATATCGATGTAAGCTTTAACACATTCCCAAACGACCCGCTTGTCGGGAATGGTTTCCAGGATATCCATTGTTTTGCGTGTTCCGCCAAATGCGATGTCAAACCTGTCGCCTGCATGTGCCGCGGCCCCGGTCACGTCCTCACTCCACCATTCTGAAATGTGGCGTGTAATCGCATCGTATACTTCGCTAACGGGTTTGTTTATTGTGATGGTTTTTTGATAATCGTTCATACGGACGTTTTGGTTTAGTCGTGATGGATGTTAATTTCCGGATGTCAGCGTTTTTTCATGTTCGGTACTTGGTTTACCTTTTCCGTTTGGCTTGCCTTTTCCTGTCGTGATAAAGCCGTAGAGACTGTCTTGTATGTAATGCGTCCACGCATTGGAACATACCTCGAAACATTCATACTCGGGAACCAGACCAGCGTGGGTGAAACGGACTTGCGTTTTATCATCCTTTTTGGAAATTTCAAACACGATCTTTGTCCCTGTCCATTCCGTTTTGTCTTTCGTGAATTTGAAGTAGTTTTCCAATACCAGCCAGACAACCTTTTTATCAGGAATCACTTCTATTAGCCGCATTTTGGCCCTGTGATGTTCTTCATGATGATAATTGAACTCATCATTGAGCTTGTCTGTACCACCTTCAATTTCTTCAGACCACCATCCACGGGGATGGGTGACGGCCTTGAATGCTTCTTGCGGAGTTTGGTCTACCAATATGGTAGTCGAGAAATCTGGTGCTGTCATTTTTGGTTTTTTTAGTTGTTTTTGAGAAAAAGTGGAGACGGAGTATAACGCAAATATACCTGCTAATAGTCCGTATTTTAGTACTTGTGCATGGCTTGTAAGTTTCATGTGAATGGCTATGATTGATGTTTTATTTTTGTCAAAACTACGGTCTTAATGTGGCAGTAGGAGGGTGTGAAATAGACATTATGTGAGGTTGATTTGGACAAAATATCCAACTATATTTATCCAAAAAAATCTGACAATGAAACAAGTGACGATCGTAGTACCAAAAGGCGAAGTAAACCTAAGCAGCATAACGGGTACATTTGAGATTCTGACCCATGCCAATGATTTTTGGCGAATGAAGGGGAACGAATCCTTGATGGAAGTGCGGATAGCGGGTTTTGTGACAGAATTGAAATTGGATGCCGGCTTTTTTTCGATCTTTCCAATCAACATTAAAGACATCAAAAAGACCGATCTGGTGATCATACCTTCGATTTCCTATGACCAGGATGTCTTGAAAGAGAATGCACCGCTCATAAGCTGGATGACGGAGCAATACAAAGGGGGCGCTGAAATCGCGAGTATGTGTTCCGGTGCATTTTTATTGGCTGCTACCGGCTTGCTGGATGGAAAGAGCTGTTCCACGCACTGGAATATGTCAACCGATTTTAAACGACTTTTTCCAAAGGTTAATCTTACCATAGATAAATTGATCACCGCCGAAAAGGGCATCTATACCAATGGTGGCGGGTACTCATTTTTGAATCTGATGCTTTTCCTGGTGGAGCACTATTTTGACAGACAGACCGCAATCCTGTGCTCCAAAATTTTTCAGATCGATATTGAAAGGAGCTCACAGTCACCTTTTCACATTTTTAAGACCCAAAAAGGGCATGGCGATGAGCTGGTGAATAAAGCACAAACCTACATTGAAGAGAACCTGAGCGGGAAAATTTCCTTTGAGGAGCTGGCCTCAGAACTGGCGATCAGCAGACGGAATTTCGACAGGCGTTTTATCAAAGCGACCGGTAATACGCCGGTGGAATATCTACAACGCGTCAAAGTGGAAGCGGCAAAGAGTACATTGGAAAAAGGCCGGAAAAGTATTTTTGAGGTAATGAATGAAGTAGGATATTCGGATGACAAGGCGTTCAGGGAAGTTTTTAAAAGAATCACAGGCGTATCTCCATTGGAATACCGGTCGAGGTACAATAAAGAAGCGCTTTCGGCCTAGTCACAAAAAAATGGCCAGCTCATAAAAAGCTGGCCGTGGCATGAATTTGGCTAATATATCTTATTTGAAAGGAACGTTGAACTTGCCTTCGGTAATCGTGCGTTTCACACCTTTATCGCTATACGCCGTGAAAGTGAATGTGCCTTCCACATTGGTTTTAGTCATGGCGGTAATAGTAACAGTTCCTACGCCAGGTTCATTTCGTGTAGAAAATGAATTGGAGCCGTCTCCAAGCGAAATGGATCCATAGTTGGTATAGGTCAATGCGTGGGTTCCTACCAAAGCTGCATACGGCAACCCGATCACTACCACATCACCGGTTTTGCTGTCGAGGCCATAAATACCGTAGTAGCCATCATTAGCTGGCATTGCTACGAGGGAATAAACCAGATCAGGGCGGTATTCCTTGCCGTCTATTTTTGCATAGAAACCTGTTGTATTTGCATCCGGCATCTTAGTATCCGGTGTTTTGGTTTCAGTTGGATTTGGTTCGATGTCATCACTTTTTTTACTGCATGAGGTTAAACCAAATACACCAGAGAATGCTACAACTGCTACAAATTTGAGTAAAGTTTTCATGTCTTTAATAGAGATTGTTTTGATAAATGATTTTTGAAAAGGAAGTAATTTTCGTTTGTCTGTTTCCCTTTGACGAATCAAAACTAATACACCAGAAAAGCTTCTGAGGAGAGACTATACAGAAGGCAGACATTGCTTTAAAAGCGGTGGCCGCCGCCTTAAAACCGGCGGGTTGCTGGAAGTCCCCGCATGTCCCACACCTGAGTTTTGCTCCACCTTTGTGTTACTAATTCAAATATTAAAATTTCAATTTCAAACAAGATGAAAAAACTTAGCCACGTCATTTTTATGCCCCATCCCGAAGACGTTGCCAAGGTCAGGATCGAAGCGGTGAATGGTACCAGCAAAACGTAATGTGTTTTAGCACAAACTAATCTTGTAATATTTCAACTTCTAGTCCGGCTGCTCAGGTGGGCGGATTTCATTTTGTACGGAGAAAGTATGTTTTTTCTGTTAGGGAACACATGGTGGCAACGTTCCCGGCAACGTCTGCGTAAAAAAAATCTCCAATTGCATTGCTCACCAGTGGAAATGGCTTCAAATTAAGTTCGGGCCTGTAATCGATGTTTTAAGCTTTCTTGGAAAAGTGATAAATGTCTTACGCTGAGGCTCGGTCAACGGTCATTTTCTTACGCATTTTACCTGCATGAATTATCAATCTACGTCTGACGAAAAGCTGGTTATCGCGCTCCTGGGAGACGATAATCATGCGTTCAGGGAGATTTATCAGCGGTACTGCAAAAAGATGCTGGTCATGGGACTCAGTAAAGTGGATGATCACGACGTTGTGGAGGGAATGGTCCAGGATGTATTTCTCAAACTTTGGGAACGCAGAAATTTGCTGCGGATCGATAACCTGGAAGCATACCTGATCTCTTCCGTGAAATATGCCTGCATCAACCACATCAAGTCGGCCATGGTGCATGAAAAGTATGTCAATTATGCGCATGCAGGCATTCCAGACGCTTTTTGCAGTGCCGATGAGCAGCTGAATGTGGAGGAACTGATGCTCAACATTGAAGAAAGGTTACGCCAGTTTCCTGAAAGGGCGCAGTTGATATTCCGGCTTCATAAGCTGGAATATAAGTCAACCAAAGAAATATCATTTCAAATCAAAATGCCGCAAAGAACGGTGGAACATCACCTGGCGCTGGTCGTAAAGGCGCTGCGGTCCTATTTTAAAGACTACTTATAAACTGCCGTTTACAGGCAAACTTGATCTCAAAGCAAATCCAGTTAAACTACTTTTAGCGAAGATTGTGTGCCTGATGGTACTGTTTTCGGCTATGAGTACACTGGCCCAGGTGCAATGGTGAGAATGAATGAGCCGGCTATTGTTATTTTAATGTGATAAAAGAAAGAATGTTTTACATTATATCACATTTTTATAGGATTTATCAAATAATAAGTAAAAAATTTTGCGGCTGAGTCCTGCTTTGTTGACTACCTAACAAACATACAACTTAGCAATCGCAGGCAATGAGCCGGGAGAAATTCGCAGCGTTACTGGAGAAGTACCAAGAAGGCAGATGCTCCGATCAGGAAAAGCAACTGGTGGAATACTGGTTTGCCCTGCTCGAAACCAATGCTACCCAAGATACTAGCGAGCCGGAACTGACGAGCGCGGAAGACAGGATTTGGTCGCGGATGCAGGAAGCTGCTCCCAATGACTTCGCAGAAAGCCGGCCATCGATCCCGTTAAGAAACATCTTCATCCAATGGATTGGTATTGCCGCTTCGCTGTTGCTCGTGGGATGGGTTGTTCTCGGAGACCGTTTCGGGAAAATCTTTCATACCGGGACGCACAGCGAATATGCCTGGGTAGAAAAGAACAATGAAGGTGTGACTAACATACTCATCACGCTCGAAGACAGCAGTACGGTAGAACTTGAGCCGCGCAGCTCCCTACGTTATCCTGAACATTTTGACAACAGCCAACGCATTGTTGAACTGAAAGGAAAGGGTTTTTTTGAGATCCGGAAAAATCCGCAAAAACCTTTCTACGTACATTCAGGAAAAATGGTGACCAGGGTATTAGGTACCAGTTTCTACGTTCAGAATGAGCCAAATAAACACCAAACCAAAGTGGAAGTGGTGACTGGGCTAGTATCGGTATACCGTGCCATAGAAAATTCCAGAAAGCCTGTGAAGCCGGTACGACTGACACCCAACCATAGCGCCACATTCGATGCCACATTGGAAACATTTACGGTCGGACTGGCGGACCGCCCAAGACTGGTAAATGAAAGTGTGCCATTTCAATTCCAAAATGCGCCGCTTTCCAAGGTGGTTGAAAATATGACTGCTGCGTGGGGAGTTGAAATTCAGACAGATAACCAACAGATGCTGAACTGCCCATTAACGGCGGACCTGAGCGGGCAGCCGCTTTTTATCCAACTTGATATCATTTGCGCAGCCCTGAATGCCCGTTATAAAACTACCGGAACCACCATCCGGATCTCGGGAGCGGGTTGCCGAGAGGCAAAAACCAGATCATCCATCAATGCTAAACCGATCCATCCAGATATGTAGACACAGCCGCCACTAAAAACGCTGGCCATGCAGCGAACATGGGCCAGCGTCATCGAATACCGGGAGGCTGACAGCGAATCTGCCTTCCCGAAATCTCAATTTTATCAAATGTCCATTCAATAAAACATTTAAAGGTATGAAAAAAACAGAACCTTTACTTTTTAACGCGTGCGGGTACATACGTCATGATCATGCGCAGATAATGCGGATGATCATGCTCGTCGTGCTGGTTTGTTGCGCGACACTTTCATTTGCAGGCAACAACCGCCAGCAGGATGTAATGTCCAGGCCGGTTACCTTAAAATTCCAGAATCAAAGGTTCGAAACAGTGCTCAACAGCATTGAAAAACAGACCAAAGCAAGAATCGTTTACAGCTCCGAGCGGATCGATGTGACGCGTACGGTTTCTCTGGACGTAACTAAAAAGCGCCTGGGGGACGTGCTGGAAGATCTGCTTTCACCCTTGAACCTGACTTACCGACTGATAGGAGGGCAAATAGTCCTCGAAAAGCTGGAAAAGCAGGAGTCGGGCATGGTTAACCCCACCAAAACGGTAGTTGACCGGACGGTAACAGGGGTACTAACGGATGAAAAAAATGCGATACTGCCCGGTGTGAGCGTCATTTTGAAAGGTACTAACCGCGGAACATCCACGGACGGGCAGGGAAAGTTCAGTCTGAGCGTACCGGACGGAAACGACCACGTACTGACTTTTTCATTTGTAGGATACCAAAGTCAGGATATTCCGGTAGGCGCTCAATCAACCATGAATGTATCGCTGAAACCGGACGTGGGCGCACTGGACGAAGTGATCGTGATCGGTTATGGCGCGGTCCGCAAACGTGATTTGACTGGTTCGGTGGTACAACTCAAAAGCGAGCAATTGAAAGAAGTACCCTCTGCGAACGTCCTGGATGCGGTGCAGGGAAAGATTGCTGGTGCGGACATTACGCGTAGCAGCGGCCAGGCGGGTGCGGGCGTGAACATTACCATTCGCGGTAACCGCTCTATCGGCGGAAACAACGCTCCGCTGATCATTGTCGACGGCGTTCAGTACGGCGATCTGGCTGATATTAATTCCAATGACATTGAATCCATGGAAGTTTTGAAAGATGCTTCTTCCATTGCAATATACGGTTCCAGAGGGGCAAACGGCGTGATTTTGATTACTACTAAAAAAGGGAAATCGGGCAAGCCGGATATTTCTTTCAACTCTTATGCTGGTGTTTCTCAGGTAACCATGTATCCCAAAGCGATGGATATCAATGGCTTCCGTGATTTTAAAAGAGAAGCATGGCGAGCAGCGGGAGTTTGGAACAGCCCGGCTGATGATCCTGCTATTTTTACCAATGTGGCCGAATACGAAGCTTTGCAAAAAGGCACATGGGTCGATTATCAGGATGCATTGCTCCACCCGGGATTTCAACAGGACTATCAGGTGGGGTTTCGTGCGGGTTCGGATAAGTTGAAGTCTTATGTTTCTGTTGATTATTTCAATGAAAAAGGCGTATTGAAATTAGATGAATTGAAGCGCTACACTGCCAGGCTTAACGTCGACTACACACTGACGGACTGGATGAAAATCGGGTTGCAGAGCCAGCTGACATACTATAACCAGAGCGTTCGCCGTGACCCGCTGAACCAGGCGAACAAAATCAGTCCGTTGGGGTCGCTTTACGACGATAAGGGAAATTTCAATTATTTTATGCTGGACGGGCAAACTGCAAATCCGCTTTCGGACGAGCAGCCCAATGTGTTTAAAAACAATGTGCTCACTACCCGCATCCTGACCAATGGTTACGTGGAAATCACGCCTTTGAAAGGTCTGACGCTTAGGAGCACATTAGGGGTAAACCTGTCTTCCAGCAGAAATGGAGCCTATTCGTCGCCGAAATCCATCGACAGATCGCTAACAGGAAAGTCGCTGGCTACTTATAATAGTTCCAATGGCCGGACGATCAACTGGGAGAATGTGGTTACCTACCAGAAAACGCTTGGCCTGCACAATTTTACATTCACAGGTATTGCCAGCTCACTCGCCACTACTTCGGACAATGCATCCGCATCGGGGGTCAATCAGCTGATTCCTTCGCAGTTGTTTTATTCACTGGGTAGCGCTACCGAAGAGATCAAGATCAATTCCTCTTATTCTCAAAACAACCTGGTGTCCTTTGCAGGAAGGTTGAATTATGGTTTTAAAGAACGCTACCTGTTCACATTGACTGCACGAAAAGACGGTTCATCCAAGCTCGCAGTAGGAAACAAATGGACATTCTTCCCGTCAGCAGCATTCGCGTGGCGGCTTATCGATGAGGGTTTTATGAAGAATGTGAAGGTATTGAGCGATCTGAAACTGCGTGCCAGCTATGGTATCGCAGGAAATGATCCTTCCGGGCCTTACGCAACGCAAACGACATTGACCCGCATTGCTTTTGGATTTGACGAAGTGGCTTACCCGGCGTATACCTTTTCGAGGAATGTAGGAAATACCGAGCTGGGCTGGGAGCTTTCAGCGACACAGAATCTGGGACTGGATTTTGGTCTTTTCAATGGCCGGATCAATACTGCGATCGATTACTATGACACCAGAACTTCCGATCTGCTGCTCGACCGCGGCCTTCCACCGACAACAGGTGTGACTACGGTGAAGCAGAACATTGGAAAAACCCGCAACAGAGGTATTGAAGTCACATTGAGCAGTACCAACGTGCGCACAGAAAACCTGACGTGGAGTTCCAACCTGACATTTACGAAAAACAAGGAAGAAATTACCGAACTGGTTACCGAAGGCAATGACATTGGTAATGGCTGGTTTATCGGCAATCCGATCAGTGTTTATTACGATTATGAAAAACTGGGCATCTGGCAAACTTCCGAGGCTGAGGCGGCCCGTGCGCTTTCACCCACGCAGCTTCCGGGCGAAATCAGAGTGAAAGATCAGAATGGAGATGGGAAGATCGATGCAGTCAATGACCGGGTGATCCTGGGTAGTCCGCGTCCGAAATGGAGCGGAGGCTTTGATAATACGATCAAATTCAAAGGTTTTGACCTGAACTTCCTGCTATACGCCAGAGTTGGATCGATGCTCAATTCAGATCGCTATGCTCGTTTTGACCAGCAAGGCGTTGGAAACAGCACCGCAGGATTAGACTACTGGACGCCTGAAAACCCAACCAATGATTATCCGAGACCTAACAAGAATGCAGGGTTGAAATATTTGTCTACACTGGGTTACCGCAGTGGTTCGTACGCACGTATCCGTAACATTACGCTCGCCTACAATGTGCCCGTGGGCAAGCTGAACTGGAAAGTAATCCGTGGGGTAAGAGTATATGCGACGGCGAAGAACCTGGCCACATTCACGAAGCTGGACTATGATCCCGAGCGTGGAGGTTCCGAGAATTTCCCGATGACTAAGCTCTTCGTATTTGGACTTAATGTGAATTTGTAACCCAAAAAAAGAAAATCTATGAAATCAATATTGATAAGAGGCGGGTTACTTAGCATGTTCCTGCTCACATTATTTTCCTGCGAAAATGTCCTGGAAGAGTATAACCCTTCCGGTCTGACCTCGGAAACCGTATTCACAACGCCGGAAGGTTTTGAAACACTCGTCAGTGCAGCGTACTCCTACCAGCGCTGGTGGTATGGCAAAGAGGAAGGCTACAATATCGCCGAAACAGGTACAGATATCTGGACGAGCGGTGCTGGCGAAGTATACCGCGATCTGACCCAATACCTCAATTTGCAGGGCAGCAATGCTGCGCTCACCAATGAATGGAGGGAATTTTACGCCGCTATCAATTTGTGCAATGGCGGTATCAACCGGATCGGAGAGGCTGGCCTTTCGGAAGCGTTGCTTCCGGTGCGGGAAGGGGAATTGAGATTTCTGCGGGCGTTCTACTACTGGCACATTGTGGAAACCTGGGGTGGCGTCCATTTTACAACGACGGAAACGAGCGGTATTGTTACTACCGCCAATAAAACACCTGTTGAGACATTTTACAACCTGATTTTTGAGGATCTCAAAGTTGCGGTAGCCAATCTTCCCGTGAAGCAGCCGCAATATGGTCGTGCGACGAAAGGAGCGGCCCAGGCGTTTCTGGCCAGAATGTACCTGACCCGCGGCATGAATAAAGAAGCGCTGGAAATGGCAGAGGCGGTTTTGAATGGAAGTGCCGGATATAAGCTGGAAGCCAATTTTGCCGATCTGTGGAAAATGAGCAATCTGAAATCCAAAGAAGTGATCTACACGGTCGACTATGCGACGAACTTGGCATTGAATGACCTGGCCAATACTACATTCAACCCTTATGGTCACGGCCGGGGCAGTAACAATGCACATTTGTTGTTTTTGATGAAATACGACGACCGGCCGGGAATGGTCCGGGACTTAACGAATGGGCGCCCGTTCAACCGGTATATGCCTTCCCGCTTTCTGCTGGACCTTTATTCCGACGACGATGCGCGGTATGAAGGCAGTTTCACGGAAGCCTGGTATGCGAACACCATTCCTTCTTCACTGCCGGCGGGTATGAGCGTGGGGGACACGGCTGTGTTCTGCACCAGAAAGGAGATTCCTGACGCAGCTGAAAAAACCAAAAAATACCAAACTGCCGACCGCAGTAAAATTTACCAGGCCGATGGCACCGTGAAGGACAACCTGCGTTACCCGACACTTTCCAAGTTCATGGACCCGACGCGGGCAAGCCTGAATGAGGCGCAAAGCGCCAGGGATGTGTTTGTGATCCGGCTGGCAGAGGTGTACCTGATCGCTGCGGAGGCTTCGATGCAATTGGCTAACTTGCCGAAAGCTGCTGAATATATGAATGTACTCCGGACCAGAGCGGCTAAGCCAGGCAAGACGGCTTCTATGCTGGTCAAACCTGCCGATGTAACACTGGATTTCATCCTGGACGAGCGCGCCCGCGAACTGGCAGGCGAGCAGCTGCGCTGGTTTGATTTGAAACGTACCGGAAAACTGGTAGAACGTATCAAAAAATACAATCCCGACAATGCAATCAATGTTCAGGAACACCACGTTTTACGACCAATCCCGCAGACGCAGTTAGATGCTGTCGTTAACAAAGCAGAATTCAGACAAAATGCTGGTTATCAATGAGATGATTTAAGTTAGAGACGGGTTTTGTTAGTATCGTCATCAAAATGACAAGTTAGGCGTAGTCAGAGACTACGCCTAACATAGTTATCCAGCATGCTGACAGTACAATTATTTTTTTGACAACATTATGACTTTCAAGACACGAATTACTGCCATTGCGCTGGCCACTGCTGGTTTTTTCAGCGCGGAAGCCCAAACGACTGCTGATTACAGCTGGACCAACCTTCCCAAGATTCAGCAACCGGTATTTAAAGCCGATACCATCCGCATTACCACTTTTGGTGCAAAACCGGACGGGCATACATTGAACACGCAGGCGATTAATCAGGCGATCGATGCGTGCAGTAAGAAGGGAGGCGGTGTGGTACTGGTGCCATCAGGCTTGTGGATCACCGGCCCTATTGTCATGAAAAGCAATGTGAATTTGTACCTGAATGAAGCTGCGACTTTGCTTTTTACGACGGACAAGTGTCAGTATGCCATTACCGAAGGGTTTTACGAAGGCAAAAGCGCTGCGCGTAATCAGTCACCCATATCGGGTATTGATCTTGAAAATGTAGCGATCACGGGAAAAGGTATTGTGGATGGTAATGGAGATGTGTGGCGGGCAGTTCACAAAAGCCAGTTAACGGAGAGTCAATGGAAGGAAAAAGTAGCTTCGGGTGGTGTGTTGAAGGACGACGGCAAAACCTGGTATCCCAGCGATCAGTTTAAAAAAGCCAGCGTTGAGAACAGAAGTATGCTGCTGACCGCCGGGAAAACACCGAAGGATTTTGAGGATATGAAGGATTTTCTCAGGCCTAATCTCATTGTTTTTAACAATTGCAAAAAAGTACTTTTGGAAGGCGTGACCTTTCAAAACTCGGCTGCCTGGTGCATTCACCCGCTGATGTGCCAGGATCTCACCCTTCGGAATGTACGTGTGAAAAACCCGGAATACGCGCATAATGGTGATGGAATGGACATAGAATCCTGTAAAAATTTTCTGATCGAAGGCTGTACGCTGGACGTGGGCGACGACGCGATCTGCATCAAGTCCGGCAAAGATGAGGAGGGCAGAAGACGGGGCATACCGACCGAAAACGGTGTGATTAGGAACAATACGGTCTATAATGGTCACGGTGGATTTGTGGTCGGCAGTGAAATGAGTGGCGGGGCGCGGAATATTTTCGTACAGAACTGCACCTTCATGGGTACTGACAAAGGACTGCGGTTTAAGTCAGTTCGTGGCAGGGGAGGCGTAGTGGAAAAGATTTTCGCAAAAGACATTTATATGAAGGATATCGCGCAGGAAGCGATATTCTTTGACCTGTATTACTTTGTCAAGTTTGCGACTGACGGCGAACGGGATATGCGTCCGGTGGTGAGCGAAGGTACCCCTGTTTTTCGAGATATGCATTTTGAAAACATTGTTTGTAATGGAGCTACGAAAGGTGTTTTTTTGAGGGGACTTCCGGAGATGCCGGTCCGCAATATTGTGATGGAAAACATGGTATTATCCTCAGAAACAGGCATCGAGCTCACAGATACTGACCAGATCCGGTTCAAGAATGTGCAACTGATCACCAAGCATACCAAACCTGTTATTTTTATTGAAAACAGCAGCAAAATCAGTTTGGACGGCATCCAATTTAACGATAAAAGCGATGTGTTGATCTCCGTCAATGGCGAGCGAAGTCAGGACATTCAAATAGAGAATACGGATCTGTCGAGAGTCCAGAAAATAAAGGAATTCAGCAAAGGCGCATTGGAAAAGAGCCTGACTGTGAAGAATGGGCGATGAAGGCATCCAACTGATATTTCACAGGCGCAGTTAGCAGCATGGTAATGGTGTTTGTGCGCCAACAGCGTTTTTTGTCCCGATCAGCCCGGTACTATGTCTATTTTACACCCTCTTGGCTTCAAATTAAGACCATACTTTTGATGTAGCATATTTATAAGCATCGTTATGAAAAAGTAAGGGTATTTTATGAAAATGAAACCAGGTGAGTTTATAGCATTATCAGCATGCAGTATGACACTGACGGCTTTGGGAATTGACATTATGCTTCCGGCATTTGGTGAAATCAGGCAACATTTTGGGCTTAGTCCCGAATCCACAGCCACCGCTCAGATCATATCGTTCTTTTTCATGGGGCAAATCGCGCAGATCGTTTTTGGCGCGCTCTCCGACCGTTTCGGCCGGCTATCAATTCTTCGGATAGGATTCCCGCTCTACATTATCGGAGGAGTTGCCGCGGCCGTTGCCCCGGATCTGGAACTGATGCTGGCAGCCCGTTTTCTGGCAGGAATGGGCGCGTCAGCAGTTTTTATGACCACCATCGCAGGTGTCCGCGATCGATTTGTCGGAGATCGGATGGCCCGAACCATGTCACTGATCTTTACGATCTTCCTCTTTACTCCGGTCTTAGCTCCGTTTTTGGGGCTGGCTATCCTGGCGGTTTCAACCTGGCAGATGCTGTTCCTGACACCACCTCTGTTTGCGGTCATTGTTTTTTTGTGGTCATTGAGACTCGAAGAATCCCTGCCCGTCGAGCAGCGTATTCCGCTGAACTGGAAAAGCATTAGCCAGTCTGTTCGGAAAGTGTTGAGTAATCGGGAATTTCTCAGGTACACAGGCGTTACGACCCTTCTTTTCACTGCATTAAGCTCCTACGTTGCCAGTTCAGAGCACATTGTAGGGGAAATATATGGCCGACCCGAATTGTTTGCCTGGATTTTCGCTGGTATCGGTATGTTGATGTCGCTGTTTTCGTTGCTCAATTCTCACCTTTCTTCCCGCTACGGGGCTCGACGGACGATCAGGTGGCTGCTCATTCTGTACACGGTGGTAGCAGGTTTCTTACTGATTTGTACATTCACGGCTGGTGATCCACCTGATATTGCATTATTCTTCGGCGCGGTAGCGCTATTAATGGCGATCAATCTGGCGGTAGAACCCAATAGCAGCGCTCTGGCATTGGAACCGATGGGTGATTCGGCCGGTATGGCTTCCGCAATTTACGGTACCTCTTTCTTTTTCATTGGGGCCTCTTTGGGATCTGTCATTAGTCACCTCATGGTCGCTAGTGTTTTCCCGTTAGTGCTCAGTATTTTCGTCATTGGATTGATGACGATATTGCTGGTATTTAGCGATTTGCTCCACGTTGGAAAGGAATCTTAGTGAATGGACCTGAAAAAGTATTTCGCAGCTTTATAGTAGAAACTAGAGAGTTAAGCTAAAATAGATTACTAAAATACGATTGGTGAACGAAACCCGGTGCTTCCTGTACCGGTTTTTTTGTGATCCGCGCAGCTCAGGCAGTCAAGAACGTAACCAGCTTTGCCGTACTGGTTTACCGTTAAATAAGTTTGAAAGTAGTAATAGTTTTATAATCACTTTGTCGTATAAGTTTGCAATCAGTCACATTATATTTTTAAAAAATGTAATTAAAGTCATAATATCTACCACTGTAAAATTTAAAATCAATGCTCAAAGTTACAAGTAATGCAACCCAGACCACCAGGTTAGGAGGTCAGGTTAACGAAACAACCTCCATGTTTGGGCCACTGACGGACCTTATCGGAACCTGGGTAGGCAACAAAGGCTGGAACCTGGTCGCGGTTCCGAATCAGAAAGGCGGATTTATATTGCTGGTGCAGCCTTACACTGAAATACTCACCATTACACCATTGAGTACACCCACGCCCAACAGAGGTACGACGATTGTTCAGCAAGTACCGACATTACTGTATACACTGCACATTCACAGCAATGTAGATGGCAGCTTACTTCATGCTGAAAACGGTACCTGGTTACTCTTGCAGGATTGTCCGGACGAATTCAGCATTGCCAGGCAGGCCTCTGTGCCGCACGGGGATTCACTGCTGGCGCTAGGCGGCTCATCTGTTACCCAGGGGCCACCGCCCATTCAGTCGATCAGCACCTTGCCGATTACGGGTCCGGGGCAAAAACCTTTGGGTTACACCGACCCGTACCTGACGCCCCAGCCGGGTTTCAATAAAACCAATCCGAATGCTACCTTGCTGGATGCCATTGCTAATCAGACCATTATTTCATCTACCAACCTGTCTGTCAGCACTGCGAATAAGGGTGGGATCACAAATATTCCTTTTGTAACTCAAAATGCCAATACCACCAGTTTTGAGGCTATTTACTGGATTGAAACCGTTCAAAACCCAAACACTGGCGGCACCTTCCTGCAATTGCAATATTCTCAAACAACCATTCTCGAATTCATACCCCAGTTCCACGATCCGTCCAAGCTGATCCAATGGCCCCATGTTAACATCAACACGATGATCAAACAATAACCGATTGCATACCGGTATGGTTTTCACCTTCACAATCAACACAGGTAATTATGACAAAGGAAACAGACCGTCACTTTGATGTGATCGTCATCGGCGGTGGCGCTATGGGACTTGCCACCGCTTACCATTTAAGCAAAAGAAAAACCAAGACATTGGTATTGGAGCAGTTTCAGTTCAAGAATCAGCTGGGAAGTTCAGCAGGTGTTTCAAGGCAGTACCGGATCCCATATCCCGAGGAGTATATGGTCAAAATGGCCGTGGACGCACAGCCTTTTTGGGATGAATTGCAAAGCCATACTTCCAAAACGCTCCTCGACAAGGTTGGTACGCTTTGGTTTGGTGATCCGACGGTACATTCAACTGAGGGGAATATTGGCGAAGCCGAAAAGGCGCTCAAAGCTGCAAATGTTCCGTATACCTCGCTGACTTCAAAGGAAATTGAGACGCAGTATCATTTCAAAAACCTGCCTGATAACTACACCGGCCTCTTTCAGCCGGACGGTGCGAGCATTGATTTCAGGGCGACGATCCAAACTTTGTATGAGGCTGGCCAGCGGAGCCCTCATGTCACTTTGCAGGACGAGTCTCCCGTTACAGCAATTAAGCAGGATGGTAAATTGTTTGAGGTAATCACGCCCAAAGGGACGTATATTTCTGAAAAACTGGTGATTACGCCCGGTCCTTATGTCGATAGTGTGATCAATTTGCTGAAATTCAGAATTGAGGCAACCTACTGGAATATGTCTTCTGCTTATTTCAAAAAGACCGATCCGTCGATTCAATACCCCACCTGGTTTGTTTTTCAAAATGCAATTGGTCAGAATGGAAATGAGTTTTATGGTTTTCCGGGAGTCGTATGGGATCATCCGGAGTACATCAGGGTGGCACCGGATTTTGTGATCAATCCACTGGAAGATCCGTCCGAAAGAACGTCGATACCCAACAAGCAAGAACTTGCCTATACCTCGGAATGGATTAAAAATCACATGACGGGACTGGATCCGGTGCCGTATTTTACCTCTACTTGCCTGGTGGCCCTCAGCAAGATCGCCAACAAAGAGCTGCTGATCGATTTTGCGCCTCCTTATGTACCCAACAATAAAAATATCGTCGTGTATGCCACTGGGTGGGCTGCAAAGTTCACACCGTTCTTGGGGCAGATCTTGACAGAGCTCGCGCTGGACGGACATTCCACATTCGATATCACGCCATTCAAACTGGGCTATAACTACTTCAAAGCCATTTAAACCAACCTCCACATTATGAACAAGAATACACCACTCAACAACGGCAGCGCTCCGGGAATGAAAATCGAAGTGGCCATTATCGGTGCCGGAACTTCCGGATTATATAGTGCTTACCGGCTTACGGAAACTAAAAAATATACGGCCGATCAGGTCCAGATATTCGATCTGAATGACAGGCTGGGAGGAAGACTGGAATCGGTGGTACTGCCCGGAATGGACTTCTGGGGTGAACTGGGCGGAATGCGTTACCTGACCTCTCAGGAAATTGTGACAACATTAATAGAAGGTTATCCACTCACGGAAAAAGACCTCGCCAAACGTACACCTGTTCTTACCGATCACATGACGCCGGTAGATTTTCCGATGGGCAATCCTGCGGAATTACTCTTTTACCTTCGCAAGCAGCATTTCAAACAAGATGCGTGGAATATTGCGCAGCGGTACGGCGAAAAGGTGGAGACCCGTTATTACCTGAATGATGATGATCTTGGGTTCAGTTCCGATCAGCTGTTCAACAAGATAATTTACGAGGTATTGATGGCCGATCCTTATGTTGCAAAAAAATACGCGAAGCAAATAACAAAAGGCCCGTCCGAATACGACTTCGCGTTTATGCTGACCAGCAAGGACTGGGATGATATCAAACCGAAGCTAACGTATAACTTCAAGGGTTCGCCCTATGATGGCCGGAAAGTAAATGATTTGGGTTTCTGGAATTTGATCAAAGACCAGGTGTCACAGGAAGGGTATGCATTTGTAGCGAATGCCGGTGGTTATTATTCCAATACCATCAACTGGAATGCAGCAGAGGCCTTTCCGTACATGGTAGGGGACTTTTCAGCGGACGTGGTTTACAAAACGATCAAGGAAGGTTATGACAGCATTGCCTATGCGCTTGCTAACCAGTATATGGCCAACAAAGATGCTCGTATATGGTCTGAAAATAAGCTAATTACATTCACAAAGGATCATGTCAATCAGAAAACGCACCAATATGAACTGACATTCCTAAACCTGAAAAGCAATAAGACCTGGCAGGTGTATGCCAATGCTATCATTCTGGCTATGCCGCGTAAGTCGCTGCAACTTTTGGATCAGGATAATTTCTTTTTCAATGTAAATGAAAATACGGAGCTTGACAGAAATATCCAGTCCACGATCATGGAGCCTGCTTTTAAAATACTGATGGGTTTTCAGCACCCCTGGTGGAAGCAACTGGGTATTGATTCCGGCCACTCTATTACCGATCTTCCGATGCGGCAGTGCTACTACTTCGGCACCGACCCGGTGACCGACAACTCCATGTTGCTGGGCAGCTACGGAGATATGGAAACTGAAACTTTCTGGAAAGCGCTGTCTGAGGACAAGGTTCTGTTTAAGGTTAGCGCAGCCAAATCGGCGTCACTGACGGAATTGAAAGCCTTGAACGATGTTCAGGCAACGCAGCTGATGGTGGACGAAATCATGAACCAACTCCGGGAGCTGCACGGCAAATTGGTAGCAATCCCAGAGCCGTATGTTACCTATTTCAGGGATTGGACCGACGACCCGTTTGGTGCGGGTTACCATGCCTGGAAAGCGGGGGTGTCTGTCAAAGACGTGATGCCCTATATGCGCCAACCCGACGCGAAGGAGCGGATCCACATCTGCGGCGAAGCATATTCAGATCAGCAGGGGTGGGTGGAAGGTGCGTTTTGCGAAGCGGAAAAGATGTTGGAAGACCATTTTCACCTGACGCGCCCCACTTGGTTGAGCAAAGAATACTATATGGGCTGGTAAGTATAATATAAAGAGGTTGCCTCATTTGAAAACGAGGCAACCTCTCTGATCAGATAACCATTCCAACGCTCACCGAATTTGGGCGATAGCTTTCGGCAATCAAAAGTTCATTCCAATTGACAATATCCCGCGTATCGTTCTGAGCTATTTTGGTTAATGTGTTTGTGAAAATATCCTTGATTTCAGGAATCCGTTGGTTCTCAAAATCTTCAAAGACAGACGTGGTAAAACTGGAAATGTTTCCGATGGCATAATTAGGGTTAAAGCCGTAGGAAACCGGCGTAATTGTTCCTGACTCCTCTATAATGATCGTATCAAGCAAGTCAGCCAGTTTGCGATTATGTCCGCAACCCCGTTCGAATCCGCTCACGATTTGCGGATGTGCCAGCAAATAATCGCGGTGGATCATGTCCAGTTGAACGACCATCTGGCCGTCATATTTGCTAACCAGGTAGTGCCCCAGGATGAACATTTTGTGCGCGAGATCATCATCGATAGCCTCACTTGCCAAAGTATCCAGTGCGCGGCCATACATTTCCAATGGATGTAGTTGAAGTAATTTGGCCCCATTTGAAAAGGCAAATTCACCCAACCAGATCAACGAGGTCCAGCTTTCCGGAGTGAGCGTATGGATGATTCCAAACGGCTTGTCCATGTCTTTCAGCACTTGCAGGCCCTGGCACATTTTATCATAGGCACCGGCCTGGTTTCTTATTTTATCATGAAGCTGTTGCGGACCGTCGACGCTAATGGCGATTAGGTCGACAAAATCCAGTATCCTTTTTGCCCGCTCCGACCGTAAAAGCATGCCATTGGAAGCCAGCGTGTTCTGGTAACCCAGCGATCTTGAAAATTTTAGTAGCTCTTCAAGGTCTTTATATAAAAATGGCTCCCCTCCCGAGATCGAAATGTTGTTAAAACCGTGATCAAAAGCGTAGGTAAGAAAACTTTTCAGGCTGGCCAAATCTATCATGTCGTGGTAGCCAGGTGCTGAACTGGAATAACAATGCAGGCAGGTCAGATTACACTTTTTGGTCGGATGGATCTGAATTTATAGGATTTAGGGATTTTCGGGATTTGGTTTTGCGAGAGTTTGTTGATTTTTTTAGGAATTTTTGGATATTGCTTAATCTAATTATAAACACACTATAAATATTTATGGCTATC
>NZ_JBDSFX010000083.1:0-187699 GCF_039919315.1 Dyadobacter sp. | reverse complement strand
TGAAATAACAACAATGTTACTAGCTCAACTCAGCCTTAATTAAATATTCATGAAAAACTTTTACCTATTTCTCGCAGGGATAGCCCTGCTAGCATCGGGGACCCACTTCATCAGCAACTTTTCAGGTGACCAATTTCAAAAAACAGAAAAGCTAGCCGAGAACGCGAAGAATCCCCAAGCATTGGCCGTGAAAAAAGAAAGATTACCTTTTTCCCCGCTTAAACCTACCCAGCCAACCAACCATCGGTTTCTGATCCCGGGTATCTCTGCGACCAACACTGCCGCGCTAACGAATGACACCGGGTTGCCGGGAGCTTCGGCCGGCGACGAACTCGAGTACACTGTTACGATATCAAATGGCGGAACTGTTGCCACAGGAGTAGTATTCACCGACCAGATCGACGCTAATACCACATTAGTACCAGGTTCCGTAAAAGTCAGTCCCATTGCGGTGGAAGAAAGCTATACGACGATTGGAAATGTGGGGCTTGATATACCAGCTGGCAGCGGCGTATTAACCAATGACATCAGTCCGAGCGGATCAGTATTAAGCATTGTTGGACCAACGAATATTGCTACCACACAAGGGGGCAATGTGACCATGAATTTAACCACAGGAGCCTTTACCTACGTGCCTGCGGCCGGCTTTGTGGGCGACGATACATTCACATATACGTTGCAAAACGGTTCGGGACTTACTTCCGTCGCGACAGTTACCATTAGCTCGGCTGGCGCGATCTGGTTTGTTAATTCCGCTGCCAGCCCTGCCGGTGCAAATGGAACGCTGGCTAAGCCTTTTGCAACGCTTGCCGCTTTTCAGGCCATTAACGATGTAGAAACAGGTCATTCCATATTCCTTTACACGGGTAGCTACACAGGGCCGGTTACATTGCTCAGTCAGCAGAAACTGATTGGCCAGGGAGCAACCGAATCCCTTTTGACCATTACCGGTCTGCCTGCTCCAAACGGAAACAATCTTCTCCCTAGCACCGGTGGTACAAAACCTATACTGACCAGTTCGGGCGGCGCCAATGTGATCAACACAGGTGCCGGCAATTCCATTCTCGGACTAAGTGTCGGCGCTTCGGGAACCGGGGTGAAAATAGCGGGTTCTACTGCGGGAACGCTTACCATCAAAGAAGTAGACCTGACGGGAGCGGGCAGTGCTCTTAACCTTTCGAATCTGACTCTTGCAGCAGATTTTACCGAAATATCTTCATCCGTTTCCTCAGGAATCAGCCCTATTAAAATTGCCAGTACGGGAGGAGCTTTGAAAATATCAAGCGGAATAATATCATCTTCCAATGTGCCAGCCATTGACATCGCTGGTAACTCTCTTGCTCTGAATGTCACATTCAGTTCTGTTTCGAGTACTACTGCTTCAAAAGGAATAGCCGTTTCGGGTACCACCGGAACTTTTCAGGTAACAGGTACCGGAACAACCTTAGGATCAGGCGGAACGATACAGAGCATAACCGGCAGAGGCGTTGAACTGATCAATGCGGCAGGGATAACGCTTAAAAACATGAACCTGACCAATGCCAACACCTCAGAAGGTTCAACACCAAGTGCTCTGGACAATAGTAATGCGAACGCAGCCATACATGCCAATAATGTTGCCGGCTTATCCCTGGACAGGATCATTATTAGTGGAACAGTGGTTCAGGAAGGGATCAATTTGAGAACAGTAAGCAACTTCAATTTCACCAACGGATCGGTCGGGAAGTCGGGTAGCCAGGGGCAGAGCGAAGAGGGATGTATTTACGCGATTAATACCTCGGGAACCAACTCTATCACCAATAGTACTTTCGATGATCCGGGTGGTCGGGCCGCTTATTTCAGCAATGAAAACGTTAACATGACACTGCTTACGATCGATAATTCGACATTTTCGAATGCTGACAATGGGCCGGGAGTGCAGGTAGAAGGACGTGGAACTTCCACTATGAATGTAAAGATCCAGAACGGTTGTCAATTCCTCAGCTGCCGAACTTCCGGTGTAGAAGTGTATGCCAACAATACCTCATTTATCCAGGCAGATATCAAAGGCAGTACCATCAATGTAGGCAGCGAAGTAGGAACCGGGATAGATATTGCAGCTTCGGGCAATGCGACCGCCAAATTTAATGTTCTCAATAACACATCGAACTACAATAATGGTCCATGTCTTAACTTCTTTGCTTTTTCAAGTGGGTACCTTGAAGGAAATGTGACCGGGAATACCGTAACCAAAGTTGCAGGAGGCGGATCCGGTATCCGTTTTTACGCGGAAGGGACCACAGCACGCGGTGTTTTGAAAATTGAGAACAACACAATTAATAATTCGTTTGACGCTTCCGGTATGAATATTTCGGGTGTGTCGACAGCCGGTGCAAGAAGTGACTTTACCATTAATAACAATAATGTTAATCAGGTAAACCCCGGCTCGCTCTACGGAATAGACGTCAATGCGATCGGAACCGCTCCGACCAATTCGATTGTCATGTGCGCTAATGTCACCAATAATGATATAGTCGTGGCGTCATCAACCTTGAATGCAGCCAGGATCAGATCAGGTCTGATCAATCAAACTACTATTTTGGTGCAGGGGTCGGGTGGAACCATACAGGACGTCTGGAATAATGGTGGTAACACACCTATCAACAGAGCTTCTCAAAGTGGCCAGGGATTTTTTACTTTCGGCCAGACCTGCGCTGTTCCAAACGTGTCACCACTCGCCCGGATGGCAGCAGAGGAGCTGGCTGGCGGCAGAATTGGAGCTGCCGATGAGGAAGTGGCCAAAGCACCGGTTACCCAAGCAGCAAGCGTACCGGTAACTATCCAGGAAGCGCCTGAAAATACTAGCAGCCCTGCGAGGGAGCAATCGACCTTATCAGGAGAAACAGTGACCGTAAATGGTACCGGAACTGGATTTAGCATCCCGGCCAACAAAAATGTCATGATCAAATTCAAGGTTACCATTGATGCAAACATTCCGACCTCTGATTGTGAAATTTCAAATCAGGGAACAGTTTCAGGTTCGAATTTTACTTCCGTATTGACAGACGATCCCGGTGCTGCCGGTAGCAATAACCCTACGATTACAGCGGTAACATCTACCCCGGTGATTACTTTCTGTCCAGGGAATGTGGTCGTTAACCCTGATCCGGGAACCTGTGTTTCCTCACAGACCTTCGCAGCCACCGCTGACGGATGCCCTGCACCTACCATTGCCTACACGGTCGCAGGAAATCCAATCACGTTTCCTTTTGATTTTCCATCAGGCTTAACCACTGTATTGGTAACCGCCTCGAATGGAATAGGAACAGCGCCTACCTGCTCTTTTACGGTTACTGTAACACCCACGCCAGCGCCCGTTCTTACCGACAACCCGGACCCGCAAAGCATTTGTGTCAATGGGGATGCATCATTCACAGTTGCGACAAGTGCGACCGGCGTGACTTACCAATGGCAGAAAAAACCTTCGGGCGGCTCATTTGCGAATATACTTTTGGCTGATAATGCTACTGCCAATTCAGCGACCTTGTCTCTGACCAGTGTGCCTGTAACTGATGATCAGTCTGAATATCAATGCATTGTTTCAAATCCTTGCACAGGCAGTACTTCAACAGCAGCATTGCTTACCGTGAGTGAAAAGCCTACTATTGTTCTGAGTGGTGACGAATACCAGTGCTCAGTCGATTTGCTGGTCTATACTGTCATCTTCACAGCATCACCCGGCGCGGTAGTAACCTCGGATAAAGGAACAGTAGATGGAAACAAGGTAACTGGTATCCCCAACAATCAGACTGCGATCCTTACGGCTACCAATGGAGGATGTTCGACAACGCTTTCTGTTTTCAAAGACTGCTCTTTACCGGTGACATTGATTGATTTTAGCGCTGCGAAACAGGAAAATACGATCTTGCTCAAATGGAGAACCAGCGAGGAAACCAACAGCGAGAAATTTGACATTGAACACAGTGTTGATGGCAAAAGCTGGCGGAGCATAGGAAGTCAGAAATCGAATGGTGAAAGCGCCACCGTCCTGGCTTATTCATTCACCGACAAAGAGCCGTCAGCCGGAGAAAACCTCTACCGTCTGAAAATGGTTGACTTTGATCAAACCTATGCTTACAGTAGCATTGTGAGTGTCAACTTCAATATACCAATGCAATCAGAATTCTATCCTAACCCGGTCTCTGATCAGTTGTATGTTAAAAGTTCAGACTGGAACCAGGTGTCGGCAATAGAAATGCACAATGTACAAGGCAGAAAAGTGTACAAGTCTGGTGCCAGTATTGCTAAAACAATTCAGGTGAAGGACCTGCCTGCTGGTATCTATATTTTGTCCATCATTCACAAAAATGGGACGGTCAGCAAGCAGAAAGTATTAATAAACAGATAGCATTGAAATAATCTGTCGTAAGGGTCAATGCGATAATCGCCATTTATGAATAAGTACTAAACAATAAAGGAGCTGGCTCAGTCCAGCTCCTTTATTGTTACTGATTTACGGTCCTGTTACATGAGTAGCTAATGCAGAGCATTGGCCTCACCGACTGGTCGCAGTAAATAAGGCAGATCACGCAATTCGGCATTGAAATCTGGTTGTTTGTTAGCGGTCGACTGAAACGCGTTTGAGGTTGACGGTCACTTGCTTCGCATGTCTGGGGTCGGCACTGTTCCAATGGCTCGACCCATCGGCCCAATGATAACTAAAATTGAGCGTGGTAGTAAGCTTGTCCATATCCCAGGTTCCATTTTTGGCCTCAAAAAGTGTGAAATTGGGTAAAATCCTCTTCTTTTCGTCAACCGGCTGAAATCCGAAAGAGAGTTTTTGCATATTTTCTTTTTCCACGTGACCGTTGATCTCGTACTGCTCAGTTCCCAGCTTGCTGGTCACGCTCGCTATTCCGTCAAACCGGTTTTTGTTTCGAGTGGAGTAGCTGGCTTTTTTCCAGCGTTTGCTAGCTTTTTCACCCCTTTCTTCATCGGTTAATGGTGCCAATACTTCAAGGCTGATGGTTTTCTTCACTTGATCAGGATCAACAAAAGACCCTTCCCAGCGACCAACGAGTAGTTTTGCCTCTGCATCATCGCTATATGCCCAAGGGCTGTTGCGGTAATCGCTCCATTTGCTGTAATGATATTTGCATTCGTAACCCCCCCAACTCAGGGCGACGGCAATGACAAGCAATAGCAGACAACCGCCTGTTTTTTTTCCGTTCATGGTTGTTATTTATAAAAACCGGAGTCACTTTTGTTTGTAAAGCTAAGCGTCGGATAACCGTACCGCCATTGAGAATAGACCAACGACGCATTAAATAGACCAATGCAGTGATGAATGAAAGATTTTGCATTTTCTTATACTGCCTGCTGGGCTTATGCGGTGTCACCGCTGCGCAAATCCGGTTGGAAGTGGTAAATGTTGCCCCGTTCATTACTGAAAACAAACGGATATTTCTGGCCGCCGATTTTAATCATTGGGAGCCGGGAGGACTCAATTATGAGCTCACGAGGCAGGAGAACGGTACCTATTTTATCAACTTACCCGATACATTAACCCAATTCAAATATAAATTTACCCAGGGTAGCTGGGGCCTTGTGGAAGGTAATGCGGACAGGTCGAGCCGCGCAGACCGTAGCTACAACAAGAATGCGGCTGCTTCTCCCAAGCTCGTCAGGGACACTATTTCAGGCTGGGAAGCAAAGCCGACTTACCGGTTTGTTGTCAATAAACTTCCTGCCAACACACCAAAAGACGCGATCCTATACATCACGGGGAATTTCAACAACTGGAATCCCGCCGACGAAAGTTACCGGTTGCAACGGCAGATCGATAATACTTTCAGAATTTCAGTTGTCTCGGATCTGGAACGGTTTGAGTACAAGTTTACAAGAGGGGACTGGGAAAATGTGGAAGGACTAGAGAATGGTAAAGCACGTCCCAATCGGGTACTGTTCAGAAGTACGATCAATAAAATCGATAACATACCGGTTGAGATCATCAGTTGGGAAGATCTTTCGGGCACATTCAACTTTTTCTCGCTTTATGATCTGCTATTGTTGTTTTCCGCCTTCCAATGTCTGCTGCTGATCGTCGCGATTCCGAGCATTCAGGATTACAACAGAAAGGCGAACCTTTGGCTCGTGATTTCAATTGCTTTCATTGCGGTGATGGTGGGTATCAGAGTGGTCAGCGATTACAAGGATGTAGCCCAGACTTACACCAAGATGCTGCTTATACCCGATTTTGCGCTTTTCCTTTACGCGCCGCTATTTTTCTTTTACATTCGAAAACTCCTTTTCAAAACACCAACATTGCCCGACAAATGGTGGCTGCATTTTCTGCTTCCGCTTGCCCAGCTGCTGGCATATATGCCTTTTTTCTTATCGGAAAAGAAAGTGTTGCAGCTCAAAATAGTGAACCATTCCCCCGATTTACAAATGCTTTATATCATCAGCGGCATCATTGCATTGGGGAGTAATACCTGGTACTGGTTTCAATGCAGGAACATGATCTTTACCTATAAGCGACAGTATACCACACTCGCTTCCGACGAACAAAATCTGCAATATTTATCGACCGTACTGATCATTCAGGCAGTTTGCCTGGTATTCTGGCTTTTTTCCGGGGTGCTGTCCGCGGTGGGTAACTTCTTTCCTTTTGACACCAGCTACATTACCAGCAGGAGTGTGGATTTTATCTGGCTGGTTTTTTCTTTAATTCCCTATTTTCTGGGCTATTTTGCCATTCACCAGCCTGAAATTTTCAAGATTGCCAGTGATCATACCACTCCTTTTTTCAGCGTCGAGGAAGTGGTAAATGCTGCAAGCGATGGCCTGGCCATCCCCGGAAACGAAAAAACGCCCGACATTTCCGACCAGAATTTGCAGGAATGGAAAGAGAAGATTGGTACTTATATGCAAAAAAGCAAGCCACATCATAACCCCGGCCTGACCTTGGGAACGCTCGCTGCCAAGGTCAAAATCTCGCCGCATTTGCTCTCCAAGGTGATCAATGAAGCATACGAAAAGAACTTCTTTGACTTCGTGAACTCATACCGGATCGAGGATTTCAAAGAGCGTTTCGAGGATCCGAGGAACAAACATTTCACAATGCTGGCCATCGCTTTTGAGGTAGGCTTCAATTCCAAAACCGCTTTTAACAGGGCCTTCAAGAAGATGACAGGCAGCACGCCGAGAGAGTACTTTTTTGAGTCCAGATTGGAAGATTAGTATTCCGCTTGCTTCACGTTTTTAAGAAAAATGAGGTGCCACATTATAAAGTGGACACCTTTTTTTGTCTCCAAATATTTATGAATCAAACACTTAGTATCGACTCTCCATAATCATAAAAATTCTGTCTGGATTTATAAAGTGGCGCGACTTGGATGTCTCGGACTGGTACTTTTGCAAGAACATTTTAAATAAAAGTGTGAAGTAAGATGATACCTGACCAAATTTTAATCTAAAAGTTCGCAAAGTAATGTTAGAAATCTACAAGCTTCCCGGTAAGACATTCCTGTCTTCCGGCTTGACAAAACCGAAGGTGGCATGGGCGCTGCTGATGCTGATGCTCACAGGACAATTGGCCCTGGCGCAAAACCAGATTGCCGGGTCTGTGAAGGACGATGTCGACGGCTCCCTCATACCGGGAGTGACGGTTTTGGTAAAAGGAACGGGTAATGGAACGCAGACCGGCATGGACGGGCGATTTACGCTGAATGGCGTCTCTCAGGAATCGGTTTTGGTGTTCAGTTTCGTGGGCATGCTGACAAAGGAAGTTCAGGTAGGAAACCAGACCAATCTGGATGTAAAGCTGTCTTCGGATTCAAAAGTATTACAGGAAGTGGTAGTGGTGGGTTACGGAACGCAGAAGCGGCAGGACCTGACCGGAGCGATCACTTCCATCAGTTCTGCTGATTTTGTAAAAGGTAATGTGGTGACGCCCGATCAACTGATCGCGGGCAAACTTGCCGGTGTGCAGATCACTTCCAATGGTGGCGCTCCCGGCTCGGGCAGTCGCATCCGTATCCGTGGCGGATCTTCGTTGAGCGCCAATAACGACCCTCTGATTGTGGTCGACGGCATTCCTCTGGACAATAGCGACATTAAGGGTGCGGCAAATGCATTAAGTTTTATCAATCCAAATGATATTGAGTCTTTCAATGTTCTCAAAGATGCTTCGGCAGCGGCGATTTACGGTTCGAGGGCTGCGAATGGTGTGATCATCATCACGACAAAAAAAGGAAATAAAAAAGACAAGCTCCGGGTCAATTTTGGAACATTGTTCTCTGCCAGTACCATCGCGAAAAAAGTGAATGTGCTCTCTTCGGACGAGTTCAAAACGGCGATCGGAACCTATGGTACCGATGCACAGAAGCAACTTCCGGGCACTTCCAGCACTGATTGGCAGGATCAGATCTACCGGACGGCTTACAGTACTGGCAATAACCTGAGCCTGACAGGTGCCTTGAAAAGCATTCCCTATCGTGTTTCAGTGGAGTATACCAAGCAAAATGGTGTGTTGAAAACCTCCGATATGTCGCGTACATCCGGCTCGCTGGGTCTTACGCCTATGTTGTTCAAAGATCATTTGAAGATCGATATCAATGTAAAAGCATCTTCGACCAAAAGCAATTTCGCGGACGAAGGCGCTATCGGAAGTGCGATCGGATATGATCCAACACAGCCCGTTCATACAGAAAACGAAAAGTTCGGTGGTTATTTCCAATGGTTGAATCCACAGGGAAATATCGAGTCACAAGCCCCCTCTAACCCACTGGCTTTACTCGAACTGAAAAGCAATGAGGCTGTCCTGAAGCGTGTGATCGCCAATGTGCAGTTTGACTACAAGTTTCATTTTCTGCCAGACCTTCGGGCCAACTGGAATATTGGTGTGGACCAGTCCGATACGGATGGTGATGAATTCTCGTCCCCGCTGGTTTCTGCCAGCTCATTCACAAATAACGGCTCGACAGGCTACTATACCCAGTCCCGCAAGAACTTTACCAACCAGTTTTATCTTAACTACGTCAAACAGGTTGGCATTCAGAGCATTAACGTAATGGCTGGGGTTGAAAATCAGGGATTTGTAAGAGAAAATGAGAACGGCACTACTTACGGAAATCCCGATGTTCCGGCCATTAAATCCTATTTCAAAACGGATTACGCGCTGTTGTCCTATTTTGGCCGCGTCAATTATGTGCTGAATGATAAATATCTGGCGACCGTAACCGTGCGTCGCGACGGCTCTTCCAGGTTTGCAAAACAGAACCGCTGGGGAACATTCCCGTCGGTGGCATTGGCCTGGAAAATCAATAAGGAATTTGCAAGGGACGATGTTTTCTCAGACTTGAAATTGCGCGCAGGATGGGGGATCACCGGTCAGCAGGACCTTTCAACCGGTGATTATCCTTACCTGAATGCCTATACACCAGGCCAGGGTATCAAATATCAGCTTGGTAACACATTTGTAAGCGTGCTGCGCCCGAATGCTTACGATCCGGACATCAAATGGGAGCAGACGGCATCTACGAACCTGGGCCTTGATTTTGGTTTGAGCAAAGCACGGATATCGGGTAGCATTGATTTCTACCTCAAAAAAACGACCGATCTGATCAATGAAATTGACGTTGCGGCTGGATCTAATTTCAGTAATAAAGTAACTACCAATGTCGGAAGCCTTGAAAACAAGGGCGTGGAGGTCGTTTTGAACTACACTCCGATATCGACGGAATTTCTGACCTGGGATGTCAGCGCTAATTTTACATACAATAAACGAAAGATCACAGCCCTTACCAAAGTCAATAACCCTACTTATGTAGGAGTTTTGGTAGAGAGTATCGATGGCGGGACCGGAAATTACGGACAGGTGCATTCTACTGGTTTTGAGCCCAATGCATTCTTTGTGTACAAACAGGTTTATAACGAAAACGGGACACCTGTCGAAGGTGCTTTTGAGGATCTGAATGGGGACGGCGTGATCACCGAGCTGGACCGCTACCGCTACCAGGCTGCCGCACCTGATTATTTTCTGGGTTTCAGCTCCCAGGTCGCTTACAAGAAGGCAAGTATTGGTTTTGTAATGCGCTCGAATGTGGGCAATTATGCTTACAATAATGTGTATTCCAATCGTGGTACTTACCAGAATTTGACGGGTACAGGTAATTATATCAACAACCTGTCCGCCAATGTGTTGGAGACTGGCTTCAAAGCCAGGACCGACCAATCGATCCTATCTGACTACTATGTTCAGAACGCCTCTTTCCTGCGCATGGACAACATCAATTTTGGCTATAATCTGGATCATCTGTTCAAAAACAAAAAGATCCGGGCGCAGCTGAGTTTGGTAGCGCAGAATGTGTTTGTCATTAGCAAATACAAAGGCCTTGATCCTGAAATAGCGACAGGTATAGACAAGCAGGTCTATCCGCGTCCGCGCACTTACTCGTTGGGGCTGAACTTAAACTTCTAAATCAGAAAATCGTGAAAAATATATTCAAATCAATGGTTTACACCGGCGCTGCATTGCTAGCCCTGGGTTCCTGCAAAGACCTGGATACCAAGCCTTATGTAGGAGAAGTCTCCGAACTGGTATACCAGGATCCAGCCAGCTACAAGCAGATACTGGCCAAATTATATGCTGGCCTTGCCGTTTCAGGCATCAAACCAAAAGACGATGATGTCGATCTGAAAAATTATGATGGTGGTTCTCAGGGTTATATGCGGGTGTATTGGTACTTGCAGGAATTCCCTACCGACGAGGCGATCGTAGGCTGGGGTGACCCCGGGCTGCCGGATCTTCACAAAATGAGCTGGACTGCCTCGAACCAATGGAGCTCTGCGTTTTATTCCAGGATACTATATCAGGCAACGGTTGCAAATGAATTCCTGCGGGAAACAACTGATGAAAAGCTTAGTGCAAGGGGTATATCAAACAGCGACGATATCAAGAATTTCCGTGCCGAAGCGCGTTTCATCCGGGCGCTGGTGTACTCACATGGTATCGATCTTTTTGGGAGCATTCCCCTTGTTACCGAGGCGGATAAGGTGGGCTCTGCTTTGCCTAAGCAGGCGACCCGTGCGGAGTTATTTTCTTATCTGGAAAGCGAATTGAAAGCATTGGAAAATGAGTTACCCGATGCCCGGACCAATGAATACGGCCGTGCTGATAAAGCCGCCGCGTGGATGACGCTGGCCAAATTATACCTGAATGCAGAAGTGTACACGGGTCAGGCGAAATACTCGGAAGCAGCAGTATATGCGAAAAAGGTAATCGACGCAGGTTTTGTGTTATCAGCTGATTATCAGCATAACTTCCTCGCAGACAATGATACTTCCAAGGAAATTATCTTCCCGATCAATTTTGACGGAAATGAAACTCAGACCTGGGGAGGTACCACGACATTGATCCACGCGTCGATTGGCGGTACTATGAACCCGACCGATTTTGGGGTGGATGGCGGCTGGGGCGGTTTCCGTACTACCAAAGAACTGGTCGCACTTTTCTCAGATAAGGCTGATAAACGAGCCTTGTTTTACAGCAGCGGGCAAAATCTGGAAATAGATAACATTACCACATTCACAGATGGTTATGCAGTGACGAAATGGAAAAATGTCAAAAAAGACGGTAAGCCGGGTAAAAACCTGACCCATACCGATACGGATTTTCAACTTTTCAGGCTGGCGGACGCACACCTTATGTATGCGGAGGCGGTGGTGCGCGGCGGAGCGGGTGACGGGGCGCTGGCGCTCACGCTCGTGAATGCATTGCGTACCCGTGCGGGCGCTGCGAAACTGACTGCTCTTACGCTGGACAATTTACTAGCCGAAAGAGGTCGGGAGTTATTCTGGGAAGGACACCGCCGGACGGATTTGATCCGTTTTGGGAAATTCACCACAGGATATAACTGGGCCTGGAAAGGCGGGGTGAAAGCTGGAAAAGACGTGGAAGCGTTCCGGACCTTGTTCCCTCTCGCCGCTACTGACCTCGTTGCAAATCCGACACTAAAACAAAATCAGGGATATTAGGATGGTAATCGTTTTTCGGCAATCAGCTTTCAGGTTTTTGATACAGACCAATGGCGATTGCCGACTGCCAAAGTCTTCCTCCCAATTTTTTCGAAACTATGAAAACACTAACTAAAATATTTTTCCTGGCAACAATGATTGTTGCTTTGGGATGTGAGAAGGAGCAGGATATTGCTGTTCTGAATGCTGGCGCGGTGCCGGTAGTGAAATTGTCTTCCAGTGAACTGATGCTGGATAAGGATAAAGCGGATGCCGATGTGCTTACTGTTTCCTGGGAGACTGACTTTGGTTATCAGGCTGCCGCCAGTAATGCGATCCTGATTGATAAAAAAGGCGCTGATTTCTCCAAAGCTGCAACCATTTCCGCAGGTTCTGGAAAAACGAAGGTGTTCAAGGCCTCTGAATTGAATGCCATACTGATCGGCCTTGGGTTGACTCCCGGTACAGCTGGTGAGATTGATATCAAAGTAACTTCGTCCATTGGTGCAGCCACCGTACTGACTTCCATTCCCGCCATTCTGAAAGCGACAGCTTATTCAGTCAAACTGGACCTTACCTCGAAATGGGGAGTGGTTGGGAGTGCTGCTAATGACTGGGGCGCTTCACCGGATCTGCCATTTTACAAAACGGAAGTTCCTAATGTTTTCGTAGCTTACGTAAACCTGATTGATGGCGAGATGAAATTCCGTGAGAATAACGACTGGGCTGTCAATTATGGCGGGGCTAATGGAGTACTGAAAGCCGGAGGCGATAACATTAAAGTCACAAAAGGCAGCTACAAGATCACATTCAATCCAGTAGCGCTGACCTACAAGATTGAAAAAGGCGTTTTCTGGGGCATTGTTGGTGACGCCACAGCGACCGGATGGGGCGATAAGCCAGACCAGAAATTCAGCTACGATCCCGGGGCGGAAACGTGGTACCTGAACAATGTTGTCCTGAAAGATGGCCAGGTCAAATTCAGGCTCAATGATGACTGGGGCGCGAATCTTGGCTCAGCAGCAGCAGCCGAGCCGGACCCTATTGCGGCCAGTGGCGCATTGAAAGACGGTGGTAAAAACTTTGGCGTAAAAGCGGGTACCTGGAATTTTGAATTAAATGTCAAAGACCATGCTAACCCAACTTATAAGGCTACCAAACTAAAATAGAAACCAGTATTCATCAACATATAACAGGACGGGCGCACGCAAGGAGTGTCCGTCATTTTTCTTACTCACCCAATAATCCTGACCCTGATGAAGAAGATCTTGATATTCCTGCTATTCTTAATTTCAGTCCAAACCGAGGTCACCGCACAGACCCGGATAAAACACCTGGAACCAATGAGCTGGTGGATTGGGATGAAAAACCCGAATCTGCAACTGCTGGTACACGGAGATGGAATTTCTACATACAAACCTAACATTGCCTACAAAGGCATTAAGATTGAAAAAGTACATCAAACGGTTAATCCCAATTATCTTTTCATTGACCTGGCGATTGCTCCCCAAGCCAAAGCGGGCGAGTTTCAGATCGTTTTTGAAAGTGCCGGAAAGCCGTCGATAACGCATCCGTATACACTCAGGGACCGAAAGGCGAAGTCCGCAAAAAGGGTGGGCTTTAATACCAGTGATGTGATTTATATGATCACTCCTGACCGGTTTGCCAATGGTGACCCTACCAATGATTCGGTCAAGTCGCTGGTCGACGGGCTCAACAGGAGTAATATCAATGGCAGGCATGGCGGGGACATTGCTGGCATGATCAATCATCTGGACTATATAGCCAGCCTGGGCATGACCGCACTGTGGATCAATCCAATGCTTGAAAATGCCCAGCCAAAAGATTCTTACCACGGGTATGCGATCACTGATTTTTACCAAACTGATGTGAGGTATGGCAGCAATGCGGACTATCTGAAACTCTCGGGAGAAGCCCAAAAAAGAAACATCAAACTGATCGCCGACATGGTACTCAACCATTGCGGATCGGAACATTGGTGGATGAAAGACCTGCCCGACAGCAACTGGATCAACTATCAGAACAAGCCATTAACGATCACCAATCACCGCCGGGAGAGCCTGCACGATCCGTATGCTTCGGATTACGATCGCACATTGCAAAGTAATGGCTGGTTTGTTTCCACCATGCCCGACCTGAACCAGCGCAATCCGTTCCTTGCCCGGTACCTGATCCAGAATTCAATCTGGTGGGTAGAAAACGCTGATTTGAAAGGTATCAGAATGGATACCTATCCTTATTCGGACAAAGATTTCAGTGCACGGTGGAGCGGAGCGGTGATGGACGAATATCCCGATTTTAATATCGTAGGAGAAGAATGGTCGCTAAATCCCAGCCTGGTAGCAAACTGGCAGCGTGGGAAGGTCAATCAAAATGGTTACCGTTCGAACCTGAAAAGCCTGATGGATTTCCCTGTTGGCAATTCCCTGGTAGAAGCCCTCAATGGTGACGAAAAGATATGGAATAAGGGCTGGACGACGCTTTATCAGACATTGGCCAATGACTTCGTGTACGCGCATCCCGCTAACCTGGTGGTTTTTGCGGATAACCACGACATGAGCAGATTTTATACGCAAGTGCATGAAGATTTTAACAAATTCAAACTCGGTCTCGCCTTCTTAATGACAACCAGAGGCATTCCACAAATCTATTACGGCACGGAAATTCTGATGTCGAACCCGAAAAGCGATGCGCATGGAGAGATCAGGGGCGATATGCCGGGTGGCTGGCAGGGAGATAGCAGGGATGTTTTCAATGATAAGGGCCTGAGCGCGCAAGTGACGGAAGCAAAAAAATTGGTGCAAAACCTGGCCCAATGGAGAAAAGGCGCTGAGGTGGTACATACCGGAAAGCTCAAACAGTTTGCTCCCGAGAATGGCGTGTATGTGTTTTTCAGGTATAATGAAAACCACAAGGTAATGGTCATTTTGAACAAAAATACGTCGGCTTACACATTGGAATTAGCGAAGTTCAGGGAAATACTGAGTCCGGATTTTTCTGCAAAAGACATTGTTTCACAGAAATCCATAGCAGTTCAAGACCGGATCGTACTGGAACCGGGTCAGCCGATGGTCCTGGATATCAATCCTTAGCTTTAAAATCAACAAATGATAAGGAACCTCTGCTTTACAATATGCTTTGTGGTTGCCAGCACATTTTGTCTGTGCCAGGCCATCAAAGTTTCACCTTCATTTCCTACTGCTAATGGTGCGGTCAACCTGACTTTCGACATTAGCCAGGCGAAGGATAACCGTAAAAATGCGTTGCTCAATCAGTCCGACGGATTGTATATCTGGGCGTGGGGCGGGTCGGACGTGTCGACACGCAAAGTGGAGTTCAGTCCAACTGGACAAACCAGTTTTGACAAGCCATTTGCGCCAGGCCTGCTGAAAAAAGGGACCGATAACGTATGGACCATAACCATTACGCCCGACCAGTACTATACCATTCCTGCCAGTCAAAAGATTACCTGGATCGGGGTGCTGGTGAAGAATGCCGACGGTACTGCCCAGACGGAGGATTTTCTGGTGGATTTGTACCAGCCGACGGATCTGCTCGTGCGCTTCCTGAGTCCTGAGCAGGAGAACTTTTTTACAGAAGCCAACCAGCAATTGGTGGTGAAAGCGAATGCCTCGCAGCCATCGTCATTGAGCATTGCTCTGGATGGTAAAGTGATTGCGACGGCAATCGACACGACATTGGCAGTCAGCATGAATACCGGAACTGGCAGCGGACAAAAACGGGTTGTGGTGGTCACAGCCACTGCAAACGGGAAAACTGCTACTGATCAGTTTTCTTTCACCGTTAGCCCGGAACCTAAGATCGCTCCGTTGCCCGCAGGATTAAAGAATGGCATTAATTACACTTCCGCAACCTCGGCAACGCTGGTACTCTTTGCTCCTGAAAAGAAGTTTGTGTATTTGCTCGGAGAATTCAATGATTGGGAAAATCAACCTGGATTTTTGATGAACCGAACGCCGGACGGACAGACTTACTGGCTGGAAATCAAAAATTTGATCGCAAAGAAAGAGTATCCGTTTCAGTATTTGGTGGATGGTATCATCCCTGTTGGCGACCCTTATGCTGAAAAAATACTGGACCGCAACAATGACAAGGTCATCCTGGCCGCTACTTATGCGAATTTGCTACCATTCCCAGCCAAAGCGCAGGGTGATATTGTGTCCGTTCTGCAAACCGACCAGGTACCTTACAACTGGAAGGTTAACAATTTCAAAAGACCATTGGCGAAAGATCTGGTGATTTATGAGCTGCTAGTCAGGGATTTTACCGCCGCGCGTTCCTACCAGGCACTTTCCGATACGCTTTCCTATTTGAAGCGGCTTGGGATCAATGCGATTGAACTAATGCCCGTCATGGAGTTTACCGGTAATGATTCCTGGGGTTATAATCCGATTTTCTATCACGCGCCCGACAAGGCCTATGGAAAGGCGGCTGATCTCAAAGCATTCATTGATAAATGCCACGAAAATGGCATTGCGGTGCTGCTGGACATGGTTTTAAATCAGGCCGACTATGAATTTCCCTACGTCAAAATGTACTGGGACGGCACGCAGCCAGCTAAAAATAGCCCGATGTTTAACCAAAAGGCGATGCATCCTTTCAGCGTGTTCTTTGATTTCAACCACGAATCAGCCGCAACAAAGTCCTATGTGGATCGTGTGACGGAGTTTTGGATGAAAGAATACCATTTTGACGGGTACCGTTTTGATCTTTCCAAAGGCTTTACACAAGTCAATTCCGGGGATAATGTGGCTGCCTGGGGAGCGTACGACGCGAGCAGGGTGGCGATCTGGAAACGTATATATGACCAGGTGCGCAAGACAGATTCCACTGCTTTTGTAATTTTAGAGCATTTTGCAGATGATTTTGAGGAGTCGGAGCTTACCGATTATGGTATGCTGGTTTGGGACAATCAGAACGGGGCTTTCCGGGAAACTATTAAAAGTGGCAAAGGGAATTTCAACCGGCTCTCATGGAAATCGCACACGGGTTTTCAAAAACCCGCTGCAATTGGGTACATGGAAAGCCACGATGAAGAACGCCTGATGTACGACGCGCTCACCAATGGCAGCATTGGGAACGGGTATACTGTCAAATCGCTTCCGTCAGCTTTGGAGCGGACTAAAGCATCGGCCGCATTGTTTATGCTTACACCGGGGCCGAAGATGATATGGCAGTTTGGTGAGCTTGGTTACGATGTATCCATCAATGAAAATGGCCGTACGGGTGCCAAACCAGCCAAATGGGACTATTATAGCAATCCGGAAAGGCTGAAATTATACAAAATTTTTTCGGAGCTGATCCACTTAAAAGAGGCACTCTCGAAAGTATCCGGCGGAACATTTGAACTGGACGCAGCTGAAAATACGATCAAGAAATTATCGCTTAGCAATGCGGCCATGCAGCTGCATGTACTGGCAAATCTGGATGTGAACGATCAGAAAATACCGCTTCCGGCAGGACATTGGTACGACTATTTTTCCGGTGACGAAGTAGTATCAGGGCAGTCTGATCCGCCATTGAATTTCAAGCCCGGAGAATTTCATCTTTTGACCAATACCAAACTCTCCGATCCCGAAAAGAACCTGGTACCCTGGAAAATCCAGCTCATCACCGCCATTGAGCCCGAATTGGCGGGTAATGTGGTATTGTCACCTGTACCTGCCGAAATGCTGCTGTCCGTCAAGCTGGAAAGTCTTTACAAAGGCGATGTGACGGTTAGCGTGTTCGACATGGTAGGCCGTGAGCGCGGCATGTACCAATTTGTTAAGCGTGATTTGGTTTTCGAAAAAACCATTAGTATCAGCTCCTTGCAGGCAGGGTTGTATTTTCTGCGTATCCGGCAGGGGGCCGGAATGGTGGTCAGGAGGTGGGTGAAAAAGTAGGCTATCCCAATCCTGGTAATGTAATGGTGAACACAGCGCCTTCGCCTTCCTGGGATTGTACCTCCATCGTGCCGCCGTACCCTTTTGTGATAATGTCATAGCTCAGGGACAAGCCAAGGCCGGTGCCCTGCCCGGTTGGCTTGGTGGTGAAAAACGGCTGGAAAACTTTCTTGCGAATGTCGTCGGGCATGCCGTTTCCATTATCGGCCACAGTGATCACCAGTTTGTTACCGGTCTTTTTGGTACTCAGGCTTACTGTCGGCTCGTATTCCGGCCCGGTAACCTGATTTTGTTTTTGATGCGTGGTGTAAAAAGCATTGTTTAGAAGATTGAGAATAACCCTTCCTATATCCTGAGCGACCAGCATCAATGGACCCAGGTCAGGGTCAAAATCCCTGTTGATCGTGGCGTGGAATGACTTGTCTTTCGCGCGTAAACTATGGTAGCTCAGGTGAATATATTCGTCGACAAGCGCATTGATGTCCGTCGCCTCTTTTTGCCCGCTGCTGGCTCGGCTATGTTGCAGCATACCTTTCACAATGGAATCGGCGCGTTTGCCATGCTGGTTGATCTTTTCCAGGTTTGCAATCACTTCGGCAGCGATCTCCCGGGCTTCTTCCCGATTACCTTTTTCCAGCTCATCTTTCATTTCATCCAGTAATTCAATGCTGGTTTCTGAAAAATTCGTGACAAAATTCAGCGGATTCTGAATTTCATGTGCGATACCGGCCGTAAGCTCGCCCAGGCTGGCCATTTTTTCGGATTGGATCAGCTGCACCTGTGTGGACTTCAATTCGTCGAGTGTTTCTTCGGCTTTTTTGCGTTGTGATTCGATCACCAAATTCTTTCGCTGCAATTGCTTGTAGGTATAGTCGAGCTTTTTGCGGTTACGGATCACGAACAGCAAAATCATGCCCAGTAATGTCACCGCGGCTAATGCAGCAAATATCAGCCATTGCTGTTGCAGGTTTTTCTGATGTAGCGCATCTTCCTTTTTCGAAAATTCCAGCTTCGCATCGTACATATTGGCAACGCGTTCGCTTTCCACATTTCGCAGGCTATCCGAATAAATCTTAAACTCCTTAAAATACGTCAGGCTGTTCAAGCCGTCGCCCATTTTTTCGTAAATGACAGACACTATTTCATTCGCGTCGCGCAGCAGCTGGGTGTGTCCCATGTTCCTGGCCTGCTGCAAACCATCCAGACCAGCTTCCAACGCTTTCTTTAAAAATCCCTGACGCTCATAAACCCTCGCTAACCCGATGACGGCTTTACAGGCGGATGTGCTGTAATGATGCTTGCGGGCGATCCTGGACGCAGTCTCAAAATATACCGCCGCTTTGTTTAAGCTATCCAATTGAAAATATGTACTACCCAGTGAATGTGACACGACGGTGAGCATTTCAGGATTATCTTTCTTGACCGCAAGCGCATAAGCCAGGTTGAGATTCGCCAGCGCAAGCGGTAATGCATGTTGCTCAATATTTATCTCTGCAATGTTGTTATAAGCCAGTATCACCCCGATGGTGTCCGCCATTTTCTTGGCGATTACCAGTGTTTTTTGGTAGGTGCTGTCCGCCTCCCTTAATTTTCCCTGGTAAAAATGAATGATCGCAATATTGTTCAGAGTACTGGCTGCTACAAATTGGTCATTGATCTCATTTGCCGATTTCAATGCCGCATAAAATTCATTCAATGCAACGGTATAATTTCCCTGGCTCATATACACCAGCCCGATGTTATTACGAATCCCCGGAAAGGCCGTTTTATAACCCATTTTTTCGGCTAGCTCGTAACTTTTCGTGTACCAGTTTAATGCATTGGCGTAGTCACCCTTAGTCATATACGCATTACCGGTAATTTTATAACCGTCCGTTTCTCCCTTTTCGTAGGCGATCTTTTCACAATGCAGCGTATTCACTTTGAGTATTTTCAGCGCGCTGTCGGGATAACTGTCAGCATATAGAAATGCAATTTGGTTCACCACATTCAGGTAGGCGGTGTCAGTAACGTAGTGGGGTGCTTTTTCCAGCCGCTTTTGCTCCTCCTTTAACAGACGCAGGTCGCCAGTTTGCGCATAGATCTCGGACAAAAAGCACAACCAGACTACCGTTGTCAGCAAAGCAATTTTCGGCAGGCGTTCCATGACTCTGACAGGGTTAAAATGATGCGAAGTGAGTTATCTGACGAAGATTGATCTGTGACAAGTCCTTTTGTAAATATTCTCTTTGTTTTTTTACAATTCTAAGAGCGTATTTGCTAACTTGTCCAAACTAAATTCGAGCGTATGCCCCAAATTACAAACAAAATCAAATTATCCGGATTGTTTGCCGGAGTTTTAGTTGCTTCTGCGCTATTTATTTCCTGTGGCAAAGACAAGCAATCGGACGATACGGAGACCACTGCTGTGGATTCAACGGACCAGGTCATTGAAAAGAAAATGGTGCCGGACAGTATTCCTGGTGACAGCTTACCTGCGTTGGATGATTCATCGTCAACGCGTCCTGAGCCACGAAAAACCAGGTAAGACGATGAATAAAAGGCCCTGCTACCGGCGTTTTGAACGGATTGTCTTTAAATATGCCGTCTCAGGGCTTTTTGCTATTCTATTCTTGGGTACTGGTTCAAAATCCTACTGCCAGTCGTTTTTCTATTTCGAGAATAAAATTTCCATTTCCCCAGACTCCACCCTGACTTACTATACCTTTTTAACACAATACGACAATGGCCGTGGCATAGCGCGTATAAGGTATACCGAACCGTCTTCCGGGGAGAACAGGCTTGTTGAAATCAATCTGCGCGACTCTGCTGATGCACGCGGCGGCTTGGAAAGTCAGGAACATTTTCTGATTGACGAAGGAGAGCCGCTACCCATTCAAGGCGCGGGATTGGCGGGCTTCCTCATGCCCAGATTTGTGTTTAAAATGCAAAAGGAAGAAGAAGATGTTTTTTATGTGCCGGACGCCATTGCATATCAATGGCCTGACGGGAGCTGGCGAACGTCTGAAATGCTGGTCAATCAACAAAAAAGCAACAGGGACTTAAAAAAAGAGCGGGATTTAGTGTCGGTTTTTTTCAACGAATCCGATGCTTTCTACTTATACCTGTATGCCATGCGTACCTCCCCGCGAGATCCTACTAAAAGGAAGGAAAAGCTGTATCTGATCACTGTCGCCAATACGCTGGACTCCACGATAGCGAAAAGCACGCGGCGGGACGTAGCCAATGTCGTTAAAATATTTACCCAGCTGACGACGGATGCCAACATGGATATGCTGACACAAATGGTCATCGACAGCGCCCTTAGCAAGAGGGCGGTGGAGCTTGTTTTGGCAAAGCTGCGTCCTTCACCAGTGGATATTGTTGTGTTTTATTACAGCGGGCACGGTTTCAGGTATTCAAATGATAAAAGTGAATATCCGAGAATGTCGCTGCGGACAAGCCAGAAAGCAGAATTGAGCAAGAACAATATGAGCGTGGAAGGTATTTATAAGGTACTGCTCACAAAAAAGGCAAGAGTCACGATCGTTCTTAGCGACTGCTGCAATGATGACATCGGCGAGCCGGTTCCTTCCGGTCCTACGCTTATGAAATCCAGGGGGCCATCCGGAGACTACATTCCAGTGTTAAATAAAGGTGTTATGAACCGGTTATTTTTTCCTCAAAAACCGCTGGCCATACTCATCGGATCGGCTGATCGGAACCAGCTCGCCGTCGGCAATCCTTCACTAGGCGGATATTTCACCAACTCGTTGACCGTCGAGCTTCGCAAAGTACTCTATGGGATGCCGGAGAATGCTACCTGGGTAAGCATACTGGCCAATACCAAAAAGCAGGCAAGTTGGTTATCGCTTTCGGCTGCCTGCGGGGACAACCGCTGTGTACAATCGGCCAGGTTCGCGGTGACACCCTAGCTTTTGACGACTAGTCGGGTATGCTGTAGTCGAGTGGGGAGGGTTTTTCTTCTTTACTGGATTGGTAATCAATAGCAGTCAGCTGGCTTGAATATTTCTTTTTCAGTGTCTTCCATTGTGGCGAAACCCTTAGTTGTTTCCAGGCAGGATCCGTATTCAGCACATTGCCGTACCCGAAACCACTTTCCAGGCTCCGTTTTAATGCATGGAGTGCCTTTTCGTTTTGTTTCAGCAAAGCATTCAGCCTACCTGTGGTGTAAAATCCGAGTGCATTCACACTATCCGGGTTGGTAGTCTTAGAATCCACAACCGGTAGCTCATGGAGGTACCGAAGCGCATTTGCATTGCGGCCTGCCAGCCAGTTTGTTTTTGCGTGTAGCATCAGAGAAGCCGCCTTTTCCGTACTGGTAACGGTACTAGTTTTGCTCAAAACCTCCATGGCTTTATCCGGGTGGCCATTTAACGCATATCCATTGGCGAGCTGCATATTTTGTGTTGTCGTAGTTTTGCCAAGCTTGTAAAGGATTTCAAGCTGACTCAATGCAAAAATTGACTCATTGATCGCGAAACAATATTGAATGATTTTATTGTGAAGTGCTGTGTCTGTCTGCTGATTTTGAAGGATTTGTTTATAGGTCTCGAAAGCGGCCTTTTCATTGCCCATCCAGCTGTAAAGGTCAGCAATGGCTTCCAGTAATGACTTGCTGGGCTGCACTTCTCCCGAAAGCCTCATTGCCAATTTCAGACTTTGCAAAGATTCATTCAGCGGGTCGTACTTGGGTGCGGGAATGACAATGGTTTCATCGGTACCGGGTAAGCTAAATTGGATCTTTTGATGCTCGGGTGAATTTCCTGTTACGTCCGAGAATAAAAAGGGATAAGCATATTCTTTAATGCCTTCATGAGCCGCCACATATTTGTTGACCGGCAACTTCCGGAAACATAGCAAAAGTCTCTGGTACAAAAACATACCCGCTTTTTCCTGCCATTCTGCGTTCCGGGGGAACATTCGTAGCATTCTTTGGTAAAAACTAAAAGTGGCTGCTTCCGCCTGCCGGTTGACCGTACCCCAGTAGAAATTAAAATTTACCCCGGATGTGAGCTGAAATGGGCCCGGTTGTGTCTGTTTCCCCCTGAGATAGCCAGCCTCGCGGTTGCGTTGAATTTGTTGTAAATAGGTCTTTTCAGCCATGACATAGTCGCCAGCTTTTTCGAATAAATTCGCTAGTTTAATGTACCCGCCCATATTCACCGGCGTCTCATACCGGAGTATCAGGGCCTCGTCCACAAAGATCGGTGACTGGTCAGTTCCCGGAGCTGTTACAAAACCTTTGAGAATCGCCTGGTCAAGCTGTTTGTCGTTTTCAATAGCAATAATAGTAGCATATTCCTCCATGGCCTTACCCGCCTCGCCTTCACCCTCGTAGCGCTCGGCGAGCACATAATGTTCGGAGAGCATATTGTCCACGGTTTTCAATGAATCGTTCCCAGGAGGGCCGCCTAGCTCTATCCCAAAGGAGAAACTCTGGTCGTTAACAGCAAAATCGACCTTCCGCATCGCAGCTGCTGCCAAAAAACGATCAGCTTTTTCATAGTCGCCCGTGGCTATGTAGAGGTTACCCAGCCTCTCGTACGGGAGGAAATGAATATTGTTTTTTGAGATTGCTTTTTGAAAATAACTTTCAGCCGCCAGTAAATTTCCCTGTCGCGCCAACAGCAGGCCGGCATTCATCAGGATATAGGGAAGATCATGCTGCAAGGAATCCGCCATCGCAAGGGCCTTAGCTGCCCTTTTTAACTGACCGGTGGCCAGGCCGAGCCTTATCTGGTTACTCCACGGCACCGCCCAGGTGGGTGATAGTTCTTCGGCCATATTGAAATGATAGTCGGCCAGCGCGTACTTTTTGCTGCGCAGGTAGAGGTTGCCCGTTTCATTGTGAATGTATGCCGCATAAGGTTCCAGCTTCATCGCTTTTTGTTGATACGCCATTGCGCGCGTCAGTAACGTAGCGGTATTCGGTGATGTGGCCATTTCCAGCCGTGCTGCCAATCCGCTGATATAGGCTTCCTGAACCATGAGCAGGTTATATAAATAATGTTGTTTTGGAGCTATCCGCAGTACAACACGAAGCATATCGATGAAGTCGCTGTATTTGCGGTTGCCGGTATAGTAATATTGCCTTTTTTCAAGCTCGGCAATGTCGCCGTCCAGATATGCATTCACCATATCCTGCGCCAGGCCATGTACCATTTGTATCAATCGTTCATTAAAATTGTTCACGATCGCCTGGCTCTGCAACAACTGGTTTTTGAGCAGAAGCAATGTATCGCCATTGGCCAGATAATAGCTGGTGTCGATGGGGGCGCTATTGGCGTCTAACGAATCTATTTTGCGATCCGCTTCCAGCTGATAGGCCATGCAGTCCAGTACAATTCTTAATGGCAAGCTATCTTTTGGTACTTTAATGTATCTGGCGAAGGATAATTTGCTTTCAATGGCCCTCGCTTTCATCGCCCCGAATAAATGATCAATGGGCTGTATGCCAAGTGGTTTGAACATCCGTAAAAGCGAGCTAGCCTGATCGGTTCCATTCGGGCCAGCCGTCTCGCTGACCGCAGTCTCCAACGTGGATGCATCCACTACGGACATCGTCTGGTACGGATTCCCGTCCAGTACAGGACGCTGTTTGTATGCGTTACGGATCAAAATCTGATCAGCCTTGAAAGCAGAATCCAGGTATGTATTCAACTCCCGCAGCTGGATCGTATCGTTGCGGTTCAGGTCGGCAATGCCATTCAAACCCATTAATAAATAATAGGAGAACACCCCGCGGCCACCGCCCCAGTCTTCGCTTTCGGCAGCTTTTTCGTCTACTCCGCAAGCTGCCATCCTGATTTCATTGTTCAATATCAATTGCAGCTGACTGGCCACCAGTTGTTTGCCTTTGTAATAGTCGCCCGCAAGCTTTCCCGAATGGCATGCATCCGTCACCAGCACGACCGTTGCTTTGGTTTTCGAGGAAAGATGATTGGCCACCTTGTTCAGATCTTCAATGGTGATGGCATTGTTGCGATAGTTGTTGGGCGGGGAATTATAAGCCAGCAGGTAACCCAAACTGAAATTATTATCCGTCTCCACATCGCCGTGGCCCGAAAAATAGAAGTAGGCCTTGTCATTGGAAGTGCAGTGCTCTTGCAGCCAGTTGAGGGCGTCATAAATAGCCGCGATGGTGGCATCCTCATTCAGCAGCAATCTGATATGCTCCACGGGAACATTGCCGCCCGCTTTTGATCGCAAATGCGCAGCAAATAACGAGGCATCCCGATCTGCAAATTGCAGGGTCGAAAGGCTTTTTGTTTGATATTTGGTAATCCCTATCACCACAGCGTAGGTATTGCTACGGGTTGTATCTTGCCCGAAAATGGTAAGGTGAAAGCCCAAGTAAAAAATCAACAGCAGAAAAAGGCCTTTTCTCGCGGTCGCAAAATGGTTAAATGTAGAGGCTTTCCCCATCAGACGTCTATGGATTATTAAGCGGTTTGTAGGCTACACCAGCAACCTTTCCCGGATCGAAAAAATAGTTATAAACGTAATCAAAATTGAAGTTCGTCAGTATCGACTTATGCAGATGCACCAACGGTTCCCAATAAATGGCGATCCATTGAGGTTGGCCATTCGCACATTTGTCCGCCAACTCTTTGGATATTTTAAATACTGGATAAGTAGTGTTCAGCGTAGCTTCAAACATGTCGCCAACGCTTTCACTCCCATTGAAAAAGTCGTTGTTAGCATGATTGGCGGAAAGCATTGCTATTTCACTCATGCGGTTTTTGTACTTTTCCTTAACGCGTTTAAAATTGACCATGGCTTTTTCAAACCGGGCTTTGCTTCGTTGGTTAGCCTGCTCCAATCCGAGAGGATAACCACGGTTTTGGTCGGCATTGGTCTTCATTTCCGCCTGGAACGTTTGATCAATTACTTTTTCCGACTGCTCAAAAAATTCGGCCTTTGTAACCGGTGTCCATGGTGCCCGGTTATCAGGAAACAGCAGCGCGACGTAATACCTGCCTGAAGAGGCATTACTCGTGCCTTTGGGGATAAAAAAATGAGCATATTTATTTAACATCGGGTGGGTATCGAACCCCAAAAGGCCTGCATTCTGAGCATCATCAGGCATATCTTCCTTGCCCGTTTTGAAGTACGAAAGCGTGAAGTAGTATTGATCTGATGTAGTGAGCGATTTGACGGATTTGCTGATGTCATGCAGTCCATTTGCCTGTATGTTCCAATAATCCGCATCGTTATCAACGGGTGCCAGCTTACCGGAAACATCCTTTTTAACATGATAATATAGCTTCGTATAAGCCCCGTAGCAATTAGGCAGGCCTTTGGTGTCCTTATTGTACAGTCCCAGTTTTTCATTCACCGATTTCCGAACGTCACCAAGCCGTCCCGTGGGCTGGTAGCTTTGCTGCATCCACATGATGAATGTTTCACAATAACGCAATTGTGCGGGGCTGTAACTTCTGTGATCGACCGAAAACGGTTTAAGGTCGGCCGCCGGCTTGTATATTTTCATCCAGCCCAGTTCCTTGTTCTCGTAAGAACCTTGCGGCAGCGGCTGAGCATCTGAGCAAAACCCTGCCATGCAAAATAAAAAGATGAGCTTCTTTTTCATCGGGCATTTATGGATCTCATGGTGAGATTGTTAAATATACATGGATTTATATTGCGCAAAACATAAACACAATATTGTAATTGAATTATTCACTGAAAAAAAAATATTATTTATAGTATGGGGATAGTGCTCGTGATTTTGTCAGCTAAGATGAATTGTTATCTAAATCATTAAAAATACTTCTACGTGAATGTTGAGATTCTTATTGAAAACTAACTTTTGTAGACAGTATTTTTTCGATTCGATAACTCGAATTAATTCTTACTAAAAGCACATTTTATGAAAAAATCAGTCCGCATGATGATCCTGTTGATTGCACTCACAGGAGCCTTGAATTATGTAGCCAAAGCACAAACGTACAACTGGAAGCCCGTACGGATGGGCGGCGGCGGTAACGTCACAAGCATTAAAGCACACCCGAAGGTCCCAAACCTTTATTTCATCACCACTGACGTAGGTACTCCTTACAAGTGGAACCATGCTGCTCAGAAATGGGACGACCTGATGTGGTATGACAAGATACCCACCACATACTGGAACTGGGAAGCAGCCGCCAAATGCGGCGATCTGGCCTTTGATCCGAGCGATGCAACCGGTAACATTCTCTATGCTACGCATCAAACAGGAATGGGTACCGTGCCGGGCGGTGGGACTGCTCCCGGAACGGTCATGAAATCGATCGACCGGGGCGCTACCTGGACTGACTGCCAGTTACGGATAACCGTGTTACCTAACAGCGACCAGACTTACTCCGACCGTCTGGTTGTTGATCCGAACAATAGCAATTTGGTGTATGTAACGACCCGTGCAAATGGTACTTATAAAAGTACATCGGCAGGAGCAGTAGGGTCATGGACCAAAGTCAACACTTCGTTACCGGATTCAGTGTCAGGAAGGTTTATCTTTTTTGATAAAAGCGGTGGTATGGTCAATGGAGTGACCCGGAATATTTTCCTGGGCGCCAAGGCTGGCGTATATCGCAGCACGGACGGCGGAAATACTTTTGCATTGATGGTTGGCAGCCCTGGTGAGCCCCGACGCGCCAGCATCAGCGATGACGGTACCTTCTTTGTGACCCGGCTACCTCAAACCGCCACGCGACCGCTCGGAGGTTTTACATTAAACAAATGGAATGGAAGCAGCTGGATAGATATCACTCCGGTAACCGGCAAGGAATTTAGCGGGGTAGGCGTGAACCCTTCCAATAGCAACGAAATCATAGTGACAACCACCGGGTCATGGAACCATGACATCGCATACCGCAGTACTACCGGCGGAAGTGGAGGCAGCTGGTCATCAATGGTTCCGGCAACGAGAGATGTTTCGGAAGCGCCTCATTCACTTGGAGATGGGGCTAGCGGAAATATCGGTCACAATGTCAATGGTTTTGCTTGGGATCCCTTTAATGCCGGCCATGTCTGGTTTTCAGATATGCTCGATGTCGGTCATACGACTAATGTTTGGGCATCGCGGGTTACTTGGAAATTACGTAACACCGGACTGGAAGAAATTGTAGTGGCCGGCCCATTGGTTTGCCCGCCTTCGGGTAGTAACTATCTGGTTTCGACAACGGGCGATGTCGGCGGATTTGATCATAAGTCGCTGGACCAACCACCTGCAAAAGGAATATCATATTGGTTTGTAACCAACACCGGCACCAATACGACCGGAGGGGCCATTCAATACTCGGACCCGAATTTTATCGCACGGGTAGGAAGTGATGGCTGGAATGGCGTAGGTATAGGAGGTTACTCCACAGATGGCGGAGGTTCTTATAAAAAATTTACCTCCTTTCCGGGAGCAAGAGGAAGGATCGCGGTATCCGCTACCAGCAGAAAATTGGTCTGGGTGACACAGGGTGGACTCACTTATCATTCCTCGGACCTCGGTACTACCTGGACTGCCAGCAATGGTGTACCTTCGGCCGTTTTGAAACCAGGCGGTATTTATGATATCTGGGCGGGAATGCAGCCCTTGGCTGCCGATAAAGTAAATGGCAATATATTCTATATTTATGCAAATGGTAAGGTTCACGTCAGTACGGATGGTGGGGTCAATTTTTCACCGACAACGGCTTCCAATTTACCCAACGTCGGCAATGTGGCGCAAATGAATGTGGAGACTACACCTGGACGTGCAGGAGATCTCTGGATCGCATTCTCGGGTGATGGAATTTATCATTCTACCGATACTGCGAAAACTTTTACCAAAGTAAACCCGACCGTTATTACAAGACCAAAATGGATTGCTGTCGGAAAGGCGGACACCACGGCTTCGTCCAACCCGGTGATCTATGTAAGTTCGGAGGGAACTGCCATCAATGGTGTTTCGTACGGTGTTTTTCGTTCAGATGATGATGGTGCATCCTGGACAACCATCATTAACCCCGTTCCGGGTACTGTGAGTGGTATGGCTGCGGATTTGCACGGAAGAGTGTTCTTAGGCATCGGAGGCAACGGGATTTTCGTTGGCGAACCTTCCGGCGGTCCGGTCGTTTCGGTGGCGGTAACTCCGGCAGCAGACTCTGTCGTGGTAGGTTTTACAAAACAATTGAAAGCCGCACTCAAACCCGCCTATCCGACAAACAATGCAGTCAGTTGGGCTTCTTCCGATGCAGGTATTGCGACTGTGAATGCGACCGGGCTGGTTACCGGTGTAGCGCCGGGTGTTGCTACCATGACGGTAACTACCCAGGACGGCGGAAAAACCGCGCAGAGCAGCATCAAGGTCACACCGATCGTTGCAGTGACCGGTGTAACGCTTGACTCAACCATTACGATAGGATTAGGTATCAGTAAAAACCTGACGGCGACTGTGCTGCCAGCCAGCGCGATCAATAAAAATGTGAGCTGGACTTCCTCAGATACTACCGTGGCCAGGATCAATGCCAGCGGACTCGTTACCGGCTTAAAGCTGGGCACGACCACCATTACCGTGACGACACAGGATGGTGCGAAAACAGCCACTTCCCTGCTAACAGTAGGAACTGTAGTGGTCGCTAACAACTGCGGCGGTCCTACGATTGGCAACTTTGTAGCAGATACCCCGCAATCCGCTTCCATGTGGACTTCTACGGTGACCACGCCGATCGATCTGACCGGTGTAGTGAGGCCTGCGCCTGCGGATGCTTACAAATCACAACGTAATGCAGGGCAGCCGCTTATCTACCAGTATGATAACCTGATCCCAAATGCATCCTATGTACTAAGACTGCATTTCGCTGAGATTTCAACCACCATCACAGCAGGAAAAAGGAAGTTCAACCTGACTTCAAATGCCGTTACCGATACATTGCTCAAAAACTTTGACATTTTCACAGAAGCCGGCGGCAGGAATAAGGCGATCGTCCGGGAGTTTGCGGTCACCTCTACTTCTGCGGGACAGATCCGCATTGTATTCCGGCCGATTGCAAACTTCAACTATCCTGCCATCAATGCGATTGAAGTTGGACTGACGCCATTGACTTCGGTCGCCGTAGCTCCTGCTACTGCTTCGGTTGGCGTAGGAGATACCACAAGACTGTCGGTCACTATTTTGCCGGTGAATGCCACCAATAAAAAAGTGGTCTGGACTTCTTCGAATACGTCAGTAGTGAGTGTGGACGGAAGCGGGCTTGTACGCGGTGTGTCACCGGGTACTGCTACCATTACGGCTACCACAGACGAAGGCCGCAGAACGGCATCATCGGTCGTTACCGCCGGCAATATTGCAGTAAGCGGAGTAACGCTTGCGGCCACAGCGTCGGTCGGTGTGAATAATTCGGCGACACTTGTCGCGACCGTTCAGCCTGCCAATGCTAGCAATAAGGTACTGAGCTGGGCCTCTTCCGATGCGGGAATTGTCACAGTTACTCAAAATGGCTTGTTGGCGGGCATTGCGCCGGGAACTGCAACAGTGACGGTTACTACACAGGACGGAGCCAAAACTGCCAATTGTACGATCACCGTTTCCAATGTACTGATCACCTCGGTAACATTGAACAAACCGACTGCAACCGTTGGAGTGGGGGATACAACCTCCATCAAGGCAGTAGTAGCGCCGGTAACCGCCAGCAACAAAACAGTAATATGGAGCTCATCCAACCCGTCTGTTGCAACAGTAAATGCTACCGGAATCGTTTCAGCCATCGCGGTGGGGACTGCTACGATAAACGCTACTGCACAAGACGCTGGTGGCGTTTCCTCTGGATCAGCAGTGACCGTTGTCAGTGCAGGATTGTGCGGTGTGCTGACCAATAACGGTTTTGAAAGTAGTTTTGTAAACTGGATCAGGAATCCGAACAATGCCGCTGCCAGCATTGGAACATCCGCCCAAAGCGGACTGAAAAGCGCTGTGATCACAGCCGATCAGGGAGCGATCAACTACGGAAAAACGATTACTGTAACTGGTAATACTGAAATCACTTTCGATGTGTGGGCAAAAGTAGAAGGGACACCAAATCCCTCCAACCCCGCCCAGTTGATCCTGCCGTATTGGGCTGGTATCGGCATTGATTTCTATGATGCCCAGGGTGCTAAAATAACGAGTGCTACCACGCAGTTCCAGGTTTATCCGTCGCCTACTCAAACTGTTTATACCAAATACACGGTGACCAAATTGTCCCCTGCAAACGCTGCTACCATCGGTATCTGGGCTGCAAAAGCTGGCCCCAGCGGTAAGCTTGTGCTGGACGACTTCTGTCTCACCATCGCTGCGCCACCATTGATCGCGCAAACTATTGCATTAGACAGCCTGACGCCCAGGCTAGTGGGAGAAGTGGGTTTTGATCCGGGTGCCATAGCAACCTCTGGTTTGCCGGTTAGCTATGCAAGTTCGGATACATCGGTGGCAGTCATTTCAAACGGGAAAGTACATGTTGTTGCGCCGGGAAGTACGGTGATTACCGCGTCTCAAAATGGTAACGAAGTATACAGCGCCGCTCAGCCATTGAGCCGTACATTGAAGGTATCCTCCGGTTTGAAGGTACTTTACAATGATGGTGATAATGGGCAGGTCAATAACAACAACATCAAGCCATACCTGACCATTGCCAACGAAAGTGCGGTTGCTGTTCCGTATAGCGAGCTTACCGCCCGTTATTGGGTGACTGCCGAGAACTATGCAGGTATCAACAAATGGATCGACTATGCTGAGCTGGGTAACAATAAGGTGACAATGAGCTATGTCGAGCTGGATAAGCCGCGGCAGGGTGCATTAGGCTATGTGGAATACCAGTTCAATGCGTCTGCCGGTGTTTTGAATCCCGCAGGCAATTCGGGCGCTATACAGTCGAGGTTCGCGAATGTGAATTGGGAGAATTTGTCGGAGACAGATGATTATTCTTTCAAAAGTACTTCTTCATATGTGGCCAATGATCACATTACTTTGTACCGTAATGGTAAACTTTGGTGGGGTGTAGAACCTGATACGACAGCGTCGGTTTTGGATCTGAAAGTTTATTCGGAAAACAAAAATACCAGTGCTGCACCAACCGCGCTGAGCACCTGGCTCAAAGTAGAGAACAAAGGGAACGTACCGGTCAACTATGCCGATCTCTCGATCCGCTACTGGTTCACCGCAGACGGCACAGCTGGACTGAACTACTGGATTGACTTTGCAAAATTAGCTGCGGGAAACATCTCCGGACAGTTTACAGGCAACCAGCAGCGCACCAATGCTGATACTTACTTTGAATTGAAAGCAGCGCCATCTCTTGGTAAGCTATATCCGCTGAGCAGCACTGGCAACATTCAGTACCGGATCGCGAAAACAGGTTGGTCTGCATTTGATGAAACCAATGATCATTCTTACAAAACAGCAGGCACATTTGCCGAGAACAGTAAGATCACGGTTTACTACAAAGGTCAGCTGGTGTATGGCGTGGAACCTGTAACCCAGGCCAATGGCAGATTGGGCGTGAAGGAGAATGAGGTAACAACGGCCAAATTGAATGTAATTGTGATGGGAAATCCGATTCAGGGAGACGAGGCAGAAGTTGTCATCACCGGCGCAAATGCATTACCGCTCAGCATCACAGTAACAGACCTGAATGGACGTGCTTTGTTCCGCAAATCAGTTCAGAAACCTTTCGATACGGAGCGGCATTTATTGCCTTTGGGTAAGAATGCTGGTTTATATCTGATTAAGATTGGTTCTTCCAAAGAGTCGGTTATATTGAAGGTGGTGAAGCCTTAATTAATGGTTAAAACACCTGCTATCGGCAATCCCGTAGGGATGCAATATCGGTAGTAAAAAGATGATCATTGAAAATATTAAAATCCCGTAGGGATGAAACAACATGCACGCTGTTTCATCCCTACGGGATTTTTTTACACGATGCTGCCGCGTTGCGGCTACCGACATTGCATCGCTACGCGATTTCGTTTCTGGACAAATACTGTCTTATGCTGATACTTGCTGATCTACCGGTTTTTTAATTGAATTATTTATTGAAAAAAAAATATTATTTATAGTATGGGGATAGGGCTTGTGGTCTTGTCTGTTTGATTAAACTGTAAATACATAGTTGGGTTAATGAAATAATATGGCAATTAATTCTACAAAAAAATTACCGCCCCAATCAGCCGAAAAAGAGGTCATGGATCTGTCTGCGCAGGACAATGAACCTGTCATGCTCCACGACGAATACCTGATCCGGGAAATGTTTAGCGAAGACCCCCGAAAAGGATGTGAGTTGCTGTTCCGGAAGTACTATACCAATTTGTGCAACCACGCCATTCGGTTTGTGCATTCGGGCGAAATTGCCGAGGACATTGTTTCTGAGGTATTTGCGGCATTCTGGCAGAGCCGGACTTTTGAACTGATCACCACTTCCTACCGTGCTTATCTCTACAAATCCGTCCGCAACCGTTCTTATAACTATCTGAAATGGGATTTGAACCGGACGTCTCCGTTGGAAATTGTGAGCACCCCATTTGTCGCTCATTCGCTCAATCCCTGTGAGGCGCTGCAATACAATGAGCTGCATCAGCAGGTAGAGCGGATCGTGCAGGAAATGCCACCGCAATGCAGGAAGGCGTATTTGCTGAAACGGGTAGAAGGCAAAAGCCTTGAAGAAATCGCGGCCGAACTTCAGATCACACCCAAGTCGGTGGAGGCATTGATCACGCGCGCCATCGCAAGGCTCCGCAATGGATTGAAAGACAGCTGGCTTATATGCATTACGCTACTGCTTTCAATTAAAGTGTGAATGCGGCATGGGGTTGCGAACACCGTACTTGTCTGTTCTTTAAATAATTAAAATAAACATTTCCGTGTCCATGCGATAATGGTTTTGTGGTTGCTCTGAAATCATCCAAACAGATCTGATCGGACTGTAAAAGCTAAAAAGTATAAAATGAAAGAATCCCTATCTAAAGATGTCCTGTTCGATTTTTTTGACGGAAGGACTACATCCATTCAGCGCAAGCTTGTCGAGGACTGGCTTGCTGACCCGCAGAATGAAGAACTCTACTATCATTACCTGGACGAATGGGAAAGCCGTCATCCACAGTTTTCGCCACAGGTTGAAGGCGCACTGTCCGAATACATTTCATTGATCAATAATGAAGAGGTAGACATTGAAATTCCTTTACTCCGGACCCAGAAAAACCAATTTTTAATACTGAAAAGCGCGTGGCTTTATAGTGCAGTGGCGGCATGTCTGCTGATGGTGGCCGGTTTTGTTTTCAGGAAAGAGTTGCTGTACAAATCACTGAGCTCGGAAAATGGCAGGATCGCTTCTTACCAGCTCTCGGACGGAACAAAAGTGGTACTAAATGCTAATTCTGTTTTACGGGTTCCAAGACTGGGTTTTGGATCGGGTAACCGCGAGGTAATGCTGGAAGGGGAAGCCGAGTTCAAAGTAGTCCATACCGAAACAGACAGTCGTTTTATTGTGAGAATGGACAAGGATTACCTCATTGAGGTACTTGGGACTGAGTTTGTGGCTTTCTCGCGGGAACGTGGCACCAAGGTTTTTTTGACGCAAGGAAAAGTGAAACTGAGTCTGCCCAAAGGAAAACAGCTCTACATGAAACCAGGCAATCTTTTCTCCACCGAAAAAAACGGACAGTTTACCCTTACTTCCTCGGCCACACCTGCGCGGTTTGTCGCTTGGAAGCAAGATATGTTCTATTTCGACAATACACTTTTATCTGAGGCGGTGGAGCAAATGAATGACCGCTTCAAGGTGAATGTACGTATACTGGATCCCGTTTTGGGTAAATGTCGCATCGGCGGTGTATACAAAGCCAAGCAAGCCGACGACCTCCTGGCCATATTATCTGAGCTGCTTCACCTGGAAGTGGTCAAACACAACGAATTTATAGAATTGAGAAAATCAGAAACCAACCCAAATCATGAGTAGCAGATTTCTACAAAAGACCCGCATCGTGCTGACCATGTTATCTGTTCAGCAGCTTTGCACGGCGCAGGGTGTTTCATTTGCCAGCCAGCCGGCCGCGGCTCAGCGGAATGCGCCCCAGCATGAAGAAAGCCGTCAGAGAGCCAAAAACCTAAAAGACTTACTTATAGACCTGGGCAAGCAACACCAGGTGAGCATACTGTTCGAAGAAGAAACAGTCAAAAATATCACGATCACCGGCGCGGACTATCGCCAGGATGGAAGCAAGCTGGAAAAACAACTGACCGACCTGCTCAAACCGTTCAACCTTCGTTTCAAAAAAGCGGGTAAGGAAGCATATGTGATCGTTTCCAGGTTTGAAAAAAAGGCTCCCGAGGCTGGCATCGCTACCATTGAAAGTGCGACCATTGCGCCGGTTTCGTCTCCCGAGTCTATGACCAGGCCTGACGTTTCCGTTTCAAAAATAACAAAGTCCGGCCCGGAAGAGGTGACGGTGAAAGGCCAAGTGAGTGACGAGCGCGGAGATGGGTTGCCGGGTGTTAGCGTGGTACTCAAAGGCTCTCAGCGCGGTGTTACTACGGATATATCAGGCAAATACGAGATCACCGGAGCCGGTGCAGACGCTATTCTGATTTTTTCATTCGTGGGTTATCTACCTAAGGAAGAGGTTATTGGGAACCGTTCGGTAGTCGATGTCGCGCTGTCGGTGGATACTAAGGCTTTGGAGGAAGTGGTTGTGATCGGTTATGGAACGGCCAAAAAGAAAGACCTGACCGGCGCAGTTTCAGTGGTGGGCCGCAAAGAATTTGGGGATGTATCGGCTACCTCGGCCCAGCAGCTTTTGCAGGGAAAAATCGCAGGTGTTCAGATCGTTAATACCGGCGGATTACCCGGTTCGAATGCGAAAATCATCATTCGCGGCGTCGGTTCCCTGACCAACTCAGATCCGTTGTATGTGATCGACGGTATTCAGGGTGGGGATATCAATTCAGTGAGCCCTTATGATATTCAGGATATTACGGTTTTAAAAGACGCTGCATCTGTGGCCATTTACGGAGCATCGGCCGCCAATGGCGTGGTGTTAATCACTACCAAAAAAGGAAAAGCAGGTACGCCGAAAGTGACCTATAATGGTTATGTGGGCGTAGCGCAAGCATGGAAAAAACTGGATATGCTCGATGCTGCCCAGTATGTTCAGCTGGTGAAGGACATTGATGAAACACAGGGAAATAAGGTACCCGATAAACTCAACACACCCGACGTGCTGGTGACCAGGACGGACTGGCAAAAGGAGATCTTTCGCAGTGCAAAAGTGACCGAGCACCATGTGAATGTAACAGGCGGGAGCGAAAAAGCGACTTACAATTTCTCGGCAGGATATACCAACCAGGAAGGGATTATGAAGGATTTTGGCTATGAGCGGATCAATTTGCGGACGCAGCTGGAAGAGCAGATAGGCAAAAGGATCCGACTTGGACAGACGATCAATTTCAAATACAACAGGACAACCGGAAATGTGGCGAGCTTTGTAGAGGCGCTGCGCATGCCACCCTACGCGCCAACCATGGACCCGACGAATTTGGGAGGATACAGCAGGGTTACTACCATTCTGGACCAGAATGACGCATTGAATCCACTGCCAGGCATTTACCTAACCGAAAAACTGTCAAGAGGCGTTTCTAACCTGTTCCAGCTTTGGGGGGAGGTAGATATTATCAATGGCCTGAAATTCAGGACGCAGGCAAACATTGGTCTTTCCAACAGCAACAGCTACAACTATACCGGCGAATATCTGAACGGCAACCTGAAAACCGACCGCAAAATCGATGAGAGTTATTCGTTCTCAGTTTCACCGATCATTGAAAACATCCTGACTTACTCCCGCACATTCGGCCGTCACGATTTCTCGGTCATGGCTGGTAATACCTTCAACGAAGGCAACAGAAGCAGGAGTGTCAATCTGACGGGGTCGGGATTTACGAATGACCTGATCAAACAGATCGGCGTGTCCAAATCCAATAGCATTACAGGTGCCGGGTCAAGTGTGTATGCATCGCGCTCCTATTTTGGTCGCATTACCTACGCCTTTCACGACAGATACCTGATCAACGCTTCTATACGCCAGGACATTAACCCTGCATTTGGAAAAGCGCACCGGAAAGGAAATTTTCCTTCGGTAGGCGCGGCTTGGAAGGTTGCTAATGAGGATTTTATGAAGAATGTGTCCTTTATTTCCGACCTGAAAATCAGAGGTAGCTGGGGTATCACCGGAAACGCTAACATTGGCTTGTTCCTGACTGACCCGACTGTTTACAGGGGTTATGGAAATAACAACATTGTCTATTCCTTCGGAGAAAACAAGGCATTTCAGCAAGGCGCTACGGTAACCCGCGTTCCTAACCCCTTCCTGAAATGGGAGGAAACGACCCAAACGGATTTCGGGCTGGATTTTGGACTGTTACGAAACAGACTGCAGGTTAGCGTGGACTATTACAAACGCAACAGCAAAGATTTGCTGCTCGACGTAAAATTGCCGGTATCGACTGGTCTGGGGGACGTTTATAATGATGCGAGCATGGTGCAGAATGCGGCGAATGCGATCAACAAGGGTTTTGAAGTGGCATTGTCGTATGCTGGGCAAGCGGGAGATTTCAACTACAGCGTATCCGCCAATACCGGCTACAATAAGAACAATGTAGTTTCGCTTGGAAACGGTGGCCCCATCGTGAGTGGCTCGACGAACGGCGGGATCAACATTACCAAAACGGATGTAGGCGCGGCAATTGGTTCATTCTACGGTTTTCAGGTAGATCACGTGGTGTCGAGTGCGGCCGATGTTAACAATTACAATGAACAAGCGATCGGGAAGGGTTTCAAAACTTATCAGGATGGCTTGAAAGCAGGCGATATCGTTTATAAAGATTTGAATGGTGACGGACACATTACCGACGCGGATCAGGCATTTTTGGGGTCAGCTATACCGGTCTGGACTTATGGCGGTTCTGTCAATTTATCCTACAAGGCCTGGGACTTTTCGATGGGACTGGCTGGGATCGGCGATGTGAAAGTGTACAATGCGCTGCGCTATTGGACAGAAGGTACAACGCGTCCATTTAACTCGTCGACTGCTGTTTTGAATGCATGGAAAAAGGATGGGGACATTACGGATATGCCAAGATCAGGACAAAATACGCCTTCCAATCTACGTGCCTCCGACCGTTTCCTTGAAAATGGTTCTTTCATGCGTCTCCGTAATCTGACCCTTGGATTCTCAATCCCAAAATCGGTATTGAATGCTGCCACCGGCAAAGTGTTTTCAAGCTTCCGGATCTACGCGACGGCTATGAACCTGCTCACGCTGACCAATTACAAAGGCTATGATCCCGAAGTAAGCGCCAGTGTGAATGATGCCAAGTCGTTTATTTTCACAAAAGGTGTCGATACAGGTCAGTATCCGCAGCCAAGAACATTCTTGCTGGGACTTCAGGTCGGGTTTTAAATTCTTTCTATTCAACTTCATTTTCGTCATCATGAAAAAGCAAATACTTTCGTTGGGAACGCTGGCCTGCCTGGCCATCGCGGGCTGCGACAACTCGCTGGATAACGTCAAAAACCAGGCGAGCTATAACGACGACACCTATTTCACGACACCGGCCACGATTTCGGAAGCGGTAACCGCTACCTATGGTCTGATGCTCTACAAAGGACTTTATTCAAGGGACTTCTATTATTTAATGGACCTTACCGGGAATGAGGCAGAGGCAGATGCGCCGCTTTTGGGAGACGTTTTACAGCTACATGATTATAGCTATGCCTCCAATCATGCACAAATCAATGACCTTTGGTCTACCGCCTTTAAGGTTACATTCAGGGCCAATCTGGTGATAGACAAGGCTGCAAAGATTACGCCTGCCAATGATGCAGAGAAGGCAAAACTCACCCAGTATGTTTCCGAGGCATATTTTTTGAAAGCTTATGCAGAGTTTTTGCTGGTGACGCTTTGGGGTAGGGTTCCCATTCGCAAAGATTATAGTGGAAATGATGAATTTTATTTACCAAGAGCCAGTACCGAAGAGGTTTGGAAGCAGGTAGAATCTGACCTGACCAATGCCATCGCCGGACTTCCGGTGGTTTATGCAAGCAGTGCGAATGACCTGGGCAGGGTTACAAAAGGTGCCGCCATTGCTTTATTGGGCAAGTCTTATTTGTACCAAAAGAAATACGCAGAGGCCGCCGCGCAGTTCGACTTGCTGACCAAGGCACCGTATACATACGATTTGGTACCGAATCTTGATGAGCTGTTTACCAAATCCCCTGTAAAAAATGCCGAAACGGTTTTTGACATCCCTCACAAGGCATGGGGAGGCTGGGCAGAAGGGAGTCCTTACTATATGTTCGGTTCACAAGAAGGCTCGGGTAGTGGCAAAAACACATTGACGGGCCGGGCGATGGAATATGGCTGGAACGACTGGCGAAATGTATTTATCTCCGATGCAGCCGTAAAAGCATTCACCTACAAAGACGAAGCTGGTAAAACCTATGTCGATCCACGCGCCAAGAATACATTCTACGGAGATAAGGCAAGCGGAGGCGATGTTACTTTTTGCGACAATTGCACTGGTGGCGCCAAGCCATATCCTTTTGCAGAAAATGGCAACGGTTTCCGCTGGAGAAAATATGAGCCTTACGAATACAAGGAAAAAGGCGAACTGCCGCAATCGGATATCAATTCACAGGTGATCCGCTACGCCGATGTGCTGCTGATGCTGGCCGAAGCCAATATCAATACCGGTAAAATAGGGGAGGCACTGCCGTTGATCAACAAGGTACGGGCACGCTCAGGCGCATTCGCTTACACAACCCTGGGTAGCAAGGACGAAGCAATGAAGAAAATCATACTGGAACGCCAGCTTGAACTGTCCGGCGAACAAGTGCGCTGGTTTGACCTGATCCGCTGGGGAATTGCAAAGCAGACATTGAATGCTGAGAAAAAAGAGAAGTACCCTGCTGCGAGCCAATCGTTTTTCCAGGATAAGCATGTATTATTTCCTATACCCTTAACTGAAAAAAACACCAATCCATTAGTGGCCAAGGACATTAGTAATGATTGGAATTAGGATTGGATGTTTTTTTGATAGTTCAAAAAACATGAATAATTCTAGAAGTTGGGCGTAGTCTCTGACTACGTCCGAGTGGCACCGGTCTCTGACCGAATTCGTGCTGGTGCCGGTCAGAGACCGGCCAACGCTCGAACGTACCGGGCCGCCGGGCGGTTACAAACTACGCTCAACTTTGAACTACACGCAACTTTGTTAACCACACCCAACTCACGAAAAACGGTTCCTTGCATCATAAGCCAAACCCAGCCCCACACTGGACAACTTATTCTCTTCCGACCAGTCGGCTGCCGGGAATAGTCGTCGGAAATGATCCTGAATGAGCGGAATTTCTGTAGAGCCACCCGTCATGATGACCAGACCGATCTCCTCCGGGGTAATGCCCGCGGCTTGCAGACATTCGCGGGCGGCCAGCACGATACGTTCCGTTTTGGTGGTGATCGCTGCATTAAAATCCTCGCGTGCCACATCAATGCGAAGATCCTGGTCAATGAAATCCAGCGCGGCGACGAATGTATCGCTACTGGCCAGCCCGATTTTGATCTTTTCAGTTTCTGCCAATACCGCGTGGCCGGTTTCCTGTTCCAAAACGCTGATCAATCTGCCATATCGCACCGGATCATGTGTTTCGCGGAGCAATTGTTTGGCCTGAAATAATATTCTGTTGGTATAAAGAAAGTTAACCTTACTCCATTCCGAAAGATCAAAATAGTGGTAGGAAGGTACTTCGAGGTTTTTGCCTCCGTATTTAGTACGAAAGCCTAGCTCAGGCATCATTTCTGCCAGGCTTAAGTCTTTGTCAAAATCGTTTCCGCCAAGCCTTACGCCGGTATTAGCCAGAATATCACCGTTTCTATCATGTTTCCGTGCATTTTCCCTGGAAAGCCGGATAATTGTAAAGTCCGAAGTGCCCCCGCCGAGGTCAACGACCATGGCCAGTTTCTCGCCTACAACCCTTGCTTCATGTGCGAACGCGGCCGCAATAGGCTCGAATTGAAACCCGACATGCTCAAAACCAAGACTCAATGCTACAGATTTCAATTCGTTTTCGGCACGTTGGTCCGCAGCCGGGTCGTTATCGACAAAATGCACTGGCCGGCCCATGACGACATGCCGGAGTTCTCCCCCAATGTCGGCCTCAGCCTTTTGTTTCATCTGATCCAGAAAAGAGGCAACGATCTGGTCAAATTTCATTAGTTCTCCATTGACCATGGTTCCTTGCCGCATGGCAGGAGTTCCGAGTACCCGTTTCAGGCTTCGCATCAATCTGCCCGGCTGGCGGGTCAGGAAGCGCTCGGTAGCCTCACGGCCGAAATAGGCGTGGTTGTCCTTTCGGGCGAAGAACATGGCGCTGGGAATGGTAGTTTGATCGTTTTCAACCGGAATCAGGAAAACATCGTCTTGGTTTGCTACTGCCAGACTGGAATTGGAGGTACCGAAATCAATACCGCAAAAAACAGAAGTTGTCATCATTTGAAAAATTGGGGGCGCAATTTCTCATTATTTGCCCGGCAATGCAAATGAATATTTCGATTCAGAACAAGAAAATAGCTGTTACCATCCGTACTCATTTGATTTTTATTTCGAATTGGCATACTTCCCTCGCACGGCCGGAATTTTACCTCACCCTGCCATGGAAGATTTAGCTGCCCTTCATTTCTTAACCAGAAGAGAATTTAAAAGAATTGTAGGTAGCTGTTTCAGTGCACTTTATTCCAATAATGTATTTGAAATAATCTCAGGGAAACAACGGCGACAAACAAAACCAACCCCGCATACGTCCAGCCTTTCCATTTTGATAGCAGGGCAGTATCGTCCGAGTAGTGTAGCGGTTCAGGCAGGACGATGAATTTCAGTTTATTCCAATCCCAGACTAGCAGGTATACATTTGAAAGCGACATCAAGAATGTGATCAGCAGAATGGTTGGAGAATTGAACGAAGTGGTAATGATGAAAATATTGAGGATGATCGGCAAAAAAGCAGCCGCACCCAAGGTGCTGAAAGCCTGAGACATCAGCAGAAAGCCAGCTAGTAACTGGCCCCAGCCTATAAAATGCCAATAAATACCTGCCTGATACATGGTTTCAAAAAAGTGGGGCAATGTGCCGATCGGCGTATTTTCACCTGATGTCGCTGTAAATCTTATTCCCTGAATTTTGAAAATACTTGCATATACAAAAGCAGATCCAAGCAGGTACCGCAAGCCAATTGTGAACAGTTGTAATAGCCAATTTTGTTTTAACCTCGAAATGATGTTTCCCATGTTGATGATAAGTGTAATGGTGTACTAGATATATAGAACACCTCAAATGTACTCGTCAACTTTGCTATTTCCAAAAAGTATTGCGGCCACTCCTCATTTCTTAACCAAAGTCAACGGATTGCCGTTTAACTTCAATTCAACTTTGCGAAAACATTAACTATTAGCAAAGCAACATGAAGTACTTCTCTTTAACATTCTTCTCGCTTTTAGCCATGGCGGGAAGTGCTCAGAACATTACCCAAAACATTCGCGGCACATTGTCCGACGCGGATAGCAGGCAACCGTTGACCGGCGCGACGGTGATAATTGCAGGATCAACGCCAACAAAAGGCGCAGTAACTGATCATTCAGGGCGGTTTTTATTGGAACAAATTCCCCTGGGCCGCGTGACGCTCGAACTCCGGCTGGTGGGGTATGAGCAGCGCCAGGTTTCGAACATTGTCGTCGATGCCGGCCAGGAAGTGGTTTTGGACCTGGTTATGCAGGAAGCTGCTACGCAACTGAATGAAGTAGTAGTTACCGCGACCGAAAATAAAGGTGAAGCTCAAAATGATATGGCGCTGCTGAGTGGCAGGTCTATTTCATTGGACGAAACAAAAAGATATGCAGGAGGCTTCAATGACCCGGCTTTGATCCTGTCCAATTTTGCAGGTGTTACCAATAATGCTACTGGTAGCAATGAAGTGATTGTGCGGGGCAACTCTCCCAAATATGTACAATGGCGGCTCGAAGGCGTGGAAATTACAAATCCTAACCATTTCGCAGACCAGAATTCAGTGGGCGGCGGTGTCAGCGCTTTGAACAACAATCTCCTCGCTAAGTCTGATTTTTACACAGGCGCATTTTCAGCCGAATATGGCGACGTGCTTTCGGGCGTGTATGACGTGAAACTGCGGAATGGGAATAACGAGCATTTTCAGTCGATATTTGGACTCGGCATTTTGGGTGCCGATGTGACGGTGGAAGGCCCGTTTAAGAAAGATTACCAGGGATCTTTTTTGGCCAACTACCGGTATTCTACCATCGGGCTTCTCAGCAATATAGGACTGGTGGATATAGAAGGCGGCGCCCCTACATTTCAGGACGGCGCATTCAAATTGTTGTTACCCACCAAAAAAGCAGGAACATTCTCATTGTTCGGCCTGGGCGGGTTAAGCAAGGTAACGCTTGACGATTTTAATCCCGGCACAGCTCCGATTCCTGGGAACCAGTCAGCCAGTGAAGCGATACGCAAGGATTATGAAAAACGCTCGTTTCTGATGAATGCAGGCCTTTCTCATCAGTTGCAACTCCGCAAAAATGCGTCTTTAAAAACGCTGCTTTCCTTCTCGGGGAACGGGATCAATGAAGATATCGACCAATCCGATGTCATTAAAGTCCGAGATGATGCAGGCCAGTGGCTCAGAGATTCTTTGGCAAACAAAAGACCTACCTATAAAAGCCGGTTGAACAACGCCGCGTACCGTGCTTCGATCACTTACAATAACAAGCTTAATGCACGCAACCGGATCGAGGCCGGGGCCAAGTTTGTCTATACCAATTTTTCTTATGCGCAAAGCTTTTTGAATGATAGCATTGGCTCGCCGCAGATCCTTTCTGACTTTGACGAAGGCATTGCTACGCTTCGCAACTTTATAAGCTGGAAACTCAGGGCGGGAAACCGGGTCACCATTGTGACCGGACTGCACAATATGAATGTGCTTTATAATCACAAAAGCACGCTCGAACCCCGGCTGGCGGTTCGCTGGAACGCAGGTAACCGGGGAACATTCAATGCCGGATATGGCCTGCACAGCACGATGGACCGGGTACACAATTATTTTGCAAAAGTAAAACAGCCCAATGGCAGTTACAAGGAACCCAACCGGAACCTGGGGCTGCTCAAAGCGCACCATTTTGTGGCGGGGTATGAATACCGGTTGACGGAGAATCTGAGGATTAAAGCGGAAGGGTATTATCAGCATTTATACAATTTGCCTGTCGAAAATTCGGACACCAGCGCTTATGCGACCATTAATGAAGGCCAGGATTTTCGCTACGTGGAGCTCGTTAATAAAGGAAAAGGCAGGAATTATGGCATTGAGCTAACCATTGAAAGGTTTTTTGACAAACATTACTATTTCTTGATCAACTCTTCTTTGTACCGATCCAAATACACACCGCTTGATGGTAAGGAAAGAAACACGGCCTATGCTGATAATTATTTGGTGAACGTTCTGATGGGGAAGGAGTTTACTAACCTCAGCCGCAAGCATAACAAAACTATCGCTTTGAATGCAAAGGTCTTTTTCGGAGGCGGGAAAAAGTACATTCCATTGCTGCGGAATGGAGCCGGGCAGGTCATTTCAGACCCGGAAAAGGGATTGATATGGGACTATAAAAAGGCCTACGAGAACAAGATTGAGGACATTTACCAAGTTACTTTCTCGGCCAGTTACAAGGTCAATAAACGTAAAACGACCCACGAACTTTTCCTCAATATCGACAACATCACCAACCGCCTGAGCAGGATCTCGGAATATTACGACGATAGTAAACCTGGCTCAGTGGGTTATTTCAAGCAATTTGGCATCTTTCCCAACATCATGTACCGGATTTATTTATAGCTAGCCGCCGACGGAAGCGAATGCTTTGGAGGCAATTCGCTTCCGTCGCGACGGCAGAAGATACCTGTTTACATTAAAATGAAAAGTGACTCAGACCACCTTTGCAAGACTTCCAAGCTGTTTCAATTTAGCCTCTATCTGCACTGACCAGGGCAAACCGAAACACAGCCGCATACAATTTTCAAATTGATTTTGGAGCGTGAACATTCTTCCCGGTGCAATGCTAATGTGTTGTTTAATAGCCAGATCGTAAAGTTTTGCCACATCGGTACCATTGCTGAATTCTACCCAGAGCGAGAGACCACCCTGGGGCCTGCTTGTTTTAGTACCTTCCGGAAAGTACCGGGCAATGGCATTCACGTAATGTTGATAGTTATCCTGCAAAGTCCGGCGAAGCTGACGCAAATGACTTTCGTATTTACCCGAATTCAGAAAACTAGCGACTGCTTCCTGTGCGATCGAGGAAGAGGATATGGAATGGACCAATTTGAGTTTGAGTAACCTGTCTTTGTACTTCCCAGGCGCGACCCAGCCCACGCGATAACCCGGTGCAAGCGTTTTCGAGACCGAGCTACACCATAAAACACTGCCATCTTTGTCAAAGGATTTGCAACATTTAGGACGCTGTGCTCCGAAATATAAGTCACCATATATATCGTCTTCAATGAGCGGAATGTTATGCTTGGACAGGAGCGCGACGATTTCCTTTTTATTTTCGTCAGGCATGCAGCTGCCCAGAGGTGTGTTGAAGTTCGGGACTAAAAGGCAGAGATTAATTTTGGGAATAGCCTCTTTCAATGCATTTAGCTCTAACCCGGAAATAGGGTGCGTGGGTAGTTCCAGTACTTTAAATCCCAGAGTGATAGCCAGTTGCAATGTCCCCGGATAGCACGGACTTTCCATCGCGATCGTGTCACCCGGCTTTCCCAGCGCCATCAGGCAAAAGGAAAGCGCATTCATAGCTCCGGTGGTAGTGATCAGATCGTTTTCGTGCAGGTTACCGCCCCAGGCCAGGGAGCGGATGGCAATCATTCTTCGCAATTTTACATTCCCCTGTACCGGTTCATACGCCGCGCCGCCTCCATTCAGCTCACGGGTAGCATTCATGATCTCTTTTCTCAGTTTGGCCAATGGCAAAAGATCTGTGGAAGGGACAGCAATTGAAAAAAGTGTAAAACCATCATTGCCCATATTGGCATACACTTTACTGATCAGTTCGTCAGGCTCCATACCCTTGGCTACGGCAGATGGCCGGCTCACGTCGGGCAGGGGAAGTTTGAGGTGAGATCCCATACTCACAAAATAGCCCGACTGCGGTTTTGAATCAATCAGCGATTGCGCTTCCAATTCTAGAAATACTCTCTTAGCAGTGTTCATGCTAATGCGATATTCCCTGCATAACATTCTGACTGAAGGTAGTTTATCTCCGGCTTTCAACAACCCGCCCGTGATCTGGCTGGCGATCCCGTTGGCTATTTGATTGTAAAGAAAATCTCTGTTCATGCTGTAAATATAACTGTGCTCATTAAAATTTACAAAACTGGTACTGTGTCTGTTGAGCTAGTCAGTCTAATTTTGCAGTACAATAAATCATTAGCCATGAACAGTACTAACTCAATTTTTTACAAATCGACAGTAAACAGCAGCAGTGGCTGGATCAATGGGTTTCTGGGCGTGCTCATATTCAGTGGCTCGCTTCCTGCAACGAAACTGGCCATCGTGGACTTCAGTCCATTGTTTGTCACCGTGGCACGGGCAACCATTGCTGGATTGCTTGCGCTTGGGATGCTGCTGATCTTCAAAGAGAAGAGGCCTGCAAAAGCGCAACTGGTCGCACTCACGATCGTCGCATTGGGAGTTGTGGTTGGCTTTCCGCTTTTGTCATCACTCGCATTGCAGTACGTTACCTCGGCGCATTCCATCGTATTCGTGGGCATGCTGCCGCTTTCGACAGCGATATTCGGTGTGCTCCGTGGCGGTGAGCGTCCGCGCCCGGCATTCTGGTTATTCTCGATATTGGGAAGCCTGATTGTGATTGGTTTTGCAGCTGCGCAGGGTCTTTCCGCGTCTCCTGCCGGTGATATACTGATGCTGCTGGCCATTATTTTGTGCGGATTGGGCTACGCCGAAGGAGCGAAACTTTCAAAAGCATTAGGCGGATGGCAGGTGATCTGCTGGGCATTGGTGCTGTCACTGCCCTTTATGACCCCTGCTATGTTCCTGCTAATGCCCGCATCGCTCAGCGAAATCAGCTCGCCTGCCTGGTTCGGACTGGCTTATGTTTCTCTATTCAGTATGCTGATCGGCTTTATATTCTGGTACCGGGGGCTCGCGCAGGGAGGTATTGCGGCGGTGGGGCAGCTGCAACTGTTGCAGCCATTTTTCGGACTGGCATTGGCCGCAACATTACTTCATGAGCAGGTAAGTATTGGGATGCTGGGTGTCACCCTGGGCGTTATACTTTGTGTTGCGGGGTCGAAGAAATTTGCGAAGTAATCAATGAGTTTTCGCGTCCCGGTACTTAATTTGTATAAAACTATAAGTTATGGAACCACGATCAATCTCCCGCAAAGGCTTCATTAAAAGTTCATCCGTGTTGCTGGCGGCAGGCACAGGCATGTTGAATGCGTCCGCGGCCATTGCTGAGGAAAGGCCTCGACTCCTCAAAGCTGACAAATCATTTACATTGAAAAATGTAAGATTGGAAACGGGTTTTGAATATGATGAAGACGGTGAAGTGGTCCATACCAAAACAGAACTGTTTAATATTGAGGTGCATGAAGGCAAAATAAAAGCTATTCTTCCCAATAGACCCGATGCAAACGCCATCGATGCCAAAGGACTGCTAATGCTTCCGCCATTCCGGGATATGCACATTCATCTGGACAAAACTTTTTACGGCCTTCCTTGGAAAGCAAAGCTTTCCAAGAATAAATCGGTGAAGGATATGATTGCCTATGAGCAGCAAATTATACCTGAGCTTCTGAAAACGTCGACCCCCAGGACTGAGAAGCTGATCGAACTGATGCAGTCATACGGTACAAACTATGCAAGGTCGCACGTCAATATTGATCCCACTTCCGGTCTGGACTCATTAAAGCATCTTCAAAAAGCGCTTGAAAATAAGAAGGATTCCTTTCAGACTGAGCTGGTTGCATTTCCTCAGCATGGTATCTACTACACCAAGTCGGCGGATTTAATGAAGGAAGCCGCTAAAATGGATATTGACTTCATCGGCGGGTTGGATCCGACCAGTATCGACGGGGCGATCGAAAAGCACATGGATTTTATCGTGCAGCTTGCCCTCGACAACAGTAAAGGCATTGATATCCACCTGCACGAAGGTGGGGAATCGGGGTTAAAAACGATTGAATATCTGATTAATAAGGTACTGGAAAACCCGGTATTGAAGGGCAAAACATATATTAGCCACAGCTTTGCACTGGCGCATCTTGATAAAATAAAAACCGAAGAAATTGCTGAAAAACTGGCGAATGCAAAGGTAGGGATTGCTTCCACCGTCCCGTTTGGAGGCACCATTATGCCGATTCCCGTTCTGTATAAACACGGTGTGGATGTGCTCGCTGGCAATGACTGCATCATTGACTGGTGGAGTACCTTCGGAAGCGGCAGTATTCTGCAAAAAGCAAACCTGGCAGCGCAACTTTACGGATACCGTACCGAATTTGACCTTTCAAGAATTCTAAAAATCGCTACACACAATATTCTCCCGCTTGACGACAAGGGAAACCAGAGCTGGCCAAAAGTGGGTCACCACGCAGATATGATACTGATCGATGCGAGTTGCTCGGCAGAAGCAGTTTCTAGGATTTCTCCTGTTAAATCTTTGATCCATCGCGGGAAGATTGTGTACTAGGCTCAGTAAGTAAAACACTTAATCAGACTACCAGGCACTTTTGCTGACATGCTTGCCAAACAACACAACCCACTAGGAGAGGTCACCATTTATTTATCTCCCTAAATGGTGGATTTAAATGCAACTGCCTCGATTTCTACCAAATAATCAGGGTTGGCCAGTCCGGCGACCACAATGCCAGAAATAATAGGCGGATTGCTCAATTTTTTTAGGAATCCCTGAGCCCCTTCAAAGCCCTTTCTCACATCCTGGCCCTGTACTATATAAATTGTCAGTTTAAATAAATCGTCTAGCGTTGCGCCGCAGGAATTTAATACGATTTCGATGTTTTTTAAAACATACTCGGTCTGCAAGGCTATATCACCTTTACCAATTATTTCAAGGTCTTTGGTAATTGCATTTTGTCCGCCAATATAAATAGTACTTCCATTTCCTTTTGTAATAGCAGCCTGGGAAAAAGCAGGATTTTTTAATAATTCATCCGGATTTAGAAATTCGATGTGTGAGCTCATATTATAATAAAGTTGAGTGTCTTAATTTAACAAATACTTCATATAGAAATTTGACCTTTTTGGTGTAATGTATTCAATTGATTGAAAGAAAGCTGATAGAAAAAATTGTACCAATCACACACCGTTTAATAATTAGCTCATCAATCGGACCAGCACTGGAGTATATTTTTGAAGAAAAGAATAAATATGACAAACAGTATTATTAGTTGTATTTATCCTTTTCTCGTCCAAAGGTTTGAAGTCTATGAATAATTTGATTAAAAAGGCATTCTACCAAAAACATGAAAACACACCACTATGAGTATCAGAATTTTTCTGTTTGGCTTTCTTTTGCTATGCTTGCCGCTTTTTCGTCAGGATTTTTTTGTCCAGCATGGGACTATTTTTCCGCTCTATTTTTTCCTCTTTCCGATTGGATTAATTGTGATGCTTTGGTCCTTTTGTAGCGGCCGATTTGACCGTCTGGCCATCTTGGTAAGCATCTTCGCTGTCATAGAAGCCGGTTTGGTGGGTAGTGTTGCATATATGGCACATTACCAGCGTTATGCTCCGCTAAGCAATGATTATTATTATTGGGTTCGGGAATTGTATGGCTCCTTTCGAAATACAACCAACTTTAATAATGACCTTTCCCGCTACGATTCTACCTTCGGATATCGCTTTAAACCGGGTATCACGGGTAGGTTTACAAATCCGGAGTTCGATGTCGAAATTAAGACAAATTCGCTGGGCGTTCGGGATGACGAAGCCAGTGTTCAGCATCCACCCATTCAACTTTCCGATCGTGAAAGAGTTTGAGGCTTATCAGGCAATCCATCCAGCGGACAGGGTGTATTTTGTTAATGTACACGCATTATTAAGCCGATCAGATTATTTCACTATTGATGACCATATCAATGCTGGTGGCCACGCTAAAATAGGGGCGGCAATGGCTGAGCTCATTCAAAAAAATAACTGGTTGAAGCGGCCCTGAATAATCGCCTGATACCCTAATGGGGCTAGTTTAGTAAATTCTTTTCCTGGATTAATTTATTCAAATAGTTAGCGACTTTTTGATGTCCTTTCGTATTTAAATGGCCATCTATCGGATAATAGTCGTTCGTGGTAAGTATGTCCGTGTTTCTTAAAAAATAGAGCTTGGTATCTTCTTCTTTTTTCGCTTTTGCTTCGAAAGCATTGATCATTTCCGGTTTGGTATACCGGCCGGCAATGTGCATTACCACAATGTTCCCAGCGTATATTAACCTGATTTTGGCCAATACTTTGAAAAAGTTTTCAGTGTGTTGTATCGTTGCAGCTTCCGATTGGATAAAAGGAGGGGCATTATCCACCAATGGTTTTCCTGATATCCACGACGAAGCAGCGTCAAACGTATCCTGCCATACTTCAACAGGATTTGTGAATATGCGTTTGAAAAGATGCTTCTCACGGAGAAAAAAGTATGCGTAGCGCATCGGAAAGTAGCCCTCATTCAGGTGATTGAAAACCGTGACTTTCCGGAATTTTTCAGAAGTTAATAACTGGCCCTGATTGTTGGGCTCAGTGCGGGCGACGTTTTCTTCGAGATCATTATCACAGTACTGGATAACGAGTAACTTACAAGAATCTCGCTGCAATTTCTTGAATAACAGCATTTCACGATAGGTACCATAGGACGAAATTCCCGCATTAATAGAATTTGCACCTGCTTGTTTTTCAGTCAGCTGTGCGAAAGTTTTATCCTGATCAACTCCCCAGCCCATTGTAAAAGAATCCCCAACAAAGATAATTTTGGGGTTTTGCAACGATTCCTCGTCGTCCCTGAGGCCAACACTATTAATCTTAAATTTGTTTTTATATTCAAGGTCAGCATGATAACCCTCACTTCGCGGTCTGAGCGTGTAGCCGAGATCGGGCGAATAGTTGCTGAACTGACCATTAAACTGGATTACATCCCGATAGTTGATCCATTGCTCCAAAATCCCCACGCGATGAACAGCCGCAGTTTGATTTACCCGCATGACATGGCTAATGTACAGCCAGCAAATGCTTTCTAACAAAATGGGTATTGCCAGGCACAAGATCAGGGGAATACGAAGGAGGCGCCCAAAGCCGTAGCAAACCATTAGAAATGAGATCGGGACAAGCGCTTTAAACAATATAATGCCCCATGCAAAATGCGTAAATGCCTGCCATTTGTAAACGGTTACTGATAAAAGAAATAACCCAGTCATGAAGATGACGAGCCGGATTTGATTCATTGACATTTTTAGAATGGCTAATTTGATAGCCAATTTAATGGTTAACATCAGACTAAAACTAAAAATCCGAAAAAATTTATTTGTTTAATTTTATTATTTATTTGAAATGTTTTATTGTTAGGGGCTTTTTGGGCATTGATCGGTTTATTTCAATTATTTAAAGGTCATGTAGAAACTTTATCAAACTGTCGTTTGTCGAAGTGGCAAATGTTCTGTCAAATTAATTTTACAGCCCAGTATACGTTGGGAATGATCTTTTGTTGACTATTTTCGTGCATTCCTTTCCTATCGGTTACATCTGCATGACTCCAAGAAAACGGACAGTTCGTCTATTATTTCTGCTATCATTTATTCCATTTACAATCCTTGCCCAACATGGGCCAGAGCAGCGGCTATTTCTTAAAAACAGAATAGTGTCGCTTTCCGACAGCATTCCAGGAGACATTATACTCCGCGACGGTCGCCAGCAGGCGGTGCAGGAGGAAAAATCGCTCGTTATTATTCAGTTCAATGAGATTCCTGACGAGGCCGGGCAAATGCGCCTTAAACAAAGTGGGATAGAGCTGCTGGAATATGTACCTGATAATGCTTACACCGCCACAATAGTAGGGCAAATTGACTGGGAAGCCTTGAAAGCTATTGGAGTACGGGCTGTTTTCAAACCGGGTGCTGAGGATATTGTTGAAACTTTACTGCTGGCGGGGATTGTCCCGGAGCATGCCCGAACGGTTGCCGGAAAAATAGATGTGACATTGAGCTTTGCAAGATCTTTCACGTGGGATGAGGTGGTCAGCGACATCAATCAAATTGGGTTCGAGCTGTTATCCGATGCCCTGAAATCACACCAGATACTCGACGTAAGAATTCCCGAGGGCAGTATCAGACGTCTTGCTGAATTTCCCTGGGTGCAATTCATAGAACCGGTACCGGGGCCAACGGAAATGCTGAACGATAAAAGTACAGCCAATACCAAGGCTAATGTACTGGCTTCCACAGCGATATTAGGTTACAAATTGACAGGAGAGGGCGTAGTGATCGGTCTTGGCGATTTTTCAGATCCCATTGTACATCCGGATATAGGTCGGCGCGTGATTAGCTATGTTGATCCCAATTACAGCTTCTGGCACGGCATACACGTGGGGGGGACAGCTGCCGGATCGGGTCTGCTCAACGAAAAATACAGAGGTTATGCGCCTGGATCGAAAATCGTGTCTAAGTCCACGTCGCAGATCTGGGAGAATTCCTCTCAGTACGTCCAGCAATATGGGATGGTGGTCACCAGTAATACCTATGGCGGGCCCGGTGGCTGCGGGGGTTATGGCGGTTACAGTAACACTTCATCCGCGCTGGATCAACAAGCATTTCAATTCCCTTCATTGCTACATGTGTTTGCTGCTGGAAACAGCGGATTATCGACAAACTGCAATGTGTTACCGGTAGGTTTTGGTACGGTTCTAGGCGGTTATCAGTCGGCAAAAAATGTTTTGACAGTCGGGAATACACAAACAAATGGTATCATCAGCCCTACCTCTTCAAAAGGGCCCGTAGAGGATGGCCGGATCAAACCGGAAGTAGCCGCTCCCGGAAACGGTATCATTTCGGCCATTCAGGGCAATGCGTACCAGTCTGCTTCTGGAACGAGCATGGCTACGCCTGCGGTCACGGGCGGTGCGGCATTGCTTTACCAGCGGTATCGTCAGTTGCACCAGCAGAATAATCCTAAAAATGCATTGATAAAAGCACTGATCTGCAATGGTGCTACTGACCAGGGCTTACCAGGGCCCGATTACAGTTACGGTTTTGGGCAGATGAATCTGCTTCGCTCAGTAACCATGCTGGATAAGGGCCATTATTTTAATGGAACGATCGCACATCTTGCTACAAAAAACCATGAGATTGTCGTACCAGCCAACACAGCCAAATTGAAGGTTCTGATTTATTGGCATGATCCGGCCCCTTCCCCGCTCGCTGATGGCGGCACGTTGGTAAACAATCTTGACATGTCCATGATCCGACCTGGAAACACCAAGGTATTGCCCAAGTTTCCCTCTGCAACTGCCCCAACGGCAGCGGCTGTGTCGGGAGTCGATTCGGTCAATAACATCGAGCAGATCGTTTTGGACGCACCCGCCGCGGGCACTTATTCAGTTCAGGTGGTGGCAACGAAGATTCCCCTGGATGTGCAGGAATATTTCGTCGTTTACGATATCATTGAAACTTCTGTAACAGTCACATATCCATTGGCAGGCGACCATTTGACGAAGGGTGATGCGATCAATATTTGCTGGGATGCTTATGGAGACGAGCTTAGTACGTACAATGTCGCGTATTCGCTTAACGATGGAGCCGCCTGGACGACCCTCAACGCGGGTGTGGCACCGGATCAGCGGCAATTGGCCTGGACCGTACCCGATGCAATGACAAGCAAGGCAAAAGTGAGGGTAACCAGGAATGGAGGCGGCCTTACTAATGTGAGCGGACCTTTCGCCATTCTCGGTATCCCGGTTGTAACCCTTCAATCCGTTCAATGCGAAGGATACATTGCTTTACAATGGAGCGCGGTGAGCGGAGCTTCTGACTACGAAGTTATGTTATCGACTGGTGATGAAATGAAGGCAGTTGGTATCACAAACGGACTGAATTACACAGCGGCGGGGTTGTCACAGGACTCCATTTATTATATGTCGGTAAGAGCGCGGAAAGATCAGGTACCGGGACGGCGTTCGATTGCGATCATCAGAAAACCCGATTCAGGAACCTGCCAAGGTGCTATTTCGGATAACGACCTCAAAATGGAGGCCGTGGTCACGCCTTTGCCGAATGTCAGAATGTTTACGAAGGCGGCCTACGCAGCTGAGCAGTCCGTTACAATCAGTATTAAAAACATTGATGACCAGCCCCAGTCCCAACCCATCGAGGTTGGCTATTCACTGGGAGGAGAAATGCACTGGGAATCAGTCAATACCACATTGGCGCCGTCGGCTAGCACGAATTATACTTTTGAACGGCGTGTCAATTTGGCTTCTGCCAGCGAAGCAACATTACTCGTACGTGTGCGGCTTGCCGGAGATCCCGTCAAATCAAACGATTCTCTGGTCGTCAAGCTGCGACAGATTCCCAATCCGAAGATCACATTACCTTATGTTCTGAATCCAGAAGCTCTTCCCGCTTTTGATGTCAGGGCGTCGATTCAGGGTATCCAGGGTGCGGTAGCATACGACTTTAAGCGGCTGCAAGGGAATGGGCGTTTACGGACAAAAGTACCTCCAATTACTGACTATTTGCCCGAAAATACATTTGTTTTGGATGCAACTGACCGTAGTTCCTTTTCATCCCAGAGCTATTTAGAGGGCACATTTAATCTTTCGGGATACCGCGTACATGACGACGACGTAAGGCTTAATTTCAAACATACTTATTGGGCTGGTTATTACGATTACGACTTTAACAGGGTGTACATTCGTGGCAGTAGCGACGATCCATGGATTCTTGCCTATATTATTGACGGAGGACCTTATGGAGACGTAGAAAATAGTTACAAAGTGGCGTCGGTAGAGGTTACCCAATTGCTTCGAAATAATAGTCAGGAATTTTCGGCTGGTTTTCAGGTGAGATGGGCTAGCGCAGCCGTTGATGCTTTTCCTGAAGACGGCTACGCAATTCATGATATAAGGCTATTCAAAACGAGGAGTGATGTCGAAGCGCTAACATTAAATGTGCCTCCATTTTCGATCTGCGATAATTTGGGTGGGTATAACATGCAAGCGGTATTCAAGAACAACGGTAGTGATGACTGCTTTAACGTACCTGTCAAACTGTCTGTTGATGGTATCATATCGGAACACAATATAGACGTAATTCGAAAAAGCGAAAGTGCGACGTTCACGGTATATGACCCGGGAGATATTTACAAAGAAGGAAAACACGTACTGAAAGTATGGTGCGAGAAGGGATCGGACTTCAACCGGACCAATGACACGCTAGAAGTTGAAATTTTCACACCGGGGGTCGTTACTGCAATGCCATACCTGGAAAACTTCGAGTCGGGAAACGGAGGATGGTACACGCTGGGTACTAATTCATCGTGGCAGTTCGGTAAGCCCAGTAGTGCAGGCATTTCGAATGCAGCAAGCGGTCAGAATGCCTGGAAGACAAACCTGACCGGTTTCTATCACAATAATGAGGAGTCTTACCTGTATTCGCCATGCTTTAACTTACCCTACTCGTATTCAACATACCTAAGTTTCAGCGCCCGGATGGACATGGAATCGTGCGATGGGGATGATTGTGACATGGTCTACATCGAGTGCGATAGCGGGTACGGATGGCGACGGCTAGGTGCAAAAGGTTACGGGACCAACTGGTATGGTGACGAAAAGGGAGGATTGGGCTTTTGGAGCGGGAAAGTTGCTGGTGGATGGCGGGTATTTACAGCGCTGCTACCGACGACCAATTATTTGCGGATCCGTTTTGTTTTCAAAAGTAATGGTGCCGGCAATGGAGAAGGAGTTGCCATCGATGATATCCATATTTACAATATGGGCTATGATATTTACAGTGGCGGGTCTGTACCCTCAGGAATTGGCTCAGTTTACATGCCAGGCAACGAATGGAGTCATTATTCCATCGACAATGGACTAGTCGCGTCTATACATTCACGTGGGCAGGACATCACTAGTGTTCTTGTAAAGCCTTATTTGAATGAGGGCCCATTACAGCTAAGTGAGGGGCAGTTGGTATTAGACCGGAATTTCGTGATCAATTCGGATCGAAATTTTGAGAAACCTGTCGGTGTGCGGTTATACATTCCCGAAGCGAGTATCGAAAGACTGGTGAAGGCAACGGGCTACCCGGGTGTGAATAAACCCACATCTGTTTATGACCTGGCTGTGACGAAATACTCGGGACCTAACCAGGATGGCAATATGACAAACGACACCAAAGAGGGATGGGACTATTATCCTCACGATAAGGTAGCAAAGGTTCCGTTTGGAAGCGGTTACTACCTGGAATTTGAGACCAAAAACTTCTCTGAATTCTGGCTGGCAAAAAGCTACATAGGTACCGGCATACCATTACCTGTGGAACTGATCAACTTTACCGCCCAGAAAAGCGGTTCGGGAGAAGGCGCATTGGTATACCTAAACTGGTCGACTGCTTCGGAAACGGATTTCAGTCACTTCGTGGTGCAGGTGGCGGTTGGCAGCGAAAATGTCAAAAAAGGGCTGTTTTATGATCTTGGGACAATTGCCGGGAAAGGTATGAACGAGAACCGGCAATACACTTTCCTTGACAACCAGGCTGCACGTCACGGAGTACACTACTACCGGCTGAAAATGGTCGACCGCGCTTCGGACGGTACGGAAGGAAGCTTCACGTATTCATCCATTAAATCTGTCTCGTTCGACCAAATTCCGGAATGGCATGTTTTCCCAAATCCGTCGAAAGGAATGTTCAGGCTTGAACCGAAAAGCGTAATATCCGGGCCTGTTCTAATCGAGGTAATTGACCTGGATGGCATAACACGCAAAAAACTCGAATTTGGGGAAGGTACACCTGCTCTGGAAGTAGACCTCCGTTCGCCGGATCTGGCCGATGGGTTTTATGTGATTAAAGTGAAGTCCAAGGAAGGAGAAAGGCGCTTTAAGGTTGTAAAAGAGTAGATCCCAACCGCTCGTCAGGCATGTTTATATATCTGATAGAACTGTTTAAATCCATTAGATTACTTTCCCTGAGATACTTTATACAATGCCTCCGTAGCGCTGTTTACATGCAGTTTTTTGTAAATATTTTTGATGTGAACGCGAACCGTTTCGACGGAAATGGTCAATGCGGAGCCAATCATTTTATAACTGTAACCTTTTACAAGAAATTCCAGAATCTCATTTTCCCGTTTACTGAGCAGTTCGAGATTAGGATCTTTTTTGGTTTCGAATTTGGGGATAAATCCGAGTACTTTACGGGCAATGGAGCCGGACATAGGAGCGCCTCCGGTCAATACATCAGTTACCGACGCCTGTAAGGATTCAAGATTTTTTTTCAGGATATACCCGTTTGCTCCTGCACAAATCGCATTGAAAACATTTTCATCATCTTCAAAAACGGTAAACATTAGAACCGGAACATCTTGATTAACTGAACGAAGATCCCTTACCGCCTGTACGCCGTTGCTGTGAGGCATTTCGATGTCCATAATGACGACGTCGGGCTTATAACGCAAAACATCCTTTTTGACGAAGCTGGCATCGGTCATAGCACCCACGACCTCGCACGATTTGTCCCATTCCAGAAGTGTTACAACGCTATCGCGCAAGTTGACGTTATCTTCATATATAAGCACTTTTGGAATCATAGGTCAAATTTAATAGAGCTAGTTGCCTGAAAATATAGTCAGATTATAGGAATTAGCAGATGGACAAGAGTTCCTGAGTTGCCGGGGACAATGGATAGATCTCCTCCCAGCAGCCGTGCCCTTTCCACCATGCTTTTTGTTCCGGTACCGGTTCCATTGCCTTTCCAATTTCCATTGTCGTTTATTTTCAATTCCAGTGACTCATTATTTCGACCAAAGGATACCGTTACCTTCGATGCCTGTGCATGTTTGGCGATATTACTGATGGCCTCTTTGCTGATCAATAATAATTCCTTCCTGGTTTGAAGTGGTAACTCCTTATCAATAAGTTCGTCATCAAATGAAATCTCGATGTCAATGTCTAATGGTTCCAATGTTCGTGAGGCGTACTCTCTAATTCTGGCGACCAAACTTTCAATTTTTTCATTTTCTGAACGAATTGCCCACACGATATCACTCATTTTTTCCTGCACGGTTTTGCTTTGCCCGGCAATCTTTCCCAACATTTCCTGTGCTTGCTGAGGATTAGAAGAAAGTGCTTTTTGAGATACATTGCTCAAAATATTGATACTCGTGAGCGTGCTGCCGATCTCATCATGCAGGTCTTTACTGATATTGTTCCTAATGGCAAGCAAATCGGCTTGCTGTTGGATTTTCTTTCGCAATTTAAACCGGTTAAGCCATGTAAATCCGGTCAGTAGCCCAAGGATCAGAACCGCGATTAGCAGGTTTCTTACAATCTTTTCATTATCAAGCTGGCTGTCTATTAATTCGGTTTCCTTTTCGGCTAATGCCAGTTGTTGTTCTTTGTTTTTGGTAACTAAGCTCTGTTTTTCAAGTGCTTCATCATTTAATTTTTTCTCGGCGGAAAGCAGCTCTATTTCGGCCTGTTTCCGTTTTACTTCCAACAAGTTTCCATCGATTACGGCCTCTTGTTTCTCAATTTGCAGTTGTTTTAATTTTTGAAGTGTATTGAGTCGTATAATTTCTCCATCCTTCTTTTCCGTTTCGTACAATGTGCGAATTTCAGTAATTTTTGCCAGATTACTTTTCTCAGAAATGCTGTCACGGTAAGCGATATACTGTTTATAATTGAAATGGGCCTGTTCAAAATTCTGCCGTCCCGAATGAAAAATACTTATTTTTTCATAAGCGTTAGCGATGTTTTCCTTGTTATCCATCGCAATAGCCAGATGCAGCCCATTCTTATAATAGGCGATTGATTTGGCAGAGTCGTTGGCAGCATTGGCCAGGTTTCCCGCAGAAACGTACAGCCGGGAAAGCATTTGTTTGTCATCGATCTCTTCAAAAAGCGTTATTCCTCTGGTTTGCCAGGCGAGTGCTTCCGAATAGTTTTTGGTCTTGGAATAATAAACGGATAGGGCAGAAGATGCAGAGGCAATTAATTTTGTATTCTTTAACTGCTCTGCATATTTTAAGGCCTGCTGCAAGTGACTTAATGAAAGCGGATATGCTCCCTTGATAATATAAAGCTGTCCAATGTTGATGTTTGTAATGGTCAGTCCCTTCTTATCATTCAGTTTTTTTCTGATTTCAATGCTTTTTTGCTGGTACTGAATCGCATCGTCAACCTTTCCCATAAGATAAAATAAGGAGGCAATGTTGCTGTATGTTTCTCCCATGCCTTGTTCCGCGCCATTCTTTTCATAAAGGGTTAATGCTTTCAAAAAGCTTTCCAATGCCATTCCTTTTTCCCCCTTGGCCAGATACATTGAACCGAAATTGCTGTAAACCTCGGCCGTTTTTTTAGAAGCTTCCCGTTCCAGACCAAGGGCAAGTGCCGTGCTAAAATGGCGTTCGGCGATATTGTTTTTGCCTTTTTCCATGGCCTGAATCCCCTGTCTGTTATAGATATTGATCAGGAGAATGGTGTCTTTGAGGTGTTTTACAATGGGTAGGGAAAGCGAATCAAACCGGTTCATTTCATTTGTTTTACCAATGAACTGATTCAGTTCTGCCAGCTTGTCATAGCAGGTTGCTACGTAATGCCGGGCATTGGCGTTGATTGAAAGTTGTAATGCCTGACTCAGTTTGGTAGATGCCGAGTCGTATTCCGCTCGTTTGATCAGAGGGTCAGCAGATGAGATCAGGTTTTGAATAAAGGGCAACGGAACAGTTCTGGGTGACTGAGCAAAAGCCTGAATCGTGCCCACAAAAGAGAGCAACTGAATCAGGCTAATGACGAACGTTGTAAATTTCATTTTTTAAGAGAGTCACGTAGTGGATAAGTCACGGCTTGCAGGCCTGCCTCTCCTTAAAAGTAACATATTGAAGGCCTCTTACTGCCCCACTAAATAAATTACATCATACATTTTCAGTTTTGCATAAAAAACTTAATGATTTAATTACTGGGGTATGTTTACCCGCTTCAATTTAAAATTTCCGGTGATCAGCTGATGCTGGTACTGTGCGCATTTGCTTTCGGGTTTATGGTACACATTGATGTGAAAACTGCCTTCTATCACACCCCCGTTTTCACTGCTGTACTTGGTGATATCGATACTTTGGACGCCAACCTGCATTTCCTGTTCGTTACAGTGGCCGTCCGCGTCAGGAGGCAGCCGCAAATAATTTTGACGATTGTCGTATGCCATTATAGGAGAAGGGGTTGAGGATATCAAACCCGACCTGGTCCTCTTGATGTAGCCCGATGTGTTTTTGGCAGCGGGATCTTCCTCGCGGAATTCATATAGCCCTTCATGAGTGACGTTATCAACGCTGAAACCAACATTGAAGCCGTTGGACTTGTTGGGATCAAGGTAGTTTAGGGCACCAAAGCCAATGCTCATCTGATTTCCGAGAAAATTACAGCCGGCGGCCTGTTTTCCCATGTTCGTTTCCAGAGGCACAAATTGTTTGAAAGTGTAATTTTCTCCAACGTCAAAAGTGGCGTCCAGGCCAAAGTCGGCTAAGTTCACCTGCGGTATGGGTGTTTCTGGTTCCCTGCTGCAGCGTCCAGCCATCATGACAGGGACACAAAATAGGATAACTTTAAAGGCTAGTGTTTTCATGTTCAATCAGTTTTTGTTCAGTTTTCGCCGAGGAGGCTGAAATGATGGTTAGCAATTTTCTATGTGCAAATTTGGAACATAAGCACGTGCACTTCAATACCATAAAAGGGTTAAACCAACTTGGCCAGACTCCCGCAGGACTTTTTTAACCCCAGGCTTCAGCCTGGAGTGACGGGTATGCAAAAGACGCACGGGCTTTAGCCAACGTGCTGCGAGGTTTCCGGATGAGGTCAGTAAGGGTCGAGAGGTCGACCGAGCCGAGCGAGCCGCTGGCTGAGCCATTGGCTGACGACCACGACCACCTACCGGGCCGCGAGCTGACGACCGTCTAGCGGGCCGCTAACCACAGGCTAAAGCCTGTGGTTAGTTGTCTATACTTTGTCTTCTCTCAGCTTGATATTTTGGGCAAAACCTGCGGGAGGTATGTACATTTCAACTCGGAGATGGATTTGGTAAGGATAGAAAAAAGGTGGGGAGCCGTATATCCCAATCCGTCGGAACGATTCGTCAAAGACTAACCACTAGATTGACATGCAGGAAATTAACAAATGTCGCACATCGGTGACTTAAATTTCGAAAAATAAATTAGCATACGGTTCGATTTAATTCGTTTCCGCTCCTTAACTTGTACCCCATGCAATAATATTATTCCCTAACAAAACGTAATTTCATGGGCTCTATCAGTAAAATACATCCCCGCCTTTTATACCAGGTTCAGTTTCAAGACCTGCAAACGTATAGCAACATAAGTAACCATCCGTTTCTTTTTTAATTTCAATTTCTTAGGCTGGATTCTCGCTGACCCTGAGGATAGCAAAAATTCGATGTTACTAGGTGAATATCTGGTTGACTATACCCCATTCCAACCATTAACCTGATATTTTGCTCTATATACCTGTCCATTGGCCGGTTGCAACATCGCTTTAATGCTATGGGCTGAATCCAGGAAATTAACATGAAATTGTATACAGTGAACAACCTAATTTATTGATGGACTTAGCTCCGCCGACTTCGCTCATCATAGCTACTTATAATTGGGCTGAGGCATTGCATTGCAATCTTTTAAGTGTTGCAAGACAAAAGGTCCTCCCCAAAGAAGTGATTATTGCCGACGATGGATCGGATAGTAGAACGCGCACTGTGATTAACCAAATGCAGGAAACATTCCCTGTTCCGATTTGGCATGTCTGGCAGGAAGACATTGGTTTTCGCAAAAGCCAGATACTCAACAAAGCGATTTCACGCAGCACCGGCAGTTACGTAATCCAGGTAGACGGGGACGTGCTGCTGCACCCATCATTCGTGGCCGACCACCTGGCGGCGGCTGAAACGGGCGCTTTCGTGCGCGGCACCCGCGCGAGACTCACTGCGCAGAAAACTGAATCGGTGCTTCAAAACACCAATGTGAATCTGCGTTTTTACTCTTCCGGGGTTAATAACCGGTTGAATGCCTTGCGTTTACCCGCGCAATGGGGCCTCGGACATCGGAAGGAAATGACGAGCTGCAGCGTCCGCGGCAGCAACCTGGCATACTGGAAAACTGATTTTATCCGGGTCAACGGATATAATAATGAGCTGAATGGATGGGGCCATGAGGATGAGGAGCTGGCAGCCCGGTTCATCAACAATGGTATCGAGAAAAAAATCGTCAAGCTGGCCGCGGTCCAGTTTCACTTACACCATGACGAACTACCGAAGCCCAATGAGCCTTTTCATCGGCAAATCATTGAAAAAACGCTGAATAAAAAAGTTAAAAGATGCACTAATGGATATGAAGACATTCTCTAGCTCGCTTATTATTTCTACTTACAACTGGCCGGAAGCGCTGCGACTTTGCCTGCTCAGCGTGAAAGAACAATCAGTTTTACCGGACGAGGTAATTATTGCCGACGACGGATCAACAGCGCGGACTGCTGAGCTGATAGAGGCTATTCGTCCCACTTTTCCCGTGAAGCTCATCCACATCTGGCAAGAGGACGAAGGGTTCCGCCTCTCCAAAATCCGAAACAAAGCCATTGCTGCAAGCTCATTCGACTACGTTATCCAGATCGACGGAGACCTTTTGCTTCACAAGCATTTTATTAAGGATCATTTGGCGATGCGAAAGCGGGGCACATTCGTGACCGGAAGCAGGGTGTTGATGGATAAGCCATTATCCGAAAAACTAGTTCAGTTACAGAAGCCGCACGTTGATCTTTTCCAATCCGGTTTAACCAATATCTCTAACCGTTTCAGCATAGGATGGCTGAGCAGATACATGGCTGATCGCTATAAAAACCAGAATATTTTTACATTGAGAGGCTGTAATATGGCTTTTTGGAAAGACGACCTTATCCGCGTCAACGGTTATAACGAAGTATTTCATGCGTGGGGCCGTGAGGATAATGAGATTGCCGTGAGGCTTCTTAATGCGGGACTGAGAAAACGCGCAATCAAATTTGGCGGCGTAGTCTTCCATATTTTCCATCCGGAAGTCGATAGGACCCGCTGCCGGGAAACAGACGGACATTTATTGGAGAGTGTGTTGCATAAATCGGTGTATTGCACGCAGGGACTGCATCAGTATATCGGCAATTTTGAACCTGTCACACAGGTTGAGAATATATTGGTCGTTTAATCGCGATGGAGAATCAGCTCATATCCGTCATTCTGGTCACTTTCAATGCGGATCAGTATTTACAAAGATGTTTGGACAGTATTTACGCTCAATCACATCCACACATTGAAATCATCGTCATGGATGGAGCAAGTACAGACAACACACGGGCCATTCTTCAGCGGAATGCTGGCAGGCTTGCATACTGGAAAAGTGAGAAGGATAGCGGAATTTATGATGCCATGAACAAAGCTCTGGATCACGTCCAGGGCCAATGGGTATACTTCGTTGGTGCTGACGACATATTGACGTCCGACTTTTCAATGTTTGCCCGGGAGTTGAAGGATCCGCATTCGATCTACTACGGTAATGTAATCAAATCCGGTAAGAAATATCTGGGTGAGCTTTCGCCTTACCGACAGGCCAAGACCGGCATTAATCATCAGGCCATTGTCTATCCGGCGCGTTTTTTTGATGGACGCAGGTATGATACGCGGTATACGATCTCAGCGGATCATGTGCTCAATATGGGATGCAATAGCATGCAAGACTACCACTTCACATTCAGGGATTATGATATTGCGGTTTTCAATGACACCGGCATCTCGTCATTGCAAAAGGACATTGTTTTTGAAAAAGAGAAAAGCAGACTGATACTGCAATACTTTGGACTGTCAATCTACCTTCGATTCCAATTCAAAAAGATAAAAGAGCGGATGTCGGGTCGCTAAAAATCATTTTTCTTACTAAACACTATTCCCTGCTCCCGGTCGAAGATGATTTTGGGCGGCAGATTTAGCATGTTGGCCAACAATTTGTTTCTCCATTTCCTTTTTGAAACGGCTTTTGCCAAACGTATCAGGAACCGGTAATACAGAAGAGAAACGGCTCCTCTCTTTTCCTTTGCTAATAATTCGCGCACCTGTTCCATATATTGGTCCCGCTGCTCATAACTTTTCTGATTCTCAGACCTGAACCGAAAGCCTCCCAACAGAAATGATGTCGTGTACAGCTGCTGATACCGCGAAAATCTCAGCCATAACTCAAAATCTGCCGCCAATGAATAACCCTGCGCTATATGACTTCCCGCTTCCTGCCAAAGTTCGCGCCGCCAGAATACAGATTCCTGTTGAATAAACTGGCCGTCGAACAATTCCAGCCGTAACCGCGACCAACGCTGGGCGTAAGGCAAATCGTCATAGAGAAAACATTGACCGGCTTCGTTAAAGAATGTGTTTGCGCCCATCAGCCATTTCACCTGTTCAAATTTTTGAAAAATGGCCGCCACCGTGAACAGAGATTGCTTATGATACATATCGTCGGCATTGATCCACGTCATGATTTCACCCGTTGAGCGTGCAAAACCCTTTTGTATAGCATCGTACAGTCCGTTGTCCTTTTCACTAACCCAGTAAGTCAGCTGCTTTTCGTATTGGCGGATCAAATCAGTCGATCCGTCCGTACTTCCTCCGTCGATGATGATGTATTCAAGGTTTGGATATCCCTGATCCAACACGGAACGGATGGTGTCTTCCAGGTAACGCGCCTGGTTAAACGAAGGGGTCACGACAGTGATTTTGGGTAGGGTCGGGGACATGCCTGTTGCTAAGTTAATGCATTCATTTTGACGTAATTCTTATAATGTCCTTTTACAAAAAACTGTATGCGACGCGACAGGCTCACTTTGATCCATTTCAATGGCATTGGATTTTCATGGAAAACAGCAGAAGGTTCAATTGCGCGAACCTGCGATGCTGCGGTTGCCAGCGCTTTCAGGTAAGCACTATATACTATCCGTTTCACGTCACTTTGAAGTCTGTACTGCTCGGCTGTCAATCGGAAGCTTTTCTCGGCGCAATACCTGAAATCATGGAAATGGTAGAACACGAGCTGAGCATTTTCACCTTTTTGAGATTGGAGATACACTTTGTCCGACTGAATGGTATAGCTGTAATCCTTGGAATTCCACGGTGCAATGCCCCCGCCCGGGTGTGCGAGCACGTGTATGCCTTCGAACCGGGTTGTCCAGTCGTCGAGGTATTTCTGGTCGCCAAATTTTCCGTCTTCAAATCGCGCATAGCACCATTCCAGGCATGCTTTCATCCACCAATCCAAGACGTGCAGTCCCGCCGGCGTATTTTTAAAAGTTACGAATTGCACACAGTAAATGCCGCTCAATGCGCTCTGATCGTACTCGGGGCTGTAACGATGTTCCGTGATGAGTACCGATTTATCGCCCATTTCGTCGGTCAGTATTTTTGGATCTGCGAAGAATAGCAGGTCCGCATCCAGGTAAGTGCAACGATCGAGCGAAAAGGTATGGATGCAATGCCAAATGGTAAACGACGTGCATGTCCAGCAATATTCGGCGGCTGTGCGGCCCGCTTTGACCGAGAGCAATTCCGGCGTCTCGAATGCTCCTAGTGGAATAATTGTAGCATTGGATAGATTCAACCGGCATAAAACCTGGTAACAATCTTCATCAAACGCGAAAATATATAGCTGAAAATCAATGTCTTGTTTCAAAAGTGAATTGTAAAGTGCCAACCCACGCGAAAGGTAGAATGAATTGAAAAGCGTGCAAAAATTCTGCATTTACAAAATGTTCGTAATAGGAAGGATTTTTTGAAATACAAATATCAAAGATATCTGCTGAATCCCATGCTGTTTTCATTCAATAAGCTAAATTGCACCATACTCTATCAAAAGAAAATGTCATTTTTCAAGCGTAAGAAAGACAAGGAAAACCAGTACGGCTGGTTTGGGAATTATAGTAGCTGGGACGCATTGACGTCCCTTTCCGGCGGATATGAAGCGGGTACTATCCTCGATATCACAAGAGAAGCATTGCTGAAAATCAAAATCGGAGAAGCCGTATACGAGCGGGACTCTGTTTTATTTGATCAAAAAATTTACCCCTATTCAGTCATTTCCGCGCTTCTTTACACTGCTATTGAATGTGAAAATGCATTGAATGTCATTGATTTTGGCGGGTCATTGGGAAGTACTTATTATCAGGTAAGAGATCTTATCCCTGCCTCGGTAAAAATGCATTGGAGCGTTGTAGAGCAAGAAAATTACGTTCGTTGCGGGCAGCAGCTGTTTGCGGACGAAATCTTAAAATTCCATTTCACTATCCAGGAAAGCCTTGCAGCAAAAAAAGCTGATGTACTGCTGCTGTCGAGCGTAGTCCAGTATCTTGAAAAACCCCACGAATTCCTTCTGGAAGTAATGGATTACGGTTTCAAATATATAATCATCGACCGGACTGCATTTATCAAAAATAATCAACCCGACCGGTTGACATTGCAGATTGTATCCCCGGAAATCTACGAAGCCCGCTATCCCGCCTGGTTTTTCAATGAAGAAAAATTTCTGGGGTATTTCAAGGACTATGAGCTGAAAGCTGAATTCACATCCTATGTCGAAGGAGAGCAGGAAATGGAAATTGATCACATCAAGGCCGGGTACGACAAAGGATTCTTTTTTGTAAAGAAATAACGCTTCTATAAAACTGACGCATACCGAAGCTATTCTGATTCCACTCAGGTTTTTTCTTAACAAATCCTTAACTTATCAATTGGTCTTTAGCCATATAGAAGACCTAGATTTGACATAAAACGCATTCATTCTATTAACTCACCATGACAGGAAATTTAAAAACCGGACTTTACTTGCTGCTGGCGGTTGTTTCAGCCTACGGTTGTAAGAAAAATACAGGCTCTCCCGGGCAATCGGAAGAGCAGGCCATTTATAAAGATCTTTCGTCAAAACGCATCAATTTACCCAATGGCTGGTCACTAACACCGGTTGGCAGGAGTCTGGATCTGGATGATCTTCCCTTGAACCTAGTAGTTTCCCCGTCAAAAAAATACTTGGCTGTCACCAATAATGGGCAGAGCACACAAAGCATTACCTTAATTGATGCAGCCTCGGAAACGGTGCTGGATACGGCGGGAGTCGCTAAATCATACCTTGGTCTGGCATTCAGCCAGGATGAAAAAACACTGTATGCCTCCGGTGGTAACGATAATCAAATTTTAGTATTCAAAATTGAAAACCAGCAGCTTGTTCCTGCGCAGCCGATCGTATTGGGCAAACCCTGGCCTGTTAAAATATCTCCGACGGGAATAGCAGTCGACGATGCACAGAACAGGATTTATGTCGTGACCAAAGAAGACAGCTCGCTTTACATTTGTGATTCTCAAACCAAAAAAACCATTGGCAAACTAAACCTGGGTGCGGCAGCTTACACCTGTTTGCTTTCCAATGATAAAAAGGAACTTTATATTTCACTCTGGGGCGGCTCCCGGGTTGTGATTGTGAACACAGCAACGCAAAAAATAGCAGCCGAAATTGCTACTAACAAAAATCCTAACGATTTGCTGTTAACCAAAGATGGTAAATTTTTATATGTAGCCAATGGCAATGACAACACCGTCGGGCTCATTGACCTTACCAAACGCCAGATATCGGAAACATTAACCACGTCCCTATTTCCAGACGCGCCCGTGGGTACTACGCCCAATGGCCTTGCGTTGAGCGAGGATGAGAAAACGTTATACATTGCCAATGCCGATAACAACTGTCTAGCGGTGTTTGACGTTGAAACAAAAGGACGCAGCCATTCCATCGGATTCATCCCGACAGGCTGGTATCCGACCGCTGTGAAAACGATTGGGTCGAAAATATTTGTCACCAATGGAAAAGGATTTTCTTCCAAAGCGAACCCCAAAGGCCCTAATCCGAACTTGTCAAAAGTCCCGCAGCAGGTAGGTCCTAACCCGCAGGCTTACACAGGCAGGGAGCAGTACATTGGCGGATTGTTCAAAGGCACATTGTCGATGATAGATGCTCCGTCGTCGCCGGTACTTTCTGCTTACTCGCGTTTGGTTTATGCCAATACCCCTTATACCAAAAACAAAGAATTGAATGCAGAAGGGGAGGCTGGAAACCCGGTTCCCATGAAGGTAGGAGACAAATCGCCCATTAAATATGTGTTTTACATCATTAAGGAAAACCGGACCTACGACCAGATCCTGGGAGATATGAAGGAAGGAAACGGCGATGCTTCATTGTGCTTATTTCCGGAAAAAGTAACGCCGAACCAACATGCATTGGCCCGCGAATTTGTGTTGCTGGATAACTTTTACGTGGATGCGGAAGTAAGCGCCGATGGGCATAACTGGTCTTCGGCTGCCTACGCCAACGACTACGTAGAAAAAAACTGGGTGACAAGTTACGGCGGTCGTGGAGGTACTTACGATTTTGAAGGCCAAAAAGAAATCGCGCATCCGAGAGACGGCTTTATCTGGGACCATGCATTACGAGCCGGCTTGACTTTCAGGAGCTATGGCTGGTTTGCAGACGAGGGAAAAGCTAACATTAAAACGCTTGAAGGCAAGTACTGCCCGACATTTAAGGGCTACAATCTTGGTTATATGGATATCGACCGCGAAGCGGCCTGGGAAAAGGATTTTGATGAACTATTGGCTGCCGGTAAGCTTCCAAGGCTGAATACGCTCCGGTTTGGCAATGACCATACTTCCGGCGCGAGTGTTGGAAAACCTACACCGTTTGCGGCTGTGGCTGATAATGACCTGGCTGTGGGTCGTTTTGTCGAACATCTTTCCAAAAGCAAGGTTTGGAACGAGTCAGTCGTGTTTATTCTGGAAGACGACGCGCAAAATGGACCTGACCATGTGGATGCGCACCGTTCTACTGCATTTGTTGCCGGAGGTTTTGTGAAAAGGGGGTTTGTAGACCATACCATGTATTCTACTTCGGGAATGTTGCGTACAATGGAACTGATCCTGGGTTTGAAACCAATGAGCCAATACGACGCCGCTGCTACGCCGATGTGGAGATGTTTTAACAAAACGGCGAATGCGGCTGCTTTTACATCGAAGCAGGCCGGTGTAGACCTTGCCCAGAAAAACGTCGCCGTTAATACGAATTCCCGTCAATCTGATCAGTTTGATCTTTCAGTGCCTGATGCCATTGACGACCTGATTTTCAGCCGGATTGTGTGGCAAACCGTTCGTGGTGAAAAGAGCATGATGCCTGCCCCCCGCCGTGGCGCTTTTGTGAGATTGGAAAAAGGAGGCGAGGAAGAAGAGGAAGAGGGATTTGATGAAGATTAAGATAGGTATCCTTAGTGATAATTCACATACTGATTCGAAAACGATCCATCCTCGAAAAGATCGATAATGGCATAGCCGGGTTTGGTTTCTTTGTATTTTCCCATCCAATAATTACCACACACGGCTCCATTACAGCAATAGGCAACGTTGTTGTATTCAACACGGTCGAGGAGATGGATATGACCGCTTACTGCCAGTTTGATGTTTTCGTGCTTGCTGAACAACTTCGTTATCTGAGCCGCATCCATATGCATCCAGCTGCCGGGGACAACCCAGTTCCCATCCTTTAAATTATCGCCGTCAAAGAAAACACTGGCAGATAGGATTGGGATATGCGACGCAACCATCACCGGCACATGCGAAGGCGTATTTTTCAAATCTTCTTGTAGCCAGTCCATCTGCGCTTCGTCCAGGCTGGCCACATAACCCGTAGTTTCCGGTTTGGGCTGAACGCTGTCGAGTAATATGAAATGCCATCCGTTTTTATCAAAACTGTGATACGGCCTGGTCATTTCAGTAGCATTCATCGCCCGTTTCTTGCCATCCTGAAAAGTACCCTCAGCGGTTGAGGGAAACCAGATATCATGATTGCCAATGCAGGTAATCATAGGCGTGCTATTTTCGGAAGAAATGATTTGATGATAAAGCCGCCATTCCTTTGCCGACTTGTCTTTGGAAATACCATGGGCACCCATCACTGAATCGCCTGTATTCAGTATGAGATCCGCCTTAATGTCCAGATTTTGCAGGTGATTCAGACATTTCTCAAAGCTTCTCGCGGCCCACAGATGAGGCTGCATGTGAATGTCGGTGAGATGGGCGATGCGTAAAACGCGTTTTGGCGCGTAGTGCAGGGGTTGTGCTGTCGCAGAAACAGGCAGTCCTCCTGCCATCGCCCCAAGGGTTTTGATTAACTTTCTTCTGTCCATACAGCCAAAGCATGTTTTACAAAGATGCCTTTCCAGTATGACCCCGGTGTTATTTGCGCATTATTTGATTGTTAATAATCATGTTGCATCATTTTTTTCCAAAATCACCTATTACAAAGAGACCGTCTCACATGTGAAATGAGACGGTCTCTTTGACTATTTCTCACTTTCAAATGCGTTATTGCAAAACGATTGTGGGCAATTGTGCTTCAAAAAGGGCAGTAAATTGTTGAGCTGTAAGTATATGTCCCTGCTTCTGAGCATTGTTGGCGACGCTGTAACCAAATTCAGCAGCAGCCATTCTTTGCGTTGGCGTACCATGGTGCCCATCACTCGTAAACGAGCAATCGCCGATATTAAAAAACACCTGCATAAATAATTTTACCCTTTTCCATTGCATGGAAGCTCCCCGCGCATGTGATAGGTAATATGCAGCGTAGGCATCAGCCATCAATTCGGTTCTGCGCGTTGCTTCGGGGCTTTCTTCGTCGCCGAACAAATTCAGCTCAAACTGAATATGGTGACCGAATTCGTGTGCGAGTATCGCCTGAGGGGCCACATCGCCAAACCCGGTTGCGGTGAATGCCGCTAAAATTCCATCGCCCATGATAATCTTGTCAGGAATGTTGGCGAATGGGGGATAATCAAATCCCTCCAAAGCAAATGCATTGAATGTAAAAATAGGATGATCACCCTTTCTGTATTGCGGAATCTCGTTCGTCAGTTCTACCACAATGTCGGCAAGCTGAGCAGCAGTCGCTGGGTCCACACCGAACGCGGCTACATAAGTCCGGATGATCTTATCGCGGTTAAGCAACATGTTGCCATGCATGGCTGCGAGTATAATGTCATCAGACGGAATGTTCCAAAAGCGTTTGATATCCTTAAATGTTTTGGTAAGCGTTTGCGTGTACTCGCCCTTCACGCCAAAATACTGGTTGGCCGAGCTGTTTTCAAAGACTAGTGCATCATAGGTTGGTAGATCCAGCATCGCGAAGTCGAGCACATAGCCAATAATTTCGTTGTTCCAGTCAGCAAGTTGCTGATCCAGCCATTGCGAAACGGCCGTGTTGTCGTTGCAGGGGGTCTCTACTAACTTTAATGCTTTGAGTATCATGTTCCGATACTCGGGGTGCATTTTCAATATTAGGTCAGCGCTCTGGCGCTGATTTTTTTGACCGCTAACCGGCAAGGATGCCCGCACCTTATCCAATTTCGACTTCAATTCGGCGGAAAGTCTCGCTGCGTTCTGGGCATTTTGCAATTCTGTAGGGCTTACGGTGCTCGCCTTCTCAATGTCTTTTTGGCAACTTGTGATCAGTACCAGTGAAAAGGCGACGGTCGTCATTAAACGTATTAAGTGCTTCATAAATAGTTTGTTGTTTAAATTGTCAATGAACTAAGATAGAAATTTACATTTATACTTGCATTATTTTGCTCTTGCAATGTTAAAGTCCCTCAGCCCTCAGAAGAAGCTTTGCATACCCGCATACGAATTGCTGCATCCCAAAAATAGACTGTCCTGCTTACCAATCCATTGACATTTGTTTGCTTGTTTTTCAAACATATATCAATGGAAATGGCCTTGCTGCAATAATATCTTTGCTTCATCAAATAACAACAAAATTATTAACGATTAACAAGACAGTTTTTACAACAGGAACCAGTACAGGCTTTGGTAAAGTTACTGCCGTAACTCTTGCAAATGCAAGCTACTCCGTCATTGCAGGCATCCGTGACATAGCAGGAAAAAACGAAGCCGTTGCCAACGAACTGGCTACATTGTTCAATGTAGAAGTGGTAGAAATAGATGTAACAGATGATGCATCGGTTACCAAAGCATTTGAAAAAAACCTCGCAAAACATGGCAAGATTGATGTGCTGGTAAACAACGCTGCCGTTGCAGGTTTTGGCTTACTGGAAGTATACAGTCTGGATAAAATACGCCAGATATTTGAAGTGAATTTTTACGGCGTGGTGCGTACCTACCAGGCAGTATTGCCAACTATGTGTACAGAGAAAAGCGGCTTGATCATTATATCACTCCCGGTGCCAGCGGCCACACATCGCCCTTTATGGTGCCTTATTTTGCCTCTAAGTTTGGCGTGGAAAGCATTGCAGAAGGTATGCAAGACGAACTACGACAATGCAATATCGAGAATGTGTCCATACAGCCGGGTGTTTATGCTACTGAAATGAATACTGGCGAAAAAGCAGGTGTGCATGCAATTGCCCAGGGTACAGACGTAGAATTTATCAATGCAAGGGCGGCCATTAAAGCCAAATGGTTGGCAGCTTACGGCAATTGATTCCATTTGAATCAAATACCATCGTGACGTTGCAATACCTGATAACGAACCTTTTTCAGGTTAAAAAGTTGAACAAAAGTAGTCTTGCAAGCCGTTTCAGCACAAGCTGTTTACGCCGTGAACAGCTTGTTATACAATGAGTTGTGGCGATTCTGGTGAGTAAAATTTGCATATTCTCAAACTCACCGGATTATGGACCAAAAATTTGTGGAAAATGGAAAATTTTGGTTAAATCCGGACAAGAAAAAAGCCTGCTAATCTATTGATTTGCAGGCTTTTGATGCTTTTTGTTATTTCTTCAAGTGATCCCGCTGGGATTCGAACCCAGGACCCATACATTAAAAGTGTATTGCTCTACCAGCTGAGCTACGGAATCTTGTTCTTTTTGCTCGGATTAGATGAGCTTTCTGAACTTTGCAACTTGTTGGATTAACCGTGGCCTTTTCCGTAATTGCGATGCAAAAGTAGAATTCTTAAAAGTATAATGCAAGCCCTTAGAAAGAAATACCTGTTGTTTTGGATTTTGTCGGGATCGGTTTTGGTAGCTCAACCGGCTTTTTCAGCTAATAAAAAAGAGTTAAAAATGGCTGATTCTCTGTTCGCTATGGCGAAGTACCCGGAGTCGCTCAGCCTCTATAAAAAAAATTTCAGCGAAGACGAAAAAAATAATCAAAGCTTGCTTTTGAAGCTCGCTTTTCTTGCTGAAAAGACAAATAACTATACCGACTGCCTTTTTTATCTCAGTAAATTAGCCCTAATCAACCCTTCCAGGCGACTATTTGAAAAAATGGACAAATTGGCCGTCGAACAAAATCTAACCGGCTATGAATTCGACGATTACAATTATTTTATAATATTTTACCGAAGATATGGGGATTACATTCCAATATTGCTTCTAACTTTGGGGATCTATATAGTTGTAATAATGGTTACAAAAGCACGACGGAGAGAGCCCATTTTACAGATTCACAAAGTTTCAATTGTTGTTTATCTGGTGGTACTGTTGGGGATTTTAAATGTCCCTTCGCTTTATCAAACGTGCATTATTGTCAATGAAAACACTTTCCTCAGAGATGAGCCATCCTCCGCCTCGCCCGTGGTTGAACGTGTCGGAAAAGGCCATAAATTGACTATTGTAGGCTCTGTGGACCATTGGGACAGGGTTATCTGGAACAATAGAATCGTATATATCCGGAAAAGTGACCTTTGGAATATTTGAGCGGTCTACGGGTATCATTTTTGTAACATATGAGTTTGTATGTATATTTAGAGGTTAACTTTTTTAAATTAATGATGTATGAAAAAGCCAATGAAACGTTTTTTACTATTGATCGCAGGAGTTGTAATGTTGGGATTTGTTTCTTCCTGTAAAGACAAAGGCCCTCATAATGAGGATATTGTCAAGTTTTCTGCTGTTATAAATAGTACCCCGACTGTTCCTAAAGCTACATCATCCGGACAAGGCACAGGTATTTTTGAGTATAACAAAAACACCATGGAGCTCAAATACAACATTACGTATCAGAACATTATCCCCACATCAGTTACCATCAATAGCGCGAATCCTGCATGGGAAGCAGGTCCGATATTGTTTGAGTTGGCTGCGAACCCAGCAGGCAACCAGGTTCAGGGAACCAAGAAATTGAGCACCGAGCAGCAGACCATGCTGGTAATAGGATTGCTTTATGTGAATGTGCCTACCAAAGACAATATCTACGGTGAAATACGTGGTCAGATCCTGGCGGATAAATTTGAAGAATAATATAGAGCGCCCGACATAAAAAACGCCCGCAAGATCATTCTTGCAGGCGTTTTTTGTTTTTACTTTTTCTTGTTTTTCTTCTTAATCGACTGATAATCTTCAATTTCCTTCATCAGTGCTTTGATGTCATTGGAAGTGTCGGTAGTGAAGTCCAAAGTTTGTGAATAGTCTGTTGTGCTGATTTTTAAAACGTCGATGGGTTTATCCAGGTACGTTTGGATTTCTTCCAGGATCGGCTTTTCTTCCGGACTGCAGAATGATACTGCCAGTCCTTTCTGCGTTCCTCTTCCTGTACGACCGACCCTGTGAACGTAGTTTTCAGCCTGTTCAGGCAGGTCATAATTCACTACATAATCAACATTGGCAATATCAATTCCTCTGGCACTCACGTCTGTCGCGATCAGTACTTTGACATTTCCTTTTTTGAAATCATTCAATGCGGTGAGCCGGTCCACCTGTTCCTTATCACCGTGGATGGTCAGGCTTTTGATTCCCATTCTTTCCAGGGCACTGTAAACCCTTTCAGCGCGCACTTTCGTTCGTACGAAGACTAGGATCTTGTTATCAGGATTTTCCTTAATGACCCTTTCCAGAAAAAACCTTTTATCATCCATGGCTACGAAAGCGACGGAGTGGTTGATGTTTTTCGCTACCGGATTATTCGGGGATATCTGAATTCGAATCGCATTCCGTACCAGTGAGTAGGCGAGTTTTTTGATTTTTTCATTGATAGTAGCTGAAAAAAACAATGTCTGGCGGTTCTTAGGCAGGAATTTGATCAGGTCCTGAATGTCCTTGATAAAACCCAAATCCAACATGTGATCGGCCTCATCGAGTATCAGGATTTCAATTTTATTGAGTTTAATGTACCCCTGACTCACCAGATCAAACATACGTCCGGGTGTTGAAACAAGTATGTCTATTCCTTTTTCCAACTGCGCGATCTGCGGGCCCTGCTCGACGCCGCCAAATACGCTGAATGTCTTCACGCGGGTGTGCTGACCGATTTTGGTAAAGACCTCGGTGATCTGTATCGCAAGTTCTCGTGTCGGTACCATCACAATGCATTTGATGCCTTCTGAGCGGCCTGAGGACTTCTGTTTGTGTAGTTTATCAATAACCGGGATCGCAAAAGCGGCGGTTTTTCCAGTGCCGGTTTGTGCAATGGCCAGTACGTCTTCGCCTTTTATAACTGCTGGAATGGCTTTAAACTGGATGTCGGTCGGACGTTTGAATCCGGCTGTTTCCAGGTTTTGTTTGATTTCGGGGGCAATGTGGTAATCGTCAAATTTCATACATCATGGATTTTACAGGGTAGGAAACCTCCCCGCGCAATTAAGAGTGCAAAGATACGCCGCTAATCTGGAAAGCGTGATTTTATTAAATGCCCTGCCATTTTCCATTACATATCAGGTTAGGATTTTGATAATTCAGTAAACAATTCTTTCTGGCGCTCGGTGAGATTGGTAGGGATTTGTATGTCGAATTCCACATAAAGATCGCCGAAACTGCCCTCGTTTTTATAAACCGGAAAGCCTTTGCCCTTCAACCTGACGACACTGCCGTTTTGCGTTTCAGGCTTGATAGTGAGTTTTACTTTACCGCTTAATGTATCAATGACGAATTCTCCGCCTAGTACAGGTGTGTAGAGGTCCAGGTCTGCTTTCAAATGCAGGTCGTTGCCGGACCTTCGGAATTTTTCATCAGGTTCAATGTTGAATGTCAGGAACAAATCGCCAGCTGGACCGCCGTTGGTGCCTTTGCCGCCGTGTCCGGGTATTTTGATGGTTTGCCCGTTTTCTATGCCTGCCGGCACCGTTATCCTGATATTCCGACCGTTGACAGTCAGCGTTTGCTTGTGCGTTTCATAAGCCTCCCGCAAAGTCAGTTTAAGTTCGGCCTGGTAGTCCTGGCCACGGTATTTAGCTTGCCTGCCGCCTCCGCCAAAACCGCTGGATGACCCGAACATTGATTCAAAAAAATCCGAGAAACTATCCGCACCACCACCCGAAAACGGTTGTCCCTGCGACTGGCCGGAGCTTCTGCGCGATTGACGCGATTTTTCAAACTCTTCGCTATATTGCCAATCTTTACCATACTGATCATATTTTTTCCTTTTTTCGGGATCGCTCAGCACTTCATTGGCCTCATTGAGTTCCTGAAATTTCTTTTCCGCGGCCTTGTCATTGGGATTCAGGTCGGGATGGTATTTTCTTGCCAATTTCCGGTAAGCATTCTTAATTGCTTTTTCGTCCGCGGTTTTATCAACACCTAGTATCTGATAATAATCTACAAAAGGCATGGTTACTAAAATTTGGGTTATTTCAATGTCTTCTGAACGAGACAGTGTTTGTTGAAAGATAAGTATCTATTTTCGTTCCAGCATTTTTACATACAAATCTTCTACTTTCTTGCGTGCCCAGGGTGTTTTTCTCAAAAATTTAAGACTTGATTTGATACTGGGCTCAAATTGGAAACTATTGATATTGACATGATAACCCATTTGTTCCCAACCATAATAATCGACCAGTTCGGTTAAAATGGCTTCCAGGGTCTTTCCGTGAAGCGGATTGTTGGGCTGTACTTCCATAGCAGGCTCTTAAATGTTGATATGAGTTTAAAGTAGATTTTTCAGATTAAATAATTATTATGCTTAATGTTTAGTTCAAACTTACAACCCTTGTCATGGATCAAATAAAATGGGGAATTATTGGTTGCGGTAATGTAACAGAAGTCAAAAGTGGCCCCGCATTCAATAAAGTCGAAAATTCCAGTCTGATCGCCGTGATGCGGCGGGACGGGGAAAAGGCAGCCGACTATGCCTCACGTCACCAGGTCCCAAAGTGGTACGATAATGCAGATGATCTCATTAACGACCCCGAAATTAACGCAATTTATATTGCTACTCCTCCCGATGCGCATGAAGACCTCGCTATTAAAGCCATGTTGGTCGGCAAACCCGTCTACATTGAAAAGCCAATGGCCAGAGACGCAGCTGAATGCGACCGGATCAATGCGATGAGTATGAAAACAGGCGTGCCTGTTTTTGTTGCTTATTACCGCCGCGCGCTGGATTATTTTTTGAAAGTGAAAGAACTCGTTGATGAAAAAGTGATTGGTGACGTTAGATTTGTCGACATTTGTCTGCAATGGCAGCCTTATGAGGAAGAAGTAGGAGCAGCTCCTAAGCCTCGCTGGAGAGTTAACCCGGAAATTTCCGGTGGCGGCCATTTTCACGATCTCGCGTCACACCAGTTTGATTTTCTGGAATACGTGTTTGGTCCGGTCAAATATGCGGCGGGTATTGCAAGGAATCAGGCTGGATTATATGAAGCGGACGACATTGTAATGGCCAATTTTGAATTTGAATCGGGCGTGCTGGGCAAAGGAAGCTGGTGTTACACGATCAACAAAGAGCAAAGAGAGGATCAGGCTCAGATCATCGGTTCGAAGGGCAGAATTACATTTTCTTACTTTGAGAAATTTGACATCATAGTGGAAACGGAAGCTGGAACGGAGGTTTTTAACATTCCCTACCCGCAGCACGTGCAGCAGCCGCTTATTAACCTGATCGTGAAAGAACTAAGAGGGGAGGGCAAAAGCCCGAGCAGTGGGATCAGTGGCGCCAGATCCAATCTGATCATGGACTGGATTACGAAAAGCAAATAAATTCCGTATTCTGGAAATACAATATCTGACAGTATTTCAGTTATTTTAAAACTTAAACTCAAAATTCAACAGTCATGGCAAAAGGTAAGAACCTCGATAAGGGTAGTACAAAAAAGGAACCTGAGAAAAACCTGAAAGAGAAACGTGCTGAGAAAAAGGCGAAAAAGGATGGCAAAAAGGACTACTAACCCGTAAAGAAACAAGCTCCTGCCTTTCCGACAGGGGCTTGTTTCTTTTAATAAATTTCCCGGTTGGTTTTGTATTTGGCCAGCCGCTTCTTCGACCGGACGATTTTTGAATGGATTTTGTTTTTCTCGTCTGCCGTCACGATGTCATCAGCCTGCGCTTTTTCGATCGACAGTTTGATAATTTCCTGTTCCCGCATCAGCTTGCCGTATTCTGTTTCGGTTAATTTACCGCTTTTGCGGGCGGCGACGATCTGTCCATTCAGCTTTTTGATTTCAGACTTGAAATTTTGAGCATTTGAATTCAATGTGCTCAGCCATAACAGGAATGAGGTGAAGATGAAACGTTTCATAAATATGCGTTTGTTAACGGATCGGCGATCTGGTTCTAAAATACAATGTGAATATAAGGCGATGTACTTTTAGTCAATACATTCAATTCGTAAGTGGTCATCGATATTGCGCAAGTTTCAGGTTGAGTACGCTGGACATTTCAGCCAAATTTGTACAACAAATTACTAATTCAGATGAACCAGCAAACTTATAATTACGACAAAATCGCCAAGGCAATTGAATTCATCGTGGCCAATGCAAAAGAGCAGCCATCGCTGTTCGATGTGGCTGAGGAAGTGAGTATCAGCCAGTTCCATTTTCAAAGGGTTTTTACGGAATGGGCAGGAGTAAGCCCTAAAAAATTCCTGCAATACATCACAGCAGGATACCTCAAAGAAAAAATCAGGGAATCATCCAACCTGGTCGAGCTGGCCGAATCTGCCGGGTTATCCAGCCAGAGCCGGGTATATGATCATTTTACAGCCATTGAAGCTGTGACCCCACAGGAATTCAAAAGTTCGGGTAAGGGCTTGGATATCAGTTACGGAATTCATGATACACCTTTTGGCAACTGCTTCATTGCGGTGACCGAGCGGGGAATCTGTTCCATGGCTTTCATTGATGCTGCCGGCCGGGACGAACAGCTGATATTGCTTGCCAAAAAATGGCATTACGCCACCATCAAGCCTGATCAGTCGGTCACGCAAAGCTATGTGTCCCGTATTTTCGAGCCTTCGCAAAAATCATTGGAAAAACTGCCATTACTGGTCCAGGGAACGAATTTTCAGCTGAAAGTTTGGGAAGCGTTACTCAACATTCCGAAAGGTGCCGTCACTACTTACCAGCAAATTGCACAGAGTATCGGCAATCCCGGCGCCGTGCGGGCAGTAGGGACGGCTGTGGGCGACAATCCCATTGCCTACCTTATACCTTGTCACAGGGTGATCCGTAAAGAAGGGGTTTTGGGCGAGTACCGTTGGGGAAGCCTTCGCAAAAAAGCATTGATAGGTTGGGAGGCGGCCCGCCAACATGAGGAATAATTTGCACAGAAAAGCTCGCTTGGAAATAGCATAATTAAAATATAGAATAATTTATAAAATGCTGTATATTAATCAGTATGGTAATATTACAATGCAATTTTTCTGAGATGGACTGATATTAGAGTGAAAGGTGACATCTAAAAACCTGTAATTTTAATATTAGATATGAAAAAGAATTGGAGCCGCACAGTAGCGATTGCACTGGTAATGATAGCAATCAGCTCGGCAAGTTTCGCCCAGTTTTCACTGGGTCTTCAAGGAGGTATCGCGAAGTCGAATGTAGAGGATTCGAAGACCCTGGCGGGTGGTGGTGTTAATCTAAGAGTATTTACTTCTCCTCAGTTCGCATTCGGGGTAGCGGGCAAGGTTTACGCAGATGGGAGCGACTATACCATTGCCGGGCAGACATTGAGTACGCAAGGAACATTGATGCCTGTAACGGGTACCCTGGACTACTACTTCGCCACTGGCGTGATCCGCCCCTATATTGGAGGAGATGCGGGGGTGTATTTTTCAAAGTATGATGCGAAATTTAACGGTAATACAATTGCCGAATCTTCACGTCACAGCAATTTTGGTGCGGCACCGCGAGTCGGTCTGATATTTGCTTTCGGCAAGGTTGGTATCCAGGTTGAAGGTATTTATCACTTTGTTTTTGGGAACGAAAACCATAGTTCTACAACCGGTAGTGCCGATAACATTGATTTTGAGTCTACTTCTAAATTTGGAGGTGTGAATGTCGGCCTCATTTTCGGCCTTGGAGGGAAATAATCCTTCTTATTCTCGACGATTGCAAAAACGCGCCACACCGGCGCGTTTTTTGTTATATGTGGCAACCGATATAACTTGCTGTCGAAATTCAAAAAATGAGCCATTGAAGTCAAAAGCGCCTACTCAGGAACAGATCGGCAACTGGCTGGAATCCGTCGGATTTCAGTCCGGGTTTCAGATTGGAGATGAGGCTAACACTGATAGAATTAAAATTTTCCGGAATGAGCAATGTATCTTGGAATTGATCCTTGTGCGCATTGGAGAATGGTTAAATAAAGAGTCATTCGCGCAGTTAGAGGGCTCGCATCACTATTTGACCACACAGCGGGCTGCGGGGAATCGGTGCATCATGCTTTGGGAAGATTATTGGATGACAAAGCCAGAAATAGTGAAATCCCGGCTTTCGGCGATGTTAGGCCTTTCTTATAAAATTCCAGCACGGCTTACCATTGCACGACGCATTGATAAAAAGGACGCGATCAGTTTTTTGGAAACTAATCATTTGAATGGTTCCGTTTCATCCAAGTTCAGGTATGGCTTGTTTTTGCCAAATCGGTATTATAGGGTTTTACAAGCTGATTTTCAGGTGGATCGGGGAGGAGAGGAGTTGCTGGTTGCGGTGGCAACGTTTAGCCATCCACGTATTTTTCAACAGGAACAGAAAGCGATCAGATCTTATGAACTAATCCGGTTTGCCAGTGTATTGGACAGCAATGTCATCGGTGGTTTGGATAAATTATTGAATGCTTTTGTCAAGGACCGACAGCCCGACGATATCATGACTTATGCGGATCTGGAATGGTCTGATGGTGCCAGCTACCGCAAACTGGGTTTTGAAATGAAAGGTCAGACACCGCCCATTGCATTCAATCTGGATTTGAATAAAATAGCCAGATCGTCCAAATCCGCCGAAACGGATGTTCGGGAAGGTCAGGTTACTGTTTACAATGCAGGAAGTTTGAAATTTGTAAAACCATTTGAATACGCCCATTAGCATTCCGCATTCAATCATGAACTCTCCATTAATCGTCATTTTGGGTCCTACCGCTTCCGGCAAAACGCACATTGCTACCCGAGTGGCTTACGAATTGCATGGCGAAGTGTTGAGCGCTGATTCCAGGCAGGTATACAAGAACATGGACATTGGTACCGGCAAGGATCTGGGCGAATATGTGGTGAATGGACAAAGCATTCCTTATCATTTGATCAACATCAGGGAAGCGGGTGAGCAATACAATGTCAATGATTTTCAGCAAGATTTCGAAGTTGCGTATCATCAAATTTTGGCCAGACAACGTTACCCGATACTGTGTGGCGGTACCGGATTTTACATTCATTCATTGTTGAAAGGACATGCCTACGCGGCGATACCAGTTAATGAACCGCTCCGGGAGGAACTGGAAAATCTCCCAGCCGAAACACTACTCGCGCGATTTCAACGGATGCATTCTGCCTATCACGATGTCGCAGATACTTCCACGAGAAAGCGGCTGATAAGAGCGATAGAAATAGCACAATTCTTGTCGAATGAACCGGGTAGAGGAGCTGAGTTCGCTAATGATGAAAGCAAATACGAACCGATCATTTTCGGGCTCAATCCACCGATTGAGGTTCGGCGTGAATGCATCACTCGCCGATTGAATGAAAGGCTCAAAAATGGCTTGGTGGAGGAAGTGCAGCAGCTACTCAATATTGGACTAACCGCCGAGCAACTGATTTATTACGGCCTGGAGTATAAATTTGTCACCCAGTACCTCACGGGCGAGAGCGATTATGTGACCATGCATGCGAGGCTTGAAACTGAAATACATCGATTTGCCAAGCGACAAATGACATTTTTCCGTAAAATGGAGAAAGATGGCCTGGTAATTAACTGGCTGCTTGACGATTGGTCTGAAACTGAGAAGATTCGTTTTATTTCCGAAAAATATCAGGAATTAAAAGACGGATTTTCGGGTATAAAGTAAGAGTAAGTGTACATTAATGACGTCATACCAATGAACAGGAAGATAAGCAGCATGTTGCTTTTGCTGATTTTGAGTGTTACGGATGCCTATCTTTTGGCGCATCCCAATCTAATCGGGAAAATCGGCGTATTGGTTTACAAGCACAGTTACATTAAAAACTTCCCACGGGCCTTACTCACTGTCGCGCTGGTTGTGGGCGTTTCGCTCCTGATCTGTGAGCTGGTCTATCGTTTTGTAAAGAAAAAGACGGCACTGTTGGTATACCCGACGTTTATCACCATTGCTTTGGGCTGGTTTATGTATGTGTACATTACATTTTCGTCATTCTCATACAGCATCACAGGCAAGGCATTTATATACGGCGCGCATTTGCTACCCGTGATTTTGATGGGATTGTACGGACGTTATCTGGTGAAGAGGCTGCTGGAAACGGAGAAGCAGAAAGTAGCTGTTGTGAAGGAAGGTGACATTGTCAAACCCGGGTAATAACCAACTCTAAAACCTGTAAAAACAGGTCTTTTTTGCATTATTTTTGTTAACAGTAGAATATTAGCATTAATACTTCAAATTGTGAAATATTATTGTCCAGGTCTTGAATTCACACAAATAAAACACGGATAATAATAGAAAGTACACAGTTTTTTAGGATATTGCGGCTTGTGTCAGATCGGGAAATGGTTAATCCTGATTTCATTTAACACAAAATTAATTTATTGGATAAGTAAATCAGTAACGCGGAAAATCTTTGGATTGAATTGACCTGGTTTGCAATATCTTGTCACTAACCTTTTTAAATTTATTCTTATTTATATGTCCCAAATAGCTGAATTAACCCTTGATGGTAAAAAGTACGAGTTCCCGATAGTTGAAGGAAGTGAAAAAGAGAAAGCGATTGATATTGCGAAATTGCGTGACCAGACAGGGTATATTACAATTGATGCAGGTTACAAGAATACCGGTGCAACCAAAAGCGCCATAACTTTTTTGGATGGTGAGGAGGGTATACTGAACTACAGAGGTTATTCGATCGAAGACCTGGCTGAGAAATCGTCGTTTCTGGAAGTAGCTTACTTGTTGATCTACGGAGAGCTTCCTACCGAAAAGCAGTTCGCTGATTTTGAGCACGATATAAGAACGCATACGCTCGTAAACGAGGATATGCGTAAAATTTTTGAAGGATTTCCGGTGAATGCGCATCCAATGGGCGTGCTTTCGTCACTGGTAAGCGCGATGAGTGCTTTTTATCCTGATTCCAACGAGAATGGCGAAGAGGTGACGCAACTGCACATTATCCGTTTGCTGTCTAAGTTACCAACCATTGCGACCTGGTCTTATAAAAAATCACAGGGACATCCGGTCAATTATCCTCAGAATGACCTGGATTATTGCTCTAATTTCCTGAATATGATGTTTTCACTACCCGTTGCCAAGTACAATGTGGATCCGGTAGTGTCAGCAGCTTTGAACAAATTGTTGATCCTGCATGCTGACCACGAACAAAACTGCTCTACTTCTACGGTAAGGCTGGTAGGTTCGTCTCACGCAAACATTTATTCCTCTATTTCTTCCGGTATCAGCGCATTATGGGGGCCTCTGCACGGCGGGGCAAACCAGGAGGTGATCGAAATGCTGGAAGCGATCAAAAACGACGGTGGCGATACGCAGAAATACATTGATATGGCCAAAGACAAAAGCAGCGGTTTCCGTTTGTTTGGTTTTGGCCACCGGGTTTATAAGAACTTCGACCCGCGTGCAAGAATCATCAAAAAAGCAGCTGATGATGTGCTTAACAAGCTGGGTATCAATGATCCAGTTCTTGAAATTGCTCAGAAACTTGAAAAAGCAGCATTGGAAGATGAATATTTCGTACAACGCAAGCTTTACCCGAATGTGGATTTCTACTCAGGGATCATTTACCGCGCATTGGGCATTCCAACCAATATGTTTACCGTAATGTTCGCGATTGGCCGTCTGCCAGGATGGATTGCACAATGGAAAGAAATGCGCGCCAACAAAGAGCCGATTGGTCGTCCGCGTCAGGTGTACGTGGGAGCTCCAAAAAGGGAATTTGTTCCGATGAGTGAACGATAAAAATTTAATATAAAATATCATGAAAAGGAGATTGCTTATCAATGGCAATCTCTTTTTTTATAACAAGTACCAGGACACCGGAATTATCAAGAAGTTATGCTTATTAAACAAAAACAGCTCGAAGGGATCATGTCAGGGCAGATTTCTCTTGCATTCAGAAAGTGGAAGAAATTATCTGTAAAAGAAGGAAGCCTGCTCAAAACCAACGTCGGCATAGTGAAAATTACAGATATAGCCGCAATCGATTTATCACAGATTTCCGACGATGATGCCGGAAAGGCTGGTTTTAAGGATTTACAGTCATTGACCACCGAAATGACCAAGATTGACGAAGGAACCATCTATAAAATAGGTGTGAGCTATCAAAGCGCTGATCCCCGCATTGATCTGAGACAAAAGAGTGAGATCAGTGACGAGGAATTAGAGTTGATTAAAGACAGTTTACTAAAACTCGACAAATTCAGCAAGCAGGGTAGCTGGACTAAAAAGGTGTTAAAAGCGATTGAGGAAAACCCGAAATTACGTGCAGTGGAGCTGGCAACCAAAGTTGGAAAAGAGAAGGAATGGCTGAAATTGAATGTAAGGAAACTAAAAAACCTGGGACTGACGATTAGTCACGAACCAGGTTATACGCTTTCTCCGCTAGGGGAGTATGTTTTAAAAACGCTTCCGGATAGAAATCCGAAGAACTAGGGAGATAATCTTTCGATTTTCCAGCTGCTATCAGCTGTTTTCAGGTAGGCTAGCCTGTCGTGCAAGCGACTTGGGCGCCCCTGCCAGAACTCAATGTAATCAGGAATGACCCGGTAGCCCCCCCAATGTGGCGGTCGGGGAACGGTTTGGCCTTCAAACCGTTCATTCAGCTCCCTGGTTTTTGCTTCAAGTATGTCCCTCCCAGTAATCACCTCGCTCTGGTCCGAAACCCAGGCCCCGATCTGGCTTCCGCGTGGCCGAACCGCGAAGTATTCGTCAGACTCAGCGGCAGTGGTTTTTTGAATGCTACCCTCGATCCGCACTTGTCGTTCCAATTCCTTCCAGAAGAATGTCAGCGCAACCTGGGGGTTAGCCCCAATTTCCTCACCCTTTTTGCTCTGGTAGTTAGTAAAGAACGAAAAACCGGTCTCATTAAGGTCCTTCAGCAGCACAATCCGGCCCGACGGACGACCGTTTAAAACGGTACTAAGCAGCATCGCATTGGCCTCAGAAATACCTGCATTAAGCACGTCGCTAAACCATAACTTGAACTGTTTCAGGGGGTCAGGGGCCAAATCCGTTTCATGAAGTCCCTTTAAATTATAGTCATGACGGATTTTTGCGATGTTATGGTCCATTGGATGCTAATATGTTCAATGTTAAGAAGCCAAAATTAGCCATTTCAGAGGAAAGATTATTAGATTTGTAATCCATAAGAGACGTACTTACGAAACAAGAATCACGATGGCACAAGAACAACAGGAAGGGGTCAAAAGCGAGGAGCAGGAAGACCTGACACAAAAGACGATTGACACCCTGGAAATTGATCTTAACAATGAGTTGACGGAAGAACATGAGGAGGAAGTGCCGGACGTTGATTACAGCCAATTGTCGAAAGAACAACTGGTTAACTTGTTGGAGAATGAACTGGCCTCTATCCAGGCGGAAGGAGCAAAACCGGCACTGCTGAAAAAGGCAGAATCTGTTGCGCGCGAAATTCGTCCGGTACTCGATCAGATCAAACTGAAAGACAGGGAAGCCGCTCTTGGTGCCTTCGTTGCCGATACCGGTGGCGAGGATGGTTTTGAATACAAGTATGATGCCGAGACCCAGAAAATAGATGCGCTCAGCAGAGAAATCAGAGGGTTAAAGAATTCTTACTATCAGGGCCAGGAAAAGGAAAAGGAGAAAAACTTTAATGTAAAAACGGGTCTGTTGCAGCGTCTTCGCTCATTACTGGAAGACGAAGGAACCCGCGAAACGGATGCGTCCGGACTGAAATCCAGCTGGGAGGAATTCAAAAAAATTCAGGAAGACTGGAAGCATGCCGGTAACATTGCTAGCCCGCACAACGGGACCTTATGGGCTACCTATAATGCACTGATAGACCGTTATTTCAGCAACCGTAACATATACTTCGAATTAAAAGAACTTGACAGGCGCCGCAATGCAGAACTGAAAGCAGAGCTTTGCGAGAAAGTCGAGGAACTGGGCAAGTCGCTGGAAGGTCGTCCTATGACGCGCGAGATCCTGAATGATGCCAATCATATTTTTGAAGAATACAAGCATTTAGGGCCTGCTCCGAAAGAAGATCAGGAAAAACTATGGCAGCGGTTTAAGGAAGCGCTGGATGTGCTTTATGACGCACAGAGAGGTCAGTTTGCCGAGCAGAAGAAATCCATGCAGGAAAACTACGATCTGAAACTCAAAATTTATGAGTCGATCGTGCCCTTTACCTCCTACAATTCGGGCAGTATCAAGGAGTGGAATGCCAAGACAAAGGAAATCATGGCGTTTCAGGATCAATGGGTCGCTTTGAAAGGCATTATGCCACGGGAGGAAGGAAAAGATCTGAGCAAGAAATTCTGGGCTGCACTTAAAACTTTCTTCAATAATAAAGGAGAGTTTTTCCGTCAGTTGGAATCCAAAAGAGAGCAGAATCTGGAACTGAAAAACCAGCTGTGTACCGACGCGGAAACGATCCTTGGTTCAGGCGAAGATAATCCATCGACGACCCAGAAGATCATTGAATTGCAGAAAAAATGGAAAGGTATCGGTCAGGTTCCGGAAAAATTCAAGGATACTATTTATGATCGTTTCAAAAAAGCATGCGATGCTTATTTTGACCAGAAACGTGCTAAAAATAAGGAGGTAGAGGATGAGTTTGAAAACAACCTGAAACGTAAGACAGACCTGATCGAGCGAATCGAAACAGCTGCCAAAAGTAAGGATGAATCTTCTCTTAACCTTTTGAGTGCTTTCAAGAGCGAATGGTCATCGATTGGCTTTGTACCTAAGAAGGACATGCAGACGATTCAAAAACGCTATATTTCGGCCATTAACACCTATGTGAGTGCTATCGGCCAGCTTTCTACCAAAGAGAAAGAGCAGGCTGTACTGGAAAGTGAGGTCGAACTGGTGAGAGATGGAGAAGGCGGACGTAATCTTTACCGCAAGGAAAGTGATATCAGACGTCGCGTTACGCAGCTTGAAAATGACATTGCATTATGGCAGAATAACATTGAGTTCTTTGCGAAATCGAAAACTTCGGATCGGTTGAAGCAGGAATTTGAAAGAAAAATTAGCGCCGCGCAAAATCAGCTGGAAGATTTGAAACACCAACTGACTATAATTCAGGAGGCTATCTAAAAATGCAAAAAAGTTTGCAAAAAAATACTTCCAAGCACTTGCGCTGTATAGTCTTTCCTACTACTTTTGCACCATGATAACGGAATAAGAAACGCTATCAGGAAGTAAAAAAGGCCTCCATAGCTCAGCTGGTAGAGCAACTGACTTGTAATCAGTAGGTCGTTGGTTCGATCCCGACTGGGGGCTCTTGAAAATGAAGGACTTAGCTTTTTGAGCTAAGTCCTTTTTATTTTAGTTGCAATAAAAGTTGCAATAGTTTTGGATCAGTCCGAAAAGTTGGGGGGAAGTTAGAAAAGTAGTTTTTTTGTAATGAATCAATTTAGAATCCATTGCAAGAATCTTATCTAGCCTTAGTCCAGTTCCTGTTGCCCGAGGGTATCCTCGAATATTTCGAGCTTTCCAGAATCGTCGAAGCCATTCCAGGTCTACATATTTACCTGGAAGAAAAGAACCTTCCTCCTACCGAATACAAAGACCAAAAATTAGAGTCGAAAGGCTTTTTGCCTGAGATATACATTCAGGATTTTCCGATTCGTAATCAGCGTGTTACGCTTTGTATCAAGCGCCGCCGCTGGGAAATCAAGGATACCGGCGAGATTGTTAGCAGGGATTGGAATGTTGTTCAACAGGGAACTCGGATGACCAAAGAGTTCGCTGATTTTTTAAAAGGGATGTATTGATAATAACCCTGTAAGTTGCTCCCAATTAGGCAAATACTTTCACCTGGACGGTAAGCAACTGCAACAGCAGTATAAAGACCATATCAGCGACTACAAAGATTGGGACCAACGTGAGCATGCTGCTGAATGGCTTTTATACCCTGAAAACACCGGTCCATATTTAAGCATCGACGAGACCTCACTTTCCAATGGCGAACTTTATACGATTGTGACTAATAAGGCTGCAAAAGGCCGAACAGGTTCTTTGTTAGCAATGGTGAAGGGTACGCAAGCAGCATCAGTGATTGAGATTTTGCGAAAAATACCCAAGCGCATTCGTAGTAAAGTACGTGAAGTGACCTTGGATATGGCCGCCAATATGGGACTGATTGTCAGTCGATGCTTTCCAAAGGCTTCAAAGGTAATAGACCGTTTCCATGTGCAAAAGCTGGCTTATGATGCCGTCCAAGAAATTAGAATCAAATACAGGTGGGAGGCGCTGGATCAGGAAAACCAAGCTATTGAAGCTGCTAGGAAAATTGGCTTACCTTACCAGCCTGAAATTCTCGCTAATGGCGATACGGACAAACAGTTACTGGTTCGGAGCCGGTATTTACTATTTAAGCATTCAGATAAATGGACTGCTTCTCAAATTCAGCGTTCCAGATTGCTCTTTGAGCGTTATCCGCTTATAAACCAAGCCTACAAGCTGGCAACAGGATTAGGGACAATTTTCAGGACTTGTAAATCAAAAGAACATGCCTTCAAAAAGCTTGCGCTCTGGTACAATCAAGTGGAAGATTGCGGCCTTGATTCTTTCAAAACCGTCGCCAGATCTATTCAAACCCACTATCTGGACATCCTGAACCGCGCGGCGGACCGCTTCTTCAACAACAGAAGCACCAATGCTTCGGCTGAGTCCTTCAATGCGAAGATCAAGGCATTTCGGTCGTCATCCAGAGGTGTTCGGGATATCCCTTTCTTCTTGTTTAGGCTTACGAAACTCTATGCTTAACTTCCCCCCAAGAATTCAACTTGATCCATAGTTTTGGGATCAGGGATGATATGCGATAAAGTCAAAATGTTGTGGAGCGCGTGGGATTTCGAAAATTTCCAAAATCAAAATCATCCGATTAAAGTTAATAAGTTAACCTTTTTGATTTAAAGAGCTCGGGTTAAGTTCTAAGAACATCCCGTGTTTTCCGAATAAGAATGGGAATTGGTTGTAGGTTTTTTAGCTTCAATGCTGGTGCTTCGATAACATGCCAGGACAAGTAGGCAAGAATTGCAGAAATGATAAGGCTCGTAAACATGAGGCTTATGTGTTCCATTCCAAAAAAGTATACGAGAGTTTGCTGTACAGGAAATCCGTATATGTAAATGCCATAAGATAGGTCGCCAATGTGCTCTGTAATATTGCTAATGCCATAAACCGGCAGTAGACCCATACTCAACACGATAATAGGAAGTAATGTAACGCTCGCAAAGGAGAAAATGGGTTGCCCGGTGGAAAGGACGAACAAGCCCAACGAAAAAATCAATATTATAGGTAAATGTCGTGGTGAAATATTAGCCATTCTGGCAGCCGAGAGAAGTGAGCCCGCAGCAAAATAAACGCCAAGCTCAATCAAGTACCAATCAAGAATGAAGAAATTCCATTTCTGAATTTCCGTAAAATTGAAAACGTCCAGCTTGGCAAGAAGCAAGTAAAATACCGACAAAACCAGGATGACAGGTACACGTTTGCTTTTTATAAAAAACAGTAGAGATACAGCAATATACATCGTGAATTCGAAAGGAATTGTCCATAGCGAACCATTTATGGCCGACTTGTGTGGATTTTGATCAAATATTCCAGGAATGTCGTATTGAAGTCTGTAAAGTCGCAGATTGTTGGGAATATAAGTCCTGACCTTTTTATTTAACAAATACGACGTATCATTCTCATAAACAAAAGGCCCGAGAACCACTGTCAGAATAAGTACCACAGCAAGGGCTGGGAAGAGTCTTAATATCCTTTTCCAATAAAAATCAGAAAGATCTCTTGATCTTTCCAGACTTTGAAAAATGAGATAACCGCTGATTACAAAAAAACCTCTCACGGCAATCCACGAAAATGTATATTGACCATTGGTTATCTGACACAACCAATCGCATTCCTTAGACCCTGCCAATGGATATGAGTGGGTAATGATAACACAGCCAGCAAATAGCAACCTGAGAAAATCGAAATTGTTCCTTCTGTGAGTTTCTATATTGGTGAATTTTTTTGTCATTCAGTAGGCAAAAATAGACTAAAAAGTTGACTGTCGATCATGACATAGTAAGGCTAGTATTTCATGATGTGGCCTTAGTGCGATAAGATCCTACCACCTTTTTTCCAGCCCGGTCATATATAGGTCATAGCCTCCTTTTCCGCCGGGCCTGTCCGATGAAAAAATCATGAGGTGGTAGTTGAAATTATTTAATCGAGGTAAAATGGGTCTGTATTCGTTGTGCGAAGTATTGACCCTCTCCCCGGCATTGATCGGCGGGCCCCATTTGCCATTCTCATAGGTTGCATGATATATGTCCTGGCCTCCTAACCCGCCTGGCCGGTCTGACACGAACGTCATCATGCCATCATAAAAGTACGGGCACTTGTCATCAGAAGGACTTGAGAGCTCCTCCACTTTGCGAAGCGTGTAGGAAAGAGGCTGAAGAAGACTCTCGGGCGTAATTTTCTCGCCATCCACCCGAGGTATGGTTATCTCGTAAATGTCGAAGTTTCCGTCCCGGTTTGAGCTAAAATATATTTTGTCACCCATGGTGGAGAAACTGGGATAACCATCGTCCGCTGCAGAATTCAGGATGTCGAAATGGAACGGCCCTTCAATACCTTTATCATTGTTCCAGTAGTATTTGATTTGCATATTACCCTCGGAATCATCGGCAAAAAAGAGAAAATAATTTCTTTTCTGGCCGCTATCCTGTATATCCTCTCCAAACATTAAAGTCTTAGGCCCGTATACATTGAAATTGCCATTTGCCCTGTTAATCATGCCTTCCAGAGCGCCGGTGTCCCTGAACAAGTCATATTGCACGCCATCAGGCTTATACTTTTCGAGATTTAATCGTTTATCGTAGGAGAATTTCGCCGGGTAACTGACAAGGTTAAAAACGTCCTTCCTGTCTCTTTTAGAAGAAAAAGTTAAAGTGGTTAGACCAGATTTGTTAGAAGGTAAATCTGAATTATAGTCATCGTACTCCGAATTAAAATCATCCAGCCGAACCACATCTTCCAGGAAATTTCCATCTTTTCTTTTGCCTAAGTCCAGCGGCCAGCAACTTTGAAGCAGCAACGCAATGGCAATAAATTTCTTCATGTCAGGTTCCTATTATTTCTGGAAAAGATACGGAAATCGACAATTTAGTTGTAACCCATTGGAAACTTATTCTAAATCATGCCTGATTACTTAGTGTTTTAGCAGTTCCTGGTATGTCCAGTCGTTGCCTTTGACCAAAAAAGTCATAGGTCTTGTCCCAGTCAGGTACTGTTCCCCAGCCGATCATGGATGACACAATTTTGGTGTGTTGATAATCAGCACTGGTACAGTATTTTAAGATGCCTGATTTTCAACACCCGCAATGCTTGCACCGGACTGATTCGCTCAGGGCTGACATGCATAAGCGTTGTTACCTGCGAACCAAATGATTGTTACTTACACAGAAAATGGATGGTCGATTGTCCTGCAACGCTCTCACGGGGCGCTTGCAGCACAAATCTGCGGACATTGGAAAAGAGAAACGCAGCCCAAACGCTGGGTAGAGACCCTGATTGCAACAGCTGACCACGATGATGTGAAAGATGAACTAAGCCTTCCCGAATTGATTCACAAAAATGGAGGGCCGAAAAACTTCAAAATGAAGGACTTCGATCGGGATTATTGCGACAACTTGTTGGAAGCAGTATTAACAAAGGGGCGTTACATTGGGATTCTGATTGGCAGGCATATTCGGTTTTTATACGGCAATGATCCTGCTGGCAAGCAATATTGTAAATCGTTAAAAAAGAAAGAGAAGAAATGGATTTCAGAAGCAGGCACGACCGACAAAGAAATTTCGGCCAGTTACCAGTTGCTTGAATTTTGTGACGCCTTTTCACTGCTCATTTGCCAGGGGCTAGTGCAGCCGGAAAACAGGAAAATGGAGATCAGCAGCGGTCCTGACGGAACAACTTATCAACTTGGCCTTTCTAACCAGGGCAACCTGATTGTGACCCCATGGCCATTTGAAGGAGACCACTTTACAGTTAATTATGAGAGCCGTCATATCCGTCAATTGACCTTTGAAAGCAATGAAGAATTCAGAGCGGCGCTCAACGATGCTCCTGTGCAACTTCATACGCTCATCATTGCGGAGGAGTAGCGATCCCAGACACCAGCCCTGACATTGTAAACAAAGTAAATTGACATTCTGAACACAACGAGCTGCCTGATGACCGGGTAATTTTGTCCTATCACTTTTAAATATAAAATGACATGAGACAAAACAATTATCAGGGAGCCTTACAAAAACCGATCGGTTCAGGGTTCAACGCAACATCTACTGCAAATGATGTTATGAAAGGAATTGACCTGACCGGTAAGATCGCGATCGTCACTGGCGGAAATGCTGGTATTGGCCTGGAAACCACTAAAATACTTGCTGCGGCCGGGGCTACCGTAGTGGTACCGGCAAGAGATGTAGAAAAGGCGCAGAAAAACCTCGAAGGCATCCCGAATGTAGAACTAGCCCAAATTGACTTCATGAATCCCGCTTCTATCGATGCATTTGCCGAAACTTTTTTGGCCTCCGGTCGGCCGCTCCACTTGCTGATCAACAATGCAGGCATTATGTGGGTTCCTTTGCGTAGGGATAGTCGCGGGATCGAATCGCAACTAGCTACCAATTATGTAGGACAATTTCAGCTTACTGCCAGGCTGTGGCCCGCACTCAAATCGGCCAACGGCGCAAGGGTGATCAATGTGTCTTCTCTTGGCCACCAAATGGCCGAGTTCAACTTCGAAGATCCAAATTTCCTCCACCGTGAATACCAGACGCTGCAAGCTTACGGGCAATCGAAAACAGCCAGCAATTTATTCGCAGTCGAACTGGATAATTTTGGAAAAAAAGACAATGTGAGGGCGTACTCATTGCATCCGGGTTCCATCTACGGGACCGAGCTGGGTAGAGAAGCATCGCTGGAACTGTTTCAGCAAATGGGCTTTTTGGATTCGGAGGGAAATCTGTTGCCGGAAGTGCTGGCATCATTAAAGACAATCCCACAGGGTGCGGCGACTACGGTGTGGTGTGCTACCAGTCCAATACTGGACGACATCGGCGGCATTTATTGTGAAGACGCAGATATCGCTGAATTATGCCTCGAAAATGGCTCCTCGGAAAGGCAGAGCGGTGTAAAACCGTATTCGCTGGACGAGACAAGTGCCACAAGGTTATGGGAGTGGAGCGAAGAAATTATAGGTATCAAGTTCGGGGCCGAAGTACCTGCACATGCAAGATCGTGAAGCAAAATGATTTTAAATGATTGTTTTTGTTATCTTGAATTGCCCGTATTCGTCTAACCGGAATTCGCAACTCAACTATGGATCACATTTCAAAGTACCTGACAAAGGAGATCAAATTGTCCAGCTATGACGACAAACTGTTTAAATCAGATCTGATGTTTGATGATCACATGCTAATCTGGTTTATTTCAGGGGAAACAAAGATCATACAGGCAAATGCTACCCACTATTTCAAAACGGGCGACATATTTTTGATTCCGAGGAATCAACTGGCGACCATTGTTAATTATCCGAAAAATGGTCAACCTCACAAAACGGTAGTCATGCATTTGACTACCGAACGATTGAAAAGGTTTTATGAAAAAATAGAAATTAAAAAAAAGGTAACGCCAGAGCAAAAAATAATCAGCCTGAGCAATCATCCGCTATTGGAAAGTTGCCTGGTTTCTTTGATACCCTACTTTGATGTGAGGGGCGAATTTCCCGAAAGTATCGCGTCTCTGAAAATTACCGAAGCAATCACAATCTTGAGGGAGATTGACAAGACGGTGGACGGCGTGCTGGCAAACTTTGACGATCCTGGAAAAATTGATCTGATTGATTTCATGCAGCGAAATTTTATGTTCAATATGCCCATGGAAAAACTGGGCTATTTGACAGGCCGCAGTTTATCGACATTCAACAGGGATTTTAGGAAGTTTTTCAATGCTACTCCTCAAAAATGGCTCACCGAAAAACGACTTGAACTGGCGCACTATCAATTAGCCGAAAAGAAGAAAAAACCCACAGAGGTATATCTCGAAGTAGGCTTTGAAGATCTCTCGCATTTTTCTTTTGCATTTAAAAAGAAGTATGGGGTTACGCCGAGTCAATTGCTATGAGTTCTTCGATGGTATTACGACGCTCGCTGGGGATGTCCGCCTGATACGTTTCAGAGCGCAACTAAGGGGCCGGAATCTACAAGGTAGATGCAGCAAGGTAGTGAAAAGCTGTTGGTAGCCAGCAAGAAAAACGGTCATCCCCGTCCCAAGCCAGAGTTTCCATTGGGTGGGTGAGAACATCCTTAAAAATACTCAATCTAATTCGACTTCTTGCGTATAAGGTGTATCGTTACTACTGGTGTAGGATAGTAACGAATGAGCTGGTTCACGGAATAGGCATGAGCAATATGCCGATCTCGGAAGCGGCCTACCAGGTTGGGTTCGATAGTTTGTCGTATTTCGCGAGTGTTTTCATGATCTGTTTCAGAGGTTACCCCGGGATTTTCCAGCCACGGCGTAAGCATTGCGACTTCCAGCCGAAATAATGTAGGAAATTGGAATACCGACAGCCAGTATCACGATCGCGATCCCGATGGCGACGGCTTGCAAATCAGGCGATGGCATGGTGGGGAATGCCAGGCGCAGCACGATGAGGTTCATCACCAGCCAGATGAACACACCATATAAAATACCGCTCAAAAGCCTCTTACGGCTCAATAGGCTAATGTTTTGATAAAGAAAATAATAAAATAACGAGAATATAAAAGCAATCAGAAAATGCAATGCCAGGCCTGTCAGGATCATTGGAAAGCCGCCGGAGTAAGCTTCTTTACCAAAAACGGCGCTCGCTATGGACATGATGATCCTCGACGGGGTGGTTTTTTCCATGATAACCGCATACAAGAGAATTGCGGCAACAATGTCCAGGGTACCTGCCACAAATGTTGCTGAAAGAACCGATTTGAAACCTGGTCCGTTAATTTTTAACCCACCCATTAGAAAGTCAGTTTAATTCGGGATAAGTTACTAATTATTAGGCTATTTCATAAAAACTGAATGCGACGGAATCTGATCTGCATGTGCAAATGCAGTCTGGTATCTGGCTTTGTAACTTGCCAGATGTTGTTTTTTGCCCTGCGCCCGAATGCTCTGGTACATGCCCAGCAGCGACCAGCCATTGCCAGGGTTAAATATCAGATCTTCCTGATACACTTTCTGAGCTTGCGCAGGCTTTCCACTTTTGAGCAAATATGCCCCCAGAAATTGTCTGGCAGGGATCGGCCAGTCCTTTGGCTCGGTGTAAATCAGTTTGTCTTCCAGTTTTACCGCGTTTTCGAGACTGGCAATGGCCAGTACGTGTTCGTTCCGGGCGAATAGTATGGCGGCATTCAGGATACTTTCTGCAATTCCGGCTACTTGAATCGGCGAGTTGAATGGTATCCTTCGTTGGGTCAGTATCGGGTCTTTCATCTTAGTACGTAACTGCTCCAAATGTACCGCCGCGGAATCGACTTGCCCGGTATTGACGAATGCGATGCCTTTTGCAAAATCAGAAAGCAGGCTTGCGTAGGTCCAGCGGCTGTCGGGAACAATGCTGTCTTTCAAGATCAGGTCCCATTTACCCATTCTCACCAGCGTCATTACGGGTATCATATATAGGTATTGGTCGTAGGTAGTTTCAGCCGTGGGCGCAACGCTTTTATTGCAGCGTTTGGCATAGCGCATAGCTTCTGAGTACATGCCACCGCTGAGGGCGCAATAACTCTGCACCGCGAAGTAGTGGGGCGAATGCTTGTTCAGTGACAGGTTTTTGGCCAGCAAGTCGTAGTAAAGCAGGTTGTCGTCTGCCAGATTATTTACCTCCACTCCTTTGCTGTAAAGTCCGCTCCTCTCATACGCGTGGCTGGCCATATGCACCATATGCGCAACGCCCGGCAGCAGGTCACGTAATGTTTCCGCACCCCCGAGCGATACTTCGGGATGACGCGAAGCCTCAGTCAGATGAATGTAATAATGTAGCGCGGCGGGATGTTTGGGGTTGGTTTTCAATACTTTTTCACAAATACGGACCAGTTCCGGCGTCCATGGTTTGGAAGTACCGTCCTTACTCCAAAAATCCCAGGCATGGATCACCATCATGGCGTCGATATATAGCACTGCAATGTCTTGATCATCAGGGTGTAGCGAAATTAATTCTTTTATTTTTTGCGCATAGGCCAGGTTTAATGCCGGCCTGTCCGAATCGGTCGGGTCGGCGGAGTAGCGGCTGTTCATTGCTTCAATGAGCTGTTTTTCCTTGGGAGACGCGCTCACAGCTTCCTCATTCATGCTTTTCAATACCTCTGCTAATCCGGCTGGCTTGGTGTAGCTGTGGGCAGCATTGTAATAGGGGCCCATTGCCAGCGCCTGTCCCCAAAGTGACATAGGATTGTTGTTTTCCAACCTTTCTGACTCTTTAAATGAGGCTACTGACTCTTTGAAATGATAGCTGTAATACATGCTCAGGCCCTGATCAAAGTAGAATTGAGCACTGTCGGACTTCACCGTCACAGGGTAGGAGTAATGTCCCCAGCCGGGTAGGGCGACGATGAATTTGCCCTCGGCCGTCTTCGCTGATACGCCCGAATAAGCAGGTCCGCATACGGCTATATTTTCGAGGGTAACCGCACGTTCCGGTCCAGGCTGGTAACAGAATAATGTAATTCCAAGCAAAATGGATACAAATGTAATCGGCAGTAGCAGGGGTTTCATCAGTAATATTGGTTTGAAAAGTCTTTAAAGGCGTCACGACAGGCAATGGACCGAAAAAGTAGGAATTTAAAAAAAAGTTGATACAAATATGGCATTTAACCTTTAAATTGTCGCCAGCAAGCTATCCGTAAGGTTTATGGCAAAGGACTTCATCTATCAGATTTTTAAAGCGCTCCCGGCACCAAGTCTGGTATTGCTGCCCGATTCTCCGAAGTTCACTATTGCCGATGTTAACGATTCATATCTTGCCCTTGTATCTCGGACCAGGGACCAGCTGGTAGGAAAAGGCTATTTTGAAGCATATCCTGAATATCCCTACACGAATGTGGCCCCCTGGAAAGATCTGCTGGAAAAGCTGCTGGACGATCATTTGTCTAATCAAACCCCTGTTTCGCGTTTTGTGGTAAGCGTGCCGGGTGCCAGGTATACGGAAGTCAGGTACCTGGTTTCGACTAATACGCCTATTCTGAATGAAAACAACGAGATCGAATATATTCTCAGGTCGGTTGCCGATGTGACGGAGATCACCAAGTTCAGGCTTAACGATTTCACATTTTCAAATGATAAGTTCTTGTCCGAAACCCAGCGGATTGCCAGAATAGGAAGCTGGGATGCAGATGTGATCAATGAAAAATTGGTATGGTCGGATGTCGTGAAGGAGATTTACGAGGTGGAGGCCGATTACGAACCTGACTTCACATTATCCGCCGATTTTTACGATGATGGGTTCCGGGGGGAGTTTTTTGCTGCAACGCAGGAAACACTGACGAAGGGCACCCTTTTTGATCTGGAACTCAGGATCATTACCGCGAAGGGAAACCCGTGCTGGATCAGAATTACGGGCAAGGCCGAAATCAACAATGGTGTCTGTACACGCATGTATGGGACCATTCAGGATATTCATAGTCGCAAAATCATTGAGCAAGAACTGATTGAATCGCGGAACCGGTTTGAGTCACTGATCCAGACCATCGACGGGATCGTATGGGAAGCGGATGCGCAGACCTTTGAATTTTCTTTTGTAAGCGATCAGGTGAAGCGGATACTGGGCTATACACCTGAAGAATGGCTTGGCGAGAGCAATTTTTGGAGAAACCACATTCATGCCGAAGATGTGGATATGGCGATAGGATACTGTCATCGCCAGACCCTGGAAGTAAGGAACCATACTTTCGATTACCGGATGAAACGAGCGGATGGCGAGATCATCTGGATCAAGGATCTGGTGACCGTTATCCATGAAAGCGGCAGGCCGATATTGCTGCGCGGATTTATGGTTGACATTACGGAGACCAAAAGACTGGAGGACATTGAGCATCTGGAAAAAACGGTACTGGAATTGAACTCCCGAAAAACTTCAACCCTGCGACACGTTTTAAATGAGTATCTGCTAGGGATCGAACGCATATTCCCCGATATGAAATGTTCTATTGTCGGAATTGTCGATAACAGGATCAACAACTGGGCCGCGCCGTCGTTACCGGATGAATACATTCAATCCATTGAAAACACCGTCGTCGATAATAATGTAGGGTCCTGCGGTACGGCCGCATTCACCAGGGAGCGTGTCATTGTGAGCGACATTGCCCATGATCCCAGATGGGCAGACTACCGCCAACTGGCCCTGCCGTATGGTTTACTGGCATGCTGGTCCCATCCGATTATATCTTCCGAGGATGTTGTGATAGCTACTTTTGCGGCCTACTATGATAAAGTGAAAGCACCTACCGAGGATGAGATCAAAATCATCGACCGTTTGATTGCTATCTTGACTGTGGTATTGGAAAACAGAAAGAATTCCGAATTGATCATGGCCAGCAAAAACAGATTGCAGTCGTTGGTTACCGAGTTGCGGAAGAATAACGAGCTTTATGAGTTTGTCAATAAGGCTACCAATGATGCCATTTATGATTGGGACCTGACCAACGACCACATCGAATGGGGCCTCGGGTTTTACAGGATGTTTGGCTTTGATCTGGTGGATGGCAATTACCCGCTTGCGAAATGGGCCTGGCACGTGCATCCGGAAGACCGCGAAAAAACTGAGGTAAGTCTTCAAAAACAGTTGTCAGAAGTTGAGAAAAGTAAGTGGACTGCTGACTACCGGTTCAGAAAAGCGGACCAATCATATGCCCACGTGGTGGAAAACGGCTATATTTTGAGAGACAGCGATGGTCATGCTGTGCGTATGATCGGTGTACTAAGGGATGTTAGCAGGCAAAAACAAGAGGAGCATGAGCTGAAATTACTGAGCTCGGTGATTACCAATACCAATGATATGGTGTTGATAGCGGAGTCTAATCCCGATGATATCGCGGGTTTGAAAATTCTGTATGTGAATGCGGCATTTACAAAAATGACGGGCTATGCCGCGCCCGACATTGTGGGTAAAAGTCCGGTGGTGCTGAAAGGTTTCAGTTCTTCAAAAAATGACTTTGGCAGGCTAAGGAATGCGATCAGGAACCTGGAACCTTTGGAAACTGAAACGGTTTGCTACCAGCGTCATGGGGAAAGTTATGACCTTAATCTGTCCCTTCACCCCGTCGCCGACGATGAGGGTATGCTGACGCACTGGATTTCCATTGGTCATGACGTTACTGACCGGCTCCGGTACATTCGTGAAATTGAAGGACAAAATCAGAAATTCCAGGAGATCGCCTGGATGCAATCGCATGTGATACGCGCGCCGCTGGCGAGACTAATGAGCCTGATCGACCTGGTCAAAAATTACCAGAACTCGGAAATTGAAAAAACCGAATTGCTCGACCATATCCTGATCTCCGCTTACTCACTGGATGACATTATCAGGGACATTTCCGCAAAAACAGAACAGCTCTGATCAAAAATCCAGCTTTAAGCCTAGCGATAAGCTCACTATATCGCTTAAATTGAGGTACTTGGGATTTTGAGCGTAACTGATCAGCAACAGATCATACGTACCCAGCTCGTAGTAAAATTCGAGGCCGCGCCTGCGCTTGTTCAGCACAATGTCGCGTCCCACTTTCCCCCCCACGTATGCCCCCGGCCGGAAGGAGGTCGCCCACCAGTAATAACCTTTGGGATAGTAAGTGGGCCATTTGGTATCAAACTGAGGACCGAACGTATAGCTCAGGTAGAACCCAAGCGAAAACGGAGCCATGTAATGAGCGTTTTTCAGAGGGATCCGCCAGGGCGAATAAGTCGTTTTACCGGTAATGGTCACCAATGCATCGCCGCCATATTTCTGGGGCAGAAAGCCAAAAAGCAGGTCAGTTTCCAGCGTTTTATTACGAGAAATATATCCCGGGCCGCCGGATAAAAAACCGATATTACCTGCAAATTGCAGTTTCAAATGGTCGGGAATGTACCATTTACGCGCAGGCTTGCTGGGTTGCAGGTCCTGGCTGTTAGCGGCCAATGAAAGGAGTAAAAACAGGGGTAAAAAATATTTGTACGTCATCTCAGAATTCAACCTTATCCACTTTATAACCATCCTTCCAGGTCGAAACCACGAGATATCCTCTTGCACCCATGCTGGTGGTGAGGTAATAATGTACGCCATCGTTATAAAACTCGCCGTCCAGAAAACGGTGCTGATGGCCATATAGAGACAATCGTACATTGGGATCATTACCCAGCAGGTCCGCGTAGGGCTTTTCCAGGTTTTTGTCAAAATCCCCGTCAAAAGGTGGCACATGCGCCACGACAATGGCATTCTTATTTCCGGGATTGTCTTTGAGCTGTGATCTCAGCCAGCCAATGTCAGGTACGGAGCCGTCGAATGCATACTCGCGGGAGCTATTATCGATGAAAATGAACTTGTTGTTACCAGCTTCGAAGGAGTAGTTGAGCGCCCCATACATTTTACGATAGGACGCCGCACCGTTGGCGATCAGATCGTGATTACCGATCACCGTTACGTAGGGGCATTTCAAAGTGGACATGATCTCGTGGACCCATTTGTACTCCTGGCTGAGGCCAAAATCTGAGATATCACCGGCGTGAACGACGAACGAAATGTCCTTCTGCTGATTGGCACTTTCTACAAAATCCGAGGATTCATCATACCAGCGCTGAGAATCACCCATGACGATAAACTTTACAGTGTCAGCAGGAGGTAGTGCCTGTATTTTTTCAATGTTTCTGGCATTCAGGTTTTTATCGCTGTCTTTGAAAATAACCTGATTGGGATTGAATTGGAAAAGCCCTTCGCAGGAGCTTAATGCTAGTGCCAGACCAAAAAACGTCCAACGTTGTATAGATTTCAATTTGTAACTATTAATGTCCTAAGAGTGAATTAGCGCCATGCTGGCCGTTTTATCCTAACCCATAATTCATTGGTATAATTCCAGTTACTTTACTATATTTATTCACTTCTGACATGCATTTGTCAGGTTTGAGCGCATCTGAGGCATGGATATTTTCAGGCACGGTTATTGCAATGGGGCTGTTTTCAAGTTTAAATCTAAATTAAGTACGATCATGAAAATCAAAGGCATAGTAGGTGCAATGGGACTTGTACTGTTCACATTGTCATTGTCTGCGCAAGTAGTTTCAAAGGACTCTATCAGCATCTTGAAAGACCAGAAACAGGCATTAGAATTAAGTAAAAAACTAACTGACCGCAAGTTGGAACTAGCTAAACTGGAGAACGAATTAGCGGGAAAAACAGAAGAAGCATCCAAAGCAGCTGAGACTGCACAGCAGGCAGCGGAAGACAATAAAAAGGCTGCAGAAAAGTTGGGCGACGATGCCCAGGATAAAAAATTAGCTAGACGCGCCAGCAAAAGCGCGGGTTCAGCGCACCGGGATGCGAAAAGAGCCAGAAGAGCAGCTGATAATCTGGAAGATCTGAGAAAAGATATCGAATCGCTTAGAAAACAGATCAGCGATGATGAAGCTAAACTTGCTTCTTTGCCAGGCAGTGGCGGAAGCAGGTAACATTCTACGTGCCTATGATGCAAAAGCGCCGCAGGTCACCTGTGGCGTTTTTTGTTGTGAAAATAAAGCGAATGTTGGGGTTGGCCGGCTAGTGCGGTCTTTTCAGAGCGATTTCGTCTGGCCAGGGCACTTGCTTTCCTGTTGCTTTAAACACCGGCCATTGCACATTCCATTGTTTCAACTGTTTGGTAAATAGCATAGCCAGTTCCTTCACTTTTTGCGGATTGGAAGCGGCCAGGTCAGTTTGTTCGCCGATGTCATTTTTGAGATTATAAAGTTCCAGTTTCGATTTCCGGTAATCGTAGATCAGCTTCCAGTCTCCCTTTCGGAATGCACTGGAATAATGGATATTAGGCCCTTCAGAGGCGATCCAACGATTGGGATGATGCCAGACCAGCTCACGGTCGTTGTTTTTGGCAGCAGGATTTCGGAGTAATGGTAATAAGCTTTGCCCATCAACGGACTGTACCAGTTTTGGGTTTTTAACGCCCGCAATGTCCAGGATTGTCGGAAAAAAGTCTTCAATGATAACATATTGATCTGTTACCGTGTTCGGTTTCACAACGCCCGGCCAGCGTACTAGCATGGGCTCGCGGATACCTCCTTCGTAAACAGATCCTTTACCAGCTTTCAAAGGCAAATTGTGCGTCCACGCCTTACCGCCGCGGGCGGGCGTAGTACTCAGTCCGCCATTGTCCGACATGAAGAGGATAATGGTGTTACCGGCAAGTTTTTTATCGTCAAGATATTGCAGCACGTCACCCAGGCTTTTGTCCATTCCCTCCACCAGCGCGGCGTATTTGGCCTCAGTAGTGTCCAATCCTGCTTTGAGATAGTGATCAATGTAACGCTTGTCAGCCGTTAAAGGGATGTGGACAGCATAATGTGCCAGGTACAGAAAAAACGGCTTTTTCTCTGAAACGGGTTTTTCCAGCGCTTTCAATGCCTCCGTGGTGATCGCGTCGGTGAGGAAAACATGGGTTCCGTGGTAACCTTCGAGTCCCGGTACTGCATTGCGGTTAGGCTTACCATTGACCGGGCTGTCATAATTTTCCTCACCGGCATAGCTCGCGGGATGCCCGATAGAGCTACCGGCAATATTGACTTCAAAACCCGCATTCCTGGGATCAGAGCCGGGCGTACCTGCTGAGCCGAAATGTGCTTTTCCGCTGTGAATAGTGTAATAGCCGTTCTGTTTGAGCACTTCCGGCAGGGGAGTAGCGTGAAAAGTATGCTCCACTCCGGCTACCGGGCTGAAACCATTGATATTCCAATCCACTGATTGCAATGTGGAATCGGCGTAATCTGTGTTTTTGTTTTTGTCTGGTGAGGTCCAGTGCGTCACGCGGTGATGCGCCGCGTTCACACCCGTGATCAGGCTCACACGGGAAGGAGTACATACAGGCATTGCGTACGCATTCGTGAATTTGAGGCCTTCGCGCGCCAGCCGTTCCATGTTGGGGGTACGATAGCGTTTATTGAAATCCGTTGCCTTGTCCCAGAAAGGTACAGAAGTGTCCTGCCAGCCCATATCATCCACGAGGAAGACAATGATATTTGGTTTTTCACCTTTCTTTTTTTGTCCAAAAACAGGCAAAGTAAGTGCCAACCCGAAGCCCAGCAACATTGAAAGTATTCTTTTCATAATTAAGGGTAAAATTAAAAAAAAAGTACTAGACGTATTGCATGTTTAAAGCCCAAATTGGACTCAGGGCAGTGCCAGAATTCGCTTAGCCCATGCATGGCGCCAGACTTTCAACCGCCGTTGACATCATTTTTTCAACCACTCCTAATATTTATACTCCCAAATATTGCATTTACTAAACACTGTTTATTATATTCACAGCGTAATTACAAAGCGCATGGCAATCAAGGAAAGAAAAGAGCGGGAGAAACAGGATATGAGGAATCTAATTATCGATTCAGCTACTCAGTTGTTTTTGAAATTAGGCTATGACAAGACCTCTATCCGGACTATTGCCGAGGATATTGAATATAGTCCTGCTACTATCTATCTGTATTTCAAGGATAAGGATGAGATTTTCTTTGAAATTCATGAAAATGCCTTCTCGATTCTTGAAAAACTTTTCAGGGCTCACGATGTGATCGAAAACCCATTCGAGCGTTTGGCGGCAGTAGGCAGAACTTACGTTCAATTTGCATTCGACAATCCGGACTACTATGATCTGATGTTCATCATGCGGGCGCCCATGACACAGATTAAAAATGCGGAAAAATGGGCAGCTGGTGACTGTGCTTTTGGGTACGTCCTGGAAACGATCACCGAATGCCTCGAACAAAAAATGATCAAGCCGGCGGACAAATTCATCACTGCTATCTCCGTCTGGTCGTTCACGCACGGCCTGGTGTCGTTGTATGTGCGTGAGAGAATGTGCATTCTCCAAATGGAAGATGACGTCGTTAGGGCTATGCTGAATACATCCTTTGAAAATTTCGTGCAAAATCTAAAAACCTAAAAAAATTTGCCCCCAGCTAAACACTGTTCATTATATAAACATCACTTACATGAATTCAATTTTTCGAGGAATGCTACGGCATTTGCTATACATACTTTTTCTGTCCGGTTTGGTCGGGCGGACGCAGGCGCAGGAAAGCGTGTTGGAAGGCTACATTCAGCAGGGTTTGAAAAACAACCAGGGAATTCGTCAGCAGGGATTTTTGCTCGAAAAAAGCATGTATGCTTTGAAGGAAGCAAAGACATTTTTTCTCCCGGAAGTCAATTTCAATGGCTCTTATCTTGATTCCCGCGGAGGCCGGAAGATCAGTATCCCTATTGGTGACCTGCTTAACCCGGTTTACACTTCATTAAATCAACTAACCAACTCGTCCGCATTTCCGCAGGTTGAGAATGTGAACCAGACTTTTAATCCTAATAATTACTACGACGCCAAGTTCAGGACTTCGTTGCCGCTCTACAATGCTGAAATAACTTACAACACGCGGATCCGGAAAGAGCAGATCAATTTCCAGCAGGCAGAGGCTGACGTTTACAGACGCGAGTTAGTGAAGGAGATCAAGTTCGCCTACTATGCCTATATGCAATCACGGGAGGCAGTTACGATACTGGAAAGCGCCGTTTCCCTGGCAAAGGAAAATCTCAGGTTTAATCAGGTTTTGGTTAAAAATGACAAGGCGATCAGGACGGTGGTGAGCCGCTCAGAGAATGAACTGATCGGCTTGGAAGCGAAATGGGAGGATGCTAAAAACCAGTCGGTGAATGCGGCAGGTTACTTCAATTTCCTACTGAATGCGCCCCTCGATTCGCGCATTGATGGACAGGCACCGGCGCAGCTGGCACCTGAACCGGACACTGCTGCCTCGGGTAGGAGAGAGGAGCTCGTCAAATTGGAATCATTGTTGAAAATCAACACATTATCGGGTCAGTTAGCAAAAGCGTCATCATTACCAAAGCTGTCGACTTTTATGGACCTGGGTACGCAAGGAGATTTTATCAAATTTAATAATGACACGCGCTACTATCTTTTTGGGGTGACATTGGACTGGCGTGTTTTCGCTGCAAACCGGGTGCAGTACAAAACCAAGCAGGCCGTCATGGACAGGAATGCTACTTCGGCACAACTGAGCCAGGTAGAGCAACAGCTTGAATTACAGTCACAAACGGCTGCAAATAAATTGAAATCTGCGGTGACGATTTACCGCGCCTCCACAAGCCAGACAGCGCTTTCGAAACAGTATTACGAAGACCAGCAGAAATTGTACCGTGAAGGCCAGCTGCTTTACATTGAGCTGCTGGACGCCCAGAACAGGTTAATCAATGATCAGCTGCAACAAAGTATTTCTTACCTGAATGTACAAACCCGCACGGCTGAGCTGGAACGGGCAAAAGCAAGCTATGTATTTTCTAATTAAACAATGACATGAAAACTACCATCAAAATAAGCATGATCGCGCTTTTTGCCTCCTCCATTTTCGCGATGACGGCGTGCAGGGAAGAAAAAAAAGCAGAGGAAACCGACACGACCATTCCGGTCAAAATCATTAGTTCATCGGCGCTGAGCCAGGCGCAGGCGGTGGAAACCTCCGGGTTGCTCGCTTCCGAAAATGAGGCACATTTGTCTTTCAAGATCGGCGGTATTATCAATAGTGTTTTGGTAAAAGAGGGTGACCGTGTGAGAAAAGGACAAGTACTGGCTACATTGAACACCACCGAAATTGCCGCGCAAATGGCCCAGGCTGAGGAAAATTTCCTGAAAGCCAAACGCGACGCCCAGCGCACGCAAAACCTCTACCGCGACAGCGTCAATACCAAAGAACAACTGGAAAATAGCCAAACGTCGCTCACTTTGGCAGAAAAACAACTCGAAATTGTTCGCTTCAATCTTTCGCAGGCAAAAATCATTTCCAGAGCTGACGGAGTGGTAATCCAAAAACTGCAAAACGCCGGCGAGCAGGTGGAGGGCGGTACGCCGGTGCTGTTCATCAGTAGTACCAGCCAAAAAGACTGGGTGATCAAATGCGGCCTGACGGACAAAGACTGGGCCAGACTGAAAGGCGGTGAAAAAACAGATATTATTTTCGATGCTTATCCTCAGACATTTACAGGCAGCGTGAAGTCATTGTCGCAAGGTAGCGACGTAGTTTCTGGCCTATATCAAGCGGAAATAAGACTCGATAAGCAGGACGCTAAAATGGCAAACGGGCTGTTTGCGAAAGTGAGTATTTATCCGAAAGAGAAAACAAACATGGTTTCTATTCCGGTAGACGCGCTCATTGAAGGCGAGAATGATACCGCATTCGTGTTCATAGCCAACGGAAGCAAAGCGCATAAAAAACAGGTGAAAATTGCTTTTCTGGAAGGAGATAAAGCATTCATTTTGTCGGGAGTGGATGCTGGCGCGAAAGTGATCCGGGAAGGTTCCGCCTACCTGGCTGAGGGGTCGGATATCAAAATAATTCAGTAATCATTCAACAAACGAAATCATGAAATTACCTGAATTTGCCGTCAAAAATTACCAGTTTACGCTGGTGGTTTTCCTCGCCGTGCTTGCGCTGGGAATCTACTCCTTATTTACAATGCCACGCAGCGAAGACCCTGAAATCCACCCGCCGCAGTTTACAGTTGTGGTGATTTACCCCGGTACCAATCCCAAGGACATGGAGCAGCTGGTAGTGGACCCCATGGAAAAGAAGATCAATGAGCTCGACGACATGAAGCACGTGATCACGGATATCCGCGACGGACTGGCCGTGATGCAGGTACAATATAAGTACAGCAGCGACCCGGACGACAAGTACCAGGAGCTGGTGCGGGAGATCAACAGTTTGCGTGCACAACTACCTGCCGACGTGAGCGACATCCGGATCAACAAGCAGATCCCGTCCGACGTGAGCATTTACCAATACGCGCTGATCAGCGAGAATGCCTCCTATGCGCAAATGAAGAAGTATTCGAAAGAATTTAAGGAGCGCCTGGAAAAGATCAAGACATTGAAAAAAGTGGAATATTCCGGTATTCCAGAACGTGAAGTGAAAGTGAGCCTGAACCTGCAAAAGATCGCCCAGCAAAAGTTGACGCAGAACCAGGTGATCGGTGCGTTACAAAGCGAGAATGTGAATATTCCGGGTGGTAGCATTAGCATGGGTACCAAAAAGTTGAATGTCAAAACGAGTGGTAATTACCGGACTTTGGAAGAAGTCGCCAACACAGTCGTGTCCACAGCCAATGGGAAAATCGTATTACTGAAAGATGTGGCTGAGGTGAAGCTGGGTTATGAAGATGAAACACACATTACCCGTCTGAATGGTTTCCGTTGCAGCTTTGTAAATATCAGCCAGAAAGAAGGGGAGAACATTATCGCGGTTCAGGGGCAGGTGGAGCCCATTGTTGCCAAATTTCAAAAAGAACTTCCATCGAACATTGAATTAGTGAAGGTATTTGACCAGGCTAAGAGCGTGGATACCCGCCTGTCGCATTTCGCCCGGGATTTCGGCATTGCGATTTTGCTGGTACTACTCACATTGCTACCATTGGGAACACGCGCGTCACTGGTCGTGATGATCTCGATCCCGCTTTCGCTGGCGATTGGGCTTACGATCATGAACCTGCTGGGATATAACATTAACCAGCTGAGCATTGTCGGGATGATCGTCGCACTGGGTATCCTGGTGGATGACAGCATTGTGGTCGTGGAAAACATAGAACGTTACCTGCGAATGGGTTACGGGAAGGTAGAAGCGTCCATCAAAGCCTCTTCCCAAATTGGGCTGGCTGTTGTGGGCTGTACGATCCTGTTGATTTTTGCATTCCTGCCGCTGGTTTTCTTACCGGAAGGCGCGGGTGATTTTATCAGAAGTTTACCATTGTCGGTGATTACCACGGTGTTCGCTTCCATGATCGTCTCACTGACGGTCGTGCCGTTTTTATCAAGCGTTATTTTGAAACCGCATGCAAGTGAAGATGGTAACTTCCTTTTGAGAGGCATGAAAAAAGGCATTCACAAAACTTACGGAAGTTTGCTGGATAAGGCTTTAAAATGGCCGATCGTTACCTTGTTGCTGGCCGGGGGAATTTTCGCAGGCTCTCTCGCACTGGTACCGCTCATCGGAAACAGCCTTTTCCCGAAATCAGAAAAACCCATGTTCCTGATAGACATTGAAACGCCGCAGGGTACCAATCTTAAAAAGACCAACGAGGTGACGCGTTATGTTGAAGGGATTTTGAAAAAGGAACCATTGATCACATCGTTTGCTACTAATGTTGGAAAAGGAAATCCGAGGGTTTACTATAATGTGATCCAACGGAATGAAAGTGAGAACTTTGCGGAAATATTTGTTCAGGTTGAAGGCCTGGAAACCGGAGAAAAAGTAGAAGTTATCGAAAAATTGAGGAAGAAACTGGAAAGATATCCAGGTGCCGAAATGAAAGTGAAGGATTTTGAACAGGGACCATTGATCGAAGCGCCGCTGGCGTACCGGATCTACGGTGAAAACCTGGACGATCTCCGCAAAAGCGCTTTCCGGGTAGCGGATATGCTGAGCAAAACAGAGGGTACTATCTATGTCAACAATCCATTGCTGGTGCAGCCGACGGATTTGAAAGTGAAGATCAACAAGGAAAAAGCAGGTACACTGGGCATTTCGTCTTCCGACATCGACCGGACTGTGAGATTGGGCGCAGCCGGGCTGAATGTGGCGACGTACCGCGAGGATGTGGGTAAGGCTGATAATTACAATGTGAATGTATCCGTTTCGAGGAATTCGACCATTCAGGATTACAGTGTTTTTGACAAACTATATGTACCTACTGCATCAGGGGCTAATGTGCCGCTGAAAAACGTAGCGACGATAGAGCTGGAAAGTTCTCCCAACCAGATCCGGCATTACGACAAGGACCGCTACGTAACCGTTTCTTCTTTTGTAAAACCGGGATACAATGTGCAGCGCATGAATGACGACATTACCACCAAGCTGGGCAGTTTCAAATTTGAAAAAGGTCAGACATTTACCGTTGCCGGAGAAAAAGAAAGTCAGGAAGAAAGTTTTGGTGGATTGGGGTTGATCATTCTCGTGACCATATTTGGCTTCCTGGGGGTGCTGATCCTCGAATTCAAGACATTCAAAAGCATTCTGATCGTACTTTCTGTTATTCCATTGGGGATCGTGGGCGGCCTGGCAATGCTGTTTCTGACTGGTGAGACATTATCATTCACCGCAACCATTGGTTTCATCGCACTCGTTGGTATCGAAGTCAAAAACTCACTACTCGTTGTTGATTTTACCAATCAGCTCAGAGAGCAGGGGAAAGGAATTGAAGAAGCCATTATCGAGGCCGGAGAAATTCGTTTCGTACCTATTTTACTCACGTCCATGACCGCTATCGGAGGATTGCTGCCGCTTGTCATCGAGTACAGCGCGCTGTATTCACCATTGGCACTGGTACTGATTGGTGGTTTGATCAGTTCGACTTTGTTATCAAGGCTAGTGACGCCGGTGATGTATAAATTACTGCCACCGACCATTGTGCAGGAAGTGAAGGAAGAGGCGGTGCCGGAATTGCAGTACTAGTTCTCACCCGGAGTCGAAGGGCATTTACACTTCGACTCCGGGTGACAAAAGCACTGTTAACTACGCCTTTTATCTGCGTTGATTTTGTTGGTAAGTTTTAGCAGCGCGCTGCCAAGGCGGTAACTAAAACCTTCGACTTCGCTGGATTTGCTGCCGTACTCGAAGATCAGCTTGTGGGCCATTTCGTCGTAGCTCCACTTCCCTGGCTCGGCTCGCTGCGAGAAGTTTTGTTCTACGGCGCAATCAGTTGGCCGACCGGATTGCGCGTTTTTATCGCAACAGATTTGTGAACCGAAAAAGGCGAGGGCAGCGGAGGCGGCGACCAGTAACAAGAAATTCTTTTGAATCAGCCGGGTGTTCCCGGCATAGTGGTACGCATACGGTGCATTAAGAGTAGATGATTTCATATTCATGGCTAACGGATTTGAGTAGAATTCAAAATTATACCTAAGACAAAAATGCACCTCAAATCGAAGATATGTGAATAGAAAATGTTTAATCCGTGTATTTGGGTATCTGAATCGTAGAATAACAAAGTTAAATCGTAACCGGTACTAGCCGATTTTTGTCAAAAAAGCCTTGATATTGTCACGGTAACCCCTTGTCCATTTGACCTTGTCGCCGGAAGATAAATGAATGATGTACTCACCGTTAAAGTAGGTTTCGAGCTCTGTAATGTAGTTCATGTTGACGATATTGGACCGGCCCACCCGGATCATCACCGATGGATCGAGCCTTCCTTCGAGACTTCCCAGGCTGTCATAAATCGTAAAAACCTTTTGCTGGACCGTATACACCGAAATGTAATTACCATCTGCCGAAAAATGGGTAATGTCGTCTGTCTTGATCGGATACATTTTACCAGCTTCCTTGGCTAATATCCTGTGCAGGTAGGCAGGTTCCGGGACTCGTGGCTCCTTCAAAAGGCTATTGACCAACTCCTCGATCCGCGGCTGGGCTTTCTGACTGAGGCGCTCTTTCACCCGCCCCAGTGACTGATGAAAACGTATTTCGTCGAAAGGTTTGAGCAGATAATCGATCGCATTCACCTCGAATGCGCGGAGTGCGTACTGGTCGTAGGCAGTAGTGAAAACCACGAAAGGCTGATGGTGCGGCCATACTTCCCGTAACACTTCAAAGCCATCAAGTTCAGGCATTTGTATGTCAAGAAAAATAATGTCGGGCCGGTGTTGCAGGATCTTTACCACTGCCTCGGTACCATTGGAAGCCTCGTCGGACACTTCCATCGAATGATCGTGTTTCAGAAAAGTCCGTATCACTTCCCTCGCCAGTATCTCGTCATCTATTATAAGACTGGAATGCTTCATCTTCTGTTCTGATTTTTTTGGGTTGGCCTTGAAAATGTATGGTCACATAAGTACCACCCTCGGAAGGCTGGTCGAAAATAAATTGTGCGTGTTCACCGTAAGCCTGCCGAAGCCTCAGGATGGTGTTTTTTAAGCCTAATCCCATTCCTTTTGAAATTTTGCGTTGATTGGCACCGGTACCATTATCAAATATGACGATCCGTAATCCTTCGTAACTCATTTCCGCTGTAACCCTGATCAATGCATTGGTGGTGACATCGGAAATACCGTGCGTGACCGAATTTTCGACTAACGGTTGCAAAATGAGCTGCGGTACCGGGTACAGCTCGGCCCCCGGATCAATTTTGTATTCGACATGGAGCCGGTCCTGAAACCGGATCTGCTGAATGTCCAGATACTGGCGCGTCAGCATCAGTTCTTCCCGCAAAGGAATGAAATCCGATTGCTGGTTAACAAGTACACTTCGCAAAAGGTCGCTTAATGTGGTGATCATCAGCGTAGCTTTTCTGATGTCGTTTTTCAGCATCAAGCTCACTACGGCATGCAATGTATTAAACAAAAAATGCGGGTTGAGCTGCATTTTCAACGATTGCAGCTGTGCATTGGCGAGCTGGCCACGCAGCTGCTCATTGCTGATCTCGGTCTCAAAATGTTGCTGTTTGAGCTCCTGGTAGCGATAAATGTAGGAAACCTTGTTAAAGCCCACCACCAGCAGCATGTATTGTCCAAAGCTGCCGGTGTAAGCGGTAAAGAGTGAAAAAAGGTAGCTTTCAAACGGCAGGGCTTTACCGATCGCCAGATATAACAATGGATTGGTAATGTACCAGTGAAAGGTGTTGATGAAGATATTCAGGAATGTCACGATCAGCAGATGGTACAAGACAGGTTTGAGCAGCGTGCTCTGCCTTACTTTAAAAGCAATGGGGATTTTGAGCGATGCATAAAGCACCAGCGGCGTGGTCGACCACCAGAACAGACCGTCGAGGAGCCAGATAAATAGTTCGTGACTGCGCATGGCCACGCCTTGTTGCAAAAGCCATAACATGGTGAACTGGCCGAGCGTGATCATGGCAAAAATGCCCCAATAAAAAAATGAATAACGCCAGAATTCCGTCACTGTAAGCGGTAACTTCGATTGGTCAAGGAGGCGCTTAACAAATGTCATGAGCGTATCGGACGATTAACGGGTGATGGATGAGAGGTCTACTGACAAATTTAAATGACGGTGCTCACGTTTTTTACTGTCTTTACGCGAACTGAATAAATGCTTATTTGAAAGTCTTTTTCAGGACATAGTGCGTTAATTGCCGCCATTTTTAACAATATGTTTATTTTTGGAAAAAATGTAATAAAATATTTGTTTCAAAATTTTGTTGTTTAATCGATTAAACTTACATTTGAAAACATTAATTCTTCTTAAATAAGAATAAGTATAAAATATTGAAGATCGATATTTTGTGCATGAAGTACCTCTTCTAAGTTCAGCAGCTTTTAGTCAGTAAATCAATTACCATCAAACCTAACATTTCATTTTTCTGATCCGTTAACATTTAAATTGTTGCTTAATCGTTTAAACAAAAAATTTTAGATTCGGATTGTTCAGAAAGGGGGCCTGCGTGCTCCTGTTTGGTTATTTGCCGGCCGTGGTACCTCGGCTGATGCAAGAATATTGCTTACGTATATCTAGTATCGTTCGTCGGTTCTGCGGCGTAAAGAGCTTCTATTGCCTTTGGTGTTTTCTACTTCAATTTAATCAATCAATGATGGGAAAATATTTTACGATTACGACGTTGCTGCTATGCCTGTGCTGCTTTTCAAGCATCGCTCAAAGCAGCAGGATTACCGGTAAGGTTACCGGCCAGGACAAGGAGCCTCTGCCCGGGGTTAACGTCCTGATCAGCGGTTCTTCACAAGGTACCGTGACGGATTCCGAAGGCAAATTTGCCATCGATGCACCCGTCAACGCGAGCCTGGTTTTTTCCTTTATAGGATATGTAAGTCAAACGGTTAATGTCACTTCCAGATCGGTCGTCGACGTGCAGTTGATCCAGGAATCTCAAAACCTGAATGAGGTAGTGGTCACCGCCCTGGGTATTAAGCGAGAGGCAAAAACGCTGGGTTATGCCACCGCGACAGTGAATGCAGACCAGATCTCGACCAACCGTTCGCCTAATGTCGTGAGCTCATTACAGGGTAAAATGGCAGGTGTGAACATTTCATCGCTTTCGACCGGTCCGGGCGGAACGGCCAAGATCCGTATCCGAGGACAGTCCTCATTTAGTGGGCAAAACAATCCGCTAATCGTCGTGAACGGTGTTCCTATCGACAATTCCAACTATGCGGGAGGCGGTGATTTCGCTCAGCGATCGGCGAACAACTCGGACGGTGGCGACGGACTTTCGAGTATTAACCCCGATGACATTGAGTCCATGACAATACTGAAAGGAGCTACTGCCGCTGCGTTATACGGTTCCCGCGCGAAAGACGGCGTAGTGATGATCACCACTAAAAACCGGGGAACCGGCAAAGGTATCGGTCTGGACTACAACATCAATTTCACGACTGATACACCACTCGATTTCACTGATTTTCAGTACGAATACGGCCAGGGAGAGGGCGGAAAAAGGCCAACCAGCGCTAACCCGACCTCCGGCGTTTGGAGCTTTGGCGAGAAGTTCGAGCCGGGCATGACGCAGACGCTTTTTGACAATGAAACATGGCCCTATCAACCTGTTCGCAATCGTGTGAAACAGTTTTATCGTACCGGTACCAATCTTACCAACACCATTACTGTTTCCAATAATGGTCCAAATGGCGGTTTCAGTCTTTCACTGGCCAATACTGACAACCGTGGTATCGTTGAAAACAATAAATTCAATAAGAAGATCGTCAATCTGGGGTTCACGCAGAATATTTCAAAACGGCTTACGGCATTTGGTAACATCAATTATTCCAAAGAAAAGAACACCAATCCGCCGCAGATCGACGCCCAGGACTTTGCAACTTCAACCGTGATTTTCACGCTGGCGAACTCTATGCCTTTTGATGCATTGAAACAAAATCAAACCCAGCCAAATGGCGACGAGTTTGTCTTTGCAAGGTTTTTGGTAAGAAATAATCCCTATTATGCGCTGAGCCATCACTTCGAAAACATTACCAGGGACCGGCTTTTCGGCAATGTAGCATTGAAATACCAGTTCACTGACTGGTTGTATCTGCAAGGACGGATAGCGCAGGATTTTTACGTTCGTGGCCAGGACTATAACATTCCAAATGGCTACGCACCGATCGCCAAAGCTCCGGTAGGATTTGTAAACGGCTCATTTACACAGGATATTAGAAGAAATACAGAACGGAACCTGGACTTTATCTTGGGAGGAAATCACAACTTCGGCAGCATTGGCGTGGACGTGACACTGGGTGGTAACCAACGTTACGCCAGGATGGATTACAACAGTGTGACTGTGCAGGATTTCATTCAGCCCAATTTGTACACGGTGATGAATGGCCGGGTGAAAAACCCGCTTTATGGACTGTCAGAGAAGAAAATTAACTCATTGTATGGGGCAGCAACTATTTCTTACAAAGAATTTCTTTACCTGAATGTAACTGCCCGTAATGACTGGTTCTCGACGCTCGCGCCACAAAACCGCAGCATTCTGTATCCATCCGTTACCGGTAGCTTTATTTTCTCCCAGGCGTTTAAGGACCTGCCTACGTGGATCACATTTGGTAAGCTGAGAGCAGCGTACGCGCAAGTAGGTTCGGACAACGTGAACCCTTATTCGAATGCATTGTACTACGCGGTGGATAACAATTCATTCCCGAACCCATCGGGCCAGCAGGTACCGGTAGGAGGGATTAACGCTTCCACGGTACCCAACAAAAACCTGAGGCCGCTACGGATCAAGGAAGCGGAAGTAGGGCTGGAAATGAAAATGTTCAATAATCTGATCGGTTTTGATGTGACGTATTATCACAAAACCACAGACGATCAGATACTTGCGGCACAGATTTCCGACGCTTCCTCGTACACCGCGCAGCTTATTAATGTGGGCCGGAGTATGAATAAAGGTCTTGAATTGCTGATCTCAGGTTCACCGGTTAAAACGAAGGATTTCAGCTGGGATGTGAGCTTCAATGTGTCCTACAATACTTCCAAAGTACTCAAACTGGGTTTGGCTGAAAAAGATACCGTCATCACGGTCGGCGGTGGCGGTGGCCGTACGCTCAACATGGTCGTAGGTAAGCCGCTCGGGCAGCTGTACACATTCACCTATTTGCGTGACGCACAGGGGAGACAAGTTTTTGACAAAAACAGTGGTATGCCATTGCGTAACAATACATTAAAGAATGTCGGCAATGCGCTGCCCAAGTATTTTGGTGGGATTACCAACTCATTTACCTACAAAGGATTGATGCTATCCACATTGATAGACTTCAAACTGGGCCATAAACTGATCGCCGGACGGAACATCAATTACATGCGCCACGGACTGTCCAAAAGGACATTACCAGGTCGTGCAGAGGGTTTTGTGATTGGTAATGGTGTGAATCCCGACGGAGAGGTGAATAAAACCAAATCGGCTGTGCAGCCTTTCTATGAATCCATTAATCCGCTGGGAATCAATGAAGATTTTGTTTTCAATGCCGGATTCTGGAAGCTGCGCCAAGTGACCTTAAGTTACGATCTGGGACGGTTCCTACCCGAAAAATTCTTTGTCAAGGGATTGAAGCTGAGTGCTGTGGCAAACAATGTGCTGGTCATTAAAAAGTGGACCGAAAACATGGACCCGGAGGAAATATTGAACTCGTCGGACAATGCAACCGGCCTTGATTTCTGGCCCGGTCTGCCACCGACAAGAAGCATAGGGTTTAATTTGAATGTGAAGTTTTAAAGCATTTAAAAATTGTTTCCAATGAAAACTACAACTAAGTATATACTGTCGATGATTCTTTCGGTCGGGCTGATAACGGGCTGTGATGAAGGATTTGACGAGATCAATACCAACAAAGTTGATCCTACTTCACTTGCGCCCTCGCTGATTCTGAACAAGGCGATCATCAGTACCACCTATCTGGACGGTGTGTCCACGTTGGGTATGCTATGCTATAATTTTGGCATTGTGCAACAGGTGATTACGCCTTATGGCAGCTCATTGTCGGGCGGGAATTACAATCAGTTCAACAATGCGAACACACCGCTGGTATGGGTGAATTTTTACCGAAATGTGATCAAGCAAGTCGTGGCGGTGACCGACCAGACCAAGGCCGATCCCATGCAGGTCAACACCTACAATGCGGCCAGGATTTGGAAAGCCTACGCATTCATGATCCTGACTGATACGTATGGGGATATACCTTATTTCGAAGCCGGCCAAGGTTACATCAGCGAAGTGATCAGACCCAAGTATGATGCACAAGAAGCCATTTATAAAGATATTTTAAAAGAACTGGACGAAGCTTCCACCGCTCTGGACGTTGCTCAGCCTGCTGTTACCACCGATATTTTGTATGGCGGCAATGTCGCAAGATGGAAGAAACTGGGGCGCTCGCTCATGCTCCGGGCGGCGATGCGGTTGTCAAAAGCAGATCAAGCCACGGCAAAAACTTATGTAACGAAAGCCGTAGCAGGTGGATTGTTTGAAAGTAATGCCGACAATTCGATCATTCGCCATACCGCGATTTACAATAATTACATTGCCAATCACCTCGCTGCGCGGGAGAAAACCAATTTTTATCTGGCGGCACCTTTTGTAAATTATTTAAAAGAAAACAATGACCCGCGATTGCCGGTTATGGCCGTGCGGTACGTGGGAGCAAAAGGTGGTCCCGAGCAAACAGGCGCCCGCGCGTCCTCCGACCCGAAAGTGCAGATAGGAATGCCTATGGGCTATAATGATGTGACGATCAATAGTGTACTGGCGGAAAACGGTGTAGCAAGTCTCTGGGATTTTACACAGATCAATTTAACGACTGTGCTCAAACTGGATGCTCCCGAGTTTCACGTTACCTATGCTCAAAATCAGTTGCTGCTGGCCGAGGCAGCGTTTCGTGGGTGGGTTTCAGGAGAAGCTGCGGATTATTTCGCCAAGGGGGTACGCGCACACCTGGAACAAATGGCCCAGTACGACGTCAATGCGGCCATTAAGGAAGATGCCATCGTCGCATACCTCAAAGCACATCCGCTGGATAATGCCAAAGCATTGGATCAGATCAATACGCAATATTGGGTAGCATCCTTCCTGGACGGTAACGAGTTGTTTGCCAATTTCAGAAGAAGTGGCTTTCCTGCATTGAAGAAAAATCCATATCCCGGATCGGAGATCAAAGAGGACTTTATCCGCCGTATGCCTTACCCGGATAGTGAGATCATTGTCAACCTGCAAAATGTCAACGACGCCAATGCGCGCCAGGGCCCCAACGACCTTAACACGAGGGTTTGGTGGGATAAAAAATAAACCTTTAACCATTTTTTCATTTACCAAAACAGATATGAACGATTCTGGATTTAGCCGTCGTGATACGATGAAAGCATTGGGCCTGAGCGGTTCAGCAGGATTATTGGGATTGTTTGGCGGAATGTCCGACGCAAAGGCGAGGGACCAAAAAGAGACGCCTTCCTATACCAAAGCCATGAAACCCGTGACTATCAAAAGCGTGAGGGCGATAGCCACAGCGCCACAGGGCTCCAACCTGATCGTCGTTAAAGTGGAAACCTCGGAGCCTGGACTTTACGGGCTCGGCTGCGCCACTTTCACGCAGCGGGCGGCCGTAGTACTAGTGGCGATCAATACCTATCTCAACGAATTTTGCGCCGGAAGGGACGTCGATAACATTGAAGATATCTGGCACGGCGCCTATGTAAGTTCCTATTGGCGCAACGGCCCTGTACTTAACAATGCCCTCAGCGGCCTGGATCAGGCGCTTTGGGACATTAAGGGAAAACGCGCCGGTATGCCGCTGTATCAATTGCTGGGCGGAAAAGTACGTTTTGCAGTGCCGTGCTACACGCACGCCAACGGCAACACGCCCGAGGCGACGGTGGAGAGTGTGAAGGGTATTATGGAACGCGGTTTCAAATACATCCGTATCCAGCAAGGCGGCTATGGAGCGGTAGGAAGCACAGCCGAGCAGCCAGATTTTAAAAAAGAGAACTTCGGCGGACCGACGGACAATTTTATGAATGAAAACACCTACCTCAAAGCCATTCCCAAGCTATTCGAAGCAGTGAGGAAGAGCTGCGGGGAGGAGATAGAGCTGCTGCACGACATTCACGAACGGGTACAGCCGATGAATGCGATCAATATGATCAAAAAGCTGGAAGACTATAATCCGTTTTTCATAGAAGATCCATTCTCGCCCGAAAACATGAAATGGTTCAAATTGCTGAGACAGAGCACTACTGTACCACTCGCGATGGGAGAGCTTTTCAACAACGTCAATGAATTCGTAGAGCCGATGGTAAACCAATGGTTTGACTTCATCCGCATCCACGTTTCCCAGATCGGCGGTGTTACCCCGGCGATGAAAGTGGCGCGGTTGGGTGAATGGTTTAATGTAAAAACAGCCTGGCATGGTCCGGGGGACGTTTCGCCGGTGGGCCACTCCGCACACGCGCACATTGACCTGGCGGTTTGGAACTTTGGTATCCAGGAAGCAGTGCAGTTCAATGAGAAGACCCTGGAAGTTTTCTCCGGCTGCCCGACGATGAAAAACGGCTATATGTCCGTCAACGAAGTGCCGGGAATAGGGGTAGATATTAACGAAAAAGAAGCCGCCAAATACCCGATCACCACCAAATCCAACTGGCAAGTGAGAAAGTTCGACGGAACGCTCATACGACCATAGGCCCAGCCATCTCATGTACGCCATCCCATATATCTCATGAAAAAAACATCCCTGAAAGACATCGCACAAAAGGCAGGCGTTTCCACCGCGCTGGTATCGTATGTCCTCAACGGGAAGGAAAAAGAGACGAGAGTGGGTGAGGCTATCGCTCACAAGATCAGGGAACTGGCTAAGGAAATGAACTACCAGCCCAATCATCTGGCCAAGAGCCTGAGGAGCGGGAAGACACACACGATCGGGCTGATCATTGCGGACATTTCTAACCCGTTTTTTGCCAATATCGCGCGGGTAGTGGAGGATGAAGCGAAGCGGAATGGATATACGGTCATCATAGGAAGCTGCGACGAAAATGCTGATAAATCGTGGGACCTGCTGAATGTGCTCATTAACCGGCAGGTCGACGGTTTTATCATTGTTTCCTGCGAAGGCTCCGAAAATCAGATCCATTACCTGAAAGAAAGGAACATTCCGTTTGTGCTGCTGGACAGGCATTTTCCCGATATCCAGACTGATTTTGTGGCCACTAATAACTACAAGGCATCCTACGACGCCGGTATTCACCTCATTAAGGGAGGATATACTCACATTGGTCTAATGGCTTATAAATCAGATATGTATCACATGGAGGAGCGTATCAGGGGTTACAAACATGCATTGCAGGACAACCAGATCGAATTTCAGAGCAGCTGGTTGAAAGAAGTACAGTTTGAAAGTATGGACCACGAAGTAAAGACAGCCATTGACGAAATCCTTGCGCTGGATCACAAAGTAGATGCGCTCATTTTCGCAACCTATGGTCTGGCAATCAACGGATTGAAATACATCAATGAACTGCGCCTGAAAGTTCCGTCCGACCTGGCGATCGTGAGTTTTGGCCAGGCCGAGGTTTTCGATCTGTACTATTGTCCGATCACCTACATGCGTCAGCCTTTGGAAATGCTGGGTAAGACATCGGTGGAATATCTGTTGAAAAAACTCAAAAACCCCGACGAAGGAATGAAGCAGATCCTCATGGAAGCCAAGTTGATCGCGAGGGATTCGTCGTTCGCCAAATCAGTCTGGGTGAAATAATTTTTTGCCACAATTGCTTAATCGATTAATGAACAACCGGTTGCAAAAAGATGATTTTTCAAAATCCTGATGTGGAAAATTTAGCATGCATGGGGGCACCTACGGAGCCCTATTCGAAACGCATCATTCTTCCTAGAAACAGGAAGCCCGTCCCGGGCTACATGTAGATGCTCGTATGGCATACCTGTTTCTAGAAAATGACGATAAGTATCGAAACAAAGGGCCCCGGCGTCCCGGGCTACATGTAGATGCCCGTAGGGCATACCTGTTTCTAGAAAATGACGATGAATATCGAAACAAAGGGCCCCGGCGGGGCCACCTGTTTCTAGGAAATGATAACGCATTGAAAACAAAATGCCCCAGCGGGGCAACCTGTTTGTAACAAACCAACGATAAAAGAAAATGCAAAGGAGAAACTTTATCAAATCAGCAATACTGGGTTCTACGGCCATTGCGGCAGGCTTTCCGCTGATCAAGGCAGAGGCTGCGTCCAAAATGAAAATCACCAAAATCCGCTACTATGCTGCCCCCGGTTATAACAAACCGCTCTTTAACCAGGCGCGCGGCATTGTGGAAATTGAAACGGATGGCGGTATCATCGGAATTGGAGAGGGCGGTTCGAAAGATATGATCGAGCAATGTGCCCAGATGATGATCGGCGAAGATCCGTTCCGCATTGAACACATCTGGCAAAACGTGTATCGCGGTATGTTCTATCCGCCCGGACGCGAGAAATTACACGCCCTCGGCGCATTGGAAATGGCATTATGGGACATTAAGGGGAAAGCATTGAATGTGCCTGTATATGAACTGCTTGGCGGCGCTACCCGCGATTATGTGGAATGCTACGCGACCGGTTTCAGGGCGTCGAAGGCAAAAACGGAGGAGGAGAGAGCAAGGGATTGCATTGAAGCAGGATTAAGGGCTTACCGCATTGGCCCGACAGGCGGTAATGGCGACGAACCGTTTGATTTTTACGATAATGTCAAAAAGACCATTGAGTTCTGCAAGAGAATCGACGCGGCTGTTGGCGGCGGCGGGAAGTGGGCCATTGACCTGCATACCCGTTTTGACCTGACGGATGGCTTAAAGATCTGCACGGCGCTGGAAGACCTGGAACCCTACTTCATCGAAGATATAGTGCGATCTGAAAATCCAGCTGTTTATAAAAATGTAAGATCTATGACCAAAGTTCCTATTGCGGTTGGCGAGCAGTTCGGAGATCGCTGGGATACCAATGAGCTGATCGAAAACCGGCTGATCGATTACACCCGGTTTACATTACCGAATACGGGCGGCATTGGTGAGTTCAAGAAGATCGCTTCCATGTGCGAAACACATTATGTAGGCATGATCCCGCACTTTACCGGCCCGCTGTCCACGGCCACGCTGGTACATGTGTTGGGTTCGAGCAGCCCTTCGAGGGCATTGATGGAACTGGGTGGCGGCGAGCCTGAACGTCCGCCGTACTTCAATGAGGATTTTATCAATTTCAAAAACGGCAAGTTGTATCTCAACGATGCGCCGGGACTGGGAGTGAAATTTGATCCTAAGAAGGCGACGTTTGTGATGGAAGTGAAAGAGAAAACCAAGTTTCCGCATCCTATATTGAAAGCCCCTGATGGTTCGATTCATAACTGGTAAAATAAACAAGACTTGGCAAGCTTGTAGACTTACCAAGTCTTTCTAAACCCTTAATTCAATGAAACAAAAACAATCCGGCATTTCGCGAAGGAATGCGATTCAATCGGTACTGGGCATTGCTGCTACCGGCACATTGCTTTTACCCAAAACTTCCTACGCCACTGCTCCCGAACCTTTCCGCGAGTACGGCAAAGTGAAGATCACAAAACTGGAAACGATCCTCATCAAACCGAGATGGATCTTCCTGAAAATCCACACGGACGCAGGCGTAGTCGGTCTGGGAGAGCCGCTGCTGGAAGGCCGCGCGCTCACCATCAAAACGGCCATTCAGGAAGTGGAACCTTATTTGATTGGTAAGGATCCAAGGCAGGTCGTGCATCATTGGCAGGCGATTTACCGGCACGCATTTTACCGTGGCGGTCCTATTCTGACCAGCGCATTAAGCGGCATTGACCAGGCATTGTGGGACATCAAAGGCAAGCTCCTGAATGTGCCCATTTACGAATTGTTGGGCGGGCCTACCCGCGACCGTGTACGTGTGTATGGACGTGCGGCCAATGCGGATGATATGAAAAAAAGGAAGGCCGAAGGTTTTACGGTCATCAAAACCGGTGTGGCCAAAAAGAACCCGGCCAACATTGTTGAAAATCCCGCATTCATCAGGTATGCATCCGATAATTTTGCTTCGCTCCGTGAGGCTGGCGGCCCGGAAATGGACATTGGGATTGATTTTCACGGTTCGATTTCGCCGCAAACGGCCAAGGTACTGATCAAGGAATTGGAACAGTACCAGCCAATGTTTATCGAGGAACCCTGCCAGGCGCAGAATGTGGACACGATGGTGGAGATCGCCAAAGGGACGCATCTGCCGATTGCTACCGGTGAAAGGATTTTTACCAAATGGGGCTTCCGGGAGATTCTTGAAAAAGGGGCTGCCAGTATCATTCAGCCCGACCTTTGCCACGCTGGCGGAATTACCGAGGGCAGGCTTATTGCGGGCATGGCAGAGGCCTATTATGTTCCTATTGCCCCCCATAATCCAATGGGCCCGATCTCCCTGGCCACCGGACTGCAACTTGCCGCTAGCATTCCCAATTTCCTTGTTCAGGAGCAGGTAACACTCGGCGAAGGCTATCTCAAAGAACCATTTAAACTACAAAAAGACGGTACCGTTCTGATCCCGACCAAACCCGGCCTGGGTATTGAGCTTGATGAGGATCAATTGAAAGAAAAAATCGGCCACGACTGGAAAAATCCGGAGACATACAATGCGCTGGATGGTTCGGTCGTGGACTGGTAATCAAGTGTGTATTCCCATTTTTTATATAAACATCTATTTTCAACGACCATGAGAAAACTTGTAAGTTTAGTCTTATTGCATCTCATTCTGAGCCAAAGCTATGTCTTTGCCCAGAACAGCAGAGTGACGGGAAAAGTGAGTGACCAGGACAATGCAGCCCTGCCGGGTGTAAGCATCCTGCTCAGCGGAACCTCGCAGGGAACAGTAACGGACGGGGAGGGTAATTTTGTGATCAATGCGCCGGGAAACGGTAGTCTGGTTTTTTCCTTTATCGGATACCAAAGCCAGACCGTCGCCATTAACAATCGCTCGGTGGTGGATCTGCAACTGATCCAGGAGTCGCGGAGTTTGGGAGAACTGGTAGTGGTAGGGTATGGTACCCAGAAGAAAACCGATGTGACAGGTGCATTGTCGGTCGTGTCTACGCGTGAGTTTGCGCAGCAGCCCATTACCCGGCTCGACCAGGTGCTGCAGGGACGTGCGGCCGGTGTGCAAGTGACGCAGTCAAATGGTGCACCGGGCGGGGACTCACGTGTACGGGTACGTGGGGCCAATTCTGTTTTGGGTAATAATGATCCATTGTATGTGATCGACGGTTTTGTGGGCGCCAATTATGGTTTGCTCAATCCTGCCGACATTGAATCCATTCAAATCTTGAAAGATGCGGCGTCGACATCCATTTATGGTAGTCGCGGTGCCAATGGTGTGGTCATTATCACTACCAAAAAAGGAACAAAAGGCATTAAGGTAACTTACGAGGGACAGGGCAGTGTTTCCAATGTGGTTAAGACTTTTGACATACTGCCGGCCGGGGAATTTGCTGAAATAGTGAATGCCCGCGCCATTGCGACCGGTTCCAACACTCCCTTCACAGAAGCACAGATTGCAGATTTTAAAAAGAATGGCGGTACCGACTGGCAGGATTTGATTTACAGAAAAGGCAGCGGCCAGCAGCAGCAGGTAACCGTTTCGGGGGGTAATGAAAAAACCTCGTTTCTTATCTCGGGAAATTTTGTAAAACAAAAAGGTATCGTTGAAAACACAGGTTTTAAACGATATGTGCTGCGTACCAATTTGAATACGCAGATTAACAAAAAAGCGACTTTGCGACTGAATATGTCGGGTGCGAAATCGGCAAACCATAATACCGACGGCGGTGGCCCGCTGATCGAGGCATTGCAGTGGGCGCCTACTACGCCAGCTTATGGCACGGATGGCCAACCCACATTTGCCGACCCGATCGGTTCCGTTTCCAGAAGTCCGTTGGATCAGCTTTATGACAAATCCAATGACATTGAGCGCATGAACATCAATGCGATTGGTGGGCTGAACTATCAGTTACCGATCAAGGGTTTGTCGCTGGATCTGCAATATGCGATCAACTACCTGAATGCGCAGAACAAGAATTTCACAGGTAAGAGACTTTCGAACAACAACCCGAGCGCTACGCGTTACTCGTCGGAGCAGGTTACTTTGCAGAATACCAATGCATTAAATTACAGTACCACCATTGGGAACCATTCCATCACAGCGGTAGCAGTGCTGGAAACGCAGCAGCTTACCGACCGGAATTTCACTGCCACGGCAACCGGCTTGCGGTTTCCGCAATTGGGATACAACAACATCGGTGGTAATTCTGCGGCAACAGTTAATTCTGCTTTTTCCAAATGGACATTGCTTTCGCTTTTGGGAAGGGTTAACTATGCATTCAAAGACAAATATTTATTGACTGCGGCGATCAGAAGGGACGGATCTTCGAAGTTTAGCAAAGACAACCGCAATAGCGTGTTCCCGTCGGTGGCGGTAGGCTGGCGGCTTTCTGAGGAGGAATTTATCAAAAACCTCAATTTTTTCAGCAACCTGAAAATTCGTGGGAGCTGGGGGATGACTGGTAGCCAGGCGATTAACCCGTATGCGACATTGTCAGCTTACAGTACCACGCAGGTTGCATTCAACAACACGGCGGTGACGGCTGGTGTGATCCAGGGAAATCAGGGAAATAAAAACCTGAAATGGGAAACTACCCGCCAGACTGACGTGGGTATTGAGATGGAATTCCTGAATGGTCGCATTCACGTGGAAGCTGATTATTTTCACAAAAACACAACCGATCTGCTGCTGAATGTGGCATTGCCCAACTATGCGGGTGGCGGAACGCAGACGAGGAATGTCGGTGAAATTGAAAACAAAGGGTTTGAATTGGCCATAGGCGGCACTCCGATTGAAAGCGGCAAATTCAGCTGGGAGACTAACCTGAATTTTTCGACATTGAAAAATAAGGTACTAAGTCTGGGTGGACTGCCACGGCTGGGTACGGGCACAGGAGCTGGTGGCGGAATGTCCATTACCAATGAATTTATGTTAAAGCCCGGTGAACCGCTTGGTTCGTACTGGGGACTGAACTACCTGGGCACTTTCAAACCCAATGAGGCCGATATCGCCGCCAAGCAGGGCCGGGTACCGGGTGATCCGCATTACCAGGATGTAAATGGTGATAACATTATTACCACAGATGACTTCCAGATCGTTGGACGCGCATTCCCCAAGCTGACCGGTGGCTGGAACAATACATTCACTTACAGTGGATTAACATTGAATGTATTTTTCCAGGGCGCATTTGGGTTAGACAAACTCAATTATACCAGGGCTGGCGCGATGTCAGGCTCCGGGGAAGCACGGCAATTTTTGCTGACCGAGATCCGTGATTACTACCGTCCGGGCAATGAAGATTCGGACATTCCGGCATTTACCAAAACTTATCAGCCATTCACGCAGTCGAGCAGGTTTATTGAAAATGGTAGTTATGTGAGGTTGAAAAACGTAAGCCTTTCCTACAACATTCCGGGCTCTATTTTCCGGGACAAAGCCTCAGTTCGTGTTTTCGCAAGCGCAACGAACATTCTGACCTTTACCAAATACACCGGCCCCGATCCTGAATCCAGCAATGTAGGTTCAAACACGGATACAGCCATGGGTATCGATCGCGGGTCATATCCGAATGCAAAGGTTTACACTGTAGGATTAACTCTTGGATTCTAAAATTGAAAACTATCATGAAAAAACTAAATATATATTTCCTCGCATCCTTGCTGCTGATTGGCTCGGGTTGCGAAAATTACCTGGAAGAAGATACTACGGGACTTCTTTACGGTGAAAACGTGCTGTCCACGCAAGATGGTCTGGAATCTGCCCTTACTGGTGCTTACAAGGGCTTGGGTTCGCAGTGGAGCTACGGATTTATTCACCCTTCGGCTACTGCGGCCACCATTGGTAGCGACGATGTGACGACCCACCCGGCGAGTAACAAAGCCGACTGGCGCGAGTTTGACCAATTCGCTGTTTCTACGACCAACCAGCGTTCCAATGCGGTGTATAATGGTTGTTACAAAGCCATTCAAGGTGCTAATAATGTGATCAATAACTATGAAAAAACGGTGGGTACCAAGGCCACCATAGACATTATTGTGGGCGAGGCGCATTTTATCCGGGGATTCTCATATTACTGGCTAACGCGTTTCTGGGGCAATATTCCGCTGATTACGGCAGGTGAATATTCCGATGATCTGCTGACGGTTGGGAAATCAACACCGCAACAGGTTTACGATCTGATAATTGCCGATCTGAAAATTGCGGAGACCAATTTGCCTAATACGAAACGCGATCCGGGACGTCCCAATAAAGGTTCCGCAAAGGCATTCCTGGCCGATGTGTACCTGACTATGGCAGGCTGGCCTTTGAAACAGACCGACAAATACGACCTGGCTGCTGCCAAAGCGAAGGAAGTGATTGATAATAAAGCTTTATATGGTTTTGAGTTGTTACCGACATTTGCTGCCGTGTTTGAAAACGATCCTGCATCGTCGGGAACAAAGGAATCGGTGTTTCAAATCAGCGGATTCGCGGCTGGGAGCGGAACTGCGAATGCTACTTACGGTAATACTACGATGCCGGGAGAAGAAGGCGGCTGGGACGATATGTTTGCCGAGCTGAACTTCTTCCGCGACTTTCCCGCTGGCCCGCGCAAGGATGCAACATTCCGCACTGAATTTGGTCTGGGTGCTACCAAAATTCCATGGCAGAGTAGTCTGACCAAGCATCCCTATTATGCCAAGTGGTACATTAAAGGCAACATTGTCACATCCAGTATTTCGCTGCCATCGGTCATGATGCGCTACCCGCACGTCCTGACCGTTTACGCGGAAGCCAAAGCTCGCGGCACCGGCGGTCCTGATCAGGCGGCTTACGATGCATTGAACCAGGTTAGACTGCGAGGCTGGGCCGCTGGCACCAAAGCACTTTCCGCAGCTGACGGGCTGAGTGCTGCACAGTTTGCCGACGAGGTGATCAAAGAGCGGGCGTGGGAGTTTGCCTGCGAAAGAACCCGCTGGTTTGACCTGATCAGGCTGGAAAAATTGGAGGAGGCCAATGCGAAAAAGAGCGCCGACGATCTGCAACCCATTAAACCGATCACGAAAGCGAATTACTGGTTTCCGCTTCCTTACACGGATACTTCAATCAACCCGAATTTGAATTAAATGAAATTTCTTCCTTTTCTGATGCTGGCATTCCTGTTGTGCGGGCTAAGACTTGCCAAGTCTCCAAGACTTGGTAAGTCTAATGGTGGTAAGTCTGAAAGCAAGGACCAGGACTGGCCAGTATACGGCGGCAATAACGCCGGAAACCGCTATTCCTCCTTAAACCAAATCAATAAAGACAATGTCAAAAACCTGCAACTAGCCTGGACATTTGACACGGGGGAAAACAAAAACCCGCAGGAAAGAGGAATGGACATGCAATGTCAGCCGATCATTGTCAATGGCATTATGTACGGTACCACGCCGCGTCTGAAAGTATTCGCAGTGGAAGCCGCAACTGGAAAAGAACTTTGGAAATTTGATCCTTTTGAAGGAAAACGGCCAAGGTTTCATCCGGTGCGTGGTGTTACTTACTGGTCGGAAGGGAATGACAAACGCATATTGTTCACCGCAGGAGCTACATTGTTTGCGATCAATGCGGAGAATGGGCAGTTGGTGAAGGATTTTGGCAACAATGGCGAGGTTGATTTTCATGACGGTCTCGGCGACGAGAAAACTTACGGTTATGATATTAATAATTTCAATATCAGAAACACGACGCCCGGTGTTGTTTTCAAAAACCTTTTCATTACCGGTTCTTCCGTATCCGAGGGCGGGGATGCATTACCTGGTCACATACGTGCATTCGATGTGCGTACGGGTAAGGTGGCCTGGATTTTCAGGACAATCCCTTTGCCGGGCGAATATGGGTATGATACCTGGGCCAAGGATTCTTACAGAAAACTGGGCGGTGCTAATTGTTGGGCGGGAATGGTGCTGGATGAAAAGCGCGGGACCGTGTTTTTAGGAACCGGCTCTCCATCTGTGGATTTTTATGGAGGAGCGAGAAAAGGTACTAATCTCTTTGCCAATTGCGTGATTGCATTGAATGCGCAAACCGGTAAGCGGATCTGGCATTTTCAGACCGTGCACCACGATCTTTGGGACCGGGATATTCCCTGTCCGCCCAACCTGATCACGGTGAAGCATCAGGGCAAAACGATCAACGCGGTGGCACAGGCTACGAAAGACGGCTATATTTTTGTCTTTGATCGTGATACTGGCAAGCCTCTTTTTCCGGTCAAGGAAGTTCCAGCGCCGGTAGCCGGCGCGCTACCCGGCGAGCAGCCCTGGCCCACTCAACCTGTACCGCTAAAGCCGGCACCATTCGCGAACCAGATTCTGACAGAGGCTGACATCACGACCCGCACAGCAGAGGCACACGCCTATGTGCTCGACCGGTTTGCTACAAGCAACAAAGGTCTCAAAAACCAGCCTCCCGATCTGCAAGGAGGCTTGCTCTATGGCATAGGAGGCGGAGCGGAATGGGGTGGGACTGCCGCCGATCCCAACGGAATCATGTACGTGAACGGCAATAATATGCTCTGGTGGCTCAAAATGCGGGATGCTCGGGAAAAAGCGGATGGCCAGGCATTGTCAAAAGGAGCTGTTTTGTTCAATACGAACTGCGCGGCATGCCATGCTACGGATAGCAAAGCGTCAACTGCTCAGGCGCAGGCTTATCCGGTTTTAAAGGATATTGGTAAAAAGATGAACCGCGAACAGATAGGCACATTGCTGGAAACCGGCCGCGGAAGGATGCCTTCCTTTCAGCACATTGCAAAAGAAGACCGGGCAGCGATCATTAATTTTCTGCTCAATATGGAAATCAAACCTGCTGCCAACGACATTCACGCGCAATCTCAGGAAACGGCTGAAAAAAAGAACGCCAGTTTTCCCTTCGCACCGCCTTATGTGAACAATGGTAATGTGCAGTTTCGTGACCAGGACAATTATCCTGCGATCAAACCTCCCTGGGGCACATTGAATGCGGTGGACTTGAATACCGGCGAATATTTATGGAAGGTGACGCTGGGCGAATATCCGGAATTGACAAAACAGGGAATTCCGCCGACTGGTACCGAAAATCACGGCGGTCCGATCGTTACGGCGGGCGGACTATTGTTCATAGCGGCTACTTATGATGAAAAACTACGCGCTTTTGACATGAAGACAGGAAAAGTTGTGTGGGAATACAAGCTTCCTGCCGGAGGTTTTGCGACGCCGGTGACTTATATGGTCAATGGAAAGCAATATATTGCCATTGCGGCGGGTGGGACGAGATATGGATTAAAACCTGGCGGCACCTATGTCGCGTTCGCGCTGCCGAGATAGATTTAACGGGACTTGCCAAGTCTGCAAGACTTGGTAAGTCTTTTTTATAAAAAACCGACAAAATGGAGAGATACTTGCTGTGTTGTGATTGGGGGACGACGTCTTTCCGGTTGCGGTTGGTCAATAGGGAGAATCAGACGGTAATTGGAGAGGTATTGTCGCAAAATGGTATTGGTAACACGTTTAATCATTGGAAAGAAATAGAAAATAACGGCATCTCCAGGGAAACCTTTTTTCGCCAGGAATTGAAGCAACACATTGATTTACTGGCGGAAAAAGTAGCTTTGAATCTCGACGGTATTCCCATGGTGCTATCTGGCATGGCTTCATCTTCGCTGGGCATTCAGGAAATTGCTTACGCTACCTTACCATTTTCGCTCGACGGGAAGCACACCATGATGCGGCATTTTGAGCAAGGAGAGGACTTTCCACACGATATCCTGCTCCTCTCGGGTGTGTGTAGTAACCATGATGTAATGCGCGGGGAAGAAACAGAGCTGATCGGATTGATTGGGGCAATGGATTTGGGTGACAAGGATGCGATCTTTATTTTTCCCGGGACGCATTCGAAGCATATGTTTGTGCGGGATGGTCGGCTAATTGATTTCAAGACCTACATGACAGGCGAAGTTTTTAATCTGATGGCCCGGCACAGCATACTGAGAGATTCTGTCGAGCTGGATGATGCGACCTATTTTTCCGAAAATGCCCGGGAATCATTCATTACCGGGATCAGGGAATCGGGTTATGGCGATATTTTAAATACATTATTTACAGTAAGAACTAACCAGCTTTTTGATTTATTAGATAAGAAACAAAATGCAATGTTCCTGAGCGGCCTGCTGATCGGTGCGGAAATGCGGCATCTGACAAAAGAAACGGGTACGCAATTGGTATTATGTTGCCAAAATAACCTTTTTAAGCTTTATAATGCTGCGATTGAAGCATTGAACCTTTCAGGAAGAACAACTATCATTCCGGCTATGACAGTAGGCAGGGCCGCGACGATCGGACAGATTAAAATATTTGAACATCAGAATTTAACATTGAACAAAACCAATTTATGAGTGAGCGTACATTTTCCCGTGAGTTATTTGAGAAAGCACCCTTGGTTGGCATCATTAGAAATGTGTCTCCTGACGATATAAAGCGTATTCTGCCTATTTACCGCGAAGTGGGACTTACTACCATTGAGATTACCATGAATACGGCTGGCGCAGCGGAAATCATTCGCTATGCATTGGAGAACGAGGGTGAAGGACTGAATATTGGTGCCGGAACGGTGTGTACCAAAGACGACCTGGAAATTGCGCTGGAAGCCGGAGCGCAATTCATCGTCACGCCCATTATCAATAAAAAAGTGATCAAATCCTGTGTCAAAAAAGGCATACCAGTCTTCCCGGGCGCATTCACGCCAACGGAAATCTACAATGCCTGGACATTAGGAGCTACGATGGTCAAAATTTATCCTGCTACATCACTGGGGCCCGAATACATTAAAGATTTGAAAGCGCCCATGCGCCAGCTCAAATTGCTTCCTACCGGTGGAGTAGGGCTCGAAAATATGGAAGCGTTTCTGAAAGCGGGGGCAAATGGCCTGGGGATCGGCGGGCAACTTTTTGACAAAAAATTGATTCAAGACAAAAACTGGGACGGGTTGAGGGAGCATTTTCTGCAATTCGTTCAAAAACTCGCCGTGTAATGGGTACCACCAAAAATTATCGCTGGATCATTGTGGTCTTGCTTTTCACAGCCACCACCATTAATTACCTCGACCGGCAGATTATCGGCTTGCTGAAACCCATTCTTGAAAAAGAATTTGTGTGGACAGAAACCGATTTTGCACGCATTGTGATGGCTTTTACGGCTGCTTATGCGGTGGGTTTGCTACTTTTCGGCTGGCTGATTGATAAGATCGGAACGAAGTCAGGGTACTCCATTACCATTGTGTTTTGGAGCATTGCAGGTATGTTGCATGCGGTGGCGCGCAGCGCGTTTGGTTTTGGCCTGGCGCGGGTTGGGCTTGGGCTCGGCGAGGCTGGTAACTATCCTGCGGCGGTGAAGACGGTGGCTGAGTGGTTTCCCAAAAAGGAACGTGCGCTGGCGACCGGGTTGTTCAATGCCGGAACGAGTGTCGGCGTTGTTGTAGCATTGATACTGGAACCATGGATACTCGAACATTATGGCTGGCAGGGAGTGTTTTGGATCACAGGAGCGCTGGGTTTCGTATGGCTGATTTTCTGGCTGATTTTTTACGACATTCCGACGAAACAGAAGCGGCTTAGCAAAGAGGAACTGCATTACATTACCAGCGGACAAGATCAGGACGAGAATGAGGCGGAAAAGCAGCCCGTAAAATGGATCAAACTTTTTACATTCCCGCAAACCTGGGCTTACATTACCGGAAAAGGCCTCATTGACCCAATTTACTGGTTTTTTCTGTTCTGGCTCCCGTCTTACTTTGCTTCTACATTTAACCTGGATCTCAAAAAGCCAAGTCTGGAACTGATGCTGATTTACACGGCGACTACGGTCGGCAGCATCGGCGGAGGTTACCTTTCGTCCTGGCTGATCAAAAAAGGCTGGCCGACATTGAAGGCACGTAAAACGGTGCTGCTGGCCTTTGCATTTCTGGAACTATCGGTCATTCTGATCCAGTTTGCGACGGGCGTTTGGGTGGCTGTGGGGCTGATCAGCTTGGCGGTTGCATTGCACCAGGCCTGGGCGACGAATGTGTTTACCTTGCCTTCGGATTTATTTCCAAAACAGGCTGTGAGTTCGGTTGTAGGTATCGGTGGCATGGCAGGGGCGGTAGGAGGGATCCTGTTCCCGATCCTGATTGGCGATCTGCTCGATACTTACAAGGCAGCGGGCAACATTCAGGCTGGCTATAACATTATTTTCACGATCTGCGGCTGTACGTACCTGGTAGCATGGCTGATCATTCATTTGTTGACCAAAACGGTGAAGGTAGTGGAGTTGGATGATTTGCGTTAGGAGGATTTACCTTTCAAGCTGTGGACTTTGCTCTGGTTTTTTAATAGATTTCAATCAGATTTTGAAGATCACCTGCTGCAATTCTTTCAAAGACTTTTGGAACCAGAAGTTTCAATGTTTCCCGCCTGTTATTGAAAGCACACAAAACAAAAATAGTTACTGCTAGTCTTTCAATGTTCTGCTGATAAGTGAGATTTCGGTCTACGGTCACAAAGATTTCGAAATGATCTTTAATCATGAGATTAAGCAACTCACCATTCTTTTTCCCTAGCCAGCCTTTGTCTCTTACAGTCCACACTTCATGCTCAATTCCAAAATCTTGACGAAGCTTACGTGGCAAACTCTCGTCAAGCAAAATTTTCATTTAGCAGTTTTTCAGATGTCAGGGTCTTTTTAGCCATTTCTAGCACGGCCAGTGCAGTTTCTTTGGAAACTGATGGAAAGTCATCAAGGAATTCCGCCAGATCCTCGCCTCCTTCAAGGTAATCAAACAAATTTTGAACAGGAACACGAGTTCCTGCAAAAACCGGTGCGCCGCTCATTATCTCGGGGTCAATACTCACTCGTCCGTATAGCATATCCTGATTTTTATGTTAATTCAAATATACAAACTTACCATATATGTGCGGTCAAATTACGGAGTTAATCCAAAGCTTATGTACCTTATTATACGTACACCCACTTCATTGATTGTGCTTCTGCTTAATATTCCTTTGATTAATGAAAATATTTTTCCTTACTTCAATTCTGTTTGTTTCATATGATCACTTGAATGGAGGAAGACAAACATTTTGTAATATTGAGATACTTAGAATGAAACAACACCACATTTCATCAATATGATCAACATTACCAGAACTGATTCCGACAACAACGACTTCATCACTTTAATCAAATCCCTGGACGCCTACCTGGCCACTACCGACGGCGACGAGCATGCTTTTTATTCCCAATACAACAAGCTTGACAAGATCAAACATGTCATTGTCGTGTACGACGACGAAACGCCCATTGGCTGCGGGGCGATCAAAGTTTTTGAACCAGAAACGATGGAAGTGAAACGAATGTACGTAGCTCCCGAGGGCAGAAATAAGGGTACTGCCTCCCAAATTTTGGGCGAACTGGAAAAATGGGCAGCAGAATTAGGTGCCACGCGCTGCATTCTGGAAACCGGCAAAAGGCAAACCGAAGCCGTCGCGTTCTATAAAAAGAACAATTATCAGATTACTGCGAATTATGGCCAGTATGAAGGTGTGGCGAATAGTATTTGTTTTGAGAAGGTGTTGGGTTAGATGATTGTTGCTAAAAACTTGCCTTTCCGATGGTACTGTCGGCATTTAGCAGTTCAATTTGCAGGCTAACCTTTGCTTTCAAAGCCGAGAAAACTCTCATTAATGTGTCAACGGTAACATTACCCGCATTATTTTCCAGTCTTGAAATCTGTGCTTTTTGTACACCAATCAATTTTCCAAGTTCTTCCTGTGTAAGATGACGTTCCAAACGGGTTTGCTTGATAGCATGCCCCATCAGGTCAATTTGTAAATCATATTCGAATTTATCGCGGGCTGGTGTACCGGTTTTGCCGATTAACTGATCCTGAACTTCTTCCAGTGTGTAGGTTTTCATTTCGTTTCGTTGTTTGATTTTTCTTTCTCTTGAAAATACTTATCCCTGATCTGGAGGGCTCTTCCAATTTCGGTATCGGGAACTCTACTTTGCTTTTTTACAAATCCATGTGTCGAAATAACTAGTGTTTGCTGAGTATTACTCTTATCCCAAAATGCAAGCAGGCGGCAATGAGATCCACGATATAGCGTTCTGAATTCCCAAATTTCGTTAGTTAGTTTTTTGAAAAGTTCGGGATCACGACTGGTTTGAGCCTTCCTGATGTTATAAAGTATTTTCTCCGAATGCTTTTTGTCAATACTTTTAAGAAAATCAAATGCTTCTTCGAGCATAATGATGTCGAATAGTTTCTCAATCATTTCTGGATATAATGTGTGTGTTGTAAAGATATAAATAAGTTTCATTGAAAGGAAACTTATTCCCTAGGCAATTTTTGAATTAGATTTAAAATAGAGGTACATCCCTACTTATTCCCCTCAAACCACCCCACAATCTCCGGATACAAATCAGCCAGCACCTGTCCTTTTTTCCTATTCCTATACAGCTTCACCAAAAACTGATCAAATTCGGCGAATTTTATAAAGCCGCGTGAGTTGACCATCATGTTTTCGGTTTGCTGAATCAGCTTTTCCTGCTCGTTTTTGGGTGCGTAATCCAGGTAGCGGAGGCATACCAATGCCCAGTTCATATATTCATTGAAGGAGGCAAATGGATCATTATAGTACTTGGCGGGTTTCTCCGGATTGTTCCAGGTAGCCAGATTAGCAAAGGTTTTGACTATCCTTTCTGCGTATTGCGGTTTTGCACTTTCGGGATTGATGAATGCATGATTGAGCTCAGTAAAAACGATGGACCCGTCTTGAACCAGCGAGGCTTCTTTGGAGTATGTTTTTGGTTGGTTTGCACTATGGAACGGAAAGTTGACGTGCGCCTGCGCTTCCTTAAAACCGTCGAATTCAAACCATGTGGCTGACTGGTTACTGGCTACCAATGGCGAAAATATGATTTTGAATGAGTCATACTTTGTAGATGGAAAGTTGATGACCAACCACTTTTGCATTTCAGGAACTCCGATGGAATCACGGTAACTGGTGATGAGGCCGTCATAATAATTTTGATGCTTTTTGTAAAAATCAGCAAACTTGCTTTTAACAGCGAATTCTTGCAAAGCGGGGATTAGTGACCGTATATTGTTCGTGTTTGAAAAGCCAATACGATCGTAAACATGACTTTGCACTATCTTTTCGTTTTGGTATTCAAATGCGTAAGCATCCATTTTCGCGGAAAAATAGTTGTCGGGATTTGCAATTTCGGCATTCACAGCTACAACCGCCGGGTCGTTATGATACTGATCAAACCATTGCAGGACGTCAGAATAATAGGTATTGTTCTTCCTGATCATGCCATTGTCCTTCTTTCCTTCATTCGTGATCGCCATCACAACATTCATCAATTCGTAAACCGGCGGGATTTCTACGAATGTTTTTCCGGTATGTGACTTTTTATAATCGTCGGAAAACCTTGCGCGGGGAACGTCGAGATGACCTTTGATCGCCGTAAATGCGCTGTCTTTTCCATTTAACAAGATGACAAATGCTTGATAATCATCGGGTTTTACGTCAAATCGAATTGAATCTTTGTTGGTAATGAATGTCACAGCCTTACCCGCCTTTGGAACGTAAACATCATAGACATCTGGTTTGATATCCGGAGAAATATTCCAGTTCGATTTTCTCAACTCGCTCCCGACTCTGATATCGACACTTTTACCTGATGCCCTGATGACTTTAATATTCTGAGAAAATGAAACGGCTCCATTGAAAATCGAAATGAGTGCGATGAAGAAGCAGGCGAGTGCGAGTTTGCTCATGATGAAGATTAATTTTATGTATAAAGGTTACAAAATAGCGGCTTTAACTATTTCTGTCCTTATTTTAGTTGAAATTTATTCATTCACTCCGATGCAGAGAAGAGACTTTGTCAAACTAGGCAGTATGCTTGCTGCTACCGCTGATACCAATGGTGCTTTTGCCGGAAATAATTCTTTAAAAAACCCTTTGAAATCGGCACAAGCTGTGGATTTCTTGCATGACGGATTGAACCAGAGTCCGAAGGAATATGCCAGTCTGTTGATGAAACTCGCGGATGAAGGTAAGATCAAGGCGGATTTTTATTCCAATGGCGGGGTAGTGGAGGAATTGGAGAACAAATTTGCCCAATTGCTCGGAAAGGAATCCAGTGTGTTTATGCCTACTGGGACTTTGGCAAACCACATTGCCATGCGAAAATTGTCAGGTAGTAATCACAGGGTAATCGTTCAGGAACAGAGCCATATTTACAATGATACAGGGGATAGTTCGCAGATTTTGAGCGGGTTAAATCTGATACCATTGGGTGCCAATACCGTGGAGTTTTCTTTGAAAGATGTTGAAGCGATCATTGCCAAAACCAAACTGGGCCGCGTGGAAGCGCAGATCGGTGCTATCGCGATCGAAACACCGGTGAGGCGCCAGCAGGATAGAATGGTGAGTTACGAAAGCCTGAAAAAGATCACTGATTTTGCCAAAAAGAATGGTATCAAAACACATTTGGACGGTGCGAGGTTGTTTAAGCAAGCGGTGCATACCGGTGTAGAACCTAAGCGTTACGGTGAACTGTTCGATACTGTTTTTACTTCCATGTGGAAATGCTTTAATGCTTCTTCGGGCGCTATTTTGGCTGGTGATCGGTCATTTACTGCGAAACTGTTCCATGAACGACGAATGTTCGGCGGCGGGCTGCCGGCAGCCTGGGTTTTCGCCGCGGTAGCATTGCATTATGCCGACGGTTTCATGAATGAGTACAAATTGGCATGGTCCAGCAGCGAGAAATTGTTCAAAGAGCTGGGAAGGAATGAACGCGTCAAATTCGGTACAATAGAAAATGGCTCGCATTTTGTAAATCTCCTACTTATAAATGCTAATCCGGACAAATTCAAGGAAGGCCTGGCGAAAAGGAATATTGAAATAGCTAAATCGGGTGATCACGGTTTTATGCTGAAAGTGAACCCTTCTATCAATAGGATTCCGGTTCAGGAACTGACAGGCTTATTTTTGGAAGCGTTGAAAGAGGCTTGAAAAATGAATGAGTTATTGGTGTTGGACGTACCGGGCCGCCGGGCGGTCAGAGACTACGCCCAACATTAACCATAAAATACCCTTGAATCGCAACCAACCACCAACAATGCAAAACATCTTCTTACCCGAAACAGTAGCTCAATTAACGGAGCGGATCGCCGTACTTCAGCCGGAAACAAAGCAACTATGGGGCAAAATGAATGCTCCTCAGATGCTGGCACATTGCAATGTCGCTTATGAAATGGCTTTTGAAAATATACATCCCAAGCCGAACATTCTAATGAGGCTGCTGGTGCAGATTTTTGCGAAAAGTACAGTTTGTGGAGATAAACCCTATGTCAAAAGTCAGCAGACTGCCCCTGCATTCGTCATTACCGGCGACAAGGATTTTGAACTGGAAAAAAGCCGACTAATTGGATATTTGAAGAAAACGGCAGAGCTTGGGGAGCAACACTTCAATGGTAAAGAATCGTTAAGTTTTGGGAAACTCACCTCAACGGAGTGGAATACCATGTTCTACAAACATTTAAATCACCATCTCACACAATTCGGAGTGTGAGGTAACAAATTAAAACCATGATTGACAAACTAGCATTCATTGAAATTCAAGACAAAAAAGTCCTCGTTGCGCGGACCCGCGGTCGCGACATATTTTATCTTCCGGGCGGTAAAAGAGAACTCGGTGAGTCCGACGAAAATGCCTTAACTCGTGAGATTGAAGAAGAATTGACTATCATCATTGATCCCGCATCCCTCGTATTTTACGGTACCTTTCTAGCACAAGCGCACGGCCAACCCGAAGGTGTAATGGTGAATATGCGTTGCTACGCGGGCCTTTACTCGGGTGAGATAGCGCCTTCCGCTGAAATTGAAGAGATCGCCTGGCTGTCCTACGCCGACCGCGAGAAAGTATCCGAAGTCGACAAAATCATATTTGACGACCTGCTCGCAAGAGAATTACTGGACTGATTGGTTAACCGGCAAGTTGAACGTATTCATTCAGAATGCGTTCAAGTTCTGTTTTTTTGTTTTCAATGTCTTGCATATCGGTAAAATATACCATTCGCCGGTCTTTGTAATCGCCTTCTAGCAATGCAGATTTTATCTGAACAATCGTAACGTGATGAAATACGAGGTGCACATTTTTTTGCGATCGCGGGTTAAAAGTCAACAGATCGGCTGTGGTGTAATAACTCGGCGCATTCCATTTGATCCTTTCCGAGATTTTCGGATCGGCGTTCAGGATGATCTGACGGACCGCTTCAATTTCTACCTTTAACGGATGTTCCAGTTTGCTCATAAACTCGGCAACTTGTTCGGTGTCGGTTAATTTCTTTGCCCTCGGTTTTGAAGCAGGTTTATCTTCCTTTGGCATGAATGCTGGGTTTAAGAGTTTTGTTGCAAATAACAAAAAAAAAGTAAAAGCCTTTGACATGCAAAAGCTTTTACTCACTCTTCAAGTTTCTTTTATCATGCCCAGTCGATGGTCGATCCACGATCACTGAAATAATAAAAGGAGGGTCTAACGAATCGTTAATTGATGGGTTAGGTTAGGGTTATTTTTTTCTTTTTTATGCGCTTGCTCCAAATGGCCACTCCACCATCTGCAAACTGTCAGGAAGACTAGGAGCACGAGCAGCATAGACTGCAAAATGAAATACTTGTACTTTACGAATCTCATATTGAACACAGGCTAGGTCTTACAGTATCAAATGTAGAAATAGCTTTATAAAATGCAGAGAAACAGGCATTCCAAAAACATTCCAATTCGTTACAGTCTGATTATGTGCGTATTATATTGTGTCCACGACATCATGCAAATCCGCTTCCTCGGGGATATTGAGCTTTTTCCTGATACGGTGACGGATTACGCGTACGCTCTGGACCGAAATCCCGAGCGTACTAGCCATTTCTTTATAAGTCAGATTTAGTTTGGAAAGTGCCATAAAGCGTGTTTCGGCAGGGGTGAGGCCTGGTAGTTTTTCCCTTAGCCGATGCAGGTAGCCGGCGTGGATTTTCTCAAAAAGCGCCCTGAAATATTCCCATTGCTCATCAGTGAGAATCGTGCTTTTTTGCAGTTCGATTCTTGTCTCATCACTTACATTGATACCATATTTAGCACTTAGTTCTTCAACGAGCAGGTTCTTTTCGGAAATGCTTCTGGTAAACTCTTCCAGCTGAATGGCCGCAAATGTGAGCTCCTGCTCGGCTTTGATCAGCTGATCGTTAATGACCCGCTGTTTTTCCCTGGCCTGATAGTAATGCGTTTTGTAAAAATAAAACAGTACTACTACCAAAAGCACCATCAGAATCAAGAGAATATTTCTTTCCAATGTCTTGATCTGTTTCTCGGCCGCCACCCGTTGCATTGCGGCACGGTGCGATTGTAATTGGGACTTTTCGGTGGCTCGCAACATCTGGATCGAGTTGAACTCATTAGCCAATTGGTCTTTTATCTGGTTTGCAGAATCAAGGTAGGTGCTGGTCAGCTTAATGTCGCCACGGGTAGCATACACCTTCGCGAAAACCTGGTAAAGTTGCTCCAACGGTTTGAGAAGCCCGGAACGGCGGACATTTTCTCTGGCCTGGAGCATTGTTTTTTCTGCATCCTCAATCCGGTCGGTTTTGAAATAAATATCGCTCAGCAATGTGAGTGACCTGGCAGCTTGGCTATGGTCTCCGAAAATCAAAGCCTGATCTACATTACTTTGTAGCAGTGGTAATGCTTTTTGGTAGTCTCCCCGCAGGTAGGCAGTGAGCCCGAGGTCGCCCTGTGCTATTCCCTTCCAAACGTCGTAGTCGTTGATCCCCACATTATCCATGATCCATTGAAAGTAAACATCAGCTGAATCCAGCCTACCTAATTTAATGTGACTTAGCCCGATCGTATTTCGCGCCGTGTTGTGCACACCCCGGTGGTCTTCAATTACTTCTGCGGCGAGCGCCTCCCTGGAATAGCGTATGGCATTTTTGAAATCCGCGAAGAAGTAGTAGGCTTCTGCCATTTGCGTGAGGGTGTAGGCTTTTTCGGGAAAATCTTCCGCCGTTACTTTTTTAAGCAGCGGGTAAATTTTGAGATACTGCTCGAATGCCAGTTCATAGTTCTTGGTTTCATACCAGTAAAAGCCTCTCAGCATCATCCTTGCCCTAATCTGGATTTGCAGATTGTTGGCTTTTTCTGCTTTTCTGAGCACAGTCCTGGTACCACGGATCAGCCTGCGAGGGTTTTCTTTTTTGATTTGCGCTTTCAGAAGCATCACTAGCAGATTGGATTCCAGTACCAGATCTTCGTCTTTGGCTTTTACCGCTACTTCATGCAGTTTTTGAATAGATTTGAAAGATTCGATGGTGTCGAACTTCATGACGTGCTGCACGATGAACTTTCGAATGGCTGTGTAACGCTGTGCATGCGTTTGGTTGACCATGTTTTCAAACTGCGCGAATGCAGGCCAACAGAACAGGCTTAGCACACAAAAAAGAGCAATGAAACGATTGGTAAGCAAATCTTTCATTCGGGAACAGCAAAAGGAGGTAAGCGGCAAAAATAGCAATATTTAGGTAAGAAATTGAAACGAAAAACAGGTTTTCCGGACATTTAAGCCAGAAAACCTGTTTGCAAAACCAGATCGTTTTATGCATATAGTGTGTTAAAATATCTTAGCGATTGTTTTTCGAAGAGACCCGTTCGATTTTTTCGGAGCGGATCAAGGAAATGGCCCAGACAATCATGATGAAGCTTAAAAAGATAAGTACCTCTCCTTCACGGGCTATGCGTAATGCTGAATAATCCATTGTCGTAATGTTGTTAGTATGGAGGATAAATAAATGTGTATATAACAGTAAATGTGAAATCAGGATGCATGGTAAACGGAAAGCTCGATCGCCCGGGTTTTGCCCCAGGAAATTTGCTTCACTCCCAGGATATAATAGCTTCCGTCGGCTGTCTGATAAGTAATGACCGTATTAGAAGGAAGCTTTTCAGCCGAAAATGAATAGCCGGGTACGTGGTTTGGTAAAAGGTACTTCGGCGCGATCGCCGTATTTAGTTCTTGCCAGCTAAGGCCTTTCGCAATGGGTGTACCGGATGTAAAGGACTGAATTTTGGAAGGCGGTAATGCAGTCGTCAACCCTTCGCGGGAAATCCAGTTTACGGCACCGATCGGATAGTCTGACAGCACATAAGGGTTACCGAAGTCTACATTTTTCTCGAGGGAAATGACAGCGGTTTTTACGAGTTGCAATTCAAATGTTTTTGGGAATTCAACTGCCACTTTGATTGTGTCAGATTGCGCGGTGAGTGCTGGTGATACGTTGTTCTGAGAAATGCTTTCGGCGGCATCCGTGTTGAAAGTGCCACTGCTGAAATACCCTTTTAATGTGAGGGTGATACTGATCGTAATCAGAACGGGAATGAGACTTTTCATTTTTTTGAGTAGTAAAGGCTTTTGGAGGTCACCTGCCGAATGGCAAATGGCGCTGTTTCGAACGCATTGCAAACTTACGATCAGCGTAAACCAGTAGTCAAATCAAGAGGGTATACATGAGGTAAACCCTTATCACATACGGGTATACAAATGGTGTACATGCATTCAAAACCCGCTTCGTTTGTCAAAAAGAATGGATTTTGGAAAAAAATGGAGTTTTACGAAATGGAGACGGCTTGGGTATAATTTTCCAGAGCTTGCCCATAATTGCCCTGTTCTGCGCCAAGAAACGCTACGTATGGACGTATCCGTATTATCAGACGGACAAAAAAATGGCGGTCATTTCTGACCGCCGGCAACCCACAACAAAGAGTGGCACAGTTATTAATCTGCGATTACATGATTGTAGTCCTTGACTAATCTAAGGTCTCGAAAAACCTGTATTTGTGGTCAATCATCATGTTATTGTATGGAAAACAGCAATGTGAATTGCTCACAAAACAATCACGAATGATCATCCTGCCCGGAAGTTACCGGTTCCTTTTAACATGATGAGGGAGGTTGCAGGTACTAAGCTAGTATAAATCTGGCGGCTGTCAAAAGAATATTTTTTTTTAATGTTTGAAGGTGCATTGGCATAGGTTTTTTGCCTTTTTTGAAATCTATGGAAAATTCTAAACAACCATTACAACCAGGAAGACTCATTATTGTAGCCTATCGATTGCCGTTTAAGTTGATAATGGAGAACGATCAGGTGCAATTGTTTCAGAATTCGGGCGGGTTGGTTTCTGCGGTTTTATCACTAGTCAACGACCAAACAGCGCCGACTTTCAGTTCTGCCGAGAAAATCCAGTGGATAGGTTTCTCGGAAAATACCCCAGAGGAACTGGAAGGACAGTCGCTTACCAATGATGACTTTCAGGCGCATCCGGTTTTTATTTCAGATGAGGTAAATGAAAACTACTATGAAGGATTCTGCAATAATCTGATTTGGCCGTTATGCCATTACTTCCCTTCGCTTGCCCGCTTTGATGAAGCCTATTATGATGCCTACCAGGTTGCCAATAAACTCTTTTTTGATAAAGTAGCTGAGATCATTCAGCCCGGTGATGTGGTATGGGTGCAGGATTATCAGCTAATGCTGCTTCCCGGCCTGATACGTGAACGGTTTCCGGAAAATAAAATCGGCTTCTTTTTTCACATTCCATTTCCATCTTTTGAGCTTTTCAGGCTATTACCGGTTACCTGGCGCAAGGCAATTGTCGACGGTATACTGGGGGCTGATGTGGTCGGGTTCCACACCAATGATTATGTGGAATATTTCCTGAAAGCGGCAAGGCTGGTGTCAGGCTATGGGAATAAGCTGCATTACATTAATATGAGCAACCGGATCATTAAGGTCGATTCATTTCCGATCAGCATTGATTTCGCGAAGTTTAATGCTGCGTTCGACGAGCCTGAAGTGGCGGAGGCCAGACACGAGGCAAGGCAGTCGTTAAAGGAAAAAATAATTTTCTCCGTCGATCGACTGGATTATTCGAAAGGAATTATTCACAGACTGAAAGGATACCAACGGTTTCTGGAAAACTGCCCGGAGTGGCATGGAAAGGTATCGTTTGTGATGGTAGTGGTGCCTTCAAGAGATACCATCGACCAGTACCAGCAGATGAAATCGGAGATTGATCAGACGGTCGGAAGGATTAATGCGGACTATGGCAATATTTACTGGCAGCCCATTATCTATCAGTACCGGTCCATGGCTTATCATGAAATGGTTGGCATGTATACTGCCAGTGATGTTGCGCTCATTACGCCAGTACGGGATGGCATGAACCTCGTATGCAAGGAATATGTAGCAAGCCGGAAGGACAGGCAAGGAGTGCTGATACTCAGCGAAATGGCAGGTGCTGCAGCGGAGCTCGGAGAAGCGTTGATCATCAATCCGCTCGATCAGCAGGATATTGCCGACGCAATCAAAACGGCCTTTGAAATGCCGGTTGAAGAACAAACCAAAAGAATGGACGCCATGCGCGAGCGTATACAGGATTACGACGTCTTTGCATGGACCAATGATTTTTTTACACAAATGATGATGCTTGAACAAGAACACGAAAGGCTGCGCCAGGTGTTTCTGACCGATAGAGGTATTGATTCAATCCGCAGGGCTTATCAATCTTCAACAAACAGAATATTATTTTTTGACTACGATGGCACGTTGGCACCCATTGTGCCTGATCCTGCGAAGGCGATCATTTCGGAAGATGTGAGGAAGCTGATACAGGATATTGCCAAAAGAGATACGGTCGTCATTATCAGCGGAAGGGACCGTCACTTTTTAGACCAGCTTTTTAAAGAGATGCCAGTTCACATTATCGCGGAGCATGGCGCATTGACCCGGTTGAAAGGTAGTACTGAATGGCTGCTTAATGAGAGCTATGAGGAAAACTGGAAAGACAGCATCCGCCCGATTATGCAGATTTACGCGAAAAGATGTCCCGGCGCATTTGTCGAAGAAAAGGAAACTGCGCTGGCCTGGCATTACCGCACTGCCGATGAAATAGAATACGCAAGCCGCCGTGCGCAGGAGCTCCTTTGGCAATTGAAAAACTACATTCAACCAGAACTGAATCTGCAAGTGATCGATGGTAACAAGGTCGTAGAAGTTAAAAAGACAGCTTTCAACAAAGGTACTGCCGCAAGGACTTTTGTTGAAATTGGCAATTACGACTTTGTACTGGCGATTGGCGACGATACGACCGATGAGGATATGTTTGAGGCTTTGCCTGATGACTCGTTTACCATTAAAATCGGGGATGATCTGTCGGCCGCGCGTAACCACATCAGAAATCAGGAAGAGGTCTTTCATTTTCTGGATTTTATGGTCACGTCGATAGGCGAGTAATTCTGGCGTTTTTTGTATTTTGGGGATCAAATGCAGGATCCTTTACAACATTTACATTCACTTGTTAATGCTATTCAGCCCTTATCTGAGGATGACTGGTTAGCGCTCTCCTCGATCTGGAAACCGTTTCAGACCAGACGGAAAGAGATAGTCACCACCATAGGAGAGAAGGAAAAGCATTTGTATTTTGTGATTGAAGGCGTGCAGCGGGTCTACTATCTGGATGAACAGAACCGGGAGGCGACGATTGTGTTTACCTACGCGCCATCTTTTGGTGGAGTAGTGGATTCGTTGCTGCTGGAACAGCCTTCACGGTACTATTATGAGACATTAACGCCTTCCAGATTCCTAAAAGCGCCTTACAGTGAACTGAAATTGCTGATGAATGAGCGGCCGGCGATTGAACGAATGGTCAGGCTGGGACTCACGCAAACACTTTCCGGTGTGATGGAGCGATTGGTAGAAGTGCAATGTTTTTCCTCCGAGGATAAGTTCCGGAAACTACTTTTACGCAGCCCGCATATTTTGCAGCTCGTACCTCATAAGTATCTGGCCAATTATCTGGGCATTGATCCTACGAATTTTAGTAAGTTGGTCAATAAGGTGAGAATCTGAAAATCTTGGTTTTTACCAAATTTTAGAAATCAGGGAACCGGCATCTTTGCATTGAATCCAACCAGAAATGCAATGGGAAAAGTAAATAAAAAAGAACTGCTGCAAAAGCTCGAAGACCGGGTCGAAGGTCACATTTCAGATACAATGGTCTTGTTCCAGAATGGAGAGGAAGCTCTTCTGAACAGTCCTTCGTCTTCGGGAGGGTGGAGTATCGCGCAATGTCTCGCACATTTGAACAGCTACGGCGATTACTACCTGCCCAAAATTCGACAGGAAATAGAAAAAGCAGCTGAAAACTTCGAAAAGCAGGATTTTACAAGTAGTTGGCTGGGAGCGTATTTTACCAAAATGATGGAACCGGAAACTAGTAAGGGCAAATTCAAAGCTTTCAAAGGACATATCCCGCCTTCGGAACTGGACGCGGCTCAAACGGTAGCGGAGTTTCTCCGGCAGCAGGAAGACATGCTATTTTTGTTAAGAAATGCGGTTAGTAAGGACATGGAGACCATTAAGATCCCAGTTTCGATTCTGCCTTTTATAAAGTTAAGGGTAGGAGATGTCTTTCAATTCATTATCGCCCATGATGAGCGGCATATGCAGCAGGCTAAGAGAAATCTGGTAAAAGTAGCCAGTATCTGAGCCTTTTACATTGCTTAGGCCACTGCCAGGCCGCCGTTATCATCCAGGTTTTCAAGCTTAACAAAATGGCAAACATACCCCGCTGAGCGTAACACAGCCTGTATTCTGCTAAAATCCGACAATTCCGAGGTAAGGGTAAGCAGTAATTCCTGAAAATCGTAGGCCCAGTGCTTTACATTTAATTGTTTAAGGCAATCGTGCAGTCGCTGAAATGACTTTGTATTCTTGATTTTAGTACGAAATGAAATCTTATATGTATTTCTCATGGTAATTCTTATTATGAAGGATAGCTTTTGACTAAGTATAGTCTATCATATCGCTGGTTTTAGTTTGCTTTCCCAAAAGTGACACTTATTTATAATAATTACAAATAAGTATTGTTAAAATATCTTAATTGTTCAAAACAAAAAAGCTTTGTAACCCGGACGTAAGTTGCAAAGCTTTTCTGACTATTACTTTATTCGAATATTAAGAATTCATTAGACTTTTCATTTCCAGCTTCTGTCCAGAAAATCAACCCAGTTACGCCACATAATTTGTTCAATATCCTGTTCAGAATAGCCGCGTGACGATAGAATAGAGGTGATGGATTGCAGGTCAGCAATGGAATCGAGGTCTCCGGGAGATTGTTCTTTTCCATAAGCGCCATCCAGGTCGGAGCCTATGCCTACGTGGAGTGCATTGCCGGCCAGCTGGCAAATGTGGTCAATGTGCTGGGCAATGTGCTCGATTTTTAGACCGGTACTTTCGGGAGTCGATTTTCCTCTGATCCAGCCCGGAATCATCATCCACGCGTCAAAAGCCATACCGATCACCGCTTTTCTTTCCAACAACTCCTTGATCATCGCATCGGAAAACTGGCGATTATGCGGGGTAATTTCACGTACCAGATTATGACTCGCCCAAACCGGTCCTTTGAAAATATCCAGGGCCTCCCAGAATGCTGTGTCACATAAGTGCGTGGCATCAAGAATGATACCGAGCTTGTCCATTTCAATAAGCAGGTCTTTGCCTTTCTGAGAAAGCGGCTGATCCGAATCGGTACCGTATGCATACACGCCCGGGCCGTAATGTGCCGGACCGATCGCACGCAAGCCGTATTGGTAAGCTATTTCCAGATTTTTCAGACTTATAAATGAGTCTGCACCTTCCAGGCTGAGAATGTACCCGATAGGCAAATTTTCAGTGGATTCGGCTGTTTGCCAAAGATTTAAATGCTTATGCAACCCTGCGAGTTCAGTAATCTGTACCATCTCGCCCGCTTCTTCCATGGCTTTGTACCAGGCGATTTGGGCCTGGGTTTGTGCCCATGCCTGTGCCTGCGAATGCCAGCCAGGGATTTTACTGTCGGGTTTTACGAAACGGCCAATTTGTGTGGCGACGCACATTCCGATATTGCCTTTACGCATTTCAGGAAAGCTGACGACGCCTTTGCCGCGATCAGGTTTGTCGTTCAGGTTCTTTTCACGCTCACGAATGGCGCTCAATTCCTGCGTCAGATCGCGGTTCCATTCAACGGCGTTCATCGAAAGGTCGAGGTGGGCATCAAAAAGAAACATGTATGAATATTTTAAATGAGTACTAAATAGTCAGTCTGCGGGTACGTGCAGTAATTTTCCATTCACCGGTAACTTCGCCGTTTTCAATGATACTGGCATAATCGTGCAATGCTACCGAAGGGCAAATGTGATAGGGGAGTGCATAAAGCACATCACCGATCTGGATGGATTCCCAGGCTTCGGCGCCGACCTCCAATACGCCGTGTTCTTCACTTTGGCTCAAAACCGTGTAACCGTTGAGATTCAGCAATTTGAATCTGCTCTCGACAGGATTTTCAGCAGCTATGGCTTTATGGCCAAGGTCAATGGTGACAATGCCGGCAGTCGGTTTTGAAACTACGCGTGTCAGAATGAGCGCTGCATGCTGAAAGGGTTGCCCGTCGAATCGGTCGCCGTAACCCCAATCCCAAAGCACATTGGTCCCAGGACTGAGAAAAACTTCTGGCCTTAACACGTGCACCGTAAATGAAGGCGATCCGCCTGCAATGATCATGGGCTCGCCTGCGGCATCGTTTTTGATCAGATCAAGCAATGGCAAAATCTTGTCGTATGCTTCATCTGTCGCCAGTTTTCGTTCTGAAAATTCCGGGTTTCTGATGTGGCCGTCGTAGGCGTGAACTCCCGTGAACGCAATGTTGGGCAGGCTCGTCACATAGCGGTACAGGGATAGTATAGTTCCGTCTGTCGGACTACCCGAGCGGTTCATCCCATTATTAACATCTATAAAAAACGTTGAAGTGAAATCATGCGCTATCGACGCCTCATTCAAATCATTCGCGGACTTTTCGTTGTCGATCAATGAGGAAAAAATAATGTCGGGATATTTGGCACGCAATTGAAACAGTCGCGAAATATTGGGACCTACCAGCTGATAGGAAATCAGAATCCATTTAGCACCAGCGTCAGCCAGCATTTCAGCCTCGGCAATCGTCGCGCATTTGAATTTGCTGATTCCCTGTTGCAGCTGAATTTTAACGACTTCACCGCATTTGTGGGTTTTAACATGCGGAACCAAACGATCCACATCTCCCGCAATACTGATCATACTACGGATATTATTCTCAATGCGATCTTTATAGAACAGTAACGAAGGCGAAATTACCTCGTCGGGATTTTTGAGTTGAAACCAGGCCATATTTTTAAGTTCTATTTCTCTTCCAACTCAAACATCACTTCAATCTCAACCGGAATGTTATCCGGCAATGAGCCCATACCTACTGCGCTGCGTACGCCGATACCGTTTTCTTCGCCCCATATTTTGGCAAACAACTCGCTGCATCCATTGATAATGAACGGATGTTTTTCGAAATCCGGTGTACAGTTCACCATTCCCAAGACTTTGATTACCCGCTTAATTCTGTTAAGGCTTCCCAGGTTTGCTTTTAATGTAGATAGAATGGTCAATCCCACCTGACGAGCTGCAAGTTTGCCTGCATCCTCATCCATATCTTTACCAATTCTTCCTTTTATTAATGTTCCGTCATCCTGCACGGTGCCATGTCCAGAAACGTAAACCCAGCGTTTGTCAACGATCAAAAGCGGCTTGTATACGCCAAGGGGTTTTGGAGCGGGAGGGAGGTTAAGACCAAGGGCAGCGAAGTTCGATTCAGGCGTATTATCCATGATTAGTAGATTGGTAAATATTGATTTCTGATTTCTAAACGAACAAATTTAGCACTAAAACCCCCAGCAATCCCATGATAGAGACAATTGTTTCCATCACCGACCAGGTAAGCAGCGTGTCTTTAATGCTCAGATTGAAGTATTCTTTAAACAGCCAGAAGCCGCCGTCATTCAGGTGAGAAAACATCAGACTGCCTGATCCAATGGCCAGTACAAGCAATTCGGGCGGTACTGCGGAGTTGACCAAAAGCGGGGAAAGGATGCCAACCGTAGTAAGCCCAGCGACCGTGGCCGACCCAACGCAAACACGGATCACGGCCGCGATTCCCCAGCTGAGCAGCAGAGGTGAAATGTTGATATTTTTGAGATTGTCTGCTATATAGGTACTTACACCGCTGGCCGTCATTACTTCTTTGAAAACACCTGCTCCTGCAATGATGAGCAAAATCACAGAAACACCTTTGAAAGCTTCCTCCATTGATTTGCTGATCTTTTTCATTTCCATTCCACGTTGCAGTCCTAATGCATAGGCCGCGAAAAGTACGGAAACCAGCATTCCGAAGTAAGGCTCGGCGAGTAAACCGATCACTTTATTGTCCGGGTAGAGTCGCTTTACACCCGACATAGTTGTCAAAAGAAATACAGGAAGTAAAGCTGTAACGACACTTATTCCCAATCCGGGAAGTTCGGAAGTAGGTCTTGGTTTTACATTAAACAGGTCTGCATCAGGTTTGGGCTGAAATCTTTTAAGGGTGCTACCAAAAAGCGGCCCAGCGACTGCTATGGCTGGAATCGAGACCAGGATACCGTAAAAAAGTGTTTTTCCCAGATCCGCATGCAGCTGACTTGCAATGGCCGCAGGAGAAGGGTGGGGCGGGAGATACCCGTGCGCGACCGATAGCGCGGATAGCATGGGTACACCTATATATAAGAGTGGGAGCCTGGCCGTGGCGCTGATCATGAAAATCAATGGGATCACAATCACAAAGCCAGCATTATAAAACAGAGGTATACCTATCACAAATCCTGCCAGCGCCATGCCCCATTGAATGTATTTTTGCCCGAACAGGCCAATTAATGCATCCGTAATTCGCTGGGCGGCTCCGCTATCGGCGACCATTTTACCGAGCATTGCCCCGAAACCTACGATTAAAACCAGATCGCCCAGTGTTCCGCCCACACCTTTCTGAATAGCCTTACTAACGGTTTCAACATCCAGTCCGCTTGCCAGACCAAGTCCTATGGAGACTAGCAGGAAGGAAATGAATGTGTCAATCTTTAACCAGGCAATCAGTAAAATTAGCGCAAGAATCGCTATAAAGGTTAGTAATAAAGGCATAATGGAGTTGTGAAAAAGTAAGCTTTGCTTTATAAGATGGAAGAAGGGGAAATTTAATGATCGAAGCGAATTAAGTTTTATTTCGATGGTATTTCGGGTAAAAGTCGGGATATCACGGACATACAAACGGAACGCAGAAATAGCATAAAAGATAGTTTGTTAGAATGCTTTAAAATAGCGAAATTTGACTTTTTGGAACTTACAATATTGTACTAATTCACTGAGTAGTTGAATAATTTCAATCTCTCACTAATTTTTCGATTCTTTTCTAATTCTTTATGGCAGAATCTTCTGGTGAAAACATTATCCCCATTAATATTGAGGATGAAATGCGTGGAGCATACATCGATTACTCGATGTCAGTTATTATTTCCCGCGCTTTACCCGACGTTCGAGATGGTTTGAAACCGGTACACAGGCGGGTTCTTTACGGGATGTCGGATTTAGGTGTTAATTACAACCGCTCGCATAAAAAATCGGCTCGTATAGTAGGGGAGGTTTTAGGTAAGTATCACCCGCACGGGGATTCTTCAGTGTATAATACCATGGTGCGTATGGCCCAGCCTTGGTCGCTTCGCTATCCATTGGTTGACGGTCAGGGTAACTTCGGATCGGTTGACGGTGACAATCCGGCGGCGATGCGTTACACAGAGGCAAGACTGAAAAGGATTGCTGATGAGCTGTTGAATGACCTGGGTAAGGATACCGTCGATTTTCAGCCGAATTTCGATGATTCATTATCAGAGCCTTCTGTTCTCCCGGCCAAATTCCCGAACTTGCTCGTTAACGGTTCTTCCGGTATCGCGGTGGGTATGGCTACCAATATGGCGCCTCACAACCTTTCAGAGGTTATTGATGGTGTGCTGGCCTATATTGACAATAATGAAATTACCATCCCCGAATTGATGGAGTACGTAAAGGCGCCTGATTTTCCAACGGGGGGTATTATATATGGTTATCAGGGCGTGCGTTCTGCTTTTGAAACCGGTCGCGGCAGCATCATCATGCGCTCGAAAGCGAATTTCGAAGTCTCCAAGACTGGCCGTGAGCAGATCATTATCACGGAAATTCCTTATATGACCAACAAGGCTGCGATGATTGAACGTATCGCCGGCTTGATCAATGACAAGAAATTAGACGGAATTTCCGACATCCGCGACGAATCGGATAGGGATGGAATGCGGATCGTGTTCGATCTTAAAAAGGACGCTATTCCAAATATTGTATTGAACCATTTGTTCAAATACACCCCATTGCAATCATCATTCGGTGTCAATAATGTGGCCCTGGTAAAAGGACGGCCAGTAACGCTGAATCTGAAAGACCTGATCAGGCATTATGTGGATCACCGGATTGTGGTGATTACAAGACGTACCGAGTATGAACTGAGAGAGGCAGAAAAACGCGCCCACATTCTGGAAGGTTTGATTATTGCCCTGGATAATCTGGACGCAGTGATTACCCTGATCCGCAGCTCGCGCGACCCGGATACCGCCAGAAACGGTTTGATGGAGCAATTCGCATTAAGCGAGATCCAGGCCAAGGCGATCCTTGAAATGCGTCTGCAAAGGTTGACAGGTCTTGAAAGAGATAAAATTATAAAGGAATACGACGAGATCATGGTTCTGATCACGGATTTGAAAGACATTCTAGCCAACGAATTCCGTAAGTTTGACATTATCAGAACAGAACTCGGAGAGATCAGGGAACGCTATGGCGACGAACGCAGGACCAAAATTGAGTTTGCAGCCGAAGAGTTCAGCGATGAAGATATGATCCCGGATGATGAAATGTTGATTACCATTTCAAATGAAGGGTATATCAAAAGAACACCATTGTCCGAGTATCGTACGCAAACCAGGGGTGGGGTAGGTTCCCGTGGTGTGAAAACCAAGGATACCGATTTCACCGAGCATTTGTTCTCCGCGACGATGCTCAATTACCTGTTGATTTTCACAGAATATGGTAAACTGTTCTGGATGAAGGTATACGAAGTGCCGGAAGGAAGTAAAAATTCCAAAGGCCGTCCGATCCAAAATCTGATCAGCCTGGAAAACGGAGATTCGATTCGTTCAGTGATCAACGTTAGGACTTTATCAAATGAGGATTATATCAACAATAATTACCTCATAATGTGTACGCAGCAGGGCACAATCAAAAAGACTTTGCTAGAAGCTTACTCTCGTCCGCGTACAAATGGTATCATCGCGATTTCTATCAACGAAGGTGACCGACTGTTGAATGTAGCGCTGACCAACGGAGACAATGATATCGTGATCGCATCAAGTGCAGGGCGTGCCGTTCGATTCAACGAAAAAGGAGTTCGCCCGATGGGAAGAACTGCTGCCGGTGTGCGCGGTATCAACCTGAATGATCCTGAGAACAAGGTGATTGGTATGGTTTGTATCAACAGAGAAGATGCTCAGCTGCTGGTAGTCTCTGAAAATGGTTTTGGTAAGCGTTCTGATATAGATAGTTACCGTATTACCAAACGTGGTGGTAAAGGTGTTTCCACCATGAATGCTACGGATAAAGTAGGTAAACTGGTTGCGATCCGCGAGGTCACCGAACAGGATGACTTGATGATTATCACCAGAAATGGTATTGCAATCAGAATGAGCGTTTTGAATATTCGTTTGGCAGGCCGTAATACGCAGGGTGTCAAATTGATCAAACTGAATAATTCTGACGAAATCACTTCTGTGACGCGAATTCTGAAAGATCCGGACGAAGAAAAAGTGGAAGAACTGGACGAAGACGGAAACGTGATCGTACGCCCGGCTGCTGTGATCGAAGGTGAGGGCGCGGGAGACGTGGAAATTCTTACTGCCGAGGATCAGGAAGAAGAAGATGAAGATGTGACGGAGGATGATGAAGAAGACGAAAATGATCCTGCTGACGAGTCAGAGGCATGATTTTTGTAAAAATAATATTAATTGATTTATATTTAGCGAACGAACAATCAATCACAACCAAAGTTTAATATTTATGAAAAAACTGTTTTTTGTTTCTGCACTTAGCCTTTTCAGTATGGCTGCGTTTGCGCAGGATGCTGTTAATAAGGCCGTGGTAGATCAATATCGTAAGGATAAAGAAAAAAGTGATAAGGATGTAACCGATGCAAAGAGTAGTGCAAAGGCCGCTTTTTGGCTGGAAAGAGCTAAACTTTATGAAAACATTGCTCTACAAGGATCAGAAGTGGATTCAAGCGCAGCGAAAACAGCTTTGGAAGCTTACAAAAAGGTGGTTGAACTGGATGTCACTAAAAAGGGTGAACCAGGTAAATCTGCAAAGGAAGCACAGAATGTCATTGCTGGCGGTGAAGGAACGCAATTGTTCAATGCATTTGTAAAGCAGGGAGCTGAGAAATATCAGGCTAAAAACCTGAGCGGTGCTTTGGAAATGTTTATCGGTGCACAGGAAATCAACAAAAAGGACACGTTGGCTTCTTTATATGGTGGTATCGCTGCTCAGCAACTTGACAAAAAGGATGTTGCGAAAGAGCAATTCGAGAAATATGCTGCAAACGGAGGTAAAGACCCTAGTGTGTTTTACGGTCTCGCACAGCTGTATCGCGGAGAAAACAATTTTGACAAAGCGATCGAAACTTTGAACAAAGGTTTGGTTCAATCTCCTGGTAACAAGGATCTTAAAGCAGAGGTGGTTAACATTTTGTTGGCTTCCGGTAAAGAAGATCAAGCGATCAACGAGTTGACTGCTTTGACAAAAAGCGATCCTACTAATGCGCAAAACATTGTGAACCTGGCTATTCTTTACGATAACACCAGCACCAAAGCCACTCAGAAAATTAAAGAAATCCAGAACAAGCTTGGATCAGGTGGTGGTAAAGCTGCTAACTTGGCTAAAAACCTGGAAAGTGAAAAAGGGAAAATTGAGGTTTTTGATGGTGAGGTGAAGCGTATCAGCGCATTAATCAAAAAGCAACCAAAAAATGCGGATTTGAAACGCCAGCTGGCGGATGTTAATGCAAAGAAAAAGGAAACGGTAGAAGCCATTGCTAAAATGGAAGCTGACGTTAAAACAGCTCAGGATGCTTCAAAAGGTAATGACGTAGCAGCTCTTGAAAAAGAATTGGCTGAGTTGAAAACAAAACAGGCGTCAGCTAGCAAAGAGGCAATTGTTAACTACAAAAAAGTATTGGAAATTGACGCTGCCAACTACGATGCGTTGTACAACCTTGGTGTTTTCTATTTCAACGAAGCTGTTCAATTGAAAGGCGAAGTCGATAATATGAACATGACTGAGTATCAGCAACGTGGCAAAGAAGTGGAAGGCCGTGTGTGTGGAAAATTCAGAAAAGCTAAGCCATATTTCGAAAAAGCGATTCAGGCAAAAGACGAAGCAGAAGCTAAGGAAAACCTGACCACTGTAAACGGCGTTTTGGAGCAGTTTACGAGCAAAGGTGTTGCTTGTGTTGATGAGCAATAGTCTGTAAGAATACCTTAAAAAGCGGCGTCAGTTCACTCTGACGCCGCTTTTTTGTTTCTGCACGATGGATGGCGGCAGGATTTCGCGTAGGGTAGGGTTGTCCAGGAGTTGCTGTAAACGGACGGGGTCAGGGTAGGGGATTTGCCATTTTGGTTGTTGTAAATACGATTTGTTGTTAGTTTTCAAGTACTTGGAAACATTGGCGGTTTGAATGAGGGATAGCCGATAATTTCTACGAATGTCGTGCATGTCATAACTGTAATGGGTCATGTGCCCGTCAAGGAAAATAGCAAAGAAAATCGGTAGTAAAATTTGAAACCATCGGTTACTTAATGTTTCAATGGCTCGTATCACAAACCATGCATTACCGATAAGTCCCAAACTGAATAACTCGGTATAGCGCGAAGCGACTTCGGTCAGTTCCTGTCCACGGCCGTAGCCAATGGCAAGCGCCTGGGAGAGGGACCAGACAAAACATCCGGCCATCAATAAATCGATGCGATTTAGTTTTTTATAAAATGTCAACATTGGAATTACGATGACCGCCGGTAGCCATAACACAATGGCAGGTAAGGGGCTACCGATAATGGGCCAGCTGAGAATGTAGCCGACAGCGCTGCTTAGTTCCGACAAGTTGCTTGCGCGGTATACCTGATTAGCAGCTATTTGAGGTAATAACAAATATCCGCTGGCAGCAATGACAATCAGTAGGGCATTAATAATCAATGTATTAGGTAGCGAATTTGTCTTGTTTAAATACCAGTTTAAGAGATACACCAACGCAACTGCCAATGGAGTCAAAAGACCGGAAGCCATTGTTAGGACGCTGACCACTGAAAGTATCAATATTGCTACAATGGAAAAAATGCTGCGGGGATGGAATGTAGCGAGACTAATGGAGGTTACTGTAAACAGGATCAGAAAATAGAATTGGCTCTGAAATCCGATGAGCAAATTTTCGAAAGAGAAAGGCAAAGCGAATTGCGCAATGATCACGATGAGCAAGAAATATCTTTTGCCAAACAATGCGCCGTGCCGATGCAGCAACCAAACCAGTGAGGCCGGGATGGCGGCCGCCAGGAGAATATTCAAACGAGCTTCGGTCAGGTTGTTCCAGGAACCGGTGATTTCAAAAATCACGAGAGACAGCACGCGGGTGGGAAATATCCGGTGTTCATTATGAGGCTGCCATAGGTCTGACAGTTTCAATGTTCCTTGGATCCACGGTCGTAATAGAAAATCTCCTTCGGCATCCCATTGATCCCAATAAGGTAACGGCACTGCAAAGTGCTCCACATAATAAAGTCTGGATAGTGCTACCAGAAGAAAGACCAATAAGGTAAGAAAGGTTAGATTCGTGTTGTCAGAAAGTCTATTTAACATAATATAAATTATACAACAAATATATATCGAATTCAGGATTTGACACAAATCACATAGCCGCGAGATTTGGATATACCGTGCCTATGGTCAGGATCATGCTTACGTTTAAATCTAAGAGGGATTAGATTGAGCTGTTTTGTGTGTAAGATGTTGCTTTTCAGTAATTTCAAGACCAATTTGACCAACAGTAAATCTAAACTACCTTTTTGAAATTTACTTAAATTATGATTTAAATGCTCGTTTTCATCATCCTTAGTCCGTTAAATCAACAGGTTTTAGAATATTGAATGAAAGCTGGTATCATTACATAAATTTCAAGATGCTGAAAATGAGTTCGATAAAGACAATTGTCCAACAAGCATTCATAATGAGTATAGTTTCTACGGTTTTCAATTTCCTCTTTTCATGTTCAGATGGCAAACCGGGAATGCTTTCAAAAAGCGGTTATCATATCAGCGATGACAAGGTTTACTATTTCGGAGGTCTTAGCAGCGGACCGGCCATAGAATTGATTGGGGCTGATCCAAAATCTTTCAAAAATCTGGATGAGCAAGGATTCCCCGAAGGCAGCTATGGAAAGGATAAACAACATGTCTATTTTGAAGGCAAGCTTATCAGTAATGCGAATGCTTCGTCCCTTGTCAGATTAAAAGGCTATTTTTCGCGTGACCAGGATCATGTATTTTACCTGAACCAAATTTTGTCAGACGATCCGGATCATTTTGAATTCATTGACGACAATGTTCACAAAGATTGCAAGCATGTCTACTGGTCTGATAAAATTATCTCGGACGATCCCGCGTCATTTAAATTGATAGGTCAATCAGGAGGTTCGTCTTATTACAAGGACCAGTTAGGAATTCTTGCCAATGATACGAGAATTCCAGGTGCGGATGCTGAAAGTTTCAAGCCGCTGGCTCACGGGTATTCAATGGATAAGTCCAAAGTTTATCTAATGGAAAGTACTCAATTACAGGAAGTACCCAATGCGGAACCGTCGAGTTTTAAAGTTTTAAATGCTTTCTATACCTCCGATTCGCAACACGTGTTTTGGCGGGGTAAGCCTCTCCCCGACTCTGATCCTAGCACTTTCGAAATCCTGAATGAGGAATCGCATTGCAGCCGGGACAAAAAGCAAGCTTACCATTGGGACATCGTGATCCCAAATACGGACCCGACTACATTTCCAAATGGTAAGCGTTGCAAATATTGTACAAATGAAAAGATCGTGTTCGAAGACTAAGAAATTAGGCAATATCACAGATCTCCACACATTGTTTCAATGAAGCGATCGGCTCTCTTTTTGGGATAAACTCCTGAGCTACAAAGCCTTTGAAACCTGTTTCGGCAATTGCTTTCATGATGGCCGGATAATATAATTCCTGACCTTCATCGATTTCGTTTCTTCCCGGAACACCGCCTGTATGATAATGGGCAATGTACTTATGATACTTTTTGATCGTCGCAATCACATCGCCCTCCATGATCGACATGTGATAAATGTCGTAAAGCAATTTGAAATTTTCAGAGCCTACCATTTCACAAAGACCTGCGCCCCAGGATGTGTGGTCGCACATATAATCTTTGTGATTGACTTTGCTGTTGAGCAACTCCATGATCATGGTAACGCCATGCTTTTCAGCCGACGGCATCAGTCTCCGCAATCCAATCGCCGAATTTCGCATACCGTCAATGTCGGACATACCGCGACGGTTTCCCGAAAAGCAAATGACCGTTGTATACCCGGCGTCTTTTAATTTTGGAAAAATGTCCTCGTAACTTTTCACAAGCTCGTCATGATTGGCGAGATCATTAAATCCTTTCTCGATTCCCATACCTGCACCATTTGGCAGGGCACAAGTGAGGCCGTACTTTTTAAGGATCGGCCAGTCAGCTGGACCAAGAAGTTCGATCGAAGAAATTCCTATTTTTTTACATTCCTGCGCAAAGGTTTCCAGCGGAATGCTGTTATAGCACCATTTACATACGGAGTGGTTGATTTTACCTTTCAGATTTGGGCCGAGTGCTTTTTCAGTGGCGGCAAAAACTTCGGATATAGAAAGTATGCCGGCGGTACTCGCGGCTATATTTTTTAATGCGGTACGTCTGTTTGACATGATTCTGTAAAGGATAAATGTGTCAGGCTATGTCGCAAATGGTGACTCCTTGTTTCAATGACGCAAGGTCATCTTTCCGGCTCGGAATAAATTCCTGGCCAACGAAACCTTTGTACCCGGTGTCTATGATCGCTTTCATAATCGAAGGATAATACAATTCCTGCGTTTCGTCGATTTCGTTTCTTCCCGGTACACCGCCAGTGTGGTAATGCGCAATGTACTTATGATATTTTTTAATGGTTGCGATCACGTCACCTTCCTGAATCTGCATATGATAGATATCGTAAAGCAACTTGAATTTTTCGGAACCGATCATTTCGCAGAGCGCAGCCCCCCACTCTGTCCGGTCGCACATGTAATCACGGTGATTGACTTTGCTGTTGAGCAGTTCCATAACGAGCGTTACATTATGCTTTTCTGCAATTGGAATTAACCTTTTTATCCCAACCGCGCAGTTTCTCATCCCGTCAGCGTCGGACATGCCGCGTCGGTTTCCTGAAAAACAAATGATCTTATCATAACCGGCAGCCCGGACTTTGGGAATCACGTCTTCGAAGCCTTTTACCAGTTCATCATGGTTGGCCGGGTCGTTGAACCCTTTATCAATGCTCTTGGTCAGGCCTTCACCCCAGGGTAATGCACAGGTTAGTCCATACTTTTTGATAACCGGCCATTCTTCCGGTCCAAGCAATTCAATGGATTTCAATCCTATTTTCTTGCAGTCCTGTGCAAATGTGTCCAGTGGTATCTTACCATAGCACCACTTACAAACAGAATGATTGATCTTGCCATTGAGTTTGGGGCCCAATGCTTTTTCGGAAGCTGCAAATGCTTCTGATAAAGATATTGGGAAGGTCAGCATACCGGTACCGGCTACTACCTTTTTGAGAATTGAACGTCTGCTCGCAACTTTGTTCATTCGTTGATTTCTTACTGAATTGGTTAAAAAAAATAGTGATGCTACCGGATCGGTTTTGCTGGGAAAAGCAGCCGATCAACACGCAGCACCACTATATTAAGCTTAATAAACTATAATCTACTCAAAAATAAAACGATCTATTTTCCCCCTTTTGGAGCGGAAGATTCGGTGTAAATCGGGTTGTTTTTGTTACCTCCCGACATCAGGTAAGCAACCAAATCTCTCAGTTCGTTCGGGTTCAATCCATTGATCAAGCCTGGAAGCATGATCGATTCAGGAGAAGTTTTCGTCGACGCCACTGTCTTCTTGCCGATTTTGCGGATCGTTTTTGAGTCAAAAGGATTTTGAGCGATGTAATAGAAATTAGCATCTTCATTCATCTGGCGACCCAATACCGACTGACCATCTTTCAACGTATATATGGTTGAAGCATACTGGTCAGACACAGCGTTATTAGGAATGATAATCGCTTCCAGCATATCTTTCGCGCTGAAACGTGTGCCTAACTGTGTCAGTTCAGGGCCAACATCCGCACCTTCACCTTGAATGGTGTGGCATTTATCGCAAATAACTGCTGAGAAAATCAGCTTGCCACGATCAAAATCACGATGTTTCAGACTATCCTGAACCAGTTTCACAGCGTCATCAACTTTCCATTGACGTCCCGGTCCTTTTGGTGAATACGCATTAGCAATGTCATTTCCATTGGCTGTCAGTAACTTAGCGCCAGAAAGGTCATTGTAGTATTCAAATTTATCTTTCGGTACGTGAGTCAGAGCCCGCTGGCGTGCTTTGTCAATAAAACCGATATAACTTCTCCCGCCTTTGAAGCCGAAAGCAGTATTGAACCATTTAAAGTACTCGTCGCGCAAAGCGGGTGTCCAGTCGGTTTTGTCACCGCTCAATACCATTGCGTAGAAAGTCTGCTGCGCCGGAGGAAGTTTCGCCAACAAGCCAGCAATGTCCAAACCATACTGCGGGTTTCTAAGGATCAGGTCGGAAGAAGCAGTGGCAGGAATGTTGTCCTTGTCTTCAAATTTCTCCGATTTCAACAACGCCAATGTTCTTTCAGCTGTTTTAGGAACTTCAAGGAACACCAGTAATTTGCTGTATAAGCGGTTGATTTCAGGTGACTTTGCAGGATAGTTCGGATTCAAATAAGCTACTACTGCTGTTTTGGTGGCAGCATCAGGCTGACCGAAACGGAACAATGCAACCTCAAATGTTCTGAGTAGATCTGCTTTTTTAGCGTCCGTTAACTTGGCATAATCGATCTTCGTAAGTGCTTTATAAAGATCATTTTTTACACTTGCATCTCCCTGCCGAGCCAATGCCAATGCGCCATAGATCAAAGTTTGTGGATCTTTTTCAGCCAAAACTTTCGATTTCCATTGGTCAACCGGCTGATGTTCGATGGCGATACGAGCTGCGTAGCGAACAAAACGATCCGGATGTTTCAGATTTGGCCAGGCAGTATCTACTGCTTTCGGATCTTGTTTGGCATGGAATTTTTCCAATTCGGTACGCAACTTGTGTTCAGGCGTAATTACAGGGGTAACCACGTTTGAGCCAGCCGCGATTTTTTGATAGTCTTTATGGTACACACGATATAGATCCGATTCGAGGCGGCGACCACCTGTCAGGAAGTAAAGTGCGCCATCAGGACCAATTTGTCCGTCGGTAAGTGGTAGCGGCGAGCCCGAAATAAACTCCTCGTGTTCAGCGGAATAAGTAGATCCGTTTGGTTTCAGGTGCAATGCGTGCATAATCCCGAAACTCCAGTCAAATGCGAGTAACGTATTTTTGTATTTTTCTGGAAAACGGGCATCTTTAAGATATATCAGGTTGGTTGGTGAGCCTTGACCGATATTTTGTATTGCAGGCAAGTTGTCTGGAAATGAAGGATGCCATTTACCTGATCCGGTCCGCCATCCGAATTCGCCCCCGCTAATCGCGTGACATACTCTTGTGGGACGGTACCAAGGCTGACCGAAATCCCATTCCATATCAGAATCGTAGGTGAAAAGGTCACCTGCTTCATTGAATGCAATATCGTATGGGTTCCTGAAACCAGCAGTCATCAATTCCCATTTTTTTCCTTCCGGATCTGTTTGAACAATCCAGCCACCAGGAGCCATTCTATCGTTGGCATGTCCGCGTGGATCTTTGATCAACGGGAAAAGATTGTCGTCTTTCCAATTAGGAGTCAGTCTGTAAGAATCCATTGTTGGCAGATCGGTATGGTTACCTGCCACCACGAAAAGAGATTTTTTATCCGGAGACAGAATGATGCTGTGCGGGCCGTGTTCCCCCTCTCCTTTTGTGGCTTTCAGTAGCGTCACCTTATCAAACTGATCGTCATTGTCGGTATCCTGCAAACGATATACACCGCTGCCATTTGGGATTTTTTCAGTGGACCTGTTATTGACAACAACATAAAGACTGTTGAATGCATAAAGCAATCCCTGTGCAGCGCCTAAATTGACTTTGGCGGTATCAGATTTATCGCCTACGATTAGTCTTTCTACCTTCGGAGCGGCTGTTGAACCAATAGGAGGCAATTCCAGCCGATACAAAAATCCATATTGGTCAGATGTGATCATCCGGCCTTTATTGTCAAATGCCATAGCAACCCACGACCCATTCTTTGCTTCGGAAGGGCTGTACAAGTGTTCCGCTTTGAAACCTTCGGGTAATTTCAGTTTGTCAACCTTTGAGCCGGGAGGACGATGTTTGGCGGTTCGGTTACTCAGCATCACTCCACAGAAAACGCCCACAGCCAGAAGCACTGCAAGCGTCATTGGAAGTTTTAACCATTGTTTTTTTGTGTACATTTTACAGCTCAGAGTTTAAGTAATTATAAATGATAAAATTGATTGACAGACCATGCATTGATAATAGATTATTCGCTCATTCAGTAAAGTTTCGCAGGTATTTTTATTACTAATATCTTAAATAAAACTAACTAAAACTTTAAATAATCTGATAACTACAATATTAGAGGTAATGCATGACGAGACTATCCTGTTGTGTCGGGATTTTCAATGATTGAATGATTGAATGAATGAATGAGTGAATGGGTGGGTGGATGAATGGGTGAATGATCTGAAGTGAAAAATGAGTGAATGATTGAACTCATGAATCATTGAACACAAAGTCAATTATTCAGTCATTCGCTCATTCACTCATTCAAAATTCACTACCTAATTCAAATCAAAAATGCGGCGTTAATGCTGATTCAACGGCTGGCAGACCATAGTAGTCGTCCAATACTGTGAATGCATTTGGTGGAGGAACTGCTCCTTTTGGGAAGTAGTAAGCTTGTGGATTGGCTTTCACTTTTGCTCCGTAAGCTCCGATGATTTCCTTCACGCGACCGGTTCTTGTCAAATCAAACCAGCGTTTGTTTTCAAATGCCAGCTCAACTCTTCTTTCCTTGAAGATCGCTTCGCGCATATCCGCTTGTGAGGCAGCTTTGGTAGCCGCAAGTCCTGCACGCGTACGCACCTGGTTCAGGTAAGTAGCAGCTTCCGCTGGTTTGCCTTGCTCGTTCAATGCTTCTGCCATGAACAGTAACACTTCCGCGTAACGGTACACTGGCCAGTTTTGACCTGTGTTGTTGTGCAATGAGTGCGTTTTTGCGTACTTTTTGATATAAGGATAAACCTTATTTTCTGCAAGACTGCCGCTCAATGTAACCATACCTATGGAAATGTCCTTCCGCTTGTCACCAGCCTCATAAGCTGCGATCAAATCAGGGGTTGGAATGTTGTTACTTTCCTGAGAAGTTGGCTGCGGATTTGACGTACCGGTGATCGGTGCGATTTCAGCAGCAGATATAGGCGATGGAATGAAACGGTAGATCTGGTTACCATTGTATCCGGCCGAACCTTCCATATACTGGATCTCAAAAACAGACTCTGCATTGTTCTTGTTTGCAGTGGTCGTCGAGAAAGCATTAGCATAGTCCGGCATCAGGCTATATCCATCGTTTGTGATCACATCTTTCAACAATGGTTCTGCCAGCGCCCACTTCTTCTGAGTAATGTAAAGATTGGCAAGTACCACTTTTGCAGCACCCGATGTCGCGCGGCCTCCTTCTTGTTTTGCTTTGTTTAAAAGCAATGTGCTAGCTTCTTTCGCATCCTTTTCAACCTGGGCGTAGATTTCTTCGGTGCTTGATAGTGGCAATGCAGCATCTTCGCGACCTGTAACAGGTTGTAAATGCAGAGGAACTTTTCCGAATAACCGCACTAAGTCAAAGTAAGCAAAAGCGCGTAAGAATAAGGCTTGTCCTTTTAAATTGCTTTTAGAAGCAGCAGCAAAATCGATGGCGTCAATGGAAGCCAGAATTTGATTTGCTCTGGCGATAATCCGATAGTTGAGACGATATTGAACCAAAACGTTATCATTTGCCGTCACGCCCCCAGAAGTCGGAACTGCGAAATCTGCCACGTTTTCCGTTGGATCGACAGCGCCGTAAAGCGTGTTACGTGCGTAATATGAATTGTCGGAGTGCATTTCCTCTAGTATCCATGCGCGCTCGTTATACATTTGGCGAAAAGGCTCGTAAGCGCCATTTACAGCTTGTTGAAAATCGGCCTCTTTTACAAAAAACGTTGCTGAGCTGAGTGCTGTCTCAGGCACAACGGTCAAGAATTCATCGTTACAACCAGTCATCGCCAGTGCTAAAAGGCAGGTTGTTATATATTTTTTATTCATATCTAATTGGAATTAAGAATGAGTTTGATTACGGTCGGGCTTAAAAGTTCAGGTTAACACCCACTGTCCAAGTGCGAGGAACTGGATAGCTTGAAAAATCAACACCCTGGCTTAGGTTACCACCGTCACCCTGGCCGTCACCTTGTGCGCTGGTTTCGGGATTAGGGCCGCCCCAATATTTAGTAAATACGTATACCTGCTGTGCAGATGCGTAGAGACGGGCAGATTTGAAGAATTTATTCACCTTACCAATACTGTAACCCAAAGTAATATTCTTGATCGTAAAGAATGAAGCATCGGCCAGGAATTGAGTACTGTTCCAGTCGCGTTCAATACCGGTAAAGTTTCCACCGTTGTTTGTCGCCCCATACCTTCCGCTTCCTTGGCTAATCACAGTAGTTGCAACCTGTTTTCCATCAACCAATGCATTTTGAACACGGAATCGGTCTTTAACGCCAGCCACCATGTTAAATACACCATCCAGGTTGGCAGTACTATATATGTGACGCACCCAAAGCTGATTGCCATAAGAACCTGATCCCGTAATTGATAAATCCCAATTTCCATAGCTCAAATTGTTTGTCAATCCATAGGTAAATTTAGGGAACGGACTTCCGATGATAGTCCGGTCATCTGCGTCACCTCCGTTTGTAATGACGCCGTCGCCGTTAACGTCTTTCAATTTAATGGTACCAATGGCCGAGCGACCTGGAATCACGGGAGAATTTTTAAGATCTTCGGCGCTGGTGTAATATCCTTCCTTTACCAAGCCATAGAACTGGCCAAATGGCTGACCAACTTGTGTGATGTGGAAAGATCCATATACACGGTCGATACCGGGCGCCAGTTCAAGAACCTTATTACGGTTGATCGAAATGTTGGCATTGGTTGTCCATTTCAGTTTACCTTCCAGATTACGGGTGGTAAGTGAAAATTCATGTCCCCAGAATTTGATCTCGCCAATGTTATCGTTGAAGTTAGTAAAACCGGCCTCTTGAGGAATTTGCACGGCGTACAACAAGTTCGTGGTGTTCTTGGTATAAAAATCATACACAAACTGAATCCGATCGTTGAATAGACCCAGATCAAGACCAAGATCGAATTGCTTTGTTGTTTCCCAACCCAGGTTGCTGTTAGACAGAGAGGTTACTACTGCGCCAGTGGCAACAGTGTTTCCAAAAACTGCGTTAGTTGTGTTGTTAACCAGTGCATATTGGGTATAGTTACCAATGTTATTGTTTCCAATCACACCATAGCTGGCACGTACTTTGGCAAATGAGATTTTAGGCATACTTTTCAGCACCTCTTCATCAGAAATAACCCAGCCTAATGAAACAGATGGGAATGTACCCCAACGGTTCTCAGAACCGAAACGCGAAGAACCGTCCGCACGAACAGCCGCCGTTAGCAGGTATTTGCCTTTGTAGTTGTAAGACAAACGGGACAGATATGAGGTCAAGGCCCATTCGTTAATACCATTAAAGGTATTCGAACCTGAGACACCATTTACGTTGAAATTACCGGCACGGTCAATGTTCAATGCACCCTGTACTGTTGGAAGCCTGTCGTCGGCATAAGTGTTTGCGGTCAGACGATCAAAAGTCTGACGGAAACGCTGTTGCGTAAAACCTGCGAGCAATTCAAAATTATGGTCACCAAAACTATGCACATAAGTGGCAAGGTTTTCATTCAGCCATGAAAAATTCTGAACATTTTGGCGGATCGAAACTGCTGTTGTCGGAATGGGCACGTTGATCGAGCTGGTCGCTGTGGATGGGTTGAAGAAGAAGAATTTGTTATTCTCCATTTCAATATTGATCGTCGATTTCAGTGTCAGCCCTTTTACTGGTTGGTATTGTAGGTATGCGTTTCCAAGCAATTTGGTGCTTTTCGTTTCATTGACCAATTCATTGGCGGCTCTTACCCAGTTAGGATAATTGAAAATATTCCCTGTACTGGATGGGAATGTGTTGAACTTGGTTAGCTGACCATCTGCATCGTAAATAGGCATAACCGGCCAGGTATGCAAGGCATTGAAAAGTATACCCGTTCCGCGGTCACCGTCGGTTCTCGGTGTATTGTCGAAAACATACTGTGGAGCGATGTTAAACCCAACTTTTACTTTTTTGCCTACGTTGTATTCGGAATTCATCCGGAGCGAATAACGTTTGTACTTGTTGTTTAGAACAACCCCGTCCTGATTGAAAATACCAGCGACGAGGGAAGTACGCATGTTTTCTTTATTGGATGTAATGCTCAGGTTATAGCTCTGAAGCGGAGCTCTTCTCAGTACAGCATCATACCAGTCATTGTTTTTTCCCTCGTATTGCGATGGATTCTGGAATTCGGCTGGTACTGGTTGATTGTTGTCTTCATAGAATTCTTTTTTGAATTGAGCGAATTCCGTTGCGTTAAGCATTTTGACGCGTCCGTGCATTGGAACCTTCTGAGTTCCGTAAAATGCGTTGAAGCTAACGCTTGTTTCTCCTGATTTTCCACGTTTTGTGGTAATAAGCACAACTCCGTTTGCAGCGCGCGAACCATAAAGCGAGGTCGATGATGCATCTTTGAGGACTGTGATTTCCTCAATTTCATCTGGGTTTATTGCGCCAATCGTTCCGGTTATTGGGAAACCATCAACCACATATAATGGATCGCTACCCGCGGTAACAGATAATTGTCCGCGTATACGAACGGTCATTCCCTGTCCCGGTTTACCGGTAGTCTGGTTGATCTGAACGCCTGCAAGCCGGCCCTGCAATTTTTGCGTAATCTGAGAAACCGGGACATCCTTTATCTCAGCTGCGCTAACCGTTTGCACGGCGCCTGTTATCTCTTTTTTCAACTGGCTGCCATAACCCACTACCACTACCTCGGAAAGGGCTTTGGAGTCAGTTAAAAGCTTGATATCTATTGTGGTAGCGCTGCCAAGCGGTACTTCCTGTGTAAGAAAACCAACAGAGGAGAATATCAGTGTTCCGCCCGCATCAGGGCCATTGATTGCATAAACTCCTTCGGCATCGGTAACGGTACCGACAGTGGTGCCTTTTAAAACAATGCTGACACCTGGTATCTTTTCGCCCGCTTCATCCGTTACTTTTCCTTTGATGGAACGGTCGATGGAGTGATTTTTCTCGGTAATAGGATTGAAGGCCAAATGATTATCGGCCATTGCATTGAGACCACACGCCGCTCCGATCAGCACCTGGCTTACCGAGAGTTTTAGCATGGAGTTCAATCGGGCACAATATGGGAATTGTCGAAATTGATTCATAAGAATAAGTTTTAGTTTTAGAAATTAGCAGAGGTTCTCGTGGATCCTGTCGGGATAGCCGGAGAAAGAGAGTAAGGTCAGGTGGCTTTGTGTTCCATAGTTCCGGTTTTAGGTGAATACTTGTTCAAGGGGGTTAGGAATAGCCGGTTGTGGCTGTTGTTTAAAAAGTTTTAATATTTATCGTTTTAATCTAATTGCGGTTTTTACACAATAATCCGGTCGAGTCATTCAATGCCGAAAGGGTTAGGTAATTACCGTTGATGAGGATTGAAATACTTTGAGAATAAAATGTATAGTATGTCCGCAAAGAACAAGTTTTCATTCTTAAAGTAATATTTATGCAATAGTAGAAGGATTGATAGAGTTGACTGTCCTGCTCTGTCTGGTTTTAACTAATATTTAATTTGCATGAGTTTTTAGGACATAACCCATAAAAAAAGCATCCGGTATCGTTCCCGAATGCTTTAAGGTCGAAATAATACCTATTTCTAAGTTAGCAACTCCATCACAGCCTGGCCTTTGCCGTCCGGGGTTGTGTAAAATGGGCGCTTTTCTATTTCGTATTGCGTATCGGGAGCTATGCCCAATGCGTGGTAAATCGTCTGGTGAATGCCATCTATTTTGACAGGTTTTTCAATGGTTTTGCATGGGCGCTCGTCTGCGGTTTTACCATATACGAAGCCTTTTTTGATCCCGCCACCGAACATCAGCATCGAGCAGCCGTCGGTAAAATGGCGGTGCATTCCGTAAAATTTCAGGTCCGAAAGAATGTCTGGCTGGCTCACCTGCTCTTTCACTTTCGCGTCCGGTCGCCCTTCCACCATCATATCCCGGCTGAATTCACTGGCCAAAACCACCATTGTGCGATCCAGCAGGCCTTTTTGATCCAGATCTTTGATCAATTGTGCGATCGGCCCGTCAATCTGCTTTTTCATTTCTTCCAGCCTGGTATGCCCGTTTTCATGCGTATCCCAGCCTTTGAATGGTTCATATTCGGTAGTGACGCTGATGAACCTGGCGCCCTGCTCGGTGAGCCGGCGCGCGAGTAAACAGCCGAGGCCGAATTTGCCGGTATTATAGGTATCGTAGCTTTCCTTCGGTTCAGTACTGAGGTCAAATGCCTTGGATTCGGGTGAATTGAGCAATGAATATGCCTGCTCCATCGACCGTTTCAATGACTCGCGCTGGTAGTCGCTGCCAAACTCTCCCACCGGACTATTATTAATGAGTTCGTTGTAAAGCTGGTTTCTTCTTTCGAATCTTTTCGCATCCATTCCTACCGGCGGACGAACACTTTCCAGTCCCTGGCTGGGATCCGGGATAAAGAATGGGCCAAATTCATTGCCGAGGAAACCGGCCGTGTGAAATGCTTTCAACTCTTCCGCCTCACCGACCGTGAACCGCTGGCCAATGTCAATGAAAGCAGGGATAACCGGATTTTTAGGGCCGAGTTCCTTAGCGATCCAGGATCCTAAATGCGGCGCCGCCACGGTTTGCGGTGGTTCGTAGCAGGTATGCCAATGGTACTGGTGTCGCGAATGCAGAATGTGTCCCATATCAGCTGCCACGTAAGACCGGATCAGCGTTCCTTTGTCCATTACCTTACCAATGGATTGCAGCCCGTCAGAAAAGTGGATGCCGTCCAGTGCAGTCGGCAATGATTTGAAAGTACTCAAAACCCGGTTACCCTCCATATCCTTTTCGAATGGTGTGTAGAGCTTTGGGTCGAAGGTTTCGGTATGCGCCATACCACCTGCCATCCATAATAATATCACTGTATCCGCCGAAGAGTTCGCGCCGGATTTCCCTTTACAGGATGAAAGCAGACTTGATAACGGAGCTCCTGCGGCGAGTGCTGCCATGGTTGCGGCGCTCGCATGTTGCAAAAACTCTCTCCTATTCCATTGGGTATTCATTTTATTAATATTTTAAAATGCTGATTTATAGTTGCTTGGTTGAAATGGCTGTTAGCCTTTAGCTATCAATGCTTGGTTATATACTTTTAATACTTTTAATATTTATAAAAAATATAACAGTTAACTGCCCTTCATTATATATCAAATTTTTTTATTTGTAGTTACCTTTTAATACTTTATATACATTCAAAAAGTATCATTCATTCATTAAGTCATTCAATCATTCAATCATTCAATCATTCAATCATTCAATCATTATTCACTCATTCAATAAATAAGCTGGAACTCCGGCACAAGCGCGATCGCCCAAACCAGGTCCTGAATGCTCTCTTCACTCGGGCTTGGTCCCAGGATTTTAACAGCCGCTGCCAGCTCCTTCGGCATCGGCCTCCGGCCCAGTGCTTGCCTGTAAAGTTCTGTGACCAGCGAATCTGATGTCGGATATTTGGTACGCCACTTTTTAGAACCTGCTTTGAGATTTTCCGTAAACTTATTCCCATTCGTCAATTCCAATGCCTGCAACAAGTTGGCTTGAGAAGTTCGGCTGGTACTCACGGTTTCGCGATTTGGTCGGCCCAATGAAGTAAGGAACGGATCGTTCTGTACAAATGCTGCGCGTGCAAACGGGAGGCGGGTCTTGAAGTTTTCCGGCAGACGCTTGTATACCACGAGCGAGTCGGCATACATTGGATTGAATGCGGAACTGATCGCATCCGAAAACTGCTCGGCGGTAAGCCGTCTCCTGACCATTCCGGTGAACTTGTAATCATTGGCCATGATGTCGCTCGCCTCTTTCACCGAGGACGTAGGCAACTGATATGTTTTGGAAGTAACAATGGTGAAAATGAGTTTTTTCATGTCATAACCGTTTGTAACAAAATCCGAAGCCATCCAGTCGAGCAGGTCCTCGCTCCATGGCATGTTGTCCATCATGTCAACAGGTTCTACAATGCCACGGCCTAGTAGCTGCGCCCACACCCTGTTCACGACCGTGCGGTACAAACGGCCGTCCTTGGGTTGTACCAGAAAATCGGCCAATTGCCGCAGACGTTTCTCTGTACTGGCATCGACACTGATCTCGCCCAATTCCGGGAATAGCATTTTGGTACCTGCAATTTTACCTGTCGGTTTATCGCAGCGATTGATCTCCAAAAGTGTATCGGCGAATATGTTCGCGAATGCATAAGAGTCGGCCAGTTTCCAGTCGCTGATGAAGCTGTCGTGGCAGGAGGCACATTTCAAGTTAAGTCCCAGAAAAACCTGCGACACATTTTGTGCTGCCTGCATTTCGGTACGCTGGCTGGAATTGATCGTCCCCCGCCACTTGATTCCCTTGATAAATCCTTCTGATTCTTTGGTAGGGCTGATCAGCTCTTTTACAAACCAGTTATAAGGTTTGTTCTGTTCCAGGGAAGTGTAAAGCCATTTGGTAATGTCAAACCTTCCGCCGGTAATGTAGCCGGTACCGGAGTAGTCGTTTCTAAGTGCATCATTCCAGAACGACATCCAATGCTGCGCATAATCATCATTACGGGACAGGAGCTCTTTGGCTAATATTTCTCTTTTGTCGGGACGGGTATCAGCCACAAATTTCTCAACCTGTTCAGGAGTCGGTATTAGTCCGATAATGTCCAGATATACTCTTCGTACGTAAATGCGATCGTTTACCGCTGGTTTCCACTCCAATTTGTTTTTTTTGAAATAGGCATTGACAAACAGATCGACGGGCTTAACAAGATCACCCGTTGGCGCAGGTACTGCGGGTGTACGGGGAGCGAGTTCTGCCACGCGATAAATGCTTTTCTCTTTCCCATCAGGCCAGAGTGCGCCTTTTTCGATCCAGAATTTTAGTATTTTGACTTCTCTTTCAGTGAGTCTTTTGCCTTTGGTCGGCATCGCTTCCTTGTGGCCTTTCGGGAGTGATATCCTGCGGATCATCTCACTTTTATCCGGATGGTTTGGAATAACGACCACACCATCTTCGCCACCTTTCATAATGGCTTCCTTGCTGTCCAGCCTCAATTCCCCTTTGGTTTTGGTTTCACTGTGGCAGCTGTAACAGTTATGCGCAAGAATGGTCCTGACTTCTACATTCAGGTCCTGAACCTGCTGAGGATTCAATGCACCGTTGTTGGTTAATACAAAATCCGGCTCATCGGCACCTTCCGGCTTTGTTTCACCAGACGATGGAAGCACGCTGGTGAGGTAGTCGTCGCCGTGGGTGAGCATGGCGCCATAATGTCCCGCCAGCGATACGCCGAAAACAGTTACCAGCAATAACCCACGATAAAGGCTGCGGTTATCTGAACGAAGGGATAATGTAGCGAGGATCGCCAGTGTCATGGTCGCAATTCCTGCCCAGCGGTGTATTTCCAGGCTGTCGCCGCTTGCGTCTTCGGCACTGGCAAGCAGCAAGCCAAATGTGACGGCGAACACGGCACTGCCGGCACCTACCCAGGTAAGTATTTTGGTAGCGTCGCGTAAACCGGTCGATTTACGTTTCCAGTCGATTAATTCAAATAACAATGCGACCAGCAGAAGCCCGATTGGAAAATGGACCAATAAGGGATGCAGTCGACCTAAAAATTGCCAAAGCCAGAAAGTTTCAGTTGCTTGGAGTAACACAATATAAATGATTAGTGGTTAAGGAGTTTAAGGTAGCGTTATGCGAATCTATTTTACAATACTAAAATGAATGTGAGAGCCTACTGTCCTGCTGTGTCTTGGTTTCAGGGTTATTTGTTTTTCAGGATTTTCTTGAAAATTTCCGGGATCAGTGAGGATATTGCCAGGGAACGAATCAGAAGTAGTTTTATAGCAAAACAATGTAGAAAGATTTCTTGGCAGACACATTAGCAAATACATCATTAGTATAGTAACGAATTGTCTAATCGTTAAGTTATAAATTTTATAAGGAGAAGCATATATATCAATGCTCCTCCTTACGGGGTGTTCAACTTGGTAATTCAATTTAACCTGTCAATAACCTGGGTTCTGCGTTAACTTGCTATTGATCAGGATCTGCGGTGCGGGTATGGGTAGAAAATATTCGTTTTCTGCATACACGTAATCCGTAGAGTTAAAGGGCACAGCACCGCGGTCAATCGTAGGCTTGGCGCGTTCTGCCAGGCCGTGCGCATTCATGAAAGCAGCCCATTCCGCAGGTGTTTTGGTTCTTTTCAGATCAAACCAGCGGTGGTTTTCAAATGCCAGCTCCAATCTGCGCTCTTTCAGGATCGCCGCTCTGAACTCAACTTTGCCAGGCAGTGCAATGTTAGCCAGACCTGCCCGTTTGCGGATCTGATTGACATAATCCAGCGCTTCCGCTGTCGGGCCCGTTTGCTCGTTAGTAGCTTCCGCCAGCATCAGCAGCACATCGGCATAGCGCAGGATCGGCCAGTTGGTATTGGTACGGTTCACGATCGTGTGCGCATAGTTGTACTTGTTAACGTAAGGAACTGGGTACAGCTTGCCGTCTAATGTGAAGTCGGGTTTCAGAGAAATGTCTTTACGCAGATCACCTTTCTCATAAGCAGCCATGATATCGTTGGTAGGCGCATTTCTACCGCCGTTGGCTCCCGCCGCATATCCTGTTACCGCACCTTTGGAAACCCGCGGCGCAAAGACATATTCAAAATTGCTCCATTCGCCGAGGTCATTGTCACCCTGGTACTGAATTTCAAAAATTGATTCAACGCCATTCTTTTTGGCAGGCGAGGGTTCAAAATTGTCGGCATAGTTCGCATTGAGCGCATATCCGAGTGTTGTTACCTCTTTTAATGTGGTAACGGCTTCGGCGTATTTCTTATTGGTCAGGTAGGTCTTTCCAAGCAGACTCAATGCAGCTCCTTTGGTTGCCCGGCCCTTGTCAGCAGCATTGGTATACTTGGCAGGCAGCAGAGCCGCGGCCTCTTTCAGGTCTTTCTCGATCTGTGCCCAAACTTCCGCCTGCGGAGACCGTACCAGATCAAATGCGGCATCAGGTGTAGCAAATGTGGAGGTTACGATCACGACATCGCCAAAGTACTGGACGAGGTTAAAGAACATGTAAGCCCTCAGAAATTTGAGTTGACCTTCTACTTCTTTTTTTTGCGCTTCGTCAACAGTCGCATCTGCGAGTTTTTCCAATGTCAGATTCGCATTGTACAGCGCGGCGTAATAGCTGTTCCATAATGTCGCGATCTCACCATTCCCTGAATTGACGGTCGAATATTCGAATGCTTCCCAACCCCCGGCACCCCCACGATCGGAGGGGTTTAGATCCACCGTCGTGTTGTCAGTTTGAAACTCTCCGAAAATGTAAGCGCCATTGTTAAGGTTCTGAACAGCCCCGTAGACGCCATTCAATGCCTGCTTAACCTGGGCTTCATTCTTGTAAAACAGGTCTACACCTACTTTGGTTGGATCGGACTGGTTGAGGAAATCTTCGCTGCACGATGATTGCAGCAGCCCCAAAACGATTATTCCTATTGCGGTTATATTTTTCATTTCCGTCAGATTTAGAAGTTAACTTTTATACCAGCAGAAAAGGTTCTCGGAACAGGATATGACTCGTCGTCATTGTTAAGTTCAGTTCCGCCCCTGACACCAGCATCGGGGTTGTTGCCTGGATATTTGGTGACGATCAGCAAGTTAGCTGCATTAATGAAGATCCTTGCATCAGAAAGGACTCCATCAATCTTTGGAAGTGTGTAGCCGATCGTTACATTTTTGATCCACATGTGGGTACCGTCATACACGTAACGCTCGCTGCTCTCGCGTGACCATTTGAAATAGTCTGTTCCTCCCTGGGAATTTTTGCTGCCTGGATTGGATCCCGGATTTTCAGGTGATCTCCAACGATCTTTGGCTTTTTCCAATACGTTAAACACGCCGTCCATATTCATAGTCGAGGCTTCAATGTTCCGGTACACGTCAAATTTGTAGGCTCCCATCAGTAATACGCTGATATCGAATTTTTTATAGTCTGCACCCACATTCCATGCCCAGTTGAATTTAGGGTTCGGGTTACCGATTTCGGTCATGTCCTTGGTATCGTAAGAAACGATCCCATCCGGCCCTCCGTCGGCTGCACCGTGCAAATCGGCAAATTTCATTGCACCAGGTACGGCTCCTTCTTGCAAGGGAGCTGCGGCGATTTCTTCTTTGGTATTGAAGATACCCAGTTTTTTATAACCGAAAATCATCCCGATCGGCCTACCCACCTGCTGAATGTTATATCCACCATACTGGCTTCCCTGCAAAATGAAATCATTCTGGCCACGGATCGCGAGTACCTTATTACGGTTGATTGTAATGTTCGCATTGGTCCGCAAATTAACCTGGCCCACTTTGATACGATACTGAACCGCCAGTTCGACACCCTGATTCTGAACTTTGCCTAGGTTTTTCAATGTAGACGTAAATCCTGACACGGCTGGAATGCTGTAAGGAAGTAACATATCGTCGGTGATCTTCTTATAGTATTCAAATGTGAAGACCAGTTTGTTATTGAATGTCGAAAGATCAAAACCAATGTCAGTCTGGTTTGATTTTTCCCATGTCAGCTCCGAGTTGGCGTAGCGGGTTACTACTTTTCCAGGGGCCAACGTGTTGTTGAACACATAATTATTGAGACCCAGGAAAGACAAACTTGCATAGTTACCATCGTCACCAGCATTCTGGCCGATACCAAAGTTATTGTTGGCGCTTACTGAGTAACTGTTATTACCCGTCATACCCCAGCTGGCTCTTAGTTTCAAATCCGTAAGCCAGGCTGCCTTTGGAATGAATGGTTCTTCGGAAAGCCTCCATCCAATAGATGCGGCAGGGAAATTACCGAACTGGTGACCTTCACTGAACCTGGAACTACCTTCTCTCCGATAAGTCGCAGAAAGCAGGTACTTATCTTTAAACGAATAGTTAAGTCTGGCCAGATAAGCGATCATCGTCCATTTTCTTTCGATCGAGTTGGATGACCGAATGGTCGCATTGCCCAGGTATGGGGCTAAATCGTCAGGAAAAGTATTCGCTGAACCATACAGACCTTTCACGGTTTCCTGCTGAGCAGAATAGCCGAGCATGGCGTCAAAATGGTGATCTTCGCCAATGTTACGGTTATAGGTCAGCAGCTGGTCAGCCGCATAGTTGCGCAGCTCTTCCGAATCGTCCCTTTCTGTAGCGATCCGCGGAGGCGCTCCGTTGCTACCAGTAGCAATCGCATTCCCGATGGTCGACGGTACAAATTCCTTATAGGTGTTGTAATTGATCTTCGCATTGACCGACGACCGGAATTTCAGGCCAGGCGCAATGTTCAGTTCAATGTATCCGTTAGCGAGCACGTCGGCAATGTTCCGGTTCCGTTTTACTGTTTTAAGAACATATAATGGATTTGGAAAACCGAAAATATCGCCCACACCATTATGGTAAGGGATCAGTTCCCCTTTTTCATCATAAGCAGGGCGGCGCGGGTCGCTGATCAGCGTTAACCCTACCAACGCGCTACGGCCATCCGTACTGGCCAGATTGGACCTGGAATAGCTACCAGCTACATTCATACCCATACTGATAAACTTGTTAACCTCACCAAATAGATTGGTACGTACTGAAGCACGGTCATAGCCGGTGTATTGAAGCGAGCCGTCTTCTTTATAGTATCCCATTGAAACCACAGATTTTATCGGGCCTTTTCCGGAAGATAATGTCAAATTCACATCCTTGTAAGGCGCATTGTTGTGCAGGATGAGGTCAAACCAGTTGGTGGAATACTTGGTATCCTTAGGATTACGGAAATCGATGGGTATCTCTTCTTCGGTAGGCAGCCTCATGTATTTTGGATTAATCAAAAACCTGCCGATATAGACTTCCCTCAAAAACTGTGCGAAATCGGGGCCATTCAAAACTTTGGTTTTTCTGGATTCCGGAATATTCTGCACACCATAATCGAAGGAAATATTCAGGCTTGTCTTACCTTCTTTCGCCGATTTGGTAGTGATCAAAACCACACCATTTGATCCGCGGGCACCGTAGATCGCTGTCGAAGCTGCATCTTTCAGTACTGAAATCGTTTCAATATCATTCGGGTTCAGGTTTTGTCCAACTGAAATTCCGACCGGAAAACCATCGATTACGTACAGTGGATCGCTACCTGCACCCAGCGAGCTGATACCACGCACTTTCACTTCAAACTGCTGACCGGGTGTTCCGCTTTTTTGCTTGATGATCACACCGGGTGCTTGTCCCTGGATCATACGGGTCACATTGGATTTAGGAACTTCACCAATATCATCAATATTAATAACGGAAACGGCGGAGGTGATATCGCGCTTGCGCTGGGTACCATATCCTACCACCACAACCTCTTCCAATGCTTTGGTATCCACGGCCAGTTCGATATTCAGAGAAGTCTGATTTCCCACTGTAACCTCTTTTGGTACGTACCCGACGAAAGAGAAAACCAAAATATTAGTACCTGCTTCGGGAATGTTCAGCGTGTAAGAACCTTCCGAGTCGGTAACGGTTCCGGTACTGGATCCTTTGAGAACAACGCTTACTCCGGGCAGCGCCAGTCCTTTGTCGTCATTAACTTTTCCTTTAATGGCCCGGTCTATAATAATTGTTACCGGATCGTGTAATAGATGTTTGACTGTCTCCGCCTGGGCTAGAGTGGCGATTGACATAGTTAAGCACACTTGGCCGAGCATTATTTTTCCAAATGATCGCAAGCTGGTGCTGAATTTCAATGGTCGAGATTGATTCATAAGCTTAGGAATTGTGTAGTTGAAAATGTGATACAACTGAATTAATGGGTCAATGCCTGCTGTTTATTGGGCCATATACACTGCGTTTAGGTGAAACATGAGAAAAAGGACCTAGTTGAATACTAATTTTATAAGCTGTTGATTTGTAATTAATTATGATATCAACATTGATATGCAAAAAACCGAATTGCTCAATTAGTACAATTTTTGATTTGAATTGTTTAATAATGGCAAAGTATACGTATTTGTAAATCAGACTGTCCTGCTGTGTCCGGTAAAAGGAGAAAATTGTATGTAAGACACATTTTGTTTAACTTTTGCTTCATACAAAGTTTTTGAAAACATAATCCGGCATTTGTAACAGGAATGATTAATTTTATAGCATGTGCAAGAATGCCAGCCATTTAGCCAATGAAGAATTTTTTACGACGTATAGCACTTATTCTATCGCTGTTATTTGGATTTACGCTGTATGTTACCGCGAACCATATCGTTGGTGGGGAACTTCAAATGCAGCGCAAGGGCGGCGCAGGCACTTTTGAAATCACGCTGCTCCAATTTTGGGATCAAAAAAACCTGATTATCCCTACCCCGAACACGGCCGGAAACAGAGATTCCAAGGCAGACCTTTTCATCTATCGCAAAAAGAACAACAGCCTTGTCCAACAGATCACAGTGGATTACATCAGGTCCGAGGCGATCAGTTACCAAAACAAGGCTTGTGCCAGTAGTCGCTCACTAAGCACTATTATTGGCATATATAGAGGAACAGTTTCACTGACTTCGCAGCGGTACAGCGATCCGGAAGGTTATTACATTGCATGGGAGCGCTGCTGCCGCAACGACGACATCAACAATATCACCCAGCCGGGAGACAATGGAATGGTGTTTTATCTGGAATTTCCTCCGGTAAGTGTCACCAATTCTTCACCAGAATTCGTTGCTCCCAATGGCCAGTACATTTGTAGCAACAGACCATTTTCGATGAGTATGGCTGCCACGGACGCAGATGGCGACGAGCTCAGGTACTCGCTGGTGACGCCTATGCGCGGTACTACTAATCCAAACCAGCCATACGGCACTGACGTTTTTAAAAGTAGTTACCCTCTTGTTACCTGGGCGCCGGGCATTTCTTTGGGCAATGTGATACCGGGTACCAGCCCTTTGAAAGTTAGTAGCACAGGCCAGCTCACGGTTAATGCCAATCGCATTGGTCTGTATGTATTTGCAATTCAATGCGAAGAGTACCGGAATGGAAAAAAAATCGGGTCGATCAGGCGGGATTTTCAGTTGCTAGTTATCGATTGCAACGACGATCTTCCCCAGCAGCCGGTTATCAAACTCGAAGAACAGGTGGTTTCCGACGTATCGTTTTGTCCCGAAAGTCCTATTGAACTGAAAACCGAAAGCTCAGCCGACTGGGCGTACCAGTGGCAATTGAATGGGTCAAACATTCCGGGCGAGGTGAATGCAAGTATCATGGTGAAGGACTCCGGGCGGTACGCTGTTGTGAAGAGCTACACCAGCAAATGTTCAAGAGACACCAGTTCACTTATAGTAAATGTTCGTTTCGCCCCACCGATCAATGCTGTGATTTCAGCGATCAAGGAGGTTATTTGTGAGGGAGAATCGATAGATCTTCTTGCGAATGGAGGCAATGTTACCACCAGCCAGGCTGTTCAATGGAGCAAGAATAATGTTGTTCTGGCAGCCACCTCTCCCACATTGCCGATCGATGAAGCCGGAACTTATATCTTGCGAATCACCAATGAAGTGAAAGGATGCAGTGGCCAGGACACGATTATAGTCAGCAAGGAATCGTTGTCCATTGCGCTTCCCGAGAAAAAAGGAGTAGTTGAAGGCTCGAGAACTATCCTGAAACCGGTAATATTCCCGCTGACAGGGACTTATGCTTATCAATGGTCACCACCGCAGGGCCTGGTATCCGCAGCTGATCAAATGGATGCAACGGTTCAGCCGATGGTGGAGACGGAATATAAATTGACCGTCCAGTCGGAAAATGGATGTGTGGCCGAGGCGAGCGTGCTGGTATTTGTGATCGACAAGATGCACATTCCAACCGCATTCTCTCCTAATCGCGACGGCGTCAATGACACATTCGAGATATATAACTCCAAAGACCAGATTGTGGAGATGCGAATCTATAATCGTTGGGGACAGGTCATCTTCAATTCTGCCGGATATGACATACCATGGGACGGAACATATCAAAACGAACCGGTTCCTCCCGGGAGCTATCCATATATCATCAAAACTGCAGAGCAGGATGTGAAGGGCACAATTACGCTTTTGAAGTAATCAGGCAATTAGCTGAATGATTACAAATTAGTTAACATCGTTAATCAAGCCTGTTTGAACTCCTGAAAAGTCCCGTCTGAATAAAAAATCAGTATCTTATCGACCCGCTTCTCCGGCTTAGGCTCCGGTTTTTGTTTCGCGACATTTTCCTGTACCGTACTGGCGACCATAACATTTTTTTGGCGCGATTCTGAAGAGGCGGTCGGAGCGGCCAAAATCGGAGCAGGCAATGGTTCATCGTCCAATATCCAGGATAGCCCAAGCTCAGGGTAACGCTTGACAATTTTCTGTACAATGTCAAGGCTTGGCTTATTTCTCCCAGCCAGTATGTGAGACATGCTGGAACGCTGGATACCAATTTCATCTGCGAATAGCGATGGGCTGATATTTTTGTTAATCAGAATCTGTTTAATTTTCTCACTTAAATCCATAAAGCATATTGTCACTGTGTTTACAAATATAACAATAATGTAGATAAGTAAACAAATAAGATGTTTATAAAAGTAACCAAATGTTAGTTTACTAATGTTAATTATCTAAGCTATATGATAATTCAACAATGTAAATATCTATATTTATGCAGAATTTTGGCTCTAAAACAAAAAAAGCGGCACACGGTACCGCTTTTTTACATTTCATATGATTTACTTTTCTAAACCGCTACGTGATTTTCTCTTAATGCTTCGTTCAGTGAGGTTTTCAGATCGGTACTAGGTTTTCTCTTACCAATGATTAGTGCACAGGGAACGTTATAAGTACCGGCAGCAAATACTTTGGGTAATGTTCCTGGGATAACCACTGAGTCGGCCGGTACAAAACCTTTGTACTCTACTGGCTCGCTTCCTGTTACATCAATGATCTTCGAACTACCTGTAATCGTCACACCAGCACCTAAAACAGCTCTTTTTCCAATGTGAGCACCTTCTACAACGATACAGCGGGATCCGATGAAAGCGCCATCTTCAATGATAACAGGGGACGCCTGCACAGGTTCCAGTACGCCGCCAATCCCTACTCCACCACTAAGGTGAACGTTCTTACCAATCTGCGCACAACTCCCTACCGTTGCCCAGGTGTCTACCATGGTCCCTTCATCTATATATGCACCTATGTTAACGTAGGAAGGCATTAATACAACTCCTTTTGAAATATATGCACCATATCTTGCTACCGCTGGTGGCACTACCCTAACCCCTAGCTTGTCGTAGCCGGTTTTTAGCTTCATTTTATCGTGGTATTCAAAAATGCCAACTTCGCTAATTTGCATTTGTTGAATTGGGAAGTAAAGAATGATTGCTTTTTTTAGCGCTTCGTTCACTAACCAGGTACCGTCTTCCTGTGGTTCTGCTACGCGAATCCTGCCTTTATCTACTTCTTCTATAATATCTTTGATGAAGTTTTTGGCTGACTCTTCTTTTAAAAGTTCCCGGTTTGTCCAGTAAGATTCTATTTGATCTGCGAAACTCATGTTTAAGTAATTGATTAATTAGATATATTTAACTCTCTTATTTTCAGTTAGTTATAGAATTAACAAAAAATTTATTAATGCGATTTAGATGTAATAAATCAGATATGTTATCAACCCTGCTATTGTCTATAATGGTTGGAGTAAGACTGAAGTATCATCTAGCTGAAAGCAAATATAGATAAGGTTGACGACATACAAGAACATAAACTAAAAGAATAAAACTACTTATATTAGTAAAAACAAAACCAAAAAATCCATTGAATTTAGTATTTTGATCAAAAATTACTAATATAAGTAGTTATTCTAGTTTGACAGCTTATAACTGTATTTTTACCTGATTTCTTTAAAACCGCGTGCATTTTTATTAATATTGTGCCTGAAATAACCAATCAATCAAGATATGTCTAAAGTTAAAGTTGCAATCAATGGATTTGGCCGCATCGGTCGCCTTGTTTACCGTCAGATTTACAACATGGAAGGTATCGATATCGTTGCCATCAATGATCTGACCAGTCCAAAAGTATTAGCACACCTGCTTAAATATGATACTGCACAAGGCCGTTTCGATGCTGACGTTAAATCAACTGACAATTCAGTAGTTGTTAATGGTGAAAATATCGTGATATATGCACAACGTGACCCTGCTCAAATTCCCTGGGGCTCGCATGATGTAGACGTTGTTCTGGAATGTACTGGTTTTTTCACCAGCCAGGAATCAGCCAGCGCACACATCAAAGCTGGTGCGAAAAAAGTTGTTATCTCCGCTCCTGCTACCGGTGATCTTAAAACGATCGTTTTCAATGTTAACCATGACATTCTGGACGGTACCGAAACGATTATCAGCGGCGCCTCATGTACAACCAACTGCCTTGCTCCAATGGCGCAGGTATTGGAAGAGAAATTTGGCATCGTAAATGGTCTGATGACTACCATCCACGCTTATACTAACGATCAGAATACACAGGACTCTCCACATCCAAAAGGAGATTTGAGAAGAGCGAGAGCTGCCGCACAGAACATTGTTCCTAACAGTACAGGTGCTGCAAAAGCAATCGGATTGGTTCTTCCTTCATTGAAAGGTAAACTGGACGGTTCTGCTCAGCGTGTACCAACACTTACTGGCTCATTGACTGAGTTAACAGTTATTTTGGGTAAAGAAACCAGTATCGAAGAAATCAATGCTGCCATGAAAGCTGCTTCTAACGAAAGCTTTGGCTACACAGAAGATGAAATCGTAAGCAGCGACATCATTGGTATCAGCTACGGTTCATTATTTGACGCAACCCAAACAAGAGTTCAGAAAGTAGGCGGTACTCAAATCGTTAGAACAGTTAGCTGGTACGACAACGAGATGTCATACGTATCTCAATTGGTAAGAACAGTTTACTATTTCGCAGGTCTTATCGCAAAATAGTAAGTCCCAAATACAGAAAGGCCCGTTTTGTCAATTGATAAAACGGGCCTTTTGTTATATAACCTGTGCTTTAAAGTATTTGATCGTATGTCCTTTTGCTGTAAAAATACTCTCGTAATGTGTTTTCACTCCAAAGTGCTCGTCCAACAAATGAGACGTATAAAGATCGTCGGTATGTTCCAGGACTTTGTAACGTCCCGACTGGCTTATTGTTTCCAGACTGTAATCATATAGGAACGAGCTGTCCGTTTTCAAGCAAAATAAACCGTCCTTGCGCAGATAATCTGCATATCTCCCTAGAAAACCAGGATTTGTGAGCCTTTTGTTTTCATCCCGCTCTCGCACCTGCGGATCCGGATGGATAAGCCAAATTTCGCTTAACTCGCCTTTATCAAAAAACTCTTCAGAATACTGAATGCCGGCCCTCAAAAAAGCGACATTTTGCAGGTTTTGCTCCATGGCCATCAGGCTTCCTCTCGCGATCCGGTCACCCTTGATGTCCATACCGATAAAGTTTTTGTCAGGAAACACCTTACCCAATCCCACCGTATACTCCCCTTTTCCGCAGGCCAGCTCCACAACTATCGGGTTTTCGTTATTAAAATACAACTGGTTCCAGCGGCCTTTCACTTCTGTATACAAGGTCTTACCCGCCTCGATCACATTGTCTGCCTTCGCACTAAATTCGTAATGATGTAATTTCTTCCTTGCCATTCCTAAATAAAATATCAACTATAACTGTTCGAGATCCGCTACCACAAATGTGCTTCCACCTACGTAGATGGCATCTTCCGGCCCCGATTCCAAAATTGCCTGTTTCAAGGCGTCATTCACATTATGATAACTTTCACCCAGCAACCCATATCCCAGAGCCATAGATCTCAGTTCTGCTGCATTTAGAGCTCTCATATTGGACGGTTGGCAAAAGTAATATTCAGCATCGGCAGGAAACAAACCCAACATCGTTGTAATGTCCTTATCACCGACAAAACCTATGACAAATCGCTGACGCCCCTCTGAAATACCCGCAAATTGACGAATGGTCTCCGTAAGTCCGGCAGTGTTATGGGCTGTATCGCAATAAATGAGTGGGTTTATACCAAGCTGCTGCCAGCGACCTTTCAGCCCGGTCAGTTTAACAACCGATTCCAAAGCACCACGAATCGCTCCATCCTCAATCTTCCAGCCTTTTTCATTTAAAATATCCACCGCTGCCAGCACTCCGCCCAGGTTATGCAACTGATACGAACCGGTCAGGTCTAAACGTAGCTCGCGGCTTGGTTTTGAACCACTTACCTCACTAACATTCAGTAATAGTTTTCCTGCTTCCACTCCTGCATTCCCTATATCATATTTCTTAGAACCGAAAATAATAGGAGCATTCGCCTCTTTGGCCGTTTCCAGTAGCACCTGAGTGATCTCCTCATCCTGATACTCGCTCACAACTACTGGAACCTCTGGCTTTATTATACCAGCTTTTTCTGATGCAATCAGCCCAAGTGTGTCCCCCAAATACTGCGTATGGTCCATACTGATGTTGGTGATGACCGAAAGAACAGGCGTGATCACATTCGTCGAATCAAGCCTCCCGCCCATCCCTACCTCGATCACTGCTATATCCACATCGCACTCCGAAAAGTATGAAAATGCCATTACAACAGTCACTTCAAAGAAAGAAGGATTTAATCTATCAATGTTAGATTTTTGACCATCGGTAAATTGAATGATGAAATCTTCGCTTACAGGCACGCCATCTACTCGGATTCTTTCTCTAAAGTCCTTTAAATGAGGTGATGTATATAATCCTACCTTGTAACCCGCTTCCTGAAGAATGGCCGCGAGCATATGAGAGGTACTTCCTTTTCCATTTGTACCGGCTACATGGATTGTTGGGTACGTGTTTTGAGGGTCTCCAAGGGATTTACAGAGCTCCTGGGTAGTATGAAGGCCCGGCTTGAAAGCACGGGCCCCTATATTCTGAAAAACAGGTAATCTGCTGTACAGGTAATCTAATGTTTCCTGATAATTCATTCTTAACTTATCGAGAGCGTATTTTAAATGTAATGGTACCTACCGACTCGTCCGGAACATTGGAGGATTTTGAAATAAATGTCAGATCTCTCACTGCGGTCTTGTACTTGTTGACGACAGCGTAGTCCGTCACAGTTGTGCTTTGCGTTACGATACTCTTTACACGTCCGTTTTTATCAACGGTAATTTTGAATGTAATATCCCCGGTAGCATCCGAATTATCGTCTACAACCGGTCTTCTTGACCAGCTCCAACCGGATAGGTTCAGCCCGACAGCCGTGCCGCCACCGCCTCCTTCACCTTTATAAGTCTTGGCAAAAAGACTACCGGTTTTTGAACCTTTGTCTCCTACTCCCTCTGCGTCATCGCCATTGTTGTTGCCTCCAACACCTGTTTTCGTACCATTCGTACCATTACTTCCTGACTTGCTTCCGGAAGATTTAGAAAATAATGCGTCCTTATTGATCGCTTTTTCGGGCGCTGGCTTGCTCACCGGAGCGGAAGAGCTCTCCACGCCCGTTGATTTCTTAACGTCTGTCTTTTCAGGAGCTTCCACCGGGCTTTCAGCTTTGGTAGCAATAACTGGTTTCTCAGCTACCGTCTTTGCAGGCTTAGGAGACTCGATTTTAGGCGGTGTGGGAGGTGTAGGTTTGGGAGTCGCTACCGACTTTACCTTCTTCACTTCGTCCGCGTCAGCCTTCATATTTTCGCGTACCTTGCTGTTATTTGGCTTGTTGTAGGTCTGCACATCGCCCTTACCTACCTTGCTCGTACCGTAATTCACTTCCACAAAAAGCTCCATTGGTGCCACTTTGGGTACTGAACTCGTCAACCGGATGATGAAGAATAGCCCAAGCATGGCAATGGTAATACCGAAGGACATTGCCCAGGATACGGCGATTCTCTGACGGTCTTCTGCCTGTAATTCAATCATTATTTCAGCGTTAATTTCCCTTCGAAAACGTAAATTTAAAAAAAATCGTATATAACAAAAAGAGGAAGCATTGTGCCTCCTCTTCGTTTATGCTCCTGTTTTGACTATCTTCTCTTAAATACCCAACCTGCTTCACCGATCACTGCTTTCAATTTGGCCGATGCGCGGTAAGCATCTGTCTCTGTTTCAAATCCATTAATGGCAACTTTAACCTTCGTGCTGAATTTGTCGCCGGGTAAAATGGAAGCCTCCGTAAACCCTTTGGTTTTTAATTCGGCCAAAAGAATTTTCGCTTGCTTCGATCCTTTGAACGCTCCTGCAATCACGTAAAACTTCGCCATGGCTGGCGCTGGTCCAGTGACCACAGGCACATTTACAGTCGGAAGCACCTCAGGTACATGGCTACCAGCAGAATCTTTGACCTCAGCTACTGCTTCACCAGCAACCGAATCCTTCAATACCGGCTGTATTTCTATCTTGCTTTCAGGAATAACCACCACAGCCTCGGGCTCTTTCTTCGGTTCTTCTTTTTCAGTTTTAAAGCTGCTGAATAATTCCGTGAACGGGTTCAGGGTACTTTGAATATCGCCTCCATTGGAGTTAACCAAAAACAAGCTCAGTCCGCAAAGAAGTCCTGCAATGGCAGCCGCCGCAGCCCAATTAGTCCACTTGAACGGTTTCCTTGTTTCCTCTTCCAGTTCAAGTACTTCAACAGCATCATCGTTCACGTAATTGTTTTCAAGCGCGGCAATCACAGCCTTTTTCTCTAACTGCTTCACCTTAACCTTCTGAAAACCATACCATTCATCTTTGAAGTACTTTTCAGTTTTCGGTTCAAAAACCAATTTTCCCTCCACATTCTTGTTGAACTCTCCTATGCCCGCTATCAACGCACGACCATTGAATTCTAATCCCGAACGCAGCCTATCCGTGTAAACTTTAACGTAATCTACTGCATCTGAATGTGTTATTTCTTCGTGACGCGAAATGTAGTTGGCCAGCAGACCATCATCCAGTTTCAAATACTCATTAAAAGCCAGTCGTTTGGCCGGTGGTGTAAAGAACCCGGAATTGTTATCATAAATGGCTGGAACCTGATGAGATAATAAGGCTCCAAACCCAGGTATAATGACGAATTCGTATTCACCAATGAGTTTTCGGATGACGGTTTCAACTGCGATCATGAAGCGTATTTTAACGTTAACTGAGCGAAGTTAAAAAGAAAATGATAATCCTCCAATAAAGTTTAACCCCTGCTGCGGGTAGTATTGGTAACGCTGATAGTTTTTCCCCAATACGTTATTGAGGGCCACAAAAGCAGAGAAGTTCTTGGTTAACAGATAGTCAATCTTCAAATTCAGGTCCGTGATGACGGGCAATTTGGTGACTACACCGCTCTCAAAATTTTTCGCTTTTATTCCTTTCAACATATAAAAATCTGCGGTAACGAACAGCTTTTTGCTGATGGTTAGGGCATTAAACCAGTTCAATGTAAGATCCGGCCGGTGCCAGGCTTCCTCTACTGAACCCATCGCGTAATCGAAGTAATT